>CAWFXP010000006.1:0-234490 GCA_963819905.1 uncultured Thermoleophilia bacterium
AGGAAGCGCTCGTCCTGGATTTCCTCCGGTGAAGGCCAGGCCGCCTTCGAGTGCGTCAGCCCGAGCGAGACCCAGAGCTCGAGCATCTTCAGCGCCAGGGGCCCGGGATCGATCAGCGGGACGTCGATCTTCGGGGCGACGTACTCGACAGCCTCCTGCATCGTCATCGAGGCGAGGATCAGCACGTCCGCGCCGTCGTCCCGGATCGCGGCTTGCGCCTCTCCGAGGAACGATGGCCAGTAGTCCGGATGTCCCTCGATCAAGGCGGCCGCCTCGCCGGCGTGCTTGCCGGGGAGCGCCTCGACGACCTCGCTCGGCAGCTTCGGCGCCCGGATCGAGACACACTGGGAGCGGAGCCCGTACGCGTCGAGACTTGCGTCGTGAAGCCATGCCCAGCGATCCCAGCGCGTGAGGATCGAGAACCTGCGACCGAGCATCGACGCCACGGCGTACGCCGCCTGGCCCGGCCCGATGACGGGAATCGACAGGCGCGAGCGGAGCGCGTTGACGCCGACGTCCGAGACCGTGTCCACGGCAACCGCGTCGTAGCCCTCCTCCTCGGCCTGGACGCCCTGCTGGATGATGAACGGCTCGTAGAGCGCGAAGTTGTAGTACGAGTCCATCAGCAGCTTGCCGGCGTCGATGATCGGCACGCAGTCGACCTCGGTCGTGTCTGCCAGAACGCCCGCGGGGATCTTCGCCCGGCGGCGTTCGACGCCCGCCGCGTCCAGCGGGAACGCGAGGATCAGCTTGATTCGCATGACGTCCTTTCGTTGCTGCTAGCGAAGGTTCGGGTAGAAGAGCGGTTGCCCGGTCCAGGGCGTGTCGATCGCGCTCAGCCACCAGCCGAGCAGGGAGGCGAACGCGAGGCTCTTGCGGTCGGGCCCGAAGAAGGCGATGTTCGTCGGGCTGAGCAGGAGCTGGCCCGTCCAGTCGTCGATGATGATCCGCGGCCTCGCCGCCGCCGGGCTCGACGCGCAGCAACCGGTTCGGCTGGAAGCACGAGATCATCAGGCCGCCGTCCTCGTCGAAGGCGAGACCGTCCGGAACGGTTCCCGGCAGCTCGACGTAGGTCTCGAGCCGCCCGTCGGCGAGCGTCACGATCCGGGGCTGCACGAACGTATCGACGACGAACAGGGTCCCGTCCTTCCGCACCGCCATGCCATTCGCGTAGAAGAGCCGTTCGCCGGGCACGACGGACGCGTCACCACCACCGGGGGGAATCGCGACGACGCGGCCTTCGCGCTCCTCCTTGCCCGGGCCGCGAGAGTCAGTGACGTAGAGCGTCCCGTCGGCTCCGAAGGCGGGATAGTTCGGCGATGGGAGCGGGCCGCCCTCGACGCTCGTGCAGTAGTCCTCGACCTTGCCGGTCGCCGGATCGGCCCGAACCATCTTGTGCTTGTCGATCACGCAGACGTGAACGCAGCCGTCGCCGTCCACGCAGAGGCCGACGCCCCAGCCGCCGAGGTTGGCGACGACCTCGAACGACCCGTCGTCCGGGTCGATGCGGAACAGCTCGCCGGCCTCGTTCGCGGCGAACAGCTTCCCGTCCGGCCCGAGGGCGACGCCCTCACAGCGAGGGATGGAGGCGAGTACCCGCGTCGGATACTCCATGACGACCCCCGGAGGAACCGCGACCGCTCCGGGGCCGATTGCCACGAAGTCTTCCAGCTCGTCCGCCGAGGCGTTCTCGGTCTCGCTCACAACCTACCTCCTTCGTAGGGCGTTCGGCATGATAAGAGCACTCGATGCATGAAGCAAGCCGGAATGCATTGCCATGACAGAGATCGCCCGCGTCGACGTTCATCCGCTCGTCTACCGGGAGCCGCATGCGTTCGATCTTCCGCGCTCGGTCGCGATCGTCCGGATCGAG
The DNA here is from genome assembly GCA_963819905.1 of uncultured Thermoleophilia bacterium. Lineage (GTDB taxonomy): Bacteria > Actinomycetota > Thermoleophilia > Gaiellales > Gaiellaceae > CAWCQC01. The sequence goes on from CAWFXP010000006.1 coordinate 1,874, forward strand.
GACAGCGACGGGGCGGTGGGGTGGGGCGAGTGCGTGTGCGGCGCCGCCGAGGCAGCCGTCGCCGTGCGCGCGATCGTCGACGGGGGGTACGCCCCACTGCTGCTCGGCGTCGACCCGTCACCGATCCGCTCGCACTGGCAGCGGATGCGCGATCGGGGCTTCTGGTACGGCGCCGGCGGCATCGCTTCCCTCGCGCTCTCCGGCGTCGATACCGCGCTCTGGGATCTCGCGGGGCGGCGAGCCGGCGTGCCGATTCATCAACTTCTCGGCGGAAAGCTCCACGACCGGTTCCGTGCCAGCGCCGCCGTCATGTGGGACACGCGCGATCTCGACAGGCCCGCCGAGCAGTCCGCGGACTACGTCGCGCGAGGCTTCACCGCGACCAAGGGCGGCTGGGGGCACCCGGAGGCAGAGTTCGGCCTCGATGCCGACCGCGACGTCGAGATCGTTCGACGGGTCCGGGAGGCAGTCGGGCCGTCGATCGGCGTCGCGGTGGACGTTTCCGGACGCGCCGGCTGGTCGGTCTCTCACGCGGTCGAGATGGCCCGCCGACTCGGCGAGTACGAGCTCATGTGGCTCGAGGATGCGCTCCACCACGAGGACTACGAAGGGCTGCGCCGGCTCCGAGCGGCCGCACCGATGGCGATCGCGACGGGCGAACGCGAGTGGACGCCCTCCGGCTACCGCCGTCTCGTCGAGTCGGAGGGCGTCGACATCGTGCTCGTCGACCCCGGGCGGTCGGAGGGCATCACGGGGATGCGTCTGATCGTGGAGCACGCGGCCAGCCACGGCGTCCGCTTCGTGCCGCACTCGTGGACGAGCGCGATCAACACGGCCGCGTCGCTCCAGGTGCTCGCAGCGTCGGAGAACGGCGTCCTCCTCGAGCTGAAGCCCGATCCGTCGCCGCTCCAGGCAGAGCTCGTCGACGTGCCCATCGAGCAGGCGGACGGGTGGGTCCGGGTGCCCGATGCGCCCGGGCTCGGGATCGTCGTCGACGAGTCGATCCTCCGGCGCTACGCGATCTGATATGGGACCGGCTAGTGACGCGGAGCCGTGGCGGCTCCCGACCGTGTCGCGACGTTGAAGTTGTACGAGGCGGTAATGCCGCCGTCGGCGAGAACTGCGGACCCGGACATCGCCGTTGCCGCGTCGCTGACGAGGAAGCACAGCAGCTCTGCGATCTCCCGCGACGTGATCAGCCGACCGGTGGGTGTGCGCTGCTCGAGCGAGTGGACGGCGGCGGCGGGATCGTCGAGCACGTCGACGAAGCTGCGCAGAAGCGGGGTGTCGACCACGCCCGGGAGAAGCGCGTTGATCCGGAGGCCGTCTGCGGCGTACTCGAGGGCGGCCGAGCGGACCAGCTGGAGCAGTGCCGCCTTCGACGCGCAGTAGGGGCTCAGCGTGTCCTCGACGACGATGGAGTTGACGCTGCAGACGACGGCTACCGCGCCCCGGCCGCGCCGGCGCATCGCCGGGACGAGGGTGTGGATCCCGCGGAGCGTTCCGAACAGGTTGACGTCGAAGATCCGCTGCCAGTCCTCGACCGGGATATCGAGCAGCGGCGCGGATACGAGGGTGCCGGCGCAGGCGATGAAGGCGTCGGCCGCGTCGCGCTCAGCGACTGCTGCCGAGGCGGCGACCTGCTCCCAGGTCGCCGCGGCTGCGACGTCGCCCGCGACCCAGGACACGGTGCCGCTCTCACCGAGCGCCGCCGGCGCCCCGTCGAGGTCGACACCGAGCACGTCATATCCGCGCTCGAGGAGAAGCTCGACGGTGGCCAGGCCGATACCCGAGGCAGCGCCCGTCACGACCGCGAAGGGTTTCTCGCTCTGTTCGCCCGTCACTGCGTCTTCGCCTCTGCCACGACTCCACGCGTTGTATCAGGCCGCGGGCGCGTAGACCGGTACCGATCGTGGCGGAGGGCCGGACAGGTCCGGCCCCTACGCCTGAGGGCAGGGTGCCACCACATCATGTAGGGGCCGGACCTGTCCGGCCCCGTCGGTTGGCCGCCCCTTTGGGAGCATTCGCCGGAATGGATTCGACTTCGATCCAACCCGTCCACGCCTCGCCCTCGGTGAGCGAGACGGCTCGCTCCGCGGCGATCGACTCATCCAGCCGGTACGGCCGTGCCGTGCACGGCTCGAGCAGGAGGACCGGCTTCGGCCCGAGGTGCCGGCAGAGCGTGCAAATCCAGAGATGCGGCAGCGTGGCGCCCCAGCGCACCGCCACCTCGTGTCCGGTGACGGGATCAGCGACGACGCCGGACGTGATGCCGGCGACGTACAAGACCTCGACGAGCTCCTCGTCGCCGGGCGGAACGGTCGCACCACGCGCCCACTCGGCGTCGCCCAATGCCTGGCCCGCCTCGAAGCGACCGGGCAAGACAGCGTCGGCGGCGATGTCACGGGCCCCCTCGGGCAGGTGAACGCGCCAGCCCGCCTCGACCGCGAGCATCGGGTGCGGGGCGACGAGGAACGGGCCCGTGTCGCCGGTCGCCGCGATCCTGATCTCCTCTCGCAGACCGCAGCGGGGCGGCGGGAGCAGCTCATATCCTCGCGTGATCGTGACAGGGGGCAAGGCGACGTCGAGTGTCAGCTCCGCGGACGCGGGCGCGGACGCGCGGACGGTGTACGGAACGTTCCAGGCCCGGCCGTGATCCGGGTGACCCCGCCACGGGTCGTCGTTCGGGAACATGAGATCCCAGCCGCCGGTGGTCGCGGTCAGGAAGTCGTCGGACGCCGGATCTGCGACCGCAACCGCGAAGAGCAGATCCCGACCGGCCCGCCGATCCGTGACCTGCTGCACGCGGGCGCCGATCGAGGGCAGGATCTCGGCACGGCAGACCTCGTTCTCGAGCACGAGGGTCACGTCACATCCTTGTCCAGCGCCGGCCGGTGGCGACTGTGGGGTCTAGGGTGCCGAGGCATCCCAGAGGTATTCTTGCGTCCCCGGTGCCGGTGGGCCATTATGATGCATAATAAAGCAGAATCATGCATTCACCTACCACCCGCCCTGAGGCGAAAGTCACATGCCCATGAGCGTTGACGTCAATGCAGCTCCCGGTGGGCTCCTCGCGGGTCTCCGGGTCGTCGGCCTCGAGCATTCCGTTGCCGGGCCTCTCTGCACGCGCATCCTCGGTGATCTCGGAGCAGAGGTGGTCAAGGTCGAGCGCGCCCCCTACGGCGACTTCGCCCGCCACTGGGACGCAAACGTGGCCGGAGAGGGAGCGCAGTTCTGGTGGCTGAATCGCCGAAAGCGCAGCATCGTGCTCGACCTCAAGCAGGAGGGCGGCAGAACGGCGTTCGACGCGTTGCTCGGCCGGTCTGACGTATTCGTGAGCAACCTGAGCCCCGGGGCCACCGAGCGGCTGGGGCTCACACCCGAGCTCTTCGACGAGCGCTTCCCCGAGCTCGTCGTCTGCCAGATCTCCGGGTACGGGCGAACCGGAGCGTTTCGCGACCGCAAGGCATACGACATGCTGGTTCAGGCCGAGGCGGGGGTGATGAGCCTGACCGGCTCGCCGGAGCAGCCGAGTCGCACGGGCGTCTCGATCGTCGACGTCGGCACCGGAATCTACGCGGCCGCGCTCGTACTGGCCGGGCTGCTGGGAAAGACGCAGTCCGGTCGAGGCTGCTTCCTCGACGTCGCGATGTTCGATGCCGTGCTCGAGTTCGCCGGCCCGATGCTGCTCAGCTACGTGAACGCGGGTGTCCTCTATCCGCGGGTTCCGCAGCGTCACCATGCGATTGCGCCGTACGGCGTGTTCCGCTGCGCAGACGGGACGCAGGTGTTGTTCGCCGTCGAGCACGATGCCGAGTGGCGCCGGTTTGCCGACGCCGTGCTGGAACGGCCCGATCTCGCCGACGACCCGCGCTTCGCGACGAACGTCGCGCGACTCGCGCACCGTGAAGAGGTGGACTCGTTGGTCGGCGACGCCGTGGCGCGGCTCGATGCTGCCGACGCAGTCGCGATGTTTGACGACCTGGGCCTCGCCTACGCTTCGCTGAACGACATGAGAGACGTCAGCGAGCATCCGGTCGCCGCCGAACGCCGTCTCTTCGCCGCGGCGGACACCGAGACCGGCGCAGCGGTGATCACGCTCGTCGGGCTGGCTGAACGGCTCGGAGCGACCAGCCTGAACGGTCGTGCACGGCCGCCGGCGCTCGGCGAGGACACCGAGGCGATTCTCTCGGAGCTCGATCTCGGCATGGCGTCGCTGACGGGCGAGGCGAGCTAGGGGGGACGGCGAATGACGAGGAACCGCAAGACGAAGAAGGACCTGATTGCAGACGAGCTGAAGCTGCTGATCGGCTCGGGGGAGCTCCCGCGCGGGACCCGGATCCAGCAGGACGAGCTTGCTGCCCGTTTCGACACGAGTATCACGCCCGTTCGCGAGGCGATGCGCCAGCTCGAGGCCCAGGGCCTTCTGGTCAGCGAGCCGCACCGCGGCGTCCGTGTCGCCGAGGCGAACCTCGACGAGGTGAAGGGCGTCTACGCCGCCCGCCGCCTGCTCGAGCCCTACGCCGCACAGCGCGCGTCGCTTCGTGTCTCGCGCCGCGACCTCGACCGTGCGGACGAGCTGATCGAGGCGATGGGCAAGGCCAGGAAGAAGAAGGACTACGCCGAGGCTCGATCGGCCAATCGCGAGTTTCACTTCCTGTTCTACGACCTGTGCGGCATACCCGCCCTCACGCGGATCATCGACGGGCTCTGGCTCTCCTTCCCCTGGGACATCCTCCAGGTGATCTCGGGCCGGCTCGACGAGTCGATCGGCGAGCACAACGAGATGGTCGCGGCGGTTCGCGGAGGCGACGTCGTCCACGTGAAGACCGTCTTCGAGGAGCACATCAGGCACAGCTACCTCAGCCTGGTTGCCCACCTCACCGGCGAGGAAGCGGACGATCCATACGATCTCGCGGTCGACTGACCGCGGACAGGGAGGGCTGATGGGACAGGGAGTCGACCGGGTCGTACTCACGACCCTGACCGAGAACTACGTCGACATGCTCCTGCCGGACGGGCCGTCGATCACCCGGGCGGGCCTGGCCCACCACTTCGACCCGAAGTGCCCCTGTCCGGTCGGTGAGAACGGCGTTGCCTTCCACGTCGAGGTGGAATGGGGCCGGTACACCTATCGCGCGCTGTTCGACACCGGCATGACCGGGCCGGTGCTCCAGCACAACGCGGGCGCGCTCGCCGTCGACCTCGCCGCCGTCGATCACTGCGTCATCAGCCACGGCCATCCCGATCACTATGGCGGGCTGATGGGTTTCCTCGAGAGCCGGGAGGCCGCCGTTCCGCTGTCGATCCACGACGATGCCTTCCTGCCCCGGTACCTCAGGCTCGCCTCCGGACAGGTCGCCCCGTACTACAACCAGGACCTCACGATCGCCGCGATCGACGCCTCGGGAGGGCGTGTGGTGCTGCACAAGGGGCCGCTCGAGGTCGGACCCGGGATGATCGCCACCGGGGAGATCCCGCGTCTCGTCGACTTCGAGATGCCGCCGAGCAGCATCACGACTCCGAACGCGCTCATCCAGCTGGTCGACGGCGAGATGCAGCCGGACACCGTGCCGGACGACCAGGCGCTCGTGATCGAGGTCGGCAAGGACGGCATCGTCGTACTCTGCGGGTGCAGCCACGCCGGCGTCGTCAACACGATCCGGCACGCGATGAAGATCACCGACCGTGAGCGCGTGGTCGGGGTGTTCGGCGGCTTCCACCTCGGGTTCCCCGGGATTCCGGAGGAGAAGACGACGAAGACGATCGACGCCTTGGAGGAGATCGGCGTCGAGCTGCTGTGCCCGATGCACTGCACCGGGATGCGCGCGATGATGGAGATCGCCCGCGCCTTCCCGGAGCAGTTTCTCCTCAACTGCACCGGCTCGCGCGTGTTCATCCCGACTCCGTACTGACCTCGTGGCGTTCGACGGCCCCTCGCTCCTGCGCTACTCCGACGTGCCACGAGGAGTTTGGGGCACGAGCCGCGAGAGCGGCCAGACGGTCGACTGGATCTACGCAGACACGGACGAGGTCTGCCAGATCGTTTTCGGCATCTCCGTCGGTGGCTGGTTTCGCCAGGAGGGCGAGGGGTTCGACGTCTACGAGCGGGACATCGTCTGGCGCGTGCTCGAGGGGACTGTCGTGACCGCGAACGCGGAGACGGGAGAGGTGCACCGGGTCGAGGCAGGGGAGTCGTTGCACTTCAAGGGTGACGTCTGGCTCCAGGCCTGGAACTACGGAGCGGCGCCGGCCCTGGCCGTGGAGTTCACCGCTCCGGCGAAGAGCCGGGCGGCACGGGTTGTTCACAAGCCGTGGCCCGAGACCCAGCGCCTGCGGGACTCCGCGCTCGTCGGGCGCTGGCCTGAGGGGCGCCAGGAGGCTGCCGGCCGGGCGACCGTCCACCACCTCCGCGAGCACGACGTGCTGTGGCAGCTCGAGGGCGACGCCCCGATCCTCATTGGGCATGTCGTCTCGACGCCGTTCCTCACGGTCGGCGAGATCCATCTTCTGCCGGGCCAGCGGAGCGACGTGCGGACCCACGAGGGAGCGATGACGCTCTATGTCGTGAGCGGCGCTCTCGGCGTGGAGCTCCCGGAAGACTCCACGTGGCTCGAGGCGGAGCCGAAGGACGGCGTCTATCTGCCGCCTCTCACGTCATATCGCCTCCTCAATACCGGCGCCTCGCCGCTCGTGGCGCTCTTCCAGCTCGTCCCGAGCGCCACCGGCTAGCCGAACGTGCGTCAGCGAACGAGGTACCCGCCGTCCGTGACCAGGATGTGCCCCTGGAGATAGGCCGCCGCCGGTGAGACGAGAAACGCCACGCTGTCGGCGATCTCCTGCGGAGTGGCCCAGCGGCCGAGCGTGATCCTGCCGGTGATGTCACGGAAGCGCGCCTCGTCCTCGCGAAGAGCCCGTGTGAACTCGGTCTCGACCCAGCCCGGTGCGACGGCGTTCACCCGAATTCCGTGCTGCGCCCACTCGACGGCCTCGGAGCGCATCAGCTGGGCGACGGCGCCCTTCGAGGCCGCGTACGGGATGACGTTGATACCGCCGAAGAAGGAGTACGCCGACGCGAGATGCACGACCCGACCTCCGGGGCCTTGCTCTCGGAAGATCGCCGCCGCCGCGCGCGAGGTGGCGAAGGCCGAGAGAACCGTGACGTCGAGCACGCGCTGGAAGTCGTCGAGCGAGACGTCGAGGGCAGGGCCTCGGATGTTGAGCGCGGCATTGCAGACGGCGACGTCGAGCCTTCCGAGCGCGACTGCCGCGTTCTTCACGGCACGCTCCGCGTCGCCCGGACGCGCCAGATCCGCGTTGACGACGAGGGCGCGCCGTCCGATCGCCTCGATCGCGGCGACGGTCTCGGCCGCATCCCCGCGCTGGACGAGCGCGACGTCGGCGCCGAGCGCCGCGAGAGAGGTCGCAACAGCCTGTCCGATCCCCCGACTCGCGCCGGTTACCAGGGCGACCTGGCCGTCCAGGAACTCCCGGTACGTTGCGACGAGCGCCTCGTGCCCCAGCCCGACCTGCTCGTGCACGTCCCCAGCCTACGCGTAGGCCACACGGGGGTCGACCGCGGCGTTCAGCAGGTCGGCGATCAGGTTGAGCAAGACGATGAAGCAGGCTGCGATCAAGACGGTTCCCATGATCACCGGAATGTCGTTGTTGCCGACCGCCCGCCAGGCCAGCTCACCGAGCCCAGGCCAGCCAAACACCTTCTCGATGACGAGCACCCCACCGAAGAAGACCCCGAGGTCGAGCGCGACCATGGTGATGATCGGGCCGACCGCGTTGCGCATGACGTGGCGACCGACGACGATCCGGTTCGGCATCCCCTTCGCCCGAGCGTTGCGCACGTAGTCCTCGGACGTGATGTTCAGGACGGTCGAGCGCAGCATTCGCGCGTACCAGGCGGCGCCCGCGATGCCGAGCGTCACGGCCGGTAGGACGAGGTGCATGAACGACCCGGAGCCGCCGAGCGGAAAGACGTCGAGCTTGAACGCGAGGAAGTAGAGGAGGAGCAGCCCGAGGACGAAGGTCGGGATCACGGCGCCGACCAGCGAGAAACCGAGGATGCTGCGGTCGAGCGCGGAACGCGGGTGAAGAGCGGCCAGGAGCCCGAGAGGGATCCCGATCACGAGCATGACGAACGCGCCCGCGGTCGCCAGGAGAATGGTGTTCGGAAGCCGCTCCATGGTGCTGGTCAGCACCGGCTTGCCTGTGAAGAACGACGTCCCGAGATCGCCCTGGACGAGCCGGCCCATGTAGCGCCCGTACTGAACGACGATCGAGTCGTCCAGGCCGAGATCTGCTCGGACCTGTTCCACGACCTGCTCCGTGGCGCGGGAGCCGGCGTAGACGTGCGCGGGGTCGACGGGAGACAGGAAGACGGCCCCGAAGGTGAGCGTGGCGATCGCCCAGAGAACGACGATCGTCCAGCCGAGCCTCCTCAGGACGTAGGCGGCCATCGACTGCGTGCTGGAAGTCACGCCTCCTGGATCCAGTAGTCCTTGAAGAACGACACAGTGGTGAGCGTCGTCGGCGCGAAGACGCCCTGAACGCGCTTCGACGTGAAATCCACGCGCACGTCCTGGATCATCGGCACCGCTGCGATCGCCTCGGACACCACCTGCCGGTCCATCTGCTTGTAGTAGTCGACGATCTGGTCGGGATCCTGCGACTGGTGCGCGTCCTGGACCAGGGTCTCGAAGGCGGGGTCGCTCCACATCGAGAGATTGCAACACTTCGCGTCGATCGCGGCCTCCGTGAACGCGCCGTCGAAGAAGTAGGAGCCATGCGGGTACGGAAGGTCCCACAGGTACGTCACCATCGGCGGCGGATTGCCGTTGTAGGCGTCCTCGATGAACACCTCGACCGTCGCGAGCTTGGTCGTCGGATTCAGCCCGATGGCCTTCAGATCCGCCTGCGCGGTCTGGGCCATCTCGTTGAAGGGGCTCTGCTCCTGCGCCAGAATCTCGAACTCGAGCCCTTCCGCTCCGGCATCGCTGATGAGCTGCTTGGCGCCCTCCGGGTCGAACGGAATCTGGATGCCTTCCTGGTAGTAGGGCGTCAGCTGAGCTGAACAGCCCGCCGTTCACGATCTCCGCGAGCCCCTTGAGCGTTCGGGCAAGGCGCTCGCGGTCGAGCCCCATCGCAATCGCCCTTCGCACCCGCTCGTCCTTCATGGGCTCGGACTGCACGTTCAGCGTGTGGTAGTAGAGGAGGTTGACGGGCCCGATCAGCAGCTGCCCGTCGCCCGGGTCGTCGCGCAACTGGACTGCGGTGCTGTTGGGAATCCGATCCATAATCATGTCGATCTGGCCGTCCTGCAGCTGCAGCACGGCGAGCTCGGTGTCCGTACCGATCGTCCACTCGACTCGGTCGATATACGGGCGCTCGGGATCGCGATAGTCGGCGAATCGCTCGAGCACGAGGCCCTTCTCGAGATCCACGTTCGACATCGTGTACGGCCCGGTCCCGACAGGCGCGAGGTTGAACTTCTCGTCGCCCAGGTCCTCGACGACGTCGCGGGGGACGACCGAGGCGAACGGCATGGCCAGGAGGTACGGCAAGCGCGCTCTCGGGCCGTTCGAGCTCGATGGTGAAGGTTGCGTCGTCGACGACCTTGATCCCGGAGACCTCGTTCGCTTTCTCGTTCAGCACCTCGGGGAGGCCGACGATCGGCAATCCTGTGTAGAGCGATGCTCCCTCGCAGGCGAATGCCGGCGAGAGGAGCCGGTCGAGGGAGAACTTCACGTCGTCTGCCGTCATCTCCCGTCCGTGGTGGAACATCACGCCCGGCTCGAGCGTGAAGGTCAGGAGCGTCCCGTCCGCGTTCGCCTCCGGGAGGGACGCGAGGCCGTCGGCCAGCGGACCGCCCTGCGGGGGCAGAGAGAGGATCGGCTCGGCCACCGCCACGGCACCCGTCCAGATGAACCCGTCCCAGAACTTCTGCGGATCGAAACCGCGAAGCCCGGCGACCGCTGCGTACTTGAGCGTCCCGCCCCGGACGGGAGTCCCAGCCGCTGTCGTCGCGCCGCCCGTCTCCGCGACCGTTCCGGCGTCCGTCTCCTGCGGCGGTCGTCGCCGGAGCCGTGGAGCTGCCGCCGCCCCCGCAGGCGGCGAGGAAGCCGCCTCCGAGCGCCGCCAGCCCTCCTGCCTGGAACGCGCGCACCACCAGGGTGCGTCGAGTGAGAGCGGGATCCCACTTCCTGCTGTCATCGGCGGTTGCCACGGTGGTACCTCCTGACGAGTGCGCATGCATGGTATATCTGAAGCTGGCATTCTATCGTGGATAATGCATCTTCTCAACCGGAAGGGAGCGTGGCTGACTCCCGGTTCCCTGGGTAGTTCGAAGGAGTCCCGCTGACGACCACGGCGCCGGCGGCTGCGAAGCCCGAGCGGGCTCCGGTCGAGCGCGGGTTCTGGAGGCTCGCGCTCCGCGAGCTGATGCACGACTGGACGGCCGTGCTCGGTCTCGTGATCGTGATCGTGCTCTGCCTCTGCGCGATCTTCGCGCCGCTCATCGCGCCGTACGAGCAGGACTTCCAGCACCGCGAGGGGATCTCGCTCGAGGGAGAGCCGCTCCCGCCGAGCTCGACCTTCCTCTTCGGAACGGACGGGTTCGGGCGGGACGTCTTCTCCAGGGTTCTCTACGGCGCCCGGGTGTCGCTCCTCGTCGGCGTCGGCGGCGTGCTCGTCGCAGCGGTGCTCGGGATCTTCGTGGGCAGCGTCGCCGGGATGTCGCGCGGCCTCCTTCAGTCCCTCTTGATGCGCGTCGTCGACGTCATCCTCTCGTTCCCGGTGCTTCTCCTCGCGGTAGCGCTGCTCGCCGTCACCGAGCCGAGCCTCACGACGATGCTGATGATCTTCGGGATTGCGTTCGGCGCGAGCCTGGCGAGAATCGTGTTCGGCCAGGTCGTCAGCCTGCGCGAGCGCGAGTTCGTCCTCGCCGCGCAGGTCGCCGGTGTCCGCTCGGGCTCGATCATTCTCCGGCACATCGTCCCGCACATCCTCCCGAGCGTCGTCGTCTACATCACGCTCGGGGTTGCGACGGCCATCATCTTCGAGTCGGCGCTCTCCTACGTCGGCATCGGGATCCAGCCGCCGCAGGCCTCGTGGGGCAACATGGTCAGCGACGGCCAGTCAGCGCTTTTCACGTCGCCGTGGCTCGTGGCCTTCCCGGGAGGCGCCATCGTGCTGGCGATGGTCGGGTTCTCGCTACTAGGTGACGGCCTACGCGACGTCCTCGACCCGACGCTGGAACGCCGAGGCCGGCTGCCAAGCCTCGGCGTACGCTGAGGGCGATGGCGGAAGCGCCGCTGCTTCGGGTCTCGGGTCTCACCACGCAGTTCGTCGTCGAGGGCGAGGTGCTTCCGGCCGTCCGCGGCGTGTCCTTCGAGGTGCGGGACGGCGAGACGCTCGGGCTCGTCGGCGAATCTGGCTGCGGCAAGAGCGTCACCGCCCTTTCGATCATCCGCCTCCTCGGACAGAACGGCGCGATCACCGCGGGCTCGGTCGAGCTTCGCGGGGAGGACCTCGCGACGCTTCCCGAAGGCAGGCTCGACCGGGTGCGGGGGCGGCGGATCGCGATGGTCTTCCAGGACTCGGCGACGAGCCTGAACCCGCTGCTCTCGATCGGTCGCCAGATCACGGAGGGCCTCGAGGTGCATCTCGGGATGTCGAGGCGAGACGCGCGCAAGCGAGCCGTCGAGCTGCTGGTGGAGGTCGGCGTGCCGGAGCCCGAGCGGCGGCTGCGTCAGTACCCGCACCAGCTCTCGGGCGGGCTGCGCCAGCGGGTCGCGGTCGCCATCGCGCTGGCCCCGAATCCGGAGCTGTTGATCGCAGACGAGCCGACCACCGCCCTCGACGTCACGATCCAGGCGCAGCTGCTCGAGCTCTTGCGACGCGAGCGGGACGAGCGGGGCATGGCCCTTCTCCTGATCACGCACGACCTGGGCGTCGTCGCAGGGCTGGCCGACGAGATCTGCGTCATGTATGCCGGACGGATCGTGGAGCAGGGCTCGACGCACGAGCTGTTCGCGGGAGCGCAGCACCCGTACACGCTCGGTCTGCTCCGGAGCGTGCCGCGGCTCGACGCACCGCGCAGCCGCCGCCTTTCGTCGATCGCAGGTGCTCCGCCCACTCTCACCGAGCTGGGCGCCGGCTGCGCGTTCCGTCCGCGCTGCCCGCTCGCGCTCGAGCGGTGCGCGTCCGAGGATCCGGAGTTGCTACCTGTGGGCAACGGGGGTCTCGAGGTCGCATGCTGGGCCAGCGTCCGCGAGCCGGCCGCATGAGCGGAGGTCCGAGGAACGGCCGGCCCGCCCCGCTCGTGGACGCCCAGGCGGTGTCGGTCGAGTTCCGCGTCTCGGCCCGCGGCTGGCTCGGCGGCAAGCAGCGACTGCGGGCCGTCGACGGCGTCAGCCTCGCCATCGACCGCGGTGAGACGCTGGCGCTCGTCGGTGAGTCCGGCTGCGGGAAGACGACGCTCGGCCGGACGCTGCTACGGCTGTACAAGCCAATCGAGGGGCGGGTCCTCTTCGACGGCATCGACCTCGGGACGCTGCGAGGCAACGGGCTGCTCGGCTTCCGCAAGCGGGCCCAGATGATCTTTCAGGATCCGTTCGCGTCGCTCGACCCGAGGATGCGCGTCGACGATCTCGTCGGCGAGCCGCTCCGCGCGCACGGCATCCGCGGTGCCGAGCGCCGCTCCGAGGTGGCCAGGTTGCTCGAGCTCGTCGGACTCCCGCCCGGCGCGGCGCGCAGGTATCCACACGCGTTCTCCGGCGGGCAGCGCCAGCGGATCGGGATCGCCCGCGCACTGGCGCTCTCACCCGAGTTCGTGGTCGCCGACGAGCCGGTGTCCGCGCTGGACGTCTCGATCCAGGCGACGATCGTCAACCTCCTGGCCGACCTCCAGGAGGAGCTCGGCCTGACGCTGCTCCTGATCGCACACGATCTCGCCGTAGTGCGTCATGCCGCCGGGCGCGTCGCCGTCATGTACCTGGGCTCGATCGTCGAGCTCGGCGCGAGCGACTCGATCATGAAGGAGCCGCTCCACCCGTACACGCAGTCGCTTCTCTCCGCGGTGCCGATCCCCGATCCGGTAGCCGAGCGTTCACGCGAGCGAATCGTGCTCGGCGGGGACGTGCCGAGCCCGATCGAGCCGCCGGCAGGCTGCCGGTTCCATCCGCGTTGCCCGGTGGCGCTCCCCGTCTGTGCGACGGTTCGGCCCGAGCTACGGCCGACGGGCTCCGGCAGGGCGGTCGCCTGCCACCTGGTTCATCCCCCCTCGTAGGTCCGCGGGTCGCGACTCACGGCGGCGATCGCAGCGAGCGCTCGACTCCTGACGAGCGGGTGGCTGTCACCTGCTGTGACGGCGAGGCGGGACAGTGCCCGCGCGGCCGGCCGACCCAGGTGCCCGAGCCCTTCGGCAGCCTCCTCGCGCACGAGCGAGTCGGGATCGCGAAGCGCGCGGACGAGAACGTCGACCGCGAGATCGACGAGCCGGTCGCACTCTCCGGCGACCCGCGCGATCGCCCACGCGGCCTGGGCGCGAACATCTGGATCGGCATCGACGCGACGGCTCGCGCGAGCGCGGGCAGGGCGGCGGCGGCCGCGCCGCCCATCTTCCCGAACGCCCAGGCGGCCGACCAGCGCACGTCGAGGTTGCGGTCGGTTGCGAGGAGGTCGGCGAGCAGCGGGACCGCCTCCGCGGCTCCCGGCCCGAGCTTTCCGATCTCGAAGGTGCTGATGCCGCGCGTCCGTTCGCTCTCGCTCTCGAGCCCCGCGAGGCGCTGCGGAAGCTCGGCCGCGACGATTGCGTCGGACGCCGTGCGGGCGCGGGGCGCCTCCGGGGGCGGCGTGCCGGCGATCCGGGCGAGGGCCTCCCGCGCCGAGGTGCGGACGGCTGGCCAGTCGTCGACGGTGAGCACCTCGAGGGCGGGGACGGCACGGGCCGCCGCGGCGCCGATCTCGCCGAGGCCGACCGCGGCCGCGTCGCGGACGAGTTGATCGCCGTCGGCGAGCGCCCGCTCGAGCGCGGAGACGACCTCCGGACCGTGGTCGATGGCGCCAAGGGAGCGCGCGCTCGCCTCGCGCATGTCCGGATCGGCGTCCGCGAGCAGCGCGAGCAGCGTCGGCACGGCCGCGGCGCACATCGGCCCGAGCCGGCCGATCGCCACTACGGCCGACCAGCGGGGATCGACGAGCCGTGCCGGTGTCTGCCGCGACCTCGGCCAGCCGCGGCACCGCCGGGGCGGACGCCGGGCCTACCCGGCCGAGCGCCCAGGCCGCTCTCGCTTGCACGATCTGATCGCCGTCACCGAGCTGGGCTGCGAAGAGCTCCACCGACCCGTCGGGGTCCCAGCCGATCTGCTCGAGAGCGGCGAGGAGCGCGTAGCGCACCGGCGGCTCCGGGTCGGCGATCGAGCGCTCGACCATCGTCTCGAGGACGGGCGCCGCGTAGCCTCCGAGCGCACCGAGCGTCTCTGCCGCCACCCGGCGGCGCTCGGGGTCCTCGGCGTCGAGCGCCGCGACGCACGTAGAGAAGGCGGGATCGCTCGATAGACGATCATCCATGATCTGGAGTATCGTGCATTTCTCGATGGAAGGGAACGCAAGTGCCGCCCACGTTCAGGAGCTGCTTCGCGGCGCGATCCTCGCGACCGATCACGACGAGCGCTTCGTCCTCATCCAGGAGGCGGGGCGCCTCGGCGTCGAGCCCGAGCGCGACGTGCCGCTCTTCATGGAGCTCCTCGACGAGCGCCACCACTGGTTCGCGCGCGCCCTGGCCGCCTGGGAGCTGCTGAAGCTCGGCTCGGACGGCGCCGCGGCGGTACCGCTCCTCGCCGCGCTCGCGGCGGAGCGTGACACGATCATCGACCCTCGCTGGGCGGCGCTCTGGGCCCTCGAGCGCATGGGACCGGCGGCGTCGCCGGCGGCGCCCACGATGCTCGACATCCTGCGCGACGATGCCGATCCGGACATGCGCTCGGAGGCGGCGTTTGCGCTCGGTGCGGCCGGGATCGTCGACGGCGTCGTTTCCGCCCTCGTGGCTGCGCTCGAGGACTCCGACTCGCTCGTCCGGGAGGAGGCCGCCGGCGCGCTCGGCAGGATCGGCCCGCCCGCGGCCGCGGGCTCTCCTGCCCTCACCGTGCTCGGCGGCTCGGATCCGGTGCGGCCGGTCCGAGACGAGGCGCGCAGGGCGCTTCGGCGGATGAACGAGGACGAGGCGGCTGCCCGCGCGGAGGCGGAGGCGGTGGATGCGCCCTCCGAGACGGACGAGCTCGAACGGCTGCTCGAGCGGCTGCGCAGCGACGATCCGCGGACGCGCGCGGAGTCGACGTGGCCGGTCGGGAAGCTGGGGCAGGACGCGGCCCCGGGACGGACGATCGTCGTCGCGCAGCTTCGCCACGACCACGACCCCGACGCCCGGTGGGGCGCATCCTGGTGCGCCGGGCGCATCGGGCCCGCTGCGGCCGATCAGGCCGACGAGGTCGCGGCGGCGGTGCGGGAGGATCCGGATCCGGACGTACGGGCGCAGGCTGCCCACGCGCTCGGGCGGATCGGGCATGCCTCCCCGGACGTCCTCGAGACGCTCGCCGGCGCGCTCGACGACGAAGGCGCCTCGCTGCTGCGCGAGGAGGCGCTCACGGCGCTCGCCCGGCTCGGCGCGCCGGCCCGGGTCGCCGTCCCGGCCATCCGGGCGCGTCTGGCCGATCCGCACCGGCTCGTGCGAGAGAAGGCGCGCGGCGCACTGGTCTCACTCCTCGACGACTTCTGACGGCCGTCAGACCGCGTCGATCGACGCGAGCGCCGCCGCCGCCCGCGTGCGCACCCCCGCGTGCGGATCCTGGCGCGCCGACAGGAGCGCCGGCCGGACGCTCGCGGCCGGAGGGCCGATGGTCGCGAGCGCGTCCGCCGCTTCGTCTCGGACCATCGGGTCCTCGTCGCGGAGCGCGTCCGCCAGCGCGGCGAAGGCCGTCTCGGGGGCTTCCGGCCAGTGAGCAGCGAGCGCGGCCGCGGCTCCCTGGCGCACGTCCGGGTCGACGTCCCCGGCGAGGATCCCCGCCAGCGTCTCGACAAGGTCCCGAGAGGGCCGGCCGATCCGCTCGAGCGCGTAGAGGGCCGCCCAGCGCGAGTCGGAGTCCGGATCGACGACCGCTCGAACGGCCAGAGCGTCCGACACCCTGCCGGCGCAGGCGTCACGCTTCGCGAGGAGCCAGGACGCCTCGGCCCGGCGGAACGCGTCGTCGCCCGAGAGCCGCTCGAGCAGCTCGTCGACGGACGGAGCCTGAGCGAGCCACGGGTCCTCGCCGTCGTGAACCGAGACCGCACCAGCGCTCTCGCCGAAGCGGACGAGAGCCGCTGCTGCCGCCTCGCGGACGTATCCCACGCGGTCGGAGCCCAGGGCCCGCAGTGCCGCGACCGCGGAGGGCTCGGCCGAGCCGACGAGGCCGATGGCCCGGGCCGCGTTCCCTCGGACGAGGGGATCCTCGTCGCCGAGCCGCTGGACGAGGGCGGGCACCGACGACGCTGCGCCCGGCCCGAGGCGCCCGAGAACGCGGGCCGCCTCGCTGCGGACGTCCCCGTTCGGGTCGTCGAGGGCGACCTCGATCGCGGCGATCACGTCCGGGGCGCTCGAGCGCATGCGGGCGAACGCCCACAGCGCTCCGAACTTCGGATCCGCATCGGGATCGGTGGCGAGACAGTCGAAGAGGGCGGGGAGGACGGGCTTCAACTCGTCGGGCTCGAACCGGCCCATCGCCCATCCCGCACGGGCCCGAACCTCCCTCGAGGGATGCGAGAGCAGCGCAAGGGCGTTGGCGCGGATCGCCTCGACGGGAACTTCGAGCCGCAGGAGCGCGTTCACCGCGGCCGCGCGTGCGGCCGAGTCGTCGTCCTCGAGCGACAGGCGTGCGAGTCGGCGGACCGCAGACTCGTTCTCGCGAATCGCGTTCCGGCGGCTCAGAGCCTCGGCCGCGCGTTGCCGAACGATCGGATCCGGGCTCTCGAGCTCCCCGAGCAGGCCGGCCTCTATCGGCGCCTCCTGCAGAATGGATTGTTCCACCATAAATGCATGATAGAAGCGATCATGGATCTCCGGTTTCCACGGCGCCACTCGAAGATCGAAGGCCCCGTGGAGCCGGGCCTTCGAGGACGCCGATGCGCAGCCGAGCGGCTAGGTGGAGCCCTTGATCTCCTGCCAGGTGTCGATCCACTCCTGGTACGTGACGAACTCGTCCGACTCGACGGGCGGGTTGTTGTAGAAGGGAGCCCGTTCGAGCAGGCTGTCGATCTCGTCGTAGGGGTAGAGCGAGGCGGTCGCTTCGTTCAGGTGCGGAACCGCGTCGGCAACGGTCACCGCGCCGACCAGGAACTCCGCCGCCGCCGCGTTGACCTCGGGGCTGATCGCCTCGTTGAACCACGCGTACGCGGTGTCGACGTTGTCGGCGGTGGTCGGGATGGCATAGAGGTCGCAGAAGGAGAAGCTCCCTTCCTCCGGCACCTGCGTCATGACCGTGTCGGTGCCGGCGTCCGCGGCGAAGCTGTTCATCGCGGCCCAGCCCTGCCAGCACGCCACGATGTCACCCGAGACGAGCTGGGTCGTCATGTCGCCGAACGAGGGCGCGATGCTCTTCGCCTGCTGGACGATCTGGGTCAGCAGGTCGACGATCTCCGTCTTCTGATCCTGCGTGACGGTACTGGGGTCGAATCCCAGCACGTGGGACGCGAGCGTGAAGGAGCCGACGGGGTCGTCGGGCAGGCCGATCTTGTCCTTGAACTTCGGGTCGAGCAGGTCGTACCAGGAGGAGAGGCCCCCGGGGAGCGTCGCCTCGTCCCAGGTGAGACCGATCGAGCCCCACGTCCACGGGACGCCGGTGTGCGTGCCGTCGGGGTCGATCCAGAAGTTGCCGACGTCGGACTGGAAGTAGGGGAAGAGCCCGGCGAGGTTCGGGATCTTGGCCGTGTCGAGGGGCGAGAGGATACCGAGCTCGGCGTACAGCGGCTTGTAGCCCTGGTAGTAGGTGATGACGTCGTAGGTGCCGCCGCCGGCCGCGATCTTGGCCTGGATCTCGTCGTGGTTGCCGATATACGTCGCGTTGACGGTGACGTCGTTCGCCTCGCGCCACGCCTTCAGCTGATCCGGGATGTCGTAGCCCTCCCAGGAGAGGTAGTCGATCGGTCCGCTCGCCGGCGGAACCTCGGCTGCGGCCGCCGTCGTTGCGGGCTCCGGAGCGCCGGTGTCGGCCGGCGCGCTGGCCGCCGGCTCCTCCGCAGCCGTGGTCTCGCCGCACCACCGCCGCCGCACGCGGCGAGCAGGGCGGGCACGGCGCCGACCGCAACGAGGCCGATGCCGCTTCGCTTGAGGAGCTCGCGCCGGCTGAGGATCATCCGGTCGATCCTCGCCGCCGCCTCGGCCCTCGCCTGTTCCTTCGCTGCGTCCCGTTCCGCCATGTCGCCTGTTCCTCCTCCTGGCCCGCGAGGGCCATCGACGCAGTACCTGCCCGTCGCCCGCGTCGAGCCGTGGCGCGGCCGGTCGCCCGGGCGAGGCGCCGAACCTATCACGGTACGGGCAACGTATCCAGACTGCGGACAGTCAGAGATGCCGGTCAGGCCCCTGCCTTCAGATCCTCCCAGGCCGTCCGCGCCTCGTCGAACGTCACGAACTCGTCCGACTCGACGGGCGGGTTGTTGTAGAACGGGAACTTGGCGACGAGCTCCTCGAGCGAGTCGTACGGGTAGAAGCCCGCGACCTCCTCCGAGAGGTACTGCACGGCGCCTTCGACCGTCACGCCTGCGATCAGGTACTCCGCCGCGGCCGCGTGCACCTGCGGATCGAGCACCTCGTTGATCCAGGCATGAACCGTGTCGACGTTGTCCGCGCCCGGCGGGATCGCGTAGGAGTCGCAGAACGAGATGCCGCCCTCGTCCGGGAACGACATCTTGACCGTGTCCTTGCCGGCGTCCTTCGCGAACTGGTTGACCGCCTGCCAGCCGAGGAAGCCGAGCACTACGTCCCCCGAGGCGAACCTGGTCGTGTAGTCCCCGTAGGACGGCGCGACGCCCTTCGTCTGCGCGATGACGCTCGCGAGGTAGTCCTTGACCTCCTCGAACTGGTCGGACGTGAGCTGGCCAGCGTCGTAGCCGAGGATGTGCGAGGCGAGCGCGACGTTCCCGGCGGTGTCGTCGACGACGACCACCTTTCCCTTGTACTTCGGGTCGAGCAGGACGTCCCAGGAGGTCGGCGGCTCCGCGATCACCGCCTCGTCGTACTGGATCCCCTGGGAGCCGAACGTCCACGGCACGCCGGTGCGCGTCCCGTCCGCATCGACCCAGAAGTTCCGCTCGTCCGAGCCGAAGAACGGGAACAGGCCGGCGAGGTTCGGAATCTTCGCCTCGTCGATCGGCGACAGGATCTCGAGCTCCGCGTAGAGCGGCTTGAAGCCCTGGTAGTACGTGATCAGGTCGTAGCCCTCGGCGTTGCCGGACGCCTTCAACTTCGCCTCGATGTCGTTGTGGTTGCCGATGTACGTCGGCTGGACCTTGATCGAGTTCTCCTGCTGCCAGGCCTTCAGCGGGTCGGGCAGGTCGTAGCCCTCCCACGAGAGGAAGTCGACCGTCCCGCTGGCCGGGGGCACCTCGGCGGCGGCCGCAGTGGTCGCCGGCTCCTCGGCCGCGGCGCCGGTGGTCGCCGGAGCTGTCGCGGCGGGCTCCTCGGCGGCCGTGGTCTCGTCCCCTCCACCTCCGCACGCGGCGAGGAGGGCCGGGACCGACCCGAGAGCGACGAGCCCCAGGCCGCTTCGCTTCAGCATCTCCCGGCGGTTCAGGATCTTCCGGTCGATCTGCGCAGCCAGCTCCTGGCGCGCCCTGTCCGTGGTCGTCTCGTGCTCCTTCATGCCGCCCCCTCCTCTGGGGTCGCCGGGAACCGTGGTCGGTCGATGTGATCTTGAGACGAAAACTCGGCCGGTTAGTCAGTCGAAGTACCGCTCCCCGTGATCTGCTTGGCCGCGCTGACGATATCCGCCGCCTGCGGCAGGGCTGCGTCCTCGAGCGAGCCGCTGAACGGGACCGGGATGTCCGGCATGGTTACCCGCTGCGCGTGGATCGGGCCCGCGAGCTCGACCGCGGTCGCGATCACGTCGCCGGCGTAGCCGCCGGTGGGCGGTCCCTCCTCGACGACGACCAGCCGCTTCGTCTTCTCCGCCGATTCGGCGATCGCGCTCGCGTCGAGTGGCCTGAGCGAGCGCAGGTCTACCACCTCGGCGTCGATCCCGGCTTCCGCGAGCTCGTCCGCGGCGGCCAGCGCCTTCTCGACGGCAGCCATCGCCGCGACGATCGTGACGTCGGCGCCCGCCCGTCGGACGGCCGCCTTGCCGATCGGTACGAGCGCCTCGTCCCCGTCCGCGACCTCGGCCTTGCGCCCGTAGAGCAGCTTGTGCTCGAAGACGATCACCGGGTTGTCGTCGCGGATCGCTGCCTTGGTGAGGCCCTTTGCATCGGCAGGCGTGGCGGGCGCGACGAGACGGAGCCCGGGCTCGGCGAGGAACCAGCTCACCGGCGTCTGCGAGTGGCACGCGCCGAAGCGGCCGCCGGCCCCGACGGCCGAGCGCACGACGAGCGGGACGCTCGCCTGCTCGTTCGACATGTACCAGTACTTCGAGGCCTGATTGACGAGCGTGTCCACGACGAGCCCGAGGAAGTCGCCGAACATGATCTCGACCACCGGGCGAAGTCCCTTGACTGCTGCCCCGAACGCGGCACTCGTGAACGCCAGCTCGGAGATGGGCGTGTCGATCACCCGGTCGTGGCCGAAGCGCTCGAGGAGTCCAGGGGTGACGTTGAACACCCCGCCCGGCTCGACGTCCTCGCCGATGAGGACGACGTTCGCATTCCGCTCCATCTCCTCCGCGATGCCGTCGCGAACCGCCTCCCGGTAGCTGACTTCACGCATCAGACGTCACCTCCCTTGTACGCGCTCGCCGTATCGCGGAGCGTCGGCTGCGCGGCGTCGCGCGCTGCGGCGACCGCCTGCTCGAGCTCCTCGGCGACGCGCTGTTCGATCCGAGCGACGACGTCTCCGTCGAGCTGGCTGGCGAGCCGGGGAATCGGGTCCCGGCCGAGCCACTCGTCGACCTCGTCCTTCGGCCGGTACTTCCCGGGGTCGACGCGCGAATGCCCCTTGTGGCGGTACGTCTTGGCCTCGACGAGCGTGGGCCCTTTGCCGGAGCGGGCGCGGGCGATCGCCACGGCGGCGACGTCGCGCACGGCGAGCACGTCGTTGCCGTCGACCTCCACGCCGGGGATCCCGTAGGCGGCCGCTCGCGTCGAGATGCTGCCCCCGGCCGTGACCGCGCCCATCGCGGTCCACTCGCCGTAGAGGTTGTTCTCGCAGACGTAGACGATCGGCAGGTTGCGTACACCGGCGAAGTTGAGGCACTCGTGGAAGTACGCCTGGTTGACCGCCCCGTCGCCGAAGAAGGCGACCGCCACGGTCCCGTCCTTCCTGAGCTGCGAGGCGAGCGCCGCGCCGGTCGCCGCGGCGATGGAGCCGCCGACGATGCCGAAGCAGCCGATCACGCCGTGGTCGAGGTCGATCACGTTCATCGAGCCGCCACGACCCCCGTTCGTCCCCGTCTCGCGACCGAGGAACTCGCCGAGCAGGGCTGCCTGGTCGACCCCCATCGCCAGGCAGGCGCCGTGGCCGCGATACGTGGCGGCGACCGTGTCCCCCTGCTCGAGCAGGTCGCAGACGCCGACCGCGACCGCCTCCTGCCCCTGGTAGAGGTGCGTGGTTCCCTCCACCTCGTTGTTCAGGAAGAGCCGGTGCACCGTGTCCTCGAGCTGGCGGATGCGCACCATCCGCTCGTAGAGGCTCGCGAGGTCGGCCGCCGCTGGCTTCCGGACGTCCTGTTCTGTCTCGAGAGACATGCTTCCCCCTGCGGGTTGTTATCGCATAGTGGATACGAGGTCCATGACGTGAGAGTATTCACGGAACGATGGAGCGAGGCAACCCAGTACAGGTTCTCGGCAAGGTAGCGCTCATCTTCGACGTGCTCGCCGAGGAGCAGGAGGTCACCGCCGGACGGCTCGCAGACCTCACCGGCGAGCCGAGAAGCACCGTGTATCGGCTGCTTGCGAGCCTGCAGGGCCTCGACATGGTCGAGCCGGGCTCACGGCGGGGAACGTACCGGCTCGGGCTGAAGCTGCTCAGGCTGGGGAGTGCCGTCGTCGCGCGCTTCGACGAGCGCCAGGCGGCGCTGCCCGTGATGGAACGCCTTCACGAGGAGACCGAGGAAACGGTCTTCCTCTGTATCCGCCGCGGCTACGAAGCGGTCTGCATCGAGCGAATCGACGGGCTCTGGGTCCAGTCGATGGCGCTGCGACTCGGCGGCTCGCTGCCGCTCCACGTCGGAGCGGGCCCGCGGGCGCTCCTCGCCAACGAGCCGCGCTCGTTCTGGGAGGAGTACGTGAGCCGCGGCAGGCTCGAGCCCTTCACGCCGGAGACGCCCACGACGAAGGCGTCGCTCTTCGGGGCGCTCGAGGACGTGCTCGCCGCCGGCTGCTCGATCAGCGACGAGGACGTCGTCGTCGGCATGGCGGCCGTCGGCGCGGCCGTCTTCGACCACCGCGGCGAGGTCTGTGCGGCGCTGTCGATGAGCGGCCCGAAGCCGGCGATCCTCGGTGACAACGCCGCCGCGAGCCGTGCGCTCCTGCGCGACGCGGCTGCCGACGTCTCCCGTGCTCTCGGGTTTGCCGGGGAGCCCGCAGCCGCGGCGGGCGATCGATGATTCGGCTCGGCGCCGACACGCTCTGCTGGCACCTTCGCCTCGAGAGCGGCGACGTCACGCTCGAGAGCGTCCTCGAGGAAGCCGCGGGGCTCGGGGCGGAATGTGTCCAGGTCAACCTGCACCACGCGCGTGAGCGGGGCCTCGACGGGCTTCGCAACCTGGCCGACAGAGCCGGAGCGCTCGGTCTCACCCTGCTCGCGTCCGGTGACTTCCTCGGTGAGGCGAGAAACGGCGACACCTCCTCGGTCGGGATCGGGCGGGTCGAGGCCTGGCTCGCCCGGGCCGTCGCGCTCGGGAGCCCGGTGCTACGGGTCGTCTCCGGCTTCTACCGCGCCGAGCTCTTCGGGCGTGAAGACATGATCGAGATGGAGCGCCGCTACGTCGTCGAGGTGCTCCGCCACGCGGCGTCGCTCGCGGTCGAGGACGGGGTGACGCTCCTGCTCGAGAACCACTCGGACTTCACCGCCTCCGAGTACCGGTCGATCGTCGAGGAGATCGGCAACGGCCGGGTCGGGGTCTTTCTCGACCTGATCAACCCGATCGCGGCGCTCGACGACCCGCTGCCCGTGATCGCGGAGCTCGCGCCGCTGGCGCTCGCCGGGCACGTGAAGGACTACGTCTTCCGTTCTCTCCCGACGGACGACGGGTACCATCGGCGCGGTTTCGAGGTGCTGTATCGCTATCCGGGAGAGGGCGTCGCCGATCTCGCCGCGCTGACGGCGGCGCTGGCGCGCGGGCTCGGGGAACGGGAGTTCTTCCTTACGGTCGAGGGTCTCGACAACCGAGCGGACGTCGCCGACCAGCGCGAGCGGCTCGATCGCAGCTTTCGCGCGCTCCGGGAGATGCTTCCCTGAGGGCCCTCGTTTTCACGGGTGCCGGCGGCAACGAGGTCATGCGCCTCGAGGAGCGGCCGGACCCCGTCCCCGGGGATCAGGACGTGCTCGTGCGCGTCCGCTTCGCCGGCCTCAACCCGGCTGATCTCCAGCAGCGAGCGGGACGCTACCCGCCGCCGCCGGGCGCGCCGGCGGACGTTCCCGGGCTCGAGGTCTCGGGCACCGTGGAGCGCTGCGGGGCGAGCGTCACCGCCTGGACTCCGGGAGACCGCGTGTTCGGCCTCGTTGCCGGGGGCGGGTTGGCGGATCGCGTCGCGGTCCACGAACGCTGCGTCACACGGGTGCCGGAGGTCCTCGCCGAGCGTGAGGCGGCGGCCGTCCCCGAGGCCTTCATCACCGCCCACGACGCCGTCTCGAGCCAGGCGGGCCTGCGGCCCGGCGAGGTGCTGGTCGTCCACGGCGCCGCCGGCGGAGTCGGCAGCGCGGCGGTGCAGATCGGCGTCTCGATGGGCGCCCGCGTCTTCGGAACCGTCAGGTCGGACGAGGCGGCCGAGGTCGTCTCCTCGCTCGGGGGCGAGCCGGTAACGGACGACGGTTTCGCCGCGCGGATCCGGGAGGTCACTGACGGACGAGGCGCCGACGTGATCCTCGAGCTCGTCGGCGCGCCGCACTTCCCCGGCAACCTCGAGGTGCTGGCGCCGAAGGGGCGCATCGTGATCGTCGGCGTCGGGGCGGGCCAGGAGATCGCTCTCCCGCTCCTGACCCTCATGCAGCGGCGCGCGTCGATCCGCGGCACGGTGCTGCGGGCGAGGCCGCTCGAGGAGAAGGGGACGGTCGTCCGGGCCTTCGAGAAGGAGGTCGTGCCGGCGCTCGCCACGGGTCGGATGCGCCCGCTCGTCGATTCCGTCTTTCCTGCCGCCGAGGGGGCCGCGGCCTTCGACAGGCTCGCCGGGCCCGGAAAGACAGGCAAGGTCCTCCTCGAGTTCGCATGACGCTCGGCACCCTGCCGATGATCGACGGCCGGGGGCCGAGCCAGGTCGGGATCGTCGTCCCGGACATCGAGGCCGCCCTCGAGCGCTACGACGCTCTCTGGGGCGGGGGGCCTTGGCGGTGCTTCACGTACGGCCCCGATCGCATTCCGGAGGTCACCTATCGGGGCGAGGCCGGCGCGTACTCGACGACGATCGCGATCAACCAGCTCACGCCGCAGATCGAGCTGCTTCAGCCCCTCGAGGGGCCGAGCCTCTACCACGAGTTCCTCGAGCGGGGCGGGCGCGGCCTTCACCATCTCGGCTTCTGGGTCGACTCGGTCAGGGACACCATCCGCGAGATGGAAGATGCCGGCTACTCCTGCCTGCAGGCGGGCTTCGGCTACGGCCTCGACGGCGACGGCGGCTACGCGTATTTCGACACGGAGGACGAGTTCGAGGTCATCCTCGAGGCGATCGAAGTCCCGAAGCGCCGCCGAGAGCCGGACTTCAGCTGGCCGCGCTGAGCGCCCGGCCGCCGGCCTCACCCGCCCCCGGAGGGCGCTGTCCTGCCGGGTCTCGGCCGCAGCGCGCGCGGGGCGAGCACGGCGCCCGCGATCACGAGCGTCCCACCGAGCGCGAGGCCGACGCCGACGTCGTCTCCGAAGACCAGCGCGCTCGCGACCACGACCGTGACGATCTCGACGCTCGTAACAACCGCGGCGGAGGCGCTTCCCACCCGTCGCACGCCGGTGAACTGGAGGAGGGTCGCGAGGATCGTCGAGACGAGGCCTGCCGCCACGAGGCTGCCGATCGCCACGGCACCCGACCCGAACTCCGGGTCTGCGACGACGAACGAGCCCACCAGCAGCGCGACTGCCGCCGGGCCTCCACTGGCGGCATAGGCGGTCAGCGAATCGGTCTTGCGAAGCGCCGCCTGGGCGAGCAGGAGGAACCCCGAGTAGGCGATGCCGTTGACAGCGGCGAGCGCCACGGCCAGGGCGTCGACCGGATCGTCGGGAACGCCCAGCGTGACGACGACTCCGGCGACGGTGAGCGCGGTCGCGAGCACTGCGAGCCCGCCGAGCGACGTCCAGCCGAGCAGGCGCGAGGCCACCACGGTGACCACGGGGTAGACGTAGATCACGAGCGTGACGAGAGCGGGCGACATGCGGTCGACCGCCACGAAGTAGGTGACGGTCGCGAGAACCGAGAGGAGAGCCATCGGAACGAGCTGACGGAGGGCGCTACGCGACTCGCGCCGCCTGCGGGGGCCGTGGCGGCCCTCGACGGCGAGAACGGCGAACAGCGGAACCACGACCATCGCCCGCGCCGATACGACGCCCGCGACGTTGGCACCGTGGTCGTAGGCCAGACGGGCGAAGATGCCGAGCAGCCCGAAACACACCCCGGATGCAGCCACCCGGACGAGCCCGGAGGTTCTGGGGCTCAAGCGATCGCGGTCGTGCCGCCGTCCACGAGCAGCGCCGAGCCCGTCACGAACGACGACTCGTCGGAGGCGAGGAAGAGGATGCAGTTCGCGACCTCGCGGGCGGTGCCCATGCGGTTGAGCGGCGCGGCCGCCTCGTACTCCCGTCGCAGGGAGTCGGGATCGTCCGCGTCGTCGAGGAAGAGGTCGGTGAGCGGCGTGTCGATCACTCCGGGACACACGCAGTTCGCTCTGATCCCCCGCGGCGCCACGTCGAGCGCCATTGCCCGCGTGAACTGGAGAAGCGCGCCCTTCGACATCGTGTACGACGAGTCGTTCGGCCAGGCGACCAGCGAGTTGATCGACGCGGTGTTCACGATCGACCCGCCGTCGGCCATGTGGGGCAGGGCTGCCCGGCACACCCAGAACGTGCCGGTGACGTTGACGCGGAAGACGAGCTCCCACTCCTCGTCGGTCGTCTCCTCCACCGTCGGCCCGTGGAGCAGCTCGATCCCGGCGTTGTTGGAGACGATGTCGATTCGGCCGAAGCGGCCTGCCACGTCTGCGACGACCGCGTCCACCGCCGTTCGCTCGCTCAGGTCGAGCCGGAGGCCGAGCGGCTTCGTTCCACAGGCCGCCTCGACCTCGGCGCAGGTCGCCTCGACGTGGCTCGGGTTCCTCGAGGTCACGACGACCTCGGCGCCTTCCTCGGCCAGCCGGACACAGGTCGCTCGGCCGATGCCGGTCCCGGCCCCGGTGATCAGCGCGATCTTGCCGGCGACCCGGCCGCTCACGGCTTCCTCGGCGCGCGCGGCTCTCGCGGCTGCGGCACCGCCTCCCAGTCGGAGTAGCGAAAGCCGGCCGTCAGGCCGCCGTCGGCGACGACGATCGATCCGGTCAGGTAGCTGGCTTCGTCGGAGAGGAGGAATGCGACGACGGCGGCGATCTCGTGTGGCTCCCCCGGGCGGTCGAGCGGGATCCGCGAGCGGTGCTTCGACCACTCCGGAGCATCGGCCAGGATCGCCTCGGTCGGCGGCGTCGCCACCCAGCCCGGCGCAACCGCGTTCACACGGACGCCGTAGGGGGCGAGATCGACCGCCATCGAGCGGACGAGCTCCGCAACGGCGCCCTTCGAGATGTTGTAGGTCGCCTGAAGCTCCTCCCCGACGAACGACGCCGTCGAGGCGGTGCAGGCGACGGCGCCGCCACCTCGCTCGGCCATGACCCGAGTAACCGCGAGACCCATGAGGAACATGCCGCGCACGTTGACGTGCAGCGTGTGGTCGAGGTGCTCGACGGGTGTATCGAGCAGCTCCTCGAAGTACGCGATGCCCGCGTTGTTCGCGAGGACGTCCAGGCGCCCGAACCGCTCGAGCGTCGTCTCGACGGCACGCTCGGCCGTCTCCGGGTCGCCGACGTCGGCTGCGATACCGACGGCGCTCGTCCCCAGCTCCTCCAGCTCGGCGACGACGCCGGCGAGTTGCGCCTCGTCCGCGGGCGCCGCGACGAGGCAGAGCGACGCGCCCTCGGAGGCGAGGCGGTGGGCGATCGCCTTCCCGATACCACTCGAGCCTCCGGTGACGATGCCTGCCTGACCCGCAAACCTCATGGCGACCCGTCGCTCTCGGCGAGTGCCCGGCGGGCGTTCGCCGCGCGGATTCCGTAGACCTCGAAGTCGTCGGTCGTGCCTCTCGGCGGCTCGATTCCATAGACGAACAAGAGCGCTTCGCCCCGGCTCAGCCCTCGCGGGCGGGCGTCGGCCGCTGCCCCTTCGAGCTTCTCCAGGTAGCCGAGGTCGGCCACTGCCACCTCGAGCGCCTCGGGCGATCCGAGCGGTCGGCCGTGGCCCGGTATCACCCAGCGGGGCCGGTGCGTCTCGATCGCGTCGAGGAGCCGTCTGTACGTCTCGACGGCGTCGGCCAGCGACGAGAGGACGAAGGGGTACGTCATCGGCGAGACGTAATCGCCCGCGAGGAGGATGGCCTGCTCGGGGAGGAGGTAGGCGAGCCCGTCGCCCACGTGGCCGCGCGCCTCGATCGCGAGCACCTCGGCGCCGTCGCAATCGAACCTCGACCCGGGCTCGACGATTCGGTCCACGCGCAGATCGAGTGGCCAGGTCAGCTTCCATTCGTCCGCGGCGGCCGCGAGCGCTTCGGCCGCGCGCCCGCTGGCGATCGCCTCGGCGGTCTCCGGCCCGGCCGTGATCGTCGCTTTCGGGAACGAGCCGATGCCGCACGTGTGGTCGTAGTCGGCGTGCGTGACGAGCACGTGGACGGGCTTGTCGCCCGCCCCCGCCCGCCTCGAGATCGCGGCGATCTCGTCGGGAGACCAGGCCGGATCGCACAGGATCGTCACGCCCGCGCCGTCCACGAGGACGGCGTTCGTCTCCCAGAGAGGCGTCTGGTACTGCCAGACGCCGCCGCCGAGGTCGGTCGGTGGCCCCGTCACGAGTAGGCCATCCTACAACGATGCAGACAGAGTGTCCGCGATGCGGGGCACGGGCCCCGGATCCTGCGGACGGGTGCTTGACAGTGACGGCGCGGCTGCTAGCGTCGGCCTCGTACCACCGGCAACGATGCCTGCGGCTCCATCGTGATCGCGACCGAAGGGAGCTGTCATGACCGCCGCACCGAGCAACGTCGACCTCGTGTTCGAGGGCGGGGGGGTGAAGGGGATCGGCCTCGTCGGGGCGATCTCCGTGCTCGAGGAACGGGGCTTCACGCCGAAGAGCATCGCGGGCACGTCCGCCGGTGCGATCGTGGCGACGCTCCTGGGCGCCGGCTACTCGGCGCAGGAGCTGCACGACATCATCATCGACCTCGATTTCCGGCAGTTCGAGGACCGCGGCTTCGAGGATCGGATCCCGCTGGCAGGCCCGCCGCTGTCGATCCTGAAAGACCAGGGCGTCTACGAAGGCAGGCACTTCCTTCGCTGGATCGGCGAGCTGCTCGAGGCGAAGAACGTTCGGACGTTCGCCGATCTCGTCGATCCCGAGACGGCCGACGATCCGCGCTACCGCTACCGCGTGCGGGTCATCGCCTCCGATCTGAGCGCGCGGGCCCTGCTCGCGCTCCCTCAGGACGCGGTGAAGCTCGGCCTCGTGCCGGACGAGCTCTCGGTCGCCGAGGCCGTCCGGATGAGCATGAGCATCCCCTTCTTCTTCGAGCCGGTGCGCGTGCGCAACCCGCTCACGCACCGCGAGCATCTGATCGCGGACGGCGGCGTTCTCTCGAACTTCCCGGTGTGGCTGTTCGACTCGGACGGCGATCCGGAATGGCCGACGTTCGGCCTGCTGCTCGTCGAGCCCGACCCCCGGACGCCGCTCGGAGACCGCATCCCACCGCCGGAGCCGCGCCGCTGGGGCGTAGGCGGGGCGGTCGACTACGCGAAGAGCCTGATCCACACGATGCTCGAGGCTCACGATCGCCTGTACGTCGAGAAGGCGCAGTACGCGCGGACGATCCCGATCAAGACCCTCGGGGTCGGCACGACCGAGTTCGACCTCCCGCGCGAGCGCGCGGAGGCCCTCTACCAGTCGGGACGGCAGGCCGCCGAGGAGTTCCTCGAGCACTGGGACTTCGAGGCGTACATCGCCGAGTTTCGCCGCGGGAAGGATCACTCGCGGCGGAGTGAGATCGCGGCCGAGCTCGAGCTCGCGGCGAGTCGCGGCTAACCGATCAGCAGGCCGGCTTGCCGAACGCGGGCCGGATGTACGCCTGCGCGCCGGCTCACGGAGGGAGCGCAGCGGCCTCCGGTCGGGCACGATACGGTCATGGCCATCCCTGCAGCCGCCCTCGGCGATCTTCACTCGGAGCTCGCTACGGCGGTGGGTGACACGGGCGTCTCCCGTAGCGCCGACGTCCTGCGCCAGCACGGAATCGACGAGTCCTGGCACCGGCCGGCGCCACCGGACATCGTCGTCTACCCCGCGAGCACCGAGGAGGTGGTGGCGGTCGTGGACGTGTGCGGCCGCCGGGACGTGCCGGTGATCCCCTTCGGCGCCGGGACGTCCCTCGAGGGACACGTCGCAGCCTTGCACGGGGGTGTCTGCGTCGACCTCACGGGCATGAACCGGATCCTGCGCGTGGACGTGGAGAACCTCGACGTGACCGTCGAGGCAGGCGTCACGCGCAAGCAGCTCGAGACACGGCTGCGACCCGACGGTGTCTTCTTTCCGGTGGATCCCGGCGCGGACGCCACCGTCGGTGGGATGGTGGCGACGGGGGCTTCCGGCACGACGGCCGTGCGTTACGGAACGATGCGCGAGAACGTGCTCGCCCTGAGCGTCGTCACTGCCGAGGGGCGGGTCCTCCGCACGGGCACCCGGGCGCGCAAGTCGTCAGCGGGCTACGACCTCACCCGGCTCTTCGTCGGCTCCGAGGGGACGCTCGGCATCATCGTCGAGGCGACTCTTCGCGTCTCACCGACACCCGAGGCGATCTCGGCCGCGGTGTGCTCTTTCCCGACGGTCGACGCTGCGGTCGCCTGTGTCATCGAGACGATCCAGCTCGGCATCCCGGTCGCCCGTATCGAGCTGCTGGACGAGATCGAGCTGGACGCCGTCAACCGCAGGTCGGGGCTCTCGTATGCCGTTTCGCCGACGCTCTTTCTCGAGTTCCACGGCTCGGAGGCCGGTGTCGCCGAAGAAGCCGAGACCGTCGCCGGGATCGCCGCCGAGCACGGAGGCGGGGACTTCGTCTGGGCGAGCGGGCAGGAAGAGCGGACTCGTCTCTGGCGGGCTCGACACGAGGGCTACGAGGCCGTCCTCGCGCTCCGACCGGGTGCGAAGGGTTACGTCACCGACGTGTGCGTACCGATCTCCGAGCTCGCTCCCTGCATCGCCGAGACGCGCCGCGACATCGCCGAGGCCGGGCTGTTCGGGCCGATCGTCGGCCACGTCGGCGACGGCAACTTCCACGTGACCTTCCTCGTCGATCCCGACGACGCGGGTGAGCTGGCGCGCGTCGAGGAGGTGACCGAGCGCATGGTGCGGCGGGCGATCGACCTCGGAGGCACCTGCAGCGGCGAGCACGGGATCGGCTACGGCAAGAGCCGCTACCTCCCGCTCGAGCACGGCGAGGAGGCCGTCGGCGCGATGCGCGCGATCAAGTCGGCACTCGATCCACGCGGCCTCATGAACCCCGGCAAGATCCTGCCGTAGCCTCCCCCGAGCGTCCGCGGGCGCTTCGAACGGCGCCGTTCGTCACGAAACCGTGACAAGGGCTCCACAGCCCTGGGCGGCCGGCCCTCGCCCGATAACCGTCCGAACACGGCGGTCACAAGGCGATGACACCGGCCGAAACCGCCCGCTCCGAAGGTCAGGTGTGACGACGCTCGAACACCTTCGTGTCGATTCGCAGGCACCGAACCGAGGGGTCTGACCCCTCGGTTCGAATCGCTCGGAAGCCGCCCGCCGGTCGAACGGATCAAGCCGGTTGAACGCCCGTTGCCCAGGGGTCGGGGCCGGGGTCGCCACCGCCGCCGGCGAGCGCGAGACGGTCGAGGTAGTGCGCCCAGCCGTGGTCGTGCGAGGTCGCGCTCTCGGCAGTGAGCCCCTTGTGAGTGAGCCGTACGAGTGTCCCCGAGCCGTCCGGCTCGAGGTCGATCTCGACCGTGCTCTCGCCCGGCGGCGGGGGATGCTCCTGGCCCTCCCAGCCCCAGGTGAAGACGACCCTGCGAGGAGGCGTGACCTCCACGTACTCGCCCCGGGCGACGGCGTGTTCGAGAACCTCGACGACGAGCGCACCGCCCGGTCGCGGGTCGAGCGTCGCCGAGCGCCCCATCCAGCGGGTCATCAGGCTCGGGTCGGTGAAGAACGGGAAGACCGTCTCCGGGCTCGCCTCGATGTGAATCTCGCGAACGACCGCGTCAGTTTCGATCTGCGCCATGGCGCGCTCTCCTTTCGTTCAACTCGGCCTCGTGCTTGAGGCGCTCGAGGCGGGTGTCCCAGAATCGCTCGACGAAACGCCGTACATCAGCGAGGGCTTCCGGCCTCGCACGGTAGAGCCGGCTGGTGCCGACGCGCCGCTCCGTGACGAGGCCGCTCTCGCGCAGGACGCGCAGATGCTGCGAGACCGCGGGCCACGTGATGTCGAACTGCGCTGCGATCGCGCCGGCAGCGAGCTCCCGCTCGCGGACGAGCTCGAGGATCTCCCGACGACGAGGTTCGGCAAGCGCCCGCAAGGTGTCGTCCATTCATCTAGTTAAGCAAAGACTTAGTTAAGTTGCAAGCTCATGAGGCTGTCGATCGACGAGTGTGAGCGGCCGAGGCAGGAATCCCCCGACGGGCATACTGGCCAGATGAATCGGCTCGCGACGGAGACCAGCCCGTACCTGCTCCAGCACGCGGACAACCCGGTCGACTGGTACCCGTGGGGCGACGAGGCCTTTACACGCGCGCGCGAAGAGGACAAGCCCGTCCTGCTGTCCGTCGGATACTCGGCGTGTCACTGGTGCCACGTGATGGAGCACGAGTCGTTCGAGGACGAGGAGACCGCGGCAGTCATGAACGAGCGCTTCGTCAACATCAAGGTCGATCGCGAGGAGCGGCCTGACGTCGACGGGGTCTACATGGACGCAGTCGTAGCGCTCACGGGCCAGGGCGGCTGGCCCATGACCGTCTTCCTGACCCCGGACGCTGCGCCCTACTGGGGCGGGACCTACTTTCCGCCGACGCCGCGGATGGGAATGCCCGCCTTCCGCGACGTCCTCAACGCGATGGCCACGGTCTACGCCGACCGGCGTGGAGACGTGACGGCGCAGGCAGCGCAGCTGGTCGAGGCCATTCGCCAGTCGAGTGCTTCGGCTCCGGCGTCGGAGCCGCTGACGAGCGGGCTGCTCACCCAAGCCGTGGTCTCGCTATCGCATCAGTTCGATCCGGAGCACGGCGGCTTCGGACACGCTCCGAAGTTCCCCCCTGCTTCCTCGCTCGAGTTTCTGCTGCGGATGCACGCGCGGGGCGGCTCGGAGCGTGCGCTCGAGATGACCGTCAAGACCCTCGACGAAATGGCTGCCGGCGGCATCTACGACCAGCTCGGCGGGGGATTCCACCGCTACTCGGTCGACGCAGTCTGGCTCGTGCCGCACTTCGAGAAGATGCTCTACGACAACGCGCTGCTTGCCAGCGTCTACCTGCACGCGTGGCTCGTCACCGCAACCCCCCGGTACCGTGACGTGGTCGAGGAGACGCTCGACTACCTCCTGCGCGAGATGCGCCTCCCCGGGGGCGGCTTCGCCTCGGCGCAAGACGCCGATACGAAGGGCGAGGAAGGGCTCACCTACGTGTGGACGCCCGACGAGCTCGCCAACCTGCTCGATCCGGCGGAAGCCGAGCTCGTCGCTGCTCGCTACGGCGTGACCGCCGGCGGCAACTTCGAAGGCGCGAACATCCTGTACGCGGCGCGGCAGATCGACGATCCCGAGGGACGGCTCGCCGCGGCGCGCGAGAAACTGCTCGCCGCTCGAGGCCGGCGGCCGCAGCCGCAGCGGGACGACAAGGCGCTCGCCGCGTGGAACGGGCTGGCGCTCGCCGCGTTCGCCGAGGCGGCTCGCCAGCTCGAGCGGCCGGAGTATCTGGAGGCGGCAGAGGGGATCGCCCGGTTCCTGCTGGACGAGATGAGCGACCAGGAGGGTCGCCTCTTCCGCTCGTACCGCGAGGGCACCGCGAGGATCAACGGCTACCTGGAGGACTACGCAAACGTCGCGAACGGGCTGCTCGAGCTGTACACGACGACCGGTGAGCTCCGCTACCTCGAGGAGGCTCGAAGGCTCGCGCTCCTCGCGATCGACCTGTACCACGACCCGCAGCACGGTGGGTTCTTCTTCACGCCGCACGGCGGTGAGGAGCTCGTCGCCCGCAAGAAGGAGCTCGACGACCACCCGACTCCCTCCGGGAACTCGATGCTCGCCTTCGTCCTCCTCAGGCTCGCGCGAACGTACGGCGACGACGAGCTCGAGCGGCTCGCCGTCGGCGTCTTCCGGCTTGCCTACGGGCTCCTCGCGCGCGCGCCGGGGGCGGTCGGCCACATGCTCTGCGCCCTCGAGCTGCATTTCTCGCCGCCGCACGAGCTGGCGGTAGTCGGACCGGCAGCGGATCCCGCGACGGTCGCCCTCAGGGATACCGCCGTGCGCCGGTTCGCACCGTCGACGGTCTACGCCTTCGCCGAGGGGCCGGGTGACGTCGCGCTCGAGCGTGTTCCGCTGCTCTTGGGGAAGGGGCTCGTCGACGGAGCGCCGGCCGCGTACGTCTGCGAGAGCTTCGCGTGTCGCGCGCCCGTCACCGAGCCCGAGGCGCTTGCCGCAGCTCTCGATGGATAGGCGGGAGCGCCAGGAGGTCCTCGGCCAGTGGGGCGTCCGCGAGCCGACGGAGCGCGAGCTGGCGGAGGGCAAGAAGGTGGCCGCCGACCTCGCCGGAAGCCCCGCCGCCGGGCGGCCGCTGCCGGTGCGGCCCCGGCTGTTCCGGCCGGAGATCGACACGTACGTCGCGTCGCTCGGAGGCCCGCTCCCGTACATGCAACGGCTTCGCGAGATCGATCGCCTGACGGAGGAGGCCGCGGTACGCGTGGATCGCCGCTGGCGTGAGCTGGCCGCCGACTGCTCGCTGGACGGCGAGCTGTTCGCGCGGCGGTGGCGGCGTCTGGCGGGGCATCTCGGCTTCGACGAGGTGAACGAGCTCATTGCCCGCCACAACCTCTGGTATCCGGTCGAGGCTCGGCTTCCGATGGACGTTCGCCGACGCGACTACGTGCTCGTCAACGGCGAGCCGTATACGAGAAAGCCGCTGGACGCCGACTGGGTGTTGGAGCGCTTCCCCGCCGAGCTCTCGACCGCCCTCCCGCGCGCGTAGGGAGAACTGTGCTCCGCGTCCGAGTCGCTGCCGTCGCACATCGACCGTCGGGGCCTCCCGCATGCCTCCTCCCAGCTCGAGCGTAGCGGCGGAGAACGCGCATGTGGCACGCGGACTGTGCCGCAAGTGAGCCGTTCCAGCCGAAAAGCTCACTCGGGCACGCCGGCGCCGCGGGGGTGCGGGCTCTGGGGAGCGTGGGCTCCGGGGCGGGCGCACGCCCCAGTCAGCGCCTTGACGCCAGGCGATCGCCGCCGCCCTGCGTCAGGCGATCGCCGCCGCCCTGCGTCAGGCCCCGCGCGCGGATCTCCTGCGCATCGCGATTCCGGTCAGGATCTCTCGGACGATGCGGTCGGCGACGAGCGCTGTGATGTCTGCTGACGCGACCGCCGTGGGCAAGACCTCGACGACGTCCGCCCCGCACAGCTCGAGCTCGGCGGCGAGGGTGCGGCAGGCCCAGAGCAGGTCGACCGACGTCATGCCGCCCGGCTCGGGCGTCCCGGTGCCGGGGGCGAACGCCGGATCGAGAACGTCTACGTCGACGGTCAGGAAGGCCGGGCCCGGCCCGACGATCTCGATCGTCTCCCGGACGACCTCCCCGATGCCCCGGTCGCGTACGTCGTGCATGAAGAAGCTCGTGATCCCACGCTCTGCCTGCCAGCCGAACTCCTTCTCGCCGGGCCAGTAGCCGCGCAGGCCGACCTGGACGTACCGGCTGGCGTCGACCTGGCCCTGTTCGACCAGGCGGTACATCGGCGTGCCGTGGGACACCTCGACGCCGAACACCTCTTCGCCGGTGTCCGTGTGCGTGTCGAAGTGGACGAGGGCGACCGGGCCGTGCACCGCAGCGCACGCCCGGACATCCGGCTCCGCGATCGAGTGGTCGCCGCCGAGCACGATCGGGATCGCCCCGGCGGCGAGCACCTCGCCCACCGTCGCCTCGATCGCGGCGTGCGACCGAAGCGGATCGGACGGGACGACGGGCGCGTCGCCGTAGTCGACGACGCGGAGCTCGGACGACCAGTCCACCTTCGCCTCCAGGTGGGGGCCGGGAGGGCAGCTGGCCGCCCGGATCGCCCGGGGGCCGAACCGCGTCCCGGGCCGGTCGGACGTCAGGTCGTCCATCGGAGCGCCGACGAGCGCGACGTCCACGCCGGTCAGCTCCGCGGGATCCTGCGTGTACGGCATGCCGCTGTACGTCAGGAGCCCCGCGTAGTCGGGCATGTCAGGCAGCCCGTGGCGCCGCCAGCGCTCCAGCGGATCGATCACCGGCGGAGCATACTCACCCCTTGCGTGCGATCGAAAGGTGGACGGATGCCGAAGTACGGGCGGGGAGGGTCGTCGAAGTGAGCGACAGGGTCAACCGCCACGAGCTCGACCCCGTCGCCTTTCTCACGAGAAGCGCGGCCGTCTTTCCCGACCGAACGGCGGTCGTTCACGGCGAGCGGCACATCAGCTACCGCTCTTTCGACGAGCGCTCACGGCGACTAGCCTCGGCTCTCCGCCGGCGCGGGCTCGGCCGCGGCGAGCGGGTCGCGGTCCTTGCCCCGAACGTCCCCGCCCTGCTCGAGTCCCACTTCGGAGTTCCGGCGGCCGGCGGTGTGCTCGTCGCGATCAACACCAGGCTGTCGGCGGGCGACGTCGGTTACGTGCTCGAACACTCCGGGGCCCGGTTCCTGCTCCTCGATCGAGAGCTCGCGCACCTCGCGCCCGAGGACGGGCCCGAGACCATAGTGATCGCCGACACCGGAGGGGACGACGATCCCTACGAGCAGCTCCTCCTCGAAGGGGACGCGTCGTTCGAGCCGGCCCCGGTCGAGGACGAGGAGGACGTGATCTCGATCAACTACACGTCCGGGACGACCGGGCGCCAGAAGGGCGTCATGTACACGTATCGCGGCGCGTACCTGAACGCGCTCGGCGAGGTCGTCGAGACCGGGCTCGGCTACGGCTCGATCTACCTCTGGACGCTCCCGATGTTCCACTGCAACGGGTGGTGCTTCCCGTGGGCGGTGACGGCTGTCGGCGGGACCCACGTCTGCCTTCGCAAGGTCGACCCGGCGGTCGTCTGGGCGCTGCTCGACTCCGAAGGCGTCACGCACCTGAACGGGGCGCCGACCGTGCAGATCGGCCTCGTCAACCACCCGAGCGCCCACAAGCTCGAGCGGGAGGTGACGGTCACCGTCGCAGGCGCCCCACCCTCGCCGACGCTGCTCGCTCAGATGAGAGAGCTGAACCTGAGGCCCGTGCACGTCTACGGGCTGACCGAGACCTACGGCCCGCACACCGTCTGCGAATGGCAGCCCGAATGGGAGGGACTGGAGGCGGCCGAGCGGTCGCGGCGGCTCGCTCGCCAGGGCGTTGCCTATCTGACCGCCGACGAGGTGCGCGTCGTCGACGATGAGCTGGCCGACGTGGCCCGGGACGGATCGGTGCTCGGCGAGGTCGCGATGCGCGGCAACAACGTCATGAAGGGGTACTACCGGGCAGACGATGCAACGGCAGCCGCCTTCCGGGGCGGCTGGTTCCGCTCGGGCGACCTGGCCGTCTGGTACGAGGACGGCTACGTGGAGCTGCGGGACCGGGCGAAGGACGTGATCATCTCGGGTGGCGAGAACATCTCGACGATCGAGGTGGAGCAGGCGGTGGTTGCTCATCCGGCGGTGCTCGAGTGTGCGGTTGTGGCGATGCCGGACGAGAGGTGGGGGGAGCGGCCGAAGGCGTTTGTGACGTTGAGGCCGGGTGTGGAGGCGAGCGAGGCGGAGATCGTCGAGTTCTGTCGTGGGCGGATCGCGCATTTCAAGTGTCCGGCGGCGGTCGAGTTCG
The DNA here is from genome assembly GCA_963819905.1 of uncultured Thermoleophilia bacterium. Taxonomy (GTDB): domain Bacteria; phylum Actinomycetota; class Thermoleophilia; order Gaiellales; family Gaiellaceae; genus CAWCQC01. The sequence continues at coordinate 39,568 of CAWFXP010000006.1, forward strand.
GGGAGTTGCCGAAGACGTCGACCGGGAAGATCCAGAAGTACGTGCTCCGCGAGCGCGAGTGGGCGGGACGCGACCGGATGATCGGATAGGGGCGGTGGAGCGCGTCTACCGCAGCGAGCTGACGCCGGGCTCGTTCCTGCGCCGAAGCGCAGCCGTCTTTCCCGAACGGGTCGCGGTCGTCCACGAGGGCCGGCGGGTGACGTACCGAGAGCTCGCCGAGCGCGTCGGACGCCTCGCGGGAGCGCTCTCCGCGGCGGGCCTCGAGTCGGGCGATCGGGTCGCCGTTCTCTGTCCGAACACGCCTGCCATGCTCGAGGCGACCTTCGCGGTGCCGGCGGGCGGCTTCGTCCTGGTGCCGATCAACATCCGTCTCGCCCCGGGCGAGATCCAGGCGATCCTCGACCACTCGGGCGCGCGCTTCGCGATCGTCGACCACGAGCTCGCGCGCCTCGTCGAGAGCGCCCCCGAGCTCGGAGTCGTCTCGGTCGAGGACTCCGGAGCGCCGGACGATCCGTACGAGCAGTTTCTCGCGACCGGTGGTTCGGCCGATCCGCCGCCGGTCGAGGACGAGGAAGGCGTGATCTCGATCAACTACACGTCCGGGACGACCGGGAGCCCGAAAGGGGTCATGGTCACGCACCGCGGCGCCTACCTGAACGCGCTCGGGCAGGTCGTGGAAGCCGGGCTCGCCTTCGGGTCCGTCTACCTGTGGACGCTGCCGATGTTCCACTGCAACGGCTGGTGCTACCCCTGGGCGGTGACGGCGATCGGCGGGACGCACGTGTGCCTGCGCAAGGTCGACGCCGGGCTCGCCTGGCGGCTGATCGAGGAGGAGGGTGTGACGCATCTGTGCTGCGCGCCGACGGTCGCGGTCGCGCTCGCTCACGACGCGGCCGCTCACCGGCTCGGCAGGCCGGTCACCGTGGTGACCGGGGGCGCACCGCCCTCGCCGACGCTGCTCGACCGGATGGCCGAGCTCGACCTCCGCCCGATCCACGCGTACGGACTGACCGAGACCTACGGCCCGAGCGCCGCCTGTACGTGGCACTACGAGTGGGACGGCTCCGCCACGGGAGAACGGGCCCGCCTTCTCTCGCGGCAGGGCGTCGGGCACATCGCCGTCGGGGGAGCGAGGGTCGTCGACGAGCGCCTTGCGCCCGTCGCCGCCGACGGGATGGAGATGGGCGAGGTCGTGGTGCGGGGAAACACCGTGATGAAGGGCTACTACCGCGATCCGGAGGCCACGGCCCAGGCGTTCGCGGGCGGGTGGCTGCACACGGGCGACCTCGCGGTCGTTCACCCGGACGGGTACATGGAGCTGCGGGACCGGGCGAAGGACGTGATCATCTCGGGTGGCGAGAACATCTCGACGATCGAGGTGGAGCAGGCGGTGGTTGCTCATCCGGCGGTGCTCGAGTGTGCGGTTGTGGCGATGCCGGACGAGAGGTGGGGGGAGCGGCCGAAGGCGTTTGTGACGTTGAGGCCGGGTGTGGAGGCGAGCGAGGCGGAGATCGTCGAGTTCTGTCGTGGGCGGATCGCGCATTTCAAGTGTCCGGCGGCGGTCGAGTTCGGGGAGTTGCCGAAGACGTCGACCGGGAAGATCCAGAAGTACGTGCTCCGCGAGCGGGAATGGGAGGGGCGGGACCGTCGCATGAACTAGCCGCGCGACAGCCTCCCGCTGCCTGCCCTGACACCCTGGCTTCGTCTACGCTTTCTCGACGTATGAGCGTCTACGAGGTGAAGCCCGGCAGCATCGACATCGCGAGCCAGGAGATCTACGAGGGCGGCGTTCCTCACGACGGCTTCCGGTTCCTGCGCGAGCACGATCCGGTGCACTGGCATCCCTGGGACTGGGCGGGCGGCGGCTTCTGGGCGCTCACGAAGCACGCCGACGTCGTCAAGGTCTCGAAGGACCCGACACGTTCTCGTCCGCCGCGGGACACATCTACCTCTGGGATCTCGAGCCGGACGCGCTCGAGGCGCGACGCTCGCTGATCGAGACCGACGGGCCCGAGCACGCACGCCTGCGCCGCATCGTCAGCTCCGCCTTCACCCCGCGCAAGGTGAAGGAGTACACCGCCTACACGCGTGACATCGCGCGGTCCCTGCTCGACGAGGCGGTCGTAAGGGGCGAGTTCGACTGGGTGGAGGGCGTCGCCGCGCCGCTCCCGATCAACGTGATCGTCAGCATCCTCGGCATTCCCGACGAGGACGCCGAGATGATGATCGACCTGTCGAACCATCTGGCTGAGGGCACCTCGGACATCCCGCTCGACCCGAACGCGTACGGCAACACGACGCCACTCAGGCTTCTGCCGTTCAACAGCCCCGCTTCATGGGCGCTGTTCGAGTACGCCCGCAAGCTCGGAGAGGAGCGCCGCAAGAACCCCACCGACGACCTCGTCTCCCGGCTCGTGCACGCGGAGGTGGACGGCGACCGCCTCACCGACGCCGAGTACACGAACTTCTTCCAGCTGATGGTCTTCGCCGGGAACGAGACGACGCGCACGGCCATCTCGCAGGGGATGCTCGCGCTGATCGAGAACCCCGACCAGGTCGAGCGGCTGTACGAGGATCCGTCGCTCGTTCCGTCGGCGGTCGACGAGCTCATCCGCTGGGCCTCGCCGGTCATGTACTTCCGGCGCACGGCGACGCGGGACACGGAGCTCCGCGGCGTGCCGATCGCGAAGGGCGACAAGGTCGTCATGTGGTACGTCTCCGCGAATTACGACGAGGAGGCCTTCGACGAGCCCTACCGCCTCGACGTCGGGCGCAAGCCGAACGACCACGTCTCCTTCGGCGGCGGCGGCCCGCACTACTGCCTGGGTGCCTTCCTCGCGCAGCTCGAGATCGAGATCCTGCTCGAGGAGATGCTCGACCGGAACATCCACTTCGAGCTGGCTGGAGCTCCGAAGCGTCTTCGCTCGAACTTCGTGAACGGCGTCGAGTCGATGCCCGTCCGCGTCGTTCACCGCTGAGTAGAGAGAAAGGACTGATGCAGATGGCAACCGTGACCGCACCGCAGGAGCGGCTCCTCCTCGACGGACAGTGGATCGAGACCGGCGAGTGGCTCGAGGTGCGCTCGCCGTACTCCGGCGACGTCATCTCGACGGTCGCGAAAGCGGGTGCCGAGGAGGCGCGCCGCGCGATCGACGCGGCCGAGCGCGCGATGCGCGAGCCGCTCCCAGCCTGGCAGCGCGCCGACATCCTCGAGCGGGCGTCGAAGCTGATCGAGGAGCGAAACGACGAGCTCGCCCGCTCGATCTCGTCCGAGGCCGGCAAGCCGATGAAGGCGGCGCGCATCGAGGCTTCGCGCGCGATCAACACCTTCGGGCTCTCCTCGGGTGAGGCGCGCCGGCTCTCGGGCGACGTCGTCCCGGTGCAGGGCACCCAGTCGGGCGCCGGCCACATCGCCTGGACCGTTCGGGTGCCGATCGGGATCATCGGCGCCATCTCGCCGTTCAACTTCCCGCTCAACCTGGTCGCGCACAAGCTGGCGCCGGCGCTCGCGGCGGGGTGCGCGGTCGTGCTGAAGCCCGCCAGCTCCACCCCGGTGACCGCGCTTCGGCTCGCAGCGATCGTCGAGGAGGCGGGATTGCCGGCCGGCTGGTTGAGCGTCCTGCCCGGAAAGGCGTCCGAGATCGGCGAAGTCCTCACCGAGGACGAGCGGGTCCGCATGATCACGTTCACGGGCTCCGGCCAGGTCGGCTGGGGAATCCGGCAGCGCGCCTTCCGCAAGAAGGTCGCCCTCGAGCTCGGGAATGCGTCCCCCGTGCTCGTCGAAGCCGACGCGGACCTCGACCTGGCTTCGTCCAAGGTCGCGACGCACGCCTTCTCGTTCGCCGGTCAGACCTGCGTGTCGGTGCAGCGCGTCTACGTCCGCCGCGAGGTGTTCGACGACTTCGTCTCGAAGCTCATCCCCAAGGTCGAGGCGCTGAAGGCCGGCGATCCCGCCGACGACGACACCGATGTCGGCCCGCTGATCGATCGCGAGAACTACGATCGTGTGCTCGCCTGGATCGACGAAGCGAAGGCGGGCGGCGCAACGGTGTTGACCGGAGGCGCCGAGGAGAACGGCGTCCTGCGCCCGACGGTGCTCACGGACGTGACGCCCGACATGAACGTCTGCCGGCAGGAGGTCTTCGGGCCAGTCTGCTCGCTCGTCCCGTACGACTCGCTCGCGGAGGGCTTCGAGCTCGCGAACTCGACCGACTACGGACTGCAGTCAGCGATCTTCACGAGCTCGATCGAGCCGGCGGTCAAGGCGACCGGAGCGCTCGAGTTCGGCAGCGTGATGATCAACGAGGCACCGGAGTGGCGGGTCGACCAGATGCCCTACGGCGGAACGAAGGCGTCGGGCAACACGAAGGAAGGCCCCGCCTACACGATCCGCGAGATGACCGAGGAGCGGCTCGTCGTGCTCGGCGGCGTCTGACCGCGGTTAGCGCGGTTCGGCTACCGGCGCGTCGTCAGGCGCGGGCCCGGCGATCGAGATCGCGCCGCTCGGGCAGTTCTTGCAGATCGCCTCGGCGCGCTCCTGGGGCAGGGCTACGCCCGGGAGCGGGCGGGAGAGCCCGTCGTCGCCGAGCTCGACCGCATTCGGCTCGAGGTCCTCGCACTTGCCGACGCCCACGCAGATGTCGTCGTCGATCTCCACGAACACGTTCACGGGACGAGCACGACCCTTCCTCTCGCCTCGCCGCTTCGGACGCGGTCGTGGGCGGCCTGGGCCTGCGCCAGCGGCATGGTCTCGGTGGTGTAGGAGAGCGGCTCCCTTTGCGCGAGCTCGATCAGCTCGCCCAGGTCGGAGAGCGAGCCCCAGATGCTCGACATGAAACGCGCCTCGTGCGGCACCGCACCGAGGCCGAACGGGATCCGGCCGCCGAAGAGGCCGACCACCTCGAGCAAGCCCTTGCGATCGACCAGCTCCGCGCCGAGCCGGAGCGTCTCCTCCGCCCCGACGAAGTCGAGCACGACGTCGAACGGTCCCTCGATCTCTGCGGGAGAGGCGGCTCCGGCGGCGCCGAGCTCGAGCGCCCGCTCGCGCTTCTGCGCGGAGACGTCGACGGCGAAGACGGAGGCGTCGGAGAGGAGTCGTAGGTACTGGATCGCGAACTGGCCGAGCCCGCCTGCTCCGACGACCACGGCGCGCTTCTCGCCTCCGAGCCATCCGAGGGCGTGCTTGACCGCACGGTAGGCGGTCAGCCCGCCGCAGCCGAGGGGCGCAGCGTCCACCGGGTCGAGGTCGCCGATCGGGAACAGGTAGCGGCGGAACGGAACGAGCATGTACTCCGCATAGCCGCCGTCCTGGAACATGCCCGCCTCGCGGCCTTGTGGGCAGATCATCTCCTCCCCGGCCTGACAGAAACGGCACTCGCCGCAACCCCACGGGGTGTATACCAGCACGTTGCCGGCCCCTTCGACCTCGCCGACCACCTCGTGCCCGAGGACGAGCGGAAGCGGGGAGGAGGAGAAGTAGCCCTCGACCACGTGGAGGTCCGAGTGGCAGACGCCGACCGCCTTGACGCGGACGACGACGCCGTCTCCGGTCGGGTCGGGCACCGGACGATCCTCGACGGCGAGCTCGCCGTGGAACTCCCGGAGGACGACCGCCTGCATGCGGCAAAGCCTATTGGACGACCGCGCGCGGAGGGGCCGAACCGTGTCCGGCCCCACGTCGCGTCTCCTCCGGCTCAGGTGGCGGTCGGCTCGGGTGGCGTCTCGTCCTTCAGCCGCTTGATCAGATCGGCCACGTCGGCGATCTCCTGCTCGAGATCCCGCTGATGCTCCTCGAGCTGCTCGAGCCATCGCTCGCGGTCGAACCGGCGAGGTACTCCCTCGATCCGGCAGCCGCCCCTGCCTCTGCGTCGGGCGTGTGTGCGCATGGTCACCTCCCCTCCTCGACTCGGGTCAGGAAGCCGTCGATGTCGTCCCGCGTCCGTCGCAGTGCGTCGGCCCATGCTCCGAGGAGCGTCGATCCGGACTCCGTCAGCTCGTAGACCCGCTTGGCGGGACCCTGGAGCTCCGCGTGCCACTCCGAGCTGACGAAGCCCTCGGCCTCGAGCGCCCGCAGCACGCGGTACAGGTTGCCGAGATCGAGCCCTCGCTCGTCTCCGGTCAGCTCGGAGATGCGCTCGAGCAGGTCGTAGCCGTGCATCGGCCCCTCCGAGAGGATCAGGAGGAGCGCCGGCTCGACGAACCGCTCGACACGGCTGCGTACCTGCCACTCGCCGTCCGCGTACCAGCGGCTGCGTGTGACCCTCGAGGGACGCTTCCGGCCTCTATGCATGCCGCAAGTATATGTAAAAGACTTCTAGAGCAACAGCAACCGCTCAGATGTTCAGCGTCAGCGCTCCTCGCGATAGGCGCGGGCCTGCGCGACGAGGGCTTCGAACAGCCGCTTGTCCTCGTCCTCCTCGGGGTGCCACAGGACGCCGAGCGCGAACCGGTGCGCCGGGTCCTCGATCGCCTCGATCGAGCCGTCTTCGGCCCAGCCGACCACCGTCAGGTCGTCCCCGATCCGGCCGAGGCCCTGGTGGTGGGAGGAGTGGACGCCGGTGTGCTCGCCCAGGATCTCGCCGGTCTTGGTCCCGGACGCGATCCGGACGTCGTGGAGCGAGAACGTGCCGGGAACCTCCCGGTGGCGCTCGTGGCCGACGAGCTCGGGCAGGTGCTGATGGAGGTCGCCGCCGTGGACGATGTTCAGCAGCTGCATGCCGCGGCAGATGGCGAGCACTGGCATCTCGCGCGCGAGGGCCGCCTCGAGCAGGGCGAGCTCTGCCCGGTCGCGCTCGGGCTGCACCATCGCGGTCTCCGGATGGGAGTCCTGGCCGTAGACGTCCGGGCCGATGTCGGCACCCCCGGACAGGATCAGCCCGTCGAGCGCGTCGAGGGTCTCCTCTACGCCGCCGTCGACGGGAGGAACGATCAGCGGGCGCCCGCCGGCGCGCTGAACGGACTCGACATACGAGAGCGGGATGAGCGCCGCCGGGAGCTTCCACGCGGCCCAGCGCGCCTCGAGCGCGTAGGACGTGATACCGATCAGCGGCCTCATCGTCCTGAGTGTACGGCCGGCCGAACGCCTACCGGGCGTCGATCGCGAGCGCGCTTCGATAGCAGGCGACGACGTCGTCCTTCGTCCAGGGCTCGGGCGCCACGGTGATGAAGTAGTCGTCCATCGCCGCGGCCGCCAGCGCGTCGAGCTGCGCCTCGGTGACACCGACCGAGCCGAGCGTCGGGAAGTCGATCTCGGCCAGGAGGCGGCGAACGGCCTGAACCGCCCGCGAGCCGTCACCCGACCCGTCGTCGGGCTCGTCGAGCGCGTCGGCGACCCGCTCGAAGAGGTCGGGGACTGCGCGACGGTCGTGATCCATCGTCTCGGCGAGCACTAGGCCGATAGTAAGCCCGTGAGGGAGGTGGAGCGCACCGCCGATCGCCTGGGCGATCGAGTGCTCCGAGCCGCAGTCCGAGATGTTCATCGCGAGCCCGCCGAGCAGGCTCGCGCAGGCCATCTCGCTGCGGGCGCCGCGGTCCGAGCCGTCGCGAACGACGCGCGGGAGCGCTCCGCCGGCGAGCCGGGTCGCCTCGAGCGCGATCCCGTTCCCGATCGGGGTTCGGGCCTCGACGACGACCGCCGCGATCGCCTGGGCGAGCGCGTCGACGCCGGCGTACTTCGTCGGGGCCGGCGGGAGCCCGTAGGTGAGCTCCGGGTCGACGAGCGCGTGCTGGGCGCGCAGGTTCGGTCCGGCGATCCCGGCCTTGCGATTCGTGGCCGGGTCGGTGATCACGCAGCCGCCCGACACCTCGGAGCCGGTGCCCGCGGTGGTGGGGACGGTGACGAGCGGCATCGCAGGCTCCGTGTACTCGACGTCCCCGGCCGCGAAGCGGAGGTACGGCCCACCCTGCGTCGCCACGAGCCGGGCGGCCTTGGCAGTGTCCATCGCCGACCCGCCGCCGATCGCCACGACCGCATCGCCGCCGCCCGCCTCTAGCGCGGCGGCAGCCGCCTCGACGTCGTGGACGGTCGGCTCGCCCGGGCCCTTGACGAAGCGCTCGTGGCTTCCGAGCGCGTCGAGCGCCGCAGCCACCTCCGGCAGGTTCTGGACGACCTCGTCGACAACGACGAACGGACGCGCTGCCGCGTCGCCGCGAACGACCTCCGCGAGCTCCGTGATCACGCCCTCTCCGAAGCGGATCCGGACAGGCAGATGGTTGCGAAACGGCTCGATGCCCGTGCTCATCCTCGCTCGAACATCCTCTCCCGCTCGTAGCCCGTCACGACCTGGTCGAACAGCCGCTGCTCGGTACGCGCGTAGTTCAGGTAGTGGTCGACGACCTGGTCTCCGAACGCCTCCCGGGCCATCGCACCGCGCTCGAGCGCCTCGATCGCCTCGTAGAGCGACCGGGGAAATCGCTCGGCGTCCGACTCGTAGGCGTTGCCCTCGAGCGCTGCCGGTAGGGGCAGCCCCTGCTCGATGCCGTGCAGCCCGGCCGCGATCAGCGCCGCGAAGGCGAGGTACGGGTTGCAGTCGCCGCCGGGGATGCGCGTCTCCGTGCGGAGGGAGTCGCCGTGGCCGACGATCCGGAACCCGACCGTCCGGTTGTCGTGCCCCCACGCCAGCGTCGTCGGCGCCCAGCTTCCGGCGGCGTAGCGCTTGTACGAGTTGACCGTGGGCGCCAGGAAGACGGCGAGCTCCTTGAAGCACGCGATCTGCCCGGCGAGGAAGCCGGCGAACGCCTCCGATTCGCCCGCGAACGCGTTCGCGCCGTCCTGCCAGAGGCTCGCGTGGATGTGGCACGAGTTGCCGATCCAGGTGTGATCCGGCTTCGCCATGAACGTGAGCGAGCAGCCGTTCTGGAACGCGATCTCCTTCGCGCCGTTCTTGTAGATCGTGTGGTTGTCGGCCATCGTCAGGGCGTCCGCGTAGCGAAAGTTGATCTCGTGCTGGCCCGGCCACGCCTCGCCCTTCGACGTCTCGACGGGGATCCCGGCGGCGTGCATCCCGTTGCGGATCTGCCGGATGAGCGGCTCGTCGTAGGTCGAGGCGAGGATGTGGTAGTCGAGGATGTACGGGACCGACGGCGTCAGGTCGCGATAGCCCTTCTCGTGAGCCTCGGCATACGTCTCGCGGAAGAGGTAGAACTCGAGCTCCGACCCGAGCATCGGCGTGTAGCCGAGCTCGGCCGCCCGCTCGACCTGCCGCTTCAGCACCTGCCGGGGCGAGGGCGCGACCGGCGACCCGTCGTGCCAGGCGACGTCGCAGAGAACGAGCGCGGTCGCCTCGAGCCACGGGATCCGCCGCAGCGTGGCGAGATCCGGGACGAGGGCGAAGTCGCCGTAACCGCGCTCCCAGTTCGCGATCTCGTAACCCGGCACGGGGTCCATCTCCATGTCGAGCGCCAGCAGGTAGTTGCACCCCTCGACGCCGTTCGCGACCACGTGCTCGTCGAGGAAGAACTCGCCGTGCAGGCGCTTTCCGAGCAGCCGTCCCTGCATGTCGGTGAACGCGACGACGACGGTGTCGATCGCGCCGGACTCGACCTCCGCCCGTAGCTCGTCCAGGCTCAGCATTCGCGGATCTTAGACGCCCGAATATCCGATCGGTCCGGGCCGTGCGCCTATGCGTATCCTTGGATAAGTCCTCGCTCGAGTCGACCAGGGAGGTCCCCCATGACATCGGAGGAACGAACCGTTCGCAACGAGCTCGCCGCGCTTGCGAGGGACGACCAGGGCCGGCAGCTTCTGCAGCTCGCTTTGCGAGGCATCCAGGAGTCGGGGCGCGGTCTGAGCTACGGCTGCTGGGTGAAGCGGGACGGCGGCGTCTCCGGTTGCCTCTTCCAGCACGCGTACTGGCAGGGGGTCGCCGAAGGAGTGTTCCGGCCCGCTCGCGCGCCGAAGGGTGAGATCAAGGAGCTCGTCGGCGAGGAGGACTTCGCGCTCGTCATGGGAGCGATCCGGGCGTTCGACGCGCTCGGGCGGCGCCGTTTCACGCGCTGGTCGCTCGGCTCGTACGGCATTCCCCAGCGGGCCCTCGACCAGGAGCGCTGGCAGGCGACCGTCGAGCGGCTCCTGATCGACGCGCTCGCCGACACGCGACCGGACGCCGCCGGCCGGCCGGTACGTTCGGCCGCACCGATCTCGTAACGCCTACCGAACTCGGGAGACTCGATAGACATGCTGTTCACACGCAAGAAGTCCGAGAAGCCGCTCCCGGAGGACGCCCTGCCGGGACGCGAGGAGCCGATACCCGTGCCGTCGCGCCACGAAGTCAACGGCACATCCGCTGACGCCGCCGTTTCCAGAGGGCTCCGAGCAAGCGGTGTTCGGTCTCGGCTGCTTCTGGGGCGCCGAGCAGATGTTCTGGCTGGCGCCCGGGGTGTTCACGACCGCCGTCGGCTACGCCGGCGGCTTCACTCCCAACCCGACGTACGAGGAGGTCTGCTCCGGGCGGACCGGCCACGCGGAGGTCGTTCTCGTCGTCTTCGATCCGGCGAAGACGAGCTACGAGGAGATGCTCAGGATCTTCTGGGAGAGCCACAACCCGACCCAGGGCATGCGGCAGGGCAACGACGTCGGCACGCAGTACCGCTCGGCGATCTACGTCGATTCCGACGAGCAGCGCGAGGCGGCCGAGGCCTCCCGCGACCGCTACCAGCAGGCGCTCACGGCCCGCCGGTTCGGAGAGATCACGACCGAGATCGCCGAGGCGGGCCCGTTCTATTACGCCGAGCCGTACCACCAGCAGTACCTGGCCAAGAACCCGCATGGCTACTGCGGCCTCGGCGGCACGGGCGTCTCGTGCCCGGTGGGAGTTGGCGCGACCGAGGCGTAACCGGGACGGAGCTTTCGCCCGTGGGAGCCATACCGGACGACGAGGCCCTCGTCTCGGTCCTCCAGAACTACCTCCGGGTTCTCCAGGGGCATCCGAGCGCTGAGGAGATGATGTCCGAGGTCGTGACGGAGGACTTCGAGACCGGCTTCGTCGGCGGGTTCGTCTGGAAGGGCCTCGAGGGGCTGCGCGACTTCCTCTCTCAGCGCGACGGCTTCTTCGACGAGACGCACACGATCGAAGAGCTGCTCGATCGCGGGCGAGCGGAGAACGGCGATCTCCAGGCGACGACACGGCTTCGCTTCTTCCTGCGCCGCTGGGAGGCGCCCTCACCCGTGAGCCAGGAGTTCACGGGCCTGTGCTTCCATGCCTGGCGCGTGCGCGAGGTCGACGGCGGTTGGCGAGTCGCTGCACAGATGGTCGAGCGCTTCGAGGGCCTCAACGACAACGCCGCGCGCCTCTTCGCGACCCCCGACGAAGGCCTCAACACCGAGTCGTGAGCTGCATCGCGCCGGCGCTCAGGTAAGCGCCGACAGGGCGGCGGCGCGGGCCTCGGCGACCTCGTCGTCCCGGCCCGAGACGATCAGGCGGCCCGTCGCTCCGAGCACGGCGGCGTAGACGAGCTTCACCGGGGCGTGCTTCTCGGCCGCGTTGGCGGCCGCTGCGACGTACGCGGCCGGCTGGAGCTCCAGCACGAACATCGTCTCACCCTCGAGGAGGAGGCTCGCCGAGCGCAGGCGGTTGACGAGCTGCGCCTGGTTGCCGGAGACCCTCGTCACCGTCTCCGCGGCGACCACCTCCGGTCGCGTTCGCTCGTCGCGCCTCAGCCGGAGCCGCTCGAGCACGACCTCCGCCGCGAGCGCGAGCGACGCCGGATCGCGCGCGTGAAGCTCGAGCGTCCCGTACTGGCGCTCGACGACCTGGAGCCCGGAGCGCACGTCGGCGTTCTTGACCGCGGCATCGACGAGGGCGAAGACCGTGTTCGCCGGCGCGACCTCGACGTAGAGCTGCGCCATCCCCTTGAGCGGCGGATCGCCCTGGCAGGTCTGGGCGACGTACGCAGCCCATTGCGGCTGGACGGCGTCGATCTCGACGAAGGCGCGGAGCTCGGGCACGCGGCGCGGGTCGCTACGCGTCGACGATCGCGACGATGGTCGCGTCGGTGGCGACGTCGCGTGTCGAGTCGAGCCCGCGGGCCGCTGCCCCGAGCGCCACGAGGACGAGGTCGCCGACGCCTGCGCCGACCCCGTCGACCGCGACGAACTCGGGCGCTTCTCCGTTCTCCGGCCTGACGTTCAGGAGCTTGAAGTCGGCGAGCCCCGGCGCCTTGACCGTGGCGACGGTGCTACCGACGACTCGGCAGAGCTGCATCGTTCTCCTTCCCGGGGGTCACGGCGCCGCCCGCAGGCTGACGCCCCTGTCGAGCTCGTTCCAGGGGATGATCGTGTCGACGGCCGACTGGATGCGGTCGATCGCCATCATGAGGTGCTCGATCACGACCGCGAACTCCTGCGGCGTGTCCGGGCGCCAGTCGCGCAGCACCTCGGCCGCGCGACGGATGAGCGCAACCGTGTCGGCCATCTCCCACTTCGCAGTCCGGGCCGCGATCCGGTCGAGGAGGAGTGCCGAGACCTCGGTCAGCTCGGGCAAGCGGAGGTCGCCCTCGAGCGCTGCCTGGCGGCAGACCTGGAGCTGCTCGCCCGCCCAGAAGAGATCGAAGTTGCAGTAGAGGACGCACGGCAGGTTGCCCATGGGCGGCAGCGAGAACGACCGCAGCCGCTGGACGTCCGCCGGCTCCGCAACCCACTGGGCGGCCGTGAACTGCCGCAGCTCCTCGACGAGCTCCGCCGCGGTCTGCCTCGGCATCAGGCCGCCTCCAGCCGGACCGGGACGTGCCCGACCTCGAGGATTCGCCGCCCCACCCGGGCGAGCCCGTCGAGGTTCGAGCGGACCCGGGCGAAGTACGAGACCTCGCCGAACGGCTTCGTCTCGCCGTAGAAGAGGCAGATCGTCTGGCGGCCGGGGTAGTAGCCGATGTCGCCGGCGACGACGTTCAGCTTCGGGTTCTCCTGCTCGGCGAAGAACGGAACCATGACGATCGTCTCCTCGCCCGCGAACTTCGCGTGCACCATCGTCCCGTCCATCGGCAGGACCGAGCGCAGGTAGGCGCAGATGCGGGGCGCGTCCTCTTCGAGGAGGTCGGCCTCGACGACCTCGTCCCCGCAGATGATCCTGAGCCCGGCCACCTCTACTCGGCAGCGCCGCTCGGCAGGACGCTCGCGACGTCGTCGCTCGGACGCGGGATGAGATGCGCCGAGACCAGCTCGCCGATCTTCTTGGCCGCCGTCGCGCCGGCGTCGATCGCCGCCTTGACCGCCCCGACGTCCCCCGTGATGACGACGGTCACGTAGCCGCCGCCGATCGACTCGCGGCCGACGAGGGTCACGTTCGCGGCTTTCACCATCACGTCCGCCGCCTCGATCGCGGCCACGAGCCCGCGCGTCTCGATCAGTCCCAGTGCTCCGTTCATGGTGCTCCTTTCCGGGCCGTACAGGTCCGGCCCCTACACATCACTCCGGGCCGGACAGGTCCGGCCCCTACGATCACGTTGCGTACCAGTCGAACCGTTCGGTGCCGATGTTCACGTGGACGTTCTTCGTCTCCAGGTACTCCCAGAGCGACTCGAGGCCGAGGTCGTGGCCGGTGCCGCTCTCCTTGTAGCCGCCGAAGGGCGCCTCGCTCGGATAGGCGCTGTAGTGGTTGACCCAGATCGAGCCCGCCTCGAGACGGTGCGCCACTCGGTGAGCGCGGCCCGTGTCGCGCGTCCAGACCCCGGCGGCGAGCCCGTAGCGGACGTCGTTCGCGAGGCGGATCGCCTCCTCCTCGCCGTCGAAGGGGATGACGACGACGACGGGCCCGAAGATCTCCTCCTGGGCGATGCGCATGTCGTTCGTCGCACCGGCGAAGATCGTCGGCTCGATGAAGTTGCCGGCCGCGAGGGCGGGATCGGACGGCCGAACGCCGCCGTGGACGACCGTCGCCCCCTCGGCCCTGCCGATCTCGACGTACTCGTAGACGCGGTCGCACTGGCGGCTGTTGATGAGCGCACCGAGCTGCGTCTCCCAGCGAGAGGGGAGCCCAACCCGGATCGACCGCGCCTTGTCGGCGAAGCGGTCGACGAACTCGTCGTACACGGAGCGCTCGACGAGCACGCGCGAGCCGGCCGAGCAGACCTCGCCCTGCGCGAGATAGATGCCGAAGACCGAGCCGATCACGGCCTGGTCGAGGTCGGCGTCGGCGAAGACGATCGACGGCGACTTGCCGCCGAGTTCGAGCGAGACCCGCTTGATCGTGTTCGCCCCCGCCCGCATGACCGAGCGGCCGGTGACGGTCGAGCCGGTGAACGCGATCTTGTTCACGTCCGCGTGCTCGGCGAGGGCGGCGCCTGCGACTTCCCCGAGCCCGGGGATGACGTTGAAGACACCGGGCGGCATGCCCGCCTCGAGGCAGATACGGCCGAGCTCGAGGCAGGTGAGCGGCGCGAGCTCGGGCGCCTTCAGAACGACGGTGTTCCCCGCGGCCAACGCGGCCGAGCACTTCCGGCAGGCGATGTGGAGCGGGAAGTTCCACGGGATGATCATCCCGACGACGCCCATCGGCTCCTTGCGGACATAGTCGAGCGACGACTGCGGAAGGGCGAGCACGCGGCCGTCGATCGCTCGCACGAGCCCTTGGTAGAAGCGCCAGGGATCCCAGCACGCGGGCAGGTCGACGAGCGCAGCCTCGCGGATCGGCTTGCCGACGTCCCAGCTCTCGATCCTCGCGAGCCGCTCCCGCTCGGCTTCGATCAGCTCGGCGACGCGCAGGAGGATCCGCGCCCGCTTGTCTGGATCGAGGTCGCGCCACGCCGGGAAGGCGCGGCGCGCGGCTGCCACCGCGCGATCGACGTCCTCGGGCTGCGCCGCGGCGACCTCCGCGATCGGCTGGTTCGTCGCGGGGTCGACCGTCGGAACCGTCTCACCGCCGGCGGCCTCGACGAGCTCGCCGTCGATGACGAGCTGCGTGATCAGCGTTGCCCGGTCGGGCAGGCCCTCGATCCGCGGCTCCGGCGTCGCCGTCTGTCCCGCCCGGTCCTTGGCCGCCTGACTCCGGGACAGCCCCGAGATGGCCGGCGCAGGAAGGCCGCCCGCTCCTCGCGGGGGAGGGGGTGGTGGAGGGGCGGGCGCGTCCACGGCCACCCGGCTGCGGGTCTCACGGGTCAGGCCGCCGAGGGCAGGGGAGGGGAGACCGCCCGCGCCGGGCCGGCCGGGCACCGTCGGCGACGGCGCGCTCGGCGAGAACGTCGAGCCCTCGACGAGCCGGATGCCGAGCTGACCGGCGGCGTCGACCGCGGCGTCGGTCAGCACCGTGTGCTCGCGGAGCATGAGCTCACGCTCGCCGGACTCGGCCAGGCGGCGTACGTCGTCGGCGGTGACGACGTGCTTGCTCAACGGTGGATCCGCCCGACGAGCGGCACGCCCGTGATCGCCTCCGCCTCGAGCGTCAGGGTGCGCAGGTCCTCGGGCTCGAGGTTGTGGACGTCGGACTTGCCGCAGCAGCGGGCGAGCATCTGGATCTCCATGGTCATCGCGTTCAGGAAGTTGACGACCCGCTCCGTCGCGGCCTCGACTTCGAGGCGCTCCATGAGCTCTGGATCCTGGGTGGTGATGCCCACCGGGCAGAGGCCCGTGTGGCACTCGCGGCACGTGCCGGGCGTCACGCCGAGCTTCTCGTAGTCCTCGACGTACAGCGGCGCGTTGCAGTTGAGCGCGATCATGGCGGCGGTGGCAATGTAAACCGCGTCGGCGCCGAGAGCGAGCGCCTTCGCCGCGTCGATGCCGGAGCGGATGCCGCCCGCGATCACGATCTGGAGGTCGCCGTAGAGGCCGATGTCGATGAGCGCCTCGCGCGCCTCCACGACCGCCGCCAGGGTCGGTACACCTGTGTGGTCGAGGAGCAGCAGGGGAGAGGCGGCCGTCGCCCCTTCCATCCCATCGATGACGATCACGTCCGCCCCTGCCTTCGCCGCGAGCC
Source organism: uncultured Thermoleophilia bacterium (assembly GCA_963819905.1). Taxonomy (GTDB): domain Bacteria; phylum Actinomycetota; class Thermoleophilia; order Gaiellales; family Gaiellaceae; genus CAWCQC01. The sequence continues at coordinate 55,470 of CAWFXP010000006.1, forward strand.
GGACGTCGTCGAAGACCCGGCAGGCACCGATCTTCACGTAGACCGGGATCCGGTGGCCGGTCGCTTCGCGGATCTCCTCGATCTTGAGGCGCAGGTCGTCGGCCCCGATGAAGTCCGGGTGGCGGACCGGGGAGCGCTGGTCGACGCCCACCGGCAGATCGCGCATCGACGCGACCTCGTCCGAGACCTTGAAGCCGAGCAGGACGCCGCCCGTGCCGGGCTTCGCGCCCTGGCCGATCACGATCTCGACGGCGTCGGCCTGGCGCATGTGGTGCGGATTGTTGCCGTAGTGGCTTGGGGTCACCTGGTAGACGAGCGTCTTCGACGCCTCTCTTTCCCGCCGGTGCATGCCGCCGTCGCCGGTCGTCGTCGACGTGCCGACGATCGACGCGGCCCGGCCGAGCGCCTCCTTCGCGTTCGCCGACAGCGCGCCGAAGCTCATCCCGGAGATGCAGATCGGGGTCGACAGGCGAACCGGGCTCGCGGCGCGGGTCCCGAGCACCGTCCCCGTCTCGCACTTCTCCCGGTAGCCCTCGAGCGGGACGCGCGAGAGGGTGCACGGGATGAACGTGAGATCGTCGAAGCTCGGCGTCCGGCGGGTCGTCGAGAACGCGCCCATGACGTACCTGCCGAGCTCCGCCTTGCGCTGGATGTCCTCGATCGTCTCGGGCGACCACACATGCGAGACACGCGGCAGGCTCATGCGCGCTCCTCGCCGGCGACGGCTCCCGCCCGGCGAAGCCGGGCTCCCCCGTCGCCTGACGCCGCTCTCGACCGCCGGTCCTCCGGGCCCGTACCTCCGTACTGTGCCCTTCGACCGGCCGCCGAGAGCAGCGTCCGAGGAACGCGCAGGCTACGAGCGGGTGACAACCGGCGTGTCATAACGCCTCCTTCCAGACGGCGAACTCCTTCTTGTCGTAGCGCCAGAGCTTTCCGGCCGAGCGCACCTTCTTCCACTCACCCTTCGGGCCGAGGCCGAAGGGCTCGACCGTCGCTGCGAGCCAGGCACCCTCCTCGTCCGTCGGCTCCTCGAGAACCGTGTCGGAGCCGAGGTCGGCCGCCTCGCCGCCGCAGTAGAGCTCTCCCTCGTACATCGAGTCGCCGAAGGCAGGACCGGCGTCGCCGCAGACGACCAGGCGCCCCTTCTGCATCATGAAGCCCGTCATGTAGCCGGTGGAGCCGCCGATCACGATCGTGCCGCCCTTCACCGCGATCGCGGTCCGGGCGCCGGCCGAGCCCTCGACGACGACGAGCCCGCCGCGAATCGACGGCGCGGTCGACGAGCCCGAGCTTCCGTGGACGACGATTCGGCCGCCCATCATGTCCGCGCCGAGCGACCAGCCGGCGTCGCCCTCGATCTCGATGTCGAGGCCGTCGGCCAGCCCGCCGCAGAAGTAGCCGACGTCTCCGCGGAACACGATCCGCGCGGGCTCGAGGATCCCGACTGCGAGGTTGTGGCGGGAGCCGGGATTGAGAACCTCGATCTCCGTCTGGCCGCCCGCGATCAGCGCGCGGATCTCCTCGTTCACCTCGCGCGTCGTCTTGCCGTGGGCATCGACGGTCGCGAGCGTCAGTGCGTCCATGCGCGCGCCTCCCCGCCGGCCAGCTCGTACGTGCGGATCTCCGTCTCGTCGCCGAACGCGCCGGCGAGCGCGATCCCCTCGGAGACGACGGCCACCCAGTCGTCGGTCTCGGCGACGAGGCAGGGCTTGGTCGAGAAGCGATCGCGTGCAACGCCGAAGCCGTCGGCGGTCGAGACGAGGTAGGTGAACGATCCATCCAGCTCGTCGATCGACCTCGTGACCGCCTCGTCGAGCGTCAGGCCTCGATGCATCTGCTCGGCCAGGTAGACGGCCACGAGCTCGGTGTCGTTCTCCGTCTGGAAGCTGTAGCCGCGCATCTCGTAGATGCGGCGGTTCTTGTAGTAGTTCGTGACGTGGCCGTTGTGGACGACGGTCACGTCGGGGAACGGCCGCGCCCAGAACGGGTGCGAGTGATTCACGTCCACGCGCGACTCGGTCGCCATGCGAGCGTGGCCGATGCCGTGCGTGAACGGGATTCCCCCGAGGCTCCAGGTCTCGTACATCGTGCGCGCGTCGGAGGTGTACTTGAGGATCTCGAGCTCGCGGCCGAGCGAGAAGACGCGGACGCCCGGGTTCGAGCGCTCGACGTCGTCCGCCAGGTCACGCAGGTCCTGCGGCGAGTCGCCCTCGGGGGACAAGCCGATCCGGAAGTACCCCTCGTGGTAGTCCGTCGAGGCGATCTGTCCATGCCGGTCGAGCGCCTCGAGGATCCCCTGGCGCGCCTCGGCGCCGCCGTCGTCTCCCGCCCAGATCGACGCGAGGAGCTCGCCCTCGTGCGGGGCGCCGTAGAGCGACAGCCCCGTCGAGTCGGGCCCCCGTCCATGGAGCGCCTGCAGCATGGCGACGAGCCCGTCGGCGACCCGCACGCCGTCGTTCTTGGCCAGGAAGCCTGCGATCCCGCACATGTGCTCCTCCTTGCCTCCTACGTCCAGATGGGTTGCGACCAGAGCCGTTGCGTGGAGCCGATGCCCAGCTCGCGCGCCCGGCGGTAGACGGCCGTGGCGAAGGCCACGTCCTCGATGCCGAGGCCGACCGGGGAGACGACGATCCGCTGCTCCCCGTCGGTGCGCCCCGGATGGTCGCCCGCCAGGATCGCGCCGAGCGGGACGACGTCTCGGTCGGCGAGCCCACCCGCCTCTCGCGCCCTCGACAACGGCCTCGACGGGTGGTAGGTCTCGTGCTCGAAGTCGTCCGTGACGACCAGGTCGGCCGTCGTCACGACCTCGACTGCGATGTCGAGCGAGGAGACGGAGAGCACGAGCCCCCCGGGCTCGAGCCAGTCGGCCTCGATGAACGGCGCCGGGGCCATGCTCGCCGGCACGAGGACGTCGGCCCCACGGGCAGCCTCGCGCGGATCGTCGCACGGGACGAGCGGGGGGCGCCCCTCCGACTCGCGCGCGACGAAGGCGGCGAGCTGCTCCGTGCTCGGGTCGACGACTCGGACTTCGGCAAGGCCCGCCAGGCTCCGCTCGAGCGCGGCGAGCTGCGTCCGAGCCTGCACGCCGGCGCCGTAGAGCGTGACGACGCGTGCGTCCGGCCGCGCGAGCGCCCGGGCGGCAAGCCCGGAGACGGCGCCCGTTCGCATTGCCGAGACGACCGTGCCGTCCATGAAACAGACCGGCAGACCCGTATCGGGATCGGAGAGGAGGATGACGCCGATGCCGCGGGGCAGGCCCCGGGCCGGGTTCTGCGGGACGCTCGGGATCCACTTCATCCCTGCCATCGCGATCGAGCCGCCGACGAAGGCGGGCATCGCCATGATCCGGCCGAGCTTCTCGTCGGTGTCGATGTCGTCCGACCAGTGGAGAGCGGACTTCTGCGGGGCGACCGTCTCGCCCCGGTGGTGGAGGACGAGCGTCTCCTCGATCGTGGCGAGGCACGCGTCCATGTCGAGACCGCCGGCCGCGACGACGTCCTCCTGGGAGAGCACGAGGAACTCGGCGGGCGCCACACCTGGACAATAGGCGGCGACGGCCCCTGGGACTGCTGGCAGTCGGCTCACACTCGCTCGCCGCGGATGTGCAAGGTGCACAGCGCCCCGAGCGGGGCGTCTCAGGAGCGCTCGTCGCCGATGCCGCGAAAGCGAATGAGGCGGACGGCCAGCACGAGGTCGAACCAGGCGCTCGGGCTCGCCGGGTCGACACCGATCAACCCCGCGATCCTCCGCAATCGTTGCCGCAGCGTGTTCCGGTGGACGAAGAGCGCCTCGGCTGTCAGCCGCGCGCTCCCCCGGTTCTCGAGGAACGTCTCGAGCGTCCGGAAGAGCTGGCTTCCCTGCCTGCGGTCGACCTCGAGCAGCCCGGCCACAGCGCGCTCGAGCGGATCGGGATCGCGTTCCTGCGAGATGAGCCAGAGGTGCCGCTGGGCTCCCAACGAGGCGTAGTCGCGCACCCGGCGCTCGTGAGAGGACGTGTGAGCGACCGCGCAGGCGATCCGGGCCTGGCGGAACGCGCCCGGGAGATCTCCCGCGGATTCCGCGACCTCCGAGAACCCGGCGACGAAGCCTGCCGGCAGCCGCTCGCCCAGGCGCTCGCCGAGGGCGCTCGGCTTCGTGCTCGTTGCAGGAACCAGACCGGCGACCATCCGCGGTCGGACGTCCACGACGGCCCCCGCGAAGGTGGAGCGAATCGCCTTCGCCGCCGTTCCGGTCAGCGCCGCGCTGTCGTCGTCCACGGCTTCTGCGGTCAGGATCGCCCACGGCTTGTCGAGGTCGACTCCCATCCGGCCGGCCAGCCCGGCCGACGAAGGATCGCCGGCGCGCAGGGTGTCGAACAGCTGTCTGACGGCCGATCGCTCGACCGCCGCGGCGCCGAGCCGGCTCTCCTCGAGCGCGACGGCCAGGTGGTTGGCGATCGTTTCCAGGAGCGCGAGGCTGTCCTCTCCGAGCCGCCTCTCGTCGCGGGCGTAGCAGGCGACGAGCCCGACCGACCGCCCCTCGAAGTGAAGCGGTGCCGCGAACAGCGAGCGTGGCATCGCCTCGAGGCCGAACCGGCCGGCCAGCGGGTCATCCGCCTCGACGGCGGTCGAGCACGGAGGGCCCGCGAGGAGGCCCGACCACCGGCCGTCGAGCGGAACCGAGTCCGCCCGGACCGGCCCGGCGCCTCCGCCCACCCAGGTCTCGACGGCCAGCACGCGGCGCGGCTCGTCGAGGCGTAGCACGACGACGAGGTCCGCGTCGAGCAGCTCGAGGCCGGTCAACGCCAGGCGCTGAAGCGCCTCCGGCGCGCGGGCGGCCGACGTCATCTGGCGACCGACGTCGGCAAGGCTTCGAAACACTTTCATCGTGCGGACGGCCTCCTCGTGCAGGCGCGCGTTCTCGACTGCGCCGGCGACGAGGCCGGCGACGGCCTCCATCAGCCGCACGTCCTCGTCGCTGAACTCGTGCGGCGCCGTCGTGTGGAGCGTCAGGACGCCGACGAGCCTGTCGTCGCGGCCCACCACCGGAACCGTGAGTACCGACTGGAAGCGAATGTCCTCGAGCTCGGGGACGAGCTTGTAGCGAGGATCCGAGAGCGGATCGTCGGCGATGATCCCCGGCCGCCGGCTGACGGCCGTCCAGCCGGTGAGCCCCTCGCCGAGCGCGAGCGTGAACGTGCCGATCCAGTTTCGGTAGCCCTCGGAGGCGCCGCGGATGACGAGGCGCTCCTGCTCCTCGTCCCACACGTACACGAGCGCCCCGGCGCAGCCGACGAGCGCGGTGCAGACCTCGGCCGCCTGGTCGAGGACCTCGTCGACCTCGAGGCTCGAGTTGACCCGCGCGATGAGCGCCGAGAGCGTCTCGACCTCGCTGCGGGTGTGCATCTCGCACACAGGCTAGATCATGGAGCCGGGCCGAGCCCGCGGCGCAGTTCGTCTACGCTCTTCCCCCACCCGAGGAGGCACGGAGGAGCCCATGGCCGACAGGACCCCCGGCGAGATCATCGAGGAGTGGCGTGACCAGGGGATCCGCTTCGTTCGCTTCGAGCTGCCCGACCTGCACGGAACGAGCCGCTCGAAGCTGATCCCGATCGAGCATGCCTCGGCCTATGCGGAGGATGGTCTCAACATGTACGGCGGCGCAGGCGTCCTCGACACGCGATCCGACGTCGTGGGCGGCACGCTCTACAACGAGGAGGTCGCCTACGGCGACCAGCGTCTCGTCCCCGATCCGGGGACGGCGGCCGTCGTTCCCTGGGCCCCCGACACGGCGCGGTTCATCTGCGACTCGGTGTGGGACAGCGGGGAGCCGCTGGGGGCGCTGCCGCGGAGCGTCCTCGGCCGGGTGCTCGACAGCTGCCGGCGGCTCGGGTTCGAGCCCCTGCTCGGCTTCGAGCCGGAGTTCTACCTCCTGGACGGCGAGACGAAGGAGCCGCTCTTCCAGGGCTATCACATCTTCAACACGGTGCGGAACACGTACGTGCCGTTCGTCCAGCGGCTCGTCGAGCAGCTCCAGGACTTCGGCTTCAGCATCATCACCGCGAACTGCGAGTACGCGGGCTCGCAGTGGGAGATCAACTACACCCCCGCGCTCGGCATGGCCGCCGCGGACGCGACGTTCACGTTCAAGAACGCGGTCAAGGAGCTCGCGCACCTGAACGGCTACTGCGCGACGTTCATGTCGAAGCCGTTCTCGGGCGGGGCCGGCTCGGGAATGCACACGCACGTGAGCCTCCTCGACGGCGACGGCCGGAACGTCTTCGGCGACGAATCGGACTCGGACGGGATCTCTGCGCTCTGCCGCCACTTCATCGCGGGCAACCTCCGCCACGCGAGCTCGGCCTACGCGCTCCTCGCGCCGACCGTGAACTGCCTCAAGCGGCGCCGGCCGCACACGTTCAGCCCGTCCAACGTCTCCTGGGGTCTCGAGGACCGAGCGGCGCTCGTCCGCATCAAGGGAGGCTCGATCGCCTCCCGTCACGTCGAGCACCGGGCGCCGACGGCGCTGGCGAACCCGTACCTCTGCGCCGCTGCGATCCTGGGCGCAGGGCTCATCGGAATCGAGGAGGAGCTCTCGCTCGAACCGCCCGCGGCCGCCCCTGCCGAGGAGGATCCGACGAAGCCTCCGCTCCCGACGAGCGTCCACGAGTCGCTTGCTGCGCTCGAGGCGGACGAGCCGCTGCGCGCGCTGCTCGGAGAGGAGTTCGTCACCGCCTACACGGTCATGCGGCGTCACGAGCTGCAGCGCTTCGACGACCACGTCACGGACTGGGAGTTCGACGAGTACGTCGAGGTCTTCTGAGGTGGGCCCGTGAAGCTCTACGACTACGGGCCGTCCGCCAACTGCCTCAAGGCTCGGCTTGTGCTCGAACGGCTCGAGATTCCGTACGAGCGCGTTCCCGTCGACATCTTCTCGGGCGAGACCCTGACGCCCGAGTACCTGGGGCGCAACCCGGATGCCCGCACTCCGGTCCTCGAGCTGGACGACGGAGCCTGTCTCGCAGAGTCGAACGCGATCGCGCTCTTTCTTGCCGAGGGAAGCGATCTCGTCCCGGGCGACCGGGTCGAGCGGGCACAGGTGTTGCAGTGGCTCTTCTTCGAGCAGAACCGCCTCGAGCCGAGCGTCGGCTCGGCCCGCTTCTGGCGGCTTACCGGCCGGGCGGGGGATCGTCCGGAGGTCTTCGCCCGTCTCGTCGAATCGGGCGAAGGCGCGCTCGCGACCCTCGACCGGCACCTGACGGGTCGGGAGTACCTCGTCGGCGGGCGCCTGACGCTCGCCGACCTCGTGCTGGCCTGCTACGCAGCGGCCGGTGACGGGGCGGGCATCGACATGACGCGCTATCCGGCCGTGACCGCCTGGCTCACGAGGCTCGAGGCGGACGGGATCTCGGCCGCAGTCGAGCCCTACCCGCCGAACGCCATGGCCGACGCGGGCGGCGGCACCGTGCACGGCTGAGCCTGCGCTCCTCTCGGGGCTCTCAGGCGCAATGGAGCGTCGCTTGGCGTGTCAGTCGTCCGGCGTCGTGTAGGCGATCGAGATGCCGCCGTCGACCACCAGGGTGGTTCCCGTCACCCAGCTCGACTCGTCGCTCGCGAGGAAGAGCACGGCCTCGGCGACCTCTCCGGGCGTCCCGAGCCGCCCGGTCGGGATGTGCACCTCCCGCCGGCGCCAGGCGGCGTCGTCGCCGTAGAGCTGGAGCGCGAGGGGCGTCTCGACCGGTCCGGGGCAGACCGCGTTCGCGCGCACCCCCTTGCGGGCCAGCTCGACGGCGATGTCGCGGGTGAGGGCGATCACGCCGCCCTTCGAGGCCGCGTAGGCGATCTGCGAGGTGGCCGAGCCGACGAGCCCCGAGATCGAGGCCATGTTCACCACCGAGCCGCCGCCCGCCGCGAGGAGTCTGGGAATGCCGTGCTTGCAGCAGAGGAAGACGCCGGTCAGGTTGACGTCGAGCACCCGGCACCAGACCGCGAGGTCGGTGGCCAGCACCGAGACGTCCCCGGGGAGGAGGACGCCGGCGTTGTTGACGAGAACGTGCACGCCGCCGTAGCGCGCCTCGACCGCCGCGTAGAGCTCCGCGACGCTCTCCTCGTCCGTGACGTCGACGGCGAAGGCCTCCGCCTCGCCGCCCGCGTCGACGAGCTCCGCCGCCACCGCCCGCGCTGCTTCCTCGGCCACGTCGGCGCAGGCGACTCGAGCGCCCTCGGCGGCCAGACGTCTCGCGGACGCACCGCCGATCCCGCCGCCGGCACCGGTGATCACACAAACCTTCCCGTCTAGTCTTCCCGCCATGCGCGCAGTCGAGCTCCGTCGCTTCGGTGATCCTACGGGCCTTGTCCTCGGGGAGCTAGCGGATCCGGGGCCCGGGCCGGGGCAGGTGTGCGTCGACCTCGTCGCCGCCTCGCTGAACCGCCGCGAGTGGTGGATCCGGCGCGGAGGGCAGGCTGCGCTGCCGGTCGTCCTCGGTTCCGACGGGGCCGGGATCGTGTCCGCCGTGGGATCCGATGTCGTGAACGTCGCCGTCGGTGATGAGGTCGTCCTCTACCCGGGGAGCGGCTGGGGGCCCGACGAGGCGGCACCTGGTGAGGAGTTCCAGATTCTCGGGGTGCCCGCGCAGGGAACGTACGCGGAGAAGATCGTCGTCGCGGCCGAGCACGTGCTGCCGAAGCCGGAGGGATGGAGCTGGAGCGAGACGGCGGCCCTGCCGGTCGGGGGGCTCACCGTCTGGCGGGCGCTCGTGACCCACGGCGGCGTGAAGCCGGGCGACACCGTTCTCGTGCCGGGAGCGGGTGGGGGCGCTGCGGTCTTCGCTGTCCAGATCGCGTCTGCTCTCGGCGCGCGCGTCGTCGTCACGACGTCGAGCCACGAGAAGCTCGAGCGTGCGCGGGAGCTCGGCGCCGCGGGCGGGGAGCTCTACACGGAGGACGGCTGGGCCGGGCGCCTCGGACGGGTCGACATCGTCATCGACAGCGTCGGGGGCGAAGCGGTGTGGGCCGGGGCGCTGTCCTGCCTTCGCCGCGGCGGCCGGCTCGTGAACTTCGCCGACACGGCAGGTGACTACGGGCGCGTCCATCTCGCCCCGCTCTTCCTCGAGCACCAGCGCATCATCGGGACGACCCTCGGCAGCCCGAGGGAGTTCGCCGCGCTGCTTGCTCACTGCGCGGAAGCGTCGTGGCGGCCCGTGATCGACTCGGTCTTCCCCCTGGCGGAGACCTCGGTGGCACACGAGCGGCTGGATGCGTCGGAGAGGTTCGGGAAGATCGTCCTCTCGATCGACGACAGCCGGTTCGGATGAGCGGCGCGGACGAGCTTCGGCCGGAGACGGTCGTCGTCCATGCCGGCCGCCCCGCTCCGGAGCCCGACGGGCCGCTCGCCTCGCCGATCGTCCTCGCCTCCACGTATCACGCCGGCGGGCCGACGGGGTACGGGCGGGACGGAAACCCGACCTGGACGGCGTTCGAGGAGGCGGTCGGCGCTCTCGAGGGAGGATCGGCGCTCTCGTTCGCGTCCGGGATGGCGGCCGCGACGACCCTGCTCGAGACCCTGCCCGTCGGCGCGCGGGTCGTCGCTCCGACGAGCGCGTACATGGGCGTCCGTACGTACCTCCGCGAGCGAGGCGAGGCTTCCCGGCTCGAGGTGGTGTTCGTCGACGTGACCGACACCGAGGCGACGCTCACGGCCGCTCGGGATGCGGCCATGCTCTGGCTGGAGAGCCCGACGAATCCCCTGATCGGGGTCGCCGATCTGCCCGCGCTGACGGCCGGCGGTCGGGCCTGCGGCGCGACCGTGGTCGTCGACAACACGTTCGCGACGCCGCTCCTCCAGCGCCCGCTCGAGCTTGGCGCCGACGCGGTTCTCCACTCCGTGACGAAGTACCTGGCCGGCCACGCCGACCTGCTGATGGGGGCGATCGCGACCCGCGATCAGACTCTCCTCGACGCGCTTGCCCACTGTCGCCACCTCTACGGCGGCGTTCCGGGCCCCGTGGAGGCGTTCATGGCGCTGCGCGGCCTGCGCACGCTCGCGCTACGCGTCGAGCGGTCGCAGTCGAACTGCGGTGTCCTCGCCGAACGGCTGGCTGCCCATCCCGCGGTGGAGCGCGTTCGCTACCCGGGGCTGGCCGGCGACCCCGGGCACGAGCGGGCGGCGAACCAGATGTCCGGCTGCGGCGCCATGCTCGCTTTCGAGGTCGCGGGCGGAGCGGATGCGGCCGATCGCGTCTGCGAGGCGGCCAGGGTGATCACGCACGCGACGAGCCTCGGCGGCGTCGAGACGCTGATGGAGCGTCGAGCGAAGTGGGCAGGCGACGCCGACATGCCTCCTTCGCTCATCCGGTTGAGCGTCGGCATCGAGCACGTGGACGATCTCTGGGCCGACCTTGAACGGGCGCTCGGCCACGCCTGACGGAGCGCCGCCCGACAAGGCTGCCGCCCGACGCGCCGGCGAGAAACCGGGGTCAGGTCAGACCCCTCGGGAAGGCGCCTGAGAATTGTTGCTGTTTCTCGCGGATAGCGGCACAGTTGAGCCGGGAAACGGAGGAAGTCGGCTGCTGCGGGCAGGTCTCCAGCCGTCATTCGCTGCCGTCGTGACCTGAGGCGCTGTGGAGAGTCCGACACGAAGTCGTCACGAAGTACCTCGGCGGCCGTGTCCGTGGCGGCCGGCCTTCAGCCGCACGAGCCCGGAGCCGGATCAGTGGGACGCGACGAAGGCCCCGACGACCTCGTTGAACCGCTCGCTCTCCTCGAGGAACGGGCAGTGCCCGCTGTCCTCGAAGACGACGAGTTCCGGCGCCTCCGGCATCGTCGTCGCGACGAACTCGGCGGCCGTGACGGGGATGAGCTTGTCGTGGCGGCCGTTGAGGACGAGCGACGGAACGTCGACCTTCGCGAGCGCCTCGCGGTAGTCGCGAACGGTCTGGTCGTAGAGGATCGCGCTCGCCACCGCCGCCGGCGGGCGGGAGATCTCCTCGACCATCCAGGCGGCTTCGTCGTCCTCCGGCGTCCGGGCGAGCATGAGCCCGACCAGGTCGCGCGCCATCGCCCGCTGGTCTGCCTGCACCGCCTCCATGACGTGCCGCAGCCCGTCGAAGTCGAGGAAACCGTCGGGCCAGTCCGGCCATTTGTAGTCCGACGGCGACTGATCGACGACGACGAGCGCCCGGAGGCCCTCCGTGCCGAACTGGTCGATCATGTCCCAGGCCACCATCGCGCCCATCGACCAGCCGACGACCACGGCGTCCTCGGCCCCGACCGCCTCGAGGAAGGCGCGGAGATCGCGTCCGTACTGCGGGAGGATGTGTCCGTCGTCGACGTGCTCCGAGCGGCCGTGGCCTCGCAGGTCGAGCGCGAGGTAGCGATGCCGTTCGGCGAAGTACGGGCGCTGCTTGTCGAAGAACCGGGAGCTCATCCAGACGCCGTGGACGAAGACGACCGGCTTGCCCGCTCCCTCCTCCACGTACTCCAGCTCGACGTCGTTCACCGTGACTCGTGGCATCCCGCCTCCCGGGTTCGGTAGGGCGTTACGATAAGCGCCCTCTACAAGCGAAGGGAGTTTCCGTGGTAGCGGCCGACGTCGGGTCCGAGATCGATCGTGTCCGTGCGCTCATCGAGGAGCACCGGATCCACACGGTCGAATGCATGTTCGCGGACACGTGGGGCATTCCCCGCGGGAAGCGCCTGCCGGCGAAGCAGTTCCTGAAGAGCCCCGGGTTCGCCATCGCGAACGTCGCCTACACCTGGGACGTGCATTCGTTCATCTTCCCGACGGAGTTCGTCAACGACACGCACGGCTACCCGGACATGCACGCGGCCGCCGACCTCTCCACCTTCCACGTCGCCGGCTGGCGGGACGGGACCGCGTACTGCATCTGCAACACGTTCGACATCGAGACGCACGAGCCGGTCGCGCTCGACGGACGGCACATCCTCCGCCGAGCGGTCGAGCGCGTTCGCGGGCAAGGCTACGAGCCGACGGCGGCCACCGAGCTCGAGTTCCACCTCTGCACGGATGACTGGCAGCCCTTCTACACCGGCGTCCATTGCTACTCGATCGTCAAAGGAGCGGAGGTAGAGAACGTCGTCGGCGATATCAGGCGCGTACTCGCCGCATCGGGCATCGAGGTCGAGGCCTGCAACGTCGAGTACGGCCCGGCGCAGGTCGAAGTGAACCTTGCGTACGGGCCGGCGGTCGACGTGGTCGACAACACCATGCTCTTCAAGTACGTGGTCAAGCAGATTGCACAGCAGCACGGCCTACGGGCGACCTTCATGCCGAAGCCGTACATGGGCGAGGCAGGCAACGGAATGCACATCCACCTGAGCCTCGCCCAGGACGGGAAGAACGCCTTCGACGTGCACGACGCCGACCCGCCCGTGCACTCGGCTCTCATGAGAAAGGCCCTCGCAGGCCTCGTCGCTCACCATCTCGAGCTGCTGGCGGTGATGGCCCCGTCGATCAACGCCTACAAGCGCGTCGAGGACTACTCGTTCGCGCCGACCCAGGTGAGCTGGGGTCTCGACCACCGACTCGTGGGCGTGCGCTGCGTCGTCGACCACGGCGCGGCCACCCGCCTCGAGGCACGCTGGGCCTCGGCAGATGCAAACCCGTACCTCGTGCTCGCGGGCTGTCTCGGTGCGGCCGCCGATGGGCTCGAGCACGAGCTCGACCTGCCGCCGATGGTGAGCGGCGATCCCCACGCCGACGCTGAGCTGGTGCGCCTGCCGACGACGCTCGAGGCGGCCCTCCCGTACTTCAGGGAGAGCGAGCTCGCACGCGAGGTCTACGGGGACGTTTTCGTCGACACCTTCGTCACGATGCTCGAGTACGAGATCGGCCTGTTCAACCGCCAGGTGACCGACTGGGAAAGGGCCCGCTACCGCGAGGTCATGTAGGGCGCGGCCGTCCGGCGCGCAGAAGTCCGAAAACGACGAGCCGGCGGTCCGAGGCCCGTCTATGCTCGCCGGGTGGATCTCGATCAGGACGTCTGCAGGCGGGCCGCCGAGAGCCGGGACGCACGCTTCGACGGCCGGTTCTTCATCGGCGTTCGCACGACCGGCGTCTACTGCCGGCCGATCTGCCCGGCGCCTTCCCCGAAGCCCGAGAACGTCACGTTCTACCCGACGGCCGCGGCCGCCGAGGCTGCGGGTCTCCGCCCGTGCCGCCGCTGCAGGCCCGAGACGGCTCCAGGCACCCCCGAATGGCTGGGCGGGTCGGCGGTGGTCGGACGGGCGCTTCGGCTGATCGACTCGGGGTACCTCGACAGGCGGGACGTAGCCGCGCTCGCCGGTGAGGTGTGCGTCGGCGAGCGGCAGCTGCGCAGGTTGTTCGAGGCGCATCTCGGGGCTCCGCCCGGGGGCATCGCGCGCGTCCGTCGCGTCCGCGTCGCCCGCCAGCTGATCGACCAGACGGATCTGGCGATGACGGACGTCGCGGCTGCCGCGGGCTTCTCGAGCCTCCGCCGGTTCAACGAGGCGGTTCGCTCGGCGTACGGCCGCTCCCCGACCGAGCTCCGCCGCGTTCGCCGGGGCTCGCGGCAGCCGGGTGTCGAGCTGCGCCTTCCGTACCGACCGCCGCTTGCCTGGGACGAGCTGCTCGCCTTCCTGGCCGAGCGCGCGATCCCGGGCGTGGAGGAGGTCGACGGCGGCGTCTTTCGGCGCGCCCTTCGTACCGACGGCGAGCCGGTGCTCGTCGAGGTCGAGGCCGAGCCCGCGGCCGTCGTGCTCCGCATGGATCCTCCGCCCGTCGCGCGGCTCGCTGCCATCGCGGAGCGCTGCCGCGCCGTACTCGACCTTGGCGCCGACCCTGCCCGGATCGCCCAGACGCTCGCAGCCGACTCGACGCTCGCACCGCTCGTCGCAGCGCGGCCGGGAATTCGCGTGCCGGGAGCGTGGGACGGCTTCGAGCTCGTCGTGCGCGCCGTGCTCGGGCAGCAGGTCTCCGTCCGCGGGGCGACCACGCTCGCGGGGCGGCTGGCTGTACGCTTCGGCGAGCCGCTTCCGGCGCCGCGCGGATCGATCACGCATCTCTTTCCGGAGCCGGATTCTCTCGCCGGCGCTGCGATCGAGGCGATCGGGATCCCGTCCGCCCGGGCGGAGACGATCAGGCTCCTTGCCCGTGCCGTCGCCGCCGGCCAGCTCCGGCTCGAGCCGTCGTCGCCGTTCGAGGAGACGCGGGCTCGGCTGCGTGCCATCCCCGGGATCGGGGACTGGACGGTCGAGTACGTGGCCATGCGCGCGCTGCGCGATCCGGATGCGTTTCCGGCCGGTGACCTGGGCCTACGTCGTGCGCTCGGGATCGGGCCCAGGGACGTATTAGCGCGCGGGGACGCCTGGCGGCCCTGGCGCGCCTACGCCGCGCTCCACGTCTGGAATGCCACCTCCGCCGAGCTCGAGGAGGCTGCGTGACGGTCTCCTGCGCCGACGTCGAGACCCCTATGGGCCGGCTCACGCTGGCGACGACCGAGGCGGGCCTCGTTCGGATCGGACTTCCGGCGGAGGATCCGGAGAGCGTGCGAGACGAGCTTCGGCGCCGGATCGGCGACGACGTCGTCGAGGACGAGTCGGCGGTCGCGCCGCCCCGGAACCAGCTCGAGGAGTACTTCGCCGGCACGCGACGGGAGTTCACGATGCCGCTCGACTGGTCGCTCGCTCGCGGCTTCCGGCTGCGGGCGCTCGAGGAGATGTTCCGGATCCCGTACGGCGAGACGGTCAGTTACGGCGAGCTCGCGGCACGGGCCGGCAACCCCCGTGCGCCACGCGCGGCCGGTCGGGCGTGCGCCACGAACCCGATCCCGATCGTCCTCCCGTGCCACCGCGTCGTCCGCTCTGACGGTCACCTGAACTGGTACACGGGCGGGCTCCACTACAAGGAGTTCTTGCTCCGTCTCGAGGGCGCCCTCTAGGCAGTCTTCAAAACCATCCCCAGCTCCTTCGCAGCGACGCGTGCGGTCGCAGTGAGAGCTCGTGCCCGCTTCGGATCGCCGGAACCCCGGCGGATGAGGAGCATGCCGGCGAGGTCGACCTGCGTGCGCGCAAGCCAGGTGCGGGCGCCGATTCGTTCGTGCAGCGCTATCGCGTCCTCGAAGTGCCGCTCGGCGTCGTCGAGGCGATCCGTCGTGGTAGCGAGCAAGCCGAGGTAGCGGGAGACGGCGCCAGTGCTGAATTCTGGCCAGGCGAGGGCGATGCGATCGGAATAGGGCAGCAGCCCGTCGTAGAGGACAGATGCCCGGGCGGAGTCACGAAAGTCGTGGGCCACCTCTGCGAGCAAGCCGCAGTTCACAACCCACGTTTCATCGAACGGTAGGGTGGCGAACTGATCTGCCGCGAGCGCTTCGAACACCTCGCGTGCCTCGGCCGCCTGTCCCAGATCGGCGGCCAACTGCGCAAGCGCGCAGCGCCAGATCGGATAGGTCGAGTACTCCCCAACTCCATGCCGTACCAGGTCTTCCACATCTCCGAGCCTGCCTTGCTCGCGACGAAGGGCATAGAGCTGAAGCCCATACGTCACCGGGGCGCTCCACTCGTGCGTACGCTCGCCGAGCCGGTGTGCGCCGGTGATCGCAATTTCGGCTTCGGCCAGCCGTCCCTCGAGCAACGCCACGAGGGCCCGGTACACGGCCACGAGCCAGCGCTGTGACGGTTGCCGGAGGCTCTCCGCCAGTTCGTCCATGACGGCGAGATCGTCCTTGGCACGCCGCAGGTCGCCGAGCTCGATCAGACCTGACATGCGGAACTCGTGTCCCTCGACGGCACGCTCCAGATCGCCGGCCTCCATCGCTGCCTCGATCAGATCGGTTGCCAGCGTCAGTTGCTCGTGTGTGAACTCGGGTCCCAACCTCGCGCCGACATAGCCCGAGATTGCATAGGCAAGCGTCCCCGGGCTTCGAATCCGTCGCGCTATTTCGAGCGCCTCGCCGCTGAGCGATCGCCTTGGTCCGGGTGCGTAGCTGGCATCGCGCATCGGGCCCCCGGCGAGGCGGGCCAGCAGCTGCACGCGAAGCGGACTGTCGTCCTCACCGAGCGTCGCAAGCGCACGTTCGAGGAGGTGTGTCAGGTGCTTGTCGTCCCGCGAGACATCCCAGATCATCCTCCCGCCATAGCCGAGGGCGGCGTGGGAGAGGTGTTCAGGCAGTCCGAGGCTCTCGGCACGTTCGGCTGCCTCGCGGAACGACTCCTTCGACGCATAGGTGTCTCCGGCTCTTGCCAGGACGTCCCCGAGCGCGAGCAGGAGCTCGCAGCGTGTGATTCCGGTTTCGGCCAGGGTCAGCGCCATCTGATAGAGGCGGGCAGCCTCCTCGTAGGCGAGCTGGGCGGCGGCCCTGTCGCCTGCGCGATGCGCGTACTCGATCGCCGTTTCCGCCGCTCCGCCGGCCGAGGCGGCTTCGTAGTAGTGATGGGCCAGCTCGGCCAGATGAGGCGCCAGGTTCCCGCCGTAGACGAACTTGAGGGCATCGCCGGCTTCCCGGTGGAGCTGGACCCGGCGCGAGGCGGTCAGGTCGTCGTACAGGGTGTCCCGGATGAGGGCGTGTCCGAAGCGAAGGCGGCCGTGCGATCCGGGCACCTCGGTGATGACACGCTCGGCCATCGCGTCGTCGAGCACGCGGAGCAGCTGGTCGAGCTCGAGGCGCCGCAGCTGCGCCAGCGCCTGCAGGTCGAACTCGCGCCCGAGGACGGCGGCGAGCACGAGCGTGCTGCGGCAGTGCTCCGGCAGGCGCCCGACCCGCCTGGCGATCACGGCCCGCACTCCGGCCGGGATGTCGAGCCGCGCAGCCGCGTCGCCGAGACGGCCTTCGGCCTCGAGCAGCCGCACCACCTCGGTCATGAACAGCGCGTTTCCCTCGGTCTCCGTGTGGATCGCCTCGACCAGCTCCGGCGGTGACGCGGCGGCCGCCGCGAGCTCGATGTAGCCGCCGACGTCCTCCTCGCTCAGCCCGGCGAGGGCCAGGTGCGTCGTCTTCGGCTCGCGGACGAGCTGTGCAAGGGTTCCGATCAGAGGATCCCGCAGCATCGGGTCGACGTCGCGGTAGGCGCAGACGACGAGCAGCCGGGCGTCGCCGATCGTTCGGGCGACGAACTCGAGCAGGAGCAACGACGGCTCGTCCGCGGCGTGCACGTCGTCGAGCACGAGCACGAGGGGCTGCGCGCCCGCAGCGTTCGTCAGGAGAGCGCTTACCGCCTCGAACAGGCGAAACCGCGCCCCTTCGGACTCGGGCGCCGGCGGCTCCGGCAGATCGGGATAGAGCTCGCGGAGCTCGGGCAGGAGCTGGGCGAGGTCGACCGCGCCGGAGCCCAGCTGAGGGCGCAACCGTGCCGGCTCGGTCTCGCGGACGAGGGCGCGCAGAGACTGCACCCACGGCCAGTAGGCGGGCGCGCCGCCCGCCTCCCAGCAGCGGCCGACGAGGATGCGCGCCCCGCGAGCCCGGGCGTCCCAGACGAGCTCCTCGACGAGGCGGCTCTTGCCGATGCCGGGCTCGCCGTCAACGAGGACGAGCCGCGTGCGCCCGGTGAAGACGTCATCGAGAGCCCCCGAAAGCCCGGCCAGCTCTCGCTGCCGCCCGACGAAGACGGTGCGCGGCGCGTCCGGAGTCTCCACCGCGGTGGCCTTCTCGAGGGCCGGGTCTTGGCGGAGAATCGCCTGCTGGAGCTCCCGCAGCTCCCGACCGGGCTCAATCCCGAGCTGCTCGACCAGCGTGCCACGGGCCGACTGATAGGCGTCGAGGGCCTCCGCCTGCCTGCCGCAGCGATACAGCGCGAGCAACAGCTGGCAGCGGAGCCGCTCGCGCACGGGGTTCTCGGCCACCAGCGCCTCGAGCTCTCCGACGAGGTCGGCATGACGGCCCAGCTCGAGGTCCGCCTCGATCCGCGCCTCGAGCGCGGTCAGCCGGAGCTCCTCCAGCCGTGAGGCCTCGCCCTGTGCGAACGGCTCGTACATGAAATCGGCGAGCGCGGGCCCGCTCCAGAGCGCGAGCGCCGCGCGCAGCGCTGCCGCCGCCTCCCGTACCTTGCCTCCGCCCAGCGCCGAGGCACCCTCCTCGTAGAGACGCTCGAAGCGCATCGCGTCTACCTGCTCGGGCTCGACCCGAAGCTCGTAGCCCGGCGCGCGCGTGAGGAGCACTCCCTCGCCGAGGGTCTTGCGAAGCCGGGAGACGTACAGCTGGACGATCTTCCGCGCCGTGGCCGGCGCATCGTCGCCCCAGACGTCTTCGAGCAAACGGTCGCTCGACACCACCTCGTTCGGATGCAAGAGGAGGCAGGCGAGCAGCGCGCGCTGCTTCGCGCCGCCCAGCGCGAGAACCTCGCTTCCGCAGGCGACCTCGAGCGGGCCCAGAATCCGGAACTCCAGCACTCACGCTCCTCGGTCGAACGGCCTGACGGTATCAGCGTCGGCGCGAGATCCGTTTACCGCGCTGATGCCGGGCGTTGACCGCCCTCCTCGAAGGTGCGGCCAGATGGAACGCGGCAATCAGAGGGAGGACACCATGGGACGCATGAAGACAAAGACATTCGTCGTTACCGGCCTGGCCGCTTTCGGGCTCTTCGCCGGCGGGCAGGCGCTCGCCGCTGAGCGGGTCGCACCGCCCGAAGCTGACGTCGCCGCTGCCGCAGCCGCGGAGCGGATCGCACCGCCGCGAGGCTGACGCCGCAGCGGCCACAGCCGCGGCGCTCGTGCGCCCGGACGACCGCGAGACTCGCGTGAGCCCCGTCAGCCCCGAGCAGGCGGCCCGCCCCGACGATCGAGCGGTTCGCGCGACTCCGGTCAACCCGACCGCGTCGGCGGTACGGCCGGACGACAGGCCCGGCGTTCGCGGTCCCGGCCTCGTGCCCGAGGCGGCCCCGGCTCCGATCACCGTGGTCTCCGGCGGTTTCGACCTCGGCGACGCGGCCATCGGCGCAGGGTTCGCGCTCGGCCTGATCGGACTCCTGCTCTTCGGGATCTACGCAGTTCGCACGCGACGGCCACTCGCACACTGACCGTTCCGCGCGTTCCAGCGGCCTCGGGACCGGGCATCGCCCGGCCCCGAGCCGTCTCTCCTTTCCGGGCGGGCTAATGTACGCGGCGATGAGCACGACCGATCGCGAGCCCGCCTCCCTTCGCTCGCAGTACTTCGCGACCAGGCCGATCAGCCGCGACAACCTCGTGCCCGAGGACCCGGCGCTCGGGCTCGTCGCGTTCTCGAGCCCCTTCGACCCCGAGCCCTCGATTCGCCTCGAGGACGGCCGCGTCGTCGAGCTCGACGGGAAGCCCGAGGCCGACTTCGACCTGCTGGACGAGTTCATCGCCCGTCACGGGATCGACGTCTCGGTCGCCGAGGAGGCAATGGCGATCAAGACGCTGGCGTTCGCGCGGATGATCGTCGACCCGGCCGTCCCGCGCGACCGAATCACGCGGCTCGTGGCCGGGATGACGCCGGCAAAGATCGCCGCTGCACTCGCGCTCCTGACGCCGGTCGAGATCCTCATGGCGATGCAGAAGATGCGGGCGCGCAGGACACCCTCGATCCAGGCGCACGTCACGAACCGCGTCGACCACCCGCTCCTGATCGCAGCCGACGCGGCCTCGGCGGTCGCCCTCGGCTTCCGCGAGCTGGAGACCACCGTTCCGGTGCTCCGCGACGCGCCGGCCAACGCGCTGGCGCTGCTCGTCGGGAGCCAGGTGGCCGCGGCGGGCGCGCTCACCCAGTGCTCGGTGGAGGAGCGCACCGAGCTCGAGCTCGGGATGCGGGGCCTGACGACATACGCGGAGACGGTCTCGGTCTACGGCACCGAGCAGGTGTTCGTCGACGGCGACGACACGCCGTGGTCGAAGGCGTTCCTCGCGTCGTGCTACGCGTCCCGCGGGCTGAAGATGCGCTTCACGTCGGGCTCCGGCGCCGAGGTGCTGATGGGCGCGAGCGAGGGCAAGTCGATGCTCTACCTCGAGGCGCGCTGCATCGCCGTGACCAGAGCGGCCGGGGCGCAAGGCGTACAGAACGGCGGCATCGACGGCGTCAACGTCACCGCGTCGGTCCCGGACGGCATGCGCGAGGTGATCGCCGAGAACCTCTGCGTCATGCTTCACGACCTCGAGTCGTGCACGGGCAACGACACGCTCATGTCCGCCTCGGACATCCGCCGGACGGCGCACACGCTCCCGATCCTCCTCGCCGGCTCCGACTTCCTCTTCTCCGGCTTCGGCTCGATCCCGGCGTACGACAACGCGTTCGGGCCCTCGAACTTCAACGCCGAGGACCTCGACGACTACCTGGTCGTCCAGCGCGACTGGGGCTTCGAGGGAGGCCTGCGGGCGCGCGAGGACGCCGAGCTGCTGCCCCTGCGACGGCGTGCCGCCGAGGCGTGCCGGGCCGTCTTCGAGGAGCTCGGGCTGGCCGCTTTCACCGACGCCGACGTCGACGCGGCCGTGATCGCTCACGGCTCGCTCGACGTCCCCGAGCTGCCCGGGCACACAGTCCAGGTTGCGGGCGAGCGGATCATGGAAGAGGGCGTCACCGTGCTCGATGCCGTGCGGGCGCTCGCCGGGCACGGCTACGAGGTCGAGGCCGAGCGGGTGCTCGAGATGCTCCGCCAGCGGCTCTACGGCGATTTCCTGCAGACGTCCGCGATCTTCGACGAGGACATGCGGGTTCTCTCGAACCTGACCGACCCGAACGACTACGCGGGCCCCGGCTCGGGGTACCGGATGTCGGCGGAGCGGCGCGCGGAGGTCTCGCGCGTGCGACAGGTGTGGGCGCCGGCCGACCTGGCGGCGGAGCAGGCGCGCGGCAGCGGCTGCATCGAGCTTTCCCCGGCCGGGCCCGCCCGGCGCCATGTTCGCGCGGACGAGGTGGTCGTCGGCCTCTCCCCGGCCTTCGGCGACGAGCTCTGGGTCGCGCTCAACGGCCTGACGGTGGCCGAAGTGCTGCGGCAGGTTCTCGCCGGGATCGAGGAGGAGGGGCTCGCGAGCCGGCTGGTGAGGGTTCGTCGCTCGATCGACCTCGGCAACATCGGCTGGACCGCCGCGCAGCTCTCCGGCTCGGGCGTCTCGGTCGGGCTCCAGGCCAAGGGCACCGCCCTGATCCACCGCGCCGACCTGCCGCCGCTCGGCAACCTCGAGCTCTTCTCGATCGCACCCAGGGTGACGCCCGAGCTGTACCGAGGTCTCGGCCGGAACGCCGCGCGCTACGCGAAGGGCACCCCCGTCGAGCCCCTGCTCCTTCCCGAGTCGAGTGAGCCTCTGGGCCCGAAGTACCATGCGCGCGTCGTCCAGATGGTGGCGATCGAGCGCCGTCTTGCGGGGGCGGAGGATCCGGTCGAGGTGGAGGCCGCATGGCCGAGCTGACCTATCCGCTCGCCGAGAGCGGCGGCGACGCGGCGAAGGCTCTGAGCGGCCGCCGGGTCGCCGAGCTCACCCTCGACGAGGTCATCGCCGGGCGGGCGTCGGCGGACGACGTGCGGATCTCGCCCGAGACGCTCCGGCTCCAGGCCGAGTTCGCGGCGCAAGGCGGGAACCCGCAGCTGGCCGCCAACCTCACGCGCGGCGCCGAGCTCTGCTCCTTCTCGGACGACGAGCTGCTCGAGTTCTACGAGCTGCTCCGTCCCGGTCGGGCAACGGCAGGGCAGATGGACGAGCTGGCCGAGCGCCTCGAGGCCGGCGGCGCGGAGGGGTGTGCCGCGCTCGTCCGCGAGGCCCGCGCGGCCTATGTCCGGCGCGGCCTGACCGCATGAGGGCACGCGACCTCGGCATCGCCGTCGGGCGCGGCACGCCCGGACCGTGGAACGCGATCACGGACGTCGCCGGGGTCCGCGTCGGCCACACGACGTTGATCGAGGGCGAGGATGTTCGCACCGGCGTCACCGTGCTCTTCCCCCACGACGGGGATCCCGCGACCGATCCGGTGTTCGCGGGCTGCCATCGCCTGAACGGAAACGGCGAGCTGACCGGGCTCGAGTGGGTGCGCGAGTCCGGCTTCCTGACATCTCCGATCGCGCTCACGAACACGCACTCTGTCGGCGTCGTCCGCGACGCCCTGATCGCCGAGGCCGTCCGCCGGGGAGACGTCGACGACGACGCCTGGAGCCTGCCGGTGGTGGGGGAGACGTGGGACGGGTCGCTGAACGACATCAACGGCTTCCACGTGCAGCCCGAGCACGTGTTCTCGGCGATCGAGGCCGCTGCCTCCGGGCCGGTCGCGGAGGGCAACGTGGGCGGCGGCACCGGGATGATCTGCCACGAGTTCAAGGGCGGCATCGGTACAGCGTCCCGCGTGCTCCCGGCCGACGAGGGCGGCTACACGGTGGGGGCGCTCGTCCAGGC
Source organism: uncultured Thermoleophilia bacterium (assembly GCA_963819905.1). Taxonomy (GTDB): domain Bacteria; phylum Actinomycetota; class Thermoleophilia; order Gaiellales; family Gaiellaceae; genus CAWCQC01. Next base: position 77,754 of record CAWFXP010000006.1, read on the forward strand.
GAACTACGGAGACCGGGAGCGATTTCGAGTCGACGGCGTCGCGGTCGGAGAGGCGATCGGGCCCGAGCGGATCCCCGTCGTCGAGGAGCAGCGCCGTCAGGAGTCCGGCTCGATCATCGTGGTCCTCGCGACCGACGCGCCGCTCCTTCCCCACCAGTGCGAACGGCTCGCCCAACGGGCCGGGCTCGGGGTCGCGCGGGCAGGTGGCTCGGGAGCGAACTCGAGCGGTGACATCTTCCTCGCCTTCGCGACCGGGAACCGGGGGCTGTACGGAGGCGGCGAGCACGCCGTAACCATGCTCGGCAACGAGTCGATCACGCCGCTCTTCTGGGCCGCCATCGAGTCGACCGAGGAGGCGATCGTGAACGCGGTCGTCGGCGCCGAGACCATGACGGGCAGGCACGGCACGACCGCGCACGCGCTTCGGCACGACCTGCTCGTCGAGGTCATGCAGGCGGCGGGGAAGCTCGCGGCGAGCGCGTGACGCCGCACCGCCCGCTTCTCGAGCACACGCTCGGCCATGCGGTCGAGTACCTCGACGGCCTCGACGCGCGCCCGGTCGCCGCGCAGGCCAGCGCCGAGGAGCTTCGCTCAGCGCTGCCCTCTGCGCTTCCCGAGCACGGGCTCCCGCCCGAGGAAGTCGTCGACGAGCTTGCGACGGCGCTCGACGGCGGCGTACTCGGCTCGACGGGCGGGCGCTTCTTCGGCTGGGTGATCGGCGGCGCTCTCCCGGCTGCAGTGGCGGCGGACTGGCTCACCGCGGCCTGGGATCAGAACGCCGCCATCTACGCGACGTCGCCGGCGGCTTCGGTCGTCGAGGAACGCTGCGGCGAGTGGCTGAGGGAGCTGCTCGCGCTGCCGGCCGAGGCGTCGTTCGCCCTCGTCACCGGCTGCCAGATGGCGCACGTGACGGCGCTCGCGGCCGCCCGCCAGCACCTGCTCGCCGCGCGCGGCATCGACGCCCAGCGCGCCGGCCTGGCCGGCGCCCCTCCGGTTCGCGTACTCGCCTCGGAGCTCCGCCATGCCACGATCGATCGGGCCCTGCGGCTCCTCGGCATCGGCACCGATGCGATCGTCGAGATCCCGGCGGACGACGCGGGTCGCATCTCCCTGCCCGCGCTCGAGGCCAGGCTCGACCGTGACCCCGAGGCGCCGACGGTCGTCTGCCTGCAGGCCGGCGAGCTCAATAGCGGCGCGTTCGACGCGTTCGCCGAGGCGTGCGAGCTTGCGCAGCCGAGAGGGGCGTGGGTCCACGTCGACGGCGCCTTCGGCCTCTGGGCCGCTGCCAGCGGCCGGTTCCGGCACCTGATCGCGGGTGTCGAGAAGGCCGACTCCTGGGCGACGGACGGTCACAAGTGGCTGAACGTACCCCAGGACGCGGGCTTCGCGTTCGTCGCCCACCCGCGCGCCCATCGCGACTCGATGACCTCGGCCGGCAGCTACTTCCAGCACGCTGCCGAGGCGCGCGACCAGATGGACTGGAATCCCGAGTGGTCGCGCCGCGCTCGGGGGCTCGCGGTCTACGCGGCGATTCGCTCGCTCGGACGGGAGGGCGTCGAGGAGCTCGTCGACCGCTGCTGCGCCCATGCGACCCGGCTCGTCACGGAGATCGGCAGCCTGCCCGGGGCCGAGGTCGTCGCCCTGCCGGTCATCAACCAGGGACTGGTTCGCTTCCTGGCAGACGACGGCGACGACGACCGCCGGACCGACGAGGTGATCGGGCGCGTCCAGGCGCTCGGCGAGGCGTGGTTCGGGGGAGCCACGTGGCGCGGCCGGCGGGTCATGCGCGTCTCCGTGTCGAACTGGCGCACGTCCGACGCCGACGTCGACCGGACCGTCGCCTCGGTCCGGGCCGCGCTGGCCGGCGCCTGACGGCAGCGTGCTCGTCGCCGGCGTCGACGTCGGGAACTCGACGACAGAGGTTGCGGTCGCCCGCCTCGAGCCGGGCCGCGAGCCCGACTGGCTGCTCGTCCTCCGCCGCCCGACCACAGGCCCGAAAGGGTCGCGGGCGAGCGCGGAGGGTGTCGCCGAGCTCGTCTCCCGGGCCGAGCGGCGGCTCGGCGAGCGCCCGCACCTGCTGCTGCTCGCGGAGCTCCATCCCGTGGAGACCGGGCTCGTCGAGCTCGGCCGGCTCGAGGAGGTCGATCTCGCCCGCGCAGCCGTCGCACGGCCGGCCAGCGCGACGCCTTCCGGGGAGGGGTGCGCGGCAGGGATCCTCCGCTCGCTCGGCGACCTCGCGGGCGAGCCTGCCGGGGGAGAAGCGATCGCCGTCGTCGGCGACGCCGACTTCGAGGAGGTGGCCGCAGCGCTTCGGGCAGCGCGGGAGCGCGGCTGGCGCATCGTCGCGGCGATCGTCGCGCGCGACGACGCTGTTCTGATCGGCAACCGCTTCGACACCGCCGTTCCGATCGTCGACGAGGTTGCCGATACGGCTGCGCTACCCCTCGGCTCGCCGGCGGCCGTCGAGGTCGCGCCTCCCGGGGCGGTCGTGGAGCACCTGTCCGACCCGCTCCGGATCGCGGTGCTCCTCGGGCTCGACCCGGAGGAGGCTCGAGCGGCCCGCCATGCAGCGCGGGCGGTGGCCGGGCACCGCGCGGCAATCGTCGTTCGTCCGCCCCGAACGGCCGAGCCGGCTGCTGCGGTGACCCGTGCACCCATCACGCTTCTCGACGAGAGCGGTGCCGACCTCGGGTTCGACGAGCGGGCGGCCCCCCCGCCGCCGGGGGCCGTCACCGCCGTCCGCGGCGCCGCCGGCGAGCGGGACGGGCTGCTCGACCTGTTCTGGTGCCCTCTGCCGGCCCCGCCGGACGACCCCGCGTTCGCGCGCCGGCTCGCCCACCGCCGGGCCGTGGCGCTGGCGCTGCTCGTGCGTGCCGGCGCCGACGGCCTCATCGAGGAGGTGGCGTCGCTCACGACGGGAGGCGCGCGGGTGGTCGCCCGCGAATCGGAGGCGGCCGTGCTCGGCGCCTCGACGACGCCGGGCGCCGGCTGGGCGCCGTTCGTCCTCGATCTCGGCGGGGGTACGGTCGATCTTCATCGCGAATCGCCGGACGGGGAACAGGCTGTCGCCGCGGCCGGCGCGGGCGACCTCGTGACTCGGGTCTGCGCCGCTCTCCTGACCTGCGACCTGCCGCTCGCCGAGCGGGCGAAGCGCACGAGATCGGCCCGGGTCGAGACGCCCTTCGTCCTGCATCACGAAGACGGGGGTCGTACGTTCCTCGGCGAGCCGGCACCGGCGGGCTCGGTCGCCCGGTTGTGCGCCCTCGACGGTCGCGAGCTGCGTCCGCTGCCTGCGGTGCTCGCGCCCGAGGTCTGGCGTGGGCTCCGCCGCGCTGCCAAGCGCGACGTGATCGCCCGCAACGTCCGCCGGGCGATCGAGGCGGTGGGCGGGATCCCGCGCGGCGAGCTCGTGACCCTCGTCGGCGGCTCGGCGGTCGACGTCGAGGTGGTCGACATCGTGGCCGCGGAGCTCGCGGATCTCGACGTCGCGGTCGCGCGCGGCGACGTCCTCGGGCGTCACGGCCCGCGCGCAGCCGTCGCGGTCGGCCTCGTGCTGGCGCACGCGAGGGGCGGTCGATGACCGCCCACGTGGTCGCCCTGGTCGACGCCGGCGGCGACGAGCGCGACCTGGTCGCGGGCTTCGAGGAGGAGGGCGTCCCCCTGCGGGTCGAGCGCGAGCCCGGCGAGGCCGCCGAGCTCGCGCAGCTAGCAGCTGCCCGGTCGCCGCTCGGGGTCGGGATCGGAGCCGATTCGGAATTGCTGGAGCTCGCCCTCGCCGCACTTCCGGGCCGCTCCTACCTGGTCGGTACGCCCTCCGAGGCGAGAGCGTTCGGTCACGCCGCCGCACGGCTGACAGCGCGGCGGCCGCTGTAGGCTCGCGTCTCGAGGCTCCCCCAGAAGCGCTCGAGGCGGCCGCCAGTCGTGCGGCCGCCCGAGCGGACAGGTGAGCGCGTTACGCCGTGACTGCGACGACGTTCGCTGCTTCGGGGCCCTTCTGGCCCTCGCGCGCCTCGAACTCGACGCGAGCGCCCTCGGCCAGGGTCTTGAAGCCCTCGCCGGCGATGCTGCTGTGGTGGACGAAGAGGTCCTTCGTGCCCTCGTCCGGGGTAATGAAGCCATACCCCTTGCTTTCGTTGAACCACTTGACGGTTCCGGTTGCCATGGAAACACCTCCTTCACCAAACTCATGAACGGGTTAGGGAGGCGTGGAAACGCGAACCGGACTCGCTCGTGTGTGCCCGCACGATAGCAGCCGCGGTTTGCGAGCGCTTCGCGCTCGGCGCGGGACGAGACGTGATCCTCCTCCGGCGGCTCAGCTAAGGTGGAGGCACGTCCCGCTGTTTCTGCCTTCGCATGAGCTGCGAGTTCTGCGGGCCGACAGACCACCGACGGGCGCGTCAGATGTACGACCGGCGACCGGTCGGACGAGCATGCGAAAGAAGTGGAGGTTCCATGAGTGCCAACAAACGGCAGCAGACGATGGCCAAGTGGCGGCGCGAGCAAGCGGTCAAGGAGAAGCGTGCGCTGAAACAGGAAAAGAAGCAGGCGGCACGCAGAGTCAAAGCGGGCGATCCGACGCCGGACGACACACGCGTCGGCGACGAGACCTAGGCCCCGCTTCCGGGGCCGACAGCTCGAGGCTGATACCTCGTTCTGATACGAGAGGAGAGCCGATGAGCAGAACCACCGACGAACCCGTCCCGACCGTTCTCGAGGTGACGGTCGTCCTGACCGACGCGCAATACTTCCGGCTTCGTGAGGTCGCCGGCGAGGAGGTACCGCCACTCAGCACGAGCCAGGCGGTGGGCCGCCTTGTCGATCAGGCGGCCGCCACTCGACGAAGAGCGGCCGATCGCCGGGCAGCACAGCTCGAGATCTACGCGGCGAGCGGCTATGCGGAGCACCATCCCGATTATCCCGGCCGGGTAGCGGCTCCGGGCGATGTCTAAGCCGGTCGGCGCTGCCGGGCCAGGCGTTCCTGCCGAAGCCGAGCCGGACGTTCCCGTGCGACCGCGCACGAAGCCACGTCCAGTGCCCGCGCCATGGGTCGATTGCAAGAAGTGCGGATGGCGACACTACCCGAGCCAGGTGTCCGGGAGTTGGAAGCTCGTGGCGAGCTGTAGGGAGTGTGGCCTGCCGCTGCCCCAGCGTCAGGCCGACGAGGGAGAGCCGTGACGCTCGACCCTGCGTCCTCACCAGGACGTGACACCATCCCTCTCGCCTTCGAGGTCTATGTCGGCGGGTTCGCCGGACCTTCGTACGGTGCCTGGTGGGACGGCGCGCGCATCGTCTACGAGAGCTTCGAGGCTCAGTATCAACGGCGCGAGCAGGCGCTGCTGGCCCCGTCGGCGGCACAGTGGCGACGATTCTGGCGGTCGATGGACGAGATCGGCGTGTGGAAGTGGCGAAGGCGCTACGGCGCGGGCGAGCGTCTCGAGCCTGCGGAGGTCATCCGGGACGGGACCCACTGGTCGCTCACGCTCGAGGTGACCGGCCGGCGTGTGGAATCCTCGGGAGACAGCTCGGGCCCCGGCGCCCTCGATCTCGACGAGAGTCAGGCCTTCGTCGACTTCCGAGAAGCGGTCTCCCGGCTCGTCGGCGGCCGCGCGTTCACCTGATACGCCCGGAGGCTCACCGCCCGAGCCCCTGTAGGCTCGGGCAGTGCGCTCGACCGGCATCCACCACGTCGATCTGGTCGTTTCCGACCTCGAGCGCTCGCTGGCCTTCTACCGCTCACTGCTCGGGCCGCTCGGCTGGCACGGGGTCTCCGAGGCGCCCGGGGAGCGGGGGGAGACGATCCACTACCTCTACGGGCCGGGCTCGTCGATCGGCCTGCGCCAGGCGCCGGGTAAGCCCTCGGGGGAGCCCGTCGACCGCTACCGGATCGGGCTGCATCATCTCTGTCTCGAGGTGGCCTCCGTCGAGGCGCTCGAGGCCGCGACCGTTCGCCTTCGCGAGCTCGGCGCGACGATCACCGACGGGCCCCGCGAGTTTCCCGAGTACCGACCCGGGTACACGGCGGTGTTCTTCACCGATATATTCGCGAACACGTTCTGTGCCACCGCCGCAGGTCCATGCTGGCGCCCACCCCAGGGCAGCCCGTCGGCCTCGTGCCACTCGATCTCGTCGGCCAGCACGGCGAGCGTACCTGGCAGGTCGCGGCGTGCGAACCCGTCGTACACGCCCATGACCGTGTCAATGTCGTTGCGCATGATTCGACCCCTTCTGGTGATCGATGTGCGTTGTCGCCTCAAGCTGGGATACCGGGCGGCCCGAGGATCTCGATGCCGTACTCGGCGCACACCTGAGCGATGCGCGGAAGGTCAGGCGGCTCCGTCGGCGCCGGCGGAATCGTCCGGCTCACGGCGGGCTCGCCCAGCTCTCGGACCATCCCCTCGAGGGCGGCCGGCTCGGTGACGAGCAGGAAGCGCGCCTCGTCCGAGGTGACGGTGAAGGTGTGCGGCACGCCGCGTGGCCCGAAGACGAACGAGCCGGCGGGTGCGTCGATCACCTTTCCGTCGAGCCAGAAGGTCAGTTCGCCCTCGACGACGTAGAACCACTCGTCCTCGCGTGCATGGACGTGGAGCGGCGAGCCCGCCCCCCGGCCGGCGAGGTGATCGAGCACAGTCACGACGCCGCCGGTCGTTTCGCGCGACGCCTTCACGGTGATCAGGCATCCGAATGCCCAGATCGCTTCGCCCTCGTCCGCGCCGAGGCCGATGGGCGCGACGGCCGCGCTCGTCGGGGTCGCGCCCGTGTGTTCGATGGTCGGTGTCATCGTCGCTCCTTCCAGTCGCTGATGTCCCGTCCAGCTTGCGCCGCGAGCGGCCGAAAGTCGATCCCTGGCGCGCGGGGATATTTCCTGCGTCCGGCGCTTCCGGTGCGAGGACCGCGATACTGCGTGGAGATGCCGGCCGCCCGGTGGTCGCTGGATCGGCTCGTCGACGAACTCGAGCTCCTCGGCTCGCGCGTCCTCCCGCGCGAGGCGTACTTCGACGAGGTGGCAGGCCGCCTGCGCCGCGTCTTCCCGTTCGACGCCGCGTGCTGGCACACGATCGACCCGGAGACGCGGCTCATGACTAGCGACGCGCCACGCGAACTGATCGAGCAGGGGGTCTTCACTGCCGAGACGGCCGCGGCCGCCGGAGCGTTGATTGTCGCGAGCGAGTACCTCCGCCACGACGTGAACACCTTCGCGGCGCTCGCACGCAGACGTACACCCATCGGCATCCTGAGCGACGCGACGCGCGGCCACCCCGAGCACAGCGCCCGCTACCGGGAGGTGTTGCTGCCGTCCGGCATCCCGTTCGAGCTTCGTGCCGCGCTGGTGAGCCGCGGTCGCTGTTGGGGCGCCGTCCACATCGCCCGCCGTGAGGGCAGCGGCGACTTCAGCGCGGAAGACGAGGATTGCCTTCGGCCGCGTCGTCAGCACGATCGCGGACGGGGTTCGGGCAACGTTGCGCATGGACGCTGCACGCCGTCCCGACGACCCGGCGGCGCCCGGGCTGGTCGTCCTGGGGCCGTCCAACGACGTCGAGCTCATCACCGCACCAGCCCGCGACCTGTTCGCCGCGCTTCGCAGCCCGCAGCTCGCGCAAAGTGCGGAGACGCCGCCAACGCCGGTCCTCGCGCTGGCAACCCACGCTCGCGGGCAAGGCACGGACGGCGTCGAGCAGTGGCGTTACCGAGCTCGGGCGGCTGGCTTACCCTGCATGCCTCGCTGCCCGACGGCGTTGCGAGCGGACGCGTCGCGATCGTTCTCGAACGGACTGCGAGCCATCGCGCGACGGCGGTCCGGCTGGAGGCACACGGTGTCACGCCGCGCGAGCGCGAAGTGGCCGCACTGCTCGCCCAGGGCCTGTCGAACGCCGAGATCGCCGCGCGTCTCGTGCTCTCGCCGTTCACCGTCCAGGATCACATCAAGCGCCTGTTCGAGAAGACCGGCGTCGCCGCGCGGCAGGAGCTCACCGCCCGGATCTTCCTGGACGACTACCTTCCCGAGCTCGTCCAGAGAACCGACGTGGCGGCCGGCGGCGGCTTCGTCGTCCCCTGGGAACTCCGGCTGACGCAGCTTCGCGTACCGAAGAGGCGCCGTAGACAAGAGCACTGGGCAGGCCGGTGGTTCGAGTGCGGAATCGAGCTAGCGGAGCAAATCGGCTGAACGCGTCGAGTCCGTTGCCGACTCTCCGAGCTAAGCGGCCGAAGAGTGTGCCGTAAGCCTTTCGGCGGGATCGCTGAGTAGCGGCAGGACGTGATCCAACTCGGCGCGGCACTGTTCGAGCCGCTCGCGGCGTTGTCCGCTTAGTGGCTGCGGTGACCCGAGCCACGACTCGACGCAACCAGCCAGGTCGGCGGCGAGGCGCACGCGGAGGCCGCTACTCCCTGCTTAGCGTGGCGTCAAAGAACAGAACGGGTTACGCGCGACTCCCCCAGCCCGAGGGCTGCACCACCCCGCGCCGGCGCCTGACGATCGCACGGCCCGGCCGGACCACCTTCACTCCGGCAGTCGTCAAGACTGATCGATGATCGGGGCGCCCAGCGCCCCTTGGCGAACCTCTACGCCGAGCCCCGGTCGAGCCGGCCGGCCGAGCGCCCCCGCCTCGCGCGGAGGCATCCCGTCAGCGTTTTCGACGCTCACCCACGCGTTGAAGTCGACGGTGTGTAACCGCATACGTTCGGGCGTGGACAGCGAGACTTGCACGATCGCAGCCGTGTCGATGCTCGCACCGCCGCCGTCTTCGACCGTGACCTGAACGCCCAATTCCACAGCCACATCGCGGATCAGGGCGGCGCGTGTCACTCCACCGACACGAGAGAGCTTGATCGTGATGCCGTCTGCCGTTCCGTGACGATGAGAAAGCAGGAGGTCGGCCAGTGATTCGATCGACTCGTCGAGCACCAGCGGCCGGTCACAATCATGCCGTAGAGCGCGGCACTCCTCATAGCTCGCGCACGGCTGCTCAATCGTGTACTCGACATCACGGGTGGCCCGCAGGAAGCGCCGCGCCTCGGCCAGTGTGAAGCCACCGTTCGCGTCGGCGAACAGCACGACGGAATCGCCCACGGCATCGCGTACGGCGAGAAGACGTTCCACGTGAACGCGTGCGTCGGTGCCGACCTTCACCTGCAACCGGCGATAGCCATCAGCGAGGAAGGCTCGCGCCCGGGCGGCCATGGCCTCGGGTTCGTCGAGCGGGATCGCGTTGTATAGCGCCACCGTATCGCCGAATTGTCCACCTAACGCCTGGCAAAGCGGCTGGCCAGCGCGTTTGCCTACGAGATCCCAGCACGCCATATCCAATGCGGATTTGACGTACGGCTGTCCCCGCATTACACGGTCCATCACGCTGGCCACCGTTCGCGGCTGCGACGGATCCGCGCCGAGTAACACCGGCACGAGATCGCCCACTCCGGCACGCGCACCGAGGCGAACGCATCCGCATAGAAGGAACCCACCACGCCCAACTCGCCCCACCCTGTCAGGCCCTCGTCAGTGTCCAGGGCGACGACAAGCGAATCGACTCCCTCCGACGCACCAACAGTCATCGTGTATGTACCGCCGCGAAAAGGCTGCCACTGGTGGTACACGCGCACCCTCGTGATCCGCATCGATCCCCCTCACCAAGTCGCTGTCAGCGAGCACTGTGCACACCCGCGGCAGCACACGCAGGATGCACTGACGGCAAGCGGCCCGGCCGAGCGTGAGCGCCGCGCTCGAGCATCAGGCCGCCGAAATGCTGGCAAACGAGCTCCTAGCGTGTGGATTGAGGTTCGGACGACCTGCAGCGCCGACCCGTTAGATGGGACTGGAGCCTGAGGGAGGTCCCCGTCGTCGTCTGGACGAGACCGGCCCGCCTGACCGCTTAGCGTGGATCGAAAGGGCATAAACGAGTCTGCCCCAGCGTTCAGGAACGTTCCCGAAGATCGCGCTCTAAGATTGAAGGGGCGTGTCGCTGCCCGTGACGCTTCCCCTCATCGACCACTTGGCCCTGCGAGTACGTGACGTGAGGCGCAGCCGCACCTTCTACGAGCAGGCCCTCGAGCCGTTCGGAGTGAAGGTAGTGGAGAGCTCGCAGGGGCCTGGGTTCGCCATCGAGGGCGGTGGAGATTTCTGGATCGGGGAAGGGGAACCCCCGGCCGCTCCCGTTCATGTGGCCTTCGCCGCAGCCGACCGAGCTACCGTTGACAAGTTCCACCGCGCCGCTGTCGAAGCCGGCGGCCGCGACAACGGCGCGCCGGGTCTTCGCCCGCATTACCACGCCGGGTATTACGCAGCCTTCGTCATTGACCCGGACGGGCTCAAGCTCGAGCTCCTCTGGACGCCCCCGGGAACGTACGCCTACCAGCAACAAAGCTCGTGATCGCGAACCTGGGCGGCGGCGTCCACCGCATCACCCATCGGCTTCCCTGGGCGCTCGACCACGTCCACTGCTATGCGGTCGAGGATCCCGACGGCTGGACGATCGTCGACACCGGCCTCGGGACACCCGGGACGGAGAAGCGCTGGCGCGAGGCGCTCTCGTCCCTCGGGTCGCCGCGGATCCGCCGGATCGTGCTGACCCACTACCACCCCGATCACCTCGGCGCGAGCGCGGCTCTGGCCGACCTCACGGGCGCCGAGGAGATCGTCCAGGGAGCCGACGACGCCGTCCTGACGCGCCATGCCTGGGGGGACGAGCGTGACCTCGAAGCCTTCGAGCGCTACCTGCGGCTCCACGGCATGCCTGCCTCGCTCGCGGACGACTCGACGTCCGACGAGGGAGGCCTGCTCGTCCGGCCGGCGAGCCCGACGCATCTCGTCGGAGAAGGGGACGCGCTCGAGATCGGGGGCGAGCGCTTCGACGTCCTCCTTCTCCCGGGCCATGCCGACGGGCATATCGGACTGGTCGGCGCGCGCACCGGGCGGATGTTCGGAGGCGACGTGATCCTCGACGAGATCACCCCGAACGTGGGGCGCTGGGAGGACACGCGGCCGGACCCGCTCGCCGCCTACCTCGAGACGCTCCGCCGGATCTCCGAGCTCGGCCCCTCGATCGTCTATCCGGGCCACCGCCGCCCTATCGCGGACGTGCCGGGTCGTGCGGCGGAGATCGCCGCCCATCACGACGTGAGGTTGGAGGAGGCCGAGGCGGCGCTGCGCGGCGGCACGCATACGACCTACGAGGTGGTGCTGGCCATCTGGGGCGAGGAGCTCGGTTTCCACGAGCGCCGCTTCGCGCTCGTCGAGGCGATCTCCCACCTCGAGCGGCTCGAGCGCCTCGGCCGAGCGCGGGCCGACGGGCCGGGCCGCTGGCGCGCCGCCTAGTCTTCGCGCGCGGCCCGACCCTCTGTCGAAGCGCTCAGACAGCCACCTGTATTTCGATCGCCTGTGCTTCGAGGCCGTAGTGAGCGTAGGCCGCCCGCTCCTTCTCCTCGGAAATCCCGAGCGAGTAGCTGCCGAGCCCGAGGATGCCGCCACGATCCTTCTCGCCGTAGGTCGGTGCCTCACGCACACGCTCCTTCGACCAGGGGACGCGGACGGAGGGGCCCTCCTTGTCGACACCCTCCACCGGCACGAGCACCCGCTGGTGGCGGAACGTGCCGCTGATGATGCCGAGCCACTCGGGCCGGCCCGTGTCCTGGTCGTTGAACACGAACTCGACGTTTCCGATCGACTTGCCGTTCGCGTCGACGACGTCGAGGCCGACCAGGCTCCTGATGTGTGCCTCGTCGAGCATCACTAGCCCGTACCCGCGGTCGCCTTCTCCCTCCGCAGATCCGCCAGGCGGATGATCTCGTCCCACCTGCTCTTGCCGAAGAGTCCGGCGCTCTCCTTACCCTCCTCGGCGAGTGAGCGGATCTCGCTCTCGACCGCGGGATCCTCTGTTGCGTAGACGGCGTCGGTCAGAAGGCGCGCCGCCTGCTTTCCGTTGCCTGCTGCGAGCTCGCGGCGAGCCTCGTCGATCATTGCAGCCACGTCCATCGAGTCCTCCTTTCGGCTAACACCAGTGAGTGTCGCCAGAGGCTGGTCAACGCGGCAGAAAAACGAGCGGGCGCACGCTCAACGCGCCCTCAACGGCCGGCGTCCGGATCGACGAACCGGTAGCCGGCCGAGGTCTCGGTCAGGAGGTAGCGCGGACTGGTGGGGTCGTCCTCGATGCGGCGCCGAAGCCGCGAGACGTAGACATGGACGTAGTGGAGCTCGTCCTGGTAGGCGGGGCCCCACACCTCGCGGAGGATCATCCTCGGCGTCAGCAGGCGCCCTTCGTTCCTGGCAAAGAGCGCGAGCAGTCGGTACTCGTGTGGGGTCAGGTGCACGGGCGAGCCCTCCCTCGTCACGGCCCGCTTCTCGAGATCGATCGAGAGACGGCCGAACGTGAGCACCGCCTCGCGCGGCGCCTCCGTCCGGCGCAGCGCCGCTCGCAGCCGCGCGAGCAGCTCGCCGACGCCGAACGGCTTCGTGACGTAGTCGTCGGCGCCCGCGTCGAGCGCCTCGATCTTCTCCGCCTCGTCACCGACGATCGAGACGATGAGGATCGGGGCCTGTGTCCAGGCGCGGAGCTCGCGGCAGACGTCGATGCCGCTCGTGTCCGGAAGCATGAGATCGAGGACGACGGCGTCCGGCGGCCGGAGCGCCGCCCGGGCCAGGGCCTCCTCGCCCGTGGTGGCCGTCTCGACCTCGTACCCGGCCCCGGTCAGGATGGTCGCGAGCGCCCGCAGGATCTGGGGCTCGTCGTCCACCGCGAGAACGCGCGGAGCGGAGGCCCCGGTCTCCGTCACAGCGTGATCTCGAGCGGGTGGCCCGCCGAGGGGACGGCCACGACGAACGCCGCTCCCCCGCCCGGGACGGCCTCCGGCCAGAGGCGCCCCCCGTTCGCGTCGACGAAGCCGCGGGCGATCGCGAGCCCGAGGCCGGTGCCTCGGCGTCCCCGGCTCGCCGAGCCGCGGTTGAAGGGCTCGAAGACCACGTCCTGCTCGCCGGGGCTGAGGCCGGGGCCGTGGTCGGTGACCCAGACGAGGACCTCCGCGCCGCGCTCCTCGACCAGCACCTCCACCCGTGAGTCCGGAGGTGAGAACTTCAGCGCGTTGTCGATCAGGTTCGCGAGCGCCCGCTCGAGCTGGATCGCATCGACGCGCACGAGCGGCAGCTCGGACGGGATGGTCACGTCGATCCGCCGGTCCGGGACGGGGATCTGGGAGAGCGCCCGCTCGACGAGACCCTCGACGGTCGTGAGACTCGGGTTCGTCTGCGCTGCGCCCGCCTCGAGCCGCGAGAGATCGAGGAGGTTGCGCACCATGCGGTCGAGGCGCTCGCACTCGACGAGGGCCGCGCGAACGAGCGACCGGCGCTGCTCGGCTCCGAGCTCGAGCCGGGGATCCTCCAGCCCTTCGAGCGCCGCCTTGATGGCTGTCAGCGGCGAGTGCAGGTCATGGCTGACCGAGCGCAGGAGCGCCGTCTTCAGCGTGTCGCTGCGGCGCAGCGCCTCGGCCTCGAGCGCTTCGTGGGCGAGCCGTTCCCGGTCGAGCGCGAACCCGAGGACCGCGGCCAGGGCCGGCACGAAGCGGCCCTCGCCCTCGAGATCTCGCCTGGTGTTCGCCGCGAGGTGAAGCGTCCCGAGCACGCGGTCGCCGGCGCGAAGCTCGAGAGACCTCGGGTCGTCCTCCCGGTTCCGCGGCTCCGATCCCTGATCCGATCGGAGCTCGATGCGGGCCCAGGGAACCTGGAGGAGTCGAGCGGTCGAGTCGCCGATCCGGCCCAGCTCGGCCTCGACGGTCGCTCCTCGCAGGAGCGTCGTCGAGAGCTCCGCGAGAAGCGCCGCCTCGCGCTCGCGCTGCTCCGCCTCACGGGCTCGACGTCTCGCCCGCGCCGCCAGGTCGCTGACGAGCAGGCCTGTGACGACGTAGACGGCGAAGACGAGCCAGTTCTCTCCGCCGTGCAGCGTCAGCTGAAACGTGGGCGGCAGGAAGACGAAGTTGAAGACGAGCACGCTGGCGAGCGAGACACCGATCGCCCACCCACGGCCGAAGAAGACCGCGATCGGGAGCACAGCGAGGACGTAGAGCGCGCCCAGGCTCAGCGTCGGCGCCAGCCCCTCGAACAGGTAGACGAGACCGGTGACCGCGCCGAGGGCGATCGCGGAGGAGACCACGGCCGCGAGTACTCGGTGACGTCCGAGGAGCGCCCTCATCCGGCGGACGAACCCGCTCACACGTTGAAGGCTAGCGCCGTGCCGGTGTGGCGAGCAGCTCGCGGAGATGCCGGTCGTGAGCCTCGCGGGCGGAGGGCGTCATCTCCCAGGCCCAGTGACCCCACGGGCTGTCGATCACGCGAAGCTCGCTCCCGGCGATGAGCTCCTGCTCCCGGGCGCAATCGGCCACGGGAAAGAGGCTGTCGTTCGAGAACGGCATCACGAACGTCCGGGCGCCGATGCGCGCGAGCGCTTCAGGCAGGTCGCCGCCGGTATGGCGGGAGACGTCGAACGTGCGCCACTTGCGGCACATGCCGAGGAGATTGTCCGGATCCATGGGCGCCACGTCATCCTCGAACAGCCGGCGGACGAGGTCGTCGACCGACGTGAAGCCCGCGTCGCGCCAGGCCTTCTCCCGGAAGAGCTCGGTCGAGAGCCCGGTTGCCGCCCACACGTGCGCATGCCGGCGGAGCCCTTCCTCGGCCGTCGGGGCGTCGAGGATCGCCTCCTCGGCGAATCGGAGGACGAGCGCGTTGTACGCAGCTGTGCGCGCGGTTCCGGCGATCGCGGCCAGCCGCTCGACCATGGCCGGGAAGCGAACCGCCCACTCGTACGCCTGCTGCGCCCCCATCGAGAAGCCGAGGACGAGCGCGAGCCGTTCGATCCCGAGCACCTCGGAGACGAGCCGGTGCTGGGCGGCGACGTCGTCCCCGACCGAGACCTCGGGGAAGCGGCCGGCCGTGTTGCTCGGCGAGGAGGAGAAGCCGCCGCCCAGCTGTCCCGGGCAGATGACGAAATACCGCTCCGGATCGAGCGACCGCCCTGGAGCGATCGTGCTCTCGAGCGAGCTTGGTGTGCCCGAGTACATGTGCGGATAGAGGATCGCGTTGTCACGAGCGGCGCTCAGCTCGCCGTGGGTCTTGTAGAGAAGTCGGGCGCCCGCGAGCGTATCCCCGCTCTCGAGGAGGAGATCCCCGAGCTCGAGCACGTCGTGCGGGCCCTTGCTCTCCTCGTCGTAGAAGCCGCCCAAGCCCGCCCGTCCGCCCGGCAGGGCCTACTCGCCGTGCCAGTCGTGCATGTGCGAGCGGACGTGCTGCGGCAGCGCCTCGGCCGGGTAGTAGCGATCGTAGAAGTCGACGTCGAGGTGGCAGGCCTGGTACCAGACGGTCATCACGAACGGGTCGATCGTCGCCGGGAAGCGCCCGTACGTGTCCCAGATGTAGCTGCAGAGCGCCTTTGTCGCGGCGATCGCCTCCTCGGAGGGCGGCGGGACGGCGCGCGCGACGTCGGCCGACTTCCAGGGCAGCCGATGGCGGTCCGGCGCGGAGAAGATGCCGTCGTCGCCGAAACGACGGGCGACCACGAAGTCGACGGCCGCATCCATGTCCGCGTGAAAGGGAGGACAGGCGCCCTCGAAGATCCCGGGCAGCCCGACCGGAACGGTCTCGCCGGCGCCGACCGGCGCGTCGTCGGGGACGCGGTGGAACGCGAACCCGAGCGAGCCGCAGGAGCCCTCGCCGCCGATCGCATGCCAGTGCTCCTCGCCTCCGAGGGTCACGCGCCCCTTGCCCCCCGAGAACGGATGGCCGCCGGTCCCGAGGGCCTGCGTGGCGAGCATCAGGTTCTGCACCATCAGGCCTTCCTCGACGCCGTTCATGTCGACCATCTGCCACCGCTCGAAGTCCCACAGGTCGACGGGGTGCGTGTCGTCGAGCAGTCCCGACTTCACGAACGGCCGCAGCGGGTCGTTGCCAAGCTGCCGGTCGACAAGGTAGTAGCCGTGCGGGCGGTCGAAGTAGAGGAGCATGGCCGAGATGCACTGCCGGGTGACGTCCGAGACGGGTATGAAGACCGTCGAGCCCTCGGTGTTGACGATCCACTCGTTGAAGCGAAAGAGGTTCGGTCGCCGCCGGGGGATGTCGAGCCGGCCGTCCTGCAGCTTGATTGCTTCCCCGTAGAGGGCGTGCTGCGCCTCGAACGTCTGGTTCTCGACGTATGAATCGGGTCTCGCATCGCGCTGCGGGAGAACGAAGACCCCGTCGTCGTTCGTCCAGAAGAGCTCGGTGCCGTGCTGCGCGAGCGGGCTCGGATAGGCACGTCCGGTGAAGGTCGCGAGCTTGTCCGCCCCGGTCGGGCCTCCCTCCTCGGTCAGGAACGGCCACTCCTCGGCGACGACGCCGGTGACGCCGGTCGCAGCTGCGACGAGAATCGCCTCCTCCTCGTAGGCGAGGGGCACGGGCTCCTTCTCGGAGCGGAAGGCGAGCGGCCCGGTCAGCTCCGCGCCGAGGGCGAAACGGCGGGCGCGGCGGGTGAAGATGGCCTCGAGCGTGGGGAAGGCTGCCGCTTCTCGCAGCGCCTCCGGGCGTACCGCCGGGCGTGTTCTGGTGGCCATGGGGTGAGTCTACGGGGCTGGCATAGGATGCGAGCGCCCTGCCGATCGCCGAAACGTCCCTCACGCTCGGGCAGCTCGCCGTCACGGTGGCGGTCCTGGCGGGGCTCGGGCTGGTCGCCGGGCGCTTCGGCCTGTCGGCGATTCCGGCCTATCTCCTGGCCGGGCTCCTTCTCGGCCCGAACGAGCCGACCTTCCTGAGCCTCATCGAGCCCTCCGAGGTGACGACCTTCGTCGCCGAGCTCGGCATCGTCTTTCTGCTCTTCTTCCTCGGCCTCGAGTTCAGCTTCGAGCGGCTCCTGCGGAGCGGGCGGCACGTAGGTCTCGGCGGCTCGATCGACCTCCTCGTCAACGCGGCCGTCGGCCTGCTCGTCGGGGTGGTCGCGTTCGGCTTCTCGTTCGCGGCACTCATTCTCGCCGCCGGGATCTACGTGTCCTCGAGCGCCGTGATCGTCAAGGGGCTGATCGACTTCAAGCGGCTCGCGGACAACGAGACCGATCTCATCCTGGCGATCCTCGTCTTCGAGGACATCGTCGTCGCGGGAATCCTCGGCTTCGCAGCGGCCGGCGGTGGCGGCGTCAGCCCGACCCTCGTCGCGGTCGCGAAGGCGCTCGGCTTCGTCACCGTGTCCCTCGCGGCCGCCCGCTTCATGCCGGGTCTCATCGATCGCGTGCTCAGGCGCCTGCCGAGCGAGTTCTTCCTCCTCGCAGTCTTCGCCTGGGTCGTCGGGATGGCCGCGATCGCGCTGGCGCTCGGCATCTCGGAGGCGATCGGGGCGCTGATGGCCGGGATCATCCTGGCCGAGACCTCGGCGCGAGAAGAGATCGAGGAGCGCTTCCTGAGCTTCCGCGACCTGTTCGCGGCGCTCTTCTTCTTCGTCTTCGGGCTCACCATCGACGTCGGGGCGCTCGGCAGCATCGGCTGGCTCGTCGCGCTCGCCGTCGTCCTGTCCTTGATCGGGAAGCTCGCCTCCGGATTCGCGGCGGGGCTCGTCGGGGGGTTCTCGAGGCGCCAGAGCGTGAACGTGGGCGCCGCGCTCGTGGCCCACGGCGAGTTCACGATCATCCTCGCCCAAATCGCAGCGGATAACGATGCGATAAGCCTCGGTGACCGTAGCGATCTGGTCGCGTTCGCCGGCCTGTACGTCCTTGCGACGGCGACGCTCGGCGTCGTGTTCATGAAGGAGTCGAAGGCGATCGGGCGTCGCCTGTTTCCTCCGACTACGCTGATGCAACCAAGGAGCACAGATGTCTCGTGAGATGCGCCAGACCAGACTCCCCGGGGTGGGGACGAAATACGGGCTCGAGCTCGACGGAGGCGGGCGCATCGCGGTGATCCAGCGCGTCGACGGCGAACGGGAGCTCTACTGGTTTCGCCGTGCCGACGACGACGAGCCGGGAGCGGTGATCCACCTCGAGGACGACGAGGCCCGCCAGCTCGGCGCCGTCCTCGGCGGCGCCTACGAGCGACCGAAGATCGTCGAGGAGCTCGAGCTCGCGATCGGCGAGCTCGCGATCGAGTGGATCCCCGTTCCCGACGGCAGCCCCGCGATCGGCAGGTCGCTCGCCGACTGCGCGTTCCGGGCGCGCACCGGCATCACGATCATCGCGATCCTTCGCGACCCCGAGCCGGTCGCGGGCGCCCAGCCGTCCGACGTCATCCAGGCGGGCGACACGCTCGTGACCGTCGGCAAGCTCGGCCAGTATGCGGCGTTCCGCCGATTGCTGGCCGAGGGCCCGTTCTAGACCGGTCGGACGGCGGCGGCGCTTGAAGCCGTAGCCGCGCCGCCAGAGGACGATCGACGCGACGGCCAGCACGATGAACAGGGCGACGATGACCAGGGCGATCGCCTTGCCGAGCTGGCTGCCGCGCTCGAACGCGACGAGGGACCCGGCCGGGAACGCCGTGCGACCGGCGAACGACGAGGCGCAGCCGTCGCAGACGACGACCGCCTCGTAGACGCCCTCCGCGACATCGGGCACGTCGAACGGGATCTCGGCGCCCGCCGGGCCGGCGGGCAGCTCGGCGATCTCGGCGCCGTCGCCGATGCCCTCCGGGACCACGTCCGCGGTCGTCCTCGCCCGGACGACGAGGATCGAAGCGCCGGTCGCCGCGCCCTCGACCCGGCGATCGGTGTGGGCGACCATCGGGTCGCCCACGCGAGCGCCCGGCGGGTCGAACACGAGCCACACCGGTCCCGTCAGGCAGCGCTTCAGATCGTCGCCGGCGACCTCGTTCGCAAAGCGCTCGTACGGGCAGACACCCGGCGCGACGTAGGCCTCGCTCGGGCGCCCCTCGATGCCGATCGCGACGGCCGGATCGACCCCGTCGATCGCGACCGCCGTGGCCGCCGTGCCCCCGAGTTGCACCGTGCCGATCGCCTCTCCGAGGGGTAGCTCCCGCCGGTCGGCCCCGGGCGGATACGCGACGCCGGTGAAGGTCGTTCCCTCGAGCTCGACCGGGTCGGTCAGGCACGACCAGAAGGCGTCGCCCTCGAAGCCGTTGCAGCGTCCGCCGAGCACGAACACCGAGCCGGGCCGGCCGCTCACCGCAACCGCGACCTGCGGATCGACGCCCTCGAGGCGAAGGATCTGGACGTCCGCCTGTTCGCGCCCGCACTTCTGGTCGTCGACCCGCGGCCCGACCGGGTCGTCGGTGACGCCCGAGCCGAGCGCCGCGCCGCGCGGGAGCGAGATGCCGGAGGGAACCGCCTTCGACGCGTAGACGAGGTAGCCGTACCGGAGGAAGCTCGTGGTCGGGCAGTCGGCCGCGGCCGCGGTGCCGGGCGTCGCGAGCGACGCCGCGACCGCGGCGAGGAGCGGAGTGAGCCAGCGGAGAGCGGGGCGCACGACGCGCGATGATACGGACTTCGTCAGGACATGCGGCGACGAAGCTCCTGCTCGCGCGTCTCTCCCGGCTCCGGCAGGTCATGCGCCCGGCGGGGCTCGTACCGGACGCGGCAGCCCGCCGACGGCGCCGTCTGTCTCGGCTTCGGATCGCCACTCGAGCAGCCGCCACGTGCCGATGAGGGGTCGTCTCGATCCGGACGCACGGAATCGGCTGCGGCTCGCGCAGGATCAGCGGGACGGACACCACCGCATGACCGAGGCGTCTGCGCCGCTTCGCGACGACGCGCCAGCGAAACGACGCGAAGGTTCCCTCGAAGGCGCGCGGCAGCTCGGCCGGGAGGGCGAACTCGAAGAAGCGCCAGTTCTCGTCCTCGAGGCCGCCGATCTCGGCGGCCTCCGACCAGGCGAGCTCGTCGAGCCAGATGGGCACGCCGCGCGTCCGCAGGTCCCAGTAGGTGCTGAAGCTGAAGAAGCGCTTCTGGCCGACGAGCTGCGGCGCGACGTCGATCCAGGCCGCTTCGCAGCGGAGGCTGACCTCGATCGGACGCTCGTCACGAGCTCTCGCTGCGGCGCTCGACCCGACCTCTCGATTCGCCCGCCGCCCCAGGGCTCGGCACGGTCGAGCGCGATCCCGAAGTCGGCAGCCGTCTGCGCCGGCGGGTACCCCCGTCCCACGAAGTCGTCGGGGACGTCTGTCAGGAGCAAGCGCTGCCTCCCGCGAGAACCCGGGGCGGCCTCTCGGCCGCCCCGGTCGATCGGTCAGGAGCTGCGGAGGCTAGGCCTCCTCGTGCACGAACTTGCCGACGTCCTCGTAGCGCTTCGGCGCGACGATCCGGTAGATGATCGCCAGCGAGGCACCCGCCGAGGAACACCCCGAGCGAGATGAGCGGCACGTACTTCACCCAGCCCTCGTAGGCGCCGAATGTGATTCCGGCGCGGTTCTTCATCATCAGGTAGAAGGCGAACGAGATCGCCCCGGCGCCGAGGATCGGCGCGAGGAACGTCTTCCACCAATGGAAGCCGTCGCGCGCCTCGCGGATGAAGTAGACCATGATCGCGAGGCCGACGACCGCCATCAGCGGGAAGAGGATCGCGTTGCCCTGGAACGGGATCCAGGTGCCGAGCTGGAGGATCGCGGTGAGCGGGCTGCTCTCGTCGATCCCGAGCTCCGCGCGCTGTCCGCCGCCGGCGGCGCCGACTGGCGAAGAGCGACGTGATCATGACGACCATCAGGCCGACGAAGACGGTCGCGACGAACGGGCTCTTGTGCTTCGCGTGCGTCCGCCCGAGGATGCGGGGAAGCATGCCCTCGCGCCCCATCGCGAACACGTAGCGGTTCGCGGTCTGCCAGAACGCGAGCGCGCAGGCGAACGAGCCGGTGATGATCAGCACCTTGAAGATGTTCGCGATGCCGATCCCCGCGAACTCCTGGGCGACCGGGTAGAAGACGCTCGCGTAGTCGCCCTCCGGGAAGGCCGTTGCCCGGCGAGACAGGTGGGTTGTCGCCCGCGACTCCGTACTGCGTCGCGACCGACCAGACCCACTGATCCTGCGACGAGCCGTAGGCGCTGATCAGCATCCACGACCAGAACGTGTAGAGGACCCCGAGGCCGATGCAGGAGATGTAGATGGCGTAGGCCATCATCTTCTTCGGGTTCCGTGCCTCCTCGGCGTAGTTCGGCGCCATCTCGAAGCCGACCCACGACCAGAAGCACGCGAAGAAGCCGACGCCGGCGAGGCCGACGCCGAACACGCGGGCCGCTCCCTCGACACCCTCGCCGCCGCTGAAGATCCCCGCCGGGTTGAGCGCCTCCCAGACGATGCCGTCGGGACCGCCGCCCTGCACGACCACGGCGAACGAGAAGATCATCAGGATCAATATCTCGCCGATCAGGCAGATGCCGAGGATCCTGGCGACGATCTCGACGTGGAAATACGTGATCAGGAACATCAGCGAAGATGAAGCAGAACGCGTAGATGCGCCAGTCCATGTCGAAGCCGCCGGAGAGGTTGAGGATGCTCGTCTGGGCGAAGTAGGACGTGACGCCGTTGACGCCGGCTGCGAAGAGGATGTATGCAGCCGCGATCGCGACCGCGGCGCCGAGGCCGACGATGCGGCCGAAGCCGTAGGACATGTACGAGTAGATCCCACCCGCCGTCGTCACCCGCCGTGCCATCTCGATGTAGGCGACCGAGAAAAGCGTGAACGCGATGGTTGCGATCCAGAACCCGGCGGGTACCGAGATGCCCATGCCGTACCCGGAGAGCGGGTCGTTGAACATCATGGCCGCGAGCGGCGCGGAGCCGGTCACGATGCAGAACAGGATGGCCGGAAGCCCGAGAGCGTTCCGTGCAAGCTCGGTGCTCCCGGTGAATCCCGAGCCGGTCTCGGACGACGCCGAGCTGGTCCCAGACGGTGCGTTACCCGCTTCCATGCGACCCCCTTTTCGACGGAGGCCACTAGCGTACTGCGGTCGGCGGCCGGATTACAAGGGGCTTTCGAGCTGAGATAATCGTCCCGCGATGGGCCGCCTCGACGACGTTCGCACCCTGGTCACCGGCGGGACGTCCGGCATCGGAGCCGCGATCGTCGGGCGGCTCGCGAGCGAGGGGGCGAGGGTCGTCTTCACCGGACGGGATCGGACCCGCGGCGACGCGGTCG
The DNA here is from genome assembly GCA_963819905.1 of uncultured Thermoleophilia bacterium. Classification (GTDB taxonomy): domain Bacteria; phylum Actinomycetota; class Thermoleophilia; order Gaiellales; family Gaiellaceae; genus CAWCQC01. Next base: position 99,823 of record CAWFXP010000006.1, read on the forward strand.
CCTCCGACACGGGCGCCACGCTCGTCGTCGCGGACGCTCGCGACGCCCGAGCGATCGCGAGCTCGGTCGACGACGCGGTCGCGATCCTCGGCGGGCTCGACGCGCTCGTCTTGAACGCCGGCGTCCTGCACGAAGCGCCGCTGTCCGCGACCGCTGACGCCGACTGGGACGAGGTCATGGAGGTCAACCTCGTCGCTCCCTACCGATACGCGCTCGCGTGCCTCCCCGCGCTTCGGGCAGCCGGCGGCGGGTCGATCGTCGCGATCTCCTCCGACGCCGGCGTCTGGCCCGAGGTGCCGATCGGCGCCTACTCCGTGTCGAAGCGGTGCCTGAACATGCTCGCCCAGATGCTGGCGATGGAGACCGGGCGGGACGGCATCAGGGTCAACGCGGTCTGCCCGGGCGACACGGCGCCGGGGATGGCGACGCACGTCGACGGCCGCGTCGGAGGTCGGAAGCACGGACGACTGGCTCCTGCCGCCGGCCGGCAGGGTCGGCACGGGTGAGGACGTGGCGGGCGCGGTCTCCTTCTTCGTCTCGCCGGACTCGTCCTTCTGCACGGGCTCGGTTCTGCTGGTCGACGGCGGTATGCGTGCTGCGGTGCGGGCGAGCCTGGTGATGAACGGCTGATGTACCGCCTCGACGGACGGGTCGCGCTCGTCACCGGGGGAACGTCCGGGATCGGGAAGGCGTGCGTCGAGCGGCTGCGCGGAGAAGGGATGACGGTCGTCTTCACGGGCCGCGACGAGCAGCGCGGCGGCGCGGTCGCCGAGGCGACCGGAGCGACGTTCCTGCGCATCGACGCGCGCGACCGGGACGAGTCCGACCGCGCCGTCGAGGAGACGCGCGCCCTCGGCGAGGGACGGATCGACGTCCTGCTCGCCAACGCCGGGATCGTCTACGGCGACACCATCGAGCGAACCTCGGAGGCCGCGTTTCGCGAGTTGCTCGAGGTGAACCTGACGTCGCTCTTTCGCACCTCCCGCGCGTGCTTCGGGGTGATGCGCGACCAGGGCGGCGGCTCGATGATCCATCTCGCCTCCGACTCCGGCATTCGCGGCGTCCACGAGATACCGGCGTACTCGATCACGAAGGCGGGCGTCGTCGCCGTGTCCGAGCTGTTTGCTGCCGAGGGAGCGCCGGTCGGGATCCGGGCGAACGCCGTCTGCCCGGGCGACGTTGCGCCCGGGATCCAGGCGACCCCCGAGGGGCACGCCGACCATGCCGAGGACCCCGCCGGCTGGACGCTGCCGCCGTCGGGACGCTTCGGCACCGGCGAGGACGTCGCCGCCATGGTCGCCTGGCTCGCGTCCGACGAGTCGTCCCACGTCACGGGTGCAACCCTGCGCATCGACGGAGGCATGGGCGCGGCGATGCGCGCGCACACCCGCGCCACGTGAGCAGCCCGCTCGACCCCGCCCGACGGCTCGCAGGCCGCGTCGCGCTCGTCACCGGCGCGGCGAGCGGCAACGGACGGGCGATCGCGCTGCGGTACGCGCGCGAGGGCGCGCGGGTGATCTGTGCCGACATTCGCGAGGACCCGGACGCGGTTGCCGGTGACGGAGCACAGCCGCTGACGCACGAAGCGATCGCGCAGTCGGGCGGCACGGCCGCCTTCGTCAGGTGCGACGTGACGAGCGGCGCGGAGGTCGAGGAAGCGTTCGAGGCCGGCATCGACGCGTACGGGAGGCTCGACATCGCGGTCGCGAACGCGGGCGTCAACCTCGGGGTCTTCGATCTTGTCGAGGAGCCCTTCGACGTCTACGAGCGCACCGTCGCCGTCAATCAGACGGGTGCCTGGTGGACGTGCCGTGAGGCGGCGAAGCGTCTGGTCGCGCAAGGGGAGGGCGGGCGCATCGTCGTCGTCGCATCCGTCGCCTCGCTCGTCGGCACGCCCTCGGGAGTGGCCTACAACGTCTCCAAGGGCGCCGTACTCCAGCTGGTGCGAACGCTGGCGCCTCAGCTCGCGCCGCACGCCGTCACCGTCAACGCGATCTGCCCCGGCTATGTTCGGACGGCGATGACGCGCGAGACGCAGGCGACCCCCGAGCTCTCCGAGCGTGCGGTGGCCGCGCATCCGCTGGGGCGGCTCGGAGAGCCCGAGGACGTCGCCGGCGCCGCGTACTTCCTCGCCTCCGACGACGCCGCGTGGGTCACCGGTATCGCCCTGCCGGTGGACGGTGGCTACACCTGCGTCTGATGACCGCCGCCCGCGACCTCGTCCCGATCTCGCCGCGTCCGGAGCTGCCGTTCGAGGAGCGAATCGCTGCGCTCGAGCGGACGTTCTCGGGCCGGCTCGGCTATCACGCCGTCCACCTCGAGTCGCGCTCGGAGCTCGGGCTGCGGGAGGACGAGCCGTTCCCCACGGCGTCGGTGATCAAGGTCGCGGTCGCGTGCGCCGCGCTCGAGCTCGTACGCGGGCGCCTGGCATGGCTCGACGACCAGTTGCTCCTGCCTCCTCGTGCCGAGCGGGTTCCCGGCGGCGGCGTTCTCAAGCAGCTCGAGCTCGACCGGCTGTCGCTTCGCGACGCGATCGAGCTGATGATCACCGTCTCCGACAACGCCGCCACGAACGCCGTCATCGAGCGGACCGGCGGGCCCGAAGCCGTCAACGCCTACCTCGAGCGGATCGGCCTTGCCGGGACGCGGCTACTCGGCTTCGTCGACTTCGCGCAGATCACCCACGACCTGGCCGGCGGCATGGGCGTCACCACACCCCGCGAGCAGACGACGCTGCTCGCGGCGCTCGCCGGGGACGAGCTCCTCTCACCTGATCTCTGCGCGCACCTCCGCAGCGTGCTCGAGCGACAACACTTCCAGGACCAGCTTCCGCGCTGGCTCGGCTGGAACCCCTACGCCCAGTACCACGGCCGGGATCAGGCCCTCCACGTCGGCTCGAAGAACGGCGAGCTCGACGGGATCCGCGCCGACGTCGGGATCGTGCGCCACGCGGAGCAGGGCACGCTCGTGCTCGCCGTCTTCACGGACGGAAGCAGCGACCTCCGCGAGACGGTCGACGTCGAGGGAGCGCTCGCCGTCGCCGAATGCTCGGCCGCGGTCTGCGCGCGCCTCCTCGGCCTGGACGTGTGAGGCCGCCTTGACCGCCGGGCGATTGTTCCGTAGTTTCCCGAAGCCTTGGTCCTGCTCTTCCCCGATGCGTCGTCCGTGGCCGTGAGCGACGCTGCGAAGGCGTCGAGCGGATCTCGCTCGCTCGGACGGAAAGGAGTTGACGGATGAACACGATCGTTGTCGGATACGACGGCTCGGAGTACTCCGACCGGGCGCTCGCACGTGCGCTCGAGATCGGCAAGTCGATGGGTGCCGGGCTTCGCGTGGTGAGCGCGGTCAAGATCGGGCAAGCCGCACACGCACGGTCCGGAGGTGTGGGCACCGTCGAGCCGGGCGCTGCGGATGAGCTCGCCGCGAGCCTGGAGAAGGCCAGGAAGCTCGCCGGCGACTCGGGAGTCGACGTGCAGCTGGTCGAGGGGCACGGTGACCCCGCGGACATCATCGTCGACCAGGCCAGGGAGAACGACGCAAGCCTGATCGTGGTCGGCACCCACGGCAAGCACTGGGTCGAGCGCGTGGTGCAGGGCTCCGTCTCGTCGAAGGTCGTCCAGCAGGCGCACTGCGACGTGCTCGTCGTTCGGTAGCCCGCTGGCGAGCGTTTCCGCAAACGGCCTCTCCCTCCGGGTCGAGCAGGAGGGGAGCGGACCCGACGTCCTGTTCATCGCCGGTCTCGCCGACGAGGGTGCCTGCTGGGTCGATCAGGTCGCCGATCTCCGCGACCGCTACCGAGTCACGACCTTCGACAACCGGGGCGTGGGCCGGTCGGAGACCCCGGACGGCCCGTTCACGATCGGCGACTTCGCTGCGGACACGATCGCGCTCATGGACGAAGTCGGGCTCGAGCGGCCGCACATCGTCGGGTCGTCGATGGGCGGTGCGATCGCGCAGGAGCTCGCGCTCGCGCACCCGGATCGCGTGCGCAGCCTCGTCCTCAACGGGACCTGGTGCCGGGGTGACCGCTTCCTGCACGAGGTCTTCCGCAGCTGGATCCGCGCGGCCGCGCAAGCCGGCTCCACCAGGGAGTTCCTCGTCGCCGTGAACCTGTGGTGCTTCGCGCCCCGCATCTGGAACGACGGGACGATGGACGGCTGGCTCGACGCAGCCGAGGCCAGTCCGCATCAGCAGTCGGTCGATGCGTTCTGCCGCTCGGCGGAGGCCCTGATCGGTCACGACACGGCCGACCGCCTCGACGCGGTGCGGGCGCCGACGCTCGTGACGGTCGGCGAGCTCGACCTGGTCCTGCCGGAGCGGTTCTCCCGCGAGATCGTCAGCCGGATCGAGGGCTCGTGGCTCGAGGTGATCCCGGACGCGGGACACCAGCCGTTCCAGGAGGTCCCCGACGACTACAACCGGCGGCTGGCCGAGTTCTGGAGCTCCCTGTAGGCCGACCCTCGCGCGCCGCGTGGGAGAGGGAGCGCGACGTACGAGGGCCGTTGAGGCGTGGCGGAACGGCGACGACGGCCGGCGAGGGTATCCGCAGCCACCGCTCCGCCTCGCTCCGTGATTCGTAGCCGGGGCGGAATCGGATTGCTCCCGACCTACCCGAAGGTGAACGCGTACGCCTCGACGCCGGGCGTGAAGCGCAGGTCGAGGGTGCGGTACGCCGGCTCCCCGCCGATCGCCGCGAGCTCGTAGAGCTTGTGCTCCTCGACGACGACCGTCCGGACGTGCTCGCCGTCGACTGCCACGTCCACGATCCCACCGCCCGGTGGGGCGCCGAGCACGAGGTAGACGTGCTCGCCGAGGTAGCGGAGCCGCAGGCTCGCGCCCTGACCGGCGACCGCTCGCTCGCGCTCGATCGTCCAGCGGCCGCCGAGCGCGAAGGCGTTGTCCGGGACGAAGTCGGGCAGCTCGTAGGCTGCCTCCTCGTCGATGCGGATGGGTGAGCCGACGATCCTCTCGAGCCGCGCGTAGCCGAGGTAGGTCTCGGGGGTCTGGGGCCCGTCCGGCGTCCGGTCTGCGAGAGAGCTCGACACGGAAGGGGGCAGGCCCGGCTCGGCGAGCAGCCGGCGGATCACGGCCTCGGACTCCTCGTAGGCGCCCTCGCCGAAATGCGCGAACCGCACGTGTCCGCGCCGGTCGACGAAGTACTTGGCCGGCCAGTAGCGATTCCCCCACGCCTCCCAGGTCTCGTAGTCCGGATCGAGCGCGACCGGATACTCGATGCCGAGGTCGGCGATCGCCGCGCGTACGTTGTCCGGATCACGCTCGAAGGCGAACTCGGGGGTGTGGACGCCGACGATGACGAGCCCCGCATCCCGGTAGGTCGCGTCCCAGCGCTTCAGGTAGGGGGTCGTCCGCAGGCAGTTGATGCAGGAGTACGTCCAGAAATCGACGAGGACGACCTTCCCACGCAGGGATTCGAGCGTCAGCGGGCCGGAGTTGAACCACTCGCTGAGGCCGGCGAGCTCGGGCGCGACCCCGAAGTCGTCGAGCTCGTCCGCGTCGGGCGAGCCGGCTGCGCGTCCGCCGACGAGGTCGTCGATGCGCCCTGCCGCGAACGCGCTCTCCTCGAGCCCCTGGAGGGCACGGGTGTAGGCGGGCACGTTCGTCTGCAGCCTCGTGTCGATCCCGAGGGCCATCAGCACCGCCACCCCGACGATGGCGCCGCCCAGGAGCGCGCGGACGAGCGGCGCTCGCCGGCGCAGGGGCGTGACGTTCAGTCCCCGGCGGGCGGCCAGCGCGAGCCCGAGCAGGACGACGCCGGCGCCGAGGGCATAGGCGAGCGTCACAGTGACGGCCGAGACGGTGAAGCGCTCCGTGGCGGCCACGCTGGCCACGGCGGCGATGATCGGCCCGGCGCAGGGCGTGAACAGGAGACCGAGGCTGACCCCGAGGAGGAAGCCGCCACCCACGTCGCCGGGCCGGCGGCGTCCGAGCGCCGCGAACGGGCGCTCCAGATACCGTCCGAGCGCCGGGATCACGAGTGACAGCCCGACGAGGCCGACGATGCCGATTGCGATGTTGCGGAGGAGGTCCTCCGGCAACCGGAGGGCGGACAGGAGCGCCGTCGCTGCCAGAGTGAAGGCGGTGAAGCTCGCGACGAGCCCCGCGACGATCGCGAACGGGCGCCGGTCGCCGCCCGAGGCGCTGCCCGCGAACACGATCGGCAGGACGGGGAGAACGCACGGGCTGATCGCCGTGACCATGCCGGCGACGAAGGCGATGCCGACGAGGAGCGCCACCGCGGTCGATGGTAGCCCTCGCTGGTGAACGATCCCTTACGGCTCGAGCGCGGTCAGTCCTCGCCCAGATCCTCGGCCAGGATGGCCGCGGCGTACGCCCGCCACGCCACGTCGGGATCGTTCGCGAGCGCCCGCAACGCCTCGCTGACGTGAACACACCCTCTGGCCTGCCGGAGAAGCTCGTCGAGGCCGGCCTGGAGGCTCCGGCGGCGATCGAGGCGATCGAGGTCGGCCGCGAGCGACTGCACGGCGCGCCCGTCGAGCGCGAGGCCGCGCGCGGGATCGCCGCCCGCGGCCAGTAGCAGCAGCGCCCGCCGCGCCGCGCCGCGCCGCTCGTCGTCGGGTATCGAGATCCGTTCCCCGGCCGCGTATGCGAGCGAGACCACGGCGACGGACAGCTCGTCGGTTCCCCCTTCAGCGAGGCGCGCCTCGAGGCGCGCGAGCCAGTCGGCGACCATCGTCAGGCGTCCCGCCGGGCGAGCGGCCGGCGAAGGACGATCGCCCTTCCGAGGAAGTGGCTCTCGAGCCCGCCCAGATGGCGGTCGACGCTCGCGAGCACCCGCTCAGGATTCCGCGTGCGAAGCGCCGATAGCGTGTCGCGCTGGTAGCCGATTGCCGTCTCCATGTCGCCGTACGCGACGGGATACTGGGCCCGGACGGCCGCCAGTCCCCTGAACACGGCCGCGAGGAACCGCTCGAGTGGCTCGTTCCCGGAGGTCGCCGCGATGCGAAGGTGGAAGCGGACGTCGAGCTCGATGAAGTCCGCCGGACTCGTCCGGGCACCCTCGAGGGCCTCGACGAGCGACCCGAGCGCCCCGAAGTCACCGGTTGCCGCCCGCTCGGCGGCGAGGAGGGCACAGGTGGTCTCCAGCGAGCGCCTGGCTTCGAGCAGCTCCGTGATCTCGGACAGCCCGAGGCCGGTGCGCTCGGTCAGGAGCTCGGTCGGGATGACGAGGGAGCGAACGAAGACGCCGCCCCGGCTGCCCCGCCGCACCTCGACGATGCCCGCCTGGCGCAGCAGGTCGATCGCCTCACGCACGACCGGCCGGCTGACGCCGAACCGGCGTGCGAGCTCCCGGTCACGGGGGAGTCGGGCGCCCGGGGGCGCGACGCCGGCGCGGATGCCGTCGACGAGGGCGCGCTTGACCGCCTCCGCTGCACGCGGCAGGTCGACGTCCGGGAAGCTCGAGGCGTCGACGGCGGTGTCGCGAACGCTGACGAGGGCACCTGTCATCCGGTAACGTAAAGAAAGTTGATCAATTGAAGTGTAGGGGACGACGATGAGCGAGCGGACGATCGAGACCGCCGGCCCGGCCCCGGGGGAGCTGGAGGCGCTTCGGGAGGTCGAGCGCCGCGTGCTCTGGCTCGCGACGCGGATCGTCGACTACGCAAACCACGAGCGCGCGAAGGACGACGAGCTCAAGGTCGGCGGCCACCAGGCCTCCTCCGCCTCGATGGTCTCGCTCATGACCGCGCTCTACTTCTGGGATCTCGAGGCGGCGGATCGTGTGTCCGTGAAGCCGCACGCCTCCCCCGTGCTCCACGCCGTCGAGTACCTGCTCGGCCGGCTCGACCGCCGCTACCTCACCTCGCTCCGGGCATACGGCGGGCTCCAGTCCTATCCGAGCCGGACGAAGGATCACTTTCCGGTCGACTACTCGACCGGATCGGTCGGGATCGGGTCGGCTGCGCCCCTCTTCGGGGCGCTCGCGAACCGCTACGTCGAGACGCACTTCGGCACCGGAACAGGCGGCCGGTTCATCTCGCTGCTCGGAGATGCGGAGCTCGACGAAGGCAACCTGTGGGAGGCGTTGCTCGAGCCGCAGGCGCGCGGCCTCGGCAACGTGCTCTGGATCGTCGACCTGAACCGCCAGAGCCTCGACCGGGTCGTCCCGATCATCAAGGCGAACGAGCTCGAGAGTCAGTTCGAAGCGGCAGGCTGGCAGGTGCTCGAGCTGAAGTTCGGCCGCCGGCTTCGGGCGGCGTACGAGCGCGAGGGTGGCGACCTGCTGAGGCGCCGCATCGACGAGATGCCGAACCAGCTCTACCAGAGCCTCTTCGGCGCGAGCGAGGAGGTCGTCGTCGAGGCGCTCCTGCGCGACCTCGACTCGAAGGAACGCAGGCGCCTCGGGCGGCTGCTTCGCGAGTACCGCGGCCAGGTAGGAGTGCTGATCCAGGATCTCGGCGGCCACGATCTCGCGGACGTGCTCGACGCGCTCGCCCGTGCGCGACACGAGCCCGATCGCCCGACGATCCTCTTCGCGTACACGATCAAGGGCTGGGGCCTCCCGATCGCCGGGCGGCCGCTCAACCACTCCGCTCTTCTGACGCGCGAGCAGGTGGACGACCTGCGGGAGGCGACGGGCCTGACGAGGGAGAGCGAATGGGACGGGTTCGACCTCGGCAGCCCCGAGGGGCGGCTGTGCGCCGCCGCGCGTGCCCGCCTCGACCGGCCGTTCCCGGTCGAGCGTGCGCCGATCCCAGTCCCGCATACGATCTCCTCGCGCGACCCGGCGACGATCTCGACCCAGGCGGCCGTCGGCCGGATCCTGCTCGACCTCTCGCGGATTCCGGAGCTCGCCGAGCGTATCGTCACCGTCTCGCCCGACGTCTCCGTCTCGACGAACCTCGGCGGCTGGATCAACAAGGTCGGCGTGTTCGGTCTGGAGGAGGAGCCGTCGTACGACGATCCGGCCGGCTCGGCGCTCGCGTGGCGGGTCTCGCCGACGGGGCAACACGTCGAGCTCGGTATCTCGGAGATGAACCTCTTCCTCGCGCTCGGCCAGTTCGGCCTGACGCGGGACTTCCAGCAGGAGCCGCTCTTCCCGATCGGCACGCTCTACGACCCGTTCGTGTGCCGGGGCCTCGACGCGCTCATCTACGGCGCCTACTCGGGCAGCCGTTTCATCGTGCTCGGGACGCCGTCGGGGGTGACCCTGTCCCGCGAGGGGGGCGCGCATCAGTCGACGATCACTCCGTCGATCGGGCTCGAGTTGCCCGGCATCGTCTACGCCGAGCCGACGTTCGGCCGGGAGCTCGAGTGGCTCCTTCTCGATGCCATGGCGACCATGCAGGAACCCGACGGCGAAGGGATGTACCTGCGCCTCTCGACCAAGCCGATCGACCAGGCGCCGTTCGGCCGGCTGCTCGAGGAGAGCGGGGAGGAGGCGGTTCGGGCCGACGTCCTCGCCGGCGCGTTCTGGCTCCGGGAGCCCCGCGACACGGAGGATGCGGTGATCCTCGCAACCTGTGGCGCGATGACGCCGGAGGCGCTTGCGGCCGCCGATCTGCTGCTCGAGGGCGAGGGCGTGACCGCCGGCGTGCTGTGTGTCTCGTCGCCCGATCGGCTCTACCGCGACTGGCGTGCCCACCGCCTCACCCATCTTCGCGACCTGGGAGCGTCGCGTGAGCCGTCACACCTCGAGCGACTCGTCCCGCCCGAGCTCCGCCGCTGCCCGATCGTCTCGGTCATCGACGGCGCCTCTCACGCGCTCGCCTTCCTGGGCTCGTGCCTCGGAGCCCGCCTGGTGCCGCTCGGCATCGACGCCTTCGGTCAGGTCGGCAGCCTCGCCGCCGTCTACGAGGCCTACGAGCTGTCGCCCGACGCGATCGCAACGGCAGCGCTCATCGCTCTCGACTCGTAGGCCGGGTTCGCCGGGGCCTCCCGCGTGCCTCCTCCCAGCTAGAGCGTATTCGTCGAGCGCGCGCGTGTGACGCGCACAACGTGCCGAAGGCGGAACGAGACCGGGTCGAGACTCGGCAAGGGAGCGGCGACGGCACGACGCGAGCCGCCGGCTGCCCGTCGCGTAGGATCACGCGCCATGCCGCCGTATCACGTAGCCGTGCTGCCCGGTGACGGGGTCGGCCCCGAGGTCGTCGCCGAGGCCCGCAAGGTCGTCGACGTGCTCGCCCTTCCGATCAGCTGGAGCGAGCTCGACTGGGGGTCCGACCACTACCACCGGACGGGCCGGATGATGCCCGACGACGCGATCGAGACCGTGGGCCGGCACGACGCCGTGCTCATGGGTGCCGTCGGCGATCCGAGCGTCCCCGATCACGTGACGCTGTGGGGCCTCCTTTTGCCGATGCGACAGCGGCTCGATCTGTGGGCGAACGTTCGACCGGGTCGGCTGCTCGAAGGGGTGCCGTGCCCGTTGGCGGGAAAGGGCCCGGCCGACGTCGACATGCTCTTTCTGCGTGAGAACTCGGAAGGCGAGTACGCAGGGGTCGGTGGACGGGCACACGAAGGGCTTCCGCACGAGGTGGGCATCGAGACGAGCGTCTTCACGCGCGAGGGTGTCGAGCGGGTCGTCCGCTATGCGTTCGAGCTTGCGGGACGACGCCGCGGGATCGTGACGAGCGCGACCAAGTCGAACGCCTCCCGGTACGGCTACGTTCTCTGGGACGAGGTCGCGAGCGAGGTTGCCGCGGAGTTCGCGGACATCCGTTACGAGCGAGTACTCGTTGACGCGCTCGCTGCGCGCATGGTGCGCAGCCCCGAGAGCCTCGACGTCGTGGTCGCGTCGAACCTGTTCGGCGACATCCTCACCGATCTCGCGGCGGCGATCCAGGGGGGCATGGGCATGGCCGCGAGCGCCAACGTCCAGCCGGGAACGGGCGTCACCGGGCTGTTCGAACCGGTCCACGGGTCGGCACCCGACATCGCCGGCCAGGGCATCGCGAACCCGTGCGGCTGCATCTGGAGCGCAGCGCTGATGCTGGAGCACCTGGGCGAGCACGACGCTGCTCGCCGCGTCTTGCACGCGCTCGAGGACGTCTGCCGTCAGGGCCCGCGGACGCGCGATATCGGCGGGGAAGCGTCGACCGTGGACGTGGGCGAGGCCGTCGCGGCCCGCGTTGCCGAGCTCGCCTGAGGCTTCTACCCGAGCAACGCCTTCGGCCCCGACGGCACCCCGCTGAATAGTCTGATATCGTACTATCCGTGCACGAGATCGGCAGGGACGACCTCGGCTACCTGCTCGCAAAGGCGACGCAGCGCTGGAACGAGTTGCTCACCGCGAGATTTCGGGCTGCCGGGTTTCCCGAGGTGCGTGCCTCCTACGGATCGGTGCTCGTGCCCTTGTTCGAGGAGGACGGGCTTCGCATGGGGGAGCTCGCGCGCCGCTCGCGGCTCTCGAAGCAAACGATGACGACGCTCGCACGGCTTGTCGAGCGGGACGGTCTCGTGACGCGCGAGCCGGACCCGGTGGACGCGCGGGCGGTTCGGATCTGGCTGACCGACCGCAGCGAGGCGTTCCGGCCGGTGGTCGAGGGGACGCTCGCCGAGCTCGAGGAACGGGCTGCCGCTTTGCTCACCGCCCCCGGCCTGCAGAGGCTCAAACACTCGTTGAAAGGAGTGACGGACCTATGACCTCTCGAACCGTGACCACCGCCCTGGCCGCCCCCAGGGAGCAGGCCTTCGCCTACCTGGCGGACATCGACAACCTGCCTCGCTGGGCGACCGAGTTCGCCCGCGAGCTCAAGGTCGTCGGCGGCAGACACAAGGTGGTGAACGGGGGCGGGGAGTTCTTCGTCGAGATCCAGGCGGACGCGACCACGGGCGTGATCGACATGTTCGCGGGGCCGACCGAGGACGAGATGGCTCTCTTCCCCACCCGCGTCGTCGGGCTGCCCGACGGTACGAGCGCCTTCACCTTCACGATGTTTCAACCCGAAGGTCTTCCGGACGAGGTCTTCGAGCAGCAGTACGAGTCGCTGAGGCGTGAGCTCGGAAACGTCGAGCGGGAGCTCCTGGTTGCGGATTCCCGGCCGCCGCGGCGATGAGCCAGCGGAGCGGACCGCACGTCGTCGTCGGCGCCTCCGGGGGGATCGGCAGCTCGGTCGTCCGCGAGCTCCGCGCCGGCGGGCGTGCGGTCCGCGCCGTCGCCAGATCGCTTCCCGACGTACCGCCCGGCGTCGAGGCGCTTTGCCTGGACGTCGCCGACCCCGGCGCGGCGCGGGCGGCCTGCGCGGGCGCATCCGTCGTTTACCACTGCGCCCAACCGCCCTACCCGCGCTGGACGCAGGAGTTTCCACAGCTGACCGATTCCATCGTCACCGGCGCCGCCGCGGCGGGAGCCCGCCTCGTGGTCGCCGACAACCTCTACATGTACGGGCCCGTGCAGGGCCCGCTTGCCGAGGACGCACCGCAGCAACCCCGGTCGCGGCGAGGACGGCTGAGGCGGGACCTGGCCGCGCAGCTCCTCGCCGCCCACCGCTCGGGCGTGGTCGAGGTCGCGATCGGCAGGGCCTCCGACTACTTCGGTCCGCGCGGCCGAAACTCCGCGGTGGGCGACCTCGTCTTCCTGCCGGCCGTCCAGGGACAGCGCGCCCGTTGGCTCGGCCGCCTCGATCAGCCGCACACGCTGCACTACCTGGAGGACGTCGCACGGAGCCTCGTCACCCTCGGCGAGCACGATCGGGCGTTCGGCGAGGTCTGGCATCTCCCCGCCGCGCCGCCGGTGACGGGGCGCGACTTCCTCGAGCTCGTCTTCGAGGAAGCGGGCCATCCACCTCAGCTCGGCCGCGTTGCTCCGTGGATGATCCGGGTCGGCGGCCTGTGGTCTCCCCTCGTGCGCGCCCTCGGCCAGACGATGTATCAGTGGACGCAGCCGTTCGTCTGCGACGCGTCGAAGTTCGACGGCGCGTTCGGGCCGGCGCAGGTCACGCCTCTTCGTGAAGCCGTGGCCCGCACGGTCGTCTGGTACCGGTACGCGTCCCGCTAGCGGGGGAGCACCGTCCCGGCTCCGGCTGCTCGGGCGCGCTCGAGGACGACCTGCGCGAACGCGGCGTCGAGCGCCCCGACGCCGAGGTTGCAGCAGGCGACACGCCTCGGCGAGCGCTTCCGGTCGAGGGCCTCGCCCACGCTCGCGTGGGGCTCGGGCCAGCCGCGGAAGTGCCCCCGCGCGCGGTAGTAGTTGAACTGCGCGACGTCGTCCGACGCGAACAGGCCGGCGTCGGCGATCGGGCCGACCTGGACCGAGGCGTCGAAGTCGAGCGGGAGCACGAGATAGCGGTCTCCGAGCCACTCGCTGGCGATCGGCGGGTCGGGCTGCTCGGCGATCGGAACGGCCGTGACGACGACCTCGGCCCCCTCCACCGCGTCCCGGGCGGTGGGTGCCGCGGCGACCTTCCCGTCGAGCTCGGCGATCCGGTACGAGTGGATGTCGTAGGCGCCGATCGTCGCGTCGGGGTTGAGCGCCGCAACGACGCGCGAGTGGTACCGCCCCTGCTCGCCGCAGCCGACGATGGCGGCCCTGGTCCAGCCGTCCGGTGCCCAGCGGCGGATGCACACGCCGCTGGCGGCGGCGGTACGCGCGGCCGTGATCTCGGCGGCATCCATGATCGCGGCCGGGAAGCCGGTCTCAGCGTCGTTCACGATGATCAGGCCGGAGATGTACGGGAGGCCTCGAGCCTTGTTCGCCGGGTAGCCCGCGACCCACTTGATCGAGGCGACGTCGACGTCGGCGAGGTACGCCGGCATCGCGTGGATGAAGGCGTCGTCCCGGGGATGGATCCCCGGCTTCGGCGGCAGCTCGACCCGGCCGGCGGCCATCGCTCGGTAGGTTCGCTCGCAGATGTCGACCTGCTCGAGAACCGGCGGCAGGAGGTCGGCGACCTCTTGCCGGCTCAGGTAGACGAGGTCGGTCAACCGGACCGTCTAGCCCTTCGACGAGATGACCTGCGTCGGTTCGATGCGCAGGATCACGCGACGCTCACCGGGCTTGCGGAATGGGTAAACGTCCTCGTCGAGGTACTTCTTCGCGAGCCTGTCGATCGAGTCGTCGGCAGGCTTGCCCTCGATGAACTCGACCACCCGGCCACGGATCTCGAGCCACGAATAGGCATCGTCCGGATGGGTGGACGACAACGCCACGCGTGGATCACGGCGCACGTTCTTCTCCTTGCGCCGCCCGACCGCGGTATTGACGATGATCGTTCCATCGTCGACGTCGAGCCAGACGGGAGTGGTCGTGGCCGCTCCGTCGTCGTTCAGGGTCGCGAGGTGCCAGAAACGCGGCTGCTCGAGCTTGGCGCGTACGTCGTCGCTGATCTCTGCCATGGGTTCCTCCGGCGCTGCTGACAGTAGGGTAGACGCGTGCAGCCGCTCGCGGGCTTCCGCGTCCTCGCATGTGAGAACGGCCTCGCCGGACCTCTTTGTTCCCGGTTGCTCGCGGACCTCGGTGCCGACGTGGTCAAGGTCGAGCGGCCCGGCTCGGGCGACGTCACCCGCGGCTGGGATACCGGCGCCGGCGGGCTCTCGAGCGGGTTCGTGTGGATGAACCGCGGCAAGCGAAGCGTTGCCCTCGACCTCCGCACTCCGGCCGCCCGAGACGCGCTGCGGTGTCTCGTCGAGCGGAGCGACGTCTTCTTCCAGAACTTCTCGGCCGGCTGGGCGGCGCGCATGGGAGTCGACGAGCCGTCCGTCCGCGCCATTCGGGCCGACATCGTGTACGCGGAGATCACGGGCTACGGCACCGACGGGCCCTTCGCGCAGAAGAACGCCTACGACCTCGTCGTCCAGGGCGAGGCGGGCCTCATCGCGATGACCGGAACTCCCGAGGAACCGGCGCGGATCGCGATCCCCGTGTGCGACATCGGCGCCGGCTCGTACGCGGCCCTCGGAACCCTGGCGGCGCTTCTGCGGCGGTCGATCAGCGGCGAAGGGGAACTGGTCTCGGTGTCCCTCTTCGACGTCATGCTCGACTGGATCGGGTACTACCCGCACTTCTGGTGGCACAGGGGCGAGTCGCCCGTGCGGACGGGGATGCGCCACCCCTTGTTCTGCCCGTACGGCCCGTACTGGACGGGTAATGGAGGCATGGTCAACCTGGCCGTCCTCTCGAGCGAGCACTGGCGGTCGTTCTGCGAGGACGTGATCGAGCGGCCGGATCTGTTCGCCGACGAGCGCTACCTGACGATGGAGGGCCGGGTCGGCAATCGGCAGGAGCTCGAGCCGCAGATCGAGGAGATCCTCCGCGGGCGCCCCGCCCACGACTGGCTCGAGCGGCTCGAGCGGGCCGGCATTCCCTGCGGCCGCGTCAACGAGCTTCCCCGGGTGATGGAGCATCCGCAGCTCGTCCACAACCGGCTCGTGACCGAGATCGGCTCACCCGTCGGCTCGATCCCGACGATCGGAAGCCCGATCACGCTCGGCGGCGACCGGCCGGAGCTCGGCCCCGTGCCCGGGCTCGGCGAGCACACGCGCGAGGTGCTCGAGGAGATCGGCCTGTCCGAGAGCGAGCTCCAGCCACTGGTCTCGGCCGCGGGCGGGCACGAGGCAGCTCGGTCCGAGGCGGGCTAGCAGCCCGAGAGGCGGGCGACGAGCGCCCGCTCGTCCGGGTCGAGCACCCGGCCGCCGCCGGCCGCGGCGTTGCCCGACGCGTGCGCCGGGTTCGACGTCGCCGGAATCACGACGTGGATGCGTGGGTCGGAGAGCGCCCACAGGAGCAGGGCCTCGGCCCAGGAGTCGACGGCGAGCCCGGCAACAGCGGTCGTGTCGGTCGGCGGCGGAATGACCGACCCCTCGCCGCCGAGCGGACGCATCGCGATGACGCCGAGCCCGAGCTCCTCGGCCAGCGGCAGAATCTCGCCCTCCACCTCCCGCTCGCGCGGGTTGAAGGGAATCTGGATCGCCTGGATCCGGCCGGTCCGCATCACCCGGGCGAGCTCGTCGAATGCGTGCGCCTTCCAGTGGGTCGCGCCGATCAGCCCGATGCTGCCGCGGGCGCGTTCTTCCTCCAGCCAAGGCAGGTACTCCCGCCAGGCGACCAGGTTGTGGATCTGCTCGAGCTCGACGCGACCGCCGAAGAAGCCGAGCTGCGCCTCGAGCTGCCGCCGAGCCTCGTCGGGCGACGGCGTCCAGATCTTCGTCGCGACGAACGCATCCGTCCGCCGATCGCCGAGCGCCCGGCCGAGGACGGCCTCCGCCCGACCGTACATCGGCGAGGAGTCGACGAGCCGCGTACCGGCCGCGAAGGCGGCCGCCACGACCTCGCCCGCCCGCCCTTCTCCCCTGGCCCCGACGTCGAAAACCTGCCAGGTGCCGAGGCCCACGACCGGCAGGTCGATTCCGGTCGAGCCGAACGCGCGACGCTCCATGCCAGACAGCATGCTACGTTCCTCGCCATGGCGGCCGGCGAGCTTCTCGACGCGCCCGAGCTCTCGCTCGAGCGGATCGACGCGAGGTCGGGCGGCGAGAACTTCCCCGTCGCGTCGGTTCTCGCCCCGCGCGCGGCGAGGCCCCACCTGCGGGCCATCTACGGTTTCGCACGGCTCGTCGACAACCTCGGGGACGAGGCCCCGGGCGACCGGGTCGCCCTCCTCGACGCGCTCGCCGCCGAGCTCACCGCCTGCTACGACGGCGCGCCGCGAACGGCGATCATGCGGCGGCTCCAGCGAACCATCCGCGCCTGCGACCTCCAGCCGGAGCCGTTTCGCCGGCTGATCGGTGCGAACCGCATCGATCAGGAGCGGACGCGCTACGAGACGTGGGCGGACGTCCGGGAGTACTGCACGTACTCGGCCGAGCCGGTCGGCCGCCTCGTGCTCGGCGTCTACGGCGAGGCGGGCAAGCCCGAGCTCGTCGCGATGTCCGACGACGTGTGCACGGGGCTCCAGCTCGTGAACTTCCTTCAGGATCCCCCGCGGGATCTCGCTCTCGGGCGCATCTACCTGCCGCTCGAGGACCTCCGTCGCTTCGGCGTGCTCGAGCAGGAGCTTGCGGGCCCGCGCTCGGACAGGCTCGTCACCCTGCTCCGCTTCGAAAGCGCCCGTGCGGCGGCTCTGCTCCGACGAGGATTGCCCCTCGCGGCAGCCCTCGGCGGGCGGAGGGGTCGCTCCGTCGCCCTGTTCGCACGGGGCGGGCTCGCTGCTCTCGCTGCGCTCGAGCGCTCCGGGTGGGACGTCTTCGACGGGCGGCCCGCACCGGGAAAGGCGACCTTCGCGTGGCTGACGCTCCGCGAGCTCGTCCGGCCGTGAGCGTCGACGCTGCCTACGCGGAGTGCACGCGGATCACCCGGCGCGAGGCGCGCAACTTCGCCTGGGGGATCATGCTCCTGCCGCGGCCGAAGCGGCTCGCGCTCAGCGCCCTCTACGCGTACGCGCGCCGGGTCGACGACATCGCGGACGGGACGGGGTCGACGGACGAGCGGCGCGCCGAGCTGGCGACCGTGCGGACGTCCGTGGCCGAGCTGCCCCGGACGTCGGCGGAAGACCCGGTCATGCTCGCGCTCGCCGACGCGGTTGTTCGTTACCCGGTGCCGAAGGCAGCCCTCCTCGAGCTTCTCGACGGAGCGCTCTGGGACGTCGACCGAACGCGCTACCGCACGTGGGATGAGCTGCGCGAGTACTGCCGTCGCGTTGCCGGCACGATCGGGATCGCGTGCACGGCGGTGTACGGGCCGTCGCAGCCCGAGCGGGCTCGGCCTCTGGCGGAATCGCTCGGCGTGGCCCTGCAGCAGATCAACATCATGCGCGACGTCCGCGAGGACTGGGCGCTCGGGCGGGTGTACCTGCCGCTCGACGAGCTCGCGCGGTTCGGGGTCGAGGAAGACGACCTGGCCGCGGGCCGGCAGCGTCCGGAGTGGCGCGCGCTCATGGCCCACCAGGCCTCGCGGGCCCGGGCGCTGCTTGCGGAGGGCTACGGGCTTCTGCCGCTGCTCGACTCCCGCAGCGCCCTTTGCGTGCGGACTCTGGCGGGAATCTACGTCGGCCTGCTGGACGAGATCGAGCGACGGGAGTACGACGTCTTCACGACCAGACCGAGCCTGTCGGCGTTCGGCAAGCTCCGTGTAATCGGCTCGGGGCTCGTCAGGGAAGCGGCGTGAAAGCGGTCGTCGTCGGGGGTGGGCTCGCGGGCCTGGCGGCGGCGCTCGACCTCGTCGACGGCGGCCACGAGGTCACGCTGCTCGAGGCTCGCCCCACCCTGGGCGGGGCGGTGCAGACCCTGCCGGAACGCGACGGGGACCCGCCGCCGCCCCCGGACAACGGTCAGCACGTGGCCCTCGGCTGCTGCACCGAGTACGTTCGGTTCCTCGCGCGGGTGGGACAGTCAGGCACCGTGCGGAGGCTCCGCCTGAGCATGCCGGTCATCGACGAGCGCCGGCGCGTGGCGCTGCTCGGCGCCGGGGCCCTGCCGCTCCTGCGGTACGGTCACCTCTCGCTCGGCGAGCGGGTCGGAGTCGCCCGCGTCGTGCGCCGCCTCGGGCGGCTACGGCCGGACGCGCACGACGACGAGACGTTTGCCGCTCTCCTGCGGCGGCTCGGCTCTTCCCGGCGCGCGATCGACCGCTTCTGGGACGTCTTCATCCGCCCGGCGCTGAATCTCCCGAGCGAGGAGGCGAGTGCGTCCCTCGGTCTCTTCACGGTTCAGACCGCTCTCCTCGGGCCGAGGGAGGCGAGCGACCTGCTGCTTCCCGTCGCCCCGCTCGGCGCGATGCACGGCGATGCGGCCGGCAGGGCGCTCGAGACGGCCGGCGCTACGGTCACGCTCCGGGCGAGGGTCGCCTCGCTCGCGGACGACGGCGTGATCCTGGCAGACGGCGAGCTCGTGGCCGCGGACGCGGTCGTCTGCGCGTTGCCTCCGGCGGACTCGGCGGCGCTCCTCGACGAACCTCCGCCCCCGCTTGCGGACTCGCCGATCGTCAGCGTCCACCTGCTCTTCGATCGCCAGCTGCTCGCTCCGCCGCTCGCGGCGCTACTCGACAGCCCCGCGCACTGGGTGTTCGACCGCGGCCGGCTGACCGGTCACGCCCCCGAGAGGGGGCAGTACCTGACGGTGGTGGCGAGCGGAGCTCCCGACCTGGCTGCAACCCGGGGCAAGGAGCTCGTCGACCTCGTGTCCGAGGCGCTGACCGATCGGCTCGGCCCGGCGGAGCTGACCTGGTCGCGGGTCAGCCGCGAGCCCGCGGCGACGTTCGCCGGCCGGCCGGGAACCGCGTCCCTCCGGCCGGGCCCGGCCACGGACCGGCCACACGTGGCGCGCGCGGGCGCCTGGACGGCTACCGGCTGGCCGGCGACGATGGAGGGCGCCATCCGAAGCGGTCGGACGGCAGCCCGTCTGGTCTCGACCGTTCCCTCCGGCGCTGGTGCCCGCTCATGAGCGAGAGGCGCTGGGGCCACCCCGTTCCACCACCCGCTATCAGCGTAGCGCTGGCCGGTTCGCGTGTCTGTCCCGAAGTGTCGCGAAAGCGTCACGAAGGCGAAGCAGCTTGAGCGAGGCGGCGTCGGAGCCGGAACGCGGGTTGAGCGAGGTACCGCTCCGCGAGCTCGATCGCGTGATCGACAGAGGGATCGCACGACTCCTCGACCTCCGGGAGCCCGGCGGCTGGTGGGTCGGAGAGCTCGAATCGAACGTGACCATGACGGCGCAGCACCTGCTCTTCCTCGAGTTCATGGGGCTCCGCGACGACGAGACGACCGCCCGCGTGATGGCGGAGCTGCTCGCGCGGCAGCGCCCGGACGGACTGTGGACGATCTACCACGGCGGCGAGCCAGACCTCAACGCGACGCTCGAGGCGTATGCGGCGCTCCGCCTGGCGGGACTCTCCGAGCGCGCGCCCCAGCTCGCGGAGGCACGGGCCTTCTGCAAGGAGCGAGGGGGAATCGGCGGGGCGCGTGTCTTCACGCGGATCTGGCTGTCCCTGTTCGGGATCTGGCAGTGGGGCGAGGTGCCCCAGCTGCTTCCCGAGCTCGTGCTCCTCCGCCCGTGGCTTCCCGTTTCTCCGTACACCTTCGCCTGCTGGGCCCGGCAGACGGTGGTCGCGCTCTCGGTTGTCATGCACTACCGGCCGGTGAGGAGGATGGCACAAGGACGAGCCTGCCACGAGCTCGACCTCGGACGAGTTGAGCGCCCACGTGAGAACGTGTGGGACGACGTCGACCGGTTGCTCGGACTCTACGCACGGAACCCGTTCAAGCCGGGACGAACGCGCGCGCTTGCCGTCGCCGAGCGCTGGATCATCGATCGGCAGGAGCTCGACGGCTCGTGGGGAGGCATCCAGCCCCCTTGGGTGTGGTCGCTGATCGCGCTCGCCTGCCGCGGCCACGGGCCCGAGTCCCCGTACATCCGGCGGGGGCTGCAGGGCTGGAACGGCTTCCTCGTCGACGACGGCGACCGGCTCCGGCCGGAGGCATGCCAGTCTCCGGTGTGGGACAGCGGCCTCGCCCTGCTCGGGCTCGCCGAGTCGGGAGTGGACGCTGCCATGCCCGAGATCGTTTCGGCGATCCGCTGGATTCTGGAGGAGGAAGTGCGGGCGCGCGGTGACTGGGCGATTCGCCTGCCCGGCGTCGAGCCGGGTGGCTGGTCGTTCGAGTTCGAGAACGACCTCTATCCGGACGTCGACGACGCGGCTGTCGTCGCCCTCGCGCTCGACAAGCTCGGCGCTGGCGGCGCCGCGGTGGAGCGCGCCTGCCGGTGGATTGCCGGCATGCAGTCGTCGAACGGAGGTTGGGCGGCGTTCGACGTCGACAACGACGCATACTGGCTCTACGACGTGCCGTTCTGCGACTTCGGCGCTGTCATCGACCCGCCGAGCGTCGACGTGACGGCTCACGTCGTCGAGCTGCTCGCCTCGCGGCCGGAGTACGAAGAGGTCGTGCGACGCGGTGTCGTCTATCTCCTGAACGAGCAGCAGAGCGATGGGTCCTGGTTCGGGCGGTGGGGCGTCAACTACGTCTACGGGACAGGGGCGGCGCTACCGGCGCTCGCTGCTGCCAGCTTCCCGTCGAACCATCCGGCGATGGTTCGGGCCGTGGCTTGGCTCGAGGCACACCAGAACGCGGACGGCGGGTTCGGCGAGGACTGTCGCTCGTACGACGACGGCGCAGCGGGTGCCGCCTGGCGAGGGCGAGGCCTATCGACGCCGTCGCAGACGGCCTGGGCGCTCACCGGTCTCGTCGCCGCCGACGCCGCACGACGTGAGTCGGCCGGCCGTGCGGCTGCATGGCTCTGCGAGCAGCAGCGGGCAGACGGGGACTGGGACGAGGAACACTTCACCGGAACCGGCTTCCCGCGCGACTTTCTGATTCGCTATCACCTGTATCGCATCGTCTGGCCGATGGTCGCGCTCGGCCGCTACCGCGAAGCGCTTCGGTGAGGGTCTACGTCACCGGAGCGACCGGGTTCGTCGGTTCACACGTCGCCCGGGAGCTCGCGGAGCAGGGAGCCGAGGTGCGAGCCGACCGGGTCGACCTGCTCGACCCAGCCAGGCTCGAGCGCGTCATCGAGGGCTGCGACGCGGTCGTCCACGTCGCGGCGCTCTACAGCTACGACGCCGATCCCGAGATGATCGAGCGCGTGAACGTCGAAGGAACCCACAACGTGGTCGAGGCTTCCATTCGCAAGGGCGTGCGCCGTTTCGTGCACACGAGCACTGCGGGTACCTGCGGGCCGGTGCCCGGACGTGAGGCGACGGAGCTGGACTCGCCGCCGCTGTGGGAGCTCCGCGTCGCGTACAAGCGGACGAAGCTCGCTGCCGAGACCGTCGTGCTCGAGGCGGCGGCGGCCGGCCTGGACGCGGTGGTCGTCAACCCGACCACGCCGGTGGGCGAGGGAGACGTCAAGCCGACCCCGACCGGGCGCATGATCGCGGGCGTGGCGAGCGGTGCGATTCGCGGCTACGTCGCGACGACGGGGCTCAACGTGGTCGACGTGCGTGACGTCGCCCGGGGTCACGCGCTGGCGCTCGAGCGCGGAACCCGCGGCGAGCGCTACCTCCTCGGCGGTGTCAACCTCTCGCTCGAGGAGCTCTTCGGCGCGGTCGCAGACCTCGCCGGGCGCCGCCGTCCCTCGCTCCGGGTTCCCTATGCGGCGGCCGTTGCAGCGGCTAGGCTCGGGCTTGCAAACCGTGACGAGGTGACTCTCGCCCGCCTGCCGATGTATTTTTCCTCGAACAAGGCGAAAGAAGGGCTCGGCTACCGGCCCGGCCCCGTGACGCCCGCGCTGGCACGTGCGGTCAAGGGCGGCGTCTCGGGCGTCGAAGGAAAGGGAGGATCATGAAGTTTCCGCTCCGCAGCACCGTTCAGATCGGTCGCTACGTCGCCTCCCAGAAGCGCGAGGAGCGGTACCCCCTCGTCCTGATGCTCGAGCCGACGCTCGGCTGCAACATCGCCTGCATCGGCTGCGGGAAGATCCGCGAGTACGAGTCGAACAAGGCGCGCCTGACCGTCGAGGAGTGTCTCGACTCCGGCGTGCAGTGCCGGGCCCCCGTCGTCTCGATCTGCGGCGGGGAGCCGCTCATTTACAAGGGGATCGAGGACGTCGTCGCCGGCTTCCTCGAGATGCGCAAGAACATCCAGCTGTGCACGAACGCGCTGCGCCTCGAGGAGATGCTCGACCGCTTCAAGCCAAATCCACGGCTGACCTGGGTCGTCCACCTGGACGGTATGCGCGACATCCACGACTACATCTGCGACTACCCGGGCCTCTGGGACGTCGCCATCAGCGCGATCAAGACGGCGCGGGCGGCCGGCTTCCGTGTCACCACGAACACGACGACGTTCAAGGAGACGGAGGTCGACGACGTCATCGAGATGATGGGGTACCTGACGAACGAGGTCGGGATCGACGGCATGCTCGTCGCCCCGGGGTACCAGTACTCCCAGATCGATCCGAACCTGACGATGACGCGGGCCGAGCACGAGGAGAAGTTCAGGGCGATCCGGGCCGCGGTGCGGACGAACGGCTACCGCTGGCTCGCGAGCCCGGTCTACCAGGACTTCCTCACCGGCGAGCGCGAGCTCCCGTGTACGCCCTGGGGATCGGTGACCCGGAACCCGTACGGCTGGAAGGGCCCATGCTACCTCCTCACAGACGCGATCTTCCCGACCTACGAAGGGCTCATCGACGGCATGGAGTGGGAGCGGTACGGGCCTGGTAACGACCCGCGCTGCGAGCATTGCGGCATCCACTGCGGCTTCGAGCCCTCGGCGACGCTCGCCACGACCGCCAGCCTCAAGGAGACCGTGCGGAGCCTCGCTTGGACGCTGCGCTAGCCAGCGGGCCGATCGTTCTCGCCTGCGCGCTCGAGGTCGAGGAGCGCGCTGCGCGCAAGGGCGGTGCCAACGCGGTCAGGGTGGGCCTCGGCGCATCCGGCCCGGTGCCTCCGGGCCGGCTCGTGAGCTTCGGGCTCGCCGGGGCGCTCGTGCCGGAGATCTCCGAGGGCACCGTCGTGACCGCGACGCGAGTCGTCGGCGAGGACGGGTCCGTGCTCTGGGAAGGCGACGCGGTTCCCGTGCCGGGTGCGACTGCCGCGGTGCTCTGCGGCGCCGGCAGGGTCGTCGACGCACCGGAAGAGCGCGCCGAGCTTGCTCGGCGGACCGGGGCGGTGGCCGTCGACATGGAGAGCGCGGCGCTCGCCGCCAGCGGCCGGCTGGCCGGAGCGATACGCGCGATCTCCGACTCGCCCGGCCGTCCGGTGGGTCGGCTCGCACACGCGTCGAAGCCCGACGGGAGCGTGGCCTGGGGCGCCGTCGCGAAAGCCCTCGTCACCGAGCCGCGCCGCGCGCTTCGGGCATCACGGACGGCGCGCCGCGCGCTCGCTTCCCTCGAGCGTGCTGCCGCATCGGTCGCGGAGCCGGCCGGCTGATGGAGAAGCGCGTCCTCATCGCGGCCCCGCGCAGCTTCTGCGCCGGCGTCGTCCGCGCAATCGACATCGTCGAGAAGCTGCTCGAGACGCACGGGCCCCCGGTGTACGTCCGTCACGAGATCGTCCACAACGTCCACGTCGTCGAGGATCTGGAGGCACGAGGGGCGATCTTCGTCGAGACGGAGCAGGAGGTACCGGAGGGAGCCCTGGTCGTGCTCTCGGCGCACGGGGTCGCTCCGCAGGTCTATCGAAAGTGCGCGGAGCGAAATCTCGAGGTCATCGACGCCACGTGCCCGCTCGTGTCGAAGGTGCACGCCGAAGCCAGGCGCTACGCGGCGCGGGGGCTCACGATCGCGCTCGTCGGACACGCCGGCCACGAGGAGGTCGTCGGGACGAGGGGCGAGGCGCCCGATTCGATCATCCTCGTCGAGACTGCCGACGACGTGGAGGCGCTCGAGGTCGAGGACGGCAGCAAGGTCGCGTATCTGACGCAGACGACGCTCTCGGTGGACGACACGGCAGGCGTGGTCGACGCGCTTCGCGAGCGCTTCCCGGACCTCGTCGGACCGCCCTCCGCGGACATCTGCTACGCGACGCAGAACCG
The DNA here is from genome assembly GCA_963819905.1 of uncultured Thermoleophilia bacterium. Classification (GTDB taxonomy): domain Bacteria; phylum Actinomycetota; class Thermoleophilia; order Gaiellales; family Gaiellaceae; genus CAWCQC01. Next base: position 124,269 of record CAWFXP010000006.1, read on the forward strand.
CCAGGACGCCGTCAAGAAGATCTGCGAGCGAGCGACACTCGTCCTCGTCGTCGGCTCGAAGACGAGCTCGAACGCGAACCGCCTCGTCGAGGTGGCGACGACCTGCGGAGCGGACGCGTATCTCGTCGACGACGAAGGCGACCTCGATCCCTCGTGGCTCGACGGTCACGAGATCGTCGGCCTGACTGCCGGCGCGTCGTCGCCCGAGCTCCTCGTCAACCGGGTCGCCGACCGGCTCGCAGAGCTCGGATTCGGCGAGCGCGAGGAAGTCGAGCTCACACGGGAAGACGTCTACTTCCGTCTTCCGGCCCGGCTGCGCTGACGCGCGCTCCAGCCGACGGCTCTGCACGTAGCAGCCGCTTCGGATCGGGTCTGGGCCGCCGCGGGCTGCGGCCCAGTCTGCTAGCGAGGTGTCGAGACCGGGGGCGGGCCGCCGCCGCTGTCCGGAGGCGGGTCGCTCGCGAAGAGACCCACGATCAGTCCCAGGACCCACACGATCGCGACTGCCAGGAGCAGCCTGTAGAGGAACCGCCCGAGCACCTCGAGCGTTCCCGCGAAGAACCCGACTCCCGTGTTCGTCATCTCAACTCCCTCGCTGCCATCGGTAGCCACCGTCGCCCTCGACCCAGATCTTGATCCAGGGGTACTCGCTCCCGATGCAGCCGTACTTCAGTACGCAGTTCTCCATCTTCGCCTGCCGGAACGAGTAGTGACCGCTCTGATTCGGGCCGAAGAAGTAGCCGGCGCTTCCTGCCAGGCCGCGGTAGTACCAGTTCGCGTCCACGTTCGTCGCATAGGCGGACGTCCAGACACCGGTCACGCGGCCGTTCGCCCAGCACCAGCGCTTGTGCTGATGCCACTTGTAGACGGTTGTCCTGAAGAGGAAGCTCGATCCCTCCTTCACGATGTCGATCTCGCGGCAGCCGGACGCCTGCAGCGCCCGTACGCTGCCCGCCGCTGCCTGCCGGGGTGTGCCGACGGCACGGCCCCTCGAGTCGAGCTCGGTCAGCGTCGCCGAGAGCGACCCGGCCGCCGAGCCGGCGAGCAGCGCCGCGGCCAGCGCCGCGAGCGAGACCAGCACGAAGTGTCGAAGTGTCATCCATCGTTCACCTCCCTTCAGGCGCGGCGGGCGCGGGCTGCGCGTCCACCTGAGACTCTAGGGAGGCTCACGCGGGAAAACATCGTCCCGAAACGACAGTCTTTGCGGCGGAGCCGCAACAACTTCGTGACGGATGACTGCGGTCGCTCGGCGGCCCGGAGGCATCGGTCCGCCTGACAGGTCGGCTGTGGTCAGTAGAGCGCGCTGGCGAGCCGGCGACGGTAGCTCGTGCTGAGCGGGTGGTCTTGCCCCAGCTCCTGGAAGATCGTCACCATCACCTCACGGATCCGTTCCTTGCCGTCTGCGTCCGCGTCCGGCGCGGCGGCGATCAACCACTCGAGCGCCCGCTCGTAGTCCTGCTCGCCGAGGGGGCCGAGGATCTCCGGGAACTCCCCGCTCGCGACGAGCTCGTCGAGAAGCCGGGCGCCCTCTCCAGGGCCGCCGACGCGGTCGAGGAACGCCGCCACGCCCTGTGGCGACAGCGCGCCGACGAACTCGTCCACGACGTGGCCGTTCCGGAACGCCTTGACCGCCGGGATGCTGCGGATGCCGTACGCCTCCGCCAGGCCGGGGTTCGCCTCGATGTCGACCTTGGCGAGGGTCAGCGTGTTCGCGCGCTCGAGGATGCCCTGCTCGAGAATCGGCGCGAGTGCCTTGCACGGACCGCACCAGTCGGCCCAGAAGTCGACGACGACCGTGATCTCGTCCGACCGCGCGACGACCTCTTCGTCGAACGTCTGCTCGGTTACGTCCATCGCCTGGTGAGAACGGCAGCCGCGGCGCAGTGCTTCCCGCGGTCAGCCCGCCCTGACGTATCGGTGGTGCCCGTCGAAGCGCCCCGACAGCGTGACGTCGAGAACGAACCGGTCGCGTCCGTAGTCGTAGGAGCCCCGACCGGTCATGATCACGCCCTTCGTGAAGCCGCAGCGGGTGAACGTGAACCGGGCGCCGTTCGGCGACTCGCGCATGCGCATCGTGCCGCCGCCGACCGGGCACCCAACCGACGTCGGCGTGACCCCGTCCCAGTAGTAGTACTCCGGAACGTAGGAGATCTCGGTCTCGGCAGACGCGAGAGCGGCGCGCGCGTTCCTGAAGCTCGACGCGTTCCGCGGGGCGAGCGGCACGTATGCGTCCGCCAGTCGCCCGGGGCACGTCGACTCGCGTTGCTCGGGAGTCTGCCCCTCGACCAGGAACCGCGTCACCAGCTCGTCCGGGCAGGGGTATCCCCAAGCGAACGTCCCGTGCGGCCCGCCCCTGGTGGTGACGAGGTAGCCGTCCGCGAGCCGGCTGTAGACGTCGGCTCCCTGGCCGGCGGGCGTGATCGGGTCCGCAGTCGAGGTGAGGACGAGTGTCGGCACGCCCGCGGCGACGAGCGGCGCGGGTCGGGTGAGATCCTGAGAGGAGCTGGGCCAGAAGGCGCACGGGAGGTCGGAGAGGAACGTGTCCCAACCGAGCCGCGGGAAGGCCTCGCCCACAGGCTCCGCGGCTGCGAGGTACTGCGCCGCGCGTTCCTCGGGCGTTCCCGTCCAGTACGCGTAGTCGCGGCAGTCGACGCCGTAGTACATCCCGTCCGAGTAGCTCGGATCGGGAATCGCCTCGAGCGTCTGCGGGTCGACGACGAAGTTGACGTAGGCGAGTCGCAGGAGCGGCACCAGATCGCCGCGTCCGGCGGCGGCGACCGCCCGCTGGAGGAGCATCCGGTCGTCCTCGGTGTAGATCTGGCCCGCGGCGACGGTCACGAGATCGGCGGCGGTGAGCTGTCGCATCTGCGTGCCGCCCGAGGGAAGCGGGAAGCGGACCGGGACCGGAGCTGCTTCCACCGCGATCCGCACGTCGTCGTAGACGTCCTCCGCGCTGCGACCCGCGTCGCGGCGGCAGAGCCGGCGGCGGTCACAGGACTCGAGTGTGTCGTCGAGGACGCGCTCGAACGAGCCCGCGGCGTCCACCCAGAACTCGGGGCCGGTCAACGTCAGATCGACGACTCCGTCGATGACGAGCCCCTCGAGGGCGTCTCCGTGGGCAGCCGCGTACGTCTGGGCGTACTGGGTGCCGTAGCTGACGCCGTAGAGCCACATCCCGGGGGAGCCGACCGCGGTGCGAAAAGCCTCGAGATCCTCGACCGCCTGGGCGGTTCCGACGAACGGAAGGATCGCCGACGAGCCCATCTCCGCGACGCAGTCGTCGCTGAAGCGCTCTGCTGCCTCGGCCGGCGGAGCCAGCGAGGCGTAGTACGCCGCGGCCGCGTCCGGGCAGGTCAGCCCTCCCGAGAGCCCGATGCCTCGCTGGTCGAAGAAGACGATGTCGAATCGTCTCCGGATCGACGAATCGAAGTACGGCACCCAGGAGTCGTACTCGGAGATCCCGGCCGAGCCTGGGCCTCCGGTCGCAATCACGAACAAGCCTTTGCTCGTGCCGGACGCGGGGAGCACGCCGAAGACGACGTCGAGGGTTCGCGAGTCAGCGAGGTTGAAGTGGTCGAGCGGGACGCTGAGCGTGACGCACGTCAGCCGGGGCTCCGTCGGGCAGGGCTCCCCGCCGAGCTGCTCCAGCCGATCCTGCATCGTCGGCAGGCCCGGAACCGGCCCTGCCCAGGCGGACGAGGCTGCCGCCAGGAGGATGGCTACGGTGACGATCAGGCTGAACGCGACCCTGCGGTGCATGGCTCCTGAGCCTACCTCAGTCACTCGCGAGAGCCAGCGCTGGAGGCGTCCGTCACCTCGGCCGGGCGCTCGAGCGGCGTGAAGTGCCCCGAGCCCTCGATGACGGTCAGGCGGGCGCCCGGTATCGCACCTGCCAGCTCCTCGTGGACGGCCACCGGGTGCGCTCGTCCTCGCGACCGCAGACCACGATGGTTGGACAGGCGACGGCGCCGGGCGAGCCGGCATCCCGTGCTGGGCGACGAGGGAGTGGATCTCGCGAAGCGCCGCGCTCGGTCCGGCGTCCCTGGCCATCGCCATGAACGTGTGTCTCTGATCGCGCCGGGACCGGCGTGCTCTGAAGCGACGTAGAGCGGGAACACCACGTCGAGATAGGCGTCGAAGCCGCCCGACTCGACCTGGGCGATCGCACCCGAGAGCGATTGCCGCTCGGCGAGCTTCCGGGTCTGCGCCGACCACGAACGCCCGTCGCACAGGAGCCGGGGACGAGGACCGTTTCCGGGAGCTCAGGCAGAGAATCCCTCGAGAGCCGCGTCGACCAGTCCGGGAAGCATCGCGACGTCGTAGCCGCCTTCGAGCACGGCACCGAGCCGTGGGCAGAGCTGCCGCGACCGGCGCGCGAGCTCGCGGAAGCCGTCACGCGTCACGCGCATGCCCCCGAGCGGGTCGCCTTCGGCAGCGTCGAACCCGGCCGACACGAGCAGCAGGTCCGGCCCGAACCGCTCGATCGCCGGCTCGACGATATGCGCGAACGCTTCGAGGTAGAGGTCGTCGCCCGCGCCAGCCGGAAGCGGAACGTTCACCGTGGTCTCGTCCTGCTCCTCCGGCCCGCCCGACCCTGGGTAGTACGGCCAGCGGTGGAGCGACACGAAGAGGACGGAGGGATCGTCCCAGAAGATGTCCTGCGTGCCGTTGCCGTGATGAACGTCCCAGTCGAGGATCGCGACCCGTGCCAGACCGAGCTCGCGCTGTGCGAACCGCGCCGCGATCGCCACGTTGCCGAAGAGACAGAAGCCCATCGCCCGGTTCGGCAGGGCATGGTGTCCGGGCGGGCGGACGAGGGCGAGCCCGCCGCGCTCGGCGGCTGTGATGGCGGCACCGGAAGCGAGAAGCGCGAGCCGAAAGCTGGTCGGTGTGCAGATCGTGTCGGCGTCGAGGCGGGCGACCCGGCCGCTCTCGGAGATCTGTCTGACGAGATCGATGTAGTCGTGGGCGTGGCAGGCGGCGATCTCGTCGACGGTCGCCGGCCGGGCTGATGTGAAGGAGGGAAAGCGTTCGAGCAGCGCCTCGAGACGGGCCGGGCTCTCGGGATGCCCGCCGGTGGGGTGGAGCACGGCGAAGTCGGGGTGCGAGACGAGCTCCACGCCGGCGCATCATCGCATGCGCCCGAGCCCAGACAGGCCGAGAGCGGGCCCGGGGAAGGCCCGCTCTCGTGGGAAGTGCGGCGTCTTGATCAGACGGCCGCGAGGCTGCTCCTCCGGTGCCGCCGGGCGACGAGCAGGAAGCCACCGGCGAGCAGCGCGATTCCGAACGCCGCGGCGAAGCCGATGCCGGCGTCGGTCCAGTCGAAGCCGGTCGGCGCGATCACGATCGGGGCGGGCGACGCGACCACTCCGGGCCCGCGTGCTGCGGGCCGGTCGTCCGGCCTCAGGGCCGTCGGCGCTACGACGACGATCGCTCCCGGGCCCCTGGCCTCGGGTCGGTCGTCGGGACGTACCGCGGTCGCTGCAACGACGACAGTGGCGCCGGGCCCGCGTGCATCAGCCCTGTCGTCCGGGCGAACGGACTGCTCCACGAGCGTGGCCCCGGGCCCGCGCGCATCGGCTCGGTCGTCCGGCCGCACGGCGGCCTGGAGCCCGGGCGCCGCCAGCGCGGTCACGGCCGCGCCGAGTGCGAACGTCCTCAGAATTCGGTGGGGGTTCGAGTGGGTCATCGTCATCCTCCTCGCTGTTCGTTCATGCCCGACGCCCACACGGTGCGCCCGCCCGCTGCCGGATCGCTGATCAGACGCTGATGCGGCGCTGAAATACCTGCAAATCAGCACTTCGGTGTGCTACGTTCGACGCTCCGTGGACGTGCGGATCTGTGGCCCTCTCGAAGTCCTCGCGGACGGTGAACCGGTGGCGCTCGGCGGTCAGCGCCAGCGGGCTCTGCTCGCGGTGCTCGTCCTGCACCGTGGCACGGTCGTGTCGAGTGACCGCCTGATCGATGAGCTCTGGGGCGCGGACGCTCCCGCGACCGCACGGAACGTCGTGCAGGGCCACGTCTCGCAGCTCCGCAAGGCGTTCGGCGCAAACGGCCGCCTCGAGACCCGCGGGCACGGATACGTCCTGCACCTGGAAGAGGGGGAGCTCGATGTCGACCGTTTCGAGCGGCTCTACGCAGACGGACGCAGGCTGCGGGCATCCGGCGACCGCGCGGCAGCCTCCGAGGCTCTCCGCGAGGCTCTCGCGCTCTGGCGAGGGCCGGCGCTCGCCGACTTGGCCTTCGAGGCGTTCGCTTCGACCGAGGCCGCCCGGCTCGAGGAGCGCCGTCTCGGGTGTCTCGAAGAGCGGGTCGAAGCAGATCTCGCGCTCGGGCGGCATACGGATCTCGTGCCCGAGCTCGAGCGTCTCGTCCACGAGCTCCCGCTCCGTGAGCGCTTCCGTGCGCAGCTCATGCTCGCGCTGTACCGCTCAGGCCGCCAGGCCGAGGCGCTCGAGGTCTTCCAGGCGGGTCGGCGAGCCCTCGTCGACGAGCTCGGAATCGAGCCCTCGCCGACCCTCCAGGAGCTCGAGCGGCAGATCCTGAACCAGGATCCGGCGCTCGCTGCACCCGCACGGCCACCGACGGCCCGCCCGCCGGAGACCGCCGATCACGCCGCGCGGCACGGGCGCCGCCGCTCCGTGATCCTGATAGCCCTCGGGGCGCTGATCCTCGCCGGAGCAGCGGCGGCGCGCCTGGCAGCTGACGCGGAGCGGATCCGACCCGATCGGATCGATTGCCGGAAACGCCGTCGCGGCGATCGATCCCTCGTCGAACGAGATCGTCGCCGAGATCCCCGTCGGCAAGACGCCGGGCGACGTCGCCGTCGGCGAAGGCGCCGTCTGGGTGGTGAACCAGGACGCCAGGACGATCTCGCGCATCGAGCCCGAGACGAAGGCGGTGGAGACGTTCGCCGTCGGCGCGACGCCGCTGCGTATCGCCGCAGGGGAAGGAGGGCTCTGGATCGGCACCGGCGCCGAGGGCACGTTCGATCGGGTTGTCCGGCTCGACCCGGCCACACTGGTCACGCAGGCCACGATCGAGCTCCCGGCCACCGGTGAGACGGTTTTTCGCAACGCGAACGCCGGATATGCGGCGGATCAGATGACGGTCGCGCTCGGCTACGTCTGGGTCGTCACGCCCGACGCCGGTCTCGCGCGCATCGATCCCGGCACGAACCAGGTCGATTCGATCCGGCTCCCTGCCCGCGTGTTCGCCGTCGCCTCCGACGGGCGGACCGTCTGGGCGCTCGGCTACGGAGGCGATCTCCTGCGCGTGAATCCCTCGACGGGAGCCGTTACTGCGAGGATCGTCGTGCCGAGCAGCACGCTCGTCTCGATCGCCGTGGGGGGCAGCTTCGTCTGGGCCGGTGACGACACGGGCCTCGTCTGGCGCATCGCGCCGCCACGAGAGGCCGCGCTCGAGGCGCGCTTCCGGACGATCGAGCTCGGCCGCGGGCTCTCGTCACTCGCCTTCGGAGAGGGGGCGTTGTGGGTTGGCCGTGCGGAGGGGAGCACCGTGGTGCGGATCGATCCCGCGAGCGCCGCGGTGGCTGCCGGCGTGCAGCTCGGCAATCCGACGAGCGCGATCGCGGCCGGCCAGGGCGCCGTCTGGGCGGCTGCGGTCGGATCTGCCCGCGAGGGCGGACGGCAGGAAGCCGTTGGTGCGATCGACTCTCCCGCGTGCGGGCCCCTCGTCTACGACGGGGAAGGCTCGCCGGACGCGATCATCGCGGCCGACCTCTTCCTCCAGGGAGGCTACGTCCCCGACCCGGCGCCGATGGCCGGCGCCATCGAGCTCGCGCTGCGCGAGCGCGGCTTCCGAGCCGGGCCGTTCCGGGTCGGTCTCCAGGTCTGTGACTCGTCGACGCCCGAGGGCGGGACGCCGCCGGCGAAGTGCGCGGCCAACGCCAGCTCCTACGCGGCGACGTCTGCCGTGATCGGCGTGATCGGCCCGTTGACATCGGGCTGCACCGTCGTATCGCTTCCGATCCTGAACCGGGCCGCGGGCGGTCCGGTTCCGATGATCTCGCCGACGAACTCCCGGCCGGGTCTGACGCACGCAGGTGCCGCGTCGGAGCCGGACGAGCCCGAGCGGTACTACCCGACCGGGATCCGCTCCTTCGTCCGCCTCTATCCGTCGGACGACGACGAATGGGCCGCGGAGGCGGCGCTCGCGAAGGACCTCGGCGCCCGCTCGGTCTACATCGTCACGGACGACGTCGAGTTTCCCGAGATTCGCTGGCCGGCCCGCGTGTTCACGCGTGCCGCGGCGACGCTCGGGCTCACGGTCGCCGGGAGGGCGAAGCGCAGCGTCGAATCGGGTGCAGGCGACGAACAGGTCGCCGGCCGGGTGCGTGATTCCGGCGCAGATGCCGTCTACGTCAGCGGCGGCGGGGAGCTGCTCGGGCCCTTCCTCGCCCGCCTGCGGGAGGTGCTCGGCCCCAGCGTGCCCATCATCCTGTCCCAATTCGCGCTCCCCATCCCCCTGCTCGTCGAGGCCGGCGGCGAGGCGGTCCGGGGCGTCTACGTCGGGTACCCGGGCGCGCCGAACGACGAGCTCGGGACCGGGTGGCCGGCCTTCGAGGCCGCGTTTGAAGAGGCAGAGCCCGGCGTTCCGATCACCTCCTACGGCGTCGCGTACGCCGCGCAAGCGACGGAGCTCCTTCTCGATGCGATCGCCCGCTCAGACGGCACTCGAAGCTCGGTCGTCGACGCGCTCTTCGAGGCGCGGGTGACCGGCGGGATCCTCGGCGACTTCGCCGTCGAGCCGGATGGAGACTCGAGCCTCCATCCGGTCACCATCTTCCGCGTCGAGCCGGGGGCCGCGGACGTGACAGGGATCCCTGACCTGTTCGGCGACGCTGTCGTCGACCGCGTGCTGACCCCGCCGTCCGAGCTGCTGCGCTGAGCTCGCACCAGGGCGTCCCAGCCTTGGAGGTAGTGTTCGTCTGTGCTACATTCGCATCGGATGCACGTTCGCATCCTTGGCTCCCTAGAGGTCGAGGACGGAAAGGCGCCTGTCGCGCTCGGCGGCCAGAGACAGCGCGCGCTCCTCGCGGTGCTCGTGCTCGCCCGCGGTTCGGTCGTGTCGAGCGACCGGCTGATCGACGGGTTGTGGGAGGAGGAGGCGCCCGCGACGGCACGCAATGTCGTGCAGGGCCATGTCTCCCAGCTACGCAAGGCGTTCGGCGGGAACGGCCGCCTCGAGACGCGCGGGCACGGCTACGTCTTGCACCTCGAGCAGGGCGAGCTCGACGTCGACCAGTTCGAGGAGCTGTTCGCGGAGGGCCGGCGGCTGCTGACGGAGGACGATCCGGCGGCGGCCTCGGGCGCGCTGCTCGAGGCTCTCGCGCTATGGCGGGGGCCGGCGCTCGCCGATTTTGCCTACGAGCCGTTCGCCTCGGCGGAAGCCGCGCGGCTCGAAGACCGCCGGCTGGCGTGCCTCGAGGAGAGAATCGAGGCGGACCTCGCGCTCGGTCGGCAGACGGATCTCGTTCCGGAGCTCGAGAAGCTCGTTCGTGACCATCCGCTTCGCGAGCGCTTCCGCGGGCAGCTGATGCTCGCGCTGTATCGTGCCGGGCGCCAGGCAGAGGCGCTCGACGCGTACCAGGATGCGCGCCGAGTGCTGGTGGACGAGCTCGGGATCGAGCCGGGTCCGGCCCTCCAGGAACTGGAGCGGCAGATCCTGAACCAGGATCCGGCGCTCGCGCCGCCGGCTCGTGTCGAGCCCCCTGGCGCGCCTGCCCCCGAGCCTCCCCGGCGCCGTGGCTGGCTCCTGCTCGTTGCCGGGCTGGTCGTCCTCGCCGGCGCGGTCGGCGCGGGGATCTGGCAGCTGACAAGGCCGGACGCGCCGCAGATCGACATCGTCGCGGGGAATGCCGTCGCCGCGATCGACCCGGCGACGAACCGGCTCGATCGCGCAGATCCCGGTCGGCCAGTCTCCGACGGCGGTCGCGGTCGGAGAAGGCTCGGTCTGGGTGCTGAACGCGGACGCGCAGACGATCACGCGGATCGATCCGGAGACGAAGGCGCGCAGAGACATTCGCTACGGGGACGACCCCGACCGAGCTGGCGGCAGGTGAGGGCGCGGTCTGGATCGGGAACGGGGCCGAGCAGGGCGCGTCGCCGGAGAGCGCACCTGCTTGGTCGACGTGGAGCGTCTCGTCGCTTCGATCCGGGCACGGGGATCGCCGGCGAGCCTGTCGGGCTGCCCGCGGCCGCAGGCGTCGATATCTACGGCTGGCGGACACCTGGTCAGAACCGCCTCGCCGTGGGCGGCGGGTCGGCATGGGTCGTCAATCCCGACAGGACCGTGTCGAAGATCGACGCGGCGAGCAGCGTGGTGACCGCGACGTTCGACGACATGGATCCGAGTGCCCTCGCCTACGGTGACGGCGCTCTCTGGCTACTCGACGACAGCCGGGTCGTGCGCATCAGCCCGCGCACGGATCGCGTCACCGCGTCGATCGACGTCGGCAGCGACGGGCTGAGCGCGATCGCCGTCGGCGGCGGCGCGGTTTGGGTGACCGATCCACACGCCGAGACCCTCTGGCGTATCGATCCGGGTCCGCAGGCGAGGGTTCGTGGGATCAGGATCGGGCCCGGAATCGGCGGCGTCGCCTACGGCGAAGGGGCGGTCTGGGTCGTCAGCCCGATCGAGGGCACGGTCGCCCGCGTCGACCCAGCCTCGAACCGGGTCGTGGGCACGATCGCGACGGGCAACACTCCGCGCGGCATCGCAGCCGGCTACGGCGCCGTCTGGGTCGCCGTGGGAGGGACGTCCGACGAGCGCGGTTCCGGCGGTCGAGCCTCAGACCGGCGCCGCCGTCGACGCGCTGCCCGCGTCGATATGTGGGCCGCTCTTCTACGGAGGCGCCGCAGCCGGGGCCGGATCTCGTGATCGTCTCGGATCTCCCTCTGCGTGGTGGTGCGTCGGCGTACGCCGCCTCGATGCCGGACGCGATCAGGCTCGTTCTCCGCGGCCATGGCTTCCGCGCGCGGCCGTCACACCGTCGGCTACCAGTCGTGCGACGACTCGACGGCGCAGTCAGGCGGCCAGTTCGACTTCGACAAGTGCGCGTCGAACGCCAAGGCCTACAGCGCAGAACGCCGCGCGTCGCGGGTGTGATCGGGCCGCAGGACTCGCCGTGCGCGTTCGTCCAGATCCCGATCGCGAACCGTGCGCCCGACGGTCCGCTCGCGATGATCTCCCCGTCGAACTCGTATCCCGGCCTCACGCGGGCGGCGCCCTTCGTTCCTGCGGGTCAGCTCGACGAGCTGTATCCGACGGGTACCCGGAACTACGTCAGGATCTATCCCGCCGACCACGCGCAAGCGGCGGCGCTCGCCGTCCTCGCGGTCGACCTCGGTCTCGAGTCCGTCTATCTGCTCCACGACGGCCCCGAGTACGGCCAGGCGATGGCGACCATGTTTCGCAAGGCGGCGGGCTCGCTCGGGACTCGAGATTGCGGGGACCCGCCGGTGGGATTCCGACGCAGAAGGCTATGGCGATCTCGCCGGTCGAATCCGTCAGTCCGGCGCGGAGGGCGTGCTCGTCGCCGGGTATACTCCAGTCGAATACGGGGCGGCTGCTCAAGGACCTCCGAGCAGGGCTGGCAGAGCGGAACCGTGCTGATGGCGCCGGACAGCTTCGCAGCCGCCGAGCTCGTGATCTCCCTCGCCGGCGAGGCGGCCACCGGCCTCTACGTCGCCTACCCAGGGCTCCCGGACACGGAGCTCGACGATGCCGGCAAGCAGTTCGTCGCCGACCTCGCGGCCACGCAGCCGGACGGCATCGTTCCGTGGTTTTCCGGAACCTACGCCGCGCAGTCGGCCGAGGTCCTGCTCGACGCGATCGCGCGCTCGGACGGCACGCGCGCCTCGGTCACCGAGGAGCTCTTCCGCACGCGAGATCACGGACGGCCTGCTCGGCGAGTTCGCCTTCGACGAGAACGGCGACATCACTGCGCCGGCGGTCACGATCCTCCGTCTCGTGGCGCGAGGACGAGCCGGGCGAACCGTTTCCGCACACGAGCTTCGACCGCGTGATCCGCCCGCCCGCAGAGTTGCTTCGCTGACGCGCGGGGCACGGGGGGTTTCTCATCTGGCGCGATCTTGACTCGCCGGCGGCAGCGCGCATAGACTCGCGCTTGAAATCGTTACCAACCGCTTGTCCATGCCGCCTACGATCAAGGAAGTCGCAGAGCGGGCGGGGGTCTCCGTCTCGACCGTCTCGCGCGTCCTGAACGACTACCCGTTCGTGAGCGACGCTGCCCGGCGGCGGGTGCTCGACGCCATGGAGGCGCTCGAGTATCGCCCGGACGTCGCCGCCCGCAGCATGCGGACGGGCACCAGCAACGCGGTCGGGTTCGTCGTCTCCGACATCTCGAACCCGCTCTTCGCCGCGATCGCAAAGGGCGTCGACAGCGTGCTCGTGCCGCACGGCTACTCGCTCGTGCTCGCGAACTCCGAGAACGACTCGGACCACGAAGCCGCACTCCTCGCCGCGCTGCGCCAGCGGCGACTGGACGGGCTGATCGCCGCGGTCGCGGACGAGCGCGCACCCGGCCTCGCGGAGCGACTCGAGGGGTTCGCGGCCGTGCTCTTCGACCGGGACGTGCCCGGGTCGAACGCCGACGCCGTCTGGTCCGATCACGACGCCGGCGTGGCCGAGGCCCTGGAACGCCTCGCCGGGCTCGGCCACCGGCGCGTCGCGATGGTCGCGGGAAGCGAGGGCCAGCTGGGAAGCCGCGCGAGGATCGTCGCCTTTCGCCGTCACGCGCGCAGGCTCGGGCTGTCGATCGGCGGGCTCGTCAGAAGTAGCGAGCCGGAGCCGGAGAGCGGCGAGCTCGCAGCGCGCGAGCTGCTCGCGCTTCCCGATCCGCCGACCGCCCTCATGATCGGTCACAACCTGCTCACCGTCGGCGTCCTCGAGGCCCTCTCGGACCTGGGCGTCCGCCTTCCCGGCGACCTGTCCGTGATCGCCTGTGACGACGTCGACGTCACACGGCTCTTCAGCCCGCCGATCGACGTCATCGAGCGAGACCTGCTCGAGCTGGGCCGTGCCTCTGCGCAGCTCCTCCTCGAGCGCCTGTCCGACCGGGACGGGGCGCCGAGACGGGTCGTTCTGCCGACCCGGCTCGTGATGCGCGGCAGCACGGCAGCCCCGCGAGCGCTGACAGGGGCGCGCACGGCATGAGCACGGCGATCTCGGACATCCGGATCCATCCGATCTCGGTCCCGCTCGATCGTCCCTTCTGGATGTCGCTCGAGCCCTACACGGTTGCCGCGGAGATCATCGTCGAGGTCGAGACCGAGGCTGGACAGGTCGGGATCGGAGAGGTCCATGGGCGGCCGCAGGAGGAGATCACAGCGATGCTCCACCACTTCCGGCCGCTCCTCCTGGGAGAGGACGCGCTCGACCACGAGCGGCTCTACGAGATCCTCTTCCGCTCGACGTTCGCTCGCTCCGCCTGGGAGCTCGCCGCCGCGGACGGGCAGCCCCACTTCGGCGCCGGGGGCAAGCCTCAGCTGATGGCTGCGATCGCCGGAATCGACATCGCCCTCTGGGATATCAAGGGAAAGGTCGCGGGGCTCCCGCTCTGGAAGCTCCTCGGCGGGCGGAAGCCGGCCGTCCCCGCCTATGCGAGCGGCGGCTACTACGGACCGGACGGCGGAGCGGCGGTCGACGAGCTCGTCGTCGAAGTGACCGCGTATCGCGAGCTCGGGTTCGCCGCGGTCAAGCTGAAGGTCGGCGGTCTCTCGATCGCGGAGGACGTCGCCCGGGTCGCCGCCGTTCGGGAGGCCCTTCCGGACGTCGAGGTCATGCTCGACGCCAATGCCGCCTACGACGTACCGGCGGCGATCGAGGCCGCGCGCGCTTTCGAGCCCCTCGAGATCAAATGGCTCGAGGAGCCGGTCGCCTGGTTCGATCCGGTGTTCGGGCTGGCGGAGGTCGGCGCGCAGACGAGCATCCCGCTCGCGAGCGGCGAGCGTGCGCTCCATCGTTTCGACTGCCGCGACCTCGTCGAGCACACGCCGATCCGATACCTCCAGTTCGACTGCACCCGGTCGGGAGGGATCAGCGAATGGCTCCGCGCCGCCGCCCATGCCTCCGGCCACGACGTGCTGATGGCGCCGCACCACGATCCCCAGATCCACGGGCACCTCGTGGCAGCCGTCGAGAACGGCGCGCTTCTCGAAGTCTTCCCCGACCCGATCCGCGATCCGCTGTGGCCCGGCCTGTTCTCCGTGCAGCCCGAGATCCTCGCCGGCGAGGTGCTCCTCTCCGACCGGCCCGGGCTCGGCATCGAGCTCGACTGGGACTTCGTCGAGCGCCACGCGAGCGGAGTGCGAGCGTGATCACGGGCTTCCACCACTTCGAGATCACGACCGCCGACGCCGATCGCCAGGCGGCCTTCTACGGCGAGCACTTCGGGATGCGGCTCGTCTCGGACCGCGAGATCCCCCCGGGAGGGTTCACCGAGAAGGTGACCGGCGTGGCCGGGGCGCGCGTCCGGATCGTCCACCTCCAGGGGTGGGGCGTCAACTTCGAGCTGCTCGAGTACCACGAGACGGGAGGGGACGAGCGGGCCCGCGAGCCGAACCACGCCGGCAGCGCGCACCTCTGCTTCGTCACGGACGACATCGCAGGCCGACTACGAGCGGCTGCGGGCGAAGGGGGTCACCTTCCGCTCTCCCGGCCCCGTCACGGTCGTCGGCGGTCCGAACGACGGAGGCAAGGCGCTCTATCTCGAGGATCCGGACGGAAACGCCGTCGAGCTGGTGGAGCTCGCGCGGCCGTGGCCCGGGGCAGAGGGGTAGATGGAGACCGGGCTCGCAGGACGGATCGCCCTCGTCACCGGCTCGGCCGGCGGCATCGGCAGAGCCTGCGCCTTCGCTCTCGCCACGGAGGGCGCGAAGGTCGTGCTCGCCGACGTGGACGCGCCGTGCCGCGGAGCAGGCCTCGCGGGAGGTCGGGGGCGCTGCCTCGTCCGCGGTGGACGTGACCGATGCGGACGACGTGCGGAGGCTGGTCACGAAGATCGTGGAGGACTTCGGCTCGCTCGACGTCCTCGTCACCTGCGCCGGGGTCTTCCATGCCACGCCGTTCGACGAGATCAGCGCCGAGGAGTGGGATCGGATCCAGGCGGTCAACCTCCGCGGAACCTTTCTGACCTGTCAGGCGGCGGTGAAGGCGATGATTCCGAACGGGCGAGGACGGATCGTGACGATCGCGTCGCTCGCAGGGCAGGTCGGCGGTCTCGCCGCCGGGGCGTCGTACGCCGCCTCCAAGGCGGGAGTCGTGGCGCTCACGAAGTCGGTCGCCCGCTTTGCCGGCCCTCACGGGATCACGGCGAACTGCGTCAACCCAGGCGTCATCGAGACGCCGATGATCGCGGCCTGGCCGCCGGACGTCCGCGAGCGGACGGTGAGCGCCACGCCGCTCGGCCGGGCCGGCACACCCGAGGAGGTCGCCGGGGTCGTGCTCTGGCTTGCATCGGACGCGGCCGCCTTCGTCCACGGCGCCCATGTGGACGTGAACGGCGGCCTGCACATGGACTAGGAAACAAGCAACGCGAGGAGGAGCGAAGATGGCAAAGGAAGCGAAGGTCTGTCGCGGCACGTGGTGCATGGCGTTCGGGTTCGACCCACCCGCGGCGCTCGACGAGGTGCTGCCCGTGCTCGGCGCCTGGGGCTACGACGGCGTCGAGCTGGGAGGCTTCTTCGACCACGCGACGGTCGAGCGCTACCCGGACAAGGCGAGCCGCAAGAAGCTGAAGGAGCACATCGACTCGCTCGGGCTCGAGATCGCGGGCATCGCGCCGGGGCCGTACGGCGATCTGTTCCGGCTTCCCTGGGCGACCGGCTCGCAGGAGGTCTACGACGAGTACATCGAGTACTTCGAGAGCTACCTCCAGCTGGCGGCGGACATGGAGATCCCCGGCATGCGCGTCGATCCAGGGGCGGCGGGGCCACTTCCCTACGACGCGGACTACGACGAGATCTGGGACCGGGTGGTGCGCACCTTCCAGCACCATGCCGAGAAGGGCGCCGAGCGTCGGCTGCGTCATGCTCTGGGAGCTCGAGTCGCTCCAGCCGTTCAACAAGCCGTCGGAGACGGTGAAGATGCTGCAGGACGTCGGCAACCCCAACTTCAAGCTCATGTACGACACCGGCCACTTCCAGGCCTGCGGCGTGATCGGGCACAACCACGTCCAGCCGGCCGAGACCGTGTCGAACCAGATCGAGTTCATCAAGATGCTCCCGCAGGGCTCGATCGGCCACATGCACCTGTGCGACACCGACATGAACACGCACCTGAACATGTTCGGGACGAAGTGCAACTTCGGCGAGGGTGATGATCGACTTCGACGAGCTGATGCCCGTGCTCGCCGAGCGCTACGACGGCGACTGGTGGGCGGTCGACTCGATCCCGATGGGCTCGAAGGCCTGGTCAGGACACCTGGGACGGGCTGCCCTACCTGAACAACCTGCTCGACAAGTACGTGCGGAACTGAAGGAGGAGCGATGAAGGCAGCGGTCTTCTACGAGACCGAGGATCTGAGGCTCGAGGACGTTCCCGAGCCCGAGGCCGACCCCGACGAGGTCGTCGTGCGAGGTGCTCGCCTGCGGGTTCTGCGGCTCGGACATCGAGTACTACTACGGGCGCAGCCCGCTCGGAACGCCCGACGGCAAGGGCCCGCTCGTGCTCGGGCACGAGATGTGCGGGCGAGTCGTCCAGGCCGGGCAAGCTGGCCGAGCGGTACGGGCTCGCCGAGGGCGACCGGGTCGTCGATCAACCCGGTGCAGAGCTGCAACGCCTGCAACATGTGCCGCGCCGGGCAAGCTGCAGTTCTGCCAGAACCTGACCGTGCTCGGGGTGACGATGAACGGCGGCTTCGCCGAGTTCGCGAAGACGAAGATCGCCCACGCGTACAAGCTCCCTGACGCGCTCACGGACGAGCAGGGCGCGTTCGTCGAGATGCTCTCGTCGGCCGTCTACTCGGTTCAGCGGGCCGAGATCGAGCCGGACAACTTCGCCGTCGTCTACGGGCCCGGGCCGGTCGGGCTCTCGATGGTGCAGCTCCTGAAGAACGAGGGAGCCCGCGTGGCGGTGGTCGGCACGCGGGACTATCGGCTCGAGATCGCCACGCTCCGTCGGCGCGGATCACGTCTGGAACGACGCCGACGAGGCCTCGCCGTACTACGTCGACGACGTCGGCGACGGCCGATCCAGGACGCCAACGGCGGCGCGCTCGCCGACCGCGTGCTCGTCGGCGACGGCGTCCGTCGAGGCGAACCAGCAGGCGATCGAGATCTCCGGCCCGGGCTCGACCGTCGTGCTACATGGGCCTCGCAGGCCCCGAGGACGCGGTCACCTGCCGCTGCTCTCGAACCTCTACCAGGACAAGACGATCCGGTTCTCGCTGCTCTATCCGCTCCAGTGGCCGAAGACGATCCGGATCCTCGAGCACACGAACATCGATACAGGCAAGATCATCACCCACTCGGCGACGCTCGACGGCATCGCGCCGGCGATCGAGCGGGTGCTCAACCGCGACGACGCCGTCATCAAGACCGTCATCACGCCGATAGCTGGAGGATGGCGAAAGCATGGCTGAGCCGAAGTTCTCCGTCTCCGAGATCACGACGTTCCATCAGACGTTCGACGAGGACCTGGCCACCTACCGTGAAGCGGGCGTCGACGGGATCGGCGTCTGGGAGTTCAAGCTGCCCGAGGGCGACGACGAGGAGTCGCTCGCGAAGCTCCGCGACAGCGGGTTGAAGGCGACGACCTGCATCCCGGGGACGCTCTCGATCTGGCCCGTTCCGTTCCCGGGCCCGACCGACCCGAAGGAGCGCACGCAGGGGTTGTGCGACGCGATCCGCCGGTTCGCGCCGTTCGAGCCGCGAGGTGATCCTGTGCCTGACCGGCCACCCGGGCGACACCGAGCCGGGCGAGGCCCGGCGCGTCGTGGTCGACGGTCTCCGCAAGGCCGCGAAGGTGGCGGGCGGAGCACGGGCTGACGCTCGGGCTCGAGCCGCTCCACCGGAACGTCTACGGCACCTGGACGATGATCGGCGACATCCCGGGGACGATCGAGCTGATGGACGAGATCGGCGAGCCGAACGTGAAGCTCCTCTACGACGTCTACCACCTCTGGGACACGGACAACGTCCTCGAGGAGACCGTGCGCCACGGGAGCCGCATCGTCCCGAGCGTCCACGTCTGCGACTGGCGCGCCGACACCCGCAACGACTTCGACCGCGCCCTGCCGGGCGACGGGATCATCGATCTGCCCGCGCTCTTCGGCGCGCTCGAGGCCGGCGGCGTCGTCGACTGGTTCGACCTCGAGATCTTCTCCGACGACGGGATCGTTCTCCGACAAGGACTTCGAGGACTCGCTCTGGAAGCAGGATCCGGTCGACGTCGTCAAGCGCGGCAAGGCCGGGTTCGAGAAGGCCTGGGCGGCGCGGAAGGCGCCGTGAGGCTGGACGGGAGGGTCGCGCTCGTCACGGGGCCTCCCACGAGCGGGGTATCGGGCGCGGCATCGCGCTCGCCCTCGCGGGGAGGGCTGCCGACGTGGCGATCAACGACGTCGCCTTCGAGGAGAGGGCGAGGAGCTGGCCGGCCGATCCGCGGTCGATGGGCCGGCGAGGCGATGTTCGTACAAGGCCGACGTCTCGACAGCGGGAGCAGGTGGACGCGACGTCGAGCGGGTGGAGCGCCGAGCTCGGCCCGCTCGACATCGCCTGCTCGAACGCGGGCGTGGCCGACTGGCAGCCGTGGACGGAGATCACGGCCGAGCTCGCTCGACCGGATCGTCGCGCGTCAACCTGACCGGGGCGTTCAACGTCGGCCAGGCGGCCGCGCGGGCGATGGTCTCGAGCGGGCAAGGGCGGCCGGATCGTCTTCACCTCGTCGGTGCACGTCCAGATGTGCTTTCCGACGATGGCCGTCTACGGCGCGACGAAGCAGGGCGGTGCGCGCGCTCTGGCCGAGACGATGGCGATCGAGCTCGGCGAGTACGGCGTCACCGTCAACCACATCGGGCCGGGCTGGGTGAAGTCGCAGCTCAACGACGACTCGCCCGGGCTCCGCACGCAGGAGGACGAGGAGGACGACGATGGAAGCTGATCCCGTCCCGCGTCCGTCCGAGCCGATCGAGCAGGGACGGGCCGTGGTCTACCTCTGCTCTCGAGGACGGCGACTACGTCACGGGCGAGTTCCTGCGGGTCGACGGCGGCTTCGTGGTGGGGAAGTACTGATGGGCGGGCTCACGATCAGCGGCCTTTCGCAGCCCGGTCGAGGCGGCCGTCCGGGCAAGCGCTCGCCGAGCCCGAGCTGGACGTCGTGGTCGCCGGCGCGGGCAGGCAGCCGCCGGCGCGTTCCTCGATATTGGACAGGCCGAGTGGGAGGCGGCAGTGGACGCGGCGAAGGAGGCCTTCCGGGCGGCGCAGCAGGCCGCCGCGGGCTGGGAGGAGGCCGAGGCGCCCGGCCGGGTCGTCTTCGTCGTCTCCTCGGCGTCGCTTCGACCGGTGCACGGCGACGCGCTCGACGCCGCAGCGGGCGGCTTCCTGACGACGATCGGCCAGGTCGGAGCCGTCGAGCTCGGCGGCAAGGGGATCACGGTCAACACCGTCGTCCACGGCCGGCTCGAGGGCGAGGACACGACGGCGTTCGTGGACGGGATCCCCGGCCGGGCGGCTGGGGAAGGCCGAGGAGGTCGCGGACGCGATCGCGTTCCTGGCTCGCACCGTCGTCCGGCTTACGTCAACGGCGCGCGTCCTCGCCGTCGACGGCGGCTTCTGGATCACGAAGACACCCGGCGGCAGCCCGCTCGGGCGGTGAGCCGCTCGCTCGTCGGGAGCTCGCGGCCGCGATGATCCGCCTCTCCTGCGCCGACAACACGTTTCGCCTCGTCCAGCCGTGGGAGTCGGCGATCGAGCTGATCCGGCTGCTGGACATCGACGCTGTCGACGTCTGCCTGATGGGCAACCGGTCGCACATCCGGCCCGAGGACGTTCGCGATGACATCCCGGCCGCAGCGCAGAGGATCGCGTCGGGTCTCGCGGAGCGCGACCTCGCCGCCTCCGACCTCTTCTGCATCCCGTGGACGGATTTCGAGCGCTTCGCGCCGAACCACCCGGACGCGGACGAGCGGGAGCGTTCCCGACACCTCTTCCGCGACATGCTCGAGCTCGCGATCCGAATCGAGGCGCCGGGGATGACGATGCTCCCGGGTATCGACTGGCCCGGCGAGTCCCACGACGACTGCTTCGACCGAAGCGTCGAGGAGCTCGGCCGGCGGGCCGAGCTGGCGGCGGCCGAAGGGGTGCGCTTCTCGATCGAGCCGCACCTCGGCTCGATCGCGCAGGACCCGGCGGAGGCGGCGCCGGCTCTGCCGGGAGGCGCGAGGGCTCGAGCTGACGCTCGACTACAGCCACTTCGTCTACCAGGGCTATCCGCAGGAGGAGATCGAGCCGCTCGCCGCCTACGCGCGGCACGTCCACGTCCGCGGGGCGCGGAAGAAGCGCATGCAGGCAGCGCTGAAGGACAGCATGATCGACTTCGAGCGGATGGTCGACGTCCTGCTGGCCGAAGGCTACGACGAGGACATCGGCCTCGAGTACCTCTGGATCGACTGGGAGCACCTGAACGAGTGCGACACGGTCTCGGAGACGATCCTCCTCCGCGACCGCCTGCGGGCGAAGCTCGCAGGCGAGCCCTGGCAGTACCCGGCCTCGACGATCTAGCTTCCTACAGCTTGCGCCCCTGGCGGTGGCCCTCGAAGACCGCCTCGTACGTGCCCCGCGGAGCGACCGCGTCGCCGACCATCTCGACGCTCGCCCCGCGCTCGCGCAGCTGGTGGTAGAGGGCGTTCTCCGACTGCCTGCCGGTCACCATGACGACGGTCTCGGCGTCGAGCGTCGTCACCCGCTCGGGCACGTAGACGTTGACGAGGTCGATCCGGCTCCCCGCGATCTCCTTGACGAACAGGTCGGGCAGCAGCTCGACCTCGGCCTCGTAGAGGTGCTGGCGGATCCAGAGGTAGTACACCTCGGGAATCGTCTCCATGCCGATCATCGGCCAGCGTGTGACGAGCTTCACCGAGCAGCCGTCGCCGGCGAGCTTGACTGCGGTGAGCGGGGCCGTCGCATCCTGCAGGTCGTCGATCACGACCACGGATCCGGACGGGGAGACGCTCCCGGTGACCACCTCGTCCCACGTGACGCAGTTCCCGGTCTCCCAGCCGGGCAGCGGCTGCGCGGTCTGGCCCTGCCAGCCGTCACGGCGGTAGCTCGCGCCGGTCGCCACGACCACGTGATCCGGCGACTCCTCGCCGAGGAGCGCATCGAGGCTGTCTGCCGAGACATCCGTCCCGGTTCGGATCACGGCGCCGTTCCCCTCCGCCTGCCGGCGGAGCCAGCGCGCGATCTGGCCGTACTCCTTGCGCCCCGGGAGCAGGGAGTGCCAGCGGACGTGGCCGCCGACCTCCTCCTCGCGCTCGAGCACGACGATCTCGTGCCCGCGCGCCGCGGCGACTCTCGCGTACTCGAGGCCCGACGGGCCCGCCCCGATCACGAGGGCCTTCCTGGGGCTCGCCACCGGGGTCAGCGTCCCGGCCCCCCACTGCCGCTCGCGTCCGACCTCGGGGTTGTAGACGCACTGCACCCGGCCGCCGCGGATGACGCTCCGCCAGCAGTAGTTCGCCGCCACGCAGCGCCTGATGTCCTCGCTCGCGCCCCTCCCGCGCCTTGGCCGCCCACTCCGCGTCGGCGAACAGCTGCCGCGCGAGCAGGATCGCATCGGCCTCGCCGGCGGCGAGGATGTCCTCGGCGATCTCGGGATTCGTGATGCGCCCGACGAGCAGCACCGGCTTCGTCGAGACCTCCTTGACGTCCCGGGTGTAGCCGCGTTCCCAGCCGGGCTCGTAGGTCATCGGGGTGTGGATGTACGAGTGGTGCACGCCCGCCGAGAGGTTCACGTAGTCGATGTCCGCCCGAGCTTCGAGATCGGCGACGATTCGCTTCACGTCGTCCATCTCGAGGTCGCCCGGCCAGAACGAGGTCGAGTTGATCCGGTAGCCGAGGAACGGCTGGTCGCCGATCGCGGTGCGGATCCGGTGGAGCGCCTCGAGCGGGAAGCGGAGACGGTTCTCGTACGAGCCTCCCCAGCGATCCTGCCGGTGGTTGTAGAGCGGCGACAGGAACTGCCACGGCAGGTAGCCGTGCGACATGTGGAACTCGACTCCGTCGAGGCCGGCCGCGACGGCCCGCCGGGCCGCATCCGAGTACGCCTGCAGGAGCACCTCGATCTCGTGCTCCTCGAGCTCCTTCGGCATCGGCGCGTTCGGGTACTCGCCGGGTGGAACCTGGCTCGGCGCGACGAGATACCACTCCGCGTCGAAGTCGTACGCCGGATCCTTCTTGAGGACGGGCATCGCCCTGAGGCCGACGTGGAGGAGCTGCACGGCGAGCTTGCAGCCGTGCGCGTGAACCGCTTCCGCCACCCTTGCGAGGGCCTCCACCTGCTCGTCGTTCCAGAGCCCGGGGAAGTTGAACTCGGAGTAGAGCGACTCGCGGTCGATGATCGTGCCCCCGATGATGATCAGGCCGACGCCCGCTTTCGCCCGCTCCTCGTAGTACGCAACCGCCTGATCGGTGAAGACGCCCTCGAGCGGGTCCGCGACCCACGTCGGGCAGGTGGGCGCGAACACGACTCGATTCGGGATCGTCGTGTTCCGGATCCGCCATTCGGAGAAGAGGAGGGGGTAGGGCACGTCGGGCATGTCGACCTCCGGGCTCGCGATTGTGCGCTGAACGATAGGCTCCCCCGCGATGTCGGGCCTGGAACGCGTCCGCCTGGGAGACCGGGAAGCTCTCGTCTTCGCCGCGCCCGGGGGCTACCACCCGCTCGACGAGCCCCTTGCGGACCTGCTCGGCGCCGGCCTCGCAGCGCTTCACGACGCGGTGGACGCCGCCCTCGAGCGGCCGCCGATCGACGAGGAAGCGGAGGTGCTCGCGCCGGTCGACAGGCAGGAGGTGTGGGCCTCCGGCGTGACCTACGAGCGCTCTCTCCGGGCGCGGATGGAGGAGGCACGGGTCGAGAGCGTCTACGACCTCGTCTTCAACGCCGAGCGCCCCGAGCTGTTCATGAAGATGCCTGCGTACCGGGTGCCCCCGCCGGGCGCCCCGCTCCGGGTGAGGGCCGACTCGACCTGGGACGTTCCCGAGCCGGAGCTGGCCCTCGTCCTCACCGCGCAGGGAGAGCTCGCCGGCTACCTCGTCGCCGACGACATCTCGTCGCGCTCGATCGAGGGCGAGAACCCGCTCTATCTGGCGCAGGCGAAGATCTACGACGACTCGCTCGGGCTCTCGGACACGATCGTGCTGGCGCGGGACCTCGGCGACGCTGCCCGGTCGGCGGCGATCCAGCTTCGGATCGAGCGGAACGGCTCCACCGCATATGAAGGCGAGACCTCGACCGCGAACATGCGGCGTTCGTTCGAGGATCTCGCCGGCTACCTCTTCCGGGAGCTCTCGCACCCGTTCGGCGCGGTGCTCCTGACCGGGACGGGGCTCGTGCCCCCCGACGAGATCACGCTCGAGCACGGTGACACGGTCGAGATCGAGATCGAGGGCGTCGGCACGCTGCGCCATCCCGTGTACCGCTCCAGCTGACCGTCGAGTGGGGTGACGCGAGTGACGACGAGCACGAACGGAAAGGAGAAGGCGTGAACCTCGGCTTCATCACCGTCCCCTTCGGGGACCAGCCGCTCGACCAGGTGGCGGCGTACGCGAAGGGGGCCGGGTTCTCGTGCCTCGAGATCTGCTGCTGGCCGGTCTCGTCGGGCGACACCAGGCGGTATGCCGGTGTCACCCACATCGACGTCGCATCCCTCGACCAGGAGGCCGCCGACGAGATCAAGCGATCGCTCGACGCCCATGGGATCTCGATCTCGGCCCTCGGCTACTACCCGAACCCGCTCCACCCGGATCCGGACCATCGCGCGGCCGTCGTCGGACACCTAATGAAGGTCATCGACGCGGCGCCGCTCCTCGACGTCTCGACGGTGACGACCTTCGCCGGGAACGACAAGGACCGCTCCCTTCCCGAGAACATGGCCGAGTTCCGTACGGTCTGGACGCCGATCGTCGCGCACGCGGAGGAGCGCGGCGTTCGCGTCGCGATCGAGAACTGCCCGATGATCTTCAGCTACGACGAGTGGCCGGGCGGGAACAACCTCGCCTACGCGCCGGCGATCTGGCGCGAGATGTTCGAGGCGATTCCCTCCGAGCATCTCGGCCTCAACTTCGACCCGTCGCACCTCGTCTGGCAGATGATCGACGTCGAGCGGGCGATCGACGAGTTCGCGAGCCGCATCTACCACGTCCACGCGAAGGACATGGAGATCGACCGGAACGGCCTCTACGACCACGGCGTCATGTCGGCCGGAATGGGCTGGCAGGTGCCTCGCCTGCCCGGCCTCGGCGAGGTCGACTGGCCGCGGTTCTTCGCGGCGCTCTACCGAAACGGCTACGACGGCCCGGTCGTGATCGAGCACGAGGACCGCCGCTTCGAGGGCTCGGACGAGCTCGTGAAGCGGGGCTTCGACGTCGCCCGCAACGTGCTCGCCCCGTACGTCGTGTAGGCGCGCCGCCGCCGCGGCTACTCGTCTCGAGGCTCGGATCAACCGAACGGGTCTTGACCTCCTGGGCATGCGTCCATAGTGTCAACATCCCGGCGCGTTGCAGTTCGCACGTTCGGGCCGGGACATCGCCGCCGCCTCGTACCGGCGGTCATCCGAATGGAGGGAGGAGCGATGAGGCGATGGGCAGTGGTGGTGGTGACATTGGTCGCCACCGCGGTGATCGCGGGCGGCGCGGCGACGGCTGCGCCGACGCCGGCGCAGCTCCAGCGGCAGATCACGGCGCTCGCGAAGCGGGTCAACACGCTCGAGAGGAGGGTCACGACGCTCACCCGCGCTGCGGCGGCGGCAGGAGGAGTGCGAGTCGGTGATCCCGATCGCCCAGTACGGCACCAACAACGAGGGCTACCTCTACCAGGTCGGCGCCGACGTGTTCCTCACGACCGGGCTCGACGTGGTCCCGGAGGCCGACCTCGACCAGCCGGGCTACGTCTGGATGCTCGTCGTCGACGCCTCGTGCGTCGAGCCGGCGTCGAGCTTCCGCCCCGGGGCCAGGATCTACAGGCCGGCGACCGGAATGTTGGCCGGGCGCGCACACGCGCGGCGCTGAGGCGGGAACCGGAGACCGGCTCGTTCGGTCGAAGGAGACATGTGGAGGCTCGCGGTCGTGCTCGTCGCCGGGATCGGGCTCGCGACCGCAGGCTGCGGCGGCGGGGCAAGCACCTCGCCGCCGCCCTCCACCGAGGAGAGCGGCTCGGCCGGCGGTCCTGCCGTCGAGCACGCGACGGGCCCGCGCGATGTGCTCGTCGACGTCCGGTCCGGGATCGGCGCCTACGCGCCGATCTCCCTGACCGTCGACGACCGGCCCGACTTCCGGCTCTACGGCGACGGTACGGTCTTCGCCCGGGTGGACAGCGAGGAGCCCGGCTTGCCCGAGGTCTCGACGTACGTGCTCTCGCAGGACGGGATCGAGGCGGTCCTCGAGGCCGCAGGCTCGGCCGGCCTCCTCGCCGAAGCGCCGGACTACGGCCAGCCGGGCATCACCGACGTCGGATCGACGCTCGTCGTCGTGCGCGCGAACGGTGCGCAGTTCGACCACAGCGCATGGGCGCTCGGCATCGAGCCCGGGGACGACCCGCTGCTGACACCCGCGCAGCGGCAGGCACGAGACGCGCTCGGCGCCTTCGTCGAGCTCGTGACGGAGCTTCCGCAGCGACGGCCCGATCTTCTCGCCGGGCAGCCCGGGCCGTTCGAGCCTGCGGCCGTGGACGTCATGGCCTGGCAGGTCGAGGGTGACGCGGGTGGAGCGGAGGTCGCGGACTGGCCCCTCAGCCAACCGCTCGGTGAGCTACCGGCGGCCGGGCCGGTCGAGTCGCGATGCGCCACGGTGAGCGGCGGTGACCTGAGGGCCATCGCCCAGGCAGTCGCGGCGAGCGGCGGCAACCCCCTCTGGCGAAGCGAAGGCGCCGTCTACGAGGTCGGCTACCGGACGCTCCTCCCGGGCGACGAGGGTTGTAGCGCTTCGAGCGGCGCCTAGGCGAACGCCTCTCCGGGCGAGAGCAGGCCGACGGGTAGGCTGCTGCCGATACCCGCCGTCCAGCGAGGAGCCCCATGAGCGCACCTGCACCAGTCGCCGTCCGCCACCTGATCGCCGGGGAGTGGCTCGGCGAGCCGGACCGCACCCGGGAGAACCCCGCCCGTCCCGGCGAGGTCGTCGCGGAGATCCCCTCCGGCGGGGCCTCCGAGGTCGAGGCGGCCATCGAGGCTGCGGAGGCCGCGTTTCCTGCCTGGCGGAAGACCCCTGCGCCTGCCCGCGGAGCCATCCTGACGAGAGCGGCCGAGCTCCTGGCGGCTCGCAAGGACGAGGTCGCGCGTGACCTCACCGCCGAGGAAGGCAAGACGCTCACCGAGGCGACCGGCGAGGTCCAGCGCTCGATCGACATCCTGCGCTTCTTCGGCGGAGAGGGCTGGCGGATCGGCGGCGAGCAGCTCCCGTCGAGCGTGCCGGACACGCACCTCTACACCGTCAAGGAACCGCTGGGCGTCGTCGGGCTGATCACGCCGTGGAACTTCCCGATCGCGATCCCGACCTGGAAGCTCGCGCCCGCGCTCGTTGCCGGCAACACGGTGGTGTTCAAGCCTGCCTCGCTCGTTCCGGTCTCGGTGCAGAACCTGGCGCAGGTGCTGATCGAGGCCGGGCTCCCGGCCGGCGTCCTGAACATCGTCTACGGGCCGGGCAGCACGGTCGGTGACGCAATCGTCCGTGACCCGCGCGTCGCGGCGGTCAGCTTCACCGGCTCCGTGGAGACCGGCCTCGGCATCAACGCCCTCGGCAGCGCCCGGCTCGCCCGCGTCCAGCTCGAGATGGGCGGGAAGAACGCGGTGGTCGTGCTCGAGGACGCCGACCCGGCGTTCGCAGCGAAGATCGCGGCACAGGGCGGGTTCGGCCTGACGGGGCAGGCCTGTACCGCCACGAGCCGGGTGATCGTGACGAAGGCAGCACACGATCGCTTCGTCGACGCGCTCGCGAGCGAGGCGCGCGCCTGGCAACCGGCCGACGGCCAGTCCGCCGACGCGAAGATGGGCCCCGTCGTCGACCGGAGCCAGCTCGAGACCGATCTCTCCTACCTCGAGACGGGGCGGAGCGAAGGCGCCGAGCTCGTGACCGGCGGCGAGGCGGACGACCTGTTCCTGACGCCTGCCGTGTTCACCGGGGTAACGCCCTCGATGCGGATCGCCCGGGAGGAGATCTTCGGGCCCGTGATCGGGGTGCTCGAGGTGGCGAGCCTCGACGAGGCCATCGAGCTCGCGAACGACTCCGACTTCGGCCTTTCGGGCGGGATCGTGACGAACGACCTCCGCGCGGCGATGCGCTACGCCGACGAGGCGCAGGTCGGCGTCGTCAAGGTCAATCGCCCGACCGTCGGGCTCGACCTGAACGCGCCCTTCGGAGGGATGAAGAACTCCTCGAGCGGAACCTTCCGCGAACAGGGAAACGTCGCCGTCGACTTCTACACCCGCCTGAAGACCGTCTATCTCGGCACCTGACATACTCGGGGTCGTGACGACCGCGGGACGCTGCGCCGGCGCGACCGAGACGATCACCGGCGGTTAGGCATGATCGGGCGGGGCGTCAGCGCGCTCGTCGTCGTCGCGGTCGTCGTGGTCGGGAGCCTGGCCGCGATAGATGCCCTCAGGGGAGCCGAGAAGGAGGCAGAGCCCGTCGCGCTGCCACGGCCCGATCGGCTTCGGGGCCCGGACGTGCCCCAGCCGGGAACCCTGCCCGGCCGGCTCGTGCTCGCCACCAACCCGGGTTGCCGGCTCCAGCTGTTTGACCTGAGGACGCTCGAGCTCGGTTCGACCGGCTCGCCGACGGCGTGTCGCCTCTGGGCGGCACCTCGGAGGCGGGTGGGTGATCGTCGCCCGCCGGAACGAACGAACCGGCACCGCGAGCGATCTCTGGCTGGCGCGCCTGGACGGCGAGGAGCCGACGATCGAGCGGCGCCTCGGGCTCGCCCGCTCACGTCCGGTCTGGTCTCCCGACGGCGCCGCGGTCGCCTGGTGCGGCGTGGACGGGCGGACGATCGTGGAGCAGGTCGAGACCTCCGAGCGACACCAGTTGCCCGGCTGCTTCCCCGTCTTTCAGGCCGACGGGTCGATCGTGACTCGGACCAGCGAGCGCACCGTCTTGGTCGACGGGCGCTTTCTGGCGGATCCCGAGCCGGTGCTCGGCGAGCGCCTGATCGGCCAGGGCGCCGCGGAGGGCGGCTTCGCGCTCGCGGTGCAGGAGCCCCTGCTCGGCCTGGGCTCGACGACGAAGCTCGAGCTCTGGACCCGAGCCGGGCCCGAGCGAACGCTGAGGCTGCCGGTGCTCTACGGCCCGGCGGGCGGCTTCTTCGGCCTGCGGATCGAGATCAGCCCCGACGGCGAGGAGGCGGCCTTCATCGCTCCCGAGTCCCTCGCGGTGCAGCGCTCCGACGACCTGGCGGCGCTCGTCGACCTCTCGGGCGGCCGCCTCGCCGAGCCCGATCACGGCGCCGACGTTCGCCGGCATGGCCTGGTCGCCTGACGGGACGTGGCTGGCGCTCGCCACGGGCGAGGAGATCCTCGTCTTCGGGACGCCTCGCGTCGATCCGGTCTACGTGCTGCCGCTTCCCGCGGGCGCGGTCGCCTGGATCAGCGGCTGAGCTCGAACTCGAAGACGTCCTCGCCCGCGGCGGAGACCACGGCGTCGCCGTCCTCGGTGAACAGGTGGACGCGCCGGTGGTCGAGCCGCGCGCGTACCTCCTGGTCCTGAGCGAGCTTGACCGTGGGCGGGGCGAGCGCCTTGTAGATGCGGTCGCCGAACTGGAGGTCGACGACCGTCTCGCCGCCGAGCGGCTCGGTGACGTAGACCTTGGCGGGGACGCCCTTCCTCGCCGGAGGTCTCGATCCTGATGTCCTCGGGGCGGATCCCGATCCAGCACGCGTCGCCGTCCTTCAGCTGATCCGTGTCGGGCGCCTTCGTCCGGAACGCGAACTCGCCGTGGATTGCCTTCAGGGAGCCGTTCTCGAGCTTGACGGTCGCGGGCATGAAGTTCATCGGCGGCGAGCCGATCACCGTCGCCACGAAGCGGTTGGCGGGGCTGTGGTAGATCCGCTCGGGCGTGTCGATCTGCTGGACGATTCCTTCCCGCAGGACGAGGATCCGGTCGGCCATGCTCATGCGCCTCGACCTGGTCGTGCGTCACGTAGACGAGCGTGCGCCCGAGGTCGCGCTGGAGCCGTCTTCAGCTCGGTGCGCATCTCGAGGCGCAGCAGCGCGTCGAGAGCCGAGATCGGCTCGTCGAAGAGGTACGCCTTCGGATCGCGCACGATCGCCCGGCCGAGGGCGACGCGCTGGCGCTCGCCTCCGGACAGCTTGGCCGGCTTGCGCTTCATGAGGTGCTCGATGTGCAAGCACCTTGGCCGTCTCGCCGACGCGGCGCTTGATCTCGTCCTTCGCCACCTTCCGCTGCTTGAGCGGGAACGCCAGGTTGTTGTAGACGGTCTTGTCCGGATAGAGCGCGAGGTTCTGGAAGACGATGGAGATGTCCCGGTCGCCCGGCCAGGCGTCGGTGACACGCTCGTCGTCGAGGAAGACGTCACCCTCCTCGGGCGCCTCGAGCCCGACGATCGTCCGCAGCGTGGTCGTCTTGCCGGCGCCGGGCGGGCCGAGGATGGCGAAGAACTCGCCGTCCTTGACGTCGAAGGAGACGCCGTCGAGCGCCGTGATCGGCCCGAAACGCTTGGTGATGTTCTCCAGCCTGATCGTCGCCACGTCGTCTACCTCAGGGCGAGGCCGGTGTCGTCGTCGAAGATGTGGACAGAATCCGGGTCGAAGACGAGACCGAGGTTGTCGCCGATCCGGGGGCGCTCGGCCGGAGCGACGACCGTGCGGACGTCGATGCCGTCGAGGTGCATGTGGATGACGTCCTTCGCGCCGAGCGGTTCGACGAGCACGACCTTCGCCGTGACGGTCGCCTCGTCCGAGTCGGGCGCAACGAAGCGGATCCGCTCCGGCCTGACCGAGAGCGTCAGCCCGCCCTGCGCCCTTCCGGCCCTCGATCGCCGCCTTGCGATCGGAGACGTCGACCGGCCTGCTTCCTTCGGCTGTCGGGCGCACGAATCCGGCCTCGTAGGTGACCGGCACGAAGTTGTTGAGCACGGAGCCGATGAAGTTCGCGACGAAGCGGTTCGCCGGCCGGTTGTAGAGCTCGTCCGGGGTGGCGTACTGCTGGAGCACGCCGAGGTCCATGACCGCGACCTTGTCGGCCATGCTCATCGCCTCGACCTGGTCGTGGGTCACGTAGACCATCGTCTGGCCGATCTCGTGCTGGATCCGCTTGAGCTCGGCGCGCATGTACGCGCGGAAGGCGGAGTCGAGGTTCGAGAACGGCTCGTCGAGCAGGAAGATCGCCGGCTCGACGATCATGCTCCGGCCGAGCGCGACCTTCTGCATGTCGTTGACCGACAGGCGTGACGCGTTCCGATCGAGCGCCGCGGACAGCCCGACCGTGTCCGCGACCGAGCGCACCTTCCGGTCGAGATCCTCCTTCGGCAGCCGGTCCTTCTTCTTCATCCGTAGGCCGAAGGCGAGGTTCTCGTAGACCGTCATGTGGGTGAAGATGGCGTAGTTCTGGAAGACGAAGCCGACGTTGCGGTTGCCCGGGTCGAGCTTCGTGATCGGGATCTCGTCGAAGTAGATCTCGCCCGAGGTCGGCCGCTCGAGGCCCGGAGATCATGTTCATGGTCGTCGTCTTCCCGCAGCCCGAGGGGCCGAGCAGCGCGGTGAACGATCCGTGGTCGACGTCGAGGTCGAGCTGCTCCACGGCGTGCAGGTCGCCGAAGTGCTTCGTCAGGTTGTCGAGCGTGATCTTCGCCATGCCGCTACCGCTTGATCGCGCCGAACGTCAGGCCGCGGACGAGGTAGCGGTTGATGAGCAATCCGAAGATCGCCGGCGGCAGGATCAGGATCATCGCGAGCGCCGCCTGGACGCCGTACTGCTGGCCCGTGCCGCCGCCCTGGAGCGAGCTCAGGAAGACGGGCGCCGTCTTCGCCTTGTCCTGCGTCATGACGAGCGCGATCAGGAAGTCGGACCAGTTGAGGATGAAGACGAAGAGCGCCGTCGCCGCGAGGCCGCCCTTCACCTGCGGCAGGACGGCCTTGAAGAAGGCGCCCCACTGCGTGCAGCCGTCGACGATCGCGGCCTCCGAGATCTCCCGCGGAACCTCCTGGAAGAAGCTTCGCATGAGCCAGACGACGAACGGGAAGGTGACGGCGCCGTAGAGGATCGCGAGCCCCCACCACGTGTCCCAGAGGCCGAGGTACACCCACATGAAGAGCAGCGGGATGATGACCGCGATCGGCGGGAACATGCGTAGCTGGAGGATCTGGAAGGGCAGCATGCGCCCGCCCGCCCTGAAGCGGGCGATGCCGTAGGCGGTGAAGATGCCGACGACGAGCGCGATGACCGTCCCGAGCGTCGCGGCCAGGGCGGAGTTCTTCAGATACGGGAGGGCGTTGTTCGTGTTCGTGTCACCCGAGCCGCCCGAGCCGAGCAGGTCGGAGACCGTGATCTCGCCCTCGCCGTGCCGTGCCGGATCCTGGATGTCGAGGACG
Source organism: uncultured Thermoleophilia bacterium (assembly GCA_963819905.1). Taxonomy (GTDB): domain Bacteria; phylum Actinomycetota; class Thermoleophilia; order Gaiellales; family Gaiellaceae; genus CAWCQC01. The sequence goes on from CAWFXP010000006.1 coordinate 156,068, forward strand.
CCCTTGTAGTTGTTGAGCGTCGGGTTCTCCGGGCACCAGTACGACCTTGCCGGGCGGGTTCCACTCCGCCAGCGGCTTGAACGACATCGTGATGACCCAGTAGAGCGGGAACCCGAAGACGGCCGCGAAGAGGAGGATCGCGCTCCAGCGCCCGACCGGCTTCAGCACGTTGCCGATCGAGCGCGAGGGGGCCTGGACGACCGGCGCGCGGGTCTCGACGGGCGTCTCTGCGGCCATCAGACCCTCGCCTCCGCCTCGATCGCTTCTTCGACTCGCTCGGTCTGCGCGTCGGCGGGCGTCTCCGAGCCGACCAGCTCCTCGAGCGTCTCGTCCTGCGCCTGCTCGATCGGCCGGATGGCTCGAATGCGCGATGATGCTGACGAAGATGAGGACGAGGATCGCGACTGAGCTGGCGTAGCCCCAACGGCCGTTGACGTTGACCTGCTTGACGAGATAGGTCGAGATCGTCTCGCTCGCGGTCCCCGGCCCACCCTTCGTCATGAGGTAGACCGAGTCGAAGATCTTGAAGACCTCGATCGCGCGGATGATCAGCGCGATCAGGATGACCGGCTTCAGCATCGGCAGCACGAGGCGGCGCATCTGCTGGTAGAAGCTCGCGCCGAGAATGCGCGCGGCGTTCGTCTGATCCTCCGGCAGCGCGACGAGGCCGGAGAGGAGGATCAGGAACATGAGCGGCGTCCATTGCCAGATGTCGGCGACCATCGTCGACCAGAGGGCGAGCGACGGATCGGACAGCCAGTCGATCGTGACCGGGCTGCCCGAGGATGAGGCCGAGCGCCTCGTTCAGGGGCCCGTCGACCTGGAAGATCATGAAGAAGATGAAGCCGGTGACGGCCGGGACGACCATCATCGGCAGGAGGAAGAACACGATGAGACCCCGCGCCCGTGGAAGTTCTGCAGGAGGAGGAGCGCGAGGCCGAAGCCGAGGCCGAACTCGACCGCGGTGCACACGACCGTGAAGAGCACCGTGTGCCACATGGCCTCCCAGAAGACCTCGGAGGTGAGCGCCTCCCAGTATCCGTCGAACCAGTGCCAGAACTCGTACGCGTGCCAGACGTTGACGCCGCTCGTCGGGTTCCACTCGGTGAAGCCGATGTAGATCGCGAGCGCCGCGGGGAAGGCGACGATGAACACCATGAGGAGCTGACCCGGCGCCGTCAGCGTGTTGCCGATGCCCTTGCTGCTCCGCCCGCCGAGGTCCGGCAGGCGCCGCTTCGGCGCCTGCCGGACCTGCGAGCTCCGTCGTGTGTGCTTCCATCGGTGCGGAGGCGCCGCGCTAGGCGACGGCCGTCGAGACCTCCGTGATGTCGAGCTGCTCGCCTTCTCCGTCCGTGACGGTCGGGAAGGCCGAGTTCATCGTCTCGAGGGCCGCGACCTGGTTCTCGGTGCCGAGGCGCTCGGTCGTCGCGTTCCAGGCGTCGTCGAGCGCCTTGGCAGCCGCCTCGGGCGTCGCCTGGCCGGTCAGAACCGCCTGGATCTGATCCGAGGTGCCGTCCGGTACTCGGAGCCGCCGCGGATGGTGATCGGCGGAGCCGTGCGCGGGACGATCTCCTGCGAACGCGCCGAGCGGCTGCGGCTTGTAGCTCTGCGCCGTGTAGGGATCCTCGAGCGTGTAGGTGTGGTGCGGATCCTGGTAGCCGTTGGGGTTGAAGCAGAGATACGTGTACATGCGCGCTCCGCCGGCCCACTGCAGGAAGAGGTAGGTGGCCTCGTGCCTGCTCGGGTCGGCGAAGGCGTTCACGCCGTAGCAGATGTTGTAGAAGATCACCGGCCGGCGGATCAGCGTCCCGTCGACAACACGGCCGGGCGTGACGTTCGTCTTGATGAACTGGCCGACGTTCGCGGTGTCGATCTCCGGGTTGCCGGGAATGATCTTCGTCGAGTTCGGGAACGAGCCGCCCTGAACGCCGTTGCCGGAGCCCATGAGCTGGTACTGCGCAAGCCAGTCCTTCTGGAGGGCGCCCGGCCCGTGGAACTGGAGGTTCTCCAGGATCTCGCTGAAGGCCCTGATGCCGGCCTCGTTGTTGACGTTGGCCGACCCGTCCTCGTTGAAGTAGAGCATGTTCGGGTTGGCCGAGCAGACGAAACGCTGGTTCCAGTTGACCACGCACCAGAACGGGGCGTAGGTCATCACGTCGCCGTAGAGCGGCGTCGCCGCATCCTTTCTGGTGAAGAACTCCGCCATGTCCCGATGCTCGTCCCAGGTCAGCGGGAACGCGAGCGGGTAGCCGTACTGATCCTCGAAGTTCCCCTGCTCGGTCGGGTCCTCCCAGAGGTCAGACCGGTACATGAACGGCTGCGTGTCGTTGTCGAACGCGACGAAGTAGGTCACGCCCTTGTACTTGGTGAACAGGGTGACCGTCGTCTCGCCGCCGGCGTACCCGAACTCGGGGTCGCTCCAGCTCGGCTGGTACTTGTCGACGTACTCGTCGAGCGGAAGGAGCAGGCCGGCCTCGGCGAAGTCGCCCATCTCCTCGATCGCGGACGTGACGGCGTCGAAGCTGCCGTTCTTCGTCGAGGCGTTCCGGAGGTTCGTCTGGTACTCGTCTGCCGGCGAGGTCTCGACGAACTCGATCTTGATCCCCGTCTCCTCCTCGAAGAGATCGACGATCGAGGCGCCGCTCCCGTCAGGAGTCTCGAACGGCGTCTCGAACTGCGGCTTCGCGAAGTCGAGCGCCTGCACGATGATGGTGTCCGGCGCGGTGCCGTCCTGCACCATCGCACGGAGGGCGGAGATCGCGCGCCCCTCCTCCGAGTCGACCGGATACTGGTAACGCTCGGCGCCCGGGAACCCGACGGGCCCGCCGTACATGCCGTCGGCGAGACCCTCCTTGAGCGGCGCCTCGCCCGACGGGGGCGGTGCACTCGTGTCGGCGCCGGTGTCCGGCGGCGCCTCGGTCTCTGGCGGAGCCGCAGTCGTCGCGGTCTCGTCGCTACCCCCGCCGCACGCAGCGAGCAGCAGGCCGAAGCTGGTCGCTCCGGCGCCCGCGACGAACGCCTTGCGGCTGATGGGCTTCTTCAGCAGCTCCTCGCCAGGCAACTGCTCCTTCATCCTCTCGAGCCGTTTCTTCATGCCATCCTCCTCGGTACGGAACCGCGGCCGGTCGTCACCGGCCCCTCCCGAACGCTTTCCCCTTCTTCTTGAAAACGATTTCTAACCCGGTTTCACGGTCCACGTCAAGCGTGTTCCGATCACCGGAAGGCTGCGCACTATTAGCAGCGTGCCTCCAGTTTGTCCAACGGGGAACGGTTCGCTCTTCGGGACATTTGACGCCGAATCAGCGAGCTTGTTAGCGTCAGCCCGCGTGAGGGTGCTCCGAACAGTGACACGGCGGTGACTTCCGGCGGCGCAAGGCCGGCCCGGCGCGAGAACGTGCCGGCGACGATCGCCGCGGAGCTGCGCCGTCAGATCCTCTCGGGAGAGCTCGAGCCGGGCTCCCAGCTCCCGGGGCACCGGGAGCTCGCCGCCATGTACTCGGTCAGCGTCGGATCGGTGCGCGAGGCGATCAGCATGCTCATCAGCGCCGGCCTCGTCGAGACGCAGGCGGGCCGAGGGCACGTACGTCTCGTCGGGCCCGAGCGCGGCCGGGCGACGACTCGACCTCGTTCACTCCCTGCAGCCCGGGCCGCTCGAGCGGGCCGAGGTCGAGGAGCTCGTCGAGGCGCGCGAGCTGATCGAGGCGCAGCTCGCGGCGCTGGCCGCGGAGCGGGGAACGCCGCAGCAGGTCGAGCGGCTGCGCGCGTGCATCGAGCAGATGGAGGTCGCGGCGGCGAGCCCTCTCGCCTACCCGGACGCCGACGTCGAGTTCCATCTCGCGCTCGCCGAGGCTGCCGGGAACCGCTACCTGCTGCAGACGATGCTCGACTTCCGGTCGTTGCTACGCCAGGACATGGAGCTCGGAGCCGAGGCCGCCATCCGGCGCTTCGGCGATCTGCGCGTCAGCGTGGAGTCGCACCGGCAGCTCGTCGACGCGATCGAGGCCGGCGACGTCGCTCTCGCGCGGGAGACGGCCGCCGGGATCGTCCGCCGGAACCGGGAGTTCGTTCTCGGCCTCTACGCGATGGGCCCCCCGTCGTCCGGCTCGACGACGTGATCACGGCACGTCGCCCGCACTGTTCGGAACGGCGCTTTCCTCTCTGTTGCAGGAACCAACGCGATAGGTAGCGTGCCCGCGTGAGCCTGCTCCGAACAGTGGATCGCTGACATGGCCTGGGACGGAACCCATCTGTTCGAGTGCCCGACCCGGATCTTCTACGGGGTGGGCGCGTCGAGCGACGTCGGCGAACGCCTCGGCGAGCTCGGCGTGACGCCGCGCGCTCGTCGTCTCCGACCGGGGCGTCGAGGGAGCAGGTCTCGTCGAGCGGATCGCCGGACGGATCGAGTCGGCGGGCCTCGCCGCCGTTGCCTACACGGACACCGAGCAGAACCCGACGACCACCAACCTGGCCGAGATCGTCGAGCTCTACCGCCGGGAGAGCTGCGACGGCCTCGTCGGGCTCGGCGGAGGCAGCTCGATGGACGCCGCGAAGGCGGCTTCGGCGCTGATCGAGAACGGCGGCTCGATCTGGGACTACCGCGGCAAGGACCTCGTCCCGGCGCCGGGCCCTCCCGTCGTCTGCCTGCCGACGACCTGCGGCACCGGCGCCGAGGTGACCTTCGTCGTGGTCATCACCGATCCGGCGGAGCACTTCAAGGTCGTCTGCGCGGCGCGCAACCTCGCTGCCCGGGTCGCGATCGTCGATCCGGAGCTCGTCCAGAGCGCCCCGCCCCACATCATCGCCGCCACCGGCGCCGATGCCCTCGCCCACGCGATCGAGTCGTATCTGAACCTCGGCTCCGATCCGCTTCTCGATTCGATCAACATCCGGGCGATCCGGATGATCGGCGCGAACCTGCGGGCGGCGGTCTACGACCGCGACCCGGCCGCGATCGCGCAGGTCTCGCTCGCCAGCATGATGACGGGCATCGCGTTCAACATGAACGCGAACGCGATCGTCCACGCCGCCTCGACGCCGGTGACCGCGCATCACGGCGTCCCGCACGGGGTCGCGAACGCGATCTTCATGCCGGCCGGCCTCGACTTCCTGCGACCGGCCTGCGAGGACAAGCTCCGCGACGTCGCCGTCGCGCTCGGAGAGGACGTCGAGGGGCTCGACCTCGCGGCCGCCGCCGAGCGCGGGGTGGACGCCGTCCGGACGCTGCTCGCGGCCGTCGAGCTGCCGCCGACGCTTCGCGCCTTCGGTCTCGATCCTGCGGCACTCGACATCCCAACGCTCGTGGAGGACGCCATGAAGAGCCGGAACATCACAACCAACCCGCGTCCCGTCTCGCGGGAAGATCTCGCCGAGCTCTACCGGACGGTGGCCGGATGAGGATCACCGGCCTCAAGACGCACATCGTCGACACCGTCATTCCCGAGGAGCACCGCGTCCGCAGCGGCGCCGGCTACAAGCTCCGCCGCCAGGCCGCGTTCGTCGAGGTGACGACCGACGAGGGGATCTCGGGCTACGGCCCCTGCTCGTTCGGCAGCGCCTCGCTCGACCTCGGCTCGGTCGCCACGCTCGCGGACAACACGTTCGCGGCCACGCTCGTCGGCGAGGATCCTCACCGGATCGAGTACCTCTGGGACAAGATCTACTACGGCTCGATCCTGCGAGTTCACGGCCCCCGCTCGGTCGGCGTGGCGATCCTCTCCGCGATCGACATCGCGCTCTGGGACATCAAGGGCAAGGCGCTCGGCGCCCCCGTCTATCAGCTCCTCGGCGGGGCGTTCCACGATCCGGTTCCCTGCTACTCGAGCTCGGTCTACTGGGATACCCCCGAGGGTGCCGTCGCCCAGGCGCGGGCCTTCCTGGACCAGGGTTTCCGGGCGTTCAAGGTGAAGGTCGGCCTCGACGTCGAGAACGACATCGCGTGCCTGCGCGCGATCCGGGAGGACGTCGGCTACGAGGTCGACATGCTCGTCGACGCGAACCAGTGCTACACGCGCCACCTCGCCCTGCGGGTCGGGCGGGAGCTCGACACGCTGAAGGTGCCGTTCTTCGAGGAGCCGCTCTCGATCGACGACGTCGACGGGCACGCGTTCCTGGCCGAGCGGCTCGATGTCAGGATCGCGACCGGCGAGAACATGTACACGCGCTGGGACTTCCTGCCCTTCTTCCAGAAGCAGGCGGTCCACGTGGTGCAGGCCGACGCGTCGCGCTGCGGCGGCATCAGCGAGGCGAAGCGGATCGCGGATCTCGCCGGCGCGCACCACCTCCACGCGATCCCGCACACGTTCTCGGACGCGCTCACGATCGCCGCCAACCTGCACGTCGTCGCGGCCTCCTCGAACGCGCCGATCATCGAGTACGACCGCACCTACAACGAGATCCAGGAGAAGCTCGTCACGAACCCGCCGCCGGTGCACGACAGCGTCATCGACCTGCCGACGGGACCGGGGCTCGGCGTCGAGATCGACTGGGACTTCGTCGCCGACCATCCGTACTCGGGTGAGATCGGGATCGGCGCCGGCTCACGCCCGGCCTTCGGCCTGGCGGCCGAGGAGATCCGCGACCGGACGGCCACGTCGCTCGCGTAGGCATGAAGGGTCTCGCCAAGCTCGCGCCGGGCCCCGGGAACGTCGGTATCGCCGAGCGGGAGGAACGCGCACCCGGCGCCGGCGAGGTGCTGCTCGAGGTTCGGGGCGCCGGCGTCTGCGGCACCGACCTCCACATCGAGGCGGACGAGTTCCGGAGTCTGCCGCCGGTGACGATGGGGCACGAGGTCTCCGGGGTGGTGGCCGCCGTCGGTGACGGAGTCGACGCCGGTTGGCTCGGCGCGCCGGGTCGTCTCCGAGACCTACTTCTCCACCTGCGGGACCTGCGAGTGGTGCTCGGACGGAAGGATCAACCTCTGCCCCGAACGTCGCTCGATCGGCTCGTTCGTCGACGGCGCCTTCGCCCGCCAGGTCGTCGTCCCGGCGAGGAACCTGCACCGGATCCCCGACTGGCTCGGCGAGCACGCCGCCGCCCTCAGCGAGCCGCTCGCCTGCGTCTGCCACTGCCTGCTCGACCCGGCGAAGGTCACGGCCGGAGACCGCGTGCTCGTCACCGGGCCGGGACCGGTCGGCCTGCTCGCCGCCCAGACGGCGCGGGCGCTCGGGGGCGAGGTGCTCGTCGTGGGCCTCCCGCAGGACGCCGTCCGGCTCGAAGCAGCGCAACGGCTCGGCTTCGAGACGGCACACTCGACCCGGTCGGAGATGGACGTCGTGATCGAGTGCTCGGGCGCGGCGGGCGGCGCCGCGACGTGCTTCCAGGCGGCCGGCCGAGGCGCCCGCTACGTCCAGATCGGGGTCTTCGGCAGGGACGTGACCGTGCCCCTCGACAACGTCTTCCAGAAGGAGCTCGTGGTCACGTCGGGGTTCGCCTCGACGCCGCGCTCGTGGCGCCGGGCGATGGCGCTGATCGAGACGAAGAAGATCGACCTGGAGGCGCTCGTCTCCGAGGTCGTCCCGCTCGCCGAGTGGGAGCGTGTGTTCGCCGACCTGCGCGGCGGGCGAGGGATCAAGATCGTGTTCGACCCACGCCTCGAGTGACCGCGGTCACGGGCGCGGGGATCGTATAGCGTCGAGCGTTCGACCGACCAAGGGAGGTTTCGGCATGAAGATCGGGCTCTTCACCGTCCTGTTCAACGACAAGCCGCTCGAGGAGGTGGCCGACTACGCCGCCGGTCTCGGCTACGAGATGGTCGAGCTCGCCGCCTGGCGGGGATCGAATCACTTCGACACAGACCGCGCTGCCGAGGATCCCGCTCTACGGGAAGGGCGTCAAGAAGGCGCTCGCCGACCGGGGTATCGAAATCTCAGCGCTCTCGAACCACCTCTTCTCGCAGATGGTGCTGCCGTTCAGCGACGCGAGCCTCGACGAGTGGGCCGGAACCTCCGACAAGGAGGAGATGGTCAAGCTCGGAACGGAGCACATCATCAAGACGGCCGAGGTCGCCTCTGCGCTCGAGATCCAGACGGTCTGTGGATTCTTCGGATCGACCGTCTGGGAGAGCTGGTACATCTGGCCACCGCAGCGCCTGGCGATCTACGAAGAGGGCTGGGAGCTCTTCGTCGAGCGCTGGAGCCCGATCCTCGACCGCTTCAAGGAGCTCGGCGTCCGGTTTGCCCACGAGGTCCACCCGACCGAGATCGCCTACAACGTCTACACGGCCGAGGAGGCGATCAAGCGGCTCGACCGCGACGACTGGGGCTTCAACTTCGATCCGAGCCACCTGATCTGGCAGATGATCGACCCGGTCGTCTTCATCAAGAAGTTCGGCAACCGGATCTTCCACGCCCACGCGAAGGACTGGGAGCTCCAGAAGGACATCCTGCACATCGACGGCGTCACGAGCGGCGGCTCGTGGCAGCGCCCGGACCGCGCCGCCCGCTACCGCGTACCGGGCTGGGGCGACGTCGAGTGGAAGCGCGTCATGACGGCCCTGCTCGAAGTCGGCTACGACTACGTCCTCTCGTTCGAGCACGAGGATCCGGTGATGTCCGAGGAGGACGGCTGCGAGCAGTGCGATCAAGTTCCTGCAGCCGCTCATCATCAAGAAGCCGCTCGGGCCCGACTCCACGGCCTGGTGGCTCGCATAGCCGCCCCGGAAGCGAAGGGAGAGCCATGGCTGAGGAACCGCAGGTCGGCTTCGTCACGATGGGCGAGGCCGCAGCCGGCGAGGAGATCCCGTCGATCGGGATCGGGATGCTCGGCTACGCCTTCATGGGCAAGGCCCACTCGAACGCGCTGAAGAAGATCGCGTACATGACGTGGCCGCCGCCGTACATCCCGCGGCTCGTCGCGATCTCGGGGCGCAACGAGGAGGCGGTCAAGGAGGCTGCCCGCCGCTACGGCTACGAGAAGTGGACGACCGACTGGCGGGAGGTCGTCGCGAACCCGGACGTCCAGGTGTTCGACAACGGCGGGCCGAACGACATCCACCTCGAGCCGACGGTCGCCGCGGCGAAGGCGGGCAAGCACATCATCTGCGAGAAGCCGCTCGGCCGGACCGCCGACGAGAGCTACGAGATCTGGAAGGGCGTCGCCGAAGACGGGCGTGAAGGCGATGACCGCCTTCAACTACCGCTTCTATCCCGCGATCCGCCTCGCGAAGGAGATGATCGACGGCGGCGAGCTCGGCGAGATCTACCACTTCCGCGGCCGCTACCACCAGGAATGGATCATGGATCCGGAGTTCCCCAAGGTCTGGCGGCTCGACAAGTCGGTCGCGGGCTCGGGTGCGCTCGGCGACCTCGGCGCGCACGTGATCGACCAGTCGCGCTACCTCGTCGGCGAGCCGGCGGCGGTGAACGGCGTCCTCCGGACGTTCATCGAGGAGCGGCCGGGCGGCACCGTCGACGTCGACGACGCGTTCGAGGCGACCGTCGAGTTCGAGAACGGCGCCATCGGCACCTACGAGGCGACCCGCTTCGCGGCCGGCCGCAAGAATCAGATGCGCTGGGAGATCAACGGCTCGAAGGGGACGATCGTCTTCGACTCGGAGCGGCTGAACGAGCTGCTCGTGAACATCGTCGACTCGAAGCCCGGCGAGCACGCCCAGGGCTTCCGCACCGTGCTCGTCTCGGAGGCCTACCACCCGTACTGGGAGCACTGGTGGCCCCACGGCCACATGATCGGCTGGGAGGACAACTTCGTCCACGAGCTGCTCCATCTGCTCAGGGTGCATCAAGGAGGACACGCCGATCGGCCCCCACGGGGCGACCATCGAGGACGGCTACCGCTGCGCGGAGATCTGCGACGCGATCGTCCGCTCGCACGAGACCGGTCAGCGGCAGGAGATCACCTACCGCTCGCTATGAGCGATCGCTCTCCCTACGAGCTCGCCGGCAAGCGTGTCGTCATCACGGGCGCCTCGCAGGGGATCGGCGCGGCGGCCGCGGTCGCGCTGGCGACGGCGGGAGCCGACGTGGCGTTCACCTACCGCAGCGCGGACGCCGAGGCGGAGCACACCGCCGTCGGCGATCCGCGCCGGCCGGGCGACAGGCGATCGTGCTCAAGGGCGACACGGGCGACCCGATGCAGGTCGAGGCAGCTCGCCGACGGGGTCGTCTCGGAGCCTGGGGCGGCATCGACGTCTGGGTGAACAACGCCGCGCGCGCTGCTGGTGAAGCCGTTCCTCGAGATGACCGACGAGGACTGGCACGGCCTGCTCGCGCGCGAACCTGCACGGCTACTACTACGGCTGCCGGGCGGCGATCCGGCAGATGGTCGCGCAGGGAACCGGCGGGCGCATCGTCAACGTCACCTCGGTCGTCGACATCCAGCCGATCGCCGACCTGTCGGCCTACTTCACCGCGAAGGGCGGGATCCTCGGGCTCACGAAGGCGCTCGCCGTCGAGTTCGGCCCGCACCGGGATCACCGTCAACGCGGTCTCGCCCGGCGCGACCGACACGCCGCTCAACCAGGTCGCGTACACGCCGGAGGTGCGCAAGAACTACAACGAGCGCATCCCGCTCGGGCGGATCGCCTCGGCCGAGGAGATCGCCGACCCGTTCGTCTTCCTCGCCTCGGATGCGTCCCGCTACGTCACCGGGCTGGAGCTCGTCGTCGACGGCGGCATCATCCTGAACGGCAACGTCGGCCACGCGAGGACGCACGAGTGAGCACCACCGCCCGGACGCTCGAGAACTTCATCGGCGGACGCTGGGTCGCCGCTTCGACGGCCGACGCGGTCGACGACCTGAACCCGGCCGACCCGTCCGACGTGCTCGCCCGGGTGCCGCTCTCGACGCGCGGCGGACACCGAGGCGGCGATCGCAGGCAGCGGCCGACGCGTTTCCCGGCCTGGAAGGCGATGTCGCCGATCCGGCGTGGCCAGATCCTCGTCCGGGCGTCCCGCCTGATCGAGGAGCGCCAGGAGGAGCTCGCCCGGCTCATCACCCGGGAGCAGGGGAAGACGCTGGCCGAGGCGCGCGGCGAGGTGCCGCGGGTGATCGCAGTTCATGGAGCTGGATCGGCCACCAGGGCGGCTCGATCACCGGGCATCACGGCGCCCACCGAGTCCGACCGGATGATGGGGCTGACGCTGCGTGAGCCGCTCGGGGTCGTCGGCCTGATCACGCCGTGGAACTTCCCCTTCAACATCCCGAGCTGGAAGCTCGGCTCGTCGCTCGTCTGCGGGAACACGGTCGTGCTGAAGCCGGCGCAGCTGACGCCGCTCACGGCGATCGCGCTCGTCGAGGCGCTGGCGGACGCCGGGGTCCCGGACGGCGTCCTCAACCTCGTGCTCGGCTCCGGCCGGGTGGTGGGCGAGGCGATCGTGACCGATCCCCGCGTCAAGGCGATCTCGTTCACCGGCTCGACTGCGGTCGGGACCGACATCAACGTCAAGGCGGCCGCGCTCGGCAAGCGGGTGCAGGCGGAGATGGGCGGGCACAACGCGGTGATCGTCCTCGAGGACGCCGATCTCGAGCGGGCGGCCAAGGGCTGCGTCATGGCCGCGTTCGGGACGACCGGGCAGCGCTGCACGGCGCCGAGGCGGATCGTCGCCGTGCGCTCCGTCGCCGACCGGCTCACCGAGCTGCTCGCCGAGGAGACGAGGAAGGTGAGGGTCGGTCCCGGAGACGACGAGGCGTCCGATATCGGGCCTCTCGTCGACGAGTCCGCGCTCGAAGAGGTCCTCGGTGCGATCGACCGCGCGAAGGCAGGAGGGCGCGGCGCTGGTCGTCGGCGGCTCGCGCGCCGGCACGGGCAACGGCTCCGGCTACTTCCTCGAGCCGACGCTGCTCGCGAACGTCGACCGCTCGATGACGATCGCGAACGAGGAGGTCTTCGGCCCGGTGCTGCCGGTGATGGAGGTGGCCGACTTCGACGAGGCGATCGACGTCGCGACCTCGACCCGCTACGGGCTCTCGGCGTCGATCTACACGCGTGACCTGAACGCGGCGATCCGCTTCATGCAGGAGACCGACGCGGGCGTCGTCCACATCAACAAGCCGCCGATCGGGGCGGAGAACCACCTGCCCTTCGGCGGGCTGAAGGGATCGGGCCTCGGCCCGAAGGAGCTCGGCTCCGTCGCCGACTTCTACACGCAGACGAAGACGGTGTACGTCGACTACTCCTGAGCCTTCAGCTCAGGAGTAACGGGCCGGACAGGTCCGGCCCCTACGGTTCGCGCCGCACCTTCGCGTCCGGGCGGCTCGACCCGACGCATGTAGGGGCCGGACCTGTCCGGCCCAGCGCGGGTTCGCGTATTCCCGGTCTCCATCGGCGACCCGACCGCCCGGCGCGCACTGCCGCTCGGTCCATGGTTGAAAACGTTCCCAATCCTCGACTAGAGTCGCGCCACAGCGGATGGAGATCGTCCCCGGAATCCAGCGAATCGAGTCGATTCTCGGGCCACGGCCCTTCTCGCAGTACCTGCTGCACGGGGAGCGGACGCTCCTCGTCGACACGGGCGTCAAGGAGACGCCGGCCGACGTGATCCTGCCCTTCCTCGCAGACGCGGGCTTCGATCCGGCAGAGCTCGACCTGGTCCTCAACACGCACGCCGACGTCGATCACTTCGGGGGGAACGCCGCGATGCGCGAGGCGGCTCCGCGGGCGCTCTTGTGCGCCCACGCGCTCGACGCCGCGTGGATCGAGAGCCGGGAGCTGATCCTGCGCGAGCGCTACGGCTGGTACGCGGGGCACGGCATCGGTTACGACCCGGAGACCGCCGCCTGGCTGCGCGACGCCATGGGGCCTGACGTGCCTGTCGACGTGCGGCTCCAGGGCGGCGAGGTCTTCCGCCTCGGCTCGTCGCTCGAGGCGCACGTGCTCCATCTCCCGGGCCACAGCCGCGGTCACATCGGCCTGTGGGTGCCGGCGTCGCGCACCGCGATCGTGCAGGACGCCGTGATGGCGAGCGGGCTGCTCGACACGGAGCGCAACGTCATCCATCCGCCGCCGTACTTCGACGCGGCCGCATACGAGGCGTCCGCCCGCCTGCTCGTCAGCCTCGAGCCCGAGCGCCTCCTGACCGCGCACTACGACGTCATCGAGGGCACGGACGTCGACCGGTTCCTGGACGACACGATCGAGTTCGTTCGCGAGGCGCGCGATGTGGTCGAGGAGATCGTCATCGGGGGTCGCGAGCTGACCCTCGCGACCGCGCTGGCCGCGGCCGACCCGCGGCTCGGCCCGTTCACGTCCATGCCGAACGAGCTCGCAGGGCCGCTCCGGGCGCACCTGCGCGAGCTCGTCGCCGCCGGCCGGGCGGAGGAGTCGCCCGACGGCCTCACCTGGAGGGCGGTCGGTTGACCGTCCGCTGCTGACAACCCCTGGCCCCAAGGAGGATCGCATGGAACTCGGAATGATCAGCTCGACCTGGCTCGGCACGAAGGTCGGCCGTCTGGAGGGGATCCGCGCCGCGAAGGAGATCGGCTTCGACACGTACGACGTGTTCGAGGATCCGCTCGACCTGACGGACGACGAGCGCCGCGAGATCAAGGAGACGTGCGAGGAGGTCGGGCCTGCCGGTCCGCTCGGTCGTGTGCGTCGCGTTTCGGTCTCGTCGACTTCAACCCCTCGGTACAGCGCTTCACGCTCGACCGCATCAAGGCGTACGTCGACCAGGGCGCCTACCTCGACGCGCGCAACGTTCTGCTCGTCGTCGGCGAGTACTACTGGGACGGTGAGGTCTTCCCGCGCACGGCGATCTGGGACATGGCGGTCGAAGCCGTTCGCAATGCGGGCGAGTACGCCGCCTCGAAGGGCCTCGAGGTCGTGCTCGAGCTCGAGCCGTTCGAGGAGGCGCTCCTCAAGGACGTCGACGAGCTCGTCCGGTTCGTCGAAGGAGGTCGACGTGCCGGCCGTGCGCGCGAACGCCGACATCTCGCACCTGCACCTCTCGAACGCCTCCTTCGACGACGTCGCGAAGCTCACCGGGCTGATCGGCCACATCCACCTCTCCGACTGCGACGGCAAGGTGCACGGCGACCTGCCCGCCGGCCTGGGCGTGACGCCGATCAGCGAGTACCTGGCCGCGATCCGCGACACCGGCTACGACGGCACCGTGTCGATCGAGCTCGAGTACTCGCCGGATCCCGACAAGATCGTCGAGTGGGCGCAGCAGGCCTACGACGGGACCGCGCAGATCATGCGCGACCTCGGCGTCCGCGCCTAGGAGAACGACGTGGCGGACTTCGATCTCAACACCGGGCCGAACCTCCCCCCGAAGACCGACTACGGGATCGGGTGCGTCGGCGCCGGCTTCATCATGAAGGACATCCACCTCGTCGCCTACGGGGAGGCCGGCTTCAACGTGGTCGCGATCGCCTCGCGCACGCCGGACAACGCGCGGGCGGCCGCCGAGGAGCGCGGCGTCGAGACGGTGCACGACACCTGGCAGGAGCTGCTCGACGACGAGCGCGTCGAGATCGTCGACATCGCGTTCCCGCCGGACCAGCAGCTCGAGATCGTGCGCGAGGCCTGCAAGCGCGACCACGTGAAGGGGATCCTGGCGCAGAAGCCGGTCGCCTTCACGCTCGAGGAGGCGGTCGAGATGGTGCGCGCCTGCGACGAGGCCGGGAAGAAGCTCGGCGTCAACCACAACATGCGCTACGACCAGTCGATGCGGGCGCTCAAGACGCTGCTCGACCGCGGCGAGCTCGGAGAGCCGGTCGTCGGCGAGATCGTCATGAACGCCCGGCCGCACTGGCAGGAGTTCATCAAGCCGTACGGCCGGATCGCGCTGCTCAACATGTCGATCCACCACCTCGACGCGTTCCGGTTCCTGTTCGGCGACCCGGAGCGCATCCTCGTCAGCGTGCGGCCGGACCCGAGCCACGACTTCGCGCACGAGGACGGGATGGCGTTCTACGTCCTCGAGTACGCAAACGGCCTGCGCGTGATCGGCCTCGACAACTGCTACACGTGGGTCGACCACCGGATCGAATGGCGGGTCGAGGGCACCGAAGGCGTGGCCAAGGGGACGATCGGCTGGCCCGACTATCCCGCCGGCAGCCCCTCGACGATCGACTGGACGACGCGGGCGATGGACGGCGAGTGGGAGCGCCCGCGCTGGGAGGAGCGCTGGTTCCCGCAGGCGTTCAAGGGAACCATGGGCCAGCTCATGCGGGCGATCCAGGAGGACACGGAGCCGGAGATCTCCGGACGCACGACCCTCGGGACGATGTCGCTCGTCGAGGCGGCCTATCGCTCCGCCGCCGAAGGCCGTGCCGTCGCGATCTCCGAGGTGACGCCTCGGTGACGCTGGCGCAGTTCCGGCTCGACGGCCGGGTGGCCCTCGTCACCGGCGGCGGCGGTGGGCTCGGCACGAGCATCTGCCGGGCACTCGCAGAGGCCGGGGCCGCGGTCGCGGTCGTGGGCCGGCCCGGCGATCCGCTCGAGGACGTCCGCGACGCGATCCTCGCGGCAAACGGACAGGCGGTCGTGGTCGAGGCCGACGTCTCCGACCTGGCGTCGGTGCGAGGCGATGGCCGATCAGGTGGTGCGCGAGCTGGGCGGCGTCGACGTGCTGGTGAACAACGCCGCGATCTATCCGCGCCGGGCCTGGGACGAGATCACCGAGGAGGAGTGGGATGCCGTCCAGGCGACGAACGTAAAGGGGTACTTCCTCTGCGCGAGGGCCGTGCACGAGTCGATGAAGGCGCGGGGCCACGGCCGGATCGTCAACCTCAGCTCGATCACCTTCTTCATCGGCCTGCCCATGCTCCTCGACTACGTGGTCTCGAAGGGCGGCGTCATCGGCTTCACCCGCGCCCTTGCCCGCGAGCTCGGCCCCGAGGGAATCACGGTGAACGCCATCGCTCCCGGCGCCTTCCCCACAGATGCCGAGAAGATCCACCCGAACCCCGAGGAGTACACGCAGTGGATCTACGACCAGCAGAGCCTCAAGCGCCGCGGCACGCCCGAGGACATCGGCAACCTCGCCGTCTTCCTCGCGAGCGACGCGTCGAGCTTCATCACCGGCCAGACGATCATGATCGACGGCGGCTGGGCGATGCACTGACGTGACGATGCCGCGCCTCGAGGGCGAAGTCGCGATCGTCACGGGAGCTGCCCAGAGCATCGGCTCCGCGATCGCCGATGCGCTCGAGGGTGAGGGCGCGCACGTCGCCCGCACCGGGCTCTCGCGGACGCCGATCGTCCTCGACGTGCGCGATCGGGTCTCGATCGAGGCGGCGGTGGACGAGGTCGAGCGTACGCTCGGGACGCCCACGATCCTCGTCAACAACGCGGCCGTGAACCGGATCGGCCCCGCCGAGAGCCTGAGCGAGGAGGACTGGGCGACCGTGCTCGACGTGAACCTGAACGGCGTCTTCCGCTGCTGCCAGATCGTCGGCCGCCGCATGCTCGCGGCCGGGCGCGGGGTGATCGTGAACGTCGCCTCCGTCACGGGCGCCGAGGTAGGCGTTCCCGGGCGCGCGCCATACGGGGCGAGCAAGGCCGGAGTCGTCGGGCTGACGCGGATCCTGGGGGTGGAGTGGGCAGGCCGCGGCGTGCGCGTGAACGCAGTCGAGCCGGGGCCCGTCAGGACGCGGATGGTCGAGGCGGCGATGCGAGACGGAATCCTCGTCGAGCAGGAGGTCATCGACCGGATCCCGGCCGGGCGGCTGGCGACTCCGGAAGACGTCGCGCAGGCAGTCGTCCTCCTCGCGTCCGCAGATGCCGGCTTCGTGACCGGTCAGACCCTCGTGGTCGACGGCGGCTACGCGGCCTACGGCGCCGCCGGCCCTGCCTCGCGCGCGGTCGGCGAGTCGCGGGCGCAGTAGCGGCGTCGCATTGACTTTCGCCGGGTGCCGGCTCTAGGTTCGCATCGTCACTATCGATTATCGGTAAGGAGGCGAGGATGACAGGCGAGGATCATCCGGGCGAGCTCGACCGGCGCGAGCTCCTGGTCAGGGGGACGGGAGCCCTTCTGGCCGCGGGGTTGGCAGGCGGATTGGTTTCGCGAGCGGCCGCGGCGGGCCTGAGGACGAACGCGGCGGGGCGACCGGCCGGCCCACGGCCGGTCGACAGCGTCGTCCTGAACACGGTCACCGGGCCCATCCGAGGCTCGGACGTCACGTTCGCGCTGGCGCACGAGCACCTGTTCGTCGACTTCCTGGGGCCGACCGATCCCGCGTACATGGACGTGAACTGGTCGGAGGTGACCGAGGCGTGCGTGGCCAGCGTGAACGTCCTGCGCGGCCAGGGAGTCAACCTGCTCGCCGACTGGACGAACCTCGGCGTCGGTCGAGCGCCGCTCCTGCTCCGGGACGTCTCCCGTCAGACGGGCATGAACATCCTGATGCCGACGGGGATCTACAAGAGCCTCTACCCGCCGGAGTACGCCCGCATGACGGTCGCCGAGATCGCCAACAGCTTCTACCGGGAGCTCGCGTTCGGGGTCGAGGGGACGCCGATCCGGGCGAGCTGGATCAAGATCGCGACGACGGAGAGCGGCCCGACGAGGAGGGACACGAGGATCCACCGGGCAGCCGCGCGCGCGGCCAGGAGGGCCGGTGCGACGATCTCCGCCCACTCGCCGTTCACCGATGCGACGCTCGCGGTCGTGAAGACGCTGACGAGCGAGGGCTTCAACCTCCGTCGCTTCGTCTGGGGCCACGCCCAGCCTTCGCCCGTCGAGGATCACATCGCGCTCGCGAGGCGGGGCGCCATGCTCGAGTACGACGCGATCTCGACCGACGAGGACACGTTCTTCCACGGGCCGACCGACGACGAGTCGATGCTCGACCGCATCGAGGCGATGGTCGACGCGGGCTACGGCGACCGGGTGATGGTGACGGCGGACGCCTCCGTCTACGTCAACCCGCCCATGTTCCAGTACGACCGCCACAACGACTACGTCTACGGGACGTTCGCACCGAAGTTGCGTGCCCGGATCGGGCAGGAGGCGGCCGACAGGATCCTCCGCGACAACGTGATCTGGGCGTTCAGGAAAGGAGGTAGGGTCTCCTGAGGCCCGGAAGGGTGTGCCGGAGCCCGTCAGGCTCTTCTCGGTCGCCCAGGCGAGCGGGCTGGGCACGCAGAGCCCCGTCCTGTAGGTTCCCCGCGTGCCGGAGCTCTGGGGAACGACCTACACGCGCGCCGACCTCCTGCGCCACGCCGGTCGCCTCGGGCAGGTCGCCGGCGTTCGGCTGGCCGAGCTCGGAGACGGGTCCGAGCGCTGCGTGCGCGTGCTCGAGTTCCGGACGGGCACCGGCTTCTCCTTCGACGTCCTCGTCGACCGCGCCTTCGACATCGGTCGCTGTGAACTCGCCGGCCGTTCGCTGGCGTGGGACTCCGGCGTCGGCTTCGCCGGCCCCTGGTTCTACGAGTGGGAGGGTCTCGGCTTCATGCGCAACTGGGGCGGCGGCTTTCTCACCACCTGCGGGATCGACCACACGCTGTTCATGGCCGAGGACACGGCCGCCCAGTATCACTACCCGCCGAAGCAGACCGAGGAGTTCCCGCTCCACGGGCGCCTCTCCAACCGCCCCGCCCGGCTGGCGGGTTACGGCGAGCACTGGGAGGGCGACGAGTGCGTGCTCTGGGCGGAAGGCGAGACGCTGCAGGCATCGGTCTTCGGCGAGCACCTCGTCCTGCGCAGGCGGATCGAGGCGCGCGTCGGCGAGTCGCGCCTGACCATCGCCGACGAGGTCGAGAACGTCGGCTGGGACCGGACGCCGCACATGCGTCCTCTACCACGTGAACGTCGGCTTCCCCGTCGCCTCCGAGGGGTCGGAAGTGCTGGTGCCCGCGCGATCCGTCGAGGCGCGCGGCGAGCATCCGGTGGAGGGTTACACGACGCTCGCCGCGCCGGCGTCCGCGTTCGTCGAGCAGGTGTTCGAGCACGAGAACGCCGTCGAGCCGGGCGGCACCGTGCCCGTCGGAGTCGTGAACCGGCGGCTCGGCATCGGGGCGTACGAGGTGTACCGAGAGGATCAGCTCCCGCACCACTTCATGTGGCGCATGCTCGGTGAGGGCACCTACGTCGTCGGGATCGAGCCGTGTACGAACCGCACGGCCGGCCGCCTCGACGCCCGCGAGCGCGGCGAGCTGATCGAGCTCGACCCGGGCGAGAAACGCAGCTACGACCTCGAGCTGGGGGCGCTGGACGGAGAGGCCGAGATCGAGAGGTTCGCGGCGCGGGTCGGAGCGCTCGTGTGAACCTCGATCTCGAAGGCAGGACGTTCGTCGTCTGCGGCGCGAGCAAGGGGCTCGGCCGGGGCGTTGCCGGGGCCCTTCTGGCCGAGGGCGCGTGCGTCCTGCTCGTCTCGCGCGACCCGGCCGCCGCCGCAGCCGAGCTCGGCAGCCAGGCGATCCCCTGCGCCGCCGATCTCGAGACGGTCGAGGGGATCGATGGCGTAGTCGAGGCGGCCCGAGCGCTCGGCGCGCTCGACGGCATCCTCGTCAGCTCGGGCGGGCCGCCGCCGGGGGACGTGCTGAACACGGACGACGACCAGTGGGAGGGGGCCTTCCGCCTGCTCATCGGCAATCCGATCCGGCTGATCCGCACGCTCAGGCCCGAGCTCTCCGACGGCGCCTCGATTCTCTTCGTGACGTCGTCCTCGGTGCGCGTACCGATTCCGGGGCTTGCGACCTCGAACGTCCTCCGGCCGGGCGTGGCCGCGCTCGTGAACGTGCTCGCCGTCGAGCTCGGGCCGTCCGTCCGCGTCAACTCGATCGCGCCCGGGAGGATCGATACCGATCGGGTTCTCATGGTCGACGAACGACGCGCCGCGGCGGAGGGCGTCTCGCTCGAGGAGATTCGTGTCCGCACGGGCAGCGCCATCCCGCTCGGCCGCTACGGCCAGCCGGAGGAGTTCGGTCGGGTCGCCGCCTTCCTTCTCTCGCCTGCCGCTTCGTACGTCACCGGCGCAGCCATCCAGGTCGACGGCGGCTACGTCACCGCCACGCCGTAGCGCCCGCCCAGCTCGACGAAGCTCTGCCAGGTCGCCTCCGGCACCGGGATGCCGGCGCGCCGGCGAGCCGCCTCGGTCTCGGTCTCCGGGTCGCCGGGCGCCTGGACCCGCTCGAAGCCGGAGGCGGGCGGTGTGGCGCGAACTGCCCGAACCAGCGCGTCCACACCGGCCGGAGCCGGATGGAGCGCCACTAGCGCGAGCCCGTTCCCCGGCTGGTCTCCGAGCGCGGCGCATCCTGCACCCGCGACGAGCCCGCCGAGGACCTCCGCCAGGAACGCGAGCGCGGAGCCCTTGTGGCCGCCCGCCGGCAGGAGCGCGCCGCCTTCATAGAGCGCCGCCGGGTCGTTGCTCGGATTCCCGGCAGCGTCCACGATCCAGCCGTCGGGGACGCGGGCTCCGGTCTCGCGCGCGAGCCGGACGCGGCCCTCCGCCGTCACGGACGTCGAGAAGTCGGCCACCACCGGAGGGCCCGCCCGGGTCGGGACGGCGTAGGCGAGCGGGTTGGTTCCGAAGAGCGGCGAGCGTCCTCCGTACGGTGCGACGCGTCCTCCAGCCGGCCCCGTGTTGCACACGGCGAAGGCGAGGCAGTCCTGGGCGGCTGCGCGCTCCACCGTCTCGCCGAGCCGCCCGACGTGGTGAACGCCTGCGAGCGTCACGAACGCGACCCCGCTGTCGCGCGCCCGCTCGGCCGCGACCCGGGCAGCGAGCCGGGCGGCAACCTGGCCGAAGCCCCAGGCGCCGTCGACGTACAGTTTCCCGTCCCGCTCGCGGACGGTCGGAACGGCACCCGGCAGGATGCGCCCCGAGTCGATGTCGGCGGCATACTGTACGACCCGAACGAGACCGTGCGAGTCGATTCCCTTCAAATTGGCGAGAACGAGCGACTCGGCGACGATCCGGGCCGCCTCAGAGGGCGTGCCGGCAGCCTCGAGCACCTCGCGGATCGCCCGGTCGAGCGCTTCCGCCCTGACGGCCGGCATCAGGACGAGAGATAGCCGACCGTGGCCCGCAGGGTCGGATCGGCCGGAGACCGTGGCTCCGGGGCCCGTCCGAGGGCGGCCGCCAGCTCGGTCGAGGCCCCGCGCGCGAGCAGCTCCCGGTCGGTGGCGATCGTGCAGAAGGCGAAGCCCGCGTCTGCCCGGGCTCTCGCCTCGGCACCGGACCGCGTATGGATGCCGGCGGGAACGCCGCGCTCTCGGCACCTCGCGAGGATCCGTGCGATCAGCTCGTCGAGCGCTTCTCCCGGAGCGAGCCCGTGGGAGAGCGCGAGATCGCGGGGCCCGACGTAGATCCCGTCCACGCCGGGAGCGGCGAGGATCTCGTCGAGCCGCTCGACCCCGCCCGCCGTCTCGATCATGGGGATGCAGAAGACCTGGGAGTCGGCGTAGCGTGCGCCGGTGCGCTGCCGGGAGGACACCCGCGCCGGGCCGTAGCTGCGCTCGCCGTCGGGTGGATAGCGACACGCGCGGGCCGCTCGCTCTGCCTCCTCGGGGCTCGAGACGAGCGGGACGATCACGCCGGCGGCGCCGAGATCGAGCGCGCGCATGACGAGCCAGGGCTCGTTGGCCGGCACGCGGACGAGCGGTGGGATCCCGGAGAGCGAGATCGCCTGGAGCATCGGCCCGGCCGTCTCGAGGCCCGCGAGACCGTGCTGCAGGTCGACGCAGCACCAGTCGAAGCCGCACTGGGCGAGCACCTCGGCGGCGAACGGATCCGGGATCGAGCACCAGCCTCCGAACGTCGGGCGGCCGGACGCCCAGGCGTCCCGAAGCGTGTCGCCGAAGTCGCTCGCCACGGCGAGACCATATCCGTAGGCTTCCGCCATGGCCGAGTCCGATCCGCTTGCCGGCCGAGTGGCCCGCTTCGACGAGCTGCAGGGCAACGAGGGCCTTTTCATCGACACCGTCATCCCGGGGTACGCGCGCGAGATCTGGAGCATCATCGGACCGAACGTCGGCGAGGATCGCGGCGAACAGCCGGCCATCCCGCCGGAGGACTTCCACCTCGCGATCCTGAGGGCGACGCCCGGGAACGGATCCGCGCTTCACACCCACACGACCGTCGAGGTCTTCGTGCCGCTGACCGGGCGCTGGCAGATCTTCTACGGTGAAGACGAGGAGCACGAGGTGATCCTCGGCCCGTGGGACGTCGCGTCCGTGCCGGCAGGCGTCTGGCGGGGGTTCCGGAACGCGGGCGAGGAGGAGGCGTTTCTTCTCGTCGTCGTCGGCGGAACCGACGCGGGACGCCTGACGTGGGCGCCGAAGGTGCTCGAGGAGGCTGCCCGGCGGGGAAAGCGGCTCGACGAGGCCGGTTACATGCCCGGCGACTGAGTCGAAGTGGCATGAGCACCGACGCGCTGCGTCGCGATGTCCGGCTGCTCGGCGCAGTGCTCGGCGAGGTGCTCGTCGAGCAGGAGGATCAGGAGCTCCTCGGAGCCGTCGAGCGCATCCGGCGGGGAACGCGCGCCGCTCGTGCCGGCGAGAGCCCGCGGCTCTGGGCGACGCTCGAAGCCGAGATCGCGGGCCTTCCGCTCGACCGCCAGGCAGCCGTCCTGCGCGCCTTCGCCGTGTACTTCCAGCTCGCGAACCTGGCCGAGCAGCACCACCGGACGCGGCGCCGGCGGAGCTACGGCCGGGAAGGGAAGCTCCCGCGCGAGTCGCTCGCTGCTGCGTTCGAGCGGCTCGACGACGCCGGCGTGTCCGCCGCCGAGCTGGCGCCCGCGGCCGCGCACGTTTCGCTCGAGCTCGTCCTCACGGCCCATCCGACCGAGGCGACACGGCGCGGCGTCCTGACCTCCCACGTCAGGCTGAGCGGCCTGCTCGAGCGGCACGATGCCGGCGAGGACGTCCGGGCGGAGCTCGCGGGCGAGATCACGCTCCTCTGGCAGTCCGACGAGATCCGCCCCGCACGGCCCCGGGTCAGCGACGAGATCCGCCAGGGCCTCTGGTTCTTCGAGCGCAGCCTGCTCGACAGCGCCGAGCACGTGCTCGCAGAGTACCGCCGCCGCCTGCCCGCGAGCCCGACCCCTCTCTCGTTCGGGAGCTGGATCGGCGGGGACGCAGACGGGAACCCCGGAGCCGGAGCGGACACCGCCGAGGAGGCCCTGGAGCGGGCGCGTGTGCTCGTCCTCGCCCGCTACCAGGAGGAGGTACGGGAGCTGGCGAGAACGCTCGCGGTCTCGACGCGCCTCGTCGGGGTCTCGGCGGAGCTCACCGACTCGCTCGCGCGCGACGAGGCAGAGTTGCCCGGCTATCTCGCCGAGATCGGCCGGCGCAATGCAGAGGAGCCGTATCGCCGCAAGCTGTCGTTCGTGTGGCGCCGGCTCGGGAACATGCTCGACGGCGGCGAGGAGCCGGGCTACGGATCGGCGGCCGAGCTGGCGGCCGACCTCGAGGTGCTCGACCGCAGCCTTCGCGCCAACCGGGGAGCGCGGATCGCGGACGGCGCGCTGGCGGCGCTTCGCCGTCGCGTCGAGCTCTTCGGCTTCCACGTGGCCGCCCTCGACGTGCGCGTCCACGCCCGTGACGTGCGTGCGGGCGATGGGCGGGCGCGGGCGTTGCTCGAGCGGGTCGGTCGCCTGCGGAGTCGTTTCGGAGCCGAGGCGGCGGGCGCGGCCATCGTCTCCGGTGTCAGCTCCGCCGGCGACATGCTCGCCGTGTTCGAGCTCGCCCGTGACGACGGACTGCGCCCGGTGCCGTTGTTCGAGACCATCGATGACCTACGAGCGGCGCCGGCGATCGTCGAGGAGCTGCTCGAAGACGGGCGGGCTGCGCCGAAGGGACGTCTCGAGGTCATGGTCGGCTACTCCGACTCGGGCAAGGACGGCGGCTACCTGACCGCGCAGTGGGAGATCTTCAAGGCCCAGGAGGCGGTCGCCGGCGTCGCTCGCCGGCGCGGGGCCGAGCTGACGATCTTCCACGGCCGCGGCGGCAGCACCGGCCGGGGAGGCGGGCCGACCCACGCGGCGATCCTCGCGCAGCCGCCGGGACAGCCGCCGGGCCGGTTGAAGCTGACGGAGCAGGGCGAGACGATCTCGTTCAAGTACGGCCTGCCGGGGCTCGCCGAGCGGAACCTCGAGGCGGCCCTCGCGGCAACGCTCCTGTCGGCGTTCCCCCGGGTCGTGAGCGCTCCTCTTCCGGCCGGTTCGCGCGACACGCTCGATCGCCTCTCGAAGGTCGCGCACCGCGTGTACCGAGCCCTCGTCGACGCCCCGTCGTTCGTCGCCTTCTTCCGCGAGTTCACGCCGATCGACGAGCTCTCGCTGCTCGAGATCGGCTCCCGGCCGGCCCGTCGCCCCGACGACGCGGACTTCCTGCGCTCGCTTCGTGCGATTCCCTGGGTGTTCGCATGGACGCAGAACCGTTGTCTCGTTCCCGCCTGGTACGGCTGCGGCTCCGCCTTCGCCGCAGCCGACCGAAGCGAGCTGCGCGAGCTCTACCGGATGTCCCCCTTCTTTCGCGCCCTGGTCGAGAACCTCGAGATGACCCTTGCGAAGTCGAGCCTCGCGATCTCGCACGGCTATCTCGAGCTCGTGTCCGACACTCGCCTGTTCGGGCCGATCTCCGAGGAGCACGAGCGCACGGTCGAGGCCGTGCTCGACATCGTCGAGGCGGGTGAGCTCCTCGACCGCCACCCGATCGTCCAGCGCTCGATCCGGCTGCGAAACCCGTACGTCGACCCGATGAACGCGATCCAGGTGGCCCTTCTCCGCGGCTGGCGCGAGAGCGGCGCGGAGGAGTACCGGCTCCCGCTCCTTCGCTCGATCACGGGCATCGCCGCGGCGCTCCGCAACACGGGTTGAGCGGACGGCCTTGCCAGGCGGCAGCGGTGCGACCACGATACGTGGTAGCCCTCCCGAGGAACGACGCCATCGACAGGTCAACGGAGCTCCGCGAGACACGCGCTGCGCAGTCCGGGACGATCCCGGCGCTCCTCGCCGCCGCGGCAGAGCGTTCGGCGTCGGCGCCGGCCCTCTGCGCGCAGGACGGCCGATCGAGGAGGTGTTCGATTTCGTGGCCGATGAGCGGAAACGAGCCGCGATACAACCCGCGCATGCTCCGTGCTCAGAAGATCTCGCCGGGACCGATCGGTCCCGGAGCTCGATTCCGCTAAGTTTGCCTCAGTGGGGCGACCGGTGGCGACGAGCGAGATCACGGGCTCCGAGACCTGGAAGCTCGAGAGCCGTCCGTCTCGGTGACCGCAACCGACGAGCCGCCCACGTGAGGAAGGACGTTCGCGAGTTCATCCGCCGGCTCGAAGCCGCCGGGCTCAGCGTCGAGGCGACGCCGGGCCACTACCGCGTCCTGCGTGACGGCAAGCCGCTCCGCAAGGCGAATGGAATGCCGTTCATGCTGCCGTTCTCCCCTGACACGACTCGGTGGCGCCGAGCGGCGACCGTCGAGCTTCGCAAGCTCGGAGTCGACCTCTAGAAGGCTGAGACGCAGGCGGCGTCTGCCCTCACCGGGCTTGGGCGATCCTCGTTCTCAGGGCTGGTCGCGAAGCAGCGGCCAGGCGGCCTCGGCGAGGGCTTCCGGTCTCTCCCAGGTGAGGATGTGCCCGCAGTCCTCCAGGATCGTCGCACGTCCATCCTGGACGCGGCCGGCGTTCGTCTCGGTGACCTGGGGTGGGGAGACTGCGTCCCGATCGCCCGAGACGAGCGCGACGGGAGCCGAGATCGCCGTCAGGCCGGCCGTGATGTCCAGGCCTACGAGCGCGCGACACTGCGCGGCGTAGCCCTCGGGATCGTTGCCCGCGAGCATCGAGATCAGCTCCTGGAACTCCTCCGGGTTCTGCTCGCGGAAGGTGGGGGAGACGCCGTTCGTGGCAACCGTCTCGGCCACCGCTCCCATGCCCTCCGCCTCGACCGTCGCCGCCCGGTCGGCCATGCCCTGGCGCGCAGCATCGGGGAGCTCGGCCGGGGCGCCGACGCCCACGACCGCGCGCACCCCGTCCGGGTACCGCGAGGCGTAGGCGAGGACGATCGAGCCGCCCATCGAGTGGCCGACGAGCGCCACGCCGTCGAGAGCGAGCTTCTCGACGAGCGCGCGCAGGTCGTCGACGAGCAGGTCGATGGTGTACGGGCCCGGCGTGGTTTCGCTCTGGCCGGAGCCGCGGAGGTCATACGCGACGACGGTGAACTCGCGGGCGAGATCGGCGATCTGATGCTTCCAGATATCGGTACCCGTCCCGCCGAGACCGTGCACGAGCACGACCGGCGCCCCGTCGCCGAACTCCTCGACGTAGGCGCGGTAGCCGTTCAGGGCGATCTCGGTCACGCCTTCAACGCCGATCGAGTAGGGGCCGGACAGGTCCGGCCCCGGGTGCGGCAGGGCCGGACAGGTCCGGCCCCTTCAGATTCGGTTCGCGGGACCGGCGATGCCGGTCCCGCGAACCGTGGCAGCATTGATCGGCGCAGGCCGCCGATCAATGCTGCACCTCGGCGGCCGTCGGCATGGTCGGCACCGCGGCCTTCGCGTTCTGGATGTGCTCGATGTCCATCAGGTAGTCGGGGATCGCGGTGAGCTCCTGGGCGAGCCCGAGCGTGTTCACCATCACCTTCCCGTTGGCCATGACGAGCGCGAGCTTCGAGCGATCCTGGAGGATGGCGATGTCCTCGAGCGGGTCGCCGTCGACGACGAGGATGTCGGCGCACTTGCCCTCCTCGATCGTGCCGCACTCGTGCTCGAGGCGGAGCAGCTCGGACCCGTGCTTCGTCGAGGCGACGATCGCCTCCATCGGCGAGAAGCCCATGTCGGTGACGAACAGCTCGATGTCCTTTGCGTACTGGCCGTGGGGGCACCAGACGAAGCCGTAGTCGCCGCCGGGGATGACGCGGACGCCCGCCCGGCGCAGCTTGTCCATCGCCTGGCAGCCGAGCTCCCACTCCTCCTGGTACTCGGTCGCGGCGAGCACGTCGGACGGAATGCCGCACGCCTCGCCGTTCTCGAGGATGCCCCAGTGGTAGCCGAGGCCGGGGACGACGAAGACGTCGTCCTTCCGCTCGGCGATCATCGCCACGGCCTCGTCGTCCGCATAGGTCGCGTGCTCGAGGACGTCGACGCCGGCCGACACGCAGAGCTTCACGCCGTCGTTCCCGCGGACGTGCGCGGCAATCTGGCGGTTGCGCTTGTGTGCCTCGTCGACGGCGACGGCGATCTCCTCGAAGGAGTACATCGTCTCCTCGGGCGGAACGCCCGGGCGGAGCAGCCCCTCGCCCGTCACGTAGAGCTTGATGACGTCGCAGCCCTCGTGGATGTTCACGCGGACTGCCTTGCGAACTTCCTCGACGCCGTCGGCGAAGATCGCGAGGCCGTCCATGCCGAGCTTCCAGAAGGCGGGGTTCCAGTCGAGCATGCCCGAGGTCGCGCAGATGTCACGACCCGACGCCGCCATGCGCGGGCCGGGGATGACGCCTTCCTTGACCATGTCGCGGATCGTCACGTCGATCCGGTGCAGGGCGCCCGCGCTGGCCACGCCCGTGTACCCGCAGCGCAGGGCGAGCTCTGCGTTTCGCACCGCATAGACCGTCGTCCGCTCGGCCGGAAGCTTCAGGTCGAGATCGGGCAGCTCGCGCACGCCCCAGAACGAGATGTGGAAGTGACCTTCGATCAGCCCCGGCATCAGGGTCTTCCCCTCGAGGTCGACGACGCGCATGTTGCCGTTGGGGCTCTCGCCGAAGTCCTGCGTCTGGCCGACCGCGGTGATCAGGTTGCCCTCGATCTTGACGGCCGCGTCCTCGATCGGCTCGCCGCCGTGGCCGTCGATCAGGCGACAGCCTGTGAGCAGGGTCGGCGCGTCCGGGATGAGCAGACTCATTGCACTCCTCCTTGTGCGCGCGGCTGCGGTGCCGCGACGATCGGGTTCGAGAGGGATCCGATGCCCTCGATTTCCACGCTGACCACGTCGCCGACCTCGAGATAGCCCTTCCGGACGACGTCGTCCCGCTCGAAGGGCTTGCCTCCGATCTCCGGGTCGGTCGCCCAGGCGGTCCCTCCTGGGGTTCCGGTCTCGATGACGAAGCCGGGCTGGAGCGTGTAGAAGTGAGAGAAGAAGGCGACGATCTCGGCGACGCTCCAGATCATCTTCGCGGTCGAGTTCGACTGGCGTACCTCGCCGTTGACCAGGGTGCGAAGCTGGAGGTTCTGCGGGTCGGGGATCTCGTCGCGCGTGACGATCCAGGGGCCGAGCGGGGCGGACGTGTCGAAGTTCTTCCCCGGACCGAGCGCGTACTCCCAGCCGCCCTGGGGATGAGGAACCGCTTGGCGGTCGCGCGCGGTCACGTCGTTCGCGATCGTGTAGCCAAAGACGTGGTCGAGTGCCTTCTCGACCGGGATGTGGCGCCCCGACTTGCCGATGACGACGGCCAGCTCGACCTCGTAGTCGAGCTTCTTCGTCACGATCGTGTCGTACAGAACCGGCTCGTCCGGCCCGATCACCGCGAACGGCGTCTTCAGGAAGAACTCGGGCTCCTTCTGGTCGACCTCCGGCTTCTCGTCGCGGTGATCCCAGTAGTTCTGGCCCGAGTTGAGGATCACCGGGGGAACGAGCGGCGCCAGCAAGCGGACGGAGCCGAGCGGTCTCCCGTTTCCGTCGGGGCTGTCGAGCACGGCGCCGGCCCAGGCGAGGGCCGCCTCGCCGCCCGAGATGAACGCGCACATGTCCCCGGGGAACCGCAGGTCGACGACCGAGTCCCCGTGCACGGCGCCGACGGCGCGGCGGCCGTCGACCTCGATGGTCGCGAGCCTCACGCAGGCACCGCCTCGAGGGCTCCGAGAGCGGTGAGCGCGTCGCGAAGCGCGGGACGCTCGCTCTCCGGAAAGTCGGGGAGCGGGCGCCGCACGGGGCCGCACGAGATGCCCATCATCTCGAGCGCCTCCTTGGTCGGCGACACGTAGCCAGGGTCGTACTCGAGGAACCGGTTGAGCGGCTGCAGCATCCGGTGCTGGGCGAGCGCGCCCTCGTGATCGCCGGCCTGGAAGCGATTCCAGAGCGCGACGATCTGCGCGGGCACGATCGCCGCGGCGGTCGAGAAGATGCCCTGAGCCCCGACCGAGAGGGCGGCGTAGAACTGGCTGTCTATCCCGGTGCAGAGCGAGCGGCCCGATCCCTCCGCGAGTCGAAGCGCCTCGACGAGCTGTCCGAGATCGTCGGCCGACTGCTTGAGGCCTGTGACGCCCTCCACCTCCATCAGCGACGCGATCAGGCCCGGTCCCATCGGGTTTCCCGTGTAGAGCGGGTTGTTGTAGACGACCACGGGCAGGACGCCCGCCTGCGCCACGTCCTCGAAGAAGCGACGGAGCATCTCGTCCGGCAACGGGAAGTAGAAGGGGGGGACGAGGATCGCCGCGTCCGCGCCCGCCGCGGCCGCGTCCTCCATGAGCGCGACGGCTTCGATCGTCGAGCACGCCGCGGTCCCGGCGAAGATCGGCACGGCGCCCGCCGTCTCCTCGGCGACGATCTCGGCGACGCGTCGACGCTCGTCGCGCGACAGGTGCGGGAACTCACCCGTTCCGCCGGTCGTCATGATTCCGTGCACGCCGCCGTCGACGACATGGCGGATGACCCGGCGCAGCGCGTCCTCGTCCACCTGTCGCCCGTCGGCCGTGAACGGAGTCGGGATCGCGGGGATCACGCCCCGCGGCTCGGTCCGGCCCAATGCAGCTCCCTTCCTCGTGGCGGGTAATCGTAGCCGGTTCGTCCCGCGCGCTTCGTCGCGCCGACCCGGCAATCCGAGTCTAATGAACCCGCGCGAGTAGCTCTCTGACCGGCCGGGCGCCCGTTCTCGCGCGCGTACCATAGGAGACCGGCGACGGAAGGAGACGGCATGGCGGTCGGTCAAGCGAGCTCGGTCGAACGGTTGCGCACGGGCGAGGTAGCGGAGGCGCTTCGCCGTGATCGCCTGGTCGCGATCCTGCGCCGGCTCGACCCGACGGTGGTCGGGCCGACCGTCGAAGCGCTGCTGCGCGGCGGCTTCACTGCCGTCGAGTTCACGGTCGACAGCGACGGCGCGCTCGAGTCGATCGCCGACTGGCGTACGGCCGGCCGGGCGTTGGTCGGCGCGGGAACCGTGCGACGGGTCGAGGATGCCGAAGCCGCGGTCGAGGCCGGGGCGCAGTTCCTCGTCAGCCCGAGCTACAGCGAGGCCGTCGTCGAGCGGGCGCTCGAGCTCGGCACCCCGGTCGTCCCAGGCTGCTTCAGCCCGACCGAGATCGACGCCGCCTGGCAGCAGGGAGCGACGTTCGTCAAGCTGTTTCCCGGCGCAGTCGTCGGCGTCGACTACCTGCGGGCAGTCCTCAATCCGCTGAACGACGTCGAGATCGTCGTCACGGGCGGAGTCGACGAGCGGTCAGCGCGCTCGTTCCTCAAGGCGGGGGCCGTGGGCGTAGGGGTGTCGACGACGCAGCTCGGCCAGGCGGAGGGGCCCGAGGCGATCGAGGCCGCGACGCGCCGCCTACTCGCTGCGATCGCCTGAGCCGGTTCCCCGCTCGCGGCGCTCGCGCTCTGCCGCTCTCGCTCGACCCTCGTCGATTCGCTTGCGCAAGCGGCGCATCGTCGGGTCGGTCTCGAGCCAGCGTGCCATCTTCTCGTCAACCCTCTTCTTCTTCCGCGGATCCATCGTCGCCCTCCTCGAGCATTCCGACGGCCTTCCTGACGTCGGTCCGGATATCGAACAGAACCTGGAACATCAGATCGACGTCGTCGGGTTCCACCAACCCAGGGTTGCACGAGCCCGTTGAGGACGCAAGATGGCCCCTTCGGCCGGGAGCCGTGCATCCGCGCCGGCTGAGAGCCTGCAGACGATCCTTGTCTCGACCGCTCGCCTATGGGAACATATGTTCGTGCGTAGTGAGGCGACGATCCTTCACGCCGACCTCGATTCGTTCTTCGCCTCCGTCGAGCAGCGCGACGACCCGAACCTGCGCGGGCGCCCCGTCATCGTCGGAGGCGGTGTCGTGCTTGCCGCGAGCTACGAGGCCAAGGCCTACGGCGTCCGCACCGCGATGGGCGGCATGCGGGCCCGGCGGTTGTGCCCCGAGGCCGTGGTCGTTCCTCCGCGGATGTCCGCGTACTCCGAGGCGAGCAAGGCGGTCTTCGCGGTATTCGAGGAGACGACCCCGCTCGTGGAGGGGCTGTCGATCGACGAAGCCTTCCTCGACGTCCGCGGGTTCGAGCGGCTGGCGGGGTCGCCGACCGAGATGGCGGTGCGGCTGCGAAGGAGCGTCCTCGAGCAGGTGGGCCTCCCGATCACCATCGGGATCGCGCGGACGAAGTTCCTCGCCAAGGTCGCGAGCGGGGTAGCCAAGCCGGATGGCCTGCTCGTCGTGCCGCCGGACGACGAGCTGGGATTCCTCCACCCTTTGCCGGTCGAGCGGCTGTGGGGGGTCGGGCCGGCCACCGCGGCCAAGCTGCACGCCCGGGGGATCACGACCGTCGGACAGGTCGCCTGGCTCGAGGAGGCGGCGCTCGTCTCCATCCTCGGACGCGCGGCCGGTCGTCACCTC
This sequence comes from uncultured Thermoleophilia bacterium, assembly GCA_963819905.1. Lineage (GTDB taxonomy): Bacteria > Actinomycetota > Thermoleophilia > Gaiellales > Gaiellaceae > CAWCQC01. The sequence continues at coordinate 187,492 of CAWFXP010000006.1, forward strand.
CACGCGCTCGCGCACAACCTCGACCCGCGCCCGGTGCGGGTGGGACGGCGTCGCCGGTCGATCGGGGCGCAGCGGGCCCTCGGCCGGCGGCGGCGGTCGATCGAGGAGATCGACACGGTCCTCGTCGGGCTCGTCGACCGGCTCGCGCGCCGGTTGCGCGGCGCCCGCCGAGCAACCCGGACGGTCGTCCTGCGGTTGCGCTTCGACGACTTCTCACGCGCGACCCGGTCGCACACCCTGCCCCGGGCAACGACCGAAACCGCCGCGATCCTCGGCGTGGCTCGTGGGCTGCTCGTGGCGGCCGTGCCGACGATCGAAGCTCAGGGCTTGACGCTCGTCGGCCTTTCGCTGACGGGTCTCGAGGCTGCCGACGAGCCGCAGCTCGTGCTCCCCCTCGAGCGCCCTCGTGAGGCTGCGCTCGACGCGGCGCTCGACCTCGTCCGCGACCGCCACGGCGCCGCGGCCGTCACGAGAGGGGTGCTGGTCGGGCGACATCCCGGCGTCGTCATGCCGCTCCTACCCGACTGAGCACCGCGTTGCGGTCGCCTATCCGACGGGCGCGCCGGCGGTCGCCTGTTGGAGATCGGAGCGACGGAGCAGGACGAGGGTGGCGACGATCGAGATGGCGGCGAACGCCGCTGCCACCCAGAACGCCGCACTGAACCCGCTGACGAACGCATCCGGCTGCGGCTCGCCGTCCTCGATCAGGTTCGTACTGCGGGTCGTGAACACGGTCGTCAAGATCGCGACGCCGAGCGCCCCGCCGATCTGTTGCGAAGTGTTGATCAGGCCCGACGCGAGCCCCGCCTCCCTCGACTCGATACCGGAGAGCGCGGCAATCGAGACCGGCACGAACGAGAAGCCGAGGCCGACGCCGACCAGCAGGAATCCGGGCAGGAGATTGGTGACGTACGTGCCGTCGACCGGGATCTGCGTGAACAGGATGAGGCCCGCGCCGATGAGGGCAAGACCTGTCGCGAGCACCGGCTTGACGCCAATCCTGGTCGTCAGCGCCTGTGCGACGCCAGAGGCGAGGACCGCGGTCAACGCAACCGCGAGATAGCCGAGCCCGGTCTTCAGCGCCGAGAAGCCGAGGATCTCCTGCATGTAGAGCGAGAGCAGGAAGAACATCGAGAACACGATGCTGCCGAGCCCGAGCCCGATGATGTTCGCCCCGGTCGGAGTGCGCTTCCGGAAGAAGGTGAGCGGCACCAGCGGGTGCGCGGAGCGCTGCTCGATGACGAGGAACACTCCCATCAGGATCGCCGAGCCGATGAGCTCGGAGATCGTCTGCACCGAGCCCCAGCCGACGCTCTCGGCCTGGGTGAGGGCGTAGACGAGCAGCATGAGGCTCGCGGTCACGGTCACTGCGCCGAGCGAGTCGAAGTTCCGTGCCATGCCGGCCACCCGGCTCTCGCGGACGAACCGTGGAACGAGCAGGAGCGTCAGCAGGCCGATCGGGACGTTGACGAAGAAGATCCATTCCCAGCCGACGTACTGCGTCAGCACGCCGCCGAGCAGCACGCCGATCGCGGCGCCGGAACCCGCGATCGCGCCGAGGATGCCGAGCGCCTTGTTCCGCTCGGAGCCCTCCTCGAAGGTCACCGAGACGATCGAGAAGACGGACGGCGACAGCGCCGCGCCCGCCAGACCCTGGAGCGCGCGCGCCGCAATCAGCATTCCGGACGACGTGGACAGGCCGCACAGGAGTGACGTCAGTGCGAACAGCGCCAGGCCGAACATGAACACCTTCCGGCGCCCGAGCAGGTCTCCGATGCGACCGCCGAGGAGCAGGAACCCGCCGAACGTCAGCGCGTACGCGCTGACCACCCACTGGAGGTCTTCCGTCGAGAAGCCGAGATCCTCCTGGATCGATGGGAGCGCGACGTTCACGATCGACACGTCGAGGATCACCATCAGGTAGGCGACACCGAGGACGGCGAGCGCTTTCCAGCGGCGTGGGTCCGGTGCGGCGTCTGTCATGCGTTCAGCTCCTTCGGCGCTTGACGGTCGGACGGCGGCGTGGCCGCTTCGATTCGACAACGTATCCGGTCCGAACCTATTCCCCCGAGCTGTCGCGGGCGTTAGGGTCGGCGCATGGCCGAACGCCTACAGGGGCGGCGCGCACTCATCACCGGCGCGGCGGGTGGGCTCGGTAGCGCGATCGCATCGGCCTTCGTGCGCGAGGGCGCTCTGGTTGCCGTCCTCGGCAGAAACTGGGCCGCTCTCGACGAGCTGTGTGCGACGCTCTCGCCGGAACGAGCTCTCCCGGTACCGGCCGACGTCGGCGACCCGGAGGCCACGGCGACCGCCGTCCACCACGCTGCCGGGCTGCTCGGCGGGCTGGACACGGTCGTCAATGCGGCAGCAGTCGACTGCGAGTGGCAGCCGGTCGGTGAGCTTTCCGTCGAGAGCTGGGACCGGACGATCGCGACGAACCTGTCGGGCACGTTCTACGTCTGCCGGGCGGCGCTGCCGTGGCTCGTCGAGGCCGGCGGCGGCTCGATCGTCAACGTCACGTCCGTGGCCGGCCTCCGTGCCTGGGCACTGGATTCCGCATACAACGCCTCGAAGGCCGGCGTCGAGATGCTGACTCGCACGATTGCGGTCGAGTACGGGGCCCAGGGGGTTCGCGCGAACTGCCTCGCCCCAGGGGTGATCGACGCGGGGATGACGGACGACGTCACGAGCCCGGCGGACCGCGAGGAGCTCGTCCGCCTCCACCCGCTCGGACGGATGGGCAGCGCGGAGGAGGTCGCCGAGGGTGCGGTCTGGCTCTGCTCTTCCGGGTCGTTCACCACCGGCACGACCCTCGTCGTCGACGGCGGCTTCCTGGCGCGCGGCTAGTGGAGTAGCCGCAAGCTACGCGCCGCGCTCGAGCGCCTCGGAGATCGCCTGCCAGACGAGGCGATGGAAGTGGGCGATCGAGCTCTCGCTTCCGGGCATCAGCCGGCCGTGCGGCACCATGCGGGAGCGCAGGCCGGGCTGCTGGAGCCGGACGGCCTCCGCGTCCTCGGCCAGGGTTTGCGTATACATCTCGACCCACTCGTCGACGAATGCCTGGTCGCACTCTCGGTTGACGTAGAAGTCGGCCATGAAGCGGCAGCTCTCCGGGCCGGTCGGGATGATGGTTCCCGGAAACGCGACGTAGTCGTCGACCGCAAAGAACGACGTCGGCCAGATGTAGACGAAGCGGAACCCGTGGCCGCCCCCGGAGCCGTTGCCCTTGTAGGTCCTGGCCGTGCGGTTGTACGGCGTGAACTGCGCCATCAGCCCACCCGTGTTCACGTACTCGTAGATGTCGACGTCGACCTCGAACGCGTCCCCGAACGAGCGCGTGTGCACGGTCGGGCAGTGGTAGCACTCGGTCGCGTTCTCGACCCAGACCTTCCAGTTGGCCGCGATCTCGTAGGTGTAGGTCGCGACGAACCGGTAGTCCGTAAAGTCGAGGTGGCGGGTCGTCCAGAGGCCCTCGAGCTCGGGATACGACTCGCCGAGCGGCACGGCCGCCGGGTCGGGATTGACGAAGACGGAGGAACCGAACGTCTCGACCGACACGGGTACGAGCGAGAACTCGCAGGGGTCGAAGTCGACTTCGCGCTCGCTTCTCGGAGCTCGACGTAGCCTGCCGTCGAGCTCGTAGGTCCAGCCGTGGTACGCGCATTGGAGCGCCTTGCGGTGTCCGGCCTCCGTCGCGACCGGGAACGCGCGGTGGCGGCAGACGTTGACCAAACCGTGCAGCACGCCCTCCAGGTCGCGTGTCAGGAGGATCGGGACGTGCCCCACCTGGCACGGATGAACGTCCCCGGGACGGGCGACCGTGTGGGCCGGTGCCGCGAGCTGCCAACTCCTCGTGAAGACGTGCTCGAGCTCGAGGTCGTAGACCGCTGGATCCGAGTACCAGCGCGCCGGAAACGTCAGATTCCTGGCGAGCGCCTCCTCGATCGACGTCGAGTCGATTCCGAGCTCCGCGGCAACACTCATCCGGCCTCCTCCTTTGCTGACCCTTCTACCACATTCCCAGGTAGCGAGGGTCGGCTCGGTCCTCGTGGCCGATGAACGAGAAATCGCCTTCCTGCCGGTTCAGCTCCTCGAGACGAGCGAGGCGGCCCTCGTCGATCTCGACTCCGAGGCCGGGACCCTCCGGGACGCGAAAGGAGCCGTTCACGTACTCGTGCGGCCGCGTGATGACGTCGTCCGTCTGATGGTGGTAGTGCGAGTCGATCGCGTAGGGCAGCACCGGGAGCGCCGCGCCGAGCTGGAGCTGGAGCGCGGTCGAGATTCCGGCCTCGCCGCCCGAGTGCATCCCGATGCCGATCTGGAAGACCTGAAACGTGGCCGCAGCCTTCATGAACGCCGTCACGCCGCCCCAGTCGCACGGGTCGAGCAGCATCACGTCGATCGCCCCGAGCCGGATCGTCTGCGGGATCTCGTCGAGGTCGAGGGTGCACATGTTCGTCGCCAGCGGGACGTCCAGCGCCTGCGCGACCCTGCTCATTCCCTCGATGCCCCAGCAGGGATCCTCGTAGAACTCGAGGTCGAGCTGCTCGAACCTCCTCCCGTACCGAATCGAGGTCTCGACCGACCAGAGGGAGTTCGGGTCGAAGCGGAGGCGGTGCTCGGGGAACGCCTCGCGAATCGCGGCGGTCGCGCGGTACTCGCTCTCGGGGTCGAGGACGCCGCCCTTGACCTTGATGGTGCCGACGCCGGTTCGGCCGACGACCTCGCGGGTCGCCTCGAGTAGCGCCTCGGGGCTCTCCTCGCCGCCCCGTCCGTCCGCCGCGTGGCCGCGGAAGAACATGTAGGCGATCATCGGGATCTCGGTGCGCATGCGACCGCCGAGCAGCTGGCAGAGCGGCCGCCCGGTCGCCTTGCCCATGATGTCGAAGCATGCGGTCTCGAGCGCCTGGATCGCGTACTTCCCGGTGTTGCCCTGGTAGGTCGGCAGGTACCAGAAGTTCTTCAGGATGCGCTCGCGGTCGAACGGGTCCTCGCCCAGGAAGAACGCCTTCGCCGAGTGGAGCTGAAGCAGTGTGGCGTCTCCGCCGCACGTCTCGGCGATGCCCTCGATACCCTCGTCGGTCTCCATCCGGACGACGATGCGGGTCCAGGAGCGGTTGACGCCGCCGGACCAGAGCATCGGCGCCTCCAACGGGACGTTGATCTTGTGGAACCGGACGCCCGTGATCCTCATCGCGGCGCAGGCTCCGAGCTCTCGGGAAACACGCCTCCGTCCGAGAGGGCGAGCACCGGACGCATCCCCCGGGCCTGCCGGGAGAGCTCGAACGCCTCGTCGATCCGCTCGATCGGGAGCCGGGCGGAGACGAGCTCGTCGAGCAGCAACCTGCCTTCCAGGTAGAGCTCGAGGATGCGAGGCACGAGCACGAGGGGCGAGATGGTTCCGTAGGCGGAGCCGCGAACCACCTTCTCGTAGGTCACGAGCTCGAGCATGTCGACCGGCACCGGTGCCTCCTCGGGCGCCAGCCCGACCATGACCGCGGTTCCGCCCGGGCGAACGAGGTCGACCCCGAGGCGCATGGCGTCGGGCACGCCGACGGTGACGATCGACCAGTCGAAGCCCTCGCGAGGCGCCGCCCGGACGAGCCCGGCGACCTCGTCCTCGTCGCGCACGTCCACGCCTGCAGTTGCACCGAAGCGGACTGCTTGCTCCAGCCGGTCAGGCGACGCGTCGAAGGCGACGACGTGTGCGGCGCCCCGGAGGCGCGCGCCCTGGACGGCGTTCACACCGACACCGCCGACGCCGATCACCGCGCCGCGGCTTCCCGCCGGCACCGCGAGCGTCTCGACGGCCGCGCCGAGGCCGGTGATGACCGCGCAACCGACCAGCGCCGCGACGTCCGCCGGCACCCCTTCGGGCAGGGGGATCACGCTCCTCGTCGAGACGACCGCGTGATGCGCGAAGCAGGAAAGCAGCGAGTAGGTCGCGATCGGCCCGTCGGCACCCGAGATCGGAGAGCCACCGCTCGTCAGACGACCCTCGCCCATCGCGTCGAGCGAGCCCTGGCAGAGGATCGGACGGCCGACGAGGCAGTAGCCGCAGAGCCCGCAGCCGGGGGCGAGGTTGAGGACGACACGCTGTCCCGGTGCGACGCCGCCGACGCCGGGCCCGACCGCCTCCACGATCCCCGAGCCCTCGTGGCCGAGCACCGCCGGCAGCGGGAAACCCCATTCGCCGTCCGCCTGGCCGACGTCGGAGTGGCAGATCCCGGCCGCGACCACGCGGACGAGCACCTCGCCGGCGCCCGGGTCTCGGAGGTGCACCTCCTCGATCCGATGCGGCTCGCCGAAGGCATGGAGAACGGCGGCGGTCGTCTTCACTAACTCGCTCCTTGACTTGGAAGTCTCATCCCGGTAGAACCGCGCAACCGATTTCGCGGCCGAGCCAGAGGGGGAACCTATCCATGAGCGAGAAGGATCGTCAACAGGGAGACGGCGAGAAGCGCGAGCGCATCTGGATCTTCGAGCGGGAGTACTCGCGGCGGGACGTCCTCAAGACGGCAGGTGCCGCCGGGCTGGTCGCCGGCCTCTCCGGGATCCTGGCCGCCTGCGGCGGTGGGAGCGGCGACGGCGGTGAGGCGCCGCCCGCGACCGATGCGGGCGGTGTGACCGACACGGGAGCGGGCGAGACGGCTCCTGCGACGACCGCGGCGGAGGGCGGCCCGGTCCCGGGCGGGCGCCTGCGCGTCGGGCATGTCGGCGGCGGCGAGGCCGAGTCGTTCAACCCCGCGACCGGCTCGACGTTCATCGACGCGTCGCGCTACTACAACCTCTACGACCCGCTCGCCCGCGTCAGCCCCAGCCTCGAGATCGAGCCCGGGCTCGCGCTCGAGTGGAACGCGAACTCGGACTCGACCGAGTATGAGGTCAAGCTCCGGCCGGACGTGGTCTGGCACAACGGCAAGAGCTTCACGGCCGACGACGTCATCTACACGCTGGGCCTCATGGGGGATCCCGCGCACATCGCCCACTCGAGCGTCGTCAACATCCGGCTCGGCGAGGTGAAGAAGGTCGACGACGTCACCCTGACCGTTCCCCTCAAGAGCCCCGATGCGCGCCTCTACGACCAGTTCGTCCAGCAGAACACCGTAATGGTTCAGGACGGGTACACGGACTACGCCAATCCGGTCGGTACCGGGGCGTTCAAGTTCGTCTCCTTCACGGTCGGCGAGCGGAGCCTCTGTGAGAAGAACCCGGACTACTGGGACGAGGGCAAGCCGTACGTCGACGAGTGGGAGGACATCTCCATCTCCGACAACGCGGCCCGGCTCAACGCTCTCCTCGCCGGTGAGATCGACATGATGAGCCAGCTCGAGTTCGCGCAGGCGACCGCGCAGCAGGAGGCCGGCGAGATTCAGGTGATCGACTCGCCGAGCCCGGCCATCCAGGTGATCCTGATGGCGGTCGACGAGCCCCCGTTCGACGATCCCCTGGTTCGCCAGGCTTTCCGTCTCATCCCGGACCGCCAGGCGATGATCAACGCGGCGCTCGGCGGCTTCGGCACCGTGGGCAACGATCTCGCCGGCGCCGGCCTTCCCTACTTCGCCGACCTACCCGCGCGAGAGCAGGATCTCGAGCAGGCGAAGTCGCTGCTGCAGCAGGCCGGCAAGGAAGGTCTCCAGGTCACCCTCCAGACGTCGACGATCGTGCCCGGGTTCGTCGAGGCGGCGACGCTCTTCGCCGAGCAGGCCAAAGGCGCGGGGGTGACCGTCGAGGTGAAGAAGGAGGATCCGAACGCCTACTTCAACACGGAGCTGCTCTATACGCACATCCCGTTCGGGCAGTCCTTCTGGACGATCACCTCGCTCGGCACCTGGTACACGCAGGCGCTCCTCTCCGATGCGATCTGGAACGAGACGCACTTCCGTGATCCGGCGTTCGACAAGGCGATCCAGGACGCGGTCGGCGCCCCGACGCCGGAGGAGGCGACGAGCCTTTGGGAGTCGGTGCAGCAGCGGCAGTACGACGAGGGTGGCTACATCGTGTGGGCGAACCAGAACCTCGTCGACGCGGCCGCCCTGAACGTCAAGGGGATCGTGCCCAGTCAGTTCTTCAACCTCGGCGGCTGGAACTACCGCGACGTCTGGCTCGAGTCGTAGGGGCCGTCCTGACCGGCCCGCGGAGTCTGTCCCCCACCTCGAGGTGTGAGGGCCGGTCCTGACCAGCCCTCACACTCCGTCCCGCCCTTGAGCGAGACAGTCCTCGAGACCGACCTCGGCGTGGCTCCGCCGGCGCAGATCCGGCGGAGCCACCCGCTCGCACGTTTCGTCGTCCGCCGGGTCCTCGCCGGCCTGGCCACGCTGCTCGTCGTCTCGGTGCTCGTCTTCTGGGGAACCGAGGTTCTCCCGGGCGACGCGGCGAGCGCCGTGCTCGGCCGGACCGCCCAGCCCGAGCAGCTCGCCGAGCTCCAGCAGCAGATGGGCCTCGACCGGCCTGCGATCGAGCGGTACTTCGACTGGCTGGGCGGCCTCTTCACCGGCGACCTCGGGAACTCGGCCGCCGGGTACGCGCAGGGCTCCGAGACCTCCATCTGGAGCCAGATCAGCGGCAAGCTGACGAACTCCCTGATCCTCGCGGCGATCGTGATCGTGCTCATGGTGCCGCTGTCGCTCCTGCTGGGAGCCCTGGCGGCGAGGCGGGCGGCCCGGCCGGCCGACCACGTGGTCTCGATCGCTTCGCTGATCCTCATCTCGCTCCCCGAGTTCGTGCTCGGTGCGCTGCTCATCCTCTTCTTCTTCAGCTGGCTCGACGTCCTGCCCCCGGTCGCGCTGATCCCGCCCGGCGAGAACCCGCTCTCCGAGCCCGACAAGCTGGTCCTGCCGGTGCTGACCCTCCTCGGCGTAACCCTGGCCGCGTCGATGCGCATGGTTCGCGCCGGGATGATCGAGACGCTTCGCGCCGACTACGTCCAGATGGCGCGCCTCAACGGCTTCCGTGAGCGGACCGTCCAGTGGCGCTACGCGATGCGAAACGCGCTCGGCCCGAGCGTGCAGGTATTCGCGCAGAACATCCAGTACCTGATCGGCGGGATCATCGTCGTCGAGTACCTGTTCGCCTACTCCGGGATCGGCAAGGAGCTGGTCGACTCGGTCGGGATCCGGGACGTGCGGGCGGTCCAGTCGATCGCCGTCCTTCTCGCCGCCATCTACATCGTCGTCAACATCCTCGCCGACCTCGCGGTGGTGCTCCTCACCCCGAAGCTCCGGACGCAGGCATGAGGAGGGCCCGCTTCCTCCGTACGAAGACGGGCCTCGTCGGGCTCGTGCTCGTCGTCCTCGTCGTCGCGCTCGCTCTGTTCGGCCCGTTCTTCGCTCCCCACTCCCCGACCGAGACCATCTCGATCCCCTTCGAGCGTCCGACCGGCGCCGCCCCTCTCGGGACGGACGAGCTCGGGCGCGACGTGCTCTCGCGTGTCCTCTGGGGCGGGCGGAGCGTACTCGGCCTCGCGCTTCTCGCGACCGGGATCGCCTACGCCGGCGGGCTCGCGATCGGCCTCCTGGCCGGCTATGCGCGCGGCTGGCTCGACGGGCTGCTGATGCGTGGCGCCGACGTCCTGCTCTCGTTCCCGGCGCTGCTCTTCATCCTCGTGATCGTCACCGGTGCCGGTACCAGCACGGCGGTCCTCGTGGCAACGGTCGCGGTCGTGCAGATGCCGCTCATCGCCAGGATCATCCGCACCGCGACGCTCGAGCAGTCGGTGCGCGGCTACGTCGAGGCTGCCGAGGCGCGGGGCGAGCGGCAGCTCGCGATCCTCCGCCGGGAGATCCTCCCGAACATCGTCTCGCCGATCATGGCCGACGCGGGCCTGCGGTTCACGTTCTCGATCATCCTCGTCGCGTCGGTCAACTTCTTCGGCCTCGGCCTCCAGCCGCCGGACTCCGACTGGGGGCTGATGATCTCCGAGAACCGGGACGGGCTCAGCCTGAACCCGTTCGTGGTGCTCGTTCCGGCGGCTCTCATCGCGCTCTTGACGATCTCCGTGAACCTGGTCGGAGACTCCGTCGCGCGGACGTCGGGACGCTCGAGCGCCGAGGGGGTCGGATGAGCAGCGCGCAGCCGGCGGCGCTCGCCGTGGACGGCCTCCGCGTCGACCTCACCGGCGGCGACGCGATCGTCGAGGAGGTGTCGCTCTCGGTCGGGCCAGGGCAGATTCTCGGGCTCGTCGGGGAGTCCGGGAGCGGCAAGACGACGACCGCGCTCGCGCTCCTCGGCTATGCGCGACCCGGCGTGAAGATCGTCGAGGGAACCATTCAGGTCGCGGGCCGGCAGATCAGCGGGCTGCGCGAGACGGATGCCCGGGCGCTCCGCGGCCGGACCGTCTCCTACGTCCCGCAGGATCCGGCGAACGCCCTGAACCCGGCCCTGCGCATTCGCGCGGCGGTGCAGGACATGCTCGCCCACGCGGCTGAGGGGACCGGTTCCGCCGGCGCTGCGCTGAAGAGCGTCCACCTCCCTTCCGACGACGCCTTCCTGCGCCGGTATCCGCACCAGCTCTCGGGTGGCCAGCAGCAGCGCGTGTCGATCGCGATCGCACTCGTCCTCGAGCCTCCGCTCGTCGTGCTCGACGAGCCCACGACCGGGCTCGACGTGGTCACCCAGGCCCGCGTCCTCGAGGAGATCGACCGACTGCGGCGCGAGCGGGGGCTCGCGATGGTGTACGTCTCGCACGACCTCGCTGTCGTGGCCCAGGTCGCAGACCGGATCGCGGTCATGTACGCGGGACGCGTCGTCGAGGAGGGCCCGGCTGCGGCGATCCTCGAGGCGCCGCGGCATCCGTACACGCGAGGGCTCGTCGGATCGATCCCCGACCATCTGCGGCCGCACCGGCTCGTCAGCATGCCGGGAGTGGCCGTCGGGGTCGGCGAGCGTCCGCCGGGTTGCGCCTTCGCTCCGCGGTGCCCGCAGCGGGTCGAGCGGTGCGAGAGCGTCCTGCCCGAGCTCGAGGACATCGGCTCGGGGCGCCGCGTGCGGTGCTTCGAATGGCCGCGAACACCTGCCCTCGAGCTTCCGTTGCGTGCGGCCGAGCGGTCCGTGGGTGCGGCCGCGCCGCTGCTCGCGGTCGAGGGTCTGCGGGCGGTGCACGGCCGCAGGCACGAGCAGGTGGTGGCCGCCGACGACGTGTCGTTCTCGCTCGGGGCCGGCGAGTGCGTTGCGCTCGTCGGCGAGTCGGGCAGCGGCAAGACGACGATCGCGCGTTGCGTCGCGGGCCTCCACGTGCCGGCTGCCGGTCGGATCACCCTGGCCGGCGAGGCGCTGGCCGCGAAGGCGAGAAAGCGTCCGAAGGAGGCGCGCCGCCGGATCCAGATCGTCTTCCAGAACCCCTTCGACTCCCTCAACCCGCGACACCGTGTCGACGACGCAATCGCGCGCCCGGCACGGATGCTGCGCGACCTCTCGAAGGCGGACGCCCGGTCCGAGGTGGATCGCCTCCTCGAGCGCGTGCGCCTGCCGGCCCGCGTCGCGTCCCGGTATCCCGGTGAACTGTCCGGCGGCGAGCGCCAGCGCATCGCGATCGCCCGCGCGCTCGCGGCCCTTCCGGACGTCCTGGTCTGTGACGAGATCACCTCGGCGCTCGACGTGTCGGTTCAGGCGGCCGTGCTCGAGCTGCTCACCGAGCTCCGCACCGACCTCGGCCTGTCTCTCCTCTTCATCACCCATGATCTCGGCGTGGTCGCAGCGGTGGCCGACCAGGTGCTCGTCCTCGAGCGTGGCCACGTGCGCGAGCAGGGACCGGTGACGGACGTGATCGAACGCCCTCAGGACGACTACACCCGCCGGCTGATCGAGGCCGCGCCGCGCCTGCCCGAGGCGGCCGCGTCATGACGAGGCTCGCGGCGAGGGCGCGGCTCGAGGACGTGGCGCGCGAGGCGGGCGTCGCGAAGTCGACGGCCTCGCGGATCCTGAACCGGACGCCCGGGATGACCGTCCGTCCGGAGACGCGCGAGCGCGTGCTGGAGGCGGCGCGCGAGCTTCACTACGAGCCGCATGCGGCCGCGCGCGGGCTGCGGCGCGCCGAGACGGGCGCGCTCGGCATGCTCATCCCGGACCTCGAGATCCCGGTCTACTCGCAGATGGTGCGCGGCGCCGTGCGGCGCGCGTTCGAGCGGGGCACGGCGGTGCTCGTGGCAGAGGATCGCGACTCGAGGTCGCGCGAGGAGATCTACGCGGGACTCGTCCGAACCGGCCGGATCGATGGCCTGATGGTCGCCTCGATGCGGGCGCGGCACCCGTTCAAGACGCTCCTGGCCGAACGGGGCGTGCCGCATGTCTTCGTGAACCGCGCCGTGCCCGGGAGCGGGCGCAACGTGACCATGGACGACGAGGCCCTCGCCGCCTGCGCGGTTCGCTACCTCCACGAGCTCGGGCACACGCGGATCGGGTTCCTCGGCGGACCGCGGATGAACGATCCGTCGACGCGGCGCGTCCTCGGCTTCCGAACGGCGTCGGCCGAGCTCGGCCTCGAGAAGGCGATCGCGATCGACAAGGGCGACTTTCGCGAGCGGAACGGCGTTCTACAGGCCCGCGCCCTCCTGCGCGACCATCCCGACCTGACCGCCGTCATCACCGGCGGGCCGCCGCAGGCGATCGGTGCGTACCGGGCCGCCTGGGAGCTCGGGCTGGAGATCCCGCAGCAGCTCTCGATCGTCAGCTGCGACGACCCACCCGCAGCCGACTTCCTCCAGCCCTCATTGACCGCGATCCGCACGCCGTTCGCCGCGGTCGGCGCAGCCGGCGTCGACGCGCTCCTCGACCAGCTGAGCGGCGAGCCGCCGCACGACGTCGTCATCCCGACGAAGCCGCGCATCCGTGCGCGCGGCTCGACGTCACCGCGACGATCGTGATCGTCCTTCGCTCGCCGGAGCTGCTCGTCCGCGTCGATCCATGCCACGGCGGCGAGATCCTCGACCTCGTCCACCTCGCGACCGGCCGTCAGCTCCTGGGCCGTCCGCCGTTCGCCAGCGAACCGCCGCGGCCCGGCGATCTCGAGGAACCGGCCTGGACGGCCTCGTACCGCGGCGGCTGGCAGCTGGCGGCGCCGAACGCCGGCAACGTCTGCGAGCTCGGCGGCGTTCGGCACGGCTTCCACGGCCGGGCGTCGAACGATCCGTGGACGGTGAGCGAGGCGTCCGGGGCGGCCGCGACCCTCGCGTGGGAGGGCCACGGGCTTCGTATCGAGCGCCGGCTCGAGCTGGCGGGCGACACGCTCGTCGTGACGACGACGTTCCTGGCCCGGGCGGCCGCCGTACCCGCGGTCTCCGTCGAGCACCTCTCGGTCGGGCTCGAGCTCCTCGAGCCGGAGGTCGAGATCCGGCTCCCCGGCGGAACGGCCTACGAGCTGAGCGAGCGGGACGGGCCGCCCTCGGCTCCGCACGGTGCGCCGTCCTGGCCGGAGGTGCTTCTGCTCGACGGCTCCCGCGAGCGCGCGGATCGTTGGCGTCTGTCGGAGCCACGGAGCCGCTACCTGGTCGTCAGCGACCTCCCGGAAGGGGCGGCGGCCGTGAGGAACGCCAAGACCGGGATGACGCTCGAGCTCAGCTGGGATGCCGACTGGCTCCGCCACCTGTGGATCTGGCACGAGGCGCGCACCTACGGCGGTCCCTGGCGCGGCCAGGCGGAGATCCTCGTCATCGAGCCAGCGTCGGTCGCGCACGGGCTCGGGCTCGCCGAGGCGGCCGCGCACGGTCAGGCGCGCCTGATCGAGCCGGGTGAGCCTGTCAGCTACCGGCTGGCCGCCAGGGCGGTGGTCTCCTGACGGTCTCGACGATCGCCGACGTCTCGGCCGTCGTCCTGCGGGCGGGGTCGAAGGGCGGCGCCGACCTCGACGGGTCGAGCGAGACGGTGCTCGTCCTGATTCGGGACGAGCAGGGCCGGGTCGGGGTGGGGGAGGCCGACGCGCCCGCGGCGGCGGTTCGTGAGCTGGTGCTAATGGACGACGTCCACGCCTGGAGCCGCGGGCTCCGGGGGATGCTGCTCGGACGCGATCCGTTCGAGATCGGAACGCTCCACGCGGAGCTCGGTCAAGGCACCGTGTACCACGGCCGCCGCGGGCTGGGCATCCATGCGCTCTCCGCGGTGGACGTGGCGCTGCACGACCTCGTCGGTCGGCAGCTCGGCCGGCCCGTGTACCAGCTGCTCGGCGGCGCCCGGCGAGCTGCCATCACCCCGTACGCGACGATCTACGCCGGCCCGGTGGCGGGCCGAACGCTCGGCCAGGTGATGGACGACATCGCCTCTCGCTGCGATCGGGCCCTCGCCCTCGGCTTCCGCGCGGTGAAGATCGAGGTCCTGTTCGAGTCGCTCGTCAGCGACCGCGGTCTGGTCGAGTGCATCCGCGAGGGACGAAGGCTTCTCGGGGACGAAGTCACGCTGATGCTCGACTTCGGCTACCGCTGGAGCGACTGGCGCGACGCGCTCTGGACGCTCCGCCGGGTCGAGGACTGCGACGTCTACTTCGCCGAGGCAACGCTGCGCCACGACGACCTCGCCGGCCACGCGCGGCTCGCCGAGCGCGTCGAGACGAGGGTGTGCGGCGCGGAGCTGGCTGCGACCGTCGACGAGTGCCGCGAATGGCTCGAGCGGGGGAAGGTCGACGTCCTCCAGGCCGACGTCAACCGCTGCGGCGGCCTCACCGAGCTCCGCCGCATCGCCGATCTCGCGGCCCTGCACGGCGCGCTCGTGATCCCGCACTGTTGGAAGACGGGCGTCACCGCGGCGGCGTCACGCCACTTCCAGGCGGCGACGCCGAACGCGCCGTACGTCGAGATGTTCCATCCGGAGCTCTTCGAGTCGGCGCTTCGCCGGGAGCTCACCGGCCCGGAGCCGGAGATCCGGGACGGGCGGATCGAGCTCCCCGCGGCGCCCGGCCTCGGGATCGAGGTCGACGAGGCGGTCGTCGAGCGCTACCGAAGCGACGGGTAGAAGAGCGGCTGCCCGCGCCAGGGCGTGTCGATCGCCGAGAGCGTCCAGCCGCAGAGCGAGGCGATCGCGAGGCTCGAGCGGTCGGGGCCGAAGAAGGCGACGTTGGTCGGCGTCATGAGCGACTGCCCCTGCCAGTCGTCGAGAACGATCTCGGGCGGCCCGCCGCCCGGCGGGATCCGCAGCACCTGGTTCGGCTGGTAGCTCGTCACGACGATACCGCCCTCCTCGTCGAGCGCCAGACCGTCCGGCACGGTGCCGGGCAGATCCGCATGGAGTGTCACCTCGCCGTCGCGGACGGCGACCACGCGGGGCTCGAAGCTCTCGGCGACGTACAGCGTCCCGTCCGTGCCGAGCGCTAACCCGTTCGCGAAGACGAGCGGCCTGATCGGTAGCGGCTCGGCCATGCCGCCTCCCGCGGGGACCGCGAGGACGCGGCCGGCCGCGGCTCCCGGATCCTCCGAGCCCGAGTCCGAGACGTAGAGCGTCCCGTCGGCTGCGAACACCGGCCAGTTGGGAAGCCCGAGCTCCGCCGCGTACGTCTCGACCTCCCCCGTCTTCGGGTCGACCCGGACGACCGAGCCCCGGTCGTAGGCGCAGACGTAGACGAGGCCGTCGGCGTCGAGGCAGAGCCCGAGCGCCCAGGCGTCGATCTCGGCCACCCGCTCGTGCGACCCGTCCGCGGGGTCGACCCGGTAGATCCGGCCCTCCTCGTCCCCCGTCCAGAGCACACCGTCCGGCCCCGTGGCGACGCCCTCGCAGTGAGCGAGCGGGGCCAGCGTGCGGAAGGTGGGATTCGCGGCAGCTGGGTGGATGTTCACGGGTCGAGCCTCCTTCGAATGCGTCGGGTCAGCGGACACGTGCACGGGCATCTCTATCATCGGGCCGGGTGAACGTCCTCGTCTTCGTCTCCGACGCGCTCCGCGCCGACCATCTCGGCTGCTACGGGGCCCGGTTCCTCGACACCCGCGCCGTCGACGAGCTCGCCGCGTCGGGGCTTCGGTTCGAGCAGGCGATCGCCGCCGCGCCGTGGACGGCCCCGTCCATGGCGTCGATGGTGACGGGCGTCTACCCGCATCGGCACGGGTACCTCCACTGGGACGCCGCTCTCGCACCCGGGACGCAGACCGTGTTCGACGCATTCGCCCGGGCCGGTCACGCGGTGGCGAGCTTCGTCTTCGACCGGACGTTCCTGTTCCGAGACCTTCCCGCCGCCCGGGTGGTGGGGGAGACGCATACGCTCGACGGCGTCGTCGAATGGCTGCGGGCGCATCGCGACGAGCCGTTCTTCCTGTTCGTCCACAGCTGGGCGACGCACATGCCGCATCACGTCCCGCACGGCGAGCGCGCCGAGTGGCGCGAGGCGAAGCTCCGTTATCTCGCCCGGATCCAGGAAGGCACGGCGGCGGGGCTCGAGGCCTGCTACGAGGAGTACCGCGAGGGAGTCGAGCGCATGTCGGAGACCCTCGTCCGTCCGCTGCTCGAGGTGCTCGCCGATCTCGGTCTGCGCGAGACGACCGCCGTTGCGTTTCTCTCCGACCACGGCGAGTCGTGGGGCGAGCGCTTTGCCGACAAGGCCGACGTGAAGGGCATCTACCACCTGCACGGCGCGACCCTCTACGACGAGATCCTGAGCGTCCCGCTGATCCTGTCTGCGCCGGGGCTCGCTCCCGGCGTCGTCCGAGCGCAGGTCAGCTCGGTGGATCTCGTGCCGACGCTCTGCGAGCTCGCCGGCGTCTCGCCGCCGCCGGGCGACGGGCGCTCCCTGCTCCGCCACGCGACGGCCGACGGGCCGGACGAGCCCGTGTTCGCGGCGACGAGCGATCGCGGCGCGCTGTCGCAGATCGCCGTCCGACTGCCACCCTGGAAGCTCGTTCGCCACGTCGCCGACGGGAGCGAGGAGGCCTACCGGCTGGACGTCGATCCGCGGGAGCGCACCGACCGCGCCGCGGAGGCGCCGAGCGAGCTGCGCGAGCTGCTCGACCGGGAGTTGGAGGGGATCGTGCCGGCGGAGATGACGGCCGAGGAGGAAGCGATCGTCGTCGCCCGCCTCGAGAGCCTCGGGTATCTGTAGGGGCCGGGACCTGTCGGCCCTTCCGGCCGCCCAGGTCGACGCGCCGACCTGGGCGGGACAGGTCCCGCCCCTACGTCTTGCCCGATTGTCTGTAGGGGCCGGACCTGTCCGGCCCTTCCCACGGGCACGTCCGTCAGATCAGGCCGCCGCCGTAGCGCCACGGGCCCGGCTCGAAACGGATCCCGCGCTTCCGGCAGAACTCGCGGGCCGTATCGAGCACGATGCCTGCCTGGCCGTGCACCTCCCGTGCGAGCAGGGCGAGCACCGCGCAGCCGTCGGCGAGCTCTCCGCCCGAGTACTCGAGCGTCAGCGCGACGGTTCCTCCGGGCGCGGCCGCGAGGTCGCCGGCCGTCAGGCGCTCGACGAACACGATTCGCGCGGGGCCGTCCTCGGTCGTGACCTCGAAGGCCGGCGCGTCGCCGTCCTCGAGCGCCGAGACCTCGTGACCGCGCAGCTCGAGCAGCTCGCGCAGGTCGACGACGAAGCGTCGGGCGAGCTCGGCCTGCCGGGAGCGTGACAGCGCAATACGGGCCTCGCCGACGACCCTCGCGGGAACACCGATCGCGAGCTTTCCCGCCGGAATGTCGGAGACGACGTAGGAGCTCGACGCGACGATGGCGCCCTGCCCGATCCGGCAGCCCGCGTAGACGACCGTGCCGATACCGACCTGCGCCCGGTCCTCGATCACGACCGGCGCGAAGCGGTTCTCGTAGCCCTCGAGCACCGAGTGGCCGATGTTGTGGGTGACGATCGTCGAGCGCTGGGTCAGGTACACCTCGCTGCCGATCAGCACCGGCCGGCACGGGTTCACGAACACCTCGTCGCCGATGAACGTCAGATCTCCGACCGCGAACGTCGCCCAGGGGTCACGATGGCCGCCGCCGCCGACTCGGATGCTGCGTCCGGCATGCACGTTCGCGCCGATGAACGCCCGGCGGCAGCGGACCTCGAGCCCGGGCCCGACGTGGGTCAGCTCACCGACGGCGAAGACCTCGGCGCACTCGACGGTCGACCCGGCTCCGAGCCGCGCTCCCCGCTCGATCAGGAGCCGGGGAGCGACCAGGAGCGTCCCCTCCTCGAGGAAGGCATCGTCCGCGACGAGCGCCCCGTGGGCGCGGTAGAGCTCCGCCTTCTCGCCGGGAGGTAGGACGCGAACGGCCTCCGGCTCGGCGCGCAGGCGCTCGACGAACGCCGGGTCGAGGAGCCCGGCCCGCTCGTCCGTGCCGAAGCTCGCGGGCAGGCTGACGTTCTCGGTCGACGCACCGGCGAGCACGGGATCCCCGACCGGCGCCGGCCCTGCCTGACGCTGCCGAGCAAGAGCCTCGACGTCCTCGGCGGTGATGAACCCGCGCTTGTCGATCTCGGAGAGGTCGATCCCGTGCCGCTCGGCGAGCTCGACCGCCTTGCGCGTCGCCTGCGCCGGGCGATCGTCCGTCACGGAGGGGGTCGGCTCCCGTCGGCGCTCTCTCAGCTGCGCGAGCTCGTCGGCAGTCTGCGCGACGAGACCGACGGCCTTGCCGAGCTCGACCTCGTCGCCCTCCGCATACAGGTGGACGAGGACGCCTTCGCCCGGCGCCACCAGCTCGACGGCCGCCTTCGTCGTCTCGACCACGCAGACGGGCACGCCGTGCGTCACCTCGCCGCCGTCCGCGACGAGCCACGACGCGATGTGCGCGAACTCCGTGTTCGCGTCCTCTCGCGTGAGGATGACCTCGAGCATCAGGCGCGCCGGGCGGGCATCGCGTCGAGCGTGAGGACCGCGTCGACCACGTCCTGCACCTGCGGCAGGGCCTCCTCCTCGAGACCGGGCGCGGCCGGGATCGGGCCGTCCGCGGCGGCGACGCGGAGCACGGGGCGGCGGAGGTCGTGCCAGGCGAGCTCCTGCGCTTGCGCTGCGATCTCGGCCCCGATGCCCCCGGTTCTCGTGCCCTCCTCGGCCGTCACCAGGGCGCCGGTCCGGGCGACGGACTCGAGGATCGGCCCCAGGTCGGCGGGCAGCAGCTGGGACAGCGCCACGACCTCGCAGAAGAGCTCGTGCTCGAGGATCAGCTCCGAGGCCGCCTCGAGAGCGATCGGAAGCATGCCCCCGTAGGTGGCGATGGTCGCCGCTCCGCCGCCGAGCTCGTTGCCCGAGAACGTGAGCGCGGGATACGGCCCGTCCGACTCGACGCACCGGAAGGCGTCGACGTAGCCGCCCTCCGGCCGGCGGTTGGGCCGTCCGTACATGAGCTTGTTCTCGACGAAGAAGACCGGGCGCTCGTCGTCGATCGCCGCGAGGAGCAGGCTGCGGAGGTCGTGGCACTCGCTGGTGGCGACGACGACGATGCCCGGCACCCCGACCAGCAGCTTCTCGAGCGACTGGCTGTGCGTCGGGCCGTAGCCGCGGCGGCCGCCCATCGGCGTTCGCACGACGAGCGGCACGGTGACCTGCCCGTCGTACATCGCCGGGAATTTCGCGATCCCGTTCACGATCTGATCGAAGCCGAGCGCGACGAAGTCGCCGAACATGATCTCGAGCACGGGCCGCCGGCCGCGGATCGCCATCCCGGCCGCGACGCCGAAGAGAGACTCCTCGCTGATGGGCGTCGTCAGGACGCGATCGGGCCAGCGCTCGCTGAGGCCGCGGGTGACCTTGAACGCGCCGCCGTAGGGGTCGAGCACGTCCTCGCCGATGAGCACGACGTCGTCGCGCTGCTCGAACGCCTCGTGCAGGGCGCCGTTGAGGGCCTCGACGCAGCGCATCTACGTCGCGTCCGCCGCGACCGGCGCCCGCCCGGCCGCGGGCGCTCGCTCGGCCGCCTCGAGCGCCGCGGCGAGCCGCTCGCGGACGGCCGCCTCGACGGCGTCTCGCTCGTCCGGCGAGAGGCGCGCTCCGGCAACGGCGAGCGGATCGAGCTCTCGCCGTGCCTCGATCTCCGCCGGGTCGCGCGTGTCGTCCCCCTTCGAGTGCGGGCTGAAGCGGTAGGTGTCGACGACGAGGTAGGCGGGGCGGCCCGTCTCCCGGACACCGGCGATCGCCCGGCCCGCCTCGTCGTGGACCTCGACCACGTCGGTCGTGTCGAGGTGCGAGGAAGGGATGCCGAACGGGAGCGCCCGGTCGGGAATCGAGCCGGCGACCGCGAGCCGGCGCGGCGTCGTCTGCGCGTAGTGGTTGTTCTCGACGACGAAGAGGATCGGCAGCGACCACAGCGAGGCGAGGTTCAGGCACTCGTAGACCGTCCCCTGACCGAGCGTCCCGTCACCGAGGAAGACGACGGTCACGGCCCCGGATCCCCGCTCGGCGAGCGCCATGCCCGTGGCCACGGGGACGATGCTCCCCTGCACGCCGTTCGAGTAGAAGTTGCCGTTGCAGAGGTGCTGGCTCCCGCCCTTGCCGCCGCAGACGCCGGTCACCCTGCCCATGACCTCGCCGAGGAGGCCGTCGACGTCGTCGGTGAACGCGAGGTAGTGGCCGTGGCAGCGGTGGTTCGAGAAGGCGACGTCACGGGCCGGGTCGAGGTGGTCGATCACCCCCACGGCGTTCGCCTCCTGGCCGATGTACGTGTGCGTCGTGCCGACGAGCTTGCCCAGCGAGAACAGCTCGAGGAGGGTCTCCTCGAGCCGTCGGATGAGCACCATCCGCGGGTACAGGTCGTGCAGCGCGCCGCCGGTCATGCCGGCGGTGATTGTACGTTCTGGCTAGGAGCCCTCAGCCCACCAGCCCTGCAGCATCTCGACGTCGCTGGTATCGGCCTTCGGCGCGCCGAAGAGGACGAGCTCGGCCCCGTCGTCTCCTGCCTCGAGGTTTCGCACCGTGTCCTTCGCGATCCGGACCGTGTCCCACGGCTCGAGGTCGACGATCTCGTCGTCGAGCTTGAGCTGGGCGCTGCCGCCGACGAGCAGGTAGATCTCCTCCTGCTCCGCATGCCGGTGCCCGAAGGGCAGCCGGAACCCCGGCGCCACTCGCAGGTAGCTGAGCGCGGACTCCTCGCTCTCGAGCGGGCCGCCGGCCATGCGGAACTCGAGGTTGGGCGACATCTCGAACTTCGGCGCCTGATCCTCGACGTCCGATTTCAGGTTGAGCTTCGTGTATCCGGCCATGGCGGAGGTTTCCCCCGACCGCGCGGCCGCAAACGGCCTAGATGTTGATCGGAAAGTGTTGCGGGCATGCGGACACATCGTCTGATCGTCCTCGCCGATAGCGCGCTATCGGCTGCGGACGATCACGGCCTCATGCTCGGTCTCGGATGTCCCCGACACCACCACACTTTCCGATCAACCATCTAGCCCTTGACCGCGCCCGCCGTCAGGCCGCGGATGAAGAGCCGCTGGCCGAACAGGTAGAGCAGGAACATCGGGATCGAGGCCAGGCACATACCCGCCATCGTCAGGGGTACGTCGAGGTTGTAGCGGCCCTGGAAGACCGTGACGCCGACCATCAGCGTCCGCTTGTCCTCGTCGGGCAGGAAGACCAGGGCGATCAGGAGCTCGTTCCAGACCCAGAGCGCGTTGACGACGACCAGCGTGACCAGCGCCGGAGCCGAGAGCGGCAGCAGGATCCGCCGCAGAATCGTGAAGTGGGAGGCCCCGTCCATTGCCGCCGACTCGAACAGCTCGCGGGGGATCGCCCGGAAGAAGTTCGACAGGAGATAGACGGAGAACGGGAGCGTCAGACCGGCGTAGAGGATGATCACGCCCCAGTAGGTCGAGACCATCGAGAACTGCGTGTACAGCGTGAACAGCGGGATCAGCATGACGACCGGCGGCACGATCAGGAGCGCCACGTTGATCGACAGGAACGCGTCGCGGCCGCGAAAGCGCATGCGGGCGACCGCGAACGCGGCCAGGGCCGCGAAGGCGGTGGCGATGATCACCGACCCGAAGCTGAGGACCGCGCTGTTCGCGAGCCAGCGGAAGAACTCGCCGCCCCGCAGCGCGTCGCCGAAGTTCGCCGCGTCGAGCGGCCAGGGGAACCCGTACGTGTTCTCGAGGTACTGGTCGTTCGACTTGAACGCCGTCGAGATCATGAACCAGACCGGGTAGAGCGCGAGAATCGCCGCACACACGAGCAGGAACTGGCGGAAGACGCGTCCGGCGGCAGGGGCCCGCCGCTGCGGCTCCGGCGGCGCCGACTCGATCGGCCCGAGCAGCTCGTCGACGGCCATCAGCGGTCCCTGCGCACGGGCGGGACAGGTCCCGCCCCTGCGGTTTGCGTCGGGCGTGTGGGGGCCGGACCTGTCCGGCCCTCAGGACCGGGAGACCGCGTCACGCGACCTCCTCCTCGTGCTGCCGCCGGCGGGCGTAGAAGAGAAGCGCGACGAAGATCATCGTCACGCCCATCAGCAGCACCGCCACGGCCGAGGCCATGCCCGGCAGCGAGTTCCTGAGACCCTGGTTGTAGATGTAGAGCTCGAGCACGGTGGTCGCGTCGCCGGGACCGCCCTTCGTCAGCGTCCAGACGTAGCCGAACACCCAGGCGAGCATCGTGATCGCGGCGATCACGCAGTAGAACTCGATCGTGCCGCGGAGCTCCGGAAGGATCACGTAACGCAATCGGGACCACCAGCCGGCGCCGTCGATCCTGGCTGCTTCGAGCTGCTCCTCGGGCAGTGACAGGAGCCGGGCCAGGAACAGGACGATGCCGAAGCCCACCTCACGCCAGATGATCACGAGCATGAGTGTCCAGAGCGCCTTGTCGCTGTCTCCGATCCAGTCCGGCCCGTCGATCCCGACCGCCCCGAGGGCGGCATTGACGACCCCGTTCAGCGTGAACATGTAGCTCGCGACGATTCCGACGATCGGGACTGCCAGGATGTAGGGAAAGAAGAGGACGCTCCGGTAGACCTTCCAGCCGCGCGCTCGTTCGTACAGAAGGACGGCCACGATCACCGAGATCGCGAGCAGCACGGGCACCGCGAGCAGGAGCAGCGCCGAGTGCTTGGCGGCAGCCCGGAACGTGGGGTCGTCGAAGATCAGCTCGTAGTTGAGAAAGCCGACCCAGGGCCCGCTATTTCCGCGGATCAGGCGGAACGAGTAGTTGAAGACCTGCGCGACCGGGTACGCGAAGATGAACCCGATCAGGCACAGCGCCGGGAGCACGTATAGGTACGGCACCCAGGGGCGGGTCTTCAACATTGCGGGCCCGGGGTCGGCCTGCGGTTCTCCTTCCTTCCTACGCCGACGCCAGGTCTGCGGCCCAGGTCTTGTAGTTCTCGACGAGGTCGGGGTTCTGCTGCACCCACTTCTCGCTGACGTCCTGCGCGTTCTGGCCGGCCTCCTCGCCGGTCATCTCTCCCGCCAGGATCTTCTGCGAGTTGACGAACATCGCATCCGTCCAGAACAGCGTCGGCATGAGGTCGGCGATGTAGACGTTGTGATCGCCGACCCACCAGGTCTCGTAGACCGACTTCAGGAACGCGTCGTCCACGAGGGACGCGTCGAACTTCTCGTCCGCCGGGAGCGCCCGCGACTCGGTCCACATCGCGTTGACGCGCTCCTCGGAGTGCATGTACTCGAGGAGCGCCGCAGCGGACGTCGGATCCTTGGCGTCGGTCGGGATGCAGAAGCCCTGGGTGTCCGTGATCGGGATGCCGGCCATGGAGCCGGTGCCGTACACCGGCATGACGAAGTAGCCGACGTTCTCGCCGAGCTTCTCCTGCGCGGCCGGAAGCGACGCCGTCGTGTTGATCGTCATCGCCGCCTTGCCCGTCTCCATGAGCTGGATGCCCTGGTAGAGCTCGAGCGAGTTCGCGTCCTCGTTGATGAAGCCGTTCTCGACGAGCTCCTGGAGCTTCGACCACTGCTCGTAGTACTGCGGGTCGGTCCAGTTGAGGTCGCCGATGAACAGGTCGATCGCCTGGCTCGGGTCGTCGAGCGCCTGCGTGAGCGTGTTGACGAAGTACCACTCGCCGAAGAACCCGTCCTTGACGCCCGCCGAGAAGGGGATCAGCCCGGCGCCCTTGATCTTGTCGCAGGCATCGAGGAAGGCGTCCCAGGTCGTCGGCGGGCTGTCCGGATCGAGACCTGCGCTCTCGAACGCGGCCTTGTCGTACTCGATGCCGAAACCGACGATGTACCAACCGACGCGGAACTGCTCGCCCTGGTAGACGGAGAGCACCGTCGCGCCCGACTCCTGGAGGACGGTGTCGGGAACCAGACCGTTCAGCGCCTGGATGTAGCCGAGCCAGACGTTCTCCATGTGGTAGATGCCGTTGAACACGAACTGGACGTCCGGCGGCTCTCCGGCCGCGGCCGCTTCCGTGAACTGCGGGATCACCGCCGAGGTGTCCATGAGCAGCGGGTCGACGGCGACGCCGCTCTGCTCCGTGAAGCCGGCGAGCGTCGAGTCGACCCACTTCTGGATCCCGATCGCCTCCTGCTCGCCCCACCACCACATCGAGATCTCGCCGCCGCCCGTCGGCGGCGCCGCCGTCGTGCCGCCCGCCGCGGCGCCCGTGTCGGCTGCGGTCGTCGCCGCGGCCGTGTCGCCCCCCTCGTCGCCGCCTCCGCAGGCAGCGAGCACGGGCGCGAGCCCCGCTGCGGCGAGCCCGCCGCCGGCCAGCTTCAGCAAACGCCGGCGCGAGAGTGCGCGGTTCAGATAGTCGTCGGCCATGTCTTGCCCCTCCTTGTCGGTTCCTAGGTCGTTGGACGACGGCACTCGCCGTCAGTTGGCTGCCTCGAGCGTCTCGAGGATGTACCAGTTGGCCGTCAGGCCGCAGTCGACGGTCAGGTCGATGCCGGTGATCGCGGACGCGTCGTCGGACGCGAGGTACGCGCACGCGGAGGCCACCTCGTCCGGCCGGACGAGCCGGCGCAGCGGGACGCGGTCGAACCGGTTGAGCAGGTAGTCCATCAGCTCCGGCGGAACCGCTTCCTCGGTCATGTCGGTGTGGGTGAAGCCCGGGCTGACGCAGTTCACGCGGATCCCGTGCGGCCCGAGCTCGAGCGCCATCGTGCGGTTCAGCCCGAGCAGGCCGGCCTTCGAGGCGTTGTAGCTCGCGTACGGCCCGTCTCCGCCCGAGGCGTCGATCGAGGCGATGTGCACGATCGCGCCGCCCCCGGTCTCGACCATCCTACGCGCGACGGCCTGCGACAGGAGAAACGGCGCCCTGAGGTTCGTCGAGACGACACGATCCCACTCGTCGGCCGGGATCTCGAGGAACGGCGTCTCGCAGCCGATGCCGGCGTTGTTCACGAGCACGTCGATCGCCTGCCAGCGCTCGGCCGCGGCCGCGACGACGCCCTCGAGGTCGTCGTCCTTCGTCACGTCGGCCGCGTGGCCCCACGCGCTCCCACCGGCCGCCTGCACGGCCTCGAGCGTCGACCGGATCGTCTCCTCGTTCCTGCCGACCACCATCACGTCGGCGCCCTCGGCGGCGAACCGATCGACGATCGTCCGCCCGATGCCGCGGTTGCCGCCGGTGACTATCGCGGTCTTCCCCTCGAACCTCCGCTCCATCGTCCTCCTTCCGGTCGGGGTCAGTCCATCACGAAGCCGCCGTTGACGTCGACGATCTCGCCCGTGATGAAGCTTGCGTGATCGGAACACAGGAACGCGACGACGTCTGCCACCTCTTGCGCTCGGCCATAGCGCTTCAGGGGTATCCGGTCGCGAAGGTCCTCGATGCCGGCGATCATCTCCGTGTCGATCAGCGCTGGTGCGACCGCGTTGGACAGGACGCCGTGGGCGGCGTACTCCTTCGCCACCGACTTGGCGAAGGTCATGAGGGCTGCCTTGGATGACGAGTAGGCCGCGGAGGCAGTCCCGCCGCCGGTCTTTCCGGCGCTCGACCCGATCACGACGACGCGTCCAAACCCCGCGGCGCGCATCCCCGGCAGGACGCGGCGCGCGCAGAGGTATGCGCCGGTGAGGTTGACGTCGACCAGGCGCCGCCAGGCGTCGGGCTCCGTCCGCTCGAGCGGTTCGGCGATCAGGATCCCGGCATTGAGGACGAGGAGGCCGACCGGCCCGAGCTCGTGCTCCGTCGCGGAGACGGCTGCGTCGACGCCGCTCTCGTCGGAGACGTCCGCTGTCAGGCACAGCACACCGGCGAGCGCCGGCGTGCTGATGTCGCATGTCGCAACGCGTGCTCCGAGGTCGCGGAGCGTCTCGGCGGTGCAGCGGCCGATGCCGCGGGCTCCGCCCGTCACGAAAGCGACCCGATTCTCGATGCCGTCGAGTTGCACGCGTCAGGAGGCTCGGTGTGTCTCGATGTAGTCAGCGTCCAGCTCCCAGCCGAGTCCCGGTGCATCGGAGAGCTCGAGCGCGCCGTCGACGAGGGACGGGCGGTTCGCGACGAGATTCCACCAGATCGGGTCGCGATCCGGATGAAAGCACTCGAGGACCGTCCCGTGTGGCACCGAAGCGAGCAGGTGAGATGCGACCTGGGGCTCTTCGTGGTGGCCCATTGCGACGTCGAAAGCCGTCGCCATCGCGGCGACCCGGCGCCATTCGGTCGGGCCGCCCGACCAGGACGCGTCGAAGTTGCAGATGTCGATCGCTCCCTCGACCATGAGGTCGCGACAGCCGGCGGCAGAGAGCTCGGTCTGTCCCGCGCACACGCGTACGGGGGCGCCGAAGCGGACGTCGCGCATCGCCCGGCGGTCATTCGCCCAGCGGCACGGCTCCTCGAGCCACTCGAGATCGCAGTCGGCGACCAGGCGCGCGAAGCGAATCGCGTCGGCAACCGTCCAGCCCTGGTTCGCGTCCGCCGCGAGGATGAAATCGGGCCCCGCCGCGTTGCGCGCCTCGCGGAAGCGCTGGGCGTCCTCCTCCGGCGAGAGCCCACCGACCTTGAACTTCAAGCCGGCCAGTCCCATCGCCCTGAACTCGGCGATCTCGTCGGCGATCGGTATCCCGGTGCCGTAGTACCCGCCGATGGCGATCATCGGCAAAGCACGCCGGTAGCCTCCCCACAAACGCCACAGGGGCTGGCCGATCGCCTTCCCGATGGCGTCCCAGATCGCCGTGTCCACACACGCGGTGGCTACGAGACCCAGGCGCCGGTCACGCAGGATGTCGCACGTCGCTGGTCGTCCGAGCTCCCAGCAACGTTCGACCGCAAGGGCGTTCTCGCCGGCGAGGCGCGGCTCGATCTCGCGGTGGATGATCCTATCGATCTCGGCCAGCGTGGAGTCTTCGTCTCCCGCATAGGCCTCCCCGACGACTCCTTCGGATGTGTGAACCCGCGTGATGATCGTCGAGCGGTGCGTCATGTGGTAGCCGCTACCCCGGTACGTCCGGGCGAGGGGCACGCGAATCGGAATGGTCTCGATCCGCCTGATCGTGAGGCGTGCGGCGGTTGCCACGGTCGTCTCGCTCATTTCGGCGGCTGGAACAGCTCGAGGATGATGCCGTCCGGGTCCCGCAGGTAGAGCGCCGATCCGCCGGCGTTCGCGCCCGTGTCGACCTCGACCGGTGGGCTGAAGAACGAGTCGATGCCGGCGCCGCGCAGGCGTTCGTAGATCGGGAGGAGATCGTCCACGATCAAGCAGAGATGCGTCGGGCCTATCGTGCGCGGCTCGATTTCCGCACGTGTCGGCTCGGGGACGACGTACTCGAACAGCTCGAGGCGGTGGTCCGAACCGGGGAGCTTCATGAGCGCCATCCGTATGTGGGCGTCCGGGTAGCCGACGATTACGGCGATGTAGCCGCCCTGCTTCTCCTGCTCGAGCACGACCTCGAACCCGAGGAGGTCGCGATAGAAGTCGATAGAGCGATCGAGGTCGGAAACCGTGCAACCCGTATGGTCGAGGCGCTGGACGTCAGCCACGTGGCACCCCCATGGCGTCTCGCAGCTCGACTCCGCCTTCGGGAGTCACGACGAACACGTTCTCCACACGGGCACCGAAGCGTCCGGGAACGTACACGCCCGGCTCCGCTGCGATCACCATCCAGTTCTCGAGCCGCATGGTGTCCGAAGGGATCAGGTGTGGATCCTCGAAGGAAGTCAGACCCGAGTGCGTGCCCGCCGTGATGCGGGAACTCGCCATCTGGGAAGGCTTCGCCGATCCGCGCCGCCATCGCACGGAAGATGTCCTGGCCGGTGGCGCCGGGGACGAGCTCGGCCCGTGCGAGCTCGAGGATCTCGAGCAGTACGGCGCGCGCCTCCTCGACCTCGGTGTTCGTGCCGCGGACGTGGGTCTCCGCACTGTCGCCCCAGTAGCCGTTCGCCCGGACGACGACGTCTGCGATCAGGGGCTCGCCCGGCCCGACTTTTCGGTCGGATGCAATCCGGATCGGACAGCAGACCTCGCACGTGTCCGGGCCAGAGAGCACGTCCGCGAGGAACTCGATCGGCTCCCCGTGCACGATCTGCGCCGTCGACAGGGCCGCCGTGAAGATCTCGATCTCTGAGAGACCGCGCTCCACGGCCTCGTTCACGGCCTGCTGGCCGAGCCAGCAGAGCTCGTACGCGCGGACGATCCTCGCAAGCTCGTCGGCATCCTTCAGAAGGCGCAGTCGCACGAGCTCGCCGTCCGCCGGCACGAGGCTGCCCGGCAGGCGGCCGGTGAGGAGATCGCTCATCGGTCCAAGACCGTCGGCGACGCCGATCCGGCCCGCGCCGGCGAGCGCCGGTACCGCGGCCACGGCATCGGCGAGGATCGGGAGCGGGTTCAGCTCGATTCCGAAGCCGCGCTCGCCGTATCCGCGGACGTCGTCGGCCTCTCCCAGACGCTCGGCGACGGGCACTTCGTCGCGCATGACCAGCAGAGTCCGGTCGCCGTCCGCATCGACGACGAGGGCGGAGGGACCGCCGTAGTACCTCCAGTAGCCACCGAGGTAGTTCACGTTGTCGGCGCCGAAGACCACGCTGCAGTCGACGTCCTGGGACGTCATCCACGAGCGCAGGCGCTCGAGTCGGTGAGGTGGCCGCTCGACCGTGATCCGGTCGGCGAGCACAGGGTCCGTGGTCAGCTGGTGCATCGCTCTCCTCGATCGCTCGAACATCGCGCAAAGGTTTGACTAACGCCTGCGTCCGACTATCGCATGGCCCCGCCGAGCGGTCAACGTCCTACGGATCGCCGTCCTTCGCTGCCGCCTTGACGCGACTCGCGGACGGTGGTTAGGTACGAGATTCTCAAAAACGCGAACTATGAGTCCAAATGATGAAACTATTCCCAAGGACCGCGCCCCAACGCGAATCCAGGCGGTTGTCCGGGCTGTCCACCTCGTCCGGTTGACGGCCGCACGCGGAGGGCGCACCGCGGCCGAGATCGCGGAGGCGGCCGGCCTCTCGCGACCGACCTGCTACCACCTTCTGAACACGCTCGTCGACGAAGGGGTGCTGGCCAAGGATCGTCGGCGGCGGTATTTCCTCGGGCCGACGGTGGGGGCTCTCTCGGACGCGTTCGCCCGGCACCTCGCTCCGCCCGAACACCTCCTCGCGGAGGTTCACCGGCTCGCGGAGACAACTGGCGAAACGGCGCATCTGAGCGGCTGGCGTAACGGCGAGGTGGTCGTGCTCGCGTCGATCGAGGGAAGTCACGCGATTCGCGTCGCGGGCCTGCACCGGGGTTTCTCGTCATTTGCCCACGCGAGATCGGCAGGGAAGCTCCTTCTAGCCCTCGCCGCGCCGGAGGCATGCGAGGCATACCTCCTGACCCATGAGCTCGAACCCGAAACTAGACACACGATTGTCCAGCGCGATAGGCTCCTCACCGAGTTCGCGGTGATCCGGGAGCGAGGGTTCGCGTTGGACGAGGAGGAATTCAGGGAGGGCGTCGCCTGCGTGTCCGCAGCGGTCGTCGAGAACGGCGTACCGCACTCAGCTCTCACGCTGAGCGCGCCTGTCGACCGCTTTCGTCGCCGGCGAGCGGACTTCATCGACGCTGTCGTGGCCGCCGCCCGGGTGGTCAGCGCGCCCGACAAGCCGAACAACCAACTCGAAGAGGTGACTGCCCATGGGAGTGCTTGAAGGGCGGGTCGCGCTCGTGACCGGTGCAGGCACGGGTCTCGGCCGCGGCATCGCGGATCAGCTGGCCGGCGCAGGCGCAGGGATTGCGGTCGCGGAGATCGATCCCGACTCAGCGCGACGCGCAGCACAAGAGCTGGCAGGGCTCGGTGTGGAGGCGCGTGCGTACCCGACCGACGTCTCCGACAGCGGCCAGGTCGACTCGACGTTCGAGGCCGTCGTCCGGGACTTCGGTCAAGTCGACATCGTCGTCAACAATGCGGGGATCAGCCGCGTCGGTCCGCACACACAGGACGTGACGGATGAGGACTGGCACGATTCGATCGCCGTCATGCAGACGGGCGTCTTCTACTGCATGCGCGCCGCAGGACGCCACATGGTTCCGCGCGGGACGGGCTCGGTGGTGAACATCTCGTCGATTCGCGGCTTCTCGCCGAACCCCGGTCGGATGTCGTACTGCGCGCCGAAGGCGGCCGTCATCATGATGACGAAGATCGCGGCCGGCGAGTGGGCGTCTCAGGGGGTGCGGGTCAACGCGATCTGCCCCGGCGTCCTGCGCACCCCGATGTGGGATGCCGACGTGGCCCGCGGTGCGATCGACGAGCAGTTCTACGTCGGCGTCGTGCCTGCCCACAGGCTCGGCACGCCGGCTGAAGTGGGCAAGCTGGCCGTGTATCTGAGCTCGGACGACGCCGCGTACGTGACGGGCTCGATTCTCACCATCGACGGGGGTCTGACGTCGATCCCGGCCGGTTGACATTCGTTAGCGAGAAGGAGGAGGACGTGATGAAGGGATCGAGGGGACCTGGGCTGCGCTGGGCCGTGCTGGGCGCCGTCGTCTTGGCGCTTGCGATCGCGGCCGGATGTGGCGGCGGAGGTGGGGAGGACACTGCGGCGACGACCGCACCCCCGCCCGAGACCAGCCAGCCGGCCGACACCGGCGGAGCCGCCGGTGGCGACACGGCGGCGGCGGGTAGCGGACTGGGCAGCGAGTTCGATGTCGCCTCGGCCGGCGACGTCACCATCAAGCTCTGGTGGCTCGGTGATCTCGAGGCGCCCGGGATCGAGCCCTGGATGGATCAGATGGTGCAGCAGTTCCAGTCCGAGTACCCGAACGTGACTGTCGAGACGACTCTGTACGAAACGGGGAAATGGATCCAGACGCAGCAGACCGCGTGCCAGTCGGGGAGCGGCCCGGACCTCTGGTACAACTGGAGCGGCACCTGGTCGCTCGAGCTCGCGTGGAAGGGCTGCACCGTCCCGAACGAGACGATCCTCTCGCCCGCGGACCTCGAGGCCAACCCGAGTGTCGAGGAGACGCTGTGGGAGGGCCAGACATGGGACTTCCCGCTCTACAAGTTCGTGTATCCGGTCGTGGTCAACCTCGACCTGCTCGAGCAGGCCGGGCTTGATCCGAACGCTCCGCCCGCTACGTGGGACGAGTGGATCGCGGCGCTGGAGCAAATCAAGGCGGCCGGAATCACGCCGATCGCGCTCGGGCTCAAGGACGGGTTCGGCGGGGAGATCGCCGCGGCCGGTCAGCTCGAGAAGCAGTGGGTGAACACGCCCGACGACATCAAACAGCTCGTGATCGACGGTGACTTCGCGACGGATCCGGGATGGACGGACTGGATCGACAAGACATTCGAGCTCAAGCCGTACTTCAACGAGGATGCCAACTCGCTCGGATTCGCTGAAGGTCTCGCGCTCTGGCAGGCAGGCGAAACGGCGATGGTCTTCGGGGCACCCGGCGTGCAGTCGGTCATCAAGGCTGCCCAGGACGCCGGCATGAATGTCGGCCTCCTCAAGATGCCCCCGTTTGCCGATGGTGCCTGGGCGGATTCGCTCGTCAATACGGGCAACGGGTTCCAGGTCCCCCAGTGGTCGGAGAACAAGGAGGTGGCCGGAGCATTTCTTGCGTTTCTCCAGCAGCCCGAGAACCTGCAGGCCCTGTACGAGGCGACGGGTAACTTCCCGGCCTCGACGAACTGGGATCCGTCATCCGTCACCAGCCCGACCGACCAGACGATGCTGCAGTGGCTGAGCGAGAAGAGCACGGCCTGGTGGGCCGCCAACTACACGCCCGTCGATCTCGACGTCAACGGGACGTTCGTCGTCTTCCAGAAGATGATGGCGGACGAGATCGACGCAGCCGGCTCGGCTCAGCTCTACCAGGACGTGATCACGAAGTGGCGAGAGGCGAATCCCGACACCGTCGAGAACTTCCAATCGTGGCTGGGCTCGTGACCTACTAGGCACTCATTCGACGGGGCGTGGGCGGCGCGGTGCCGCCCACGCCTTTTCCCATGCGCCGTCATCTGACCCCGTGGCTGTTCGTGGCCCCGCTGATCCTTCTCGTCGGGTTCGTCTTCCTGTACTCGATCGTGGGGGTCGTTCGGTTCAGCTTCCAGCGGGTCGGGTCGGCCTACGTTCCGAGTGAGTTCGTCGGTGTTGACAACTACCGCTACGTCTACGACGACTCGCTGTTCTGGGACGCCCTCCTCAACAACGCCCAGCTTCTCCTATGTGTGCCGATCCTGATCGGGCTCGCTGCCGTGGTCGCTGCGCTCCTGTTCGATCGCGTGAGGGGGTGGAAGGCGTACCGGACGCTGCTGTTCATCCCGTACATCCTCTCGATTCCGGTCGTCGGGATCGTCTTCGGCTACGTCTTCCAGCTGAACGGCCTCCTGAACACGGCGCTCGAGACGGTGGGCCTCGGCGGGCTCGCGCAGGACTGGCTCGGCTCCTCGTCCTACGCGATGTGGTCGATCATGGCCGTGATCGTCTGGAAGGAGCTCGGGTTCGGGATCATCGTCTTCCTCGCCCGGCTGATGAGCGTGAACGAGGAGATGTTCGAGTCCGCCCGAGTCGACGGCGCCGGCTGGTGGCAGACCTTCCGTCACATCACACTGCCGCAACTCGTGCCGGCGATCGTCTTCTTCGGAATCGTCGAGACGATCACCATGCTGTCCTGGGTCTTCGCCTACATCTACGTGATGACGTCGGGCGGGCCGGGGAACTCGACCGTTGTGAGCGAGTGGTACATCTTCCAGCAGGTCTTCTCGAACAGCGCGATCGGAATCGGCTCCGCGGCTGCGGTGACGCTACTCGCGTTCGTGAGCCTCCTCATCGCGGTGCGGCTCTGGGCGAGCAAGCGATATGACGACCTCTCGTATGCCTGAGACGACGTCCCCGTCCACGCGGGCGTTGGATCGCCACAGCCGTCGCGCGCGCAGGGCGCGGGCGATCCCGAAGCACCTGCTGCTGCTGGTTTTCGTCCTGGTGACCCTGATCCCGCTCTACTTCCTGCTCATCAACAGCTTCAAGTCACAGGCCGAATATCTCACGAACCCCTACGGGCTCCCGGGCGATCCGACGCTCGGGACCCTGAAGGATGCCTTCCGCGGTGGCGACCTCCTGCGCTGGCTCGCCAACTCGGCGGTCTTCACCGTCGCATCGGTGGTGATCTCGACGGTTGTCGCCGCCATGGCCGCCTATCCGATCTCGCTCATGCGCTGGCGTCCGGGCGGGTTTCTCATCGGGTTCCTGATCGCGCTGATGGTGGTCCCGCCGATCGTCCTGGTCGTCCCGCTCTTCAAGATGATGGTCGACCTCGGGCAGCTCAACAGCTACCACAGCGTGATCATCGTCTACACGGGCATCCTGCTCCCGTTCTCGACCTTCCTGCTCGCGAGCTTCTTCCGCACGACGCCTCGCGACCTGCTGGACTCCGCTCGGCTCGACGGCGCCGGCCACCTGCGCACCTGGTGGTCGGTGGTCTTGCCGCTCGGCGTTCCCGCGCTCGTCACGGTGGCGACCGTGCAGGCCCTCTGGGTCTGGAACGAGGTGTTGATCGCCGTCGTCTTCCTGCAGAGCGAGGAGCTTCGGACGCTCATGGTCGGGATCACCCTCTTTCAGAGCCGCTACGACTTGAATGTGCCGCTCGTGATGGCCGGGATGCTCTGGGCAACCATCCCGATGCTGATCCTGTACCTCCTGCTGCAGCGCTTCTTCATCCGCGGACTGACCGCAGGCGCCGTCAAGGGCTAGGCGAGCCCAGGCGACGACGAGCGTTCGCCCGACGAGGCACCGCTCGGAGGCCCTGCGGACGCTCTGACGACCAGTTCGGGCGGTGTCCCGACCATCGTGTCCTCGACGAGTTCCCCGTTCAGGAGCGTAAGAAGCTGGTCGAACGCTTGCCGCCCCATCTCGACGAGCGGCATGCGAACCGTCGTCAGAGGAGGATCCAGATAGCTCGTAAACGGGGCGTCGTGGAATCCGACCACCGACAGGTCGTCAGTGATCCGGAGCCCGAGCCGCCGGGCGGCCGCCATCGCCCCGATCGCGGCGCGCACGTTCCCGACGAAGAGCGCGGTCGGGCGGGGCGTGAGCCGCAGCAACCGGGTCGCCGCAACGTTCCCACCGGCCTCGTCGAAGGACGTCTCGGCGACGAGCTCAGGCGCCCATTCGATGCCGTTCGCCTCGAGCCCGCGTCGGTAGCCGCGCAGCCGGCGTCGCGCGGTGTCAGCATTCTGCGGGCCGGCGACGTGACCGATTCGGAGGTGGCCGAGAGACGCCAAGTACTGCGTGGCGACGAAGGCGCCCGCCTCGTCGTCGACGGTGACGCTCGCGATCCCGCACGGCTCGCGGCGGTTGACGAGGAGCGCGGGTACGCCGCCTCCGAAGTCACCGAGCCTGGGCGTCTCGCTCGTCGCCATGCCGACGAGAAGCCCGTCGATTCGCCCGTGAAGGTCGCCGAGCCGCTCCGTGTGTGAACCCCCGGCGACCAGGAGCGCATATCCGGCGGTCGCCGCCTGCTCCTCGGCTCCCTGTGCGATGGTCGCGTAGTTGACGTTCGCGAAGTCCGGCACGATCATCCCGACCGCCATCGTCCGGGCGGTCTTGAGGGCCCGGGCAGCCGTATTCGGCCGGTAGTTGAGTCTCGTCGCGGCCTCGAGCACGCGCTGGCGGGTCTCGGGCCTGATCGAGAGCCTCCGGTCGCCGGACAGCACGCGCGAGACGACGGACGCATCCACGCCGGCTGCCGCGGCGACGTCCCTGAGGCGTACCGTAGTCATCGACTCATCGGGCATGGGGGACGGTGCCGCTTGACACGTCCGGACCGTGGATTCTAGTCTCGATCGGTCAATCGTATGCCTCACGCAGTCGTAATCCGTCTCTGACGTGCCCATCACGCTCGACTGCGAGGTGCTTCGCGATCTCTACGGTACGGGCGAGGCGAGGGCGGTGTTCGAGTCGCGCGCGCTCGTCCAGGCCTGGCTCGACGTCGAGCGTGCCCTGGCCGAGGCTGAGGCCGAGGTCGGCGTCATCCCCGCAGCGGCGGCCGAGCGGATCGCCGCCGAGGCGGACGCGAGCCTCTACGACCTGGCGGAGCTGCGCGAGGGCATCGCGGCGTCGAAGCACCCGCTCGTGCCGCTGATCCGGGCGCTCGTCGAGCGCTGCGGCGACGAGGGCGGCTGGGTGCACTGGGGTGCGACGACGCAGGACGTCGTCGACACGGCGCTCGTCCTCCAGGCGAGGGCAGCGCTCGCCCCGATCGCGCGGGATCTCGAGCGTTCCTACCATGCTTCTTGCGCGCTTGCCCTGCGCCACCGTGACACCCCGATGGCCGGGAGGACGCATTTCCAGCACGCCGTGCCGATCACGTTCGGGCTGAAGGCCGCCACCTGGGTGGACGAGCTCGCTCGGTGTCGCGAGCGCCTCGACCGGGCGGCAGAGACCGCCTCGACCGCGCAGCTCGCCGGGGCCGCCGGGACGCTCGCCACGCTCGGGGAGAGCGCGGAAGCCGTGCAGGAGGCCTTCAGCAAGCGGCTTGGCCTCGCCAGCGCAGACGTCCACTGGCACGCGACGCGCGACAGGCTGCGAGACCTGGGGCACGCGCTCTCGGAGATCGCCTCGGCCGCCGAGCGCATCGCGGCGGAGATCGTCAGGCTGCAGTCGACCGAGATCGCGGAGGTCGCGGAGCCCTCGACCGACGCGCACGTCGGCTCCTCGACGATGCCGCAGAAGCGCAACCCGATGACCTGCGAGTACGTCGTCGCGAGCTCGCGCCTCGTGCGCGCCCAGGTGGGCGTGCTGCTCGACTCGCCGGCGCACGCCTTCGAACGGGACATGGGCTACTGGGCGGCCGAGTGGGTCGCGCTTCCCGAGGCGCTCGTGCTCGCGGCCGGAGTCGTCGACAAGCTGGCCGCGGTGCTCGAGGGGCTGGAGGTCGACGCGGCGCGGATGCGCGCCAACCTCGACGTGAGCCGGGGCCAGATCATGGCCGAGGCCGTGATGATGGCGCTCGGGCGGTCGCTCGGCCACGAGCGCGCGCACGAGCTCGTCCTGCGGGCGTCACGCCGAGCCGCGTCCGAGGGACTAGACCTGCGGGAGGTCCTTGCCGAGGAGCCGGAAGTGACGGCTAGGCTCTCCGGCCCGGAGCTCGACGAGCTATTCGACCCGACCTCATACCTCGGCCTCGCGGACGCATCGGTGGGCGCCGTCACGAGAAGCACGGAAGGAACGCCATGAAGATCACCGCCGTCGAGCCGATCGTCCTGCGTCTCCCGGACGTCGACACGAGTCGCGCCGACGGGACCCAGGATGCGTTCCTCGTCCGCATCCACACCGACGAGGGGATCGTCGGCGTCGGCGAAGCGGACACCTCTCCGTACCTGGCGCGGACGATCGTCGAGATGCCCTCCTCGCACGCGGTTGCCCGAGGGCTGCGGGAGCTGCTCCTCGGCGAGGATCCCCTCGCGATCGGGCGCCTCTGGAAGCGGCTCTACGACGGCTCCTCCTACTACGGCCGCTCGGCCGTCGCGCTCCACGTCCTGAGCGCGATCGACATGGCCCTCTGGGACATCGCCGGCAAGGTGGCCGGCGTGCCCGTCTCGACCCTCGTCGGCGGCGCCCGCGTCGAGCGGATCGCGGTCTACGCGAGCGAGGTGATGCCGCAAACGCCCGACGAGGTCCGGGCAATCGCCGAGCGGTCGGTCGCCGCCGGCTACGGCGCGTTCAAGCTCGGCTGGGGGCCGCTAGGAGGCGGCCTCGAGACCGACGCGGCGCTCATCCGAGCCGCCCGCGACGAGCTCGGCCCCGATCGGGAGCTGATGATCGATGGCGGTCAGGCCTACACCGTGCAGCAGGCGACGGAACTCCTTCGGCACGTCGAGGACGCCCGTCTCTACTGGTTCGAGGAGGCGCTCGCGCCGGACGACTACGAGGGCTACCGGCGCCTCTCCGACGCGGTCACGACCCGCATCGCGGCCGGCGAGGCGGACTCGACCATCGGGCCGTTCCGCCGCCTCGTCGAGGAGGGCCACGTCGGCCTCCTGCAGCCGGACCTCGCCCGCTGTGGAGGCTTCACCGTCGCGCGGCAGATCGCGCAACTCGCCCGGGAGCGCCGGGTCGAGGTGGTGCCCCACTGCTTCTCGACCGGCGTGCTCGTCGCCGCGTCCCTCCACTTCGCGGCCTCGCTCGACCGGCCGACGTTCTCCGAGTTCTCCGTCGCGGACTCACCCCTCGCCGGGGGCCTACTCGCCCAGCCATTCGTCCTCGAGGACGGTACGCTCGCAGTGCCGACCGGGCCCGGCCTCGGGATCGAGCTCGACGAGGGCCTCGTCGACCGGCTGCGAATGGACTGAGCAATGGCGGGCATCGAGTTCCAAGGCGTGACGAAGCAGTTCCCGGACGGGACCGTCGCCGTCGACGACATCAGCCTCGACGTACCCGACGGGGAGTTCATGATCCTCGTCGGCCCGTCCGGGTGTGGGAAGACGACGGCGCTCCGCATGGTCGCCGGCCTCGAGGAGATCAGCGCGGGGAAGGTCGTGATCGGCGGCCGGGTCGTGAACGAGCTCGAGCCGAAGGAGCGGGACGTGGCGATGGTCTTCCAGAACTACGCGCTCTACCCGCACATGACCGTGCGGGACAACATCGCCTTCCCGCTCAAGATGCAGAAGGTGGCGAAGTCCGAGATCGACGCCCGGGTGGCCGAGGCGACGCGCCTGCTCGGCCTCGGCGAGCTGCTCCGCCGCAAGCCGCGCGAGCTCTCGGGCGGCCAGCGCCAGCGGGTCGCGATGGGCCGGGCGATCGTCCGGCACCCGCAGGCGTTCCTGATGGACGAGCCGCTGTCGAACCTGGACGCGAAGCTGCGCGTCCAGATGCGGGCCGAGCTCGTCAACCTGCACCGCCGACTCGGCGTCACGACGCTGTACGTGACGCACGACCAGACCGAGGCGATGACCCTCGGAACGCGGGTCGCGGTGCTCCGGGGAGGCGTCATCCAGCAGGTCGACGCGCCTCAGCGCCTGTATCACCGTCCGGCGAACACGTTCGTCGCGAGCTTCATCGGCTCACCTCCGATGAACTTCGCCGCGGGAACGCTCTCCGAGGGGTCGCTCGAGCTCGGTCCGTTTCGCTTCGAGGTACCGGAGCCCGTGCGCGCGCGTCTCCGTAGCCGGGAGGGCGCCGTCCTGGCCGGCCTGCGGCCCGAGCATTTCAAGGACGCCGGCCTGGCCGGGGACCACGGAGCGACGGTGCCCGCGGACGTCGAGATCACCGAGCAGCTCGGCCCCGAGACGTATGCCTACTTCCGGATTCCGGGTCTCGAGGCGACCGAGGTCGGCGAGCGACCGATCGAGCTGGCCGGGGCCTTCGCGGCCCGGCTGGATCCGCGCTCGGGTGCGGCGCCCGGCGGGCGCCTGACGCTGGCGCTCGACCTCGACGGGGTGCAGCTCTTCGACGCCGAGAGCGGCGATTCCATCCTCGGTGATTGACTCCGGCCGGGTCGTCGAGGGCGAGTACGCCGGCTGGCGCTCGCTCGCGCTCGAGGGTGGCGGCCTCCGGGTCACGATCCTGCCCGACAAGGGCGCCGAGATCGTCGAGCTCGTCGACGCAGCGAGCGGCATCGACGTGCTCTTCCACGCTCCCTGGGGGCTGCAGCCGCCCGGCTCGGCCCCGCGCGGGGGGAGCGACGGGCAGGCGTTCCTCGAGAACTACGGCGGTGGGTGGCAGGAGCTCTTCCCGAACGCCGGCGATCCGTGCACGTATCGCGGCCGAACGGTCCCCTTCCACGGAGAGGTCGCCGGGCTGCCCTGGCAGGTCGAGCAACTCGGGCCGGCGTCCGTCCGGCTGACCGTGTCATGCCGGCAAGCGCCCTTCCGGCTGGAGCGGGTGATGCGGCTCACCGGGGAGCGCGTTCTCGTGGTCGAGGAGACGGCCGTGAACCCATCGGACGCGCCGGCCCATCTCGTCTGGGGCCATCACTGCGTCGTCGGGCCGCCGTTCCTCGGCCCGGGCTGCCGT
Organism: uncultured Thermoleophilia bacterium; assembly: GCA_963819905.1. Lineage (GTDB taxonomy): Bacteria > Actinomycetota > Thermoleophilia > Gaiellales > Gaiellaceae > CAWCQC01. The sequence goes on from CAWFXP010000006.1 coordinate 226,705, forward strand.
CTCCGCGTCCCCGCGGGCGCGATCGAGACGGTTCCCGAGATGTGGGAGGAGACCGCGCGCCTCGAGCCGGGCCAGCGCTCTCCGTGGCCTCGGGGGCGGCTGCGCGGGGGAGGCACGGCCGATCTGCGCGAGGTGCCCGGCCCGGAGGCGCGAAGCCACGACGACGTCTACCTGACCGAGCTGTCGGCGGGCTGGGTCGAGGTCGAGAGCCCGGGAACCGGGCTGGCGTTCAGGCTCGACTTCGACGCCGAGCTGTTTCGCTGGCTGATCTCCTGGCAGCCGTACGGTGGCGCCGAGGCGATGCCGCTCGCCGGCTCGTACGCCCTCGGCGTCGAGCCCTGGATCACGCGACGCTGCCTCGCGGACGCCGTCGAGGCCGGCGAGGCGATCGAGCTCGCGCCGGGCGGCTCCCTGTCGACGACTCTCACCGCGACGATTCGCGGCCTGTGACGCTTCCGAAGGAGGACGTATGAGCTCGTGTGTCGTGACCGGTGCCGCTCTCGGCATGGGGCGCTCCATCTCCGAGCGCGTGCTCGCCGACGGTATGGATGTCGTCGGCGTCGACTGGAACGCGGAGGCGCTCGAGAGCGCGGCCGCGGAGCTCGGCGAGCGGTTCGTCCCGCTGCGCGCCGACGTCGGCGACTGGAACACTCACCTCGAGGCAGCCGACCTCGCCGAGGAGCGCGGCCCGCTGCTGGGCTGGGTCAACAACGCCGGCATCGACATCCAGGGCGGCGCGCACGAGGTGACGCCCGAGGAGATCGACCGAGGCCTCCGCGTCCTCCAGCTCGGCGTCATGTACGGCACCGCCGTCGCGGTACGGCGCATGCTGCCGGGGCGCGCCGGCTCGATCGTCAACATCGCCTCGATCCAGGGCACGCACGCGTTCCCGCGCTACTACGTCTACCAGGCGGCGAAGGCGGCGGCGATCATGATCTCGAAAGGCGTGGCCGTCGACTACGGCCCGTTCGGTATCCGCTGCAACGCCGTCCTTCCCGGGTCGATCGAGACGCCGATGACCTACGCCGTGCTGCCCCCCGAGCTGACGCGAGAGGAGGCGCTCGCGAACGAGGGGGAGCTCCATCCGATCGGCCGGATCGGGCAACCCGACGAGATCGCCGAGGTGGTTGCCTTCCTCCTCTCGGAGCGGGCGTCGCTCGTGACCGGGGTCGCGCTCCCCGTCGACGGCGGGGCGACCGCGCGGTGCTTCCGCTATCCAGCGCTCGAGCTGTAGGCGGCCCTCTCGTAGCCGTCCCGCCGAACCCGTTACACTCGAAGGAGCGCCGTGCTCTGGTACAGCCTCCTCTTCTTCGTCGCGCTGAAGATCCCGCTCGTGTATCTCTGCTACGTCGTCTGGTGGGCGGTCAAGGATCCGCCCCAGCCGGGTGAGGGCGACGAGGTGCTCGTCGAGGTGCCCGGCGGTGGTGGGCTCGACGAGGGCGCGTCGTGGTGGCGGCGCAAGCCGGCCCGGCCGCAACGTGGCGGACCGCACAGCTCGCCGGCGCGCCGTCCCGAGCCTGCGCTCACCCACGCCAGGATGAAGCCACCGGCATGAGCTCGCCCGAGCACGCAGAGCCACTCGACGAGCGACGCCCGGCGCGGGAGACGGTCGCGCGGTACCTCGCCGGCCTCGCGATCTTCGGCGGGATCACGGCGCTCGTCTACTACCCGGTCAGGATCGGCCTGGCTGCGATCGTCTTCTCGATGGTGGCCGCCCTGATGGGGGGACAGCGGATCAGCCGCTTCACGGGGATCGCGGTCGCGATCGCGGTGGCCGGATTCACGATCGGGCTCACGATCGCGGTCGTTCTCGACCGTCCGCCGTTCTAGTAACAGCACGCGTTCGCGACGATCAGCACGCGTTCGCGACGATCGTTGCTTGTCAGCCCGTGTCCGAATGGGCTAGGGTCGCCCATGGCAGCGCGCCCTGCGTCGGCGGTCGGCAGGCTCGCCGTCGAGCGCGCCCGCGCGCGGATGCCGGGTCTCGCGCCCGACAGCATCGAGGTGGTCGAGCTTGCGCGCGACACGTCGTACGTCGTCCTCCGGAGCAGCGTCGAAGGAGTGGTCGTGCTCGACGCGGGCGGCCGGTTGGTTCGCGCGCCGGGACGGCTGGCAGCGATCGGGCGGCACCTTCGCGCCTGCGCGCGCCTGCGCGAATGGGGCGAGGCGGCGTCGCTCGCGCAGCGCCTGGCCGAGGCTGAGGTGGGCGTCGCGGCGATCGAGCGGCTGCGCCAGCCCGCGACCAGGAACGGCATGCCGGCGCAGCTCAGGGACCTCCGCGAGCGGCTGCGGGAGTTCACGGCAGCAGCCGAGGCCGTTCGTGACGAGCTACGCCGCTCCCAGCCTCCTACCGAACGGACGCTGAGACGGGCAGTCGGCTCCGCGAACGAGGCTGCCAGGGCAGACCGGTCGGCCGTGCGGGCGACCCGCCTGGCAGCGGCAGGCCTGCTCGGGGGCGGGCTCGTGCGGAAGGCCATCGGCCGCCGGGCGAACCCGCTCACGCGTTGGGCCGTCGCCCGCCTGGACGCACCGGACCTGCCGTTCCTCTACGAGGAACTGTCCGCGCAGGACGATACCGCGGTGGTCGCGGCATTCGTCGCGCAGGCGAGACTCGACACGAAACAGGCCATCTTCTGCGCGCGCTAGGCTCTTCCTCTGTCCAGAGGTGATGCACTACAATCGGACGCCGCCCCGGAAACGAGCACGGAGGAGTGGATGAAGGTGGATGGGACTTTGTCGTTCGCCAAGGTCATCGAAGAGCATCTCGAGCTCAAGAGGCGCAACGCCAGCCTGAACGGTGACATGCCGATCGAGCAGTACCGGATCGAGGATCCGTTCGAGAATCACCCGCTGTTCAAGTCGGAGGAGCAGGCGCGCCTCGAGGAGACCATCACGGGAACGCAGCCGATGGTCATGGAAGAGGAGGACAAGGTCCTCGCGTGGCCCGTCGAGGAGGCCGAGACGGTCGAGAACGCTGCGCCGGCCGACACGGAGGACACCCTCTGGGGCCGCTCGCGCGAGTTCGACTGGGGCGACTGAGAGATTCCGTAGGCCGGACAACCCCGGCCCACACGCTGTCAGGGTTTCGTAGGGGCCGGATCCGTCCGGCCCCTACACTGTCGTCCGAGGGGCGTTAGCTCAGCTGGGAGAGCGCCGGCTTTGCAAGCCGGAGGTCACCGGTTCGATCCCGGTACGCTCCACCTGATTTGCAGGGGTTTCTCGCGCCGGATGAGATGGGTCAAGGCGCGAGGGGGTCTGCAGGGGGTCGTGCAGGGGCTGGTCAGAGCGTCGAGATCGTTTAGGACGCCCCGGTTTGCGTCTGGGAAGAGGTGCCCGTAGTCGTCGAGGGTCGTGCGGATCGTCGTGTGGCCCATCTGCGCCTGGAGGTACTTCGCCTGGGCACCTGCCCTGACCATGAGCGCGGCGTAGGTGTGGCGGAGATCGTGAAAGTGGAAGCCTTCGGGGAGCTGGGCCCGTCGGCAGGCTGGGACGAATTGGCGGCGTCGGAAGTTGTTGGCGCTGCGGATCATGCCGGTCGCGGAGGGGAAGACGAGTCCTTCGGGGTTGGGCGGTCGCGCCAGGAGTTGCTCTCGCAGGATGAGCATTGCCCGCGGTGATAGATCCACTCTCCGGCGGCTTGCCCTGGTCTTGAGGCTCACGAGCTGTCCTTTGTACACGCCGTTCTCTAGGTGGAGGCAGCAGGCGTTTCGGTCGATGTCCCGGTCGCGAAGACCGAAAAGTTCTCCTTCTCGGAGGCCGGTGAGAGCTGCGAGTCGGACGAGGTTGCCGTCACGCCCGAGTTGCTGCGCGAGCCGTTCAACCGTTTCCCAGGGAAGGAAGTGGCGCTCTCGCGTCTCGAGCTTTGGTGGCCTGAGTCGGAGGATCGCTTCATCGATCCTGTGTCCACGGACCTTTGCGTTGTCCAAGACCATCTTGAGGGTTTGCAGAGCGATCTGAGCCTGCCTGGGCGCGGATGGGGCAACCTTCCCGACGTGGTCCTCCACGTCGCGTGCTCGGATCGTGTCGAGATTGAGAGCTAGGAAAGGCTCGAGATGGAGAATTGCGGCCTTCCGGCGCGCGAACGTTGACGGCCGGACTCGGGTCTTGTAGCGATCCAGCCAGCCTTCGATGAACTGCTCGAGTGTCTCACGCGGTGCGTCGTCGACGAACAGTTCACCGAGCGCCGCTCGCCGCTCATAATCGGCCTTGTAGAGGTCAGCATCCCGCTTAAGCGGGAAAGTCTTCAGGTGCTTGCGCCCATCGCGCACGCGAAAAACACGCTTCCCGCTCTTCAGGGTTCGGCGTTCGATGTGGGCCATGCCCTCAGGCCTTCACGGCTCGAGGGACATCGTAGGACCCGGCCCGCTGGCTGTCCAGCCAGTGCTCGATCTCGCTCCAGCGGAAGCGGCGGTTGCCGCCGATCTTGTAGGAGGGTATGAGGCCGCGGGCGGCGTGGTCGTAGATGTAGTTTTCGTGGACGCCGAGGATCGCTGCGAGTTCGCGTGCGGTCAGGAACCGTTCGGGGGCGGCGCCCTGGTCATCCCTGAAGTACTCGCTCACTGCTCTTCCTCGATGAGTCCGGGAAGAATCTGCTTTAGCCGCTGGAGTTCAGCCGGAAGCGCATCATCAAGTGTCGGCTGCGTCGAGCGCTGGATCGCGCTGTGGAGAGCGACACGCCGAAGCCACTCCGAGCGTGTGAGGTGCCCGCCGCGATAGCGGTCGCGGATGAAGGCGAGGAAACCGGGTTCGCCCGGGATGATGGAACCGCCGCGCAGCGGTCTATCGGCGCGGGGATGGGGGAGCTCTTTTCCCCCGTTCTCTTCCGTGAAGGGACATTTGTCCGTAACAGCCGTCACAGCCGCGTAACCATGCGGGTTTGCGGACATCTCGCTGTCCGTAACACCGAAGTCTCGTGACGGATGCAAAACACCCTCTTTTTGGCTCAAGGAAGCCGTTGTGACGCTTGTGACGGACGAATCGGGGGATAGCGGGGACGGGACCGGTTTCGGGGGAGCCTGCACTGGGGGTAGGTACCGCTCCCAGGGCTGGTCAAACTGCGCCCGGTGGTACCCCTTCATCGTCATGGCGCCAGCCCGGATCGTCCTGGACTTCACGTCGTAGCGGGCGAGAATCTTCGCGACACCCCGCTGCGTGATCTCCTTACCGCCGACCCACTCGACCCAAGGCGCCTCGGGATCGGCGATGAGCTCCTGAACGAGCGTCTTGGAGGCGATGCGGTCCTGCTTCTCGGGATCGTCGGGGTGCTCAACCCGGAGACCGTCGAAGACGTTCCGGATGTCGGAGAGCAGCATGATTCCGGCCGACTCGTCGTCGCGCGTCCCGCGGCCAGACAACGCGAGCGCAGCCGCTTTGGCCTCTGCTGGCCATTGTCCGCCCGCGTGGTCAGCCAACGCGAGCAGCGGCTCCCACACGTCCGCCGCCCGGTCGGACAGTTCCTCGGGGAGGCTCGGGCGGGCATCGCAGAGGCGGTCGATCTCTGTCTGCGCGAACGCTTGCAGCGCCTCCCGAAGTGGCCCGGCTTCTTCACGAACAAGTCGCTCGCGGAAGCGTTCGACGCGCTCGCTGGGCGCTCGACGCTGCAACCGTATGAGAATCGACCGGTCCGCAACGGTGTCGGGCAGATTCCCGATGCCGGCGATCGCCTTCGGACAGAACGTCGAGAAGTCCTTGTAGGAGATCGCGGCGCCCTGACCGACGCACATGCTGGACTTGCCGTTTCGCTTGAACCCGGTGTTCAGGACGCCCCGCAGCGCTTCCGCATACTCCTTCTCCGCGTTGAACGCGGCGTCCGACTCGTCGAGCAACAAGGTCGGCCTCTCGCCGTCGATCTTCCGGACTAACACTGCCGCGGTGACACGGCCCGTAAACCACGGCCGCGCGACAACCAGGTCAAGAACCTCGAGCAGCCGCGTCTTGCCCGACTGCTTATCGGCCGATGTGACACTCAGGTACGGCGTGCAGTCGAACGCATCCAACATATGCGTGTGCACCACCCACAGCGCTACCGCTGTCGCCTGGACATCCGTGACCACGACGTACCGACGAACCAGGACCTGGATCGATTCGAGGAGCTCCGCCAGCGTCGCGGGTACGTCGTGCGGGTTCCCGTTCCGCACGCGATCTCCCGGATCGTCTATCGTTAAGCCGCAACGCGAACCACATCCTCGCCGCGCAGCAGCGCCTCGAGTTCAGCGACGGACCTCGAAATCCGCCAGGCGGCCCAAAGGGCCGATCGCCAATCGGCTTGATCAAGGAATCCATCTAGCGCACGGGCGCCGTGCCGTTGCAGGATCGAGCGCGCGTCTTGGCGGGATGGGAGCAGCGCGCCCCGAGCCCAGGGAACGCTGCGGACGACGTCGTCGATCATGCGCCGCCCGGCACTGTCACCGTCCCCAATGACATACACGCGGTCGAACGGCTCGGCGTACTTCCGCCATTCGGAACGCCAGGTGGCCGCGCCGGGAAGCCCGAGCACGAAGTAGTGGGCGATCGAGTTCGTCTCAGTCGTGGCTGCGAATGCCTCTCGTATGGCGAATGTGTCGGAGTCTTCCTCGGCCAGGATCAACGCGTACGGGCTCGCGTGCGGCCGGGGGGGCAAGAGCTCGAGGCCGAGCGGGATGAGACCCTCGCCTGCCGCCCACCAAGTACGGCCGTCGGCGGCAAACAGATGCTCGCGGAAAACGGTCCCGTCCGGGGTCTTGTACGGGACGTGGACGATCCCGGACGCGTCGCATTGGACGCCGGCCTCGGCGAGGCCCAGCCAGCTGATCCCTTTCCAGGGCCGCTCGGCCTCGGCGTTCCACCAGTTAGTCATGCCGCCCTTGTGGAAGGGATCGGTAGTCGTTGGCCCTGCCGATGCTAAGGCAGACAACTCGAGGCTGTTCCACCAGGCAGCCGGCGCCTTGGCAGGCGCCTCCGTCCTTAGCGACATCGCGGCTTAGCGAGCTACGGGTGATGTCCACGCCTAGATGGTAGCGGGGCTGCGGACAGCAGGTGATACCCTGAATCCGTGGATGTCGGAAGCTGTGGCGTGGTGGCTGCTCGATGCGGGTGACCGTCGATCGGGGAAGCGTCGTCTTCTCTCCAGACCGGGCGCTGAGATCGGGCGGCTCCCGCTCACCGTGCCGATCGACGATGTCCTCGGCCTGGACAGCCAACACAACTTTGAGGACGACCGCACTTCCGAAATTCTTGGACGCTATGTGGAGATCTGGATCGAGGAGTACGGCTTCGCCGACGACGACGAAAGCGACGAATGGGAAGACACCTTCAGCGCTCTGCACGACTCATTCCTCGAACACCTGCAGGAAGACTGGCGGCCTGACCTGCTTCCCCCGCTGTCCAGGCAGCCGAACAGCGTCATCTCTCCGCTCAACTCGCGCCTCTGCTCGAGCGCGTCTCCTACGGACTCCCCCACGAGCCTGACACCGTCCCGGACGAAGACCTCCTCGCCCTGGCCGCCTGGTGTCTCCAGCAAACGCTCGCGCGACAACGCGTCTCTCAACGCCCCTGCCAGCTGTGCGGGCTCCCATGGCTCGGCGCCAGCTCAGGAAGCCCCTACTGCCTGCGCCCAGCACCCAGCCGAACCTCAAGCTGCCGGGCGCTGAAACGGGAAGAAGCCGCCCGCGCCCGTGCACGATCCGGCTCCTACCGAGCCGAATACAAGCGCCTTCACGCCCTCCACAGCCGCGGGCGGCTGACAAGCGAGGTCTGGGAAGCCTGGAAAGCAACCAACAACCCGGCCGACTGGAAGTCCCTTGGCCAA
>CAWFXP010000007.1:0-348728 GCA_963819905.1 uncultured Thermoleophilia bacterium
TCGATATCGGCATCCTGGCTGTTGCACAGGACGCTTTCGAGACAGAGCCGCGTGAACGCGAGCCCGTCGACTGCCACGACGACGATCGTGGCGTCGTGCCGCCTCGATCCGAGACGGTCGCCGCCGGTGTCCGGAATCGGCCGGGCGAGCGCGAAGGCTCGATCGTCTCGGGCCGGAGCACGGTCGGCCGGCGCGAGACAGCGGCGTGAGGTCGAGTGTGCGCGGAAGCGGGTCCGGCAGCGTCGCCACGAGACGCGACCGGAAGCGGGACGCCGACATCAGTCGAGCAGCCGGCCGAGCACGACGCGTCGCGTCGAAGCACTCGCGCGCGATCTCGAACGCCGCCCGCCGGGCGTGCGTCGTAGTCGGCCTCGATCGTCTCGACGGCGGCCACGATCTCGTCGAGGCGTCGTGAACGCGAACAGCCCCTCGCCGGTCGGCAGCACGTCGCCGAAGCCGGTGTCCTGCGTGATGACCGGCCGGCCGGCAGCGAGATAGGTCGCGCTGCGGTCGCTGAACCAGCCGGTTCGGAGCCGCACGTTCTGATCCTTGGCGACCGTGAACTCGCCGCGCGACGCCTGGATGTAGTCGCGGTAGGCGTCGAGGTCGGTCGAGAAGTCGAGCGCGTGGCGCACGCGCCAGCCTCGCGCTCTCGAGCAGCTCGCGATCGGTGTCGCCGTAGCTCGACAGCGCGAGCTCGAACTGCTGTCCCGGTGCGCGACGGAAGCGTCAGGAACTTCCGGAACTCCTGGTCCTTGCTCCACGTGTAGCGCTCGCCGCGGAGGCTGACGTCGCGCCAGGGCTGCCGCCAGTTGCCGATCGTCGTGAACGCGCCACCTGTCCTGCTCCGCCGCCGAGCCAGAAGTCGAGCACGACCGGCTGGCGGGTCGGCTGGAACGTGAAGCGCTCGGACACCGGGAGCCCGCAGCCCGGCTTCCCGTAGTTCTCGCCGAACGTGAAGAACGCGACGTGCGGCTCGAGGAACTCGAGCGCGTCGCGTGGTTCGTCGTACAGCTCGATCTGGAGCTGCACGGGATCGGTCTCGAGGTAGACGAGCCGGCCGGTCTCGTAGTGCTCGGGCAGGGGCTCGGTGCCGCCGTGGAGGTTGATGATCAGCTCGGCGCCCGAGTAGAGGCGGCGCAGCTCGCGCTCGCTCATCCCGTAGAGCTGCCCGTCGTCGTGCAGCGCGTGGTAGGCCCAGCTGCTCGCCGAGGCCGAACGGGCGCAGCGACCGGTCGATGAAGCCGCGGCGAGCGCGCCGCTGTCGTCGTGCCTCGGTCGCCATCAGCATCCCCGGCGTCCGGGCGTGCGCCTCGACGTAGTACGCGTCGAAGCCGAGCCGCTGGAAGCCGACCAGGTAGTGGAGCGTCTGCCAGACGACGCCGGCGACCGGCATCTTCGTCATCATCCCGAGCAGGACGATCTTGCGGTCGGCCGCTCATGCGCGCCTCGAGTCCGTCGCCCTCTCGTCGTCCTCGAGCGCTCGCGCGAAGCGCTCGCGGAGCTCGTGCGTCCGGCTCCTCGAGGGCGGCGAGACAGCGCGAGAGCATCTCGGCGCGTGCCGGCGTCGAGCCGCTGACGCTTGCCGCGGGTCTGCGCCTCGTGCAGCTGCGCGTAGAGGCCGTCGCGCGCGAGCAGCTCGTCGTGGGTGCCCTGCTCGACGAGCTCGCCGTGGTCGAGGACGAGGATCAGGTCGGCGTCGCGGACGGTCGAGAGCCGGTGGGCGATCATGAACGACGTCCGCCCTTCCATCAGCCGTCGAGCGCGTCGAGGATCACCGCCTCGGTCTTCGAGTCGATCGACGACGTCGGCTCGTCGAGGATCAGGATCGGCGCGTCCTTGAGAACGCCCGCGCGACGCAGATGCGCTGGCGCTCGCCGCCGGAGAGCTGCGCGCCGCGCTCGCCGAGCTCCGTCTCGTAGCCCTTGGGCAGGCGCTCGATGAAGTCGTGCGCGTTCGCCGCCTTCGCGGCCTCGACGATCTCGGCCATCGATGCGTCGAGCCGCCCGTAGCGGATGTTCTCGGCGACGTGCCGGAGAAGAGCAGCGGCTCCTGCAGAACGAGGCTGATCTGGTCGCGCAGCGAGCGCAGTGACAGATTGCGGATGTCGATCGCCGTCGAGCAGGATCCGCCCTGCCTTGGGATCGTAGAAGCGCACGATCAGGCTGATGAGGGTCGTCTTGCCCGCGCCGGTCGGCCCGACGATCGCGACGCGCTGTCCGGGCTCGACCGCGAAGCGAGATGCCCTTCAGCGTCTCGCTGCGGGTGCTGTAGGCGAAGTGGACGTCCTCGAAGACGATGGCTCCCGCGCCCGTCCGAGCGTCGATGCGTCGGGCGGATCCTTCACCTCCGGCTCCGTGTCGAGCAGCTGCATCGAGCCCTTGAGCTGCACGAGCTCGTTGTTGAGGTTTCCGACCGTGCTCGAGATCGCCTCGAGCGGCTGGTAGACGGCGGCGATGTAGCGAGCAGGACGAGCAGCTCGCCGCCGCTGATCGACGCCCTGGATGACCTGGTAGGCGCCGAAGCCGAAGACGAGTGCGGTGCCGGCCGCGGTGATCGTGTTCACGCCGAGAGCGAACGCGGTCTGGCGCACTGTGAGCTTCACCCGCTCGTCCACCGCCGTCTCGCCCTGCGCGCGGAAGCGGCGGTGCTCGTACGGCTCGCGCCCGAAGGAGACGATCACGCGCAGCATCGCCATCGCCTCGTGGACGATCGAGAGCGACTGCCACTCGAGGCCCTGAACCCGCTCGAGCCGCGGCACGATGCGCTTCCCGTAGAGGCCGGCCGAGTAGTAGAGGAGCGGCACGACGACGAGCGACATGAGGGCGATCTGCCAGTCGATGACCAGGGCGACTGCGAGCATTCCGACGAGCGTCAGCGCGCTCTGGATGATCGGTGGGAAGGCCATGACGACGTTCCCGACCGACGCAGCCTGGTAGTTGATCCGGCTCATCAGCTCGCCCGGTTCGCCGCGCGTCGTGGAAGGTGAGCGACAGCTTCTGGCAGTGCTCGAAGAGGTCGCTGCGGAAGTCGAGGATCATCCACTGCTCCATCGTCGCGTCGACGTAGGAGTTGAAGACGGTCAGCGCGTTGCCCAGGCACGGTCAGCAGGAAGCCCGCGACGGACGAGGAAACCGAGCAGCGCGTACTGGTTGTCGGCGACAGGAAGGCCCTGAAGCGCGGTGGGAAGCGCCTTCGAGCCGATGACGCTGTCGATCATGATCGCGAGCGGCCAGGGCTGCGCCAGGTGGACGAGCGTGTTCAGGATCATGAGCAGGAACGAGAACGCCGCCTGCTTGCGATACGGCTTCAGGTATGGGAACGCCCGAGGGAGGTAGCTCCACAGCTCCCAGGCGCCGCGCTCGGCGGCCGCCGCAGTCACCGTTTGACCCTCGTGCGTTCTTTCTTAACTGCTCTTACCTCGCGTAGGAAGTCGTACGACGCTTCGCCCGTTCAGGTTGGCCACGCCTTGGCCGTTCCCGTTAACCTCGGCAATGGCTGACTCGGGAAGCTCGCTCCGTTCGATACCGCGCAGCAACGCGGCGGTTGACGAGGCGCAGTCCTGCAGTGTCACGAGGGTGACGAGCAAGGCGAAACCGCCGAGGACAGCCGCCGCTGCGTCGGCGCTCGCGAGACCGGCCCACAGTGCCAGCGGCGCGAACACGGCAACCAGCAGGATGCCCAAGGGCGAGACGATCGGCCATGTTCGAAAACGCGCAAGCTGGCGGCCCGAGCCGTGCTCTTCGACCGCGGTCCGAAGCCGCGTCGCCCCGAAGGCGCCGCCGCGGACTTCGAGATCCCAGCGATCCTCGGCGCCGCCGTGGCGGACGACCGCGCCATCTCTTCCAAGGCCCGCGGCGAGCGCGCGAAGTCGTTCTTCTGGTGCGACCCACTTCTCGCTCCAGGTTGTTCGCTGACGGGGTGACGGAAAGGCCAAGCCACGCGGACTGCGATGCCGCCACGGCGTGAGCCCGTACCCGATGCGACCCCAGAGACGCGCGATGGGTTGAAGGACGAACAGGCCCATGGTGAGGGCCCGCAGGCGCGGACAATGTTGACCGAGCCTGTGGCCTGCGAAGCGCGCGCGCATTGAGCCAGCCACCGCCTGAGCGAGCAGCATGATCACGGCGAGCGCCAGGAGTGGAAGAGAAAGGTACAAGGGGCGCCACAGAACGCCAAGAGCGCCTACTCCGGCGAGTAACGCGATGAGGAGGTACCACTCGGGCATTCCGGAGATGGCGGACACGGTGGACCGGCCCGGCTCAACCGCGGTCTGGAACGCCCCGGTCCCCCAGATGCCGTAGCGGATCTTCGTCCGGCGCCGCAGCCGAAGCGACGGGACACGTCCGTACAGGCGACCAGCCCAGGAAACGTGCCCGACGGCATTGTACTTCTCTGGCCACTTGCGCTCGAGCAGCGCCTCGGCACGGCCATAGTCGCGCTGCTGGCGCAGGTATCCGCGAACCGATGCGCGTCTCCGGTGCCACATGACAGCCGAAGGGCTGAACCCGAGCGTCCAACCGTAGTCCTGGAGTCTCCAGCAGACGTCGACGTCGTCGCCGGCGATGCGGAACTGCGGATCGAACCCGCCGATCTCCTCGAGGCACGTCTTGCGAAACGCCATGTTGCAGCCCGGAATGTGCTCGGCCTCGGTGTCGGAGAGCAGCACGTGGATCGGGCCGCCGGGGGAGTTCGCGACGCATTGGGCCACCGTGGGATCGTCGGGGGGGCGAGGTTGGGGCCACCGACGGCTGCGTACGTCCGCCTGGGCGAACGTGAGCGCCAAGTAGCGTAGCCAGCCGGGATCGGGCCACGCGTCGTCGTCAAGGTACGCAACGATCTCGCCCATGGCAGCCTCGAGCCCGGTGTTTCGTGCGCTCGACAGGCCACGGTTCTCCGTCCGGATCAGGCGCGCACCAAATTCCCCAGCGATTGCAGCCGACGAGTCGCTTGACCCGTCGTCGACGACGACGACCTCGAAGTCCGGGTAGTCAAGCGCGCAGACGGCCTCCAGGCAGTGCCGCAGCGTCCGTGAGCCGTTGTGGGTACAGACGACGACAGACACGCGCGGCCAGACGTGACCGTTGCTGAAAGGGGCCTCCGTGAAGGAGTGCGAAACCGCGGCCAGCGCGGGTTTGGGCGAGCGGTCGTCGGTGACGAGGCCGAACTGCCAATCCGACACGTCGTTCCCACCTCGGTGCCACTCGTCGGTCCACGAGAAGACGAACGCGCCGGCGCAGCCGGACTCGAAGGTCGCGTTGATCTGTCGGGCGAGCCGCTCGGCCTGCTCGGCGGTCCCGTGACGGCCACTGTCGAGGCCGAGCTCGCCGACGACGAGCGGGGTGTCACCGACGAGGTTGTGTAGGCGCGCGAGGTACGCCGCGAACTCCGCGTCGTCCTCGAGGAAGACGTTGAAGCACGCGAAGTCGAGGAACGGCAGTCTCAGATACTCCGTCGACGGGTAGCTGACGTAGGTGACGAGCCCGTCCGGATCTTCCTCCTTCGCCGCCCGGTAGAGCCGCTCGACGAACGTCTCCACCCGGCGTCGCCCGAGCCACCGAACGATCGCGGCCGGGATCTCGTTTCCCACCGCGTACGCGAGCACCGCGGCATGGCCCGCGCAGGAGCGCACCGCCGACCTGACCTTGGCCTCGATCGCTTCTGCCCGTCCCCGTTCGTCGAGGAACGCGACGTGCTCCTCCCAGGGGATCCCGACAAGGACGTGCAGCTCGTGCTCGGCGGCCAGGTCGAGAAGCCAGACTGGCGGAACGGTATAGGTGCGGATCGCGTTCAGGCCGGCGGCGGCCATCGAGGCGAAGTCATCGGCGACGATCGCCGGCTCGGGGAACTCATCACCGCGCTCGTTGGGCTCGAACGATCCGTAGGTGACGCCACGAACGTGGAGCGCACCCGACGCGGTCCACAGAAGCTTCCCGGATACCCGAGGGCCGGGAGAGGAAAGGGGGTGCTTCACGCCCACGTGTTCTTCGGTCTCACCTGCCGCAGTCCAACTCGCCCGGCGAACGACGCCTTGCGCCTGGGCGTTCCGGACAAAAGACCTGAACAAGGTTATCGCTCAGAACCTTCAGCATCGCGGTCTGCACCGCGTCGCGTGCGTCCTCGGCCTCGCCGAGGATCGAGTAGCAGTAACGGTACAGCGGGCCTCGATATCTTTCGTAGAGCGCGGTGAACGCCATATCGTCGCCATCGCCAACCCGAACCGCGAGCTCTTCGTCCGCCATGCCTCTACAACGGGGCAGGGCCGACGCACTGCCGGATATCGATGGCTCCTGCAACCTAGCGGCCATTCGCTCTTTATCGTTCAGTCGCGCGCTGACTTTAACCCCCTGCTGGGGAGCGTGCGCCCTGCAACTCGAAAGCCCTTGTGGGTGTCGCGCGTTCTCCCACGGACGGGTGAGGCGCACGACGGCGTTCCGCGCGAAGCTAGCGGTCTGGCACGCGCACTTCCATCCGTTTCACTGGTCGTCCCGGCTCACAACGAAGCCCACGCGCTTCTTGCCACGATCGAGCGCGCGCTCGACTGTGCGCCCGGCCGCACGCTCGAGGTCGTCGCGGTCAACGACTGCTCGACCGATGCGACCTGGCCCAGGCTGCTGCAGAGCAAGACGCTGCACCCGGAACTCCATCTTGTCGATCTCGGCGCACGATACGGGGACGACGTGGCGCGGCTCGAGGGTGCGAGGCGGGCGACCGGAGCGTTGGTGTGTTTCGCAGCTCCGGGTGCCGACCCGCAGGTGCTCGCTCGTCTGGTTGAGTGCGAGTCGCGCCCCAGGGCGGAGGTCGTCGCCGAGCTCGAAGCCCTTCCAGCCGCTCGGGTGCTCGATAACCGCCCGCTCGCACAGACGTTTCCGCCCGGGCTCCTCCATTGCGGCTCGGTGCAACCCCGGGATCGGACGAAAGACCAGCGAACAGAGTTCCCGTCTAGACGAAAACGCCTCGCAATCGGCACCACGGCGGCGATCGCGCTAGCGGTCGGTGTCCCGCTTGCGATGTCGATGGTGGGCTCGACCTCAAGCAGGGATTCGGGTTCGGCCGCACCCTCAACGACAGCCGATTCTGGGCCCAGCACCCCGACCATACCCAGCCTAGCTGCCGGCGAGATCATGCTCACGGCCGAGGCACCCAAAGGTTCGGTGAGCGACAGAGATAAGGTCTCGTCAAAGCGTGCGCCGAGCGGCGAACCCGGCTCGACAACTGAACGAGCATCCTTTGCCGTGGCTCAGGACACCGTCTCGTCGCACCCGACGGCGGATCACGATTCCGGAGCCGGCGCACCCAGCGTGTTGCCCGGTGACGGCGCCAGCGTCCCGGTCTCAGGAGGCAACGAGGGCGCCGGCCCGACCGGCGGCGATGACGCTCCGACCCAGGACTCCGCTCCGACCCAGAACTCCGCTCCGACCAGGACTCGCCCTTGGCTCAGCCTGCCCCAGTAAACGCAGGAGGCGAGAGTTCGAATCCAACCCCGCTTCCCGGGCGGGATCCGCCCCCCTCGGGCGGATCGGTCGAGCCGCCACCCGTTCAATCCCCACCCGAGAATCCGGGTCCGGTGACGGAACCCCCACCCGGCGGAGATGTCAATCCCCCGAACGGGAACGGGAACGGAAACGGTCACGCCAACGGGCACGGCAACGGCAACGGTCACGCTAACGGGCACGGCAACGGGCACGGCAACGGCAACACCTAGCCGCTCGCCGACCTGCCGCTCTTCGGTGCCCCGCTTGGTGGAGGATGGCGGGAAGTCGTCCTCAACTCGCTTGTAGATTCCGACAGCGCCGCGGCACTGCTGCGAGAAATCCACCACATCGCCGCCTCTGAGCGAAACGGTTTCCGAGTTTGATCAGCAGAGCCTGCTAATTGAGCGCTTAGGGATCTCGTGTTCGTGGCGCTCGGTCAGCTTCGGGTCTAGCCAGCTGTCTCGTTGGCCCCAGAGGACGAGCAGGGGCACGTCGAGCCTGCAAGCTTGGCTTGAGCCCCCGCGATCTCCTCGTGCCTGTCACCGGGTAGGCTCTTCGCCATGGAACTCATTCATACGTGCTACCGCATCACCGATCCGGAGAAGTCGGTCGCCTTCTACGAGGCGCTCGGCTTCGAGAAGCGCCGCGAGCTGCCGATCCGCGACGAGGCGATCAACATCTTCATGGGGCTTCCGGGAGATGCCGACCGGCTGGAGCTGACGTACAACTTCGGCGTCGACTCCTACGAGCTCGGCACTGGTTACGGTCACATCGCAGTTACGGTCGATGACCTCGACGCGACGCTCGAGCGCCTCACGGCTCAGGGTATCGAGCCCGAGCGGCCGCCGTACACCGTGCGCGACGGGGGCTCCCGGCTGTGCTTCGTGCGCGACCCGGACGCCTACCGGATCGAGCTCATCGAGCGCGGTGCCGACACCGGTCACTGAGCGCCGCTGACGGTGCCTGACCTCGTCACCGGCGAGGACGGCGTCACGCGCTGTTCCTGGCCGGGAGCCGACCCGCTCTACGTCTCCTACCACGATCTGGAGTGGGGACGGCCCCTTCACGGCGACCGGGCGCTCTTCGAGCTGCTGACGCTCGAGGGGTTCCAGGCGGGGCTTGCCTGGATCACGATCCTGCGCAAGCGCGAGGCTTTCAGAGAGGCGTTCGCCGGCTTCGAGATCGAGGAGGTCGCTGCCTTCTCCGAGCGCGATGTCGAGCGGCTTCTCGCCGATCCGGGCATCGTCAGGCACCGGGGGAAGATCGAGGCGGCCATCGGCAACGCGAGGGCCGTGGTCGAGCTGCCGGACGGGCTCGACAGCCTCGTCTGGTCGTACGCTCCCGCGCCGCGCGCGCGACGGGTGGAGACGCTCGCCGACGTCCCGGCGGCGAGCGCCGAGTCGACCGCGCTGTCGAAGGAGCTGAAACGTCTCGGCTTCCGGTTCGTCGGGCCGACGACCGTCTATGCGTTCATGCAGTCGGCGGGTCTCGTCGACGACCACCTGGCAGCGTGCGAGATCGCCGTCGGGCCCCGCTCGGCTCGCGTCAACGGCCCAGCCTGAAGGGCGGGTACTCGTCGCGCATCAGCGATGCGTAGGCCCACACGCGGTACGTCCAGCGGTTCATGCCGATCACGAAGTCGAACATGCCCCGCGGGTAGCGGGCCGTGAAGAGAAGCGCGATCGCGGCGAAGAGAACCAGCACGCCGATCACGCCGCCGCCCATGAAGGGCCAGCTCCAGTCGACGCTCCCGCCTCCCCACTCGCCCCAGCCCCAGCGGCTGAACCCCCAGCGTGCCGTTGAAGATGCCGACGATCAGGTACTGCGGAATCGCGAGCAGCCACCACTTGACGAGAACGAGCCCCCGCGAGAGCCGCTCCGGATACGCGACGTCGAGGGTCGCCGGGTAGTCGGGCTCCGGGCCGAGGCTGAACGGCGGGTAGCGGTCGGTGCCGAGCGCGCTGTACGAGTAGAAGGCCACCCGCCACGTCCAGCGGAGCACGCCGAGGTTGAAGTCGAAGACGCTCCTCGGGTAGCGCGCGGTGATGAGGATCGCGAAGAACGCGACCACTGTCATCACGAAGAACGCGATCCAGAGAAAGAACAGCACCAGGTAGTGAGGGATCGCGAGGAGCCACTTGACCAGCCAGAGCCAGCGTCCGAGCTCCGGATCCAGCCGCCCTTCGAGCGAGACCGGATACGCGGGCTCGGACACCTCCGTAGCTACGGCCTCGCCGCTCGCAGAGGACGGCGCGACCACGCCCGGCTCGACGCCGGGAGGCGGCTGGTCGGCGGGCCGCTCCCGCCTCGCGCCGAGGAAGATCAGCAGCCCGGCGATCGCAAGCAGCACCGCCCCACCGGCGAGGAGGCCGATCGTCACCGGGAGCACGAACCCCGCCTTCGCGCCGACGGTCATCGAGACCGCGACCCCCCGCGAGCCGTCCGCGTTCATCACCAGGAACGCCCAGTTCCCCTCGGTTACGTCCCAGTCGAGCGTCTGCTCGCCCGGGCCGGAGATCGATGCCGACCAGAAGCCCTGCTCGCCGGGCGCCGCCGGGACGCGGGTGCCGATCGTCCGCCGGTAGTCGACGTCCTCCGGCGAGTCGTTTCCGGTGAAGGTCACGTTCTGGACGCGGTCGTGGGCGACACCGCGAAGGTATGCGTCCACGGCGCGCTCGGGCGCGATGCCGATGAAGATGTCCTTCCCGTTCGCGGTCTCGCCGCGCAGTCGCACCTGACCGAGCCGCCCGTCGTCGAAGACGTCGTCCGGGATATCGCTGATCTCGATCCCTCCGGCGGTCAGCGCATAGGAATTCGTTGCGAGCCGGAGGACGCCGGACGTGTAGAAGCCCTGGTCGTCCCGCTTCGTCTCGTGCGCCCAGAGAAGGACGCCGCCACCGGCCAGCGCCGCAACCGCGAGCAACGCGAGCAGGCCGCCGACGACGATGAGGGCGATGCGTCCGGCGCGCACGCAGGGACCCTAGCGTCGTTCTCGCCGGCTCGCCGCGCGAAGCCACGTCGACATCCGAGGCGTTCGGCTCTCTGCTCGACCGCTGCCTCCGTGCATTCGTGACACGTCCGTCGCACTCTTGCCACAGCGCTGCGCGGGAGTTGCGCGTTTTCGGCCTCTAGCCTGGGGACATGGCGAAGATCACGACCCCGTGGGGGCCTGCAACGCTCGTCGAGGAGCTCTCGCTCCCCCAGGAGGCGGACGATCGCGAGTTCGCCTCGCTCGTCCAGCTGCTCGAAGGCGCCGACGGTCAGCAGCTGGTCCGCTTCGCCTACACGACCGACGGCTCGGTGCGTCGCGGTCCCGTGACCTTGCGCGTCACCGATCTCGAGCATCTGCGCGAGGGCCTCGCCGGTCGAAAGGGGCTCGCTCGGGCGCTCGGGCTTCGGCCGAGGCAGGCGAGGAGGTGATGCCACGCGGTGAGGACTACCTGCAATAGCGGCAGGCGAGGCGGGCGAGATTGACGCTCCACCCGACGCCGAACACGTGCGGCGTGAAGAGGCGCTCGTCGGCCGGATTCCACCAGCGCTCGCGAATGCGGGCGAGCGTGGGGAGTCGCAGGTCGTACGGCACCACCCCGGCCAGCTCGCCGTGCCAGTCGCGGTCGGCGGCCGGCCGACGGAGCTCCTTGGCGACCGCGGCGCCGATCAGGGCCGTGCCGACCACGATGACGGCCCGTGCCGGACGGAAGCTCATGCGATCTCCCTCGGCGGTCCGGCGTCTCAGGCGGAGGCTGCGACGAGGCGTCGCTCGCGAGCGGCATCGACCAGCGAGCCGAGGACGAGCGAGCCGTCGGAGGAGCCACGCAGCGGGTCGACGGCGTGCTCGGGGTGCGGCATCAGCCCCATCACGTTGCCCTCCGCGCCGAGAACGCCCGCCACGTCAGCGACCGCACCGTTCGGATTCCCGGCCGCCTCGTAGCGGAGCACGATCTGGCCCCGGCGCTCGAGCTCGTCGACGAGCTCCGGGGGAGCGAACCAGCAGCCCTCGCCGTGCTTCACGGGGATGACGAGTCGCTGTCCCTGCGCGCAGCGCGAGGTGAACGGGGTGTCGCTCCGCTCGACCCGAAGGCCGACGTCGCGGCAGACAAACTGGAGTGACGCATTCGGGCGAAGCACGCCGGGCAGCAGGCCGGCCTCACAGAGGATCTGAAAGCCGTTGCAGATGCCGAGCACGGGACCGCCGTCGCGGGCGAAGTCGGAGACCGCCGCCATGACGGGTGCGAAGCGGGCGATCGCGCCGCACCGGAGGTAGTCGCCGTAGGAGAACCCGCCGGGGAGGACGACGCCTTCGACGGCCGGGAGCGACCTGTCGGCGTGCCAGACGAGAACCGCCTCCGCCCCGAGCAGCTCGAGCGCAAGGGCGGCGTCCCGATCGTCGTTCGAGCCGGGGAAGACGACAACGGCGACGCGCGGGCGCGGCTCGTTCATACCGATGCGAGCTCCTCGATCTCGATCTCGAAGCTCTCGATGAGCGGGTTGGCGAGGAGCCGGCGGCACATGTCGTCCACCAGCGCCCGGGCTTCGGCAGCCGAGCTCGCCTCCAGCTCGAGGTCGATGACCCGTCCGACGCGAGCGTCACGCACCGCGAACCCGAGGTGCTCGAGCGAGGAGCGCACCGCATCCCCCTGCGGGTCGAGGATGCCGGACTTCGGCCGGACCA
This sequence comes from uncultured Thermoleophilia bacterium, assembly GCA_963819905.1. Lineage (GTDB taxonomy): Bacteria > Actinomycetota > Thermoleophilia > Gaiellales > Gaiellaceae > CAWCQC01. The sequence goes on from CAWFXP010000007.1 coordinate 12,148, forward strand.
GCACCGTGGCTCTCACCGGAGCACCACCGAGGGATCCGCGACGTACGCCTCGAACGCGATTCCCGTGATCCGCTCGAACGCCTCGACGTAGCGGGCGCGGGTGCCGGCGACGATGTCGTCCGGGAGCTCCGGGCCGGGATCGGTCTTGTCCCAGCCGAGCGTCTCTGCGTAGTCGCGCACGAACTGCTTGTCGAACGAAGGCTGTGAGCGTCCGGGCTCGTACTCGTCCGCCGGCCAGAAGCGGGAGGAGTCCGGGCGTCAGCGCCTCGTCGGCCAGAACGAGCTTGTCGTCGGCGTCCTGGCCGAACTCGAACTTCGTGTCGGCGAGGATGATGCCGTTCGCGCGGGCGTGCTCGGCGCCGTGCCGGTAGAGCGCGACGGCGATCCGCTCGACCTCGCGCAGCAGGTCTGCTCCCACGAGCTCGGCGGCCTGGTCGCGCGAGATGTTCTCGTCGTGGCCGCTCTGGGCCTTGGTCGCCGGCGTGAAGATGGGCTCCGGAAGCTCGTCCGACTCCCGCAGGCCCTGGGGCAGCGCATGACCGGACGTCGCGCCGGTCCGCTGGTAGTCCTTCCAGCCCGAGCCGGCCAGGTAGCCCCGGACGACGCATTCGATCGGCAGCATCCGAAGCCGGCGCGCCTCGGTCGAGCGCCCGTCGGGCCGCAGGGCAAGAAGGTGGTTGGGCACGAGCTCCCGCGTGCGCGCGAACCAGAAGCCCGACAGGCCGGTCAAGACGCGGCCCTTGTCCGGGATGGCCGTCGGCAGGACGACGTCGAACACCGAGATCCGGTCGCTGGCCACGAGGAGCAGGCGGTTCTCGTCGAGCTCGAACAGCTCGCGCACCTTGCCGCTTGCGACGTGAACGGCGGTTTCAGACATGAACAGGCTCTCCTCTCGCCGGGAGCGCAGCGAGGCGCTCGAACAGGACATCGACGTGTTGCAGGGCTGCGCGGAGATCGAACGCGTTCGCAACAGCCTCCGATCCCAGATGGTCGGTGATCTCCGGGTCTGACTCGACGAGCCGGCGGAAGTCCAGCTCCTCCTCCCAGGCGCGCAACGCGTGCGCCTGAACGAGACGATACGCGTCGTCTCGCGTGAGCCCGGCGCCGACCAGCGCGAGCAGCACGGCCTGGCTGAAGACGAGACCGTGCGAGGCGTCGAGGTTTCGGCGCATCCGCTCCGCATCGACCACGAGCCCGTCGGCGAGCCAGGTGAAGCGGTCGAGCATGTAGTCGACCGCGAGGAACGCGTCGGGCAGGATCACGCGCTCGGCGCCGGAGTGGGAGATATCGCGTTCGTGCCACAGCGCGACGTTCTCGAGGGCGACGAGGGCGTCCGCGCGAACGACGCGGGCGAGCCCGCAGAGACGCTCGGCGACGATCGGGTTGCGCTTGTGGGGCATGGCCGACGAGCCCTTCTGGCCACGCCCGAAGGGCTCCATCACCTCGCCGACCTCCGTCCGGGCCAGATGGCGGATCTCGGTCGCGAAGCGCTCGATCGACGCGGCCAGGACGGCGAGCGCGCCGAGCAGCTCGGCGTGGCGGTCTCGCGGGATCACCTGCGTCGCCGCCGGCTCACGCTCGAGCCCGAGCCGCTCACAGACGAGGCGCTCGACGTCGGGGTCGCCGCCGCCGTAGACGCCGACCGTTCCGGACAACTTCCCGACCCGCAGCCCCTCGAGGGCGCGGGTCAGCCGCTCCCGGTCGCGCTCGAGCTCGAAGGCCCAGCCTGCGAGCTTGGCGCCGAACGTCGTCGCCTCGGCGTGGATGCCGTGCGTGCGCCCGACCATGGCCGTTCCGCGGTGCTCCTCGGCCCTGCGGATGACGGCGGCCAGGGCTGCGTCGACGCCCGCCACGAGCAGAGCTCCCGCTTCGCGAAGCTGAAGCGCGAGCGCCGTGTCGAGCACGTCCGAGGACGTCAGCCCGTAGTGGAGCCAGCGGGCGGAGGGGCCGACCTGCTCGGCGACCGCGTCGACGAAGGCGGCCACGTCGTGGTGCGTGCGGGCCTCGATCTCGGCCACCTTCTCCGGCGACGGAGGAACGGCGCGCGCCCTCAGGTCGTCGGCCGCGTCGAGCGGGACGACGCCGAGCTCGGCCCAGGCGTCCGTCGCCGCAAGCTCGACCTCGAGCCAGCGCGCGAGCTTCGACTCCTCCGACCAGATCGCCTTCATGGCCGGACGGGAGTAGCGCGGGATCACTCCGACATTCTACGGGTGGCGCCCGCTGGGCCCGTCCGGGAGCTACGCGGTCGCGCTCGGCTGCTCGGGGTAGCCGCCGCCCTGCGCCAGGATCCTGGCCGCGAGCACGGCGGCGTTCTTCGAGCCGTTCACCGAGACGCACGCCACCGGCACCCCCGGCGGCATCTGCACGATCGAGAGAACCGCGTCGAGACCGCCCATGACGCTCTTCGACGACGTCAGCGGCACGCCGATCACGGGCAGATCGGTGTAGGCCGCGACGACTCCCGGGAGCGCCGCCGCCATGCCGGCGCCGGCGATGATCACGCGCACGCCCCGCATGGCCGCGGTGGACGCGTACTCGGCCACGCCGCGGGGGTCCCGGTGCGCGGAAAGCACGCGCAGCTCGTTCGAGATTCCCCGCGCGCTGAGCTCCTCCACGGCCGGCTCGATCGCCTCCCGGTCGGACTCCGAGCCGATGAGGATGCCGACGAGCGGTCCCTGCTCCTGGAACTCCGCGAAGATCGTCTCTGCGGCGGGCGTGGGTTCGGGCTGCGTGCTCATCCTGGCGCGGTCACGTCGGCGTCTCGACGGCTGCTGCGATGTCGCGCCGGTAGCAGGCGCCGGGGAAGTCTATGCGCTCCACGGCGGCGTAGGCTCGTTCACGCGCGGCTTCGCCGGTCGGGCCGAGCGCCGTCACCGCGAGGACGCGTCCCCCCGCGCTGCGGAGCGTGCCGTCGCGAAGCGCAGTGCCCGCGTGGAAGACGAATGCTCCGAGCGCCTCTGCGTCCTCGAGGCCCCGGATCTCGACGCCCACCTCGCTCGCGTCCGGGTACCCGCCCGAGGCCATCACCACCGTCACCGCGCAGTCCGGCGACACGGTGACCTCGGCCTGTGCGAGATCGCCGGCGGCGGCCGCGGCGAGGGTCGCGAGCAGGTCGCCCTCGAGACGGGGAACGACGACCTGCGTTTCGGGGTCGCCGAAGCGGCAGTTGAACTCGAGGACTCTCGGCCCGTCCTCCGTGAGCATCAGTCCCGCGTAGAGCAGGCCCTGGAAGGGGGTGCCCCGCTTCGCGAGCTCGGCGAGCACCGGCCGGTGGATCGTATCCAGGAGCCTCTCCGCCTCGGGCGGCCCGAGGCCCGCGACCGGTGAGTACGCGCCCATGCCGCCGGTGTTCGGGCCGGCGTCGCCGTCGAGCAGCCGCTTGTAGTCCCGCGCCGCCGGCAGGGCGAGTGCCCGTTCGCCGTCGCAGATCGCGAAGAGGGAAGCCTCGGCGCCCTCGAGCAGCTCCTCGATGACGAGCTCCTCGCCGAGGGCCCTCGCCTTGGGGAGGGCGGCGTCGACGTCGGCCTGGTCGCGGCACACGAAGACGCCCTTGCCGGCCGCCAGACCGTCGTACTTCACGACGCACGGCGGGCGAGGCTCGTCGAGCGCCTCTGCGGTCGGCACGCCGGCCGCGTGCATGACCTCCTTGGCGAACGCCTTCGAGCCTTCGATGCGGGCAGCCGCTTCGCTCGGCCCGAAGACGGACACTCCCGAGTGGCGAAGCGCGTCGGCCGCGCCGGCGACGAGCGGCGCCTCCGGCCCGACGACGGCCAGGTCGATGCGCAGAGCGCGGGCGAGCTCGACCAGCCCCTCCACGTCCTCGGCGCGAACCGGGTGGCAGCGGCCGTGCCGTGCGATGCCCGGGTTTCCCGGCGCAGCGTGGAGCTCGCCAAGCTCCGGGCTCGCGGCAAGCGAGCGGGCGAGCGCGTGCTCGCGGCCTCCGGATCCGACGACGAGGACTCGCATCAGGGCGCGAGTCTACTCAGGCGGCAGTACGGCCAGATCTCAGTCCCCGGCGAACGCGACGAGCGCGTAGCCGACGGCGAGCACCGCCACCGCGGCCACCGAGGCTCCCGCGAGGACGAGGCGCAGGCGCCCTCGCAGCGCACCCGCCAGGAGCGCCGCCACGCCGAGGAGCGTGAGGGCGCACGAGCACCAGAACGCGGCCCTGGCCTCAGGATCGTCGGCCCGGCTCGCCCAGCGAGACGTTCCGTTGCCCAGGTACTCGTCGTCGCCGAGGACGTAGACGACCAACGTCCCGAACACGGCGAGCGTCAGCAGCGCGAGAGCGATACCGAGCGCGCGGATGAGCATCCCCCGCCGCTGCGGGCTGCCAGGCGAGCCCCGCCGGCGCGTTGGCCTTACTCCGAGAGCGTCCGGTAGACGAGCTGCTGGAAGTGGTGGATGAGCTCCTCGCTGCCGAGGAGGAGGCGGCCCTGCGGAACCATGCCCGAGCGTAGCCCGCGCTGGACGGACTTGACGAGGCCGTCGTCCTCCTCGCCGACTTGCCGTGCGAAGGCCATCATCTCCTCGCGCAGGTCGGCCGGGACGTCCGGCGCGAAGAACTGATCCGAGAACCCGGCCATCGACTCCGGCCCGTCGGGAATCCAGGCGTCGAGCGACATGTTCGTGCGCCCCGGATCGATGTTGATCGTCAGGTTCGGCCAGACGAGGTGGTACTGGGACTCGTGCACCTCGCCGTGCGCGTCGTAGGCGACGCGCTTACGCGTGCCGTCGAGCGCCGAGGATCGGACGGGGGCGCGCTGGCTCGACGTGTAGCGCTGGGTCGAGTACGCGTAGCTGTCGACGTCGACATCGATCATCGCGCTGAACCCGGGATGGGCGACCGGGCAGTGGTAGCACTCGAGGTAGTTCTCGATCGCGACCTTCCAGTTGGCCGCCAGCGTCCAGTCGCGCCTCCCGTGGAACTCGAGCGCAGCGAGCTCGACGCCGCTCTCGGCGACGATGGTGGGGAGCTCGCCGAGCACCTCGGCCAGCGGCGGGCCGTCGAGGTCGGGGTTGACGAAGACGAACGGCCCCCACGACTCGACCTGGACGGCCACGAGCGAGAGCTCGTCCCAGGGGAAATCGGGCTCACGGTCGGCGCGCGGAGCGTTTCGCAGGCAGCCGTCGAGCCCGTATGTCCAGGCGTGGTACGGGCACTGCAGCGTCCGCCGGTTGCCCTCGCCCGACGCGACCTCGTGCCCTCGATGCCGGCAGACGTTGACGTAGCCGCGGAGAACCTCCTCCTCGTCGCGGAGGACGACCACCGGAATGTGCCCCGTTCGGCTGACGAAGAAGTCCCCGGGCTTCGCGACCTGGGCGGCACGTCCGACGTACTGCCACGTGCGCGCGAAGATCCGCTCGCGCTCGAGGCGCATGACCGCCGGGTCGGTGTACCAGTCGGCGGGGAGGGTGTAGCCGCGCTCCAGGTCCTGCGCGAGGGTGGCCGGCGTCAGCTCGGTGTGCATGGAGGCATGCTATCGCTCCCGTTGCCCGCGGAGCCAGATTGGCAATAGTATTGCCCTCTCGGCATTAGCCCTGACCATACGGCCCAGACGGGTTGACAGGACTCGCCGCCCCGCGTAGGAAGCGGCACGAGCATTGACCGAAGGAGGACGTGCGTGGCAACTGACCTCGAGCGTTTCGTAGAGGCGGACGGTCGTGAGGACGCCGTTCGCGAAGTACGAAGGCGCATCGACGCCGAGGGCATCGAGTACATCTACTACCAGTTCGTCTCGGTCACGGGCCGCATCATGGGCAAGGGTGCGCCGGCCAAGCACTGGGAGGCCATGGCGAACAAGGGGTTGCAGCTCGTCTACGGCGCGACGGCGAACCTCTTCACCGACCGGTACTCGAACTACATCGGCTACGGGCCGGAGGCGGCCGAGCTCGTCTTCGTCCCAGAGCCGGAGACGTTCATGCCGCTTCCCTGGGACGCGAAGACGGCTCGCGTCTGGTGCATGTGCTTCCGAAACCGCGAGGAGCGGGAGGACCCCGCCGCGTTCCTGACCTCCGACTGTCGCGGCAACCTCAAGCGCCTGCAGGCCCAGTTCGAGGAGGAGACCGGGCTTCATCTGCGGGCCGGCACCGAGCCCGAGATGATGTGGCTGAAGCTGAACCCCGACGGCACGCCCTCCGTGGAGGGCATGACCAAGCCGTACTGCTACCACATCGACCAGTTCTCGGAGCTCCAGCCGCTCATCCACAAGGTCATCGAGTACGGCAACGCGATGGGCCTCGACATGATCCAGGGAGACCACGAGGACGCCCCGGGCCAGCTCGAGCTGAACTTCGGCTTCGACCGGGCCGAGCGGACGGCCGACAACCTCTCCACCTACCGGCAGGTCTGCAAGCAGGTCGGACGGGAGCTCGGCGCGTTTCCCTGCTTCATGCCGAAGCCGTTCATGGGCGTCTCGGCGAACGGCTGCCATCACAACATCTCGCTCTGGCGCGGCGACGAGAACACGTTCCTGCCCGACACCGACGATCGGCAGAAGCCCTCCGAGCTCGGTCTCTGGGCGATCGGCGGCATCGTCGAGCACGTCGGCGCGCTGACCGCGATCGGCGCGCCGACCGTGAACTCCTACCGCCGCCTCTGGGACACCGGCTTCTGGGCGCCGGTCTTCGCCGACTGGGGCTACCAGAACCGAACGACCGCCCTCCGCGTCTCCGCGCCGGGCCGCTTCGAGTACCGCTCGGTCGACTCGGCGGTGAACCCGTATCTCTCGCTGGCCGCCCTCATCGCCGCCATGCGGGACGGCATCGACAGGAAGCTCGACCCGGGCGAGCCGGAGGAGCGCAACATCTACGAGGCGATGAAGGCTGGCAAGGAGGTCAAGCGGATCCCGATGACGTTCGGCGATGCGCTCGACGCCCTCGAGGCGGACGAGGTCGTCAAGTCCGCGCTACCGGGCGATATGTACCGTGTTTTCATGCACTACAAGCGGGACGAGTGGGAGCGCTACTGCGCCGAAGTGACCGAGTGGGACGTGAAGGAGTACCTCGACGTCCTGCCGTAGGACGGCGACCGAGAAACAGGGAGAAGAACGCGCCTATGTGCGGAATAGCGGGGATCATCTATCGGAACGGCGAGCACGCGATCGGTCAGGACATGACCCAGATGCTCCAGTCGATGAAGCATCGAGGGCCGGACTCGACGGGCTACGCCCTCTACGGTCAGCCGAGCAACCTCGTCGTGATGCGTTACAAGCTCGCCGACGCGAACACCCCGCGTGACTTCGAGTTCGAGGACAGGCTCCGCCGGCATCGCAGCGAGGTCGAGCGCAGGCTCCAGGTGCTGCACGCTCGTGTCCAGGAGATCGAGGAAGAGACCGAATACGCGTTCCGCGTGACGCTCGAGTACGACGGCGAGCTGAAGGCGCTCGCGGACTACGTCGAGGACATTCCGGACTGCGAGGTCCTGTCGCTCGGCCATTCGCTCGAGATCGTCAAGGATCTCGGCGATGCCGAGACCGTCTCCGGCGAGTACGGGCTGCAGGGATTCACCGGGACCCATGCGATCGGCCACGTCCGGATGGCAACCGAGTCGGACGTCGACATCTCCGGAGCACATCCGTACTGGGCCTACCCGTTCTCGGATGTTGCCGTGGTGCACAACGGACAGCTCACGAACTACTTCCAGTGGAAGCGCCGCCTCGAGCGCAGTGGACACCGATTCCAGTCCGAGTGCGACTCGGAGATCATCGCCGTCTACCTCGCCGAGAAGATGAGCGAGGGGGCGTCGCTCGAGGATGCGATGCGCGAGTCGCTCGACGAGCTCGACGGCGTCTTCACCTACATCTGCGTGACCGGCGACGCTCTCGGAGTCGCCAAGGACGAGATGGCGGCCAAGCCGCTCGTCCTCTACGAAGCCGACGACATCGTCGCCCTCGCATCCGAGGAGATCGCGATCCGGGCGATCATCGACCACGAGATCGACACGTACGACCCGTACGAAGGAGAGGTGCTGGTATGGCAGCGGTAACCGGAGAGAGCCGCATCAACTACGACGCTCGCGGGCTCGCCGAGCCGCAGGCCGAGGTTCCGAAGGTCTCCGAGATCGACGGGGAGACGGCCGTGTTCGACGCGCACGACCTGTCGACCAGACAGATCAACCTCGAGCTGCGCTGGCTCCTCAACGAGCAGGGTGTGACGAACGTCACCGTCAGGAACCCGGGTGCTAAGCATTCTCTCGGCGTCGGGATCCTGACGCGCTGCCGGATCACGTTCGAGGGAAGCCTCGGCTACTTCGGCTGCGGGCTCATCGACGGTCCCGAGATTCACATCAAAGGGCGTGTCGGCTGGTCTGCCTGCGAGAACATGATGTCCGGCGTGGTCGTGATCGAAGGGAACGCGGGATCGCTGACCGGCGCCGCTCTGCGCGGCGGCGATCTCGTGGTCAAGGGTCGCGTCGGGGCTCGCAGTGGCATCGATCAGAAGGGCGGCACCATCCTCGTGATGGGGAGCGCCGGGTCGATGAACGGCTTCATGATGCAACGCGGGCGCCAGATCATCTGCGGTGATGTCGGGCCGGGCCTCGGCGACTCCATGTACGACGGGACGATCTACGTCGCCGGAACGGTGAAGGCGCTCGGCATCGACTGCGTGCCGGGCGACTGGACCACGGACGACACCGAGTTCATCGACCGCAAGTTCCGCATCTACGGGTTGGGCAGCCCGCCAGAGTTCCAGAAGTTCGTCTGCGGGAAGAAGCTCTACAACTACGACAACCTCGAGCCGTCCGAGCGGAAGCTCGTTCTCTAGGAGGGGACGCATGGCCGACGAGACCGCCCCTACCACGACGACCGTCCTCGGGCACAGCCAGATCTTTACGCCGGAGGTCATCAACGACATCCACATGAAGGCCGAGCTCGGGCGCTACCGGATGCGCGGCTTCTCGATCTTCAAGCCGATCCCGCACTGGGACGAGCTGATGTTCATGCCGGGAACGCTGACCCGCTTCGTGATCGAGGGTTACCGCGAGAAGTGCGAGACGAAGACCGTGCTCGGCGCACGCTTCGCGCAGAAGCCGCTCGAGCTCGACATCCCCGTGTACATCACCGGGATGAGCTTCGGCGCACTGTCGCTCGAGGCAAAGATGGCGCTCGCCAAGGGCGCGTCGATGGCGGGCACGGCAACGTGCTCGGGCGAGGGCGGGATGATCCCGCCCGAGCGCGACTACTCGACCAAGTGGTACTACCAGTGCATCCAGAGCCGGTACGGGTTCAACCCGCACCACCTGATGCTCGCGGACGCCGTCGAGTTCTTCATCGGCCAGGGCTGCAAGGTCGGGCTCGGCGGGCACCTGATGGGCCAGAAGGTGACCGAGCAGGTTGCGGAGATGCGGTCGCTGCCGGCCGGCATCGACCAACGCTCGCCGGCGCGGCATCCCGACTGGCTCGGCCCGGACGACCTCTCGCTGAAGATCCAGGAGGTTCGTGAGGCGACCGACTACCAGATCCCGATCCAGCTGAAGCTCGGTGCCGCACGCGTGTACGACGACGTGCGGATGGCGGCGAAATGCGGACCGGACATCATCTATCTCGATGGTGCGGAGGGTGGTACCGGCGCAGGGCCGCACATCGCGACCGAGGAGACCGGCATCCCGCTGATGGCGGCGATCCCCGAGGCACGGCGCGCGCTCGAGGATGTCGGCCTGGCAGACGAGATCGACCTCGTCGTCGCAGGCGGGATCCGCAACGGCGGCGACATCGCAAAGGCGCTCGCGCTCGGCGCGAAGGCCGTCGCGATCGGGCACTCGGCGCTGATGGCGCTGAACTGCAACAAGGAGATTCCGGGGGTCACCGACTACGAGGGCACGGTCGGCGTCCCGGCCGGTCAGTGCTACCACTGCCACACCGGCCGCTGCCCCGTCGGCGTGACTACGCAGGATCCCGAGCTGCGCAAGCGTCTTGTCGTCGCGGAGGCGGCCGAGCGCGTCTACAACTTCCTCCACACGCTCACCCTCGAGGTGCAGATGCTCGCGCGCGCGTGCGGCAAGACGAACATCCACTCGCTCGAGCCCGAGGATCTGTGTGCTCTCACCGTCGAGGCGGCGGCGATGGCGAAGGTACCGCTCGCCGGGACGACGTACATCCCGGGCGTCAGCGAGGAGAAGACGCTGGCGGAGATCAAGCGGCTCCTCGAGAGGCACCTCGAGTACCCGGTCGACTACCTGCCGACGCACGCCGAGGTGATGTCAGGAGAGGAGAGCTGAGATGTCCGACATGGCGTACAGGGAGCCCGAGAAGATCACGGAGATCGACTCCGAGTTCCTCGCGGGCAAGCGCTTCCCATACCAGGAGGACATCTTGCTCGTCGAGGACGTCGACCTGCTGGCGGCGACGCCCGGGGAGGACATCAACTGGCTCGAGGACATCGAGCTGCTCGAGGAGGAGGGCGTGCCTGCGGTCTTCGACCGCTACTCGAACTCGTTCATCCGCATCTACTTCCCGATCCCGGAGGGGCGAGGTGACGAGATCGCGCGGAAGGTCCTCGTCAAGCACCTCCAGTCGGGCAACTCCTACGGGATCCAGTTGAAGGAGAAGCACTGCAAGTTCCCGCAGCCGGAGCTCGGGCCCTGGGTCGAGGGCTCGAAGACCGTCGGGGCGAACTGGAAGCCGCCCGAGCTCGAGGGCTGGGAGCCGCCGCTGCACTAAGAGGCACCGCCGGGCGAGGTCGTGACGAAGGCAGAGGAACAGCTCGAAGAAGGACGCAGAGCCTACGCAGCCCGGCGGTGGCAGGACGCGTTCGACGCCCTGTCAGGGGCAGATCGCACCGAGCCGCTCGGGCCCGCGGACCTCGAGCTGCTCTCGACGTCGGCGTACATGCTCGGCCGCGACGACGATCTCGTCGGACTGGAGCGTGCCTACGAGCTGTATCTGGCGGCGGACGACGGCTTGCGTGCCGCCTGGTGCGCGGGCTGGGTCGGCATGCACCTCGTCACACGCGGGGAGATCGGACTGGGCACCGGCTGGCTGGGCCGGGCGCAGCGCCTGGTCGAGCGGGAAGAACGCGACTGCGTCGAGCAGGGATACCTGCTGTTCCCGGCGATGTTCCAACAGGAGGCCGCCGGCGACTACGACGCTGCCGCGGCCATCGCGGGTGAGGCTGCGGCGATCGGCGAGCGGTTCCGCGACGCCGACCTGTTCGCGCTCGCCGCCAGCTCGCAGGGAATTTTCCTGGTCAAGCAAGGGAAGGTCGCCGCCGGCCTCGGGCTGCTGGACGAGGCCATGGTGGCCGTGACCGCGGGCGAGCTGTCGCCGATCGTCAGCGGCCTCGTTTACTGCGGCGTGATCGTCGGCTGCCAGGACGCGTACGAGCTGAGGCGCGCCCAGGAGTGGACAGCGGCCCTGGCCCGTTGGTGCGACGCGCAGCCGGACATGGTGACCTTCACGGGAACGTGCCTGGTACATCGCGCCGAGATCCTGCAGCTGCACGGCGACTGGGGCGACGCGCTCGAAGAGGCGCGGGAGGCCGGCGAGCGCTGCCTCCGCGCCAAGAATGTGCGCGCCGCCGCTGAGGCTCTCTACCGACAGGGCGAGCTGCTCCGCCTGCGACGAGAGCTCGCCGCAGCCGAGGAGGCGTACCGAGAGGCGAGCCGACGCGGGTTCGAGCCACAGCCTGGTTTCGCACTCCTGCGGCTGGCTCAAGGCAAGAACGCCACCGCGGCTGCCGCCATCAGGCGAGCTCTGGTCGAGACCGCGGAACGGCCCCAGCGCGCGCGGCTGCTCTCAGCCTGCGTCGAGATCCTGCTCGCTGTTGACGATGCAGACGGCGCGCGCGAAGCGTGGCGGGAGCTGACGGGGATCGCGGCGGACTACGAAAGCGCGATGCTCGACGCAATGGCGTCGTACGCGGACGGAGCGCTGAGCCTTGCGGAAGGCGACGCCGGCGCAGCGCTGGTGGCCCTTCGCCGTGCCTGGCGGATCTGGGACGACGTCGAAGCACCGTACGAGGCTGCCCGTGCGCGCGTGCTGATCGGGCTCGCCTGCCACGCGCTGGGAGACGAGGACTCGGCCTCGCTCGAGCTGGAGAGCGCCCGCCTGGCCTTCGTGGAGCTCGGCGCTGCGACCGACCTCGCCCGGCTCGATTCGCTGGCCGGCGGGCGCCGCTCGGCGGAGACCCACGGGTTGACGCCGCGGGAGCTCGAGGTGTTGAGGCTGGTCGCCGCCGGCAGGAGCAACCGCGAGATCGCCTCGATGCTCGTGATCAGCCAGCACACGGTCGCCCGGCACGTGCAGAACATCCTCGGAAAGCTGCGCGTGTCGTCGCGGACGGCGGCCAGCGCGTTCGCGTACGAGCACGAGTTGATCTGACGTCACGCGTGGTCAGAAATGACCACGCGACCCAGGCTGGGAAGTTGGTGGTTTCCGGCGATGTGCGCGCGCCGCGCGCGGCGTAGCGTGACCGCCATGAACGTGACGAGCCTGCAGCGGACGGTGGACGAGCCTCAGCTCGGCGACACGGCACGGGCTCGCATCCTCGCGGATGTGCCCCTCACCGAGCGCCGGCTGCAGCTGGCGGGCGTCTCGACGTGCGTGCTCGAGGGCGGCAGCGGTCGCCCGCTGGTCCTGCTCCACGGCGGGATCGAGTGCGGTGGAGCGTACTGGGCTCTCGTCCTCCGCCGGCTCGCCGAGCAGTATCGCCTGGTCGTCCCGGACGTGCCCGGTCTCGGCGAGTCGGAGCCGGTGGCAACGCTCGACCAGCCCACCTTCGCCCGCTGGTTCTCCGCCGTTCTTCGGCTGGCAGGCGACGAGAAGCCGGCGCTCGTGGCGCATTCGCTGCTCGGCACGCTGGCCGCGCGCTATGCGGCCGAGGAGGGCGATCGCCTGCGGAGTCTCGTGATCTACGGCACGCCCGGCATCGGGAAGTACCGCCTACCGCTGGGGCTGATGGCGGCGGCGATCAGATTGGACCTCAGACCCACACAGCGAAACCTGGAGCGGTTCGAGCGATGGGCGTTCCTCGATCCCGACCTCACGAAGCAGCAGGATCCGGAGTGGTTCGCGGCGTTCGACGCGTACTCCATCGCCTGCGGCCGCACACGGCACATCAAGCGAACGATGCGCGCGCTGATCCGTGTCGGCACGAAGCAGGTGCCCGACGGCGAGCTTCGCCGTATCGACACTCCCACCGCTCTCATCTGGGGAAGGCGCGACCGGATGGTGCCGTTGCGCCTCGCCGAGAGCGCGAGCGCGGGGCTCGGGTGGCCGCTCCACGTCGTCGAGGACACGGGCCACGCTCCGCACCTCGAACGCCCCGCCGACTTCCTACGGGCACTCGCCGCTGCGCTCGGCGACGCCTGACTCCGAAACGAGAGGAGACATCATGGCCACGCAATACGGATACGCCGCGCTCGATCCGGGAGTCGCAGGGCTCGACGGCGAACGCGTCAGGCTGACCGCGACACAGCTCGACGCCCTCGAGGCGCGCCTCGACGGGAGGCTCCTCTGCGCCGGCGACGACGGCTGGGACGACGCCGTGCTGGTCTGGAACGCGCTCGTCGCCCAAGCTCCCGCACTGGTCGTCCAGCCCGCCTCCGCCCGGGACGTCGCCGCCGCGGTCGGGTTCGCGCGCAGCCACGGACTGCTGCTCAGCGTCAAGGGCGGGGGCCACAACATCGCAGGGACGTCGATCGCCGAGGGCGGCCTGATGCTCGACATGTCGCGCCTGCGCGGCGTCAGCGTCGACCCGGACGCTCGGCTCGCGCACGTCGGGCCCGGGTGCCTGCTCGGCGACGTGGACCGCGCGACGCAGGAGCACGGGCTCGCGACGGTGCTCGGCTTCGCCTCCGAGGTGGGCGTCGCCGGCCTCACGCTCGGCGGAGGGTTCGGCTACCTGGCCCGCCGCTTCGGCTGGGCGGTCGACAATCTCGAGGAGGTCGAGATCGTCACCGCGGACGGCGAGATCCGTACGGCCAACCGCGAAGAGCACCCGGATCTCCACTGGGCGGTGCGGGGAGGCGGCGGCAACTTCGGCGTCGTCACCCGGTTCACGTTCCGCTTGCACGAGGTCGGCCCGATGATCACCGGGGGCCTCATTGCGTGGGGCGCCGACCGGGCAGACGACGTGCTCGCCGTCTACCGTGAGCTGACGGAGTCGGCGCCGCGCGAGCTCACCGCAGCGGTGGCCGTGCTCGCGGCGCCGCCGGCGCCGTTCGTGCCGGAGGAGTTCCACGGCAAGCCGTCGATCGCGATGATCCTCTGCCACAGCGGGGCGGACGCCGCCGCCGACCTCGCGCCGGTTCGCGCCATCGGCGATCCGGTCGTCGATCTCGTCGGCGAGCAGCCCTACGCCGCGCAGCAGTCGATGATGGACGACATGGAGCCCAAGGGGCTGTGTCAGTACTGGAAGGCGGAGTACCTCTCCGGCCTGTCGAAGGACTACACCGACACCTGGCGAGATGTCGGGCTCGCGTCGACGTCACTGCTCTCGTACTCGGTCATCTTCCACATCGGCGGGGAGCTGAACGAGCGTGCAGTTGACGACGGGGCGGTCGGAAACCGCGACGCGCGCTTCATCACGGGGTTCTCGGGCGTCTGGGAGCCGGACGACGATCGCGAGAAGGAGCACGTCGGCTGGGTTCGGAGCTCGTGGGAGGCGATCCGCCCCTTCTCGACCGGCGGGAACTACGTCAACTTCCAGCTCGCGGAGGACGGCGACGACCGTACCGCCGCGGCCTACGGCGAGAACCTCGAGCGGCTCCGGCGGGTCAAGGCGGAGTACGACCCCGAGAACCTGTTCCGGGTCAACCGGAACATCCGGCCCGGTGGCTGACCTGGTAGGCGGCTCAGACCGAGGCGGTCTCGTCCGCCACCTCGCCGAGCACGAGCTCGAGGTCGCGTGAGCGGCGGTAGCTCCTGAGCTGCCGCTCCGCGCTCGAGCCGCGCTCGAGCAGATCGGCCACCTGGGCAAGCGCCCAGTCTCCGGCGAGTGCGGTCGCGTCCTCGGCCACGCGGTCGAGGAGCGACGAGACGAGAGCCCGGGCGCTGACGGGGCGTCGCCGCCGTGCACCATCGGCGCCCGGAGCCCGTGGCGCGCGGCGAGCCAGCGGTTCTCGGCCACGATCAGCCGGTCGGCGCGCGGGTAGCTGGCTTGCATCGCGGCGACCGCGGCGGTCGCGTGCCGTCCGGTGACGCAGGCCAGCGCTAGGCTGCGCTGACGGTGAGGGCTCCGAGGTCGATCGTCGACCCGGCGCGGTCGGCGAGGTTCGTCACCGCGAGCGTTCTCCCACCCGGCTCGGCCGTGAGTCGCCACCGGCCCTCCGGTGATGCGGCCGCCGGCAGATCGATGCAGAGGGCGGCGCCGTCGGTCAGCAGCGCGTGGACGAAGTTCCTCGTGCCGTCGCCGGTAGAGCGTGTAGACCCAGAGACCGTCGTCGCTCTCCGCCCGCGCGAGCGGGTAGCCCTCCATGCGCTCGTCCGGAAAGCGCTTATCGACGATCACGGCGGGATCGAGCTCGCCGCTGGCGAGATCGAGCATTCGCACCCGGTAGTGCGCAGAGCCCGCCGGCGGCAGGTGCTCGATCAGGAACAGGCGCTCGGCTCGAGGCGAGAGAGCGTCGAACGAGAACTCGCCGTCCAGGTCGAGGAACCGCGGCGGGCCGGCGAGGTTCGTGTCGAGGACGGCGAAGCGCGTCCGGCCGGGGACGGCGGGCGCCTCCTCCGCGAGGACGAGCGTTCGCCCGTTGTGTGAGAGGCCGCCGAGCATCCCCGACACGGTCAGCTTCGGGAGCTCGAAGCGGCCCGCGACCGTCTGCGTTGCCCGAGCGAGCCCGCTTGCACGGTCGACTGCCGCGACCCGAGTTCGATCTCCGGTGCGTGCGGCAGTGAAGACGAGGTCTGCGTCCGTTGCGAGGACGCCCGGCAGCGATGCCGTCGAGGGAGACTCGGGAGTGGCTTCGCGGGGCGGCGCCTCGACTGCGGCGGCGCAACCGCCTGCGAGGCCCGCGAGAACGAGAACGGCGAGAAGGTGGCGCACGGCGGGCTCCCTTCGAGGTGTCCACCCTTCCTACGCCCGGCGGGGCGAAAAGGGTCCCGCGCCGCCCCGGCGGAGCGGCTGTCCGGCGCGTGGTGCCGGTGGGCGGCGCTCTAGCGCTCGACCTGGGAGCCGCCGACGATCGCGTCGCGGCCGTCCGGGTAGCGCACCCAGGCCTTGTGGGTGCCGTCGTAGTCGGGCCCCCAGAGCACGAGGGTCGCCTCGTCACCACGGACCCGGCACGGCTCCGCGCTCTCCGGGTCGAGGCCGCGCCAGACCCGGATGAAGGGGTTCTCCTCCCACTCCGCGCCGATGGTCGAGGGCTCGCAGTGACCAGGGTGGATGCGCGTCTCGTGCGGCAACGACATGAGACGCTCCATGATCGAGTGGACCTGGTCGGCATACCCGGTCGGCCCGCCGCCGGCCGTGCCCCCGACGGTGCCCTTGAACAGGCAGTCCGCGGTCAGGCAGTCCGTGCCGTCGACGAGGAGCGCAACGTGGTCGAGGCAGTGGCCGGGGGTGGCGATCACCTCGATCTCGAGGTCGCCGGAGCGAATCGCGTCGCCGTCGCCGATCGTCTCGTCGACGTCGACGCCGGCCTCCCGGGCGAGCTGGTGGCCGAGCACCGGCACGCCGAACCTGGCGGCGTCCGCGGCGCAGGTGACGACGTGATCGTGGTGGTGATGGGTGACGAGGACGTGCGTGATCGTGATTCCCTCGCGCTCGACGGCCGAGAGCAGCGGCTCGTTGATCCCGTTCGAGTCGACGAGGACGCCGTGGCCACCCGAGCCATCGGCGACGAGGTAGGCGTTCGAAAGCCAGGACGGATGCTCGGTGCGCTCGATGATCACGGTTCCTCCGCTGCTCGTGGGTTCAGCCGAACGTGACGACGGTGCGGATCCCCTCTTGGCGTTCCATCGCCTCGAAGGCCTCGTTCACCTCGTCGAGGGGAATGCTCGCGGTGACGAGCGCGTCGACGTCGATCTCGCCCGCGAGCCAGCGATCGACCAGCTCGGGGACCTGCGAGCGGCCCTTGACGCCGCCGAACGAGGAGCCGGTCACCCGCCGGCCCGTGATGAGCAGCCGCGGGACGACGTCGAGCGTCTCGCCCTTGCCGGCGACGCCGATCATCGTCGCGAGACCCCACGCTTCCCGAGCGGCCTCGACCGCCTGCTGCATCACCCGGACGTTGCCGGTGGCCTCGAACGTGTAGTCGGCGCCGAACCCGCCCGTCTCCGAGCGGATCCAGTCGACCGTGTCGTCGGCCGCGAGCCTCGTCTCGGTGGCGCCGTGGCGCCTCGCCTCGGCAAGCCGGTCCTCGGACAGGTCGATCGCGACGATCCGCTCGGCACCGGCCAGGCGGCAGCCGATCACCGCGCCGAGCCCGACGAGGCCGCAGCCGAAGACGGCACAGGTCGAGCCGGGCTCGACGCGCGCCGTGTAGAGGGCGGCGCCGATCCCCGTCGAGAGGCCGCAGGCGAAGGGCGCACACCCCTCGAGCGGCGCCTCGGGGCTCACCTTCGCGAGCGCGATCTCGGGCATGACCGTGTACTCGGAGAACGTCGACGTGCCCATGAAATGGCGAAGCGGCTCGCCGTCTCGCGAGAAGCGCGCGGTGCCGTCGGGCAGGTAGCCGAGGCCCTGCTGGTCGCGGATGGCGACGCAGCGGTTCGTGCGCGGGCTGCGGCAGTGGACGCATTCGCCGCACTCGGGGGCGAAGAGGGTGACCACGTGATCGCCCGGCGCGACGAACCGGACGCCGTCGCCGACCCGCTCGACGATCCCTGCGCCCTCGTGGCCGAGCACGCACGGGACGTAGCCCGATGGGTCGGCCCCCGACGCGGTGTAGAGATCCGTGTGGCAGACGCCGCACGCGGCCAGGCGAACGAGCACCTCGCCGGCCTCGGGCTCGGCGAGCTCGACCTCCTGGACGACGAGCGGCTTGCCGAACTCCTCGAGAACCGCGGCCCTGGTCTTCACGCGCGGGATCCTATCGCCGGTCTCTTGACGGGTACAGATCCGGTGCGAGGCTCGCTAGTCGTTGTCGAGGAGGGAGGAACGACATGGCGGACACGACGCGGCTCGGGCGGGCGGTCGAGGAGTTCAACCGGCATGACGAGGCCTATTTCGATCTGTACACCGACGGCGTTGCCGTGCACGGGCTTCCCGGGACGCAGGGAACCCTCGACAAGCAGGGTGTGATCGAGTTCTTCCGTGTGTTCTGGGCGGCGTTTCCCGACGCTACGGTCGAGCCGCTCGACATGTTCGACTCGGGTGACCGCGTCTCGGTACGCCTCCGGGTCAGTGGTACACACCGCGGCGAGCTCCTGGGGATTGCCGCATCCGGGAACGAGGTCGACGTCGAGGAGATCACGATCTTCAAGCTGGACGACGCAGGACGCTGCGTCGAGCGATGGGTGCGGCTCGACGAGATCGGCTTCCTGCAGCAGATCGGCGCTATGCCGGTCGCGGCGGCTCCCGAGTGACCGCGGGCGCTCAGTTGCGCCGGCCGGTCGGCAGCACCATCTGCACTCCTTGGAGCTCGTCCCGCCGGAAACCGCAGGCGGCATAGAACGCCTCGGCCTCGGCGCCGTCCGCGAGCACCCAGGCCTCGCCGATCGATTCGTCCAGCATGAACCGGCGCAGCGTCTCGACCAGGGCGCTGCCCACTCCGCGCCGTCGCTCTGCCCGCCGGACGCCGATGTCGTAGAGGAGCACCTGGCGGGGCTCGCCGGCGCGCCTGCGCTCGAGGTATGCGAGCAGGTGCCCGATGATCCGGTCGCCGTCTCGCGCTACCCAGTGAAGGACCGACGGGTCGGCGAGGAAGGCGGCAGCGTCCTCCGGCGCCAGCGGCCGGGTCGGCTCGTCTCCGCCGTCGAGGCCGAAGTCGTCGTCGTCCTCGGCGAGCAGCGTCAGAAGCGCCTCGTCGCCGGGACCGAGCCGCTCGATCTCGAGCATCACGCCTTCTTCCCCGGGTTGAGGAGGTTCTTCGGGTCGAACGCCTGCTTGACCGCGCGGTGGAGCTCCAGCGCGCGCGGGCCCCACTGCTTCTCGAGCTGCCCGCGCTTCAGCCAGCCGAGGCCGTGCTCGCCGGAGATCGTCCCGCCGAGGGCGACCGCGAGCTCGAACAGCTCGTCGACGGCCCGGTCGGCCCGGCTCACCTCGTCCGGATCACGAGGGTCGACGAGGAAGTTCGAGTGGACGTTCCCGTCGCCGGCGTGCCCCCAGCTGATCGCCTGGAGATCGTGGCGACGGCCGATCGCGACCGTTCCGTCGATGATCTCGGCCAGCCGGTCGACGGGAACTGCCACGTCCTCGGCGACCTTGCCGCCCCGCACCGCCGCGGCCGCGAACGCAACTCCCTCCCGCCAGCGCCAGAGCGCGGCGACGTCGGACGGGGCGGTCGGGCGGCGAACGTCGAGCGCCTCCTCGGCCAGCGCGCCCGCGAGGTCGGAGGCGAGCGCCGCCGCCTCGCCGTACGAGCCGTCGGCCTCGGCGACGACGAGGAACCCGGCGTTTGCGGGCACGCCGCCCGGGAACGAGCCTCCCGCGGCGGCAACCGCCCCGGCGTCGAGGTACTCGATCGCGGCCGCCTCGAGGCCGCTCCCGAGAACGCGCTCGATCGCCTCGCAGCCGGCCGCCGTGCCCTCGTAGAAGGCGGCAACCGGCAGGAACGTCTCGGGCGCGGGAAGCAGCCGGAGCCAGGCGGCGGTCACGATCCCGAGCGTCCCCTCGGAGCCGACGAGCAGGCTCCGCAGGTCGTACCCGGCGACGTCCTTGCGGGTCGCTCCCCCGAACGTGACCAGCTCGCCCGGCGGGACGGCCGCCTCGAGCCCGAGCACCCAGCGCCCGGTCACGCCGTACTTGAACGCATGCGGCCCGCCGGCGTTGGTCGCGATGTTGCCGCCGATCAGGGACTGCTCGGCCGCGCCGGGGTCCGGCGGGAAGAAGAGACCGTTCTCTCGCGCCAGTCGACGCACGTCGCCCGTCCGGACGCCCGCCTCGACGTGGACCAGCCAGAGAAGCGCCTCGAAACGCCGGACGCGGTTCAGCCGCTCGGTGGCGAGGACGACCCCGCCGTCGATCGGCACTGCGCCTGCCGCGTAGCCGGTCCCGCCCCCGCGGGTGGTGAGAACGACGTCGTTCGCGTAGCACCAGGCGAGCACCGCCGCCACCTCCTCGGCGGTGCCGGGAAGGACGATCGCGTCGGCGCGTCCGCGAAATCCTCGCGTCGCCGTCGCGTCCTCGAGATATGCGCTTTCGGTGCCGGGAAGGACGTTCTCGGCCCCGACGATTCCGGCGAGCTCGCGTCTCACCGGGGCAGGAAACGGCCGCTCTGGAGGAAAAGTGACCGTCGTGGGTGCGGCACGAGACCGAGGTTCTACCAGGTTGCGGGTTTGCTGACGCCGGCGATGCTGCGCGCGACCAGGCCGCCGCGCTCGTTTCGCGGGTACGACAGGACGGCCGTGAACGCGCTGCTCGACCAGCTCGCGGGCAGGCTCGAGGAGGCCGAGGCCGGCTGCGCGGCGGTCCGCGAGCGCGAGGCTGCACTCCGGCGAGAGCTCGAGGCCGACGAGAGCCTGGATCGCGGCATCCGCGAGACGATGCTCACGGCGCACCGGGAGATCGACCGGATGGAGGCCGAGGCGAGGCGCGAATCGGAAGCGCTCCGAGAGCGCGCGCGCATAGAGGCGCTCGAGATCGAGGCGACGCTCGAGGAGGAGCACGAAGCCGTCGCAGCGAGCCTCGCCGATGTGCGCGCGATCGAGGCCGGGCTGCGAGCGAAGACGCGCGAGCTCGTCGAGGAGGCGCTCCGGGAGCTCATGGGCACCATGGCAGTGGCTGCCGCGGAGGTGGTCGAGGAGCCGGCCCCGCCTCGGATCGAGCAGACCCAGCCGATTCCGGTTCTGCCGCCGCCGGCGGCACGCCCCGAGCCGGAGCCGGCTCAGGTGCCCGAGGAAGCGCCGGAGCCCGACACGGCCGAGGATACGCTCGGCTTCGGCCTACCGGTCGCCGAGGAAGACAGCGGCGGTAGGGTCTCGGAAGCCGCGCCTGCGTCCCGGCGGCCGTTCGTCCTCTCCTTCGCGATTCTCCTCGTCGGCGCGCTCGTCGCCGTCGGCATCTGGCAGCTCAGCTCGGCCGACGGCGCTTCGCAGGCGAGCGCGAGTCCCGGGCCGGCGCCGGCGCCGGAGAGCGCTGCGCCCGTTCCGGAAGCCGAGACGACGCCCGAGGAGGCCGCTGTCACCGAGACGCCGGTCGTCGAGGCCGACGGTCCCGCCCCCGTCGAGGTCGTCGAGAAGGCGGCCCTCGTGATCGAGGCGACCCGGGGCGATTGCTGGCTACAGGTCCGCGCCGGATCGGCGAACGGACGCCTCCTCTACGACGGCTTTCTCTACCAGGGCGACCAGGAGCGCTTCAGCGCCCGGCGGCTCTGGGTGCGATTCGGAAATCCCGCGAACGTGACCGCCACCCTCGGCGGGCAGCCGGTCGACGATCTCCCGGCAGGAACAGGCGACGTGGTCGTGACGGCGGCGGGCGTGAAGACGGTGTCGCTCGGATGAGCCTGGCCACTCTGCCCCGATGCCCCTACCCTGCATGAGAGGAACGAGACCGTGACCAGCGAATCGCCGACGCCACAGGACCTCCGGGCTATGCTCCCGCGGGCCATGCGCGGGTACGAGCCGGCGGCCGTCGATCGCCTGCTCGACGAGTTCGCGGCAGGCGAGGCGTCACTGCGCCGGGAACGCGAGCAGCTCGAGGCCCGCGTCGCGAAGCTCGAAGGAGAGCTCGCCGAGCACCGTGAGTTGCAGGGCCTCATGCGTGACGCGCTCGTCTCGGCGCAGCGCGCCGCCGACGAGCTGAAGGCCAGCACGAAGCGTGAGTGCGAGGAGTCCGTCGCACGGGCGCGTGAGGACGCGGACGCGATCCGGGCCGAGGCGCAGAGAGACCGCGAACGAACCGAGGCCGAGATCCGCCGGCTGAAGGTCGCCGAGCAGGAGATCCGCGCGAGCTACAAGGTGCTGCTCCACGCAGCTCTCGACCGGCTCGACGAGTCGCCTGGCGCGGAGACGCCGAGGCCGTCGCTCCTGGACGCGCTCGCCCCCGACCGCGTGACCAAGCAGGGCAAGGCCCCGAAGTCCTCGGACTGAAGGACGTGCCCCCGCGCCCGAAGCCTCAGCGGGCGACGACCTGCAGGGTCTCGAGAGCCGGGTCGGCGCAGTAGGCAAGCCGTGTGCCGTGCCGGGCGGCCTCGCGGAGATCGCGTAGGAGCAGCTCGGAGACGACCTCGCCCGGTGCGATCGCGGGAATGCCGGGTGGGTAGGGGGCCACCGTCTCCGCGGCGACCCTGCCGGTCGCACGATCCGCGCTGACCGTCTCGCGCCGCGCGAAGAACGCTTGCCGCGGGCTCATCGCAACCTCGGGCTCGACCCGCCACACGGCGCTCGCTCCTCCCGCCGGGCGGGGAGCACCGCGGCGTCGCACGAGGGAGCGCTCGAGCGCCTCGATGAGCCGGTGAATCGACTCCTCGGAGTCTCCGATCGTCACGAGCGGGACGAGCGTATCCCGGTTTGCGAGCTCGACGCGTATCCCCTCGGCCCGCAGGTCGCCCTCGACCTCCAGGCCGTCAGCACCGGTGCCCGGCAGCGCGAGCACGAGCTTCGTCGGATCGTAGGCGGGCACGGCCCTGCTCGGACCGAGCACCGTCAGCCCGTCGATCGCGGCCAGCCGCGACCGGGCCTCGGCGACGAGCGCGATCGTGTTTCCGAGGAGCTCGCCGCCGCGCGCGGCGAGCAGGGCGCGCGTGCGATCGAGGGTCGCCAGGATGGCTGCGGACGGGCTCGTCGTGCTGAGGGTCTCGAAGGCATCCGCGACTCTCGCCGGGTCGAGCCTGTCGGCCTGCGCGAACAGGTAGGCGCTCTGCGTGAACCCGGTCAGCGTCTTGTGGGCTGAGGTCACCATGGCGTCGGCCCCTAGCGCGAGGGTGTGGGGAGGAAGCCGGGGATGGAACCCGAGGTGGGCCCCCCAGGCCTGGTCGACGATCACGGCGGCTCCGGCCTCGTGGGCGATCGCCGCGATCGCCGCCACGTCGCTCATGACGCCGACGAAGTTCGGCTCGACGAGAAACACGGCTCGGGCGGACGGTGCGGCCCGGAGCGCGTCCCGTATCCGGGCGAGCGGGACGGCCAGCGCAAGCCCGGTCTCGGGATCGACGTCCGGGCGAACCCAGACCGGCTCGAGGCCTGCGAGCACGAGGCCGGCGAGGAGCGACTTGTGGAGATTCCGCGAGACGACCACCTGCTCGCCCGGGGTCGCCGCCGCGAGCGCGAGCGCCTGGTTTCCCTGGGTCGAGCCGTTCAGGCAGAAACGGCACAGATCCGCTCCCCAGAGCTCCGCCGCGAGCCGCTCGGCTTGTCCGAGGACGTCGCCGGTGAGGTGGAGGTCGTCGGCGCCGCCGGAGAGCGGGAGGTCGCAGACGAGCAGCTCGTCGGCGAGCTCGGGCGAGCGCTTGTGCCCCGGTGTGGTGAACGGCGCGATCGCCTGATCGTCGAGGTAGGCCTCGGCGGCGGCGGCGAGCGGCGTCTCGGCCTGGCGGTCGCTCACAGCGACGCGCGCAGGATGCCCTCGAGGTCGGCAACGTCGGCCTCGAGGGGCGCAACGACGAGGAGCCGCTGCTGCTTGTGCGCGCCCTCGGCCAGCGCCGGAACGTCCTCAGCCGTGTATCCGAGCTCGCCGAGCGTCATCGGCGCGCCGACGTCGGCCATGAGCGCGGCGAGAGTGTCGGCGAGGTCCTCGCCGCCGAGCAGTTGCGCCGCCTCTCGGTGACGCTCAGGAGCGGCGGGCTCCGTGAAACGGAAGGCAGCGGGCGCGGTCACCGTGACCGAGAAACCGTGCGGCACGAAGGCGTGATCCGTCGGGTAGCCGGGCGGCGTCCAGGCGTGCTTCAGCGACGCGATCGGATAGGCGCAGGCATGGGGGATGTGGACGCCGGCGCTTCCGAAGCCGACCCCGGCCATCGTGGCGGCGAGCATCATCGCGCTCCGCGCTTCGGTGTCGCTTCCGTCAGCGACGGCTCTGCGGAGGAACCTGCCTCCTGACTCGAGCGCCTTCGCGCTCCAGATGTCCGCGACCGGATTCGCGCCCTGGTAGGGCGGCCGTTCGTCCGGGGCCGACTTCTCCCGTGACTCGAAGGGCCTGGCGGTGTACGACTCGGCAGCATGGCAGACCACGTCGAGGCCGCACGACGCGGTCACGGCAGGAGGGAGGTTGCTGGTCAGCAACGGGTCGACGATGCCGAGCCGCGGTCGCAGATAGCGGTGCGAGATGCCGGTCTTCACACCGAGACGAGGGAAATCGAGGATTGCGACCGACGTGGCCTCGCTCCCGGTCCCGGCCGTCGTCGGTACTGCGACCACCGGCAGGGTCGGGCCCGGTACCGGCCTGGCCTCGCCGATCGGTCGGTTCACCCAGTCGAGCAACTCGCCGCCGTGGGTCGTCACGAGAGCTGCGATCTTGGCCGTGTCGAGCGACGAGCCGCCGCCGACGCCGACGAAGCCGTCGAAGCCGCCGTCCCGGGCAGCGGCGATCGCCTCGAGAGCGGATTCCTCGCTCGGCTCGACCCACGCGCCGGCGAACACCTCGGTGTCGATGCCGAGCTCGGCGACCGCGGCGCGGACCCGCTCGGTGATCCCCAGCTCGACGACGTGCGGATCGCTCACGAGCATGACGCGGCGGACTCCGAGGCGGCGCAGATGGAAGCCCGTCTCGGTCGCAGCTCCGGCCCCGAAGACGATCGGCGTCGACTCGATCGTGAAGACGGTCTCGCTCATCCGGACGACCGTGCCTCCTCCGCCTGCCAGGCCGACAGTCCGACGAGCTCGTTGAACGCGCCGAACTCGAGGATTCGGTCGAGCCCGTTCCGGGTCGTCCCGTCCCGGACGAGGAGCTCTGCGATCTCCTGGGCCGAGCGGGCTGCGGCGAAGAGCGTGGAGGAGGGGTAGAGGGCGATCGCAAAGCCGAGCTCGGAGAGCTCGTCCCGCGACAGGAGCGGCGTCTTTCCGTGCTCGGACATGTTCGCGACCAGTGGCCGATCGACGGCTGCGGCGATCGCCCGCAGCTCGTCGAGCGAGCGGGGCGCATCCGGGAAGATGACGTCCGCGCCCGCTTCCGCGTAGGCGACCATCCGTTCAAGGGCGTCCTCCAGCCCTGTGACCGCGATCGCATCGGTGCGCGCGACGATGACGGTGTCCGCGTCGCTCCGCGCAGCGAGCGCGGCGCTGACCTTCCGAACCATCTCGTCACGCGGGATCACGCGCTTGCCCTCCATGTGCCCGCATCGCTTCGGGAACACCTGATCCTCGATCTGGATGGCGGCGACGCCCGCGCGCTCGAACTCGCGAACCGTCCGCGCGACGTTCACCAGCTCGCCGTAGCCCGTATCGGCGTCCGCGACCACCGGGACGGAGACCGTGCCCGCGATTCGGGCGACATGCTGGGCCATCTCGGTGCCGGTCATGATCCCGATGTCGGGCAGTCCGTAGGTGGCTGCGGCCGCCCCGTACCCGCCCGCGTAGATCGCCTGGAAGCCCGCCTGCTCGAGGACGCGGCCGACGAGCGCGTTGTATGCACCGGGGACGAGGATCGTCTCGCCTGAGGCGAGGAGCTCGCGCAGTCTGCGACCGGGCGTCACGCCGCCACCCTAGCGCCCGGCGACTGTGGATCGTCGATACTTCCCGGCCGTGGCCACCGTCGTCTTCTTCCCCGAGGGCGCCTTCGGACCGACCAACAACTGCGTCGGCATCGGCGACGTCCTGCGCCACCGCGGCCACCGCGTCGTCTTCGTGGTCGAGGAGTCGTTCGCCGGCAATCTCGAGGCGAAGGGCTTCGAGGAGCGACTCATGCGGCTCGGCCCGCCGCCCGAGGTCGAAGAGATCCCGGGGCAGTTCTGGAAGGACTTCATCCGCGACACCGCGCCGCACTTCCGGCGGCCGACGATCGAGCAGCTCGGGCTCTTCCTCCAGCCGACGTGGCAGGCGCTCATCGACGGCTCGAAGTACGTCAACGCGCGCCTCACCGAGATCTTCGACGAGCTGCAGCCGGACCTCATCGTCGAGGACAACGTCGTCGCGTTCCCGGCCATCTGGGCCTCGGGCAAGCCGTGGGTGCGGATCGTCTCCTGCAACCCGCTCGAGCTTCGCGATCCGGCGATTCCGCCGGTCTTCTCCGGCTACCCGGTCGCCGACCGCACGAACTGGGACGCCTTTCGTGACGAGCACCGCAGGACCCACGGCGAGATGTGGGCCGACTTCGACGCGTTCGTACGGGACAACGGCGCGCCTGGGCTGCC
Source organism: uncultured Thermoleophilia bacterium (assembly GCA_963819905.1). GTDB lineage: Bacteria > Actinomycetota > Thermoleophilia > Gaiellales > Gaiellaceae > CAWCQC01. The sequence goes on from CAWFXP010000007.1 coordinate 38,474, forward strand.
GGAGATCGAGTTCATGCACGAGTCGCCCTACCTCAACCTCTACGTCTACCCCGAGGAGGTCGATTACGAGCGGACGGAGCCGCTCGCGCCGACCTGGCACCGGCTCGAGTGCTCGGTGCGTCGGACCGACGACGACTGGACGGTGCCGGAGCCGCTCGCGAGTCGCAACGGTAAGCTCGTCTACCTGAGCCTGGGGAGCCTGGCATCGGCCGACCTCGAGCTGATGTGGCGGCTCGTCGGCTTCCTCGCCGAGACGCCGTACCGCGTGATCGTCAGCAAGGGCCCGCAGCACGAGCTGCTCGATCTCGCCGACAACATGGTCGGCGCGGAGTTCCTGCCACAGACGAGCGTCCTGCCCCTGGTCGACCTCGTCATCACCCACGGCGGCAACAACACGCAGACCGAGGGCCTCTACTTCGGCAAGCCGACGGTCGTCCTGCCGGTCTTCTGGGACCAGTACGACAACGCGCAACGGGTGGACGAGCTCGGTCTGGGTCGCCGACTCGACACGTACGAGTGCACGGCGGAGGAGCTGACGGGCGCCATCGACGCGCTGCTCGCCGACGATGCCCTCGCCCGGCGCCTCGCCGCGATCTCGAAGCGCGTCCAGGAGCAGCCGGGCACGTTCAGGGCCGCCGGTCTGATCGAGCGCCTCGCCGAGACCGGTCAGCCCGTCGGCGCGTGACGGCAGAGGAGCGGCTCGACCGCCTGGTCGCCTCGATCGACCCAATCCGGCTCGGGGGCGAGCGCTGGTTCGGCGGCAAGGGGCGCACCGTTCGCGAGGTACAACTCGTCGACGGGATCGTCGCGGGCGGGGGAGCGCTCGCGGTCGTCGACGTGGTCTTCGCCGAGGGCGAAGCCGAGCGATACGCGGTCCCGGACGGCGAGGCGGTCTGGAGCACCCTCCTGCCCGAGCTCTCGGAAGAGGTGCGGCGAGGGGCAGGCGGCGGCTCGTTTCGTCTCGCCGGCGTCCTTCCCGATCCGCTCCCGGCGGACGAGCGCCCGATCGAGTCGGACCAGTCGAACTCGAGCGTCCGCCTCGGGAACGAGCTCCTCGTGAAGTGCTACCGGCGGCTCTGGCCGGGCCCTCATCCCGAGGTGGAGCTCGTCACGTACCTCGGCGAGCGGCTCGGGTGCGTACCGAGGGGATGGGCCTCGGTGACATTTGTCGACGCCGCCGGCCTGGAGCACGCGGTCGCGCTCGTCGAGACGCTGGTACCCGGAGCGCACGACGGCTGGGCCTGGGGCCGTGAGCTGCACGAAGCGCTGGCCGATGGTCGGGCGGTCGAGGGCTGGGGCGAGGCGCTCGGAGCGGTGACCGCCGAGCTCCACGTCGCCCTCTCGGACTCCCTCGGTGCGCGGCAGGCGACCGCCGAGGATCGTGAGCGCTGGCGAGCGCGGGCGGAGCGCGAGCTCGCGGACGCGCTCGCGCTGCCCGACGCTCGGCGAACCGTCGGCCGCTGGATGGCGCGGATCGAGGGCGAGCTCGAGGCTCTCACCGTGCCCGGTGAGAGCCGCGTGAGCCGCATCCACGGCGATCTGCACGTGGGCCAGGTGCTCCGCTCCCGGAACGGGTTCTTCCTGATCGACTTCGAGGGCGAACCGACGCGGCCGCCTGGCGAGCGGCGATCGCTCGAATCCCCGGCGCGGGACGTCGCCTCGATGCTCCGCTCGTTCGAGCACGTGCCGCGCTGGGGGCTGCGGGCGCGGCCGCAGGCGCTGCCGAGCGCGCTCGCCTGGACGGTCGAGCAGCGGCAGAGGTTCCTCGCCGCGTACGAGCGGGGGATCGCCGGATCCCACGTCACGCTCGACCGCGCCCTGCTGCGGGCGTTCGAGGTCGAGAAGGCGACCTACGAGTTCGTCTACGCGGACGCGTTCCTGCCCGAGTGGACGCCCGTCGCAGCGGGCGCGATGGACGCCCTGCTCGGGGCGGCCTAGACTCGCCCGTGGATCCCGGCGGCTTCCTCGCAGACATCCTCGACCAGCCCGAGACGCTGGCGCGGGTGCTCGACGCGTACGAGGAACGCCCCGCGGAGCCGCTCACCGCTCGCCGCGTGCTCTTCCTCGGCATGGGCAGCTCCCGCTTCGCGGCGCTCGCCGCTGCCTCGCGTCTACGCGCGGCGGGCGTCGACGCGCATGCGGAGTACTCCTCGGCGGGCGCACTGCCGCCACCCTCGGCCGACGTCGCCGTTGTCGCGATCTCGGCGGGCGGAGCGACTCCGGAGACGGTCGAGGCCGCGGCGCGCTACCGCGGCGAGTCTCGCGTGATCGCCGTGACGAACCACCCGGACGGCCCGCTGGGGGCGACGGCCGACAGCGTCCTGTCGCTTCTCGCCGGGGAGGAGCAGGGCGGCATCGCCTGCAAGACCTACCAGGCGACGATGGCGGTGCTGCTCGCCCTCACCGGCGTCCAGGTGCGGACGCTCCGGCCGGCGGTTGAGGCCGTCCGGCACCTGGTCGACAGCCGCGAGCACTGGGTTCCGCGCGCGCTCGAGGTGCTCGGCGGAGGCCCGATCGACGTCGTGGCGCCCGCCGAGCGTCTCGCCTCGGCGGAGCAGTCGGCGCTCATGCTGCGGGAGGCGCCGCGCATCCGCGCGGTCGCCTGCGAGACCGGCGACTGGCTCCACGTGGACGTCTACCTGAGCCGCCCGCCTGGCTACCGCGCGATCCTGCTGCCGGGCTCCCGCTTCGACTCGGAGCTCGTCGAGTGGCTCGACAAGCGCGGCGGCTCGTTCGTCGCAATCGGCCCGCCTGTGCCCGGAGCGGCGGTGCACCTCGGCTATCCGGGTGCGGACGATCCGCTCGTCGCGCTCCTCGCCGAGACGACGGCGACGGAGCTGCTCGCCGCCGAGCTCTGGCGGCGGTCGCTCGAATAGGGGAGGGCCGGCGGGAAGCCGGCACCTCTTGCATCTCTAGCGGCTCTAGGCTGGTCTTGCTAGCGCACGTTCAGCCGCCACGTCGCCGAAACGGGGTCCGAGCCGCCGGGGAAGGTGTAGACCGCGCTCACCGTGAGCGTGTGCCAGCCGGCGCCGATCGGCGACAGAATGGCGAAGTAGTCGCGTGAGACGAAGGACACCAACCCCACGGGGACACCGAACTCCTGGGCGTTGTAGTACCTCATCCTCGCGTGGAGGAAGGGCGTTTCGATGACATGCGGCGAGAGCGCGCGCCCGTCGAGCGTGATGCTCGGGGACGTGATCCCCGCAAACTGGGTTCTGGCCAGAGCCTTCAGGCGCTTGGGCCCGTCGTAGATGGTGATCGCCCCTGCCGGGTTGACGACGAGCCGCGTGCCGGGCTCGATCCGGCAGGTGGCGCTCAGCCCGGCGAATGTCGGAGTCGGGAGCAGGCGAGCCTTCGCCTGGCCCACGCGCTGTCCGCACTGGCCGTTACGGAACATCGCCAGCGAGTGCAGCGAGCGGAAATCGCGCTCGAGGAACCGCCGGTTGAAGACCGCGTGCCACTGGTGGTAGGTCCAGCCGTTCGGCTGGGCCGAGAGCGGCAGGACGCGCACCGCCGCCGAAGCGGTCGGGATCGTCACGGCTGCGATCGCGCCGGCGAGTGCGACGAGGAGGAGAAGACGTTTCATCGCGTACCTTCCTTGGGTTGACGGCGAGCGCCGGCCGGCAGGCGGCCCCCGCCGGTTCGTGCTGCCGATCTTCTCCCCGCCGTACTCCCCGCGTCAAGACCCGGACCCGGTAGCGTCAGATCGATGAGTGAGCTCGGCGACCTGCTCGAGCTGATGCACGGCGCCCGCAACCGGTACCGGACTTTGCGGCTGACGATGCGCGAGTGGCAGCACAGCGGACGGCATCTGCGAGTCTTCGAGGAGCAGGCGCGCAGGCGCCCGCCCGGCGGCGGCTTGGTGATGTATTCGGCGGGCGAGGCCGAAGCGGACTCTCCGCCGACCGAGGAACAGGTCACCGTGGTGCGCCTCTGGGTCGGTGGCGAGGCGCGCGTTCGAGAGGAACGGGACGTCGTCGAGCCGCCCGGAGAGCGCTCGGTCAGCGTGCGGGACGGCGACTGGTGGTGGACGTACTCGCTCTCGATGGGGGCGATGACGAACGAGGGCGACCCGAACTACGGCCTCGGGATCGGCGAGGCAGAGCTCCTCGATCCGAGCGAGCTGCTCGCCCGACTCGACCTCGAGGTGATCGGCACCGGCGAACGGGCCGGGCGGCCGGTGATCGTCGCGCACGGTGTACCGAGGAAGCTGCGCTACGAGCCGGACGAGCCGGTTGGAGAGCAGGAGCTCGAGGTGGACGGCGAGGTCGGCGTCCTCCTCCGCCTCGCGCACACGTTCGAGGGGGAGGAGTACCTCGTCTCCGAGGTCACGGAGATCGCGTTCGACGAGGACTTCCCGGACGCGATCTTCACGTTCGTCCCGCCTGAGGGCGAGGGGCTGCGGCGTGCCGGCGTCGGCACGCACACAGAGATCAGTCTCGAGGAGGCGGCCGGCCTCGTGCCCTTCGAGCTCTGGGCTCCTTCGCGTGTGCCGCCGGGCTTCCGACTCCACGTCGGGCTCCATCCGGCGCATGCTCGCGATACGGAGCCCGGCACGGCGGTCCTGTCCTACCTCCCCGACGACGGGAGGCATCACCTCTCGCTCTGCGAACGGCGTCTCGCGGGGTGGGCGCCGGTCGTCCCCGGTCTCGAGACGATCGAGCGACACGGCGAGGAGTTGCGCGTCCGCGTTCCGGGAGAGGACGAGCCCTGGCGTCAGACCACGGTGCTCGCGCAACGCGGGGAGACCTCGATCGAGATCACGTCCGACCTCCCGCTCGAGACGCTGCTCGAGCTCGTCGACTCGCTCGTCCCGGCGCCGCCCGAGCCGCCCGAGCTCGTTCCCCCGGACTGACCCCGAGGGGCCGGACAGGTCCGGCCCCTACACCTCGATGGCGAGGGCCCACCCGCCCGAGGGGCCGGACGGGTCCGGCCCCTACACCTCGATACGCGGTAGGGGCGGGACCTGTCCCGCCCTAGAAGCTGGGGCGCCGCTCGCCCGCCCGGGTCGCCTGCTCGAACCCGTGCGCGATGCGTAGAAGGCCGAGGTCGTCGCCCGGCTGCCCCACGAGCTGGAGCCCGACCGGCAGCCCGCCGTCGGTGAACCCGGCAGGCACGGAGATCGCCGGGCAGCCCGTGAGGGTGATGTCGGAGCAGCTTCGCATCCAGTCGACGTACGTCGACATCGGCCGGCCCGCGATCTCCGTTACCCACTCGATCTCGAGGGGGAACGGCGGCACCTGGACCGTCGGCAGGGCGAGGACGTCGACCTCGGCCATGAACTCCCGCACCCTGGCCCGAAGGGCGGCGTGACGCCGGGCGGCGTCCCGCGCTGCCGCCGGCGTGACTGCACGGCCCAGCTCGACGTTCCAGCGGATCGTCTCCTTGAGCCGGTCGCGCTCGGTGTCGTACTCCTCGCGAAGTGCCTGGGCAAACTCGACGGCGCGGAGAGTCTGGAAGATCTCCCCGGCGTCGGATAGGTCGGGGAAGCCGTCGACGACCTCGCACCCGAGGCTCTCGAACAGCGACCGGGCCGGCTCGAGCGCGCGCGGAACGGCGGGATCGAACGGGAGGCCGCCTGCGTCGGAGCTCCAGGCAACCCGGAGGCCGGCGAGGTCGCGTTCGAGCGGCACGGCGAAGATCGAGCCCGGCTCGGGCAGGGAAAGAGGACAGCGCGGATCGGGCCCGGCGATCGCCTGGAGCTGCAGGGCGACGTCGGCCACGGTCCTGCCCATCGGGCCATCCACGGAGAGGGTGGACCGCGGATCGTCGGTCGGCCAGCCCGGGACCCGACCGGGTGACGGGCGCAACCCGACCACGTTGCAAAACGACGCGGGGTTTCGCAGCGAGCCGCCCATGTCGCTCCCGTCCGCAATCGGGACCAGCCCGCAGGCCAGGGCGGCCGCCGCGCCTCCGCTCGAGCCGCCGCAGGTCCGCTCGAGCGCGTAGGGGTTCCTGGTCGGGCCGAAGACTTCGTTGAAGGTCTGCGAGCCCGCGCCGAACTCTGGGGTGTTCGTCTTCCCCACCGTGATCGCTCCTGCTGTCTGCAGGCGCTCGACGAGCAGCGCCGACTCGGCCGGAATCCAGCGACGGTAGATCGGCGATCCGTAGGTCGTCCGGATGCCGGCGGTGTCGACGAGATCCTTGTGGGCGACCGGCAGGCCGTGCAGGACACCGGTCGGCGGGCCCCCGTCGAGAGCCTTGGCGTCGTCGAGCGCCTGCTCGGCGACGAGTGTCACGATCGCGTTCACCCGCGGGTTGACCCGCTCGATCTGGGCGAGGTGCGCCTCCATCACCTCGACGGCCGAGAGCTCCCGCGCCCGCAGCAGGCGGGCCAGCTCCGTCGCGTCCAGGAAGCAAAGGCCGCCGGTCACCGGTCGGCTTCGAGATCGGCCGGCAGCAGGGAGAACATCACACAGTCCGAGCGGCGTCCCTTCACCTCGAGCCGCTGCCGAAGGACGCCTTCGCGCTGGAAGCCGGCCTTCTCCGCGACGCGCTGGGATGCCACGTTCTCGACGTCCGTGACGATCTCCACCCGTACCGAGCCGAGCTCGTCGAAGGCCCACCGGGCGAGCAGCCTCGCGCCTCGCGCGGCGACGCCTCGGCCCCGAGCAGAGGCGGCCACCCAGTAGCCGACATCGGCCACCGGCCAGGCCGTGAGCCGGGCCCCGATCGCGCCGAGGAGGGTTTCGGACGCGGCGTCGAGCAGGACGAACGACGCCTCCCGGCCGCTCCGCCAGCCCTCGGCCGCCAGGTCGAGCCACTCGAGCGCGTTGGCCTCGGTGTATGGCGCCGGCACGAGCGTCCAGCGCGCGATCTCGGGATCCTGGCACGCCTCGACAATCGCCGGCACGTCGTCTCGGACGTGCGTCCGGAGAAGGACGACCCCATCGGTGAGCGGTGGATCTGGCGGAACGAGCATCGAGCACCGCATACTAGGACCAGGATGGGGTTCCGGGTCGTCGCTCTCCTCGTTCTCGTTCTCGCCGCCGCCTGGTCGGCCGGGACTGCCGGTGGAGCCGTCGCGAAGCCCGGGGTCGCGAGGGCCACGTCGTCGGCGAAGGCTGCGCCCTCCTTTCAGCACGTGATCGTCGTCTTCTTCGAGAACAAGGAGTACGACAGCATCATCGGCGACTCGTCGGCGCCGCGCTTCAACCGTCTCGCCAGGCGCTATGCGTCGATGACCCGCTTCTACGGCGAGACGCACCCGAGCCTTCCGAACTACATCGCGTTCGTCTCCGGCTCTACCCAGGGCATCGACTCGAACTGCACGAGGTGCACGGTCGATGCCCGCAGCCTGGCCGACACGATCGAAGAGTCGGGCCGCACCTGGAAGACCTACGCCGAAGGGCTCCCTTCGCCCGGCTTCACGGGTGCGACCTCCGGGAGATACGCGAAGAAGCACAACCCGTTTCTCTACTTCAAGCCGGTGCTTGCGAGCAAGGAGCGGCGCGAGCGCGTCGTCCCCTTCGGCCGCTTCAAGGCGGACCTCGCGGCCGGGACGCTGCCCGACTTCTCGCTCGTCATCCCGGACATGTGCAACTCGATGCACGACTGCTCGGTGAGAACCGGCGACAACTGGCTCTCGAGGTTCGTCGATCCCGTGCTGACGAGCCCGCTCGCAGCCGGCAGCGTCGTCTTCGTGACGTTCGACGAGGGCAAGTCCGATGAGCGCGGCGGCGGCCACATCGCGACCCTCGCGATCGGGCCCACCGTCAAGCGGGGCTCGCGCTACCGGCAGGTCGTGAACCACTACGGCCTCTTGCGAACGATCGAGGACGCCTGGGGCCTGCCGCGTCTCGGCAAGTCGGCCGCCGCGAAGCCGATCACGGGGATCTGGAAGTAACGGCTACCCCGTCGCCGCCTCGTCCACGACGAGGACGGCGGCGCCCCGCACCTCTCCGGCCCGCAGCCGGGCGAGGGCGTCGCCTGCCTCCTCGAGCGGAAACGGCTCCACCTCAGTCGTGACCGGCACCCGCGGCGCGAGCGCCAAAAACGCGAGACCGTCCTCTCGGGTCAGGTTCGCCACGGACCGAACCGACCGCTCCCCCCAGAGGATCTCGTACGGAAAGGACGGGATGTCACTCATGTGGATACCGGCGCAGACGACGGCGCCCCCCTTGGCCACCGCCCGGAGCGCCGCCGGGACGAGCTCTCCCGCGGGCGCGAAGACGATCGCCGCGTCGATCTCCTCCGGGGGCGGGCCGAGCGCGTCGCCGGCCCACTCCGCGCCGAGCGTGCGGGCGAAGGCCTGCGCGTCGACGTCGTCCGCCTTGGTGAAGGCGAACACCCGGCGGCCCTGGCTGCGGGCGACCTGGATGACGATGTGCGCCGCCGCGCCGAACCCGTAGAGGCCGAGGCGGTCGCCGTCACCCGCCATGACGAGCGCGCGGTAGCCGATCAGCCCGGCACAGAGGAGCGGCGCCGCCTGGAGGTCGGGGTATCCCGCCGGTACCGGCAAGCAGAAGCGCCGGTCAGCCGCTGCCAGCTCCGCATAGCCGCCGTCGAGCTGGTAGCCGGTGAAGCGTGCGCGGTCGCAGAGGTTCTCCCGGCCTGAGAGGCAGTACCGGCACTCGCCGCAGGTCCAGCCGAGCCAGGGAACGCCGACGCGATCCCCGGGCGGGACGTCCTCGACCGAGGCGCCGGCCTCGAGCACCGTGCCGACGATCTGATGCCCGGGAACGAGCGGGAGCTTGGGGTCGGGAAGCTCGCCGTCGAGCACGTGGAGGTCGGTCCGGCAGACGCCGCAGGCGTGCACCCGGATCAGCACCTCGTCGGCGGCAGGCTCCGGCGCCGGCAGGTCGGCGACCCGCAGCCGACCGCCGGGTCGATCGAGCACCATCGCCTTCACGGCGCCGCCAGCCGCTCGATCTGCAGCCCGGGCCGTCGCAGATGGACGGTGAGGTAGCGGATCCCGTCGGCTCCGGCCGTGATCCGTCGCCGGCTCGCCTTCGGCAGGACGATCGCCTGCGAGCTCGCGATCGGGTGCTCTGCGTCGTCGATTCGCACCGTCCCCGAGCCCTCGAGGACGATCACCAGCACGTCGCGCTCGTCGTTCACGTGCTCGGGCGTGCCCTCGCCCGCCGGCCAGGCGAGCAGGGTGGCATTCAGGTCGTCGGTCGCCGTCCCCCAGAGCGGACCGCGCCCACCGGGCTGCACGAGCAGGTCGACGACCGGCCCGTCCGCAGTCATCGGCTGCCTCGGAAGGTCCGGAGACGGCGTCCCACCGGGCGATTCTAGGTAGGAGGCTCCGGCGGGTGCCTGGGCTATGGTCGGCGCGTGCCGGGTTGGCTCGAAGCAGGCCTCTGGGGCTGGCTCGCCGGCGCCGCTCTGCTCATCGGGGCCATCGTCGGGCTGCGACGGGCGCTTCCGCGCTTCGTGATCGCCGACATGCTTGCGTTCGGCGCCGGAGCGCTGGTCTCGGCGCTTGCCTTCGACGTGCTCGAGGAGGCCTACGACGTCGGCGGCCTCTGGCCGGCGGTTGCCGGCTTCGCCGCGGGCGCGGCCTTCTACCTGGCCGGTGGCGCTCTCCTGGCGCGACGGAAAAACGGTGATCAGCAGGGCCTCGCCCTGGCGCTCGGCGGTCTCCTGGACGGCATCCCGGAGTCGATCGCGATCGGAGTCTCCCTTCTCGAGGGAGGCGCTGTCAGCGTCGTCACCGTCATTGCGGTCTTCGTGTCGAACATACCGGAGGGGTTGGCGAGCGCCGCGGACCTGCGGCGCGACGGCCGTTCGCCCCGTTTCGTGCTCACGCTCTGGGGATTGATCGCTTTCGTCACGGGGCTCGCGTCGATGTTCGGCTACGGCGTCGTCGGCGGGTTCTCCGACGAGGCCGTCGCCGGGGTGACCGCGGTGGCGGCCGGCGCGATCCTGGTCATGCTCGTCGAGACGATGATCCCGGACGCCGTCCGGGAGGCGGCGGAGGCCGGACCGGCCAGACCGGGGCGCCGCCGTCTCCACGGGCATCCCGGCTTCTTCGCGGCGCTCGGCTTTCTCGTCGCGTTCGTCCTGACGAACGTCGCCTGACCGACGCGGGGAATCGAGCACGGGCCGGGCACGTTCTCCCGGGTGAGGTGAGTACAACAACGAGAGATCCCTTCGAGGCCGTTTTCGGGTCGGTGTGCGCGCGAACGCACTGCGGCGAGAAGCGCAGGCGCACGCTCGAGGAGATCATCGAGCTCGCCGTCGAGATCGCGCGGGAGGGCCGAGAGGGCCGAAAGATCGGGACGCTCTTCGTGGTCGGAGACGTCGAGGCGGTGCTGACACGCTCGCGGCCGCTTCTCCTCGATCCGCTCTACGGACACCCCGCCGATCTCCTCCACGTCGAGCGGCCCGATCTCCGGGAGACCGTCAAGGAGCTCGCCCAGCTCGACGGCGCCTTTCTGGTCGGCGACGACGGCACGTTCGTCTCGGCCGGACGCTTCGTGGACGTCGATCTCGGCTCGCCCAGCTTCTTCCTCCCCGGCCTGGGAACGCGTCACGCTGCGGCCGCGTCGATCAGCGCGACGACGAACGCGGTGGCGGTCGTCGTCTCGCAGAGCTCGGTCGTGCGGGTCTTCTCGGACGGCGAGGTCCTCGCCGAGATCATCCCCGAGCTCTTTCTTCTCTCCCAGCGTCAGGTCTTCGCCCGCCAGGCGGAGATCCGGCAGATGCCGGAGGCGGGCGTCACGCTCGCCCTCGCCGCGGAGAGCTAGCCAGCCGTCTGAGCCCCGACCGGCGCTCGTTCGGCCATAATCGCCGCCGTGCGCATCCTCTACGGCGTCGTCGGCGAGGGCATGGGTCATGCGACCCGCTCCCGCGTGATCCTGACCGAGCTGCAGAAGCGGCACGATCTTCGCGTCGTCGCGTCCGGCCGTGCCGCGAGCTACCTGGCCGAGACGGTGTCGGGCGTGCACGAGATCTGGGGTCTCACGTTTGCGATGGAAGGAGCCGAAGTACGGCTCATGCAGTCGGCGATCCAGAACCTCCGCGGTGCGACCAGGGGCCTCCCGCAAGACGTCCGCCGCTACTACGACCTGACGCGGGAGTTCGCGCCCGAGGCCGTGATCACCGACTTCGACAGCTTCGCCGTGCTCTACGCGCAGCGCCACCGGCTTCCGATCATCAGCCTCGACAACATCCAGATGCTCGATCGCTGCTCGCACGACAAGGAGATCCTGGCCGGCTACCACAAGGACTTCACGGTGGCGAAGCGGTTCGTGGCGATGAAGGTGCCGCGCGCGCACCGCTACCTCGTGACGACGTTCTTCTACCCGCCCGTGCGCAAGAAGCGCACGACGCTCGTGCCGCCGATCCTGCGTCCGGACATCCTGGAGGCGGAGCGCGAGCAGGGCGCGCACCTGCTCGTCTACTGGGCCGGTGACGAGACGGTTCCCGGCATCCTCAAATCGTCGGGCGTGCCCTGCAGGATCTACGGGATGGAAGGCCGGATCACGGAGGACCGGGTCGACGAGAACCTCACCTACCGGCCGTTCAGCGGGCCGGGCTTCATAGACGACCTGCGGACCTGCCGAGGGCTCGTCACCGGGGGCGGCTTCAGCCTGCTCGGCGAGGCCGTGTACCTGCAGAAGCCGATGCTGGCGATCCCGCTGCAAGGGCAGGCGGAGCAGCAGCTGAACGCCCGGTACGTCGAGCGCCTGGGCTTTGGACGCTGCGTCCACGCGCTGACCGCCGAGGTTCTGGACGATTTCCTCACCGAGCTGCCCCGCTACCAGGAGGCGATCTCGGCCTACGAGCAGGACGGCAACACGGTCGTGCTCACCGAGCTCGAGGCCGAGCTCGAGGCGGCGACCGCCGGGCGGCGCTCGAAGCGGAAGAAGCGGAAGGAGCAGGCGTGAGCGAGGCCGGCTGGGTCGCGTTTCTCTGGGTCTGGTCGCTGTTCATCGCCGGCCTCGAGATCGAGGTCGAGGCCGGGCACGGCTGGGCCGAGAAGCTGCCGACCTGGTATCGGCGCCGCGGGAAGGTCGCGACCGTCTACGGGTGGTTCATGGCCAAGCGGCCGCTCACCGGCTACCACGTGTTCGCCCTGCCGCTGCCCCTGATCGCGCTCCACATGCCGTACTTCTGGGGCCAGGACTGGACGTGGGCCTCCGAGCTGCGGACGATCGCCATCTACCTCGTCCTCGCCGTCGTCTGGGACTACCTCTGGTTCGTCTTCAACCCCGCCTACGGTGTCCGGCGCTTCAAGGGCGGGAACATCTGGTGGCTGCCAGGGCCCTGGATCCTCCGCTTCCCGATCGACTACTACGCGGGGCTCGGCCTCTCCTGCCTGCTCGCCGCCGGGACGTGGATCGAGGACGGGTCGCCCGGCCGCTTCTACGAGCATCTCGGCCTGATCCTCGGCTGCATCGTCCTGACCGCGATCGCGATTCCGTTCGCCCCCCTCTACGGTCGCTGGTACCGTCACATGCGCCTCCCGGGCACCGACGACCGGCCGATCACGCCGATCACGCCTCCGCCGCAGTGAAGCTCGGAACCGCACTCCTCGCCCCGTACCACGCCCTGTGGCCGACGTCTCAGGGGTTCGGCCCGACCATCATCGGCACCCCGGGGCGCGGCAAGCTGCTCGCCCTCACGTACGACGACGGGCCGAACAAGCGCTGGACGCCGGAGCTGCTCGAGCTCCTCGACCGCGACGGCATCAAGGCGACCTTCTTCGTCGTCGGCAAGTACGTCGAGGAGCGGCCGGACCTTGTTCGCCGGGCGCGCGACGAGGGGCACGCCCTCGGAAACCACACGTACTCGCACGCCGCGCTCCTCTTCATCTCCGACGAGAAGATCGCCTCCGAGCTCGATCGCTGCGCAGCGGCTGTGACCGCCGCGGGCTGCGAGTTCTCGCAGGTGCCGGCGGGGAAGCTCTGCCGCCCGCCGTACGGGCGCAGGCGCCCGGGGACGCTCCGGGTGCTCCACGAGAAGGGCTACGCGCCGGTTCTCTGGTCGGTGACGTGTTGGGACTGGTCGAAGCGCGTGACGACCGAGAAGATCATGCGCCACGCCACCAAGGGAACGCACGGGGGGGACGTGATCCTCCTCCACGACGGCGACGGCGACCACGGTATGGACGTCGACCGCCACTGCTCGCTCGAGGCGACCGAGCTCATCATCGATCGCTACGGGAACCAGGGCTTCGAGTTCGTCACGATCCCGGAGCTCGTTCGCCGCTCGGCTGAATGAACCTCTTCCGCTTCATTCCCGGGTACGAGACGCAAGTCTACGACGCGGGGAAGGAGCCGATCCTGTTCCTGTTCATCGCGTTCATCGTCTCGTTCGCGCTGACGCGCCTGTATACGCGGCTGGCACGCGTCCACGGCTGGGGAAGCGGCAACGTCGGCGGCGTTCACGTCCACCACATCGTCCCCGGCCTGGTCGTCATGGCGGGCGCCGGCATCGCCGCCTTCACCCCCTGGGGCGACGACCCGCTCCCGCGGGCGATCCTCGCGATCTTCTTCGGGGTCGGCGCGGGTCTCGTGCTCGACGAGTTCGCGCTCGTCTTTCACCTGAAGGACGTGTACTGGTCGCAGGAGGGCCAGAGCTCGATCATCGCGTTCGTGATGGGAGCCGCCTTCGCCGGGCTCTTCCTGGTCACCTCGACGCCGTTCGGGGTCGCCGAGCGACAGGAGGAGGAGTCGGCGACGGGATTCTTCTTCCTCGTCGCCTGCAACGTGCTCTTCGCCCTCATCACCTTCCTGAAGGGGAAGCCCTTCGTGGGCACGGTCGGGATCGTCATTCCGTTCGTGGCGTTCGTCTCGGCCCTGCGGCTCGGCAAGCCGACCTCGCCCTGGGCGCACTGGTTCTACGATCCGAAGCGCGGGCACTTCCGCCGGTGGCGCGCGAAGAAGCTCGCCAGGAGCACGAAGCGCTTCACCGAGGGCTGGCAGGCTCGCTTCGAGCGCGGCGCCTACAACCTGATCGGCGGGAAGCCGCACCTCCCCTCACCCGAGTAGCTCGCTACGCCGACTCGGAGAGAAGGGCCTCGAGGTCGAGGGGCTGCAGCAGCATGACGAAGCTGCCGTCCGGATGGCGCGGCCATTCCTCCCGCGGCCGGTCGCACATCAGCTCGACGCCGTTGCCGTCGGGATCGCGGAGGTAGATCGCCTCGGACACGCCGTGGTCGGACGCGCCGTCGATCGGCACGCCGGCGTCGCGCACCCGGCGTACGGCATCGGCGAGCAGTGCACGCGTCGGGTAGCGGATGGCGACATGGAAGAGCCCGGTCGTTCCGCGCGGCGGCGGCGACCCACCTCGGCTCTCCCACGTGTTGAGGCCGATGTGGTGGTGATAGCCGCCTGCGGAGAGAAACGCGGCCTCGTCGCCGATACGGGCTTGCAGCTCGAAGCCGAGCACGCCGGACCAGAACCCGATCGCGCGGTCGAGGTCGGCGACCTTCAGGTGGACATGGCTGATGTCGACCTTTTCATCGATCATCTCGCCATGGTTGCACGCCGGGAGCGTGTTGCGTCATACTCAACCCGTCGCACGATGCGCAACACGGGCGTTCAGACCGTCGACCGGGCCCTTCAGGTTCTGCTCGCCTTCGAGGCCGAGGGCCAGGAGCTCGGCGTCACCGAGCTGGCCGCCCGCGTCGGCGTCCACAAGAGCACCGCGTCGCGGCTGGCCGCAACCCTCGCGGTGCGCGGCTTCCTCGAGCGCCCGCCGGGAAGCGATGCGTTCCGGCTCGGGCCGGAGCTCGGCCGCCTCGGCCTGCTCGCGCTGGCGGGCCGTGACCTTCTCGGTCTCGGGCGTCCCGTGATGGAGCGGCTCGCCGCCGAGACCGGCGAGACCGTGAACCTCGCGGTTCTCGAGGGCGACGAGGCGGTCAACGTCGCGCAGGTCGACGGACGACACATCGTCGGGGTGGGCAGCTGGACGGGGCGCCGCACCGCTCTCCACTGCACTGCCAACGGCAAGGTCTTGCTCGCGTTCACCGGGATCTCGACGCCGGCCGCACCCTACGAGTCGTTCACCGATCGGACGATCGCGACCAGGGCAGCGCTTCGACGCACGCTCGCGGCGGTGCGCCGGCAAGGGTACGCCGAGGCCGTCGGTGAGCTGGAAGACGGCCTCCATGCGGTCGCAGCACCGGTGCTCGATGCGCACGGCGCCTGTCGGGCCGCGCTCAGCATCTCCGGCCCGTCCTATCGCATGCCCGTCGCGCGGCTGCCGGAGCTCGGCGCCCGCTGCCGGCTCGCAGCCGCGGAGATCGGCGGCCTGCTGGGAGGCGACGTCCGTGCGGCTTGAGCTCGCGTCGTACCCCGTCGAGCAGCTCGACCTCGACGCGGCGGCCGCCGAGCTCGTTCTTGCCGACCCGCGCTTCGCCTCCGTCGGGGTCGACGTCGTGCGCCCGGGCGAGCCCGTGCGCCTGACCCACGTCCTCGACGCCGTCGAGCCCCGCATCAAGCCGGACGACCCGGGCTCGACCTTCCCAGGCTCGCTTGGAACGCTGCAACCGGCAGGCAGGGGACGCACGAATCGCATCGCGGGAGCCGCGGTCGTCGCGTGCGCCGACTTCCCCTCCGAGGAGCGCCCGCTCCACGAGCAGGAGGCCCTGATCGACATGGACGGCCCGGGCGCCGCCTACTCGCGGCTCTCGGGAACGACCAACGTCGTCCTGACCTTCAGCCCGGCTCCGGGCGTCGAGAACGAGGACTTCGAGGCCGGGGTCCGCGCGGCGAAGCTCCGGGCGGCGCGCGATCTCGCCGCGCTGACGACGGGGCTCGAGCCGGGGGAGCTGGAAACGTTCGAGCACGTGCTCGGAGGAGCCGACGCCGCCGACCTCCCGGGCGTGGCGTTGCTTCTCCAGCTCTCCTCTCTCGGTCCGCTCTACGAGATCTATCTCTACGGCGCCACGCTCGACGGCTTTCAACCGGCGCCGCTGAGCCCGCTGGAGGTGCTCGACGGCGCGCTGACGTCGGGTGAGTACCACTGGGCGGGACTTCGCAACTGCACGTATTCGTTTCAAAACTCCGCGCTCGTCCGTGAGCTGCTCGCCGCCCACGGCCGGCGGCTTCGCTTCGCGGGACTGGTCGCCTGCCGCGGCTACAACCAGACGGCCGTCGACAAGGAGCGGGCCGCGATGCTCGCCGCGAAGGTGGCCGGGGAACTCGGCGCCGACGGCGCGATCGTCACGACGGACGCCGGCGGCAACTCGCACACCGACACGATGCTGACCGTTCGGGCCTGCGAGCGGGCCGGTATTCGCACGGTGGCGCTCGTGGCCGAGATGGGCGGTCTCACCGACCACGTGCCCGAGGCGGACGCGATCGTGAGCGTGGGGAACGCCGAGGAGCTCGTCCCGGAGTGGCGGCCCGAGCTCGTGCTCGGCGGAGACGTCCTTCTCGACGGCCGGCCGGCGAAGGACGCGGGGCCCGTCCCGGTGCGGAACTACCTGGGCGCGACCTGCCAGATGGGCGACCTGGATCTCCGGGGGGTCGCGGCGTGAGGGCGGTCCACTACCTGAACCAGTTCTTTGCCGGCCTCGGCGGCGAGGAGGCGGCGGGCTCGCCGCCGACCCGCATCGAGGGCCCTGTCGGGCCCGGAAAGGGGCTCGAGCAGCTCGGCCTGCCGATCGCGGTCACGCTCGCCTGCGGCGACGACGAGTTCGGCGAGCACGAGGATCGCGCCCTGGCGGACCTGCTGCGCTGGCTGGCCGACGAGCGCCCCGACGTGCTCGTCTGCGGCCCGTCTTTCGGATCCGGCCGCTACGGCTACGCGTGCGGGTTGCTCGCCCGCGAAGCGGCAAGGCTTGGCATCCCGGCGGTCTGCGGCATGGATCCCGAGAGCCCGGGGGTTGCCGCTTCCGAGGGCGCCGCGTTCGTCGTTCCGACGAGCTCGAACGTCGCGGGGATGCGGGACGCGCTACCGGCGATCGCGTCCCTTGCCCTCCGGCTCGGAGCAGGAGAGGAGCTCGGGCCTGCCGACGAGGAGGGCTACCTCCCTCGCGGGCTCCGCCGCAACGAGCGTGCCGGCGTCACCGGTGCAGCGCGCGCGGTCGAGATGCTCCTCTCGAAGCTCGCGGGGGAGACGCGCACCGAGGTCGCTGCCGCGTTCGACCACGTGACGCCCCCGCCGCCCGTCGCGGACATGGCCGAGGCGAAGCTAGCGCTCGTCACCGAGGCGGGGTGCGTGCCCCAGGGAAACCCCGACGGGCTGCCGACGATCCGCGCCGCGGCGTGGCTCCGCTACCCGATCGGCGACGCGGCGTCGCTCGAGCAGGGCCGGTACGAGTCGGTGCACGGCGGGTTCGACGTCACGGCGGCCAACCGCGATCCGAACCGGCTCGTCCCGCTCGACGTCTCGCGCACCCTCGAGCAGGCCGGCCGGATCGGCGCCCTCCACGACGCCTTCTACACGACGACCGGCAACGGCACCCCGGTGGCCGTGTCGACGAAGTTCGGGCAGGAGATCGCCGAGGAGCTGAAGGAGGCCGGCGTCGAGGCGGTGATCCTGTCGGGCACCTGAGGGACCGGCACGCGTTGCGGGGCAACGCTGGCCAGGGAGATCGAGCGGGCGGGGATTCCGACGGTGTTCGTCACCGCGCTCCCGACGATCGCGACCATGATCGGCGCGAACCGCGTCATTCGTGGCGTCGCGATCACGAACCCGTTCGGCGATCCGGACCGCAGCCCGTCGGGCGAGCTCGCGCTGCGTACCGCGATCGTCGAGCAGGCGCTCGAGATGCTCGAGACGGACGTCGAGCCGGGCACCGTCTGGGAGGGGGCGCGATGACCGCACCCGGCGGCGGGACCCGATGAGCCACCGCGCAGGCATCCTCGGGGCGGCGCTCGTTCTCGCGCACGTGCCCGACCTCGTCCGCTACGGGTCGAAGCCGCTCCGCGAGCAGGAGCGGCTGCCTGAGCTCTTCGGCGCGCTGCGGACCTACGACGAGGCGCTCGCTTATCCGCCCCACCAGGCGTTCATCGGCAACCTGCGGCCGGAGGAGCTCTGGAGCATTCCGCGGCCCTGGTGGAGGGTCGGGGCCGAAGCCGCGAACGGCGACGGGCGGCAAGGACGGTACGGCGAGATCCTCTCCCAGGGCGAGTACTACGCGCTGCTCGCGGAGCTCGACCAGTTCGACCTGGTGCACCTCGGCGCCGAGCCCGACGGGGAAGCGGGCCAGATCGGCCTCTACGAAGGCGATCGGGTCGTGGGCGCGGTTTCTCCTGCCCACGACCTCGACGAGTCGCTCCAGGCCACCGTGCTGCTCGAGAACCTCTGCTGCAAGGCGAGCGGCGTCCAGGCTCTTCGGGTGCTCGGCGAGCGCATCGATCTCGAGCCGGAGCGGATCGACTACGCGATCGGTTGCGGCGAGGAGGCGGTGGGCGATCGCTACCAGCGTGGCGGCGGCGCGCTCTCGAAGGCGATCGCGGAGGGCGGCGGGCTCGTGAACGCGAGCGGCAGCGACGTGAAGGCGTTCTGCGCGGCGCCGGTGCACGCCCTGATCGTGGCTGGAGCGCTCGTCGAGTCGGGGGCGTACGAGCGGGTCGTCGTCGTGGCCGGCGGGTCGCTCGCGAAGCTCGGCATGAAGTTCGCCGGCGCGCTCGACCACGGCGTTCCCGTGCTCGAGGACGTGCTGGCCGGCATGGCCGTCCTCGTCGGGCCGGCCGACGACGCGGCCCCGGTGATCCGCCTCGACGCCGTCGGGCGCCACCGGATCGGCTCTGGCTCGTCCCAGCAGGCGCTCCTGACGGACATCGTCGTGCGCCCGCTGGAGAAGCTCGGGCGCCGAATCACGGACGTCGCGCGCTACTCGACGGAGCTCCACGACCCGGAGATCACGGAGCCGGCGGGCGGCGGCGACGTCGCCGACCGCAACTACCGAATGCTGGCGAGCCTCGCGGTGATGCGCGGCGAGCTGACGAAGGAGGCGATTCCGGGCTTCGCGCACGAGCACGGGCTGCCCGGCTTCTCGCCGACGCAGGGTCACATCGCGTCGGCCGTGCCGTGGCTGCCGCACGCGCTCGAGCGGCTGGAAGCGGGGGAGATCGCCTCGACGATGCTGTTGGCAAAGGGAAGCCTGTTCCTCGGCCGCATGACGCAGCTCTGGGACGGCGCCTCGATCACACTGGAGGTGTAGATGGCGGTCGACGCCACACCGGACACGTTCTCCTCCCTCGTCGGGAACGGGAACGTCCTCATCGACTTCTGGGGGCCGCGCTGCCAGCCGTGCCTCGCGCTCATGCCGGCCGTCGAGGCGCTCGAGGAGAGCTACGAGGGACGGCTGAAGCTCGTCAAGGTCAACGCGCCCGAGAACCGGACGGTCTGCCGCGACCTGAAGGTGATGGGCTTGCCCACGTACCTCTTGTACCGGGACGGCGCCGAGATCGAGCGCCTGACCGGCGATCCGACCAGGGCGGACCTCGAGTCCGCCGTTTCCCGACTCGTGGAAGGAGGGGTGTAGATGGAGCTCGAGCTTCGCGGCAAGCGCGTGATCGCGCTCGGCGAGCGCGACGGCGTTCCCGGGCAGGCGATCGCCGACTGCGTGCGGACGGCCGGGGCGGAGGTCGTCCTCGCCGAGACCGAGTGCTTCGTCTGAACGGCTGCAGGAGCGATGGACCCCGAGAATCAGGATCGCATCAAGGCGCTGGTCGACAGGCTGGGCGCGGACGACCTCGTCGTCGTGCTCGGCGCCGCCGACCCGGAGGCGCTCGAGGTGGCGGCGGAGACCGTGACCGCCGGCGATCCGAGCTACGTGGGCCCGCTCGCAGGAGTCTCGTTGGGGCTCCCAGTCGTGCACATCTTCGAGGACGAGGTGAAGGAGCAGGTCGACCCGCAGGTCTACGAGGAGCAGGTCGGGCTGCTCGAGCTCGCGCTCGACACCGACTCGGTCAAGGAGACGATGCGGAAATCGAGAGCGATCTAGGGAGGACGATGATCGACTGCGACGTCCACCAGAACTTCAACAGCCTGCGCGAGCTCGAGCCGTGGCTCGACCCGGCGTTTCGCGACTACGTCGAGGTCGGCGGCTACGGCGGCTTCATGCTGCCGAACTACCCGTGGGTGCACCCGTCCGGGTTCATGATGGGCGACGCCGTTCCCGAGGACGGGGGCGTGCCCGGCTCGGACTACGAGACGCTGCGCGAGCAGCTGCTCGACCGGTTCGACGTCGAGTAC
Organism: uncultured Thermoleophilia bacterium; assembly: GCA_963819905.1. GTDB lineage: Bacteria > Actinomycetota > Thermoleophilia > Gaiellales > Gaiellaceae > CAWCQC01. Next base: position 58,583 of record CAWFXP010000007.1, read on the forward strand.
GCGATCCTGACCGGCGAGGACATCCTGAACGTGTCGTGCATGGCGCATCCGCAGTTCGCGGCTGCCCTTGCGACCGCGTACAACCGCTGGCTGATCGAGGACTGGCTTCCCCGCGACGACCGCCTCCGCGGCTCGCTCGTGGTCGCGACGCAGCACGCCGAGCGGGCAGCGGCGGAGATCCGCGAGCGGGGCACTCATCCGGGGATCGTCCAGGTGCTGCTCCCCTGTGGAGCCCGCTCGGGCTACGGAGACCCCCACTACCTGCCGATCTTCGAGGCGGCCGTCGAGGTCGGGCTGCCCGTCGCGATGCACGTCGGCGCGGAGGGCCTCGCGACGAACCCGCCGCCCACGGCGACGGGCTATCCGGCCTACTACCTCGAGTGGCACACGCTGCTCCCGGGCGCGGCCATGTCGCACCTCGTGAGCCTCGTCTGCCACGGCGTGCTCGAGCGCTTTCGAGAGCTTCGGGTCGTGGTCATCGAGGCGGGCGTGGTCTGGCTGCCGGGGGTCGTCTGGCGGCTCGACGCGAACTGGAAGGCGCTTCGCTCCGAGACGCCGTGGGTGCGACGGCTTCCGAGCGAGCAGGTGCGCGAGCAGGTGCGCTTCACGACGCAGCCGCTCGAGCAGCCCGCCCGGAAGAGCCAGCTGACCGCGGTGCTCGAGTCGGTCGAGGGGATGGAGGAGATGCTCCTGTTCGCGACCGACTACCCGCACTGGGACTTCGACACGCCGAAGATCGTGGAGGCGCGGCTGCCCGAGGGCTGGCGGGAGGGCGTGATGGCCGGGAACGCGCGGGAGCTCTACCGGCTGCCCGAGCGGGCGCCCGCGGCGGCGTGAGCGAGCGCGTGCCGGTGCTCGCCGAGGCCGAGCTCCCTCCCGGCGGGCGGGCGAAGGTCGAGGCCTTCGGGACGCCGATCGCGCTCTTCAACGTCGGTGGCGAGCTGTTCGCCCTTGCGAACACGTGCCCGCACCACGGGGGCCCGCTCTGCCACGGACGGATCTCCGGTGCCCGGCTGCCCGCCGAGCCCTACGAGCATCGCTGGGGACGCGAGAACCGCGTTCTCACCTGCCCCTGGCACGGCTGGGAGTTCGATCTCGAGACCGGGGAGGCGCTCTTCGACGGGCGGGTTCGCGTGCGGACGTTCGAGGCGCGCGTCGAGGACGGCCAGGTCGTGCTCTATCGACGGACGCGCGGCAGCGCGTAGCCGCTGCACTCGACTACGAGGTCGACATCACCCAGGGGAGCCCGTTCCAGTAGGCGGACAGGCTCTTGCGCGGGAAGCGGTGGGCCTCGACGTGCAGCGACTCGGGCCGCGAGCGCTCGAGGCCGGTGGAGATGTAGAGCTCGAAGTCCTCCGCCGCGACGCGGCGGAACTCGCGTCGCCTGCCGGGCTCGGTCGCGGCCCGCAGGACGACGCCACTGCACGTTCAGCCGCCTTTGTGCGTCCAGACGTAGAGGCGGCCGCCTCGCGAGCGAACGAGCTCGACGGCTTCCGGGGTGGCGATGATCTCCATCGGGCCGATGATAGCCTCGCCCGATGGCGGCTCCCTCCGTCGCTCCTGGCCTGGCCCCGCCGTGGTGGCTCGAGGAGGCGCTCGCCACAGAGCGGGAGGCGCCCGAGGCGCCGCCGCTCGAGGGAAGCGTGGAGGTGGACGTCGCCATCGTCGGGGGCGGCTACACCGGCCTCTGGACAGCGCTCGCTCTACGGGAGCGCGACCCGTCCCTCAGCATCGCCGTCCTCGAGAAGGAGATCGTCGGCTGGGGCCCGAGCGGGCGAAACGGCGGCTTCCTGCACGGGTACTGGACGCACCTCTCGCGGCTCCGCGGGCTCGTCGGCGACGGCGCGGCGCTCGCGATCGCGCGTCTCTCCGATCGGATCGTTCCGGCGGTACGCGAGTTCTGTGCGACGCGCGGGGAAGACGTCTGGCTGCGGGAGAACGGGTACCTGAAGATCTCGGCGGCCCCTGCCCAGGACGCGGCCGTCGAGCGGGCGGTGGCAACTGCACACGAGCTCGGCGTCGAGGGGGAGTGCGTCCCGTTGAGCGCCGACGAGGTCTCGGAGCGGGTGCGCTCGGCGGCGTTCCGGCGCGGCGCCCTCTTCCGCGACGGTGCCACCGTCCAGCCGGCACGGCTCGCGCGGGCCCTGCGCAGGGCCGTACTCGCCGAGGGGATCACGCTGCACGAGCGAACGCCGGTGACAAGGCTCGAGCGGGCCGACCCTTCGGTACTCCACACGCCCACCGGGGAGGTGCGGGCGCCCGAGGTCGTCGTCGCCACGAACGCCTGGATGGCGAGCTGGGCACCCGTGGCCGGACGGCTGACGAACTTCGGTTCCTACATCGTCATGACCGAGCCCGTCCCCGAGCTGTTGTCCGAGATCGGCTGGACGGACGGCCTCTCGGTCTCGGACGCGCGCATGTTCCTCCACTACTTCCGCACTACCGCCGACGGCCGCGTCGTCATGGGCAGCGGCTCCGGGCCGATCGGCTTCGGCGGGCGGGTCGACGCCCGCTTCTGGACCGACGCGGGAACGGCCGCCCGGGCCGAGGACGGACTGCGAACGCTCCTCCCGGCGCTGGCGGAGGCGAAGATCGAAGCCGCGTGGGGCGGTCCGATCGACGTTTCGGCGGATCACCTGCCGTTCTTCGACACCGTCCCCGGGACGCGGATCCACTTCGGCGCCGGCTACTCGGGCAGCGGCGTGGGAGCGAGCTGGATCGGCGGGCAGGTGCTCGCCTCCCTGGTCACGAGGGCCGACGACGAGTGGACGGCGCTTCCCCTGGTCGGCCGGGACGTTCCCGGCCTGCCCCCCGAGCCCTTCCGCCGGCTCGGCGGCGGTGTCGTCCGCTCGGCGATCCTCGCCTGCGAGGAGCGCGAGGAGAAGGGACGGCGGCCGCCGGCGGCGGCGCGTGCGGTCGCACGCCTGCCGGAGTTGGTCGGGATCAAGATCGGAACGCGATAGGGTTCGCCCGAGGGTCGCAGCTGCTCGCGGTGACGAGGCCGCGCCGAGCACCTCCGTGGCGCTAGGCTCGTGGTTCAACCCTGCGCGTACTGAAAGGACTCGGAGGTCAAAGTGAGCGTCACCGTGAATCAGACCAAGAACTACGTCGGCGGCGAGTGGGTCGACTCGGTCGGGGGCGGCACGATGGACGTCCTCAACCCGGCCACGGGAGAGGTGATCGCCGAGGTTCCGAGCGGGACGAGCGACGACGTCGACCGTGTGGTCGAGTCGGCTCGCAAGGGGCTGCCCGAGTGGCTCGAGCAGACACCCGGCGAGCGCTCGACGATGATGCTCGCCCTTGCCGACGCGATCGACGAGAACGCCGAGGAGCTCGCCCAGCTCGAGTCGCTGAACGTCGGCAAGCCGATCGAGGTCGCCCGGGCCGAGCCGCCTGCGATGTCGGACTGCCTGCGCTTCTTCGCCGGCGCCGCCCGGAACCTCGAGGGCAAGAACGCGGGCGAGTACATGCGCGGCTACACGTCGATGATCCGGCGCGAGCCGATCGGCGTCACGGCCGGGATCGCCCCGTGGAACTACCCCCTGATGATGGCCGTCTGGAAGTTCGGGCCCGCGCTCGCGGCCGGGAACGTCAGCATCATCAAGCCGTCCGAGCAGACGCCGCTGACCACCCTTCGCTTTGCCGAGCTGACGCAGGACATCCTCCCCGCAGGCGTCTTCAACGTCATCACCGGGGACGGCGTCCCGGTCGGCGACGGGCTCGTGCGGCACCCGGGGGTCGGCCTCGTCTCGCTGACCGGCGACGTGGCGACGGGCAAGCTCATCGCCAGGAACGCGGCCGACACCCTGAAGCGGGTGCACCTCGAGCTCGGCGGCAAGGCGCCGGTGATCGTCTTCGACGACGCCGACCCGGACCAGGTCGCCGAGGCGGTACGTGTGGCCGGCTACTGGAACTCCGGGCAGGACTGCACGGCGGCGTCCCGCGTCGTTGCCGGCCCGAAGATCTACGACAAGGTGCTCGAGGCGCTCGTCCCCGCCGTCGAGTCCCTGAAGGTCGGTGACCCGGCCGAGGGCGACGACATCGAGATGGGCCCGGTGATCACGAAGTCGCAGCAGGAGCGCGTCTTCGGATTCGTCGAGCGCCTCGGCTCGACCAAGGCGAAGGTCCTGACCGGCGGCGAGGGGATGGGCAAGAACGGCTTCTTCGTGCAGCCGACCGTGGTCGCCGGCCCCGCCCAGACCGACGAGATCGTCCAGAAGGAGGTCTTCGGCCCCCTCGTCACCGTCCAGAAGTTCGACGACGACGACCAGGCGATCACGTGGGCGAACGACGTCAGCTACGGGCTGGCGGCGTCGATCTTCACGCGGGACGTCGGGCGCGCGCTTCGCGCCGCGAAGGCGCTGCAGTTCGGGACCGTCTGGATCAACGACCACATCCCGCTCGTGTCCGAGATGCCGCACGGCGGCTACAAGCAGTCCGGCTACGGCAAGGACATGTCGATGTACTCGGTCGAGGAGTACACGCAGATCAAGCACGTGATGGCCAAGCTCGACTGAGCGACGGCGACCGGCTCGATCGGGGAGACCGCGACCGCGGTCTCCCCGCTACTTGGAGGAGGGGAAGCGTGCAGACCGCAGAGATCGTGGTGAACGGCGGGTTGCGCCTCGACTACGCCGAGCAGGGAGAATCCGGAGGGCTGCCGGTCGTCTTCCTCCACGGCTGGCCGGACTCGCATCGCTCGTTCGAGGCGGTGATCGAGAGCCTGCCCGGCTCGATCCATGCCTACGCATTCTCACAGCGAGGGTTCGGCCGCTCGGATCGGCCGGAGGCCGGTTATGGCGTCGGCGACCTCGCGGGCGACGTCGTCGGCTTCATGGATGCCGTCGGTGTCGGGGCGGCGGTCCTGGTTGGTCACTCGCTCGGGAGCTACGTCGCCCAGCGGGTCGCGCTCGACCATCCGGAGCGGGTGCTCGGGCTCGTGCTCGTCGGCTCGTTCACGCGCCTCGGCGACAAGCCGGTTGCCGAGGAGTTGAGGGAGCTCCTGCCGACGCTCGAGGATCCGCTCGATCCCGGCTTCGTTCGCGAGTTCCAGGAGAGCACGCTCGCACAGCCGGTCGCGGACGAGTACCTGGCGATGATCGTCGAGGAAAGCCTGCTCGCCCCGGCGAAGACCTGGCGCTCCACGATCGCAGCGATCCTGGAGGAAGATCACTCGGCGCGCCTCGGCGAGATCTCCTGTCCCACGCTTCTCATCAGCGGCGACCGGGATGCGCTCGTGCCGGTGGACGACCAGGACCGCCTCGCCGAGGGCATTCCGGGCGCCCGTCTCGCCCGCTACGAAGGCGCCGGGCACAGCCCGAACTGGGAAGAGCCCGATCGCGTCGCCCGAGAGATCGCGGGCTTCGTCGAGCAATCGGCGGGGAGAAGCCGGTAGGGTCTCGGCCGTGAGCACCACCGACACCGGGCTCAGCGCCGAGGAGCTCCAGCAGGCCGCGCGGGACCACCTCTGGCTCCATTTCACGCGCATGGGCGGCTACAAGGACGCCGAGGTGCCCGTGATCGTCCGCGGGGACGGCTGCTACCTGGAGGATCTCGACGGCAAGCGGTACCTCGACGCGCTCGCCGGGCTCTTCTGCGTCCAGATCGGCTACGGCTTCGGCGAGGAGATGGGCGAGGCGGCGGCGGCCCAGATGCGCGAGCTGCCCTTCTACATCAACTGGACGTACGCGCATCCACGCGCGATCGAGCTCGCGGCGGAGATCGCGAGCCTCGCGCCCGGTGACCTGAACCGTGTCTTCTTCGTGTCGGGCGGATCCGAGGCCGTCGAGGCGGCCTGGAAGCTCGCGCGCCAGTACCACGCGGCCCGCGGTGAGCGTCGCTGGAAGGCGATCGCGCGGCGGATCGCCTACCACGGCACGACGATGGGGGCGTTGACGCTGAACGGGATCCCGGCGCTCAAGACGGCCTTCGAACCGCTCGTACCCGATGCGATCCACGTCTGGAACACGAACCGCTACCACCGTCTCCCCGAGGAGACGGAGGGGGAGTTCACGCAGTTCCTCCTGACCGATCTCGAGGAGGCGATCCTCGCAGCGGGCCCCGAAACCGTGGCGATGGTGATCATGGAGCCGGTACAGAACGCCGGCGGCTCGTACACACCGCCCGCCGGCTACTGGCAGGGCGTCCGCGAGATCTGCGACCGGTACGGCGTCCTCCTCTGCGCCGACGAGGTGATCTGCGCGTACGGCCGCCTGGGCTCGTGGTTCGGCTCCGAGCGCTACGACATCCGCCCGGACATCGTCACCACCGCCAAGGGCCTCTCTTCGGCGTACGCCTCGATCGGCGCGGTGATCGCCCGCGACGCGATCATGGAGCCGTTCCTCGAGGCGGACGCGATGTATGCCCACGGCATGACGTTCGGGGGTCACCCCGTTCAGTGTGCGGTCGCGCTCAAGAACCTCGAGATCATGAAGCGCGAGCGCATCGTCGAGCACGTCGCGGAGCACGAGGAGCGCTTCCGCTCGACGCTCGGGCAGCTGCTCGACCTGCCGATCGCCGGCGACCTGCGAGGCGTCGGCTTCTTCTACGCGCTCGAGCTCGTCAAGGACAAGGAGACCCGTGAGACGTTCACCGCCGACGAGTGCGAGTGGCTTCTCCGCGAGTACCTCTCGCCCCGCCTGTTCGAGCGCGGCCTCATCTGCCGCGCCGACGACCGGGGGGAGCCCGTGATCCAGATCTCACCGCCGCTCGTGGCCGGGCCCGAGCAGTTCGACGAGATCACCGGGATTCTCGGCGACGTCCTGGCGGACGCCTGGGCCGAGTTCCGCCGCCGAGCATAACCCGGATCGGCTCGCTCGTCGCGTATCTCGTAGTCTTGTCGCGCCATGGCGGCGGCGGAGCGTCTCTCGGGCATGGCCGACATCCGGCGCTTCTTCCGCACGTGCTCCACGCCGGTCTACTTCGTCTCGGCGACCGCGTTCAACCTGCTCGGGATCGATCGCTGGATGCCGAGCTTTCGCTTCGTCAGCTACTACGACAGCTTCGACGGGTCACACCCCGACGTGTTCGTTCCGAGGGAGCGCCCGCCGCGTACCTTCGAGTCGATCGAGGAGATCTGTAACTACCTGCTCGCACACAAGGAGGTCGGCGATTTCGTCCGCGTCCGTGGGCCGGGCGGCAAGGCGGTCTTCCTCATGTTCGACGAGGAGACCGAGGAGCTCGCCGGCGAGCTCGACCTCGACGTCGCCTTTCCGGCGGCGTCGCTTCGCCACCGGCTCGACTCGAAGATCGTCACCACGGAGCTCGCGAACGAGGCCGGGATGCCGAGCGTTCCGAACGCGATGGGGCAGGCCGCGACGTATTCGGAGCTCCTGAGCCTGGCCGTCGCGTCGGGCCTCGGGACCGATCTCGTCGTCCAGACCCCCTACGGCGACTCCGGCCAGACGACTCACTTCGTGGCGTCGGAGTCGGACTGGGACGACGTCGCGCACGAGCTCGCGGGCGACGACCTGAAGGTGATGAAGCGGATCGAGCCGCGCGAGGCGGCGATCGAGGGAGTCGTGACGCGTCACGGAACGCTCGTCGGGCCCCTGATGACCGAGCTGACGGGCTTTCCCGAGCTGACCCCGTACGGCGGCGGCTGGTGCGGGAACGACATCCACCCGCACGCACTGACGCCCGCACACCGTGCGCAGGCGCGGACGTGGACCCAGGCGATGGGCGAGCGGCTGCGCGCCGAGGGCTACCGCGGCTACTTCGAGCTGGACTACCTCGTCGACTCGCCCACGGGCGACATGTACCTCGGCGAGCTGAACCCGCGCGTCACCGGCGCGAGCTCGCTGACGAACGTGAACGCGGTGGCCTACGGTGACATGCCTCTCTTCCTGTTCCACCTGCTCGAGTTCATGGACGTCGACTACGACATCGACGTCGAGGGGCTGAACGCCCGCTGGGCCAAGGAGCAGCAGGTGGACACGTGGAGCCAGTTCGTGCTGAAGGACGTCGACGAGGAGACCGAGCTGATCACGGTGGCCCCGGCAACGGGAATCTGGCGCATGCGTCGCGACGGCACCGTCGAGTTCGTCCGCCGCGACACCGACTGGCACGACGTCCGCGACAAGGACGAAGCGTTCTACCTGCGCATCGCTTTTGCCGGCGGCTACCGCTACCCGGGCGCCGACCTCGGGATCCTCGTGACCCGTGGCCGCCTGCAGACGGACGAGCACGAGCTGACCGACCGGGCAAAGCTGTGGATCGCCGGCATGAAGGCCCAGTTCCGGAGCACGCCGATCGACACGGTCGCTGATGCCGTGAAGCCCGAGCCGTTCGGGTTCAAGATGCTCTGATCCCTGCCGGCCGGATTCCGCGGGAAGTACGGCTAGCCGTACCGCCAGGCACCGGGTAGCACCAGCCCGGCGCACGCGGCGAAGCTGGCAGACTGACCGGTGGACCCGAGGGACGGAGGCTCGATGGACACGGTGGTCACAGGCGAGGAGCCGCAGGCTGCAACCAGAGCGGGCGCGGTCGTGTCGGCACGGGATGTCACGCGACGGTTCGGCGAGGGCGAGACAGCCGTCGACGCGCTTCGCGGCGTCACGCTGGACATCCCGGCGGGTGCGCTGACGGCCGTCATGGGCCCGTCCGGTTCCGGCAAGTCGACCCTCATGCACATTCTCGCCGGGCTCGACCGTCCGACCTCCGGCTCCGTCCTGATCGACGGAACCGAGATCACGTCACTCGGAGATCAGCAGCTGACGCTACTTCGGCGCGAGCACGTCGGGTTCATCTTCCAGTTCTTCAACCTCCTTCCGATGCTGAACGCCGTGGAGAACATCACGTTGCCGCTCGATCTCGCGGGGACCAAGCCCGACAAGGCGTGGCTCGACGAAATCGTGGGCAAGATGGGGCTCTCGGACCGGCGCGCGCATCGCCCGTCCGAGCTCTCCGGAGGCCAGCAGCAGCGCGTCGCGATCGCGCGAGCCCTGATCTCCCGCCCGACCGTCCTGTTCGCGGACGAGCCGACCGGCAACCTCGACTCGAAGACCGGGGAGGAGATCCTGACTCTCCTTCGCGAATCCGTCGACAGCTACAGGCAGACGACCCTGATGGTCACCCACGAGCCACGGGCAGCGGCGATGGCCGACCGCGTCCTCTTCCTGGCCGACGGCCTCATCGTCAAGGATCTCGGCCGGTCGACGATCGCCGACATCTCGGCGGCCGTGCAGAGCCTCGGTAGCTCATGATCTCGGTCGCGCTCCGGGGCCTCGCGGGCCGGAAGCTCCGCGCGACGCTGACGGCGCTCGCGATCATCCTCGGCGTTGCGATGATCAGCGGCACCTACGTCCTCACGGACACGATCGACAAGGCGTTCAACAACATCTTCACGTCGGTGTACGCCGGCACGGACGCCGTGATCTCCGGGAAGTCGGCCTTCGGCAGCGAGGACGAGTTCGTCATCCCGCCGCCGTTCTCGGCGAGCCTGCTCGAGGAAGTTCGCGTGCTTCCGGGCGTCGCCGTCGCGGAGGGCAGCATCGGCGACTCCGCCCAGCTGACGACCAAGCAGGGCGACACCGTCAGCGGTGGAGGGGCGCCGACCCTCGCGTTCGGCATCAACCCGGGCGACCCCTTCAACCCGACCGAGCTCACGACGGGCACCTGGGCCGACAGGGACGGCGAGGTGGTCATCGACGCCGCCACCGCCGAGGAGGAGGGCTACAAGGTCGGAGACACGATCGGGATCGTCACGCGCGGGCCGGTTCAGGAGTTCACGGTCTCGGGCACGGCGCAGTTCCCGGGGCAGCAGTCGCTCGGCGGCGCGACGTTCGCCATCTTCACGCTCGCCGAGGCCCAACGGATCTTCGACAAGCAAGGAGAGCTCGACGCGATCTCCATCGCCGCCGCCCAGGGTGTGACGCCCGATCAGCTGGTCGAGCAGATCCGGCCGCTCCTGCCGCAGAACACGCAGGTGCGTACCGGCGTCCAGGAGACGCAGGAGGCGCAGAAGGACATCGAGGAGTTCACGAACATCATCGGGTACATCCTGCTCGCGTTTGGCTTCATCGCCCTGTTCGTCGGTGCCTTCGTCATCTTCAACACGCTCTCGATCACCGTAGCCCAGCGCGTGCGCGAGTTCGCGACTCTCCGCACGATCGGGGCCTCGCGGCGCCAGATCCTGGGTTCGGTGATCCTCGAGGCCCTCGTCATCGGGCTTCTCGCCTCGGTGATCGGGCTCTTCCTGGGCCTCGGGCTGGCGAAGGGGTTGACGGCGCTCTTCGACTTGATCGGCTTCGACCTGCCGAAGACGGGCCTCGTCTTCACCGGCCGGACGATCCTCGTCAGCCTGCTCGCCGGCGTTCTCGTCACCCTCGCGGCCGCGGTCTTCCCCGCAGTCCGCGCGACGCGCGTCCCGCCGATCGCAGCGGTGCGGGAGGGCGCGACCTTCCCGAGGTCGCGCTGGCACCGCTTCACGCCCTGGGTCGGGGGTCTCGTGACCGCGCTCGGCGTCGTGCTTCTCGTCTACGGCACGCTCGTGGACGACCTCGGTATCACGGAGCGTCTGACCTCCCTCGGCATCGGTTGCCTCGTGCTCTTCGTCGGCTTCGCCATGGTTTCGCGCTACCTCGTCAAACCGCTCGTTCGCGGGCTCGGCTGGCCGGGTACGAAGATCGCGGGAGTATCGGGCCGGCTCGCGCGCGAGAACTCGATGCGCAACCCGGCGCGCACGGCCGCAACGGCGGCGGCGCTGATGATCGGTCTCGCGCTGATCACGTTCGTCGCGATGTTCGCGTCCGGCCTGCGAAGCTCCATCTCCGACGCCGTGGCCGACCAGGTGAACGCGTCCTACGTCGTGGTCTCGGACGACAACTTCACGCCGTTCGAGCCGTCGGTCGACGAAGCGCTCGCCTCCGTTTCGGGGAGCGAGGTCGTCGGCGTTCGCGGCGGCCGTGGAAAGGCGTTCGACAGCGAGGAGAACGTCACCGGCGTCGATCCGCAGACGATCGCGGACGTCTACAACTTCGACTGGACGAGCGGCTCGAACGCCGTGCTCTCCGAGCTCGGTGAGAACGGCGCCGTCCTCGAGGAGGAGTACGCGTCGGACCACGATCTGAGCGTCGGCAGCAGCCTCGAGCTCCTCACGCCGAACGGCCAGACGCTCGACCTCCAGGTCAAGGGCATCTACGACGCGCCCGCCTTCTGGCAGATGCTCGGCGCGATCAGCATCCCGACGGGGACGTTCGACTCAACCTTCAACGACCCGCGCAACCTCTACACGTTCGTCAACACGGACGGCGGGGCGTCTCCACAGGCAGAGCAGGAGCTCACGGCGGCGATCGCGGACTTCCCGGCGGTCAAGCTCGACACGAGCGAGGGCTTCTCGCAGGCGCAGCAGGACTCGATCAACCCGCTGCTCTACATGTTCTACGTGCTCCTCGCGCTGTCCGTGATCGTGAGCCTGTTCGGCATCGTCAACACGCTCGTGCTCTCGGTGTTCGAACGGACGCGTGAGCTGGGGATGCTGAGAGCCGTCGGGATGACGCGCCGGCAGGTACGCCGCATGATCCGCTGGGAGAGCATCATCACCGCGCTGATCGGAGCTGCGCTCGGGCTCGCGCTCGGGATCGTCCTCGCCGCCCTGGTGACTGCCGCGCTCGCGAGCGAAGGGCTCGTCTTCTCGATCCCCGTGATCAGCCTCGTCGTGTTCGTGATCGTGGCCGTCGTCGCCGGCATGCTCGCCGCGATCTTCCCGGCAAGGCGGGCAGCGAAGCTGAACGTGCTCGAGGCGCTGCAGTACGAGTAGGACTCCCGGCCGGGTCCGTGCGCGTCGAGCGGCGCCGGCGGCTAGGGCATGGTGCCCGGCGGGCCGATGATCTCGATCCCGTGCGCCTCCGCCTGGGCGAGGAGCCGATCCATGTCGACGGGCCGCTCGTCGGGCGGAACGTCCGCGTAGTCGGCGGGGTCGGAGGCTGCCTCGACGAAGGAGACGAACCCCGCCGGCGTCGAGACAGCCAGCCAGCGCGCCCGCTCGGTCTCGACGCGGTATGTGTGGGAGATCCCCCTCGGCGCGACGAGCGCCTCGCCGGCGCGGAGGGCGCTGGAGCCGTTGGGCAGGTGGATGCTCAGCTCGCCGCCCAGCACGACGAACGCCTCGTCCTCCCGGTGGTGGACGTGGAGCGGCGGCATCTCGCCCCGCGTCCCGAGCATCTCGACGATGCCGAGCGTCCCTTCGCTTGCAGCGGGCTCGACGAGGACGCGTGCGAGGTTCTTGTAGAACCAGCGCGGCGGCGCGGCGTCAGGGTGGATGATGGTGGACATAGATCCTCCTTCCCTTCCTATAGCTCCAAGTTGGAGTTTAGATTAACTCTATAATGGAGCGATGTCAAACGATCGCCTGAGCCCGTTCTCCTTCACCGTCCTCGCCCTCGTCGGCGAGGCGGGAGCGAGCCCGCACGACATCGTGCGCATGATGCGCCGCGGCCGGGTGTACTGGACGACGTCCGAGAGCCACTACTACGCCGAGCCGAAGCGCCTCGCGAGGCTCGGATACCTCGACGCGGAGACGGTGGCGGGCCGCACGCGGCAGCGGACGTACTATCGGCTCACCGAGGCCGGCCGCGAGGCGCTGCGGTGCTGGATACGCGAGCCGACGCCGCTTCCCCGGATTCAGGAGGAAGCCGCCGTGCGCCTCCTTGCCGCCGACATCGCCGGCGACGACACCGCCGTCGCGGCAAGCCTCGCGTCGATGAGGGCCGAACTCGACGCGCTCGCCGCGGGGATCGACGAAGCCGAGGTCGTCGCGAGCACGTTCCCGCACCGAGAGCGCTATCTGCGGCTCGTCCACGAGCTGGGGCGGGCGCTCGTCGCCGTTCACCGAACCTGGCTGGACGCCGTCGAGCGGGAGCTCGGCCCGGGCACGTCCGCCGGTGCCGGCGAGACGCCTCCCGGCGCGCCCGCGCGCCACCGCGGATCACCTTCTTAACACGCGCTTCGCGACGGCTTAACTGCGGGCAACGGGCGCTCAAGACGGCGCAGGTAGAACGTAGGTCATGACAACACGCGCACGCCTCCTCGTCCCGGTCGCCGCCCTCGGCGCGTCGGCCGCGCTGCTCGCCGGCTGTGCCGGGAGCGGCAGCACGGGCTCCTCGGCCCAGGTCGGCCCGAACGGCCAGCTCTCCGTCACTCCGAACGTCGTCACCACGCAATCCGCCACCGTCACCGGCGACCCGTACGAGCTGATCCCCTCGCTGGTCGAGCGGGTCCAGCCCTCCATCGTCTCCATCCAGGTCACCACCGCACAGGGAGGAGGCCAGGGCAGCGGCGTCGTCTGGGACGGCGCGGCCGGCATCGTCGTCACGAACAACCACGTCGTCGACGGCGCGACCGACGTCCAGGTCGTCCTGTCGGACGGCGAGACGCTGAACGGCGAGGTGCTCGCCACGGACCCGGCCACCGACTTGGCCGTCGTCAAGGTCGACGGCACCGATCTTCCGAGCGCCAGCTTCGCGAAGGAGCTTCCACGCACCGGTGAGCTCGCGATCGCGATGGGGAACCCGCTCGGGTTCGAGAACAGCGTCACCGCCGGCATCGTCTCTGCGCTCCATCGCTCGCTCGGCGATGCCACGTATGTCGATCTGATTCAGACGGACGCCCCGATCTCGCCCGGGAACTCGGGCGGCGCGCTCGTCAACCGGAACGGCGAGGTGATCGGAATCAACTCCGCCGGCATCCCGTCCACCGAGAACGCGAACTCGCTCGGCTTCGCGATCCCTTCGCCGACCGTCATCACCGTCGTCGAGCAGCTCCTCGAGAACGGCGTCGCGAAGCACGCCTTCCTCGGCGTCAGCACGAGCGACACCGCCGACGGCGTCCTGATCGAGTCCGTCACCCCCGGCTCGGCCGCCGAGTCCGCGGGCTTCCAACAGGGCGATGTGATCGTCGCCATGGATGGCGAGCCCGTCACCGAGACGGCCGATCTCGCCGGCGTGCTTCGCTCCAAGGTCCCCGGTGACACGATCGTCATCACGGTCGAGCGCGGCGGACAGCAGGTCGACCTGACGGCCACGCTCGGGGAGCGCCCCGAGGAGCAGGCCTAACCCGCTCCCGACTCACGTCACCCTCCCAGCGAAGCGGGCCGGCAGCGACCGGCCCGCTTCGTTTCAGAGCGCAGCCGGCAGGAGGAGCGCAACCCTCGGTGAACCTGGCTGATGCATGCCTGGGATACCGGAGCTTCGCGGCACCCACCGCTACGGCTTCACCTTCCTGTCCGTGATGGGAACCTTCGTGCTCCTCTCCGCGGGCGGGAACAGCGTGGCCGTCCGGCTCTGCGCCGTCGCGCTGCAGACGCTCACGCTGGTGCTCGTCTTCTACACGGGTGGCATCACCCGGTACGTCCGCCACGTCGTGCTCGGCATCCTGCTCGCCGGCGTGCTCGTCGTCGGGCTGTCCTTTCTCGGCAGCACCGACCTCGCCAAGGGGATCGCAGGGATCGTCAACGCGACGTTCGTGGTGACGGCGATCGGCGGCATCGTCCTCGGCCTTCGACGCCAGACGACCGTCGACCTCAAGACGATCATGGGCGCGCTGTCCATCTACCTGCTGATCGGGCTCTTCTTCGCCTGGAGCTACTCCGCGATGAGCGCCTTCAAGGACGGCGCGTTCTTCGCCGGCGGGCAGACCGACACGATCGCCCACTTCCTGTACTTCAGCTACATCACGCAGACGACAGTGGGCTACGGCGACTTCGTGGCGAGCGGAAACCTGGGGCGGACCTTCTCGGTCCTCCAGGCGCTTCTCGGGCAGATCTACCTGGTGACGATCGTCGGCGTGGTCGTCTCGCGGCTCGGCTACTCCAGGCGCCGGATCCTTGCCGGCGGCGACGAGACTTCCTAGGCTCAGGACTCCTTCGCCCGCTTGCGCTCCGGGTCGTAGACGGGGTGCCGCACGACCTCGCCCGGCACCTCCTCCCCGGAGACCCGTGCGCTGACCCCGACTCCCGGCTCGCGCAGGTCCTTGCGGATCTTGGCCAGCCCGAGGGTCTTCCCGTCGAGATACGGAGACTCGACCGCCTGCGTCACGAGACCCACCTCCTCGCCGTTCGCCGTCAGTGGGGCGCCGCTCGCCGCGTCGCCACCCGCTTCGAGGATGACGCTCGTCAGACGGAGCGTCGTCTCGTCTCGATCGCGGAGGAGACCTTCGCGGCCCTGGAAGTCACCCTTGTCGAGGTCGACCGACCAGCCGAGGCCGCACTCGTAAGGCGACACCGAGGGGTCGTACTCGATACCTCCGATGATGAAGCCGCCTTCGATTCGGAACAGGTCGAGCGCGACCATCCCGATGACCGCCATGCCGGCCGGCGTCCCCGCCTCGAGCAGCGCGTCCCACAGATCGAGGCAGCGGTCGCGCGCGACCCAGAGCTCGTACCCGAGCTCCGCGGTGTACCCGAGCCGCGTCATGAAGACCGGGATGCCCGCGATCTCGACGTCCTCGCGGAAGGTGTAGTACGGAAAGGCGGCGTTCGACAGGTCGCTCGACGTCAGACCCTGCAGGATCTCGCGGCTTCTCGGCCCCTGCAGACAGAGGTGCGGGGTCGCGTCGGTGACCTCGCGCACGGCGATCTGCGTGCCGGCGGCAGCGCCGGTGAAGATCTCGAAGTCGCGGTCGTTCGCTCCGCAGAAGCGGACGCTGTCCGGCGAGCGCATCATCGTCGTGCAGTCGTCGACCATTTTCCCGCGCTCGTCGCACAGCGCCCCGTAGGCGATCTGTCCGGGAGCGAGCTGCGAGACGTCACGGGTGACGGTGCGGTTCACGAGAGCGAGCGCGCCAGGCCCGTCGAGCGTGACCTTGCGGAGCATCGTGAAGTCCATGAGCGCGGCCGTCTCACGGCAGGCGCGGTACTCCTCGAGCGTGTCCGTCACGACGAGCGGCGCGAAGTAGCCGAACAGGTCCATCCACTGGTCGGTCATCGCCGCGAGCTTCCCGTGAAACGCGGTCTCCTTGCTCAACGCTGGCTCCCTCCGGATCTCGATCGGACGGCCGTAACCCTAACCTCATGGCTGCCGGAGCCGCCGTGGCCACTGAGGGCGGTGGCCCTCGGAGTTCCGCTCAGAGCTCGTCGATCGCGACGACCTCGAATCGCTCCGACGGCTCGGCGTCCTCGCCGCAGGACGCCGGACGGCTCGGCCCGGGCGTCGACTCGACCTCGACGGCGAGCCGGCGCCCCGCCTGCGTCTCGAACGTCGCCCGCCCGTTCTAGCTCGCGACGAGCGCGACCGCCTCTCCCGAGGCGAGCAGGCCGCGGTCGCGGAGAGCGTGCTCGGCAGCCTGCGCCCCGGGCGGGAACGCCGAGCGGCCACGCAGCAGATCGAGGACGATCCGTGCCTCCTCGTTGGCCCGAACGAGCTCGGGGACACGCTCGGGCCGCACGCGCCCGTAACACAGGCCGTCGGGGAGGCAGACCACGTTGGCCGCGAAGCGGTGGCCGCCGAGGTGGGAGCACTCCCAGACCCGGCCGGGCGCGAGAGCCGACAGCGCTCGAGCGACGGGAAGGCCGAGACGGGCGCAGCAGGCGTCGCGCCTCCCGTTCGTGCAGGCGAGGTAGAGCGGCTCGCGGGTGACCCGTCCGGCTCCGGTGGGGCGACCTTCTGCGAGTGGCGCCAGGTCGAGGTCGAGCAGCTCGGCCGGCTCACGGAGAACCAGCTCCTCGGCGAAGGACGCTCCGGGCAGCGAGGAGGCGAGAACGAGCGAGCGGCCGCGCGAGGGGTCCCGCCCCGGCGGCTTGACGAGCAGAGCCTTCAGCCCGAGTGCCTTGGCCCGGCTCTCGAGCTCGCCGCCGATCTGCGGGTCGAGACCGGATTCGGTCAGCGCCTTGGCGCCCCAGGCGCCCTTCTGCTCGACGAGCACCCACCCGACGGCGAACGGCGCGGTCGCGGCGAGCGCCTCGCCCACCGCCAGGGAGGCGGCGGCGCACGTCGTTGCGGCGGGCATCCGTTTACCCTACGCGCGTGCAGTCGGACGAGCTCGATCCGCGCGACCGGATGATGGTGGAGGGCCTCTACTGGTGGGGCGTGGCGTCGCTCTTCCGGTGCCCGGTCGACCCGGATCCGGGGAACTGCGACATCGCGCTGGTCGGGGTCCCGCACGCCTCCGGCAACGCCTCGACGGAGAGAGACCAGCACCTCGGGCCGCGGGCCGTCCGGCACGTCTCCGCGCTCCAGCGCCGCTATCACGCGGCGTTCGGGCTCTCGCCGTGGGAGGCCTGCCGGATCAACGACCTCGGCGACGTGCCGTTTCCGGAGGCGAACGACAACGAAGCCTGCATCGAGCGGATCACGACGCTCTTCTCCCGGATCGCGCGGGCGGGAGCGCGACCGGTGGCGATCGGCGGCGACCACTCGGTGACCGGGGGCATCGTGCAAGGGCTGGTCGGCCCCGAGTCCGAGCTCTCCCACGGCCCGGTGGCGCTCGTCCACCTGGACGCCCACATCGACGCCTACGAATCGCTTCCGCACTGGCTCGGCGCCCGGAAATCGGCGGCGCACTGGGCGAGCTACCTCGTCCGCCAGGGGCAGGTCGATCCCTCCACCAGCATCCAGGTCGGCATCCGGGGAAACCCGCGCACACCTGACTGGCTCCAGCCGAGCTACGACCTCGGCTACGAGGTCGTTCCCATGAGCCGCTACCGCCAGCTTGGGCCGGAGGGCACCGCCGAGCTGATCGCCGGCCGCATCGGCGACCGCCCGGTCTACGTGACCTTCGACCTCGACTGCCTCGACCCGAGCGTCGCGCCGGCGGTGTCGAACCTCGAGCCGGGAGTCACGGGCTTCACGATGGACGAGGCGACTGCCCTCCTGCGGAGCCTGCGGGGCCGCGACGTGATCGGCGCAGACGTCGTCTGCCTGATGCCGACGAAGGACCAGCCGAACCAGATAACCGCGATGGTCGCGGCCGCCGTCATGTTCGAGCTCATCGGGCTGATCGCCGACCAGATGAAAGGAGACGACGAATGGGAGACGCCTATGTCTCGACCGACGACGCGGGCTGGGAGCCCTTCGAGCTCCCCGGAGAGCGGGTCGTAGGCGAGGTCCAGCTCCTGCGCGGCGACGAGACCGACGGCGGCGCCTACTACAACGGCTTCTGGCGCGTGCCGGCCGGCGAGCTCCCCGAGCCGTTTCCGTACGAGATGGCGCAGAACGAGACGATCTACGTGATCGAAGGAGAACTAACGATCGAGGTCGACGGCGGCCCGACCCTCGACCTCGTGCCGGGCAGCATGGCCTCCTTCACGCCGGGCACGACCACGACGTGGCGTCTGACGAAGACGCCCTTCAAGGAGGCGTTCGTCCTCTCGTAGGCGTTCATCGAGCGGGTGGCGCCCGCTCAGCCCTCGCCGGCGCTCTCGTCGGGGGATCTCGGGCTCGCCACAGCCACCGCTTCGAGATCGAGCGCCTCGAGCACGAGCTCCGAGATCTCGCGCAGCTCGATGTCCGCGGCATGACCGGACGTCTTGATCGCGTCCTCGTACATGGTGACGTCCTTCGGGCAGGCGACGGTGTAGTACTCGATCCGGCCGAGGCCGACGGCCTCGTCGATGCGGTTTTCGCTCGGGCGCTGAGCGCCCTCCTTCCGGAGCTCCTTCATCCAGATGCGGCCGCCGCCGGCGCCGCAGCAGAAGCTCTTGTCGCGGTTTCGCGGCATCTCGACGAGCTCGATGCCGAGCGCCTTCATCACGTCGCGCGGAGGCTCGTAGACCCCGTTGTAGCGGCCGAGGTGGCACGGATCGTGATAGGTGACTCGGTAGTCGAGCCGCCTGGCAGGCCTCAGCGCGCCGTCCTCGAGGAGGCGCAGGAGGAGCTGGGAGTGGTGGACGACGTCGTCCGCTTCCCACGGCGCGCCGAGCTCCGGGTACTCGTTGCGGAGGGTGTTGAACGAGTGCGGGTCGCTCGTCAGGATCTTCTGGAAATCGCACTTCCCGATGGCCTCGATGTTCTCCTCGGCCAGCGAGGTGTAGAGGCCTTCCTCGCCCGCGCGGCGGACGTCGTTTCCGGCCGTCTTCTCGGCGTCGAACAGGATCCCGACATCGACCTCGGCGTGGTGGAGGATCCGGGCGAGCGCCTGGGTGATCTTCTGGTTGCGCGGATCGAACGACGCGTAGTCGCCGACGAACCACAGGTACTCGACGGGCTCCTTGCGCGCGTCCTTCAGGTCGAACTCGAGCTCCTTCGCCCAACGCGCGCGCTTGCGCTTGGCCTCGCCGAACGAGTTGCCGGACGTGTAGATCATCTCCAGGGTGGACTGGAGCTGGCCGTCCATCTCGCCCCGCTCGACGAGCCCCCGGCGCATCTCGTTGATGATCGGCACGTGCTCGATGCCGACCGGGCAGATCTCGACGCAGGCCATGCACTGCATGCAGGACCAGAGCGTCTCCGGTCTGATCGGATCGCCGAGGATCGACCCGTCGGGATCGTAGAGCGGCTCCACGTCGAGCGACGCGCGCACGCCCAGCGAGCCCTCGGCGACCTCGCGCAGGTCGAGGATCAGGTCGCGCGGCGAGAGCGGGTACCCGGAGGCCGTCGCCGGGCAGGCGGCATGGCACTTGCCGCACTTCGTGCAGGCGTCGAGATCGAGCAGATGCCTCGGCGCAAAATCGGTGATCCGCTGGTAACCGACCTCGTCGGACTTCGCGTTGGCCGGGAGCGGCGCGAGGCGAGGGCCGGGCTTCTCGTCTCGCGCCGCGACACCCGCGGGGCCGGCGATCATGTGGACGGCCTTCGTGAACGGGATCGAGGCGACGAACCCGAGCGCGATCACGCCGTGGATCCACCAGTTGACGTTGTAGGCCGTCTCGGCCTCGCCGCCCTCGAATCCGATGTCGCGGAAGCCCTGACCCACGACCCAGCCGATCGGCGACCACTTCTCGAAGGGCGGGTTCGTCTCGGCGATCCGGAAGGCCTCGAGCAGGAAGCCGGACAGGGCCAGGAAGAAGAGCAGGCCGAGGAACAGCCAGTCGCCGCGGACGTAGCGCCCCCGGTTCCAGCCGGGCTCGCCGGGCTCGCGGTCGGGTCGCCAGTAGTCGAGCCGGAACGGCCGCAGGATCCCGCGCTTCACGGCCAGCACGATCAGCCCGACGACCAGCATCGCGCCGAAGACGTCGAGGAAGAGCGAGTACGCCTCGTAGAACCAACCCTTCCAGAACTCGAACCCGAGCTTTCCGGCGACGTCGTCCTGGAAGGCGAGGATCGCCGTCCCGACGAAGAGCACCATGAAGCCGTAGAAGACGAACAGGTGCGCAAAGCCCGACAGCGGGTCGCGTCGGCGGATCCACGAGTGGGAGAGGACGATCTTCAACGTCCGCCCGACTCGCCGGGCCGGCCGGTCGAGCTCGGCAGGCCCTCGGCCTTGCCGGTACTTCTGCGCCAGCCGGTAGATCCCGTAGAAGAGGATCCCCGTCGAGAGGAAGATGAGGAAGTACCAGAAGGCGACCGCCCAGGTGGGCAGGTTCGCGAACGTCTCGCGGGTCGCTTCCTGGGCTAGCACCGGTCCTCCACGCTAGGGCCGAATATATGCGGCTCCCGTCCGGGTGCGCGACGGGTGCTACGCGTCTGCGCCCGGCTCGATCCTCTCCCGCAGCCCCTCGACCCAGTCGGTCGCCTCGCGCCAGGCCTTTCCGGCGGCGCTCCGGCGGGCGCGTCCGGCGTCGCCGACCGCCGCTCGTGGGTACGAGCCGAGGAACTTGACGCCGCCCTGCTTCGCGTGCAGGTTTCGCAGCGCGTCGGCGACCAGCTCGTCGGCGACGTGCCCCTCGCAGTCGATCGCGAAGCAGTAGTCGCCGAGGCCCGCCTTGGTGGGCCGCGACTCCAGCCGGCTCAGGTTGATGGCCCGGGCGGCGAACTCCTGGAGGATGCTGATCAGCGAGCCCGGCCGGTTCTCGCGCTGGAAGCAGACGATGCTCGTCTTGTCGTGTCCGGTGCGCGCGGGAACGCCGTGACCGAGGATCACGAAGCGGGTCGCGTTCTCGGGATGGTCCTCGATCTCCTCCGCGATCACCGACAGCCCGTTCAGCTCGGCGGCGAGGTGGGTGCCGATCGCCGCGAGGCCCTTCGCGCGCGAACGGGCAACCCGCTCGACGGCCCCCGCGGTCGAGTTCGCGGCCTCCACCGGGACGCGCGGCAGCCGGCGCCGCAGCCACTGGCGGCACTGGCCGGTCGCATACGGCAGCGACACCACGGTGCGCACGTCGGCGAGCTTCGTCCCGGCGCGCGCGATCAGGTTGAGCGAGACCGGCCGCACGACCTCGCGCTGGATGAGGAGGTCGCTCTCGAAGGCGAGGGTGTCGAGGGTGATCGTGATCGAGCCCTCGATCGAGTTCTCGATCGGGACGATCCCGAGGTCGGCCTCACCGGTCTCCACCGCCGCGATCACGTCGGGGAGCGCGGTACGGGACACGAGCTCCGCCCCCGCGAGGTCGGCCTCGGACAGGAGCGCCTCCTCGGTGAACGTCCCGGCCGGGCCGAGGAAAGCGACACGGGTCATCTCGGGAAGATCGCTCAGTAGAGCTTCTCGAGTTCCTCGGCGACGTCGAAGATGTCGGCGACGGCGCCGTAGTGCGCCGTGTTGAAGATCGCCGCCTCCGGGTCGGTGTTCACCGCGATGATCGTCCCGGCCGTCTTCATGCCGGCGAGGTGCTGCACCGCGCCCGAGATGCCGAACGCGAGGTAGACCTTCGGCTTGACCGTCTTGCCCGACTGCCCGACCTGTCGCGAGGCGGGCATCCAGCCGGCGTCGACGAGCGGCCGCGAGACGCCGAGGGTCGCGCCCATCTTCTCCGGCCAGCTCCTCGAACTGCTCGATGTTCTCCTTCTCGCCGACTCCACGACCGACCGAGAGGAGGAAGTCGGCCGTCGTGATGTCGACGTCGCCGCCCTCCGCCTCGACGAACTCGCGGTGGTGGCGATCGCGACGCGGGAATCGAGGCGTCGAGCGCGTTGACCGCGGCGCTGCCTGCTCCCTCGGCCGGCTGCCAGGTCGTTGCGCGCAGCATGAGCACCGTCGTCTCCTTGCCCGGGAACTCGAGCTCGGCGCGCACTTTCGCGCCGTACATCTCCCGCTCGGCGACGAGCACGCCGTCGTCCCGGACGGCCACCACATCCGACGCGAAGCCGAGACCGAGCCGCGCCGCGAGCGCCGGTGCAAAGCCCATACCGCTGACCGTGAATCCCGTCAGGACGACGGACGGCTGCTTCGCCGCCACGAGCGCCTCCGCGGCGGCGACATAGGCGTCGGCCGAGAACTCGCCCTCGTCGACCGTGACGGTGACGACCTCGTCGACGCCGCTCACGTTCGCCTGATCTGCGACGGCCGCGGGATCCCCGCCGACGACGCCGACGACCACCGGGCCCTCGAGCTCCGACGCGGCGTTGACACACTCGCGGGTGACGTCGCGAAGCTGCCCCTGAAGGTGCTCCGCGATGATGAGCGTGCCTGCCATCAGCGCATTTTCTCCTCGATCAGCTGCTTGATCTTCCCGGCCACCTCGGCGGGATCGGCGCCGAGCATCTCGGCGCCCTCTCCCTTCGGCGGCACGAACATCCGGCGGACGCGGGCGGCAGGCGCTCCGAGGTCGCCGGGCTCGACGACCTCGATCTCCTGCTGCTCGGCCTGCTTGATCGCGCGAAGCGTTGCATAACGTGGCTCGTTGATCCCCGTCTGGATCGTGAGGAGCGCGGGCGTTTCAACCTCGTTGACGTCGATCAACCCGCCCTCGAGCTCGCGCTCGACGACCGCTTTCCCGGAGGCGGCGTCCCACTCGAGCTTCTTCACGACCGCGACGCGCGGGAGCCCGAGCAGCTCGGCCAGCGCCGTGCCGGTCGCCCCCTGCACCGCGTCCGAAGACTGCACCCCGCAGAGCACGAGATCGCCGCCCTCCCGCTCGACGACCGCGGCCAGGGCGCGGGCCGTCGTGATCGGATCGCCGGCCTCGATCTCCTCGCCGTCCACCCGGATCCCACGGTCGGCTCCCATCGCCAGGCAGCGCCGGAGCGCGTCCTCGGCGTCCTCGTCCCCGCAGGTGACGACGACCACCTCGCCGTCGCCCGCGGCCTCCTTGATCCGGACCGCCTCCTCGGTGGCGTAGGAGTCCCACTCGTTCAGCGCGAAGTCGAAGTAGTCGGGGTCGACCCCGCGCTCGTCCGGCGTGAACTCGACCTCGTCGCCGAGCACGGCGACTTGCTTGACACAGACGACGATCTTCATGCTCCTCCCTCTGGCCCGGAGGGGCGGAATCCCGCCCCTCCAAGGCCTCGGTTCCCGCTCAGACGCTCGCCAGCTCGCGCTCGATGACCTTGCGCTCCCGCTTGAACGGCAGCGCGACGGCCGGATTGTCCGAGTCGATCTCGCGGGCGAGCCGGTGCCCCGAGAAGACGGCGTCTGCGATGAGGCGCGGGGCCTCGCAATCCCCGACACGGTAGAGGGCGTCGACGCCCTCCCCCTCAGGCCTTCGAGCCCGATGTCGTCCTTCAGCGAGCGGAAGAGCGCCTCGTTCGAGCGCCGCTGCGTCACGAGGACCACCGAGTCGACCTCCCAGTCGTGCTCGTGGGCGTCCTCGTCGAAGACGTGCACGGACTTGACGTGCCCCTCCTCGATCTGCGTCGGGATGTGGTACGTCACGATCTCGACCTTCAGCTTGTGGAGCTTGCGGTGCATGTTCGGCGCCTCGAGCGTGAAGTGCATGTACGGCCCGATGTGGCCGAGGTGCGTCATGAGCGTGACGTTCTTGCCCTCGGAGGCGAGCTTCTCGGCGATCGACACGCCCATGAAGTAGCCGTCGTTGTCGACGACGAGCGTCTTCTGGCCCGGAACCTCCTTGCCCTCGCTCATCAGCTGGTCGGGCGTGAGGACGAAGGGAAGCGACGCGTCGGCGCCGGGGATCGTGTCGTGGGTGCAGCCGTTCAGCCCGTTCGTCGCCCAGTAGGAGCCGGTCGCGCAGATCACGATCTCGGCGCCGTACTCGGCCACGCCCTTCGCGTCGAGCGTCGTCGACGGGATGAACTCGACGTTCTTCAGCTTGTCGATCTGGATCTTGCGGTAGTTGACGACGCGCGCCCACTCGCCCAGACCCGGAAGCTGCGGAATCCAGCGCATGATCCCACCCATGTCGTCCTGGGTCTCGACCAGGTGGACGCGCCGCATGCCCCGCTTGCCGAGGATCATCGCGGCCTCCATGCCGGCAGGGCCGGCGCCGACGACGAGCACGTCGTTGTCCGCGTTCTTCGCGGGCTCGAACTTCTCCGGGTGCCAGCCGCGGCGGTATTCCTCGCCGGCGCAGGCGTTCTGCGTGCAGATGAGCGGTGGGCCGCCGATCTCCCAGCGCGAGATGCAGACGTTGCAGCCGATGCACTCGCGGATGTCGTCGAGCCGGCCCTCCTCGATCTTCTGGGGCAGGAACGGATCCGAGATCGACGGGCGGCACGTGGCGATGATGTCGAGCGCCCCGCCGTTGATGGCTTCGATCATCGCATCGGGGCTCGTCCAGCGACCGACGCCCAGCACCGGCTTCGTCGTGACCTCCTTGATCCGCTTCTGCCACGGGATCGCACGCCCCGACTCGTAGAAGCGCGACGGGGTCGCGTCCTCGCCCCACTCCGCGATGCCCGACAGGTTGATGTCCCAGACGTCGACGAGGGGATCGGCCATCTGGGCGAACGGCACCGCGTCGCGCTCGAGCTGCGTCCCCGGCTCGCCGAGGAACATGTCGCACGAGAGGCGGACCGCGATCGCCGTGTCGTCGCCGACGGCCTCCTTGACCTGCTCGATCGTCTCGAGCCAGAAGCGGGCGCGGTTCTCGATCGAGCCGCCGTACTCGTCCGTGCGCTTGTTGTAGAAGGGCGTCAGGAACTGCTGTGGCAGGTAGGAGTGCGAGCCGTAGACGTAGACGATGTCGAAGCCCGCGGTCCGGGCGCGCTTCGCGGCGTCGACGTACATCTGCTGAACGTCGCGGATGTCGTCCTTGTCCATCTCGATGCAGTACGTGAGGTGCTCGAAGTCGCTCGGGATCTGCGACGGGCCGCGCGGGACGCAGCGGGTCTCCATGCACGGCGCGTGCGGGCCCGCGTACCACAGCTCGCAGGCGGCCAGCGCGTCGTACTCGTGGAGCATGTCGCACATGACCGAGAGGTTCTTGATGTCGTCGTCGTCCCAGAGACGCGCCGACACACGATGCGTGTCGTCGGACTCGGGCGAGATCGAGCAGTACTCCGTGCAGACGCCGCCGTAGCCGCCTTCGGCCTTCATCGCGCGGAAGTAGGCCTGGTTCATCGGCTTCTCGGAGCCGAAGCCGTTGCAATGCGGCACCTGGTAGAAGCGGTTCTTCATCGTCTTCGGGCCGAGCTGGATCGGCTCGAAGAGAATGTCGTACCTGGGGTCAGCAGCCATTCGGGCGGGCCTCCTTTGCATCACGCGAGTGGGAGCGATTCTACGACGCGACCGGCCTCGGCGCTCCGGTGACGGTGGGCCTGCGCGAGCGCGAGGTGTCATGGCCGAACTCCGCCCCGCCGTTCTCCACGGGGCGGTACGCTCCGGGCGAACCAGCGAAGGAGGAGAGGACGATGGCGGTGACGACCCGGAACGGCGCGTTCATCGGCGGCGAGTGGGTAGCCGGGGACGGCGAGGAGATCGAGGTTCGGAGCCCGGCCACGGGAGAGCTCCTCGGATCGGTGGTCTCCTCGACACCGTCGCAGGTCGACGCAGCGGTGCGTGCTGCGGGCGAAGCGTTCGTGACGTGGCGCAGGACGTCCGTGGTCGAGCGGGTCGAGATCTGCCGCCGCGCCTTCGTGCTCTGCATGGAGCGCAACGAGGAGATCGCACAGATGATCTCGCGCGAGGTCGGCAAGACAATTCGCGAGTCGCGCGAGGAGATGGAGGAGTTCACCGTCGACCACTTCCGCCGCGCCTCCGAGGACGTGCTCCGACACGCCGGCCAGGTGCTGCCTTCGACGCAGGAGCGCACGAACGCGAAGCGGATCCTGATCGTCCAGGAGCCCGTCGGCGTCGTTGCGGCCGTCAGCCCATGGAACTTCCCGGTCGACATCGCCGGCATCCCGATCGTCTACGGGCTCGCGGTCGGGTGCACGGTCGTCTGGAAGCCCTCCGAGTACGCGCCGCTCTGCGCGAATATGTTCGCCGAGCTCCTGCACGACGCCGGCTTCCCGGCGGGCACGATCAACGTCGTGCACGGGCGCGGCGACGTCGGCCAGTCGCTCGTCACGCATCCCGAGGTCGGCTCGGTCGTCTTCACCGGCTCCGTCGAGACGGGTGAGAAGGTGGCCCGCGACGCCGGCCTGAAGAACCGCGTGCTCGAGCTCGGCGGGAACGGCCCGCAGATCGTGCTGGCCGACGCCGACATCGACAAGGCCGCGGATGCCGCGATCGTCGGCTGCTTCTACCTGGCCGGGCAGTGCTGCACCGCGGCGGAGCGGATCCTCGTTCACGAGTCGGTGAAGGACGAGTTCCTCGAGGCCCTGCTCGAGCGGACGAAGGCACTCCGTGTCGGCGACCCGCTGGACGACGAGACCGATATGGGGCCGGTGTGCACGCAGGCCGTGCTCGAGCGGACGCAGGCTCACGTCGCGGACGCGGTCGAGCGAGGCGCCACCGTCGTCTACGGCGGCGGTCACGACGGCCAGTACCACGAGCCGACGATCGTCGACGGCGTCACGAGCGCGATGCGGATCGCGCAGGAGGAGACGTTCGGTCCGGTCGCGCCGATCATGACGTTCTCGACTCTCGACGAGGCGCTCGCGATCGCGAACGAGACCGAGTTCGGGCTGACGGCCTCCGTCTTCACGCGCTCACTCCACGATGCGTGGCGCGCTGCCGAGGAGCTCCGCCACGGCACCGTCCACATCAACGAGACGACGAACTACTGGGATCAGCTCGCCCCGTTCGGCGGCGCCAAGAAGTCGGGAGCCGGCCGCGAGCTCGCCGGCTGGATCATCGACGCGCTGACCGAGACGAAGCAGATCTCGTTCGACCTCTCGTAACTGCGGCGCCTGCCGCGACCGGTTCGGCCGGGCTGATCCCGCCTACCGGCCCGCAACCGGGACGACGGCCGCACGCGCGTACCGGAGGAGAATCGGCGCGGCGGCAAGGCCCGAGGCGAGAATCGCAATCGCCATGCCGACGTAGAGCGCGGGCAGCGCGATCGTCTCTGACAGGGCGCTCGCGGCCGCCGAGCCGGTGGTCAGGGCAAGCATGATGATCATCCGCCCGAAGATCCCGACCGTCGCCTGTAGCTCGAGCGGGGCGCGTCGTTGGCGCTCGCCGATGTAGGCGGCCGTCGTCACCACTGTCGCGAGCTCGAGCACGCAGAACGCGACAAGCGCTACCGCGAGGCTCTCCGAAAGGCCGAACGCCGCGGCTGCGAGCGCTGCGAAAGGAATGCCGCCGACGAGGATCCGGAGGCCGCCGACTCGCCGGTCGAGCGCCCCGACGATCGGTGGGGCGAGGACGCCCATCAGGCCGCCGGCGGCCACGATCGCACCGGCC
This sequence comes from uncultured Thermoleophilia bacterium, assembly GCA_963819905.1. GTDB lineage: Bacteria > Actinomycetota > Thermoleophilia > Gaiellales > Gaiellaceae > CAWCQC01. Next base: position 86,078 of record CAWFXP010000007.1, read on the forward strand.
GTGCGCGAGCCGAGCCCGAGCTCCTCGCGCAGGAACGGAACGGCGAGCGCCCAGGCCCCGGCGGCCGCAACGCTCCAGGCGATCCCGAGAAAGGTGACCGAGCGCAGCACCGGATCGCCGAAGATCGTGGACAGGCCCGCCCGGACGATCTCGACCGGGCTGCGCCGCGTCTCGCTCGCGCTTCCGATCGCCCGCATCGCCCGGACGGCGACTGCGGCGATCACCAGACCGGCGGCCTCGAAGACGAGGGCTCGCGCGGGTCCGACGAGCGTGATCAGCAGCCCGCCGAGCGCGGGGCCGGCCACCAGCCCGACCGCCCACGCGGCGCCCAGCGTCGCCTGTCCCTGAACGATGCGTGCCTTCCCGACGACGGTGACCAGGACGCCGAACACCGCCGCATCTGCGAACACCCGTCCGGCGCCGATGGCAAACGCGGCCGCGAGCACGAGCCCGACCGGCGGCGCCCCGGCGAGCGTCCAGAGCGGTACGAGCAGGGCGACCAGGGCCTGCACGGCGTGCGAGACCCAGATGATTCGCCGCTGCTGGAAGCGATCGCCCACGACCCCGGCGAGCAGGCCGAAGACGACGTACGGCAGCGTCGTGAGCGTGAAGACGAGGCCCGCGGCGGCGGTCGAGCCGTCGTTCTCGAGGACGAGCCACGGCAGCGCAACCGCTGCGATCCCGTGCGCCGCGAAGCTGAGCGCTTGCCCCGAGAGGAGCAGGCGGCCGTCCCGGGAGTCGAGCAGCGGCCCCCTCACAGGGACTTCGCCGCGGCTGCCGCGCGCGCCGTCAGGCCCGCGGGCAGGCTGAGCTCGAGCGGCACCCGCCTGCTACTCGTTCGTCCACACGAGGCAGACGCACTCGCGGCGGATGCGCTTCGCGATCCGCTTGAACGACCATCTGCTCATCTGGCGGCGATCCGAGCCGAACACGACGAGACCGACGCCCGTCTCTCGGATGACCTCGAGCGCGGCGCGAACCGGCTTCGGATTGTGGAAGACGAGCTGCGTCACTCTGACACCAAGGCGTTTCGCGGACAGGCCAACCTCGTCCGCGTCGTTTCGGGTGATCCGCTCGCCGAACGATCGAGCGACCTGCAGGCCCGGCGTGCCGACGCCGATCGGTACGGCCATGCAGATATAGAGCTCCGCGCCGGTCTCCACCGCAGTCTCGATCGCGAAGTCGGCCGCCGTCCGGTCGAACGGCACGTCGATCGTGAGCAGCATCACCGGCTTCACGTCCTGCGCGACGCCGGTCTCGACCGGAGCCCGCGGGCGGTCGAGCGTCTGCGAGCTCATGGCTCGCTGGCTTCCAGCTGCAGCGCCACCGAGTCCCGCGCGCTCCGCAGGAGCCACCGCTTGCGGTACCACTTCCCGAGGAAGAGGAACCAGACCAGGGCGGCCAACGGCAGGCCGACCATGATGCCCCTCAGGCCCCAGAGAGCGAAGGTGAGCACGCTCACGCCGGCGACGAAGATCAGCCCGAGCGTCAGGTAGAGCCGGATCCTCGCCTGCTTCGCCTGGACGTGGGCGAACCGCTCCGGCGGAAGCGTTGAGGTGTCGTAGTGACGCCCGCAGCCGCAGTCGACGCTGTCACCGAGATCCGCCGAGTGCGTCTCTCCGCATTCGCACCTGATGGTGATCGGGATCGCCACGGCCTCCGCCGATTGTACTCCCGGACAAAGCGGAGGGGCGGGTCGCCCCGCCCCTCCCAGGAGCTCGTGGTCTCTCGGCCGCGGTCAGCGAGCCTTGGCTGCCACAGCCGCTGCCGCCGAGTCGATCGCCTCTTGCGACGGGGCCTCGTCGCTCGGCTCACGCCAGCGGAACGGCCGGCCGTGCTGCCGCTGGGCGATGACGTAGCCGATGACGCCCGCTGCGAGCGAGCCCACTGCCACGCCGATCATCTCGGGCAGCTTCGCCCAGGCGTCGGTGAAGTCCGCGTTCCAGAGGTAGCCGGTGTAGTCCATGAACGCGAGGCCGAAGACGATGAATACGAGGTTCGCAATCGCGAAGAACCCCGCTGCCACCATCCACGGTTTGGCGAGCTTGATGGGCCTCGGCCAGTTCGGACGGTCCTTGCGGAGCAGGAGCACGCCCGACAGCGCGAGCACGTGCGAGAACATGTAGCCGAAGTTGCCCGCCGCCAGGATGAAGAAGATGTTTCCGAAGTAGAGGATGAGGAAGACGTTCAGAAGCATGTCCACGGTCATCGCGCGGGCCGGGACGTGGTGCTTGTTCAGCACCCCGAGCTGCTTGATCGTCATCTTCTCCTCGGACAGCGCGTAGAGCGCCCTCGAGCCGTCCATCGTCGCGGTGTTCATCGACAGGAGGAGCCCTCCGCAAAGGCAGACCGTGAGGAACGTGCCGAATCCCTCTCCCGCGATCGTCTGGAGCACGTCGACGAGGTACGGGACGCCGAACGGGTCGGCCAGGATGCCGTCGTACCCGATCGTGCCGAGCACCGCGATCGGCAGCAGGATCGCGAGCAGCACGTTGATGCCGCCGGTCCAGGCCAGCGCCTTGCGGGTGTCGTTTCGCGTGTCCTTGTACTCCGGCGCGAACGTGGCCGCCGCCTCGGGTCCGTACGTCGACCAACCGATGATGTACAGCCACACCATGACGAGCGCGAACTGGTGGAAGCCGTTCCCGGTATCGCCGTAGACGGCCGGCGTCTCCGCGAGCAGGTTCGAGTCGATCTGGTGATTCGAGAAGTCGCCGGTGATGAAGGCGCCGATCGCGATCGTGCCGACCGGAAGGATCATCAGGGCGCCGACGACGTAGCTGAACCAGACCGCGGGGCGCATCCCCCGGACGTTGAAGATGTAACAGAGAAGGATGCACATCACTCCGATCAGCGCCGCCCAGGTGATCGGCTGGGTGACGATCGGAGCGTCGAAGGACGTCGTCGCGAAGTAGCCCTCACCGCCGAACGCCGTGAGCAGGAGCAGGCCCACGAAGAGGCCGTAGACGGCGAGCACGCTCGACCAGGCGAACCAATAGCCGAAGACGGCGATCGGCCCGGCCAGCGAGAAGTACTTGCGCCAGCCTTCCCGGGCGTAGACGGAGAGACCCCCGGGCTTATCCGGGAACATGGCGGCGGGCTCGCAGTACACGTATGCCTGCAAGGCGCCGATGATCGCCGAGACGATCCAGACGATTGACGCCCAGATACCGCCCAGCGCCAGGATCGAGAACGCGAGCCCGACGAGCAGGAAGCCCGGGTTCGCCATCCCGATGACGACCCCGTCCCACCAGCGCATCGTCTTGAGTAGACGTCGTTCGTCTACCGCTACCTCAGCCATACACCCTCCTCTCGCACCGAAACCCCCGCCGTTTCATGCGTCACGAGATTAGACCGACGCCAGGTCGTCCTAGTTAGCCCAGATTCGCTCTCGCCGCACCCAGACCTCCACTCAGGATGGGCGACGGTACCACTCCGGGAAGACGACTTCAATCTGGTTGGAGCGGTCGCGATAGGGCAGAATCGCGACCGTGCGCGTCGTGGTCCTCGGAGGAGCGGGGGAGGTGGGAGCGGCGATCTCCCGTGACCTTGCGGCCTGCGCCGACGTCGGCGAGCTCGTCGTCGCCGACCTCGACGGGGCGCGGGCGCGGGCCCTTGCCGACGAGCTCGGGGGCGACGCGTCGCCGGCGACGGTCGACCTGCGCGACGGCGCGTCCGCTCTCCGGCTCCTGGCAGGTGCCGATCTGCTCGTGAACTGCACGAGCTTCGCCTGGTTCGACGAGGTGATCGCGCTTGCGATCGAGGCGGGGGTCGACTACGCGGATCTCCTCTCCGAGCCGACGCCGGCGCAGCAGGCGGCCGTCCGCGCGGCTGGAATCACCGCCGTCTCAGGCCTCGGCGCCACGCCCGGCCTCTCGAACGTCCTCGTCCGCCACGCCGCTGACGCGCTGGGCGAGCTCGACGAGGTGCACGTCTCCTGGGTCAGCTTCCGCACCATCGCGCCCGCGCCGGGGCTCCTCGACACGATCCTCTGGGAGCTCTCCGACGGCTGCCCGACCCGACAGTACTTCCAGAACGGCCGCTACGTGCGGGCCGGATTCATGGAGGGCTCGAGGCTTGTCGACTTCGCCGAGCCGGTCGGGCGCCAGCGGGTCTACTTCGTTCCGCACACCGAGGTCACGACCCTGCCCCGGCACTTCCCCTCGCTTCGTTTCTGTGCGGTCCGTGGCACCTGGCGACCGGAGCTGATGGAGGACATCCGCGTCCTCAACAAGTACGGGCTCCTCGACGAGGCCGCCATCGAATCGACGAAAGCCCGCATCTGGGAGCGCTTCGGCGGGCGGCGCGACCACTCGCCGTGGACGTTATTCGTCAACGTCGAAGTCGTCGGGGGTCGGAACGGGGCAGTCCGCCGAATCTACGACGTCAGCCACCCGCTCGACTGGGGCCAGGAGGGGACGGGGCGCATGACCGGCGTCTGCGCTGCCGTCGGAGCGCAGCTGCTTGCCCGCCACGGGCGCACCGAGGCGGGCTTCATCGATCCCGAGGCCTACTACGACCCGCAGGAGTTCCTCGCCGAGCTCGCCGTGCGGGAGAGCGTCGTCGTGACCTGGCGCGAGGCGCCGGCCGACGGGGCAGCTCGCGAGCGATAGGAGGTAGCCGTGTCCAGCAGCGTCTCGAGCGACGTGGTCGTGATCGGCGGTGGTATCGCCGGTCTCGTTGCGGCCCGCGATCTGCGAAAGGCGGGGCTCTCCGTGCACGTTCTCGAGGCACGGGACCGCCTCGGCGGACGAACCTGGTACAGGCCGTTCGCCGGCACCGACCAGCACATCGAGATCGGCGGCACGTGGCTCGTCGAGCGCTACCAGCCGCACATCGCGGCAGAGATCCAGCGGTACGGTCTGGCCGTCTCCCAGAGCCCTCCGGGCCGGGCCTTCCGGTCGGGCGTCGGCGGCGAGCTTCTCTCGGGCTACGCGCCCGTGCCGCTCGACGATGCAATGGATTTCGAGCGCGGTCTCTACGAGGTGATCCACGCCGCACGGCGCATCGAGTTCGGCGCCGCGCTCGACACGCAGCCGCTCGCCGACCTCGACGTCTCGTTCAGCGCGTTCCTCGAGCCACTGGGTCTCGGCCGCTCGACGCAGGAGTACCTGTCCGCCTGGGCCGGCTTCTTCTTCGGTTGCCATCCGTCGGAGGTGTCGGCGCTCCATGTCCTCTCCTGGGTCGCCGGGTTCGAGAACAGCGCGTGGGCGTGGTATGCGGCGATCACCGACAAGTTCGGGAAGGGCACCGCGAGCTTCGTCGACGCGCTCGCCGAGGACGGCGGCGCCGAGATCAGCCTGTCGGCGCCGGTCGCCCGGATCGAGCACGACGCCGACGGCGTGACGGTGACGACGCGGGACGGCCGGGAGGTCGGCGCCGCGTCAGCCGTCGTCGCTGCCCCGCTCAACACCTGGCGGGACATCGAGCTCTCGCCGGCGCTCGACGGGCCCAGGGCCGACGCCGCCACTGAGGGCCAGACAGGGCATTCGACCAAGGTCTGGGCGCTCGTCGAGAACGCTCCGGAGGGAATCGTGGGCGTCGGCTGGGGCGGTGGGCTCAACTGGCTCTCGACCGAGTTCGTTCTCCCCGAGGGAAGCCTGCTGGTCGGCTTCGGCACCGGGCCGGAGATGCTCGACGTCACCAGCTCGGACGACATCCGCCGGGCGATCGAGCAGTACGTCCCCGGGGCGCGGGTGGTCGCGACGGACGCGCACGACTGGAACGCCGACGAGTTCTCGCGCGGGACGTGGATGGCGTACCGCCCGGGCCAGCTGATGCGCTTCCACTCCGCCTTCCAGGAAACCGAGGGGCGGCTCGCGTTTGCCGGCTCGGACCTCGCGCTCGGCTGGGCGGGCTGGATGGACGGGGCCGTGGAGACGGGGGCGCGAGCCGCGGCGCAGGCGCGCGCGATCGCAGCCGGCAGGTGAGCGCGGGTCGGCCGGTGCGGGCCGTCGTCTACGGCGTCGGCGCGATGGGCTCGATCATGACCCGGCTCCTGCTCGACAAGGGCGTCGAGATCGTCGGCGCGGTCGCGCGGAGCCCGGACAAGGTCGGCCGGGACCTCGGCGAGGTGGCCGGCTTGGGCCGTGAGACGGGGATCGTCGTCGAGGCGGATGCTCGTCGTGCGCTCGAGGCAGGCGCCGACGTTGCGCTGGTTGCCGCCGCGAGCTACCTCTCCGTGATGGCCGACCACTTCCGGCTGTGCCTCGAGCACGGCTGCAATGTTCTCACGATCGAGGAGGAGACGGTCTGGCCCTGGGGGACCGCGCCCGAGCTCGCCGCCGAGCTCGACCGGGTCGGCAAGGAGCACGGCGCGACCCTCGCCGCCTCAGGTGCGCAGGACGTCTTCTGGCTCAACCTCGTCGCGACGCTGATGGGAGCCGCGCATCGCATCGACTCGGTCTCCGGTCGCTGTACGTGGAACGCAGACGACTACGGTCCCGAGGTCGCGGCGCACGTGCACCTGGGCGAGAGCCGCGAGGCGTTCGAGCGCCACGTCGCCGAGCACGGCTGGCCGGACTTCGTCGTCCGCGCCAACCTCGAGGCGCTCGTCGCCGCCGCCGGGCTGACCGCGGCGACGGTCACCTCCTCGGTCACGCCGGTCACCGCCGAGGCGGACACGTGGTCCGCGAGCCTCGGGGCGACCGTTCCGGTGGGCGCGGTGCTCGGCGTCGTCGACGCCGCCACGATCGAGACGGAGGAGGGCCCGCGCTTCTCCTTCGAGATGGCCGGCCGCGTCTACGCCGCGGGGGAGGTCGACACGAACGAATGGGTGGTCTTGGGCGAGCCCGAGCTCCGGCTCAGGAACGACGCGGTCCCGACGCGCTTCATCACCTGCACGTCGATGGTCAACCGGATCCCGGACGTGATCGCCGCACCGCCGGGCCTGGTGACGCTCGACCGCCTCCCGCGCCCGCGCTACCGCCACGGCGCCCTCACGATCGAAACCTGAACGGGCCGGACAGGTCCGGCCCCTACACGATGTGAGGACGATGGCCGAACGGGTCCGACGCGCGGCAGATCCCGTAGGGGCCGGACCTGTCCGGCTTCTCGTTCCGAAGCGACCAGCGGAGGGGGTTCGTCGCGATGTACTCGCGCAGGGCGTTGAGCTCTGTCTCGTTCCGGATGATCCGGTCGTGGTAGCCGCGCTGCCAGAGCGTCCGTCCGGCCCGGCGGCTGGCCCGCGCCTTGAAGGCGCCCACCACATCATGTAGGGGCCGGACCTGTCCGGCCCGGTCGCCGGCGAACAGGACGACGTGCACGTGGTCAGGCATCACCACGTGCGTGTCGAGCTCCCAGCCGCGGTGATGGCTCGGGATGCTCCGCACGGCCTCGTCGACCAGGCGTCCGATCGGGCTGAGCTCCACCAGGTCTGCGACGACCTGCCCGAAGTCGCAGGCCCGATCGCGGGTGCAGACCGTCACCAGGTAGGCACCGTTGGAGGTGTAGTCGTATCCACCGAGCCGGGTCGGTCTGCGCCCGGTCATGCCGCCATGGTGACGCGCCATGTGGCACCGGACCGAGCCGAAAGACGAACGATTCGCAGGGCAGAGACAGGCGGGCCGGACAGGTCCGGCCCCTACACCGGCGTTTGTTCATGTTCCGGTTCTGGGCGTGGTGGCCGTAGCCCTTCCCTAGCGACCACGGGGATCGGCCCCTACAGTATCCCGGACCTACGCAGGGACCTTCTGGAGGCCGGCGCGCTGGATCAGGCGGTCGGTGCAGCGCAGCGAGTTGGCGCAGATCGTGGCGGTGGGAGCCATCGGCCCGGCGGTGGTGAACACGGCTCCGTCAACGACGTAGAGGTTCGGCACGTCGTGCGCCTGGCACCAGCGGTCGACGACCGAGGTGGCCGGGTCGTCGCCCATGCGGGCGGTGCCGAGGAGGTGCCAGCCCCACTGCGACCAGTCCGCCTCCATCGTGTCGATCGCGCCCGCCGCCTGGTGCGCCTCGTGGGCGCGGTCGAGCTGGAAGCGCAGGTTCGCCCGCATCTCCTCGTCGATCTCGAACGTGACCTTCGGCGCCGGGATCCCGTCGGAGTCCGCGAGCTCCGGGTCGAGCGTGATGGTGTTGTGCTCGTGCGGGAGGTCCTCGATCCCGATGCCCCAGTCGAACGCGTGCCCGAGCGTGCGCTCGACGAGATCGTGGATCGCCGGGCCCCAGCGCTCCTCGAACGGCCGCTCGTCGTAGCGGAACAGCGAGAAGAGCGGACCGCCGAGCGGCATGACGTCCCATTGCGCCCCACGGCGGAACCCGCGCGACTCGTCGTTGTCGGCGAACTGGAGCGAGAGGAGCTGGGTGCCCCAGGGGCCGAGCCACGTCTCGAGCTCCTCCTCGTAGATGCCGAGCACGCTCATGTACGGGTGGAGCATCAACCGCTTGCCGACGAGCCCGGACGAATTGGCGAGCCCGTCGGGGAACCCGCCCGACGACGAGAGGAGCAGCAGGCGTGCGGTTCCGACACCGTTCGCGCCGAGGATGACGACGTCCGCCTCCTGGTGCTGCTCGTTGCCCTGACGGTCGATGTAGATCGCGCCCGTCGCCAGGCCCTGACCGTTCGTCGTGATCTCCCGGACTCGCGCACCGGTGATCACCTTCGCGCCGTGCTCGAGAGCCTTCGGCCACATCGTGGTGTCGGTCGAGCTCTTCGCCCCCTTCGGGCAGCCCCACATGCAGGTGCCGGTCCGCTCGCACGCTGCAAGGTTCCCGACCGGCTCGGAGCGGATCGCGTGCGCGGCGGGCCACCAGTGCCACCCGAGCGCGTTCATGCCCTCAGCCGCCTTCCGCCCGAGCGGGCCGATCGGGATCGGCGGAAGCGCCGGCGCCGGCCCCGCCGGGTACGACGGGTCGCCCGACATGCCCGAGATCTGCATGTCCTGGTCGATGCGCTCGTAGTAGGGCTTCATCTCGTCGTAGGAGATGGGCCAGTCGTCGGCGCAGCCGTCGAGTGAACGCAGCCTGAAGTCCTGGGGCCGCATGCGCACCCACTGGGCGCAGAAGTGGATGGTCGAGCCGCCGACGGCGTTGTACATCACGGGCGTGATCGGCGACTGCGAGATCTCGAGCGGGTAGTCGGCGGGCTGGCGGCGCACGTTCGGGTCGGGGCTCCACTGCGCCTCGGAGACGAGCTCGAACTCGAGCTTGTCGCCGGGGAACTCGTCGGGGTTCGCCCAGTCGCCCTGCTCCAGGCAGACGACGCGGAAACCCGCCTCCGCGAGGTAGCGAGCGGCGACCGACCCGCCGGCGCCGGCGCCGATGACGAGCACGTCCGCGCGGTCGGCGCTGCGCGAGAGGGGGAACGGCAGCGGCTCGACCCGACCGTTCGGCGGAGCCGTGGCGACCTCCAGGCGGTCGCCGGGATCGTGCGCGAGAACCGGGTCGAGGAGGCCGTCGCGAAGGTCGTAGTCAGCCTCGTCCGAAAACGGCGGTCGCTTGCCCTGGCCGGGGAAGCGGATCCGCTTGCGCACCTTGAGGTTCATGAAGTACGAACCGGAGACGATCTTCGAGAGCGCCGCGAAGCCCTCCGGATCGTCGGCGTGCAGCCGGCGGGCCTCGGCCGCGGGATCGCGACCGGCGGCCTCGTCGAGAACGCGCGCGAGCGCCTCCCCGAGATCGGGACGTGCCGCCAGGGCCCGCGCCAGCCACTTCCCGTTCGGGTCGGCCTCGCTCGCGGAGAGCTGGCCGTCCGCCGCCGGAATCAGAACGTCCGCCAGACCGGCGAGCGTCGTTCGCTGCGCCTCCGTGACCGTGGTTTCTGCGGGAGCGCTCACGACCGTGCCTCCTCTCTGACCCGGCTCTGTCGGGCTTACGCGCGGGGTCTCGTCTTGTCCGTGTCGTAGAGGGGAACCGGCGCGACGGTGGCCGGGGCGTTCCCGTCGCCCACCGCGACCTCGACCGTCTCGCCCGGCGCGGCGAGATCCGAGCGGACGACCGCCAGGCCGATCACCTTGCCGAGCGTGGGGCTCTCGCAGGGGCTCGTCAGCGTGCCGGCCGGCGCTCCGTCCTTCGTCACCGCGGCTCCGTACTCCGGGACGGGGCCCTCGACGACCAGGGTCACGAAGCGATTCGGCGGATCGGCTGCCTCCCTCTTCAGTGCGTCCTTCCCGCAGAAGTCGGGACCGTCGAACCGGATCATCTTGTCGAGGCCCATGTCGTACGGGCTCGTCTCGTGCTGGAAGTAGTCGTAGCCGATGAAGATCAGCCCGGACTCGATGCGAATCGTCTCGACGGCGGTGAGGCCGTACGGTCGAGCACCGGCTCCGTTGACCGCGCTCCAGAGCTGCTCCGCCCCGTCGGGCGAGCAGAACAGCTCGTACCCGAGCTCGCCCGAGTAGCCCGTCCTCGAGATCCAGCAGGGCACGCCGCCGACCTTGACGAGCTCGGGCACGAACCGGAAGTAGCGAAGGTCCGAGACGTCCCGTTCGGTCAGGCTCTGCAGGAGGTCGCGGGCGCGCGGCCCGTTGATGCCGAGCTGGGGCGTCGCTCTCGTGCGCGGCTCGATCTCGATCTTCAACCCGTCGACGACGGAGGTGAAGTGATCGAGGTCCGTGTCGAGCGCGGTGACGACGATGCACGAGTCGTCCGCGGTGTTGAAGACCGTGCCGTCGCCGACCATCTTTCCGTTCTCGTCGCAGAACGGCGCGTAGCGAACCTGCCCGACCTCGAGCCCGAGCATGTCGTTCGTGAAGATCCGGTCGGCCGCGGCGAGCGCGTCGGGGCCCATGAACGCCCACTTGCGAAGCGGGGAAGCGTCCCAGACGCCGACGTCCTCGCGAACGGCCTTGTGCTCGGCGATCGGGTCGCCGAACGTGCCCGGCCAGTACCAGCCTTCCCAGTCGACGAGCTCGCCGCCGAGCTCGCGCTGCGGTCGATCGAATGCGGTGCGGATGATGTCGTCGCTCATACCGGCCTTGTATCAGGCCGGGTTGACCGGTTCAAGCCGCCTCGACCCTGGCTTCAGGCGCGCGCGTAGCCGAGCGCCGCGGAGATCCGGGCTGAGTGGTCGAGGAGCGGCGCGACTGCCGCCTTCATGGCGCCTGCGTCGAACCGTCCTGCGGGGCCCTGGACCCCGAGGACCGCCACCAGCTCGCCGCGGTTGTCGAGCACCGGAGCGGCGATCGCGTTCAGATCCTCCTCGCGCTCGCCGGCGACCTCCGCCCAGCCGCGCTCCCGGCCGCGCTCCACCTCGAGCGCCAGGTCCCGGCGGTCGGTGAGGGTCCGCCGCGTGAACGCCTCGAGCGAGCCGTTGGGAAGCCTGCCTCCGTAAGCGAGATAGACCTTGCCGACCGCCGTCGCATGGGCGACGCTGGGGCGACCGACCCTCGCGACGCTCTGCACGGACGCCGGGCTCTGGACGAAGTCGACCGTGACCGCCTCGTGCTCACCGGGTGCCGAGAGGGTCACGGTCTCGCCGGTCGCCTCCGCGAGCGCGACGAGGTGGAGGCGCGCGGTCTCGCGGAGGTCGAGCCGTGCGAGCACGGCGTTCCCGAGGTGCAGCAGCCGCAGGCCCAGGCGGTAGCGTCCGGTCGCGGCGTCGTGCTCGACCAGGCCGGCCTCGGCGAGCGTCGCGAGGAGCCTGCGAGACGGTGCTCGCGTTGATGCCGGTCCGCCGGGCGATCTCGTTCGTTCCGAGCTCGGGCTCGCCCTCGGCGAGCACGTCGAGAACGGTCACCGCTCGCTGGACGGCGGCGACATGGCGAATTGCTGGCTGACCGGTGCGAGGCATGCTACGGTGGATCCGGCTCAATTTTGACATGCCATTGCCCAGGAGGCAATAACATGACGCTTCCCGCATCCTCGCGCTACGTCATCGTCGGAGCCGGCATCCACGGGCTCTCGACGGGGTATCACCTCGCCAAGGAGCTGAAGAGCCGGGGGCTGGGATCGGGCGCCGACATCGTCGTGCTCGAGAAGTCCGAGCCCGGCGCGGGGGCGTCGGGGATCGCGTGCGGCGTCGTCCGGAACAACTACTACCAGCCGGCCATGGCCGAGCTCATGCAGGCGTGCGTCGAGGTCTGGGAGTCCGACCCGGTCGCGTATCACTACAACCCGGTCGGCTACATGGCGCTCGGCCCCGCCGTACAGGAGCCCGACCTGATCGAGACGTACGAGCGCCAGGAGAAGATCGGCTACCGCTCGACGCTCGTGACGGGCACGGCCGAGGTCGACGCGTACATGAAGCAGCTGTTCCCGGACTGGCGGGCGAAGGGCGTCACCGCGCTCCTGCACGAGCACCAGGGCGGGTTCGCGTTCAACCTCGACTCGGTCATGGGCCTCGTCGGGAAATGCCGCTCGGAGGGCGTCGAGATCCTGACCGGCGTCGAGGTGAAGGCCTTCGAGTTCAACGCGGACGAATCGGTACGAGCCGTGATCACGAGCCAGGGCACGATCGAGGTCGGCGAGCAGCTCGTCCTCGCTCCCGGCCCGTGGGCCAAGCACGTCTGGTCGATGCTCGAGCTACCGCCGACGATCGACGTTCGCACGCCGTCGGGCGAGGTCGTTCCCGACCGGCCGATGTGGACCTACTGGAACCTGCAGGAAGGCGAGATCCAGGTCGATCCCCAGCTCTTCGCGCTCGCGGACGGCGGCGCCCCGCCGGTCATCCACCTGGACACGGACGCGCCGCTCCACACGGACGAGGGCGAGCTCGTGACCGACGACCTCTGGGGGATCTACTTCAAGCGCGACCGCCATGGCGTGCAGGGCGGCGCCTCGCCGCTCGTCGTCGAGGAGGACTTTCAGCTCGACCCCTATCCGTCGACCACCGACGTCGATCCGGACTTCCCGGACATGTGGTGCGCGGCGCTCTCCCATGCCATGAGCCGCTTCGAGGGGAAGCGTCCCCTCTACAAGCACGCCAGGTCGGGCGGCGTCGGCTCGTTCACGGCCGACAACTTCCCGGTCTTCGACTACATGAAGCCGAACGTCTACACGATCCTCGACTCGAACCACGGCTACAAGATGATCGGCGTCGGCCGCGAGGTCGCGAAGGTCGTCGTCGGCGAGCACTCGAGCCTGCTCTACCCGTTCCGGTTCGAGCGCTTCGCGACCGGGGATCTCCACCCGGTCTCGCACTCGCCGTACCCCTGGTCGTAAGCGCTACGGCGCGGACGGCGAGATGCCGTCGCGAGTCAAGCGGTAGTCGACGAGGTCGAGGCGCCGCGCGAGCCACCCCTTCGTCGTCGCCTGGACGATCAGCGTCACGATGATGGCGACCGCGACGCAGACGACGACCAGCTCTGCGTACGGGACCTCCATCGCGACGACCAGCCCAGCGAGCGCTGCCGGGACGACGCCGGTCTCACGCGTCCAGGCGAGAAACACGGCCTCCTGCCGCGTCCACCCAGCGCGCCGGTCAGGTGCCAGGCACAACGCGACCACGATCGGCCTGGCGACGAGAATCAAGGCCGCGACGACGGCCAGGGCAGGCGCCCATTCGTCGGCGATGTCGCCCCAGGGGAGCGACGCGCCGAGCGTGACGAAGACGAGGATCACCATGACGTAGGCCGTCTGCTGGACGACAATCCGCATCGAGCGCTCTTGCGGTCCGTGCATGCCGAGGTGGAGCTTGTCCATGTTGCCCACGATCAGACCGGCCAGAAAGACACCGAGGTAGCCGCTGCCTCCTGCCAAATCCTCGATGTAGTAGAGAGCCGCGATGATGGCGATGACCGCGACGGCCGCGGACTCGCGCCAGATCCCAGCTCGGCGGCTCGAGACGACGAGCGCGAGGACGACGCCGACGGCGATTCCGATGGCGGTCGAGATCACGAGCTCCACGACGAAGTCGACGACCGGCTCCGCGATGCCCTCGTTGCCGTTGAGGGCGACGCCGGCGAGCGTCAGCGCGAGCACGGCGCCGATCGGGTCGTTGAACGCCGATTCGGCGATGACCGTCTGCGAAATCTTGGCACGGACGCCGAGGCGCTCGAAGAGCGGGATCAGGATCGCCGGGTCGGTCGGCGCCAGGACGGCTCCGATGAGGAGGCCGATCTCGGTCGGGATGCCGAACGCCGCCTTGGCGACGAAGCCGACGATCACGGCCGTGAGGATCACGCCGGGCACCACGAGCAGCCCCAGCCCGACCGCAACGCGACGCAGGACGTCGACGGACAGGTCGAGGCCTCCGTAGAAGAGAATGATCGCCACGCCGAGCGTGAGAATGAGCTGCGCGGCGATCGAATCGAGCGGAACGTCGATCCAGCCGGTCACGGAGGGACCGAGCAGCGTCCCCGCGAAGAGCAGGACGATCATCCGCGGCAGGCGTAGCGCGTCGGCGACGAGGTTCGCGACGAGACCGGCGCCCAGCATCAGCGCCAGGGTCAGGATGACTTCGCGAACCGTCACGGCCGTCGATTCTGACGGCTCGATCGGCGCAGACCGAGCGTCAGAGGTTGCGCCGAGTCTTCGCGTCGCGCACGATGCGCCTCACCGTGCTGCTCATCTTCCTCCTTCGGAACGCGCCCGGGGCGATCCTGATCATGTTCCTGACGCTAGCGGTCGCGCTCTACCTGACCGTGATCGAGCTACGCGGGATGAACGTGCACTGGAAGTGGTGGGCCTGGTGGCTCTCGCTCGTCTTCTTGACGCACTTCATCGGGTATCTGATCCTGCGGGTCTACCTTGCCTACCGTCGGCGACACGGCGAGAACGTTTAGAGACCGCCCACTCGGGCGGGTCGCGATCCTCGCGCTCGTCCTCGTGGCCGCGTTTCTCGTCGCGCGCAGCTGTGGCGAGACGGTGACGGAGGTGAGCCAGGACGAGGCGATCGCGATCGCAAAGGAGGAGGTCGCGTTCGAGCCCAACAATGTCATGGTCCGCCTCTTGAAGCAGGGTTTGCAGTCGAAGCCGTTCTGGGCCGTGTCGCTGTCGGTGAAGCAGCCGGACGGCGCGCTCGACCCGCTGGCGGTCGTCTCCGTCGACGCGACGACGGGAGAGGTGACCGAAATCCGCCGTCAGGTGCCGTGACGGCGTGGAGCTTTCCTACATAGCGAGCGGGCAAAGGGTGTACGCGCTATCCCTTGGAGCCGTCCGATCAGGGTCGTAGCCTTCCGCCCTAGCGGTTTGGCGTTGCACCACGCTGTGGGGCGGACGGGGAGGTCTTGATGGACATGCTCGCTTCGGTGGTATCGCTGATCGGTCAGGTCGAGGAGCAGATCGGCCTCGACTCGCTCGTCCTCGGCGAGATGTTCTACTTCTTCACGGTCGTGGTCATGTGGCTGATCCACGCCGGCTTCATGATGTACGAGGCAGGCGCGGCGCGGCGCAAGAACATCATGTCGACCGCGATGAAGAACATCCTGACGATCGCGGTCGTCACGCCGACCTTCTACTACTTCGGCTGGTACATCTACGGCTGCTTCCAGCACGGTGGCCCGGCCGAGGGCCATGCCGGCCCGGCCGAGTTCCCCGGCTTCTGCGGTGCCACGGCCCCCTGGGCCGATCAGGCAGGGCCGAATCTCGCAGACCACATCAGCCTCGTCTTCTTCCTCGCCTTCCTGCTCTTTTCCTGGACGACCGGCTCGATCATGTCCGGCGCCCTGATCGAGCGAATTCGCCTGTCCGCCTACCTCCTGCTGACGGTGCTGCTCGGGTCGGCGGTCTGGATCATGGATGCCGCCTGGGGCTGGAGCTCCGGCGGCTGGCTTGTCACGAACTACGGCTTCCACGATGCGATCGCGTCGCTGGTCGTGCACGGCGTCGCAGGCGCGTTCGCGCTCGGTGTACTCCTGAACCTCGGCCCACGCATCGGCAAGTACGACCGCGAGGGCAGAGCCAGGAGATTCAAACCCCACAACACGCACATGACGCTTTCGGGGTTGATGCTCATCTTCACGGGGTTCTACGGGTTCTACGCAGCGTGCCTCGTGATCACGTCGACGGCGTTCCCCGGCTGGCTCAACATCTACCTGAACCCGACCACGCTCGGCACGATCGCGATGGTGATCACGATCGGGTTCGCCGGCGGCTTCACCGGCGGCTGGTTCGCGAGCAAGGGAGATCCGTTCTGGACGCTGTCGGGCGGCCTCGCGGGCGTGATCACCGTGTCCGCCGGCGCGGATATCTACCACCCGTCCCTCGCCTACGTCCTTGCGACCGGAGGCGGCATGGCGGCCGTGTGGGTCGGCGGCTACATCGAGAAGCGTCTCCGGGTGGACGACGCGGTCGGCGCGGTGGCAGTGCACGGCTTCTGCGGCTTCCTCGGGGTCTTCCTCGTCGGGATCTTCGCCGGCGGCTTCCCGACGGGTGTCAACAACGTCCCGTCCTCGTTCGGCGGCCAGCTGATCGGGATGCTCGCGTTCTTCCCGCTCGCGTTCCTGCCCGGGTACATCGCCAGCTGGATCCTCAAGAAGCTGAACCTGCTGCGCGTGCCGCCCGAGGTCGAGCTCGAGGGCATCGACATGGCCGAGTTCCAGCAGGACTTCTATCCCGAGTTCGAGAAGCAGCCCGAGCACATCGTCCTGCCGGACGGCCAGGAGGTCGAGGCCGAGGCGATCCTGCTCGAGGGCTATGCAGACGTCACGAACCGCGGGTCGAGCACCCGTACAGGGCCGTAAAGGAGTGATGCCGAGATGATCGACAGCTTCCCGTACGAGAGCTGGCTGAACGAGGCCGGCGACGGATTCAACACGGATATCACGACCTTCTGGACGTTCGGGCCCGCCGGCGGGGCCGAAGGCGGCTCGCTCACTGGCACCTATGTCCTGACGGCGCTCGGCATGCTCGTCATGGTGGTCTCGCTGATCGCCTGGGTCTGGATGGAGAAGCGCCAGCTCGAACGGCAGGCTACCTTCCTACGCGGCGGCTCGGGCCCGGCGAGCTAGGGAGAGGAGAAGCATGTTTCGCGAGAAGCAGATCGAGTTCCCAGCGAAGCAGAGCCCGGTCAAGTGGTTGACGCCCGGTCTCCTGCTCCTGGCCGTCGCCTGCATCGTGGCGACTATTATCATCATCCTCGTCCATCCCAGCGGCGCCTTCATCGGGCCCTGGTAGAACCAGCGCGTAGGAGGTAGCGCCATTCGATGTCGACGCTGTACCTGAACTGCGGCCTCTGTGGCCACAAACAGGCGAGCGGGCTCCTGTCGCGTGCCCACTGGGGCCACGTCGACACGGCGGCCGGCACCCTGCGCGCGTGCCCGAAGTGCAAGACGGAATCGGATTGGGAGAGGCGCCTCTGGGCCGCGGCCGACGAGATCGTCCAGCGCCGGACGTTCAGTCCCCAGCAGGCCTCCGCTTTCGCGGGGAGCTACGACAAGCGCTGACGCCGCGTCGCGGCGTCAGCGCGATGTAGGGGCCGGAGCTGATCCGGCCCCGGCGGCTCACGTGGTCTGGAGACCGGCCGCCCGGATCGTGTTTCGGAGCAGCCACACGTCGGTGACCGGCCCGACGCCGCCCGGAACGGGTGTGATCGCCGCGGCCTTCGCAGCCACGCTCTCGTAGTCGAGGTCGCCGACGAGGCGTGTCTTTCCGGTCGCAGGGTCTGAGACAGGGTTAATGCCGACGTCGACCGCGATCACGCCCTCCTTCACCATCTCGCCGCTGACGAGGCCGGGAACGCCGGCCGCCACGACGAGGACGTCCGCGCGCCGGGTGTGCTCCTCGAGCTTGCCGGCCTGCGAGGTGAACTGGTGGCACGAGGAGACCGTCGCGTTCCGCGCCAGGCCGAGCCACATCGCCGGCTTCCCGACGTTGTTCGAGCGCCCGACGAGGACGAGCTCGAGCCCGTTGTAGAACGTGCTCGGACGCCCGCCGCTCTCCTCGACGAACCGGTCGAGCAGGTAGAAGGCCGAGGCAGGGGTCGACGGGCGTGAACCTCGGCTGGCCGAGAGCCAGGAGACCGGCGTTCTCCGGGTGGAGGGCCTCGATGTCCTTCAGCGGGTGGAGCGTGCGGTAGACCTGCGCCTCCGAGACCTGCGGGGGGATCGGCCGCAGGATGAGGATGCCGGTGACGCGCGGATCGGCGTTCAGCTTGCCGACCAGAGCAAGCATGTCGGCCTCCTCGACGTCCCCCGGCAGCGTCTCCGAGACGTAGCGGCAGCCGAGCTCTTCGGCGATCCGACGGAGACGGCGCTCGTAGGCCTTGGCCGCGTAGTCCTCCCCGGCCAAGATCGTCGCGAGGCAGGGCCGCCTTCGTTCCCGGGCAAGCGCCGCCAGCTCGAGCTCCGCCTTCGCACGCAGCTCGTCCGCGAGCCGGTTTCCGTCGATGACGACCGCCACGTCGGGCGGAATATACGCCCGCCGCTCCAGGCCGGGCCGGACAGGTCCGGCCCCTACATCCGGGCTGACCGTGTGGCGATCGTAGGGGCCGGACCTGTCCGGCCCGATGGACGCCCGCCGCCCGCCGCGTCAGAACAGGCCGACCGTCGTCCCGTCGACGTCGATGTCGACGTTGTGGAGCGCGGGGGAGACGCCGAGGCCGGGCATGGTCTGCATGTCGCCGCAGAGCGCCACGATCCAGCCGGAGCCCGTGTAGGCGCGCAGGTCGCGAACAGGAAGCGTGAAGCCGGTGGGAGCGCCCGTCAGCGTCGGATCGTGCGACAGCGACAGGTGCGTCTTCGCCATGCAGATCGGCACCGTGTCGAGCCCCTGCTCCGTATAGCGGGCCACCTTCTCGAGCGCGGCCGGCAGGAGCTGGATGCCGTCGGCGCCGTAGACACGCGTCGCGATCTTCTCGATCTTGTCGGCGATCGGCTCGTCCAGCTCGTAGACGGGCGCAAACCGGTTCGGCTGCTCGCAGGCGCCGACGACCGCCTCGGCGAGCGCCGTCGCGCCGTCGCCGCCCTTCGCGAACGCCTCGTTCACCTCGGCCGCGTAGGCGCCGTAGTCGAGCGCCAGCTTGCGGGCGAGCTCGCATTCCTCGTCGGTGTCCTCCGGCCGGCGGTTGACGGCGACGACCGGCTCGAGCCCGAACTCCTTGACGATGCCGATGTGGCGCTCGAGGTTCGCGGCGCCGCGCTCCACCGCGTCGAGCCCGCCGTCCGGGTCCTCGGCGTGATGCTTCAGCGCGCGCACCGTCGTCACGACCACGACCGCGCTCGGTGCGAGCCCGCCGATCCGGCAGACGATGTCCAGGAACTTCTCCATGCCCATGTCCGACGCGAAGCCCGACTCGGTGACGCAGATATCGCCGAGCTTCAGGCCGACCTTGTCGGCGACCAGCGAGTTGTTGCCGTGCGCGATGTTCGCGAAGGGCCCGCAGTGCATGAAGCACGCCTGACCCTCGAGCGTCTGGATCAGGTTCGGCTTCAGCGCTTCCTTCAAGATCACGGTCATCGCCCCGGCGCTCTTCAGGTCGTCCGCAATAACGGGCTCGCCTTCGTACGTGAAGCCGACCGTGATCGCTCCCAGCCGCTTGCGCAGGTCGTGGACGTCGTTCGAGACGGCCAGGATCGCCATCACCTCGGAGGCGGCCGTGATGTCGAAGCCCGACTCGCGCGGATAGCCGTTCGCCCGGCCGCCGAGGCCGAGCGTGATCTGGCGCAACGAGCGGTCGTTGACGTCGACGCACCGCCGCCAGCCGACGCTCAGCGGGTCGATCCCGAGCTTGTTGCCGTGGAGGATGTGCGCCTCGAGCGCCGCCGCGAGGAGGTTGTTCGCGGCCCCGATGGCATGGATGTCCCCGGTGAAGTGGAGGTTCAGGTCCTCCATCGGCACGACCTGGGCGTAGCCGCCGCCGGCCGCGCCGCCCTTGATCCCGAACACCGGCCCGAGCGAGGGCTCGCGCAGGCAGAGCACCGGCTGCTTGCCGATCTTGCCGAGGCCCTGCGTCAGCGAGACGGACGTCGTGGTCTTGCCCTCGCCGGCTTTCGTCGGCGTGATCGCGGTCACGCAGACGAGCTTCGCGTCGGGGCGGTCGGCGAGCCGGTCGATGACCGACAGGTCGACCTTGGCCTTGAAGGTGCCGTACAGGTCGTACTCGCCGGGCTCGAGCCCGTAGCGCGCCGCGACGTCGGCAATGGGCTCGAGCGTGTGCGCCTGGGCGATATCGAGGTTCGAGGGGACCTTCGTGGCCATGACGTCCTCCTAGTGGGTCACCGAGGCGGCAGCCGCCTCGGAGACGAGCGTGTCGGTGTAGAAGCGCTCCAGCTTGAACGGCTCGATCAGCGTCGGCGTCTGCTTCGTGGCGACCAGCTCGGCGATGGTCGTGCCGACGATCGGCGTCGCCTTGAAACCGTAGGTGCCCCAGCCGCAGTCGATGACGAAGCCCTCGACCTCGGTGAGGCCGAGAATCGGGCTGAAGTCGGGCGTCATGTCGCAGAGACCCGTCCACTGGCGCAGGATGCGCGTCCCGGCGAGCTGCGGGAAGAGCTCGAGCATGTGCGTGCAGAGCTCCTCGACGAAGCCGAGCGTCCCGTTGAACGAGAACGTGGGGTACGGCTCGACGCCCGACCCCATCAGGAACTCGCCGCGATCCGTCTGCGAGATGTAGATGTGGAGCTGGCCCGAGACGATGATCACGTCGAGGAACGGCTTGACGGGCTCCGTCACGCACGCCTGGAGAATGGTCGTCCAGAGGGGGAGCTTGACGCCGGCCATGTCCGCGATCTGAGTCGTCCAGCCCGCCGTACAGGCGACGACGGTGCCGGCCGCGATCGGGCCGCGGTTCGTCTGAACGCCGCTGACACGCCCGTTCTCGACGTCGATTCCCGTCACCTCGACGCCCTGGTGGATCTCGGCGCCCCCGCGGTCGGCGGCACGCGCGTAGCCCCAGACGACCGCGTCGTGGCGAATGATCCCGCCCGGCGGGTGGTAGAGCGCCCCGTAGATCGGGAACGTGCCGTCGAGGTGGAGCTGCGGGCAGAGCTCCTTGACCTCGTCGCGGCCGACGACGCGCGAGTCGATGCCGAGTATCTGGTTCACCTCGGCGCGCTCGGCCGAGACGATCATGCCGCGGTCAGAGTGCGCGAGCGTCAGATGCCCGTGCTGGGAGAACATCGTGTTGAAGTTGAGCTCCTGGGAGAGCGACTCGTAGAGCTTCACGCTTTGCTCGTAGAACGCCGCGCCCTCGGGGGTGCGGTAGTTCGAGCGGATGATCGTCGTGTTGCGCCCGGAGCCCCCGGCGCCGATGTAGCTCTTCTCGAGGACGGCGACGTCTTTGACCCCGTGATTCTTCGCCAGGTAGTAGGCGGTGGCCAGCCCGTGCGCGCCCCCGCCGATGACGACGACGTCGTAGCGGTCCTTGAGCGTGGCGCGGCGCCACATGCGCTTCTTGACGAAGATGTCTTTCACTGACGGCCTCCGGGCAAGGCGTCGACCCCGACGGGGCCGCCGCCGAACGGCTCGGCTACGTCGACCGCGACTTCCCAGAGGTAGTGCCCGTACTCCTGCGGGAACACGATCCAGAATGCGCCGTCGCGCTCGAGGACGTGGGCGGTCACATGGGAGACGTCGCCGCTCGCCGGGAAGCTGTGGAGGTGCGTCAGGCGGCGCATGACCGCTGAACGCCTCCGGGCCGGTCACCACGAGGACCCCGTAGGCGCCCGTCACGTCGAGGACCGAGGCGCCCGACTCCGCGAGCCGTGCCCGGACGGCGGCGGCCTGCTGGTACGGGCAGAGAACGATGGCCTTGTCCTGAGTGATGCGATGCCAGACGGTGTCGCCGACGACCGAGTCGGGGGCCTTACCGCTCACCTCGGTCTTGCCGAGATGCGAGAGATCGGCGACGCCGGCGTGCGCCAGGTGTTCCTGCTCGCCCGGGATCGCGACGGGGACGAGCCAGCCGTCTCGCTCGGCGAACGTGGCGCCGGCATCCCGCTGGCGGCGTCCCATCGGGGAGGTGAGGAGCGGCCTGAAGCCGAGGTCGGAGCGCGCTCGGTCGGGCGAGATGAAGTCGAGGCTCGTCACGAGCGCAGTTGTGCTCCGTCGGGGTCGAAGAAGGGCTTCGTGCGGACGATCGCCTGCTCGATGGTGCCGTCGATGCGGACGTCGAACGCGGTGCCGTCCTCGGAGAGCTCGTACGGCACGACGGCCATCCCGATCGTCTTCTGGAGCTGCTCGCTCCAGCGCACGCTCGTGATGCGCCCGGCGGACCTGCCGTCGACAATCACCTGGCCACCCTCGACGGGCACTCTGCCGTCGAGCTTCTCGAACCCGACGAGCATCCACTCGAGCCCACGCTCCTTGACGTGCTCGACTGCCCACTTGCCGACGAAGTCGTCCTTGTCGAGCTTGACGATCCACGACATGGCGGCCTCGAGTGGGTTCGACTCGCCGTCCGTGTCCTGACCGACGAGGATGTGCTGCTTCTCGAGCCGCAGGATCCGCTGAGGCTCGAGGCCGAACGGGGCCGCGTCCCACTCCTTGCCGTGCTCGAAGAGCGCGTCCCAGAGGTACTCGCCGTGCGGGCTCGGGAAGTGGATCTCGTAGCCGAGCTCGCCGACGAAGCCGATGCGGAGAATCAGGGCCGGGACGCCGGCGACATGGGCGTGCTTCGCGTCGAGGTACGTGAACGCCTCGTTCGAGACGTCGATGTCGGTGATCTTCTCCATGAGCTTGCGCGCGTTCGGCCCGGCCACGTTCACGGCCGCCACGGCGCCGGTCAGGTTCGTGCACTCGACGTCCATGTGCCAGACCGCGTTCCACCAGAGGAACCACTGGTGCACGCCGTCGGCCCCGGTCGACGTGGTCGTCACGTAGAACTCGTCGTCCGAGAGGCGGCCGATGGTGCCGTCGTCGAAGATCCGGCCGCCGTCGTTCGTCAGGATCCCGTAGCGGATCCGCCCGACCTTCATGTCCGAGAAGCGATTCGGGTAGAGGCGGTCGAGGAACGCCCCGGCGTCGGGGCCCTTGACGAGGATCTTCCCGAGCGTCGAGACGTCGATGATCCCGATCGACTCGTGCACCTTCATCGCCTCGGTCTGCACGTCGTCGCTGTAGGAGTGCGGGCGGCGCCAGGCGCCGGTCCAGAAGACGTTCGCGCCCATGTCCTTGTGGCGGTGGTGCATCGACGTCCGCTTGGCCGGGTCGCGCGGCCGGCCCGCGAGCAGGGCCATCGAGACGGGCGTCCACGGCGGTCTGGCCGTCGTCGTTCCGATCTCCTCCTCCGCGGTGCGGGTCTCCTTCGCGTACACCCGGATCGAGTTGAGGTGGCAGAGCTTGCCCTGGCAGGGCCCCATCGTCACGGTCGTGTAGCGCTTCGCGAGCTGGATCGAGTCGTAGCCCTCCTCGATCGCGTACGCGAGATCCTTCGCCGTCTGGTCCTCGCAGTAGCAGACGAAGCTCTCCTTCGCCTCGCCGAGCATGGGCGGCGGCGACGCGACCTCGCCGAGATCCCCGGTCACGCTTCCGACCGCCGACAGGTCGGCAGGCAGCTCAGTCGGCACGAAGATACCGCGGTCAGGCTCGAACTCGACCGTCGCGCCGGCACCGGCGAGCAGCTGGTAGGCGGGTTGCGGGCTCCCGGCAACGACGACGAGGTCGCAGTCGATCGACTTCCCGTCGATCGTGATCCGTCGCAGAAGACCCTTGCGCCCCTTCGCCTCGACCGACTTCGGCCGTCGCTCGCGGAAGTCGACGAGCTCGGCGATCGAGACCCCTGCCCGGCGGAGGTCTTCGATGGCGCTGAGCCCGCGGTCGTCGACGGCGAGCACGACCGCCCGCTCCCCGGGCTTGAGCGACCAGTAGTTGACGAGCCTGCTCACCGCCGAAGGGAACATCACTCCGACGAGGTCGTTGCCCGGGAAGACGAGCGGCTGGTCGGTCGTCCCGGTTGCGCCCACGATGTGGTCGGCGCGAAAGCGGATCAGGACGTGGCCGTGCTCGACGGGCACGAGGCCGCCTTCGTAGATCCCGATCGCACTGGCCGGCGAGAAGATCTCGACGCCCGCGCCTCGGGCGCGCTCGACGAGCGCCTTCGCCTCGGCGACGCCGTCGGGCAGGCACAAGAGCGCGCCTCCCGGTTCGGGGCCTTCGTCGACGAGGGCGACCCGCTCGCCTCGTCCGGCCGCGTCGATCGCCGCCTCGAGGCCCGCCCGGCCTCCGCCGATCACGAGCCGGTCCACGTGGCGGTGCTCGACGTCGAAGCGCTCGGTTCGAGCGGCGTCGGGATCGAGCTCGCCGAGGCCTGCGGCATTCCGGAGGAACTTCTCGTAGAGCGGCCAGAAGCGCCGGGGGCGGATGAAGGTCTTGTAGTAGAAGCCGGGCGGCGTGAACGGGCCGCCGAGCTTGTCGGTCACGGCCATCCAGTCGCGCTCGAGCGAGCCAAGGACGTTCTGGGCCTTGACGGACGTGTCGGCGGTGAGCGGGGTGACACAGACACGCACGTTCGGGATGCCGTCCACCGTCATCAGGCAGTTGGGGCAATGCCCCGTGCAGCACATGAGCCCGCGTGGGCGGTGGTACTTGAAGCTCCGGGAGAACACCCGCCGGCCGGCCGCATAGAGCGCCGAGCCGATCGTGTCTCCCGCGAGCCCGCGCACGGCCTGCCCCTCGTAGAAGAAGCGGATCTCCTGGGCCCGGTCGATCCGTTCGTGCGGCTGCGCCGCCAGGCGCATCAGGCGGGAACCTCGACCTTCAGCACCTCGTTCGTCACCGTGTTCCGCTCCGCAAGGAACCAGTTCTCACACGCGTGGTGGAACCACCACTCGCGGTGCACGCCTGCGACGTTGTCCCTGAAGTACACGTAGGTCGTCAGCTCGCGCAGGCTCGGCGAGGAGGTCGGTCGCCGGGTGACCTCGCCGGAGCAGCGGAACTCCTCGACCGGCCGAGGGCCGGCGTCGAGACAGAACGGGCAGCTGAGAAGGAAGGACATCCGGGGTATCGCCCCTGGGGCAACGCTATTGCCATTTCTACCAGCCCGGGGGAAATGGCGCAACGTCGGTATCGTGCCGGCACGCGATTCGAGACGTGCTCCCGCCGTCTCGAGGAACGCGCCGACGAGCATGACTCCACCGAACGTGACGCCTGCACCTCGCGCGAACGGCTGAGCCGTGCAGCCCGAGGATCCTCGCGGGGCGCACGCACGCGCCCGGCGGAAGACGGTTCGACGTCGCCGTGCCGTCAGCGCACTCGCGGCCGCCGCGGTGCTCGCGGCGGCGGCGTTCGGGGCCGTTGCGCGCCTTCGATTCGACCGAGGCTGCCGGGGCTCCGGCCGCGACGCAGGCGCAGTCCACGGCGCCCGGGACGACGCCGGCCACGGCGACGGCCGAGCCCACTCCGCCCACGATGTCGGAGCCCGCCGTGGAGGTCGCGGACAGGCCGAAACGGGCGAAGCCGAGCGACAGGGGAGAGCTCGCCCTGCGGGAGACCATCGGCGGCGAGATCTCGCCGAAGTCGGTCGTCGCCTCGGGAACCGGCCGCTTCGTGGCCCAGAACATGATGTACCGCCACACCGTGACCGTGTACGACCGTTCGGGGAAGCTCGTCGCGACGATCCCCGACACCGTCAGGTTGGGCAAGCTCGGCTATCCGAAGTACGCCGGAGCGACGTACCAGGGCGCCCCGGTCGAGGCCGCCTTCACGCCCGACGGGGCGTACGCGTACGTCTCCAACTACTCGATGTACGGGCCGGGCTTCGGGCCCGAAGGATCGGACGTCTGCGGCCCGGGCCAGTACGACGACAGCTTCGTCTACCGCATCGACATGGCCTCGCTCGAGATCGATCAGGCGATCAGGGTCGGGGCGGTGCCGAAGTTCGTGGCGGTGACGCCCGACGGGAGCCGCGTCCTCGTGACGAACTGGTGCTCGTACACGATGAGCGTCATCGACGTCGAGAAGGGTCGCGTCGTCGAGACGGTGCCGCTCGGTGCCTACCCGCGGGGGATCGCCGTCGACTCCTCCTCGCGGACGGCGTACGTCGCCGTGATGGGCAGCACGGACATCGCGACGGTCGATCTGCGGAGCTTCGCCGTCGACTGGATCTACGGCGTCGGCTCGGGCCCGAGGCACCTGAACATCTCGCCGAACGACCGCTTCCTCTACGTGACGCTGAACGGATCCGACTACGTGGCCAAGATCAACGTCGAGCGAGGGGTGGTCGTCAACTCGGTCTCGACCGGCGACGCCCCGCGGAGCATGGCGATCGCGGACGACGGGAAGTCGCTCTACGTCGTCAACTACTACTCGAACACGGTCAGCAAGGTGCGCGCCCGGGATCTGAAGGTGCTCCGGGCCGAGCCGACGAACGCGAGCCCGATCGGCGTCGCCTACGACGCCGAGTCGTCGACGGTGTGGGTCGCCTGCTACTCCGGCTCGATCATGGTCTTCGAGAACCGTTGACGGGCGGGCAGAGTCTACGAGACCCTCTTGACCGCCTTGCTGACGAGAAGCGCGTAGGCGACCGCCCCTGCCGGCCTGAGGTGGATGCCGTCCTCGTAGAGCCACGACGGGTGGCGGTTCGCGTGCCAGTGCCAGTCGAGGGATCAGGAAGAAGACGGCGAATGTCGCGGTCGGAAGAGCACGTCTCAGCGTCGTGCGCGGTACCGGCCGGAGTCGCCCATCAGCGCTCAGGCGGTCGGGCCGATGTCCATCCCGAGGAGCGCGGCGACGCGCTCGAGCTCGCTCTCGGTGAGAGCGCCCTGGTTCTCGTCGAGGAACATGATCGACCCGATGTCGAAGTCGAGCCCCGCGGGTGGGCTCGCCCCAGTCTCGGTCACCGCGCCGGCCACGCCCTGGAGGTAGCGGTTGCCCGGCGTCGGGGCGGCCGTGGGATCGAAGAACGCGGCGAAGTGGGGCTGCCCGAGCCCCCCGGGGAGGACGCTCGGCCCGTCGTCGAGAAGCACGAGGCGGAGGTCCGAGGAGCCCGTCCGGTGCGTGTTCAGCCGGATCACGACCCACGCGTTCGTCGACTGTGCGAGCTCGGTGCGCTCCTCCGCGAGCGCCGGGTCGGCAAGGAGCTGCTCCATGTGGACGAGCGACTGCACCGCGACCGCGACGAGCTCCTCCAGCTCGGAGGCACGGCCGTCCGCGTGGAAGGCCTCGTGGGCGAGGACGACCGAGAGGAGCGCCGGCCGCTCGTTGCGAAAGCGCGAGTCGATCACGATCCGCTGGCCGCCCGGCTCCCCGATCGATCTCCCGATGCGGCCGGCGCCGACGGGCCCGAACTCGACCCGCGTGAAGCGGGGGCTCGTTGCGACCCAGTCGACGGCGCCCGAGGCGACCGTTCCGAGCAGCGAGACGAGGGCCGCCCGCAACGCCGGGTCGGGAACGCGCTCGACCAGGTCGGGATCCTCGAAGCGGGCAGCGGCCCTGTCGGCCAGGGATGGGTCACGGGCAGCCACCAGTGCCTCGGCCTCGCGTAGGAGCTCCGCGTCCGAGGCGCGCGGCCCTGCCGCGGACGCGAACGACTGCGCCTCGGGGTAGTACGGTGGCCCGACGACGTCCTCGTCGAGGAGGCTGACCGGTCCGCCGGCGAACAGGCCACCCGTCGGCGCGGCGACCGTCTCGGTCGCCGCCTCGGTCCCTTCGGCCGTCTCCTCCGGTGCCTTTGCTCCGCAGCCCGCGGCGAGGACGAGCGACACGACGAGGAGCGGCAAGCCCGGACGCGTCACCCGGCCCACTGTAGCGAGCAGCCGCACCACCGAACGCGGGATGACGAAGGCGGGGAGAGCTGCGACCATGGACTCGATGCGACGCAGGTACGCGGACGACTACCGGGGCTGGCCGGTCGCTCCCCGCACGCGGCAGCACCCGGTGCGCGGGTCCTTCCTCGATCCGAGGTCGGGGCTCGGCTACCACCACGGGGTCGACATCTCGGTTCGCGACGACCGGCCCGTGGCCGGCGCGCCGCCCGGGCGCACGCACCGGGTCTACGCGCTCGAGGGCGGCCCGGTGCGGCAGGCTCTCAGCGGGCTCGGGCCCTGGGAGGAGGGGATCGTCCGCATCGGCCACTTCGGCTACGGACACATCGAGCCGGTCGTGCAGGAGGGCCAAGTGGTGGCGCCGGGCGAGATGATCGGCTGGACGACGAGGCGCGAGTGGCACCTCCACCTGAGCGAGTGGCACTTCCCGGACGGCCGCTGGGAGCGCCGCGTCCCCGTCAATCCGCTGTCTCGGAACGGCAAGCTGGCGCCGTACGCCGACACCAAGCCGCCGGTCATCCACGACATCCGCTTCATGACGCCTTCCGATCCCGGCTGGCGTGTCGGCAACGGCCGCGCGATCTACCGGCTCGGCGGCTCACCGCTCGACCCGGGAGCGCTCGCCGGCCTCGTCGACGTCCGGGCCTGGATCGACGATCCGCAGTCGTTCCGCGGCTGGATTCGAGAGGTGCCCGAGCTCGAGACCGCGCATCACCCGAGCCGCATCGCGGTGAAGGTCGTCCGGCTCGACGACGGGAAGGTGATGGTCGACCGGGACGTGTTCGTGAACGACGTCACGCTCGGCGCCGAGGCCCGCGCCCTCGGCCGGACACCGATCCCGTTCTCGAACCACTACGCCCCCGGCACCAAGCAGAACCTCCGCGCGAACACGGCCCTGCCGCGCGGTCTGCCCGTGCAGGGACAGCTCTGGTTCCGCCTGTTCGCACGCCCGCGCAGCACGTACTGGGATACGACGAAGGTCAGGAACGGCCCGTACCGCCTCACGGTCCGCGCCTGGGATCTCGTCGGCAACCGCGGCGCCGAGTCGCTCGACGTAACCGTCCAGAACTCCTGACGCGTCGCGTCAGTTCGCGATCCGGAAGCCGAGCTCCCGGCGCGCGGTCTTGCCGACCGCGTCCTCGACGGTCAGCCGCAGGACGTAGCGCCCGTTCGGAACCGTCGTCGTGTCCCAACCACGCTGCCAGAGCCGCAGCCAGAAGCGGCCGGCACAGTCGGCGGGCTTACGGACGACGCAGACCGCGACGGGCGCGCTGCGGCGGGTGAGCGGCCGGAAGAAGTGCTGCCAGGTGGGGCCCGGAGCCGTGTCGAGCCGGAAGAGCGTTCGCTCGAGGACGACGGAGTCGTCTCGACGAAGCTCGAGCTGCGCGGAGTAGACGTGGAGCGTCGCGACCGGGGCCTTCGGCCAGCTCTTCAGCGGAAACGCGTCGAACGCGAGCGCGACCGGCAGAACCACGCCCCGGATCCGGTCGAGCGGGAGGACGCGCGGGCTGGCGTCGTTCTCGGCCTCCTTCGGATAGATCCGCATCGCCTTCACGACGGGTCGTCCGCGATCCACGATGGGAGCGAGCTTGCCTCCCGGTCGAAGCGGGTTGAGATTGACCCGCCGGCCGCGCACCCAGGCGAGCTCCTCGAGATGGATGTGCCACCAGCCGGGGGTCGACCTGCCGATCTGGTCGCCGGGCGCGACGACGTCCCCCACCTCGACGCTCGGCACGACGTGCGCGTAGCGGAAGTGGCCGACGCCGACCACGCCGGAGCGGACCCGCGCGCCGAGCGGGGTGGTCTGCGTCGTGCGATCCGCCTGGCGGACGCGTCCGCCCTCGACGGCGAACACGGGCTGCGCGCCGGCCGCGTCGTTGACCGGGATGTCGATGGCCTGGTGGTAGCCCACGTTCGGAAACGGCATCCCCGAGGGCCAGACGGTCGTCGGGTTCAGGAACGTCCCGTAGACGCCGCGTCCCCCGTGCTTCGGAGCGAGCGGCCAGCCGCGGTAGTCGTCCTCGTAGACCTGCGCGAAACCGAGCTCGCCCCGGACTGCCATCGCCTCGAAGGATCGGCCCGCCCCCGCGCTCGGGCTGATCCCTCGCGCGGGGGCCGGCTTCGGTGTCTAGGACCGCTTCGGGATGATGTTCTGGTTGACGCGGAAGACGTTGTCCGGGTCGTACTTCGCCTTGATGCTCGCCAGCCGCGCGTAGTTGCCGCGGTAGCTCGCCTTCACCCGGTCCTGGCCCTCGTCCATCATCATGTTCACGTAGGCGCCGCCGGCCGAGTG
The DNA here is from genome assembly GCA_963819905.1 of uncultured Thermoleophilia bacterium. Taxonomy (GTDB): domain Bacteria; phylum Actinomycetota; class Thermoleophilia; order Gaiellales; family Gaiellaceae; genus CAWCQC01. The sequence goes on from CAWFXP010000007.1 coordinate 115,886, forward strand.
GGGGTGCAGCGCTTCCCAGTAGTCGATCGACCACTGCCTGATGACGTCCTTCTGCGCGGGGTCGGGGTCGACGCCGACCATGACGCTGCCCCAGCGGGCGTCGCGGTAGCGCCCAGGCGGTGTCCTCGCGGCCCGACGTCGTGCGCCGCGCCGTCGATCGGGTACATGTGCATGGTCGACTTGCCCGTCGGCAGCTTCTCGCCGAACTCCGTGTGGCGGGCGACCGCCTCGTCCGGAGATCTCCTTGACGAAGTCGGCGCGCCAGTACCACTGGTCGCCCGGCGGATAGAGGCCGTCGAAGGCGCCGTTCAGGGTGGCGATACGGCATCGCGTGGACGCCGTGCATGAGCGGCGTCCCGACGTCGAGCAGCGGCTTCATCGCCTTGGCGGCCGCGTCCTCGTCGCCGAGGTAGTTCCAGACCACCCCGCAGATGTGCCGGCCGTGCAGCTCCTCCGGGAACGGCGGCGCGGGCGGAACGAAGTGATAGGCGAAGAAGCCGTTCAGCTCGCGCGGGCGCCGAGGGCAGGAACTCACGGTAGGCGCTGAGCACCTCGGTGCTCTGCTCGATCGGCCAGAAGGTCGGGCCGGCCTGGACGGTCCCGACCGGGTTGGCGCGGAAGTGGAACGTCGTCACGACACCGAAGTTGCCGCCGCCGCCGCGGATCGCCCAGAACAGGTCCGGATGCTCGTTGGCGCTCGGCGTGCACCTGCGTGCCGTCGGCGAGAACCATGTCTGCGCCGAGCAGGTTGTCGATCGACAGCCCGTACATCCGGGTCAGGTGTCCGAGCCCGCCGCCGAGCGTCAGGCCGCCGACCCCCGTCGTCGAGATGATCCCGCACGGCACGGCCAGCTCGAACTCGCTCGTCGCGGCGTCGACGTCGGACCAGGTGCAGCCGCCGCCGACCTTGACGGTTCGCGCCTTCGGGTCGACCTCCACGCTGCGCAGGAGCGACAGGTCGCAGACGACGCCGTCGTCGACGATGCCGAGCCCGCCGCCGTTGTGACCGCCGCCGCGCACGGCGAGGAGAAGATCGTGCTCGCGCGCGAAGCGAATCGTTCGTGCGACGTCGTCGGGGCCTGCGCAGCGGGCGATCAGCGCCGGCCGCCGGTCGATCATCCCGTTGTAGACCTTGCGGGCCTCCTCGTAGGCCGTGTCGTCCGGGCCGATCAGCTGCCCGCCGAATTCATCGCCGAGCTCGCGTCTTGCGCGTCGTCGGCTGCGCTGGTGACTGTGCTCACCGTGTTCATCCTCCTTCGATCGTCGGTCCATGGGGAGGCTAGAGAGCGTCCTCCTTGCTGTCATGACGCGGGCTGACCCAGTTTTCTTCGCCGGTTTCGCGCCCGCCAGGCGACGATGATCAGATCTGACTATCGTGGGGGTACGAGCGTTCCCGTCGGTCAGCTCCCAGGTCCGCTCCGGCTCATGCCGAGCTTCCCGTTCGCGGGCCGTTCCCGCGAGCTCGCGCTCCTGCGTGCGCTTCTGCCGAGGGCGGGGGGCGAGGGCCGGCGCATCGTCCTCCTCGGCGGCGAGCCGGGATCTGGCAAGAGCCGCCTCGTCCGGGAGTTCGCCCACGAGGCGGCGGGGGTGGGCGTCCTCGTTCTCTACGGAGCCTGCGACGCGGTCGTTCGCACCCCGTACCGCCCGTTCGCCGAGGCGCTCGAACGGCTCGTGCGCACGAGCGATCCGGCCACGCTGCGCGGCGACCTCGGGACGACCGGAGGAGAGCTCGTGCGGGTCCTGCCCGACCTTCCGCTCCACGTCGGCGAGCTGCCGGCGCCGATGGCGGCCGATCCGGAGACGGAGCGCCATCGCCTCCACACCGCGGTCACCGACCTGCTGGTGGCCGTCAGCCGCCGCGGCGCCGGTCCTCCTCGTGGTCGAGGACGGCCACTGGGCCGACCCACCGAGCCTGCTCCTCCTGCGTCACCTGGGGCGTTCGGCCGCGGACGCACGGATGCTGCTCGTCGCGACGTTCCGGGACACGGACGCGGACGTGCCGGCTCAGCTCTCCGACGCGCTCGTCGACCTGCGGCGATCGGAGGACGTCGTCCGCCTTCATCTCACCGGCCTCTCCGGCGAGGAGATCTCCGAGTTCGTCCGGCGAGCCGTCCGGCGCGGAGACCGCAGGGCTTCCGGAGCTTGCTGCGGCGATCGAGAAGCTGACCGAGGGGAACGCCTTCCTCGTCACCGAGCTCTGGCGCACGCTCCTCGACACCGGAGCGCTCGTCGTCGAGGACGGCCGCGCCCGGCTCACGCAGCCCCCCGACCAGCTCGGAAGCCCGGAGAGCGTGCGCGAGGTCGTGAGCCAGCGCCTGTCGCGTCTCGCGCCGCAGACCACGGAGCTGCTCGAGGTCGCGGCGATCGTCGGCCCGGAGTTCGAGCCTGAGCGTGCTCGAGCGGGCGTCCGCGGCGACGAAGGAGGGGCTGCTCGCCGGGCTCGACGAGGCCGTGCGGAACGGGTTGATCGAGGAGGTCTCGGCCCTCGGTCTGGTCTACCGCTTCACCCACGAGCTGGTTCGCCGGGCCGTCTCCGACCGCCTCACGGGTGTCCGGCGGGCGGAGCTCCATCTGGGTGTCGGCGAGGCGATCGCCGCTGCGAACGGCGGCAGCGACATGCGCGTGCTCGCGAGTCTCGCCTATCACTTCGCCGCTGCGGCGCCGGTGGGCGACCCGGCGCGCGCGGTCGACTACAACGTCCGGGCGGCGAGGGCGGCGCAGTCCGCGCTGGCGTTCGACGAGGCGGTCGCGCACCTTCGGACCGCGCTCGAGCTCGGGATCCCGGACGAGCGACAGCGCGGCGACATGCCAGCTCGAGCTCGGAGCAGCGTGCCACCTGGCCGGTGACTCGCACGCTGCGCTCGAGGCGTACACGGCGGCGGCGGAGATCGCGCGCGACCTGGACGACGCCGAGCTGCTCGCGACACGCCGCCGTCGGCTTCGAGAACGCCTGCTGGCGGCCGGGGATCACCGATCGCGGCGCCGTCGAGCTCCTGGAGGAGGCCGCCGCCGCGCTCGACCGGGAGGACTCCACGCTCCGCGTGCGCATCCTCTCCGGCCTGTCGCGCGCACTGGCGAACCGCGGCAATCACGAGCGCGGGGACGGTCGTCCGCACGAGCGCAATCGCGATGGCGCGGCGGATCGACGACCGCCACGGTCTCGCGACGGTGCTCACGCGCGCGTACTGGGCGCACGGCGTGAGTGTCGAGGACATCCTCGTGATGCTCGACGAGGCAGTCGACCTGGCAGACGAGCTCGACGACATCGAGCTACGGGCCGAGGCGCTGGAGTGGCGCCTCGCGGCGCGGATCTCGCTCGGCGACCTCGCGAGCGCGCGACGCGAGCTCGGGGTCGTGCTGGAGCTCGGAGCGACGATGGGCCAGCCGTTCATCCTCCACGTCGCCGAGCACTACGGCTCGACGATCGCGCTCTGCGAGGGGCGGCTCGCCGAGGCGGAGGAGCGGGCCGAGCGTTCGCATGGGTGGGCGCGCCCGTTGATGACCGGTCGCGATCCGTCCGGCGTGTACGGCATCCAGATGTTCAGCGTCCGCCGCGAGCAGGGCCGCCTTGCGGAGCTCGCGCCGCTCGTGCGCGTGCTGGCCGGTGGTGACGATGCCGGAGGGGTCTGGGCCCCCGGTCTCGCCGCCCTCCTGGCGGAGCTCGGCATGCACGACGAGGCGCGGCAGGAGCTCGACCGGGTTCGGGAAGCGGGCCTCGTTCCACTGCGCGAGTCCCTCTGGCTGGCCTCGCTCACCTACCTCGCGGACGCGGCCGCCGCCGTCGGCCACGAGCGCACGGCCGCGCTCCTCTACCCCGAGCTCCTCGGGCAGGCGGGCACGAACGTCATGATCGGCTACGGCGTCTCGAGCTACGGTGCGGCCGACCGGTACCTGGGGATGCTCGCGGCGACGCTCGGCGAGTGGGAGGACGCCGTCCGGCACTTCGACTCAGCGCTCGAGCTCAACCGGCGCATGGGCATGCCGACCTGGCTCGCGCACACCGGCTACGAGTACGGGCGGATGCTGCTGGCGCGAGGCGCTTCGGCCGACCGCGCCCTGGCGGAGGGCCTGCTCGCCGAGGCGGCGGCCCTCGCCGAGCAGATCGGGATGCCGGCGCTCCTCGCGCGAACGACGTCGCTCGCCTCGCCGGGCGCGATGGCGGCGGTCGCGCTTCCGGACGGCCTCTCACCCCGCGAGATCCAGATCCTGCGGCTCGTTGCGCAGGGTCTCTCGAACCGCGAGATCGGGTCGGAGCTCACGATCTCGGAGCACACGGCCGCGAATCACATGCGCAGCATCCTTCGCAAGAGCCGGAGCGCGAACCGCACCGAGGCGGCCTCGTATGCGCACCGGCGCGGGCTCGTCTGAACACGGGACGCGCTACGATCCGCCCATGCCCGTCTACGTGATCGAGCGGACGTTCGCCGAGCAGCTCGACCTGACGAGCGACGACGTCCAGCTGATCGAGGACATCAACGTCGACGAGGGCGTCCGCTGGATCTTCTCGTTCCTCTCGGCGGACCGGCGCCGGTCGTACTGTCTGTACGAGGCGCCGTCGGCCGACGCGATCATCGACGCCGCCCGGCGTGCGAACATCCCGGCCGACTCGGTGATCGAGGTGAGCCCCGGCACGCCCGAGTTCGCCGACCGGCTGTCCGGCTGGGTTAACGCGAGCGCCTAGCAGGCTCGCACCGGGGGGCGTCGCCCTCCTCGTCATGGTCGTGTGGGGAGCGACCCCTGCGGTGTCGAAGGTCGCCGTCGAGGAGATCGACCCGGTGCTGGTCGGCGTCATGCGCACCGTCCTCGCCGGCCTCCTCGCGGCGCCGCTTCTCCTGGCGCTGCGCGAGCCTCTCCCTGCCACGAGGCACGGCCGCTTGCTCCTCGCCCTGTCCGGCGCGTCGGGGTTCGTGGTCTTTCCGATCCTCTTCACCGCCGGCCAGGAGCGGACCTCGGCGACCCACGGTGCGATGCTCCTCGCCGCGCTGCCGGTCGTCACCGGCGCGTACGCAGCCCTGGTCGAGCGCAGGCGTCCCGGCACCGGCTGGCTCGTCGGCTGTGCGATCGCCGTCGCGGGTGAGATCGGCCTGATCCTGGGTCGGGCGGGAGGCGACGAGGACGCCGGCCTCGGCGGCGATCTGATGATCTCGGCGTCCGTTCTCGTCGTGGCCGTCGGCTACGTCGCCGGCGCCCGCCTCGGCCAGGCCGGCTACGGCAGCCTCGCGACGACGCTCTGGGGGGTGGCGCTCTCGGCCCTGGTCGTGACACCGCTGCTGGCCGCCCTGCTCGGCAGCTCAGGCTGGCCGGAGGCCGGCGCCGGAGCCTGGAGCTCGGTCGTCTTCCTCGCGGTCGTGACCACGATCCTCGGATACGTCGGCTGGTACTGGGCGCTCGCGCGCGGCGGCATCGGGCGTATCGCGACGATGCAGTTCCTCCAGCCCATCTCGGGCCTCGCGCTCGCGGCGCTCCTGCTCGGTGAGGCGATCACCGCAGAGCTCGCCGCCGCCGGCGCCGTCATTCTGCTCGGCGTCTGGATCGCGCAGCGCCGCTAGCCGGGCGGATGCGTCTCCGCGTCGGCGACGAGATCGCGAACCCGCACTCCGTGCCAGCCTTCGGCCCGCCGGGCCCAATACTGCTCCTGGAGCAGGCGCGTGATGCGTCCCGGGCGGCCGTCGCCGACCGGCCGAGAGTCGATCGTCGTGACGGGCATGACCCCGCCGGCCGTCGTCGTCGCGAAGACCTCGTCCGCCGTCGACAGCTCCCCGGGCTCGACGCGACGAAGCTCGAACGGGACGCTCTCGTCCCGGCAGATCTCCTCGACTGCGGCCCGCGTGCGGCCCTCGAGCACGTTGTCGTCGGGCGTCGCCACCGTGCCGCCGTGCACGACGAGGATGTTCCAGCCGAAGCCCTCGGTGAGCGCGCCGTCCTGTCCGATGAGCACGGCGTCGTCGCAGCCAGCGTCGTACGCGTCGAGCCGTGCCTGGGCGAGGTCGGCCCGGTTGTAGTTCTTGAAGCGCTGGTCGACCGCCCGCGACGAGATCCGCTCGAACCTCCGGCAGAGGTGAAGGTGGGCGCCGTTCCGGCACGCCTGCTCGCCCCACACCCAGACGTAGGGGATCGCGTAGGCGGTGAAGCGGTTCGTCGCCAGGCGGATGTCGCGTGAATGATCGGGCGTCGTGCCCCTCGTCACCTCGACCTTCACATAGGCCTCCTCGAGGCCCGCCCGGTCGACGCACTCGGCGAGGATCCGCTTCATCTCGTCTCGCGAGTAGGGCAGCGCCAACCGGAAGCCGGCGCACGACCGCTCGAAGCGGGCCAGGTGCTCGTCCAGCTCGAAGAACCAGCCCCGCCACACCGAGGTTACGTCGTAGACACAATCGCCCCAGGTGAAGCCGTAGTCGAAGATCGACATCCGGGCGTCCTCGGGCGCCACGAACTCGCCGTCGACGAACACGAGGCCGCCGGCCATGAAGCGATCCTATCGCCGCGTCGATCATCTAGAGTCCGCCCCGGAGAGGAGGTACTCGATGGGAACGCCACAGGGCGCGTTCGCGGTCGGCGGGGTACACGGCAGGCAGGGCAGCGACGACCCGGCGAAGACGTGGACGAACGTGCTCGCCGAGCTACCGCTGTTCGCCGGTGTGCCCAAGCGGCACGTGCGGAAGATCGCGTCCCTGGCCCAGCAGGCGCGCTTCGCCCGGGGATCGCTGATCGTGCGGGCGGGCGAGCCGGGCAACGGCTTCTTCGTCATCCTCGAGGGTGCCGCCTCGATCCTTCGCCCGGGCGGCCTGCCGCCGATCCCGATCGGCGCGGGCTCCTACTTCGGCGAGATGGCCTTGATCGACGGTGGCACGCGGTCCGCGAGCGTTCTCGCCGATACGGACGTTCTCTGCCTCAGGCTCTCGCGGGCGCCGTTCCAGAAGATGCTGAAGTCCGAGCCCGAGGTCTCGGTCGCGCTGCTCAAGGAGTTCGCCCGCCGGATTCGCGAGCTTCAGGCGAGGGCTGATCTCGCGTCGTAGGCCTGATCGGGCCGGACAGGTCCGGCCCCTACACGACGTGAAGTGCGGAGGGGGCCGGCCGCCGGGTCTCAGGCGGGCGACGCGAGCTTCGGGTTGAAGCCCGCGAGGGGGATTCCCGTCGCCTTCGACGTCACGACGGAGATGGCCCGCAGGTCCTCGGGCTCGAGGTTCGAGATGTCGGTCTTCCCCGTGCAGCGTGGCATGATCGACGCCTCGGCGCGAAGCGCGTTCAGGAACAGCTCGGCCCGCTCGGCGCGATCCTCGGCGCTGACGTCGCCGTAGAACGCGACCGTGCCGCCCTCGATGCTTCCGCCCACGGCCAGCGCGAGCGACATCCCGTAGACGACTGCGTTCGCGCCGAGGCCGATCAGCTTGGCGGCGTCGGTCCCCGAGCGCGCCCCGCCGAAGTGAAGGAGCACGAGATCCTCCTCACGGTTGGCTGCGCGCATGATCTGCACCGCGTCTCTGATCGCGGACAGATCAGGCGGGCCGGCGAGCTCGGGCCAGGTGCCGGCGACGCCGGGGCTCGCATCGACGAGGAGCAGGTCGAAACCGTGCTCGAGCGCGAACGGGATCGCCTCCGGGAGCTCGGCTGCGGTTGCCGAAACGCCGAGGAGCTGGTCGTCGCGCTGCCGTCGGGGGGGTCGCCGGTCGAGCCCCGAGATCCGAGCCGAGCGCGATGACCGCGGCCGCGTCCGCATGCGGCTCGTCACCGGAGGTGAGCAGCTGGAGCCAGGGCACGCCGGGGGCGAGCTGCCGCCGGCCGACGTAGGCGAGCCCCTGCGCCTCGAGGCCGTGGGCGACCGCCGCGCGAACGGCCTCGGGCGCCTCGTCGAAGCCGGAGGCGAGGAACGGCGCTCGTAGCTCCAGGGCTTTCCCGAGCTCGGTCGTGATGCGGCAGGCGTCGCGGTACGGGTCGATCACGAGGCGCGAGAGGTTCGCGGGGAGGAAGACGATGTCGTCGAGGGACGCCACCTGCGGGCTGAAATGCGTCTCGTTCGAGACGGTGAGACGTTTCGTGAAGACCGCTCGCTGCTTGCGCGCGTCCTCCGGCTTCGTCCGCGCCATGACGAAGATGTCCTCGCGCGTCCGGACGCTGTAGTCGGCGGAACCGGTCTCGGCGTCACAGCGGTAGCAGCGGGCAGCCTCGCGCTTCGCCGCCTCGTCGTCGTAGGTCGTCTCGATCTCGGGGAACGCGATCGGGTTGTCGCCGAGGCCTCGGAACTCCTGGTGCTCGCGGGCGAACACCTCCCAGAGCGCGTCCTGGGCGACCGGGACGCGACGCGTCTTGTACGGCGTGCGATAGGGGAGAGGGTTGGGGTCGCCCTCGAGGTAGTGCTGGAGGTAGTACGCGGCGCGGTGGCCGTGGTACATGGCGGTCACGATCGTCGAGGGGCCGAACGCGCCGTCGCCCGCCGCGAAGACCTTCGGGTCGTCGGTGCGCATCGAGTCCCAGTCCGTGTGCACCTTCTCCGCGGCCATCAGGCCGAGCGATTCGAGGTGCGCCGACTCGGCCTTCTGGCCGGTCGCGAGGATGACGAGCCCGCACGGAACGTCGTGCTCCGAGTTCGGCACGTCGAGCGCGACTCTGCGGCCGTCGAGCCCGGGCTCGCCGAGCTCGGTCTTGACGCAGCGGAGCATGAACCCGCCGCCGTTCTCGTAGACCCCGACCGGCTGGGTGTTGTAGAGGATCTCGATCCCCTCCTCGATCGCCCCCCAGAGCTCGTCCTTGCGGGCCGGGATCTCGTCGGGCCCGCGCCGGTAGACGATCTTCACGTCCTCGCAGCCCGGGAGGCGCCTCGCCGAGCGGCACGCGTCCATCGCGACGTCGCCGGCGCCGACGACGATCACCTTCGCCGGCAGCTCGGGCCGCTCGCCGCCGTTGACGCGGCGCAGGAACTCGACTCCGTCCTCGATCCGCCGGTCGCGGCCGTGCTCCAGGTTGAGCCCCTTGGCCCACCACGCACCGATCGTCAGGAGGACGGCGTCGTGGCGCTCCTTCAGCTCCTCGAGGGTGACGTCGTCCCCGAGCGCCGTGCCCAGGTGCACCGTGATCCCGGGACAGCGCGCCAGCATCCGGTCGATGTCCTCGCGGAAGACCTCCGGGGGGCAGCGGAACGCCGGAATGCCCCAGGTCATGTAGCCGCCCAGCATCTCCGTCATCTCGTAGACGTGAACCTCGTAGCCCGCCTCGGCGAGATCCTGCGCGGCGGTCAGGCCGGCGGGCCCGCCGCCGACGATCCCGACCGTCTGCGTCTTCGTCACGGGGACCGCGGCGGGCCGGTAGCCGGCGCCGAGTTGATCCATGACGTAGCGCTTGAGGTTTCGAATCGCGAGCGGCCCGTCGGAGTCGGCCCGCCGGCAGGCGGGCTCGCAGGGCGCGTCGCAGACGCGGCCGCAAACCGAGGAGAAGGGATTCGTGGCCGTGATCGCCTCGAAGGCCTCCTCGATCTTCCCCTCCCAGATGTAGGCGATGTACGAGGGCGCGTCCGTGCCGATCGGGCATGCCACCTGGCAGGGGGCAGGCACGAAGTGGGCGTCGGGCACGTCGTCGCGCTCCGCCAGCTCGTCCGGAACGGCCGGCGGCGCGACGCGGTCCGGCCCGTAGACGTCGGGCTCGGGCGGGACGGCGAAGGCGTCGTCGCTCATTGCGCGTGCACCGGCGAGGCGAGCGTCGGCGCGGCGTTCTCGGCGTACTCGGGCGCGTACGGGAGGCGCGTGATCGCGGCCGCCTCGGGAGTCAGTGCGACGAGGTCGTCGCGCGAGAGCTCGTACACCGAGGCGTACCCGTGCGCGCGCACGACCGAGGCGAGCTGCCAGCGCACCGCCTCGAGAAAGCGATGGATGTTCCACGACTCGACGTCGATGTCGTAGCGCGCGACGAACTCGGGATCCTGCGTGGCGATGCCGACCACGCACTGGCCGACCGCGCACTGCAGGCACGCGATGCAGCCGCCGGCGATGATCGCCGAGGTGCCCACCGCCACGCCGTGAGCGCCGAGGGCGATCGCCTTCGCGGTGTCGATCCCGTCCTTGACGCCGCCCATGAGCATGATCGGCATCCCGGTTGCCTCGATCTCCTCGAGGGCGTCGAGCGCCTCCATGATCGCCGAGAGCGTCGGGATGCCCACGTACTCGAGCACCTCGTTGCCGGCCGCCCCGGTCGAGCCCTGGACACCGTCGAGGCAGACGTAGTCGAACCCGTCCTTGTAGGCGATCTTGATGTCGTCGCGGATCCGCCCCGCGCCGAGCTTGACCGAGACGGGCTTCTGCCAGCTCGTCGCCTCGCGGAACTCCTCGACCTTGATCACGAGATCGTCGGCGCCGAGGACGTCGGGGTGGCGGGACGGCGAGCGCAGGTCGATCCCCGCCGGGATGCCGCGCAGCCGGGCGATGTCCTCGGTCACCTTCTTCGCCATCAGCTGGCCGCCGAGGCCGGGCTTCGCGCCCTGGGAGATGTAGATCTCGACGCCGTCGGCCTGGCGCATCGCATGGACGTTCCAGCCGAGACGGCCGCCGAGGCACTGGACGACGACGCGCTTCGCCGCCTCGCGCACCTCCGGGATGAGGCCGCCCTCGCCCGAGTTGTCGCAGACGTCGGAGAGAGCCGAGGCCTTGGCGAGCGCGATCTTCGTCGCCTTCGAGAGCGCCCCGTAGCTCATCGGCGCGATCATCACGGGCATCGAGAGGTCGATCGGCGTCGCGCCGAAGCGGCCGCCGACCGAGGTCGCGAGCTCGACCTTCGCGATCACGTCCGGGTCGGGCTCGACCGCCGAGAAGTCGTTCTTGAACGCGATGTCGTTCAGGTGGGGCAGCGGGCGAGCCGTTCCGTACCCGCGGATCCGGTAGCGGCCGATCTGCGCCTTGACCGAGATGTCCTCCTGCACCTTCTCGTTCCAGTACTCGGTGCGCTCCGATCCGACGAAGAAGGGGATGACGCGCACGCGCGGCTCGGTGCGCGGATAGTGGAGGTTCTTGCCGGCGTTGACGATCTTCCTGAGCCTCCCGTGGAACGGGATCTCGAACCGCTCGAGGAACCCGAGGACGTCGTCCTCCTCGCCGTCCTCGAGCTCGGTCTCCTCCGCATCGGTGCCGAGGGTCGCGATCTCGCCGCCCACGAAGATGGTGCCGCCGTGGATGTCCTGGCCGACCTTCTCGCCCGAGTCGCCGCAGATGATCAGGCGGCCGCCGTACATCATGTAGCCGGCCATGAAGTTCGCGTTGCCGCCGCAGCAGAGCGTTCCGGCCTTCATCACCTGCCCGGCGCGCGAGCCGAGGTTCCCGTGGACGACCACGTCCGCCCCGCGGATGGCGACGCCCGCGATGGCACCGGCGTTCCCGCGCACGACGACGGTGCCCTCGTACATGTTGTCCGCGAGGCCCCAGCCGACGTTGCCGTCGACCTCGAACCGGGGCAGGTCGGTGAGCCCGCCGCAGAAGTAGCCGGCCGACCCGTGCACCCGCACCGTGATGGGGTGGGTCAGGCCGACACCGATGTGGTGGCGGGCATCGGGGTTGACGACGTCGACGTCCTCGCCCTGCTCGCCGTAGGCGATCAGCAGCTTGTTGGCGTCGGTGACGGAGACCTGCGCTAGATCGATCGTCGCCATGTGCGGAAGGTGCCGGGCGGGGGCTCCGTCGTGGCGAGCGACCTGCCCGGGAAGAGCCGGTTCAGGGAGACCTCCTCGGAGGCGATCGCGACGAGCTGGTCGTCCTCGTACATCACCATCGGCTTCGCGGCGAGGTTGTCCTTCGCGTAGCCGATCTCGTCCTTCGTCGAGACGAGGAACGAGAACGTCCCGTCGAGGTCGCGGATCGACGTCTCGAGGGCTTCTGCGAGCGGGACCCCCTGGTCGAGCTTGTCGGCGAGGTAGACGGCGATCAGCTCGGAGTCGTTGTCGGTGTTGAACTCGAAGCCGCGCTTCTCGAGCCTGCGCCGCATCTTCCAGTAGTTCGTGATCTGCCCGTTGTGGACGATCGCCACGTCCGCGAACCCGGTCGCCCAGAACGGGTGGGACGCGTCCGGCGTCACGTCCGACTCGGTCGCGAGCCTGACGTGGCCGATCCCGTGCGTGCCCGAGTAGCCGGCGACGTGGTAGGCGTCGTCGACGTCGTGGGCGCCGCCGACGTCCTTGATGATGTCGAGGCTCTCGCCGATCGACACGACCTTCGCCGCGTGCTCCATCGCGTAGGCGAACGACTGGAGGTCGCCGTCGAAGCGAACGGTGAACCGCTCGGTCGAGCCGACCGCCTCCTCCTCGAGGATCTCGGCCCCGAACTCGGCGAGCTTCGCCCGGATGCGATCGACCGTCTCCTCGGCCTGCTCTCCCTCCCCGACGAAGAAGCGCAGCCGCAGCTCGCGCTCCCCGTTCGCCTCGTGGTAGAGGGCGAACCCGGTCGAGTCGGGCCCTCGGTGCTGGCAGCCGTCGAGCATCGTGATCAGGTCGCGGCCGAGCGGGAGGTCGAGCTCGGCAGTGTCCTTGTAGAGAATGCCGGCGATTCCGCACATGATCTCAACCTCCTCGCAGGTACTCGGGCGACCCTGTGAATGGTAGAGGTTTGCAGGGATTTCAACGCTGCGAGAGCTGACAGTCCTTTTGACCCGCATATGTCGATAGTGCACATATGCCAGGGTCAGAAGCGGGTGAGGTACTCGTCGATCTCCCAGGGCGTGACCTGCTCGTGGTACCGGGCCCATTCGTCCCGCTTCACGCGGATGAAGTAGTCGACGTAGTCCTCGTCCCGCCCGCGGCCGAGCGCATCGCGGAGAACCGCGTCGCCCTCGAGCTCGTTCGTCGCCTCGAGGAGGTTCGCGGGCAGGGTCTCGAGGCCACGGCTCTTCAGGTCGGCGTACGGGATCGCGTAGAGGTTCTCCGAGTTCGGGTCGCCCGGCTCGAGCTCCGAGGTGATGCCGTCGAGCCCGGCCGCCAGGACGGCGGCGGCTGCCAGGTAGGGGTTGCAGGAGCCGTCGATCGTGCGGTCCTCGATGCGACCGGGGCCCGGGATGCGGAGCATCTGCGTCCGGTTGTTGTAGCCGTAGGAGATCCAGACCGGCGACCAGGTCGCCCCCGAGGCAGTGGTGCCCACCTTGAGGCGCTTGTAGGAGTTCACGGTCGGCGCCGTCAGGGCGCTGTAGGCCCGTGCGTGGGTGAGCAAGCCTCCGACGAACCGGTATGCGGTCTCCGACAGGCCGAGGCCGCGGGGATCGCCCTCGTCGAGGAACACGTTCTCGCCGTCCTTCCAGAGGGACATGTGGAAGTGGCAGCCGTTGCCCGTGAGATGCGAGAACGGCTTCGGCATGAACGTCGCGATCATGCCCCGCTGCTCGGCGAGCGTGTGCACCATGTAGCGGAAGAAGATCGCCCGGTCGCACGTCGTCAGCGCGTCGTCGTAGGTGAAGTTCTGCTCGAACTGGCCGTTCGCGTCCTCGTGGTCGTTCGCGTAGTTCCCCCAGCCGAGCTCGTTCGTGTACTTCGAGACGGTCGTCAGGAAGTCGTACTGCCGCGTCAGGCCGGTGATGTCGTAGCAGGGCTTCTCGAGCGTGTCGAGCTTGTCGGCGAGCTCGATCGACCCGTCCTCGCGGCGCCGCACGAGGAAGTACTCGAGCTCGAGCCCCATCTTGAACTCGTATCCCTGTGACTTCGCCTTCGCGAGAACCCGGCGGAGGATCGTGCGCGGGACAGTAGGGCCATTCCTCCCCCTCCACCGTGACGTCGCACGCGAACCGCGCGAGGTTCGGCTGCCAGGGCACCGGCGTGAAGCTCGCGAGGTCGGGGATCGCCGCGATGTCCGGATCGGCCGGCACCTGGCCGATCTCGCCCGCCGCGAAGCCTGCGAAGCCGGCGCCGTCCGACGCCAGCTCGTCGAGATGGGCGGCCGGGATCAGCTTCGCGCTCGGGCGCGCGTACATGTCCACGAACTGGGCGAAGTAGAACTCGATCCCGCGCTCCTCCTGGAAGCGCCGGATCTCGTCGAGCGTCGGCATGCGCTGTCCTCCTCGTGGGGTCAGGGAAATCTACGGCCGCGGCTGCGCAGGCGCGATGGCCGGTTGCTCCACGGTCGCCCGCCGGGCTATGTCGCCGGCGGCGGTCCGGGCGTGCCGAGGGCGTGCTCGAGCTTCACCAGCTTGACCGCGATCTCGACCATCAGCCAGTCGTCCGTCCGCAGGTCGATGCCGGAGATGTCCATGATCCGTCGCAGGCGCTGGCGGAGCGTGTTCGGATGGACGTACAGCGCCTCTGCGGTCGCGCTGATGTTGCCCCGGCGGCGGAGGAACTCCTCGAGCGTAGGCAGGAGCGACGTCGAGCGCGCCCGGTCGTACTCGGCGAGGCGTGCAATCGCGTCGCGCTGCGGGTCGCGGACGTCGGCGTCGATCGACATCCGCAGCAGGTACTTGTACGGCCCGAGCTCGTCGTAGGCCATGACGCCCGGCCGCGGCTGGAGGACGGTCGTTCCGAGGAGCGCGTGCCCCGCCTCCTCGAAGCCTGCCTTGAAGCTCGCCGCGCCGCGGCAGACGTTCGACACGCCGGCCGCGACCGGTGGCTCGACGTCAACCTGAAGCCGCCGGATCTCGTCGAGAAGGGCTTCCTCGCCCGCCTGGGGCACGCGCAGGAGCGCCCTCATCGAGTCGTCGCGCCGGTCGAACAGCGAGCCCGGCGCGGCGCTCGCGAGGACGCGCTCGAGCCCGTCGCTTGCCGGGGCGGCGGCCAGCACCAGATAGCGCTGGTCGAGGTCGCACCGGAGGCGCAGCGCTCGGCCCTCGAGGTCCCCGAGCGTCGCGCCGCTCGCGAGCTGCTCGAAGAAGTCCTTGATCAGGTTCTTCTCGGTCAGCCGCTCGATCAGCTCGATCTTCTTGATCGCGACCGCGGTCTGGTTCGCCACGTTCCGCGCGAGGTCGATCTCGGTGGTCCGTTCGGCGGTCAGCAGGCCGAGCAGCTCGTCCCCTGCCACGATCGGCGTCGCGACCGCGGCGTGCCGTCCGCTGCGGGCGATCTCGGGGCCGAGGCCCGCGAGCGTCAGCCGCGGCCGGGCCGGCGCGTTCGCGGGTGCCGACGTGCGGAGCCGCAGCTCCTCGCTGCCGGGGTCGAGGAGGTAGACGTGACACGCGGACGCGTCGAGCAGCTCGAGGCTTCGGTCGGCGACGGCCGGAAGCAGCTCGTCGAGCGTCTCTGCCCGGGCGATCGTCTCACCGAGCTGCGTCAGGTGCTCGAGCTCCCCGACCCTGCGACGGGTCTCCTCGTAGAGCCGGGCGTTCTCGATCGCGCCCGCCACGAGGGAGGCGCTCGAGACGAGGAAGTCGACCTCGCCTTCGGTGAACTCACGCGGTGCCTGGGTGTGGAGCGTCACGGCTCCGATCGCGGCGCCGTCCTTGGCGAGGATCGGCACGGAGACGAGCGACTGAAACTTCTCCTCGGCGAGCTCGGGGACGTACTTGAAGCGGGGATCGGCGAGCGCGTTCTCGCGAATGAACGCCGGCTCGCGGTGCTCGATCGCCCACCAGGCGAGGCCCTCGCCCCGTTCGAGCGCGACGTGCCCGACGAGGTGGGCATAGGGCTCCGAGGCAGCCCTCATCACGAGCCGCCGGTCGCCGTCCTCGGCCAGGTAGACGAAGCAGGCCGGGACGTCACTCGCGTCGGACAGCAGCCGGACGACTGCCGCGAGCACCTCGTCGAGCTCGAGCGAGGACGCGACCGTCGAGATGATCTCGGACAGGAAACGCGTCTCGGTTGTGGACGCGTGCGGTGCGATCGGTCGATCCTAGATGGTCGAAGCGCGGACGGCGCGCGCGGGCCGGACGCGGTCCCGGGCGCGCCTCGTCGCCGCCGCCCGGAGCCCCGACCAGGGCCGCCGCCCGTGAAGCTCGTGTAACGTCTCGGCGCGCCGAACGCGCTGCAGGCCATGGTTCCGTTCGCCGAAACGCTCGTTGCCGAGGGGCTCACCGCGGCGTTCCTCCCGAGGCAGGGAATGCTCGGGGTCTCGCTGCGCCATCGCGGCGAGGAGCTGCTGGGGCTCGTCGAGGACGTCGACGCGGCCGCCGAGGCTGGATCGGTGGTCGGGATCCCGCTGCTCCACCCGTGGGCGAACAGGCTCGCCGGGCTGCGGTATGCGGTCGGCGGGCGCGAGGTCACGCTCATGCCGACATCGCCCCTCCTCCATCTCGACGACAACGGCCTCCCGATCCACGGCGTTCCGTGGTCTCGGCTCGAATGGCGCCTGACGGCTGCGAGCGAGCAAGCGCTGTCCGCCTCGCTGGACTGGGAGTCGGAGGAGCTTCTCGCCGTGTTCCCGTTCCCGCACCGGCTCGACCTCTCGGTCGCGCTGGACCCCGCCGGCGTGACGCTCACGCTGAAGCTCGAGCCGACCGGAAACGCCGCGGTGCCGGTCAGCTTCGGCTTCCATCCGTACTTCACGCTCCCCGGTGCCGGCCGCGATCGCTGGCGCCTCGTTCTCCCGTCGATGCGACGGCTCCTCCTCGACGAGCGTGGCATTCCGACCGGGAGGGAGGTTCCTGTGCCCGGTGTCGCCCGCCCACTAGCGGGCCTCGACCTCGACGACGGGTACGCGGGGTTGCCCGATCATGCGCGCTTGACCCTCGAGGGCGACGGCAGGCGCGTCACGGTCAGCCTCCTGGAGGGCTACACCCATGCTCAGATCTTCGCTCCGGCCGGCAAACCGTTCGTCGCGCTCGAGCCGATGACCGCTCCGACGAACGCGCTCGTGAGCGGAACCGGGCTTCGACACGTGGCGCCCGGCGGGCGGTTCAGGGCTACCTTTCGCATCGAGGTAGAGGCCGCTGCGTAGAATCCGTCTCACCGACTCCGAAGGGAGGTGAGACCGGATGCAGACGAAGACGCGACTGACCACGCCGCTCCTGCGGGTGGACGGCGAGCTCAGTCCCGCGAGCTGGGACGAGGCCCTCGATCGGGCCGCCGAGGGGCTCGGCCGCATGCGCGACACGAGCGACACGACCACGTCGTTCGGGATCTTCTCGTGCTCGAAAGCGACGAACGAGATGAACTTCCTCGCCCAGAAGTTCGCGCGGCAGGTGATGGGCACGAACAACATCGATTCCTGTAACCGCACCTGACACGCGCCCAGCGTCGTCGGTCTGGCGACGGTGTTCGGAGCGGGCGGCGGCACGTCGTCCTACAGGGAGATCGAGGAGACGGACGTGATCCTCCTCTGGGGCTCGAACGCGCGGGAGACGCATCCGATCTTCTTCCACCACCTCCTGAAGGGGGTGCGAAACGGCGCGCGCCTCTTCGTCGTCGACCCGCGTCGGACGTCGTCGGCGCAGTGGGCCGATACCTGGCTCGGGCTCGACATCGGGGGCGACATCGCGCTGTCCAACACCATGGCGCGCGAGATCATCCACGCCGGGCTCGCCAACCAGGCGTTCATCGAGAACGCCACCGAGGGGTTCGACGCCTATCGGGCGTCCGTCGAGCCGTTCACGCTCGAAGAGGGCGAGCGGCTCACCGGGGTGCCCGCGCACGTCATCCGGGAGACGGCGCACGCGTTCGCGCGCGCCGACCGCGCGATGATCTGCTGGACGCTCGGCATCACCGAGCACCACAACGCGGTCGACAACGTCCTCGCGCTCATCAACCTCGGCCTGTTGTGTGGACACGTGGGACGGTACGGATCCGGGCTCAACCCCCTGCGTGGGCAGAACAACGTCCAGGGGGGCGGCGACATGGGCGCCATCCCGAACAAGCTGACCGGCTTCCAGGACCTCGAGCGGGACCCCGAGGCGCGTAAGCGGTTCGAGGCCGCGTGGGGCGTGCCGATCAAGCCGCACTACGGCTGGCACCTGACCCAGATGTTCCACGGGATGGAGCGTGGGGAGCTACGCGCGCTCTACGTGATCGGCGAGAACCCGGCGCAGTCCGAGGCGGACATCCACCGTGCCCGCAGGCTGCTCGCGGAGCTCGACCTCCTGATCGTGCAGGACATCATCATGACGAGGACCGCGGAGATGGCGGACATCGTCTTCCCGGGGTCGGCCTCGTGGTGCGAGGCGGAGGGTACGGTCACGAACTCGGAGCGCCGCGTACAGCGCTGCCGGCGGGCGCTCGACCCGCCCGGCGAAGCCCGCTCGGACATCTGGATCCTCGGCCAGCTGGCGAAGCGCCTCGGGTTCGACTGGGGCGAGCCGAGCGCCGAGGACGCCTGGAACGAGCTGCGGGCGCTGAGCCCGATGCATCGGGGGATGAGCTACTCCCGGCTCGAGGAGCTGGGCGGCATCCAGTGGCCGTGTCCCGACGAGACCCATCCCGGGTCGCTGTTCCTGCACGCCCGGCTCTGGGAGGAGCCCCGGAAGGGGCCGGCGGCGCCGTTCAGCCCCGTCGAGCACCGGCCGCCCTTCGAGGCGCTCGACGCCGAGTACCCGATCCGCCTGACCACGGGGCGGCGGCTCGAGTCCTACAACACGGGGGTGCAGTCGAACCTCTATCGCTCGCCGTTGCACAAGGGAGAAGCGATCTGCCTGTCGCCCGAGGACGCCGAGCGCCTACTCCTCGAGGAGGGCGAGGTCGCCCGCGTGTCCTCCCGACGAGGCTCCGTCGAGGCGCCCGTCCGGATCGACGGCTCGCTCCGGCCGGGCCTTGCCTTCATGACGCTCCACTTCCCGGACGAGGTCGACACGAACGTGCTGACGATCGACGCGACCGATCCGAAGTCGGGAACGGCCGAGTTCAAGGCGGCGGCGATCCGCGTCGACAAGGTCGTTCCCGAGGCCCGGGAGGAGCAAGACCTGATCGAGGAGCCCGCGGCTGCGCGCTAGCGCCCCTGGGTAGGATCGGCCGATGGACATCCGTCTGCTCGACGCGAAGCCGAAGCCCGTCGAGCGCGCCGCCGTCGACGGCGTGCTCGGGGCGCCCACCTCCGGGTGGGAGGGCGGCGCGCGCCGCGTCGAGACCGAGGGCCATGCGGCGCACGGCGGGCATGCGGCGCGCTCGCGGCGCCATCTGCTGCTCCCGGTGCTCCACGCGCTCCAGGAGCACGTCGGCTGGATCAGCCCGGGCGGGCTGAACTACGTCTGCCAGCGTCTCACCGTCCCGCCGGCCGACGCCTACGGCGTCGCGACCTTCTACGCCCTGTTCTCGCTCGAACGGCGACCTCCGCGGGTCGTCCACGTCTGCGACGACCTCGCCTGCCGCTGTAACGGGTCGGACGAGCTGATCGCCGAGCTCGAAGAACGGCTCGGGCCCGAGGACACGGTCGCCGACGAATCTGCGGCGACCTGGCTGCGGAGCCCCTGCCTGGGGCAGTGCGACAGGGCGCCGGCGGCAATGCTGACGGTCGCGGGCGACGCGCCTGAGGAGCACGTCCTCGCGCCCGTCAATGCCGATGGGGTCGTCGCGGCGCTGACCGGCCGGCCCGTGGCGATGGATCCGCCGGCATCCGTTCCGAAGCAGGGGCAAGCCGACCTGCGCCTGGTCGGGCGGGTCGGGCGGGTCGATCCGCGCAGTCTCGACGAGTACCGTGCGCACGGGGGGTACTCGGCGCTTCGCAGGGCGTTCGACATCGGCCCGGAGCTCGTGATCCGCGAGGTCAAGGATTCGAAGCTCGTCGGCCGCGGGGGCGCGGCCTTCCCGATGGGCGTCAAGTGGGAGGCCGTGGCACGCCAGCCGGCGCAGCCCCACTACCTGATCTGCAACGCGGACGAATCGGAGCCGGGGACGTTCAAGGACCGCGTGCTCCTCGAAGGCGATCCGTACGCAGTCATCGAGGCGATGACCATCGGCGCGTTCGCTACCAACTGCGCCCACGGGTTCGTCTACCTGCGCGGCGAGTACCCGCAGGCGCACGCGATCCTCGAGCACGCGCTGGCCGAGGCGCGCGCCCGCGGGCTCCTCGGAGAGGACATCCTCGGACAGGGATTCTCGTTCGACATCGAGATCCGCAAGGGCGCGGGCGCCTACATCTGCGGCGAGGAGACCGCCATCTTCAACTCGATCGAGGGGTTTCGCGGAGAGCCGCGCAACAAGCCGCCGTTCCCCGTGGTCGCCGGGCTCTTCTCGAAGCCGACCGTGATCAACAATGTGGAGACGCTCGTGAACGTGCTCGGCGTGCTGCAGGACGGCGGCCCCGCGTTCGCCGGGATCGGAACCGAGGGCTCGACCGGGACGAAGCTCTTCTGCGTCTCGGGTCACGTTGCCCGGCCCGGCGTCTACGAGGTGACCTTCGGGACGACGCTCGGTGAGCTCCTCGAGCTGGCCGGCGGCGTTCCGGGTGGCCGCGACCTGCAGACGGTTCTGCTCGGCGGAGCCGCCGGCGGCTTCGTCCGCGCGGACGAGCTCGACCTGCCGCTCACGTTCGAGGGCGCTCGGGAGGCGCAGACGACGCTCGGCTCGGGCGTCGTCATGGTCTTCGACGAGACGGTCGACCTGCCGCGCGCCCTCATGCGGATCGCGGCGTTCTTCCGAAACGAGTCCTGTGGTCAGTGCGTTCCCTGCCGGGTCGGCACCGTCCGCCAGCAGGAGGCCCTTGCCCGGCTCTCGAGCGGTCGCACCCGCGGCGGCGTCGACTCCGAGCTCGCGCTGATCACCGAGATGGGCCGGTGCATGCGCGACGCGTCGATCTGCGGGCTCGGACAGACCGCGTCGAGCGCCGTCGAGTCCGCGATCACGCGGCTCGGCGTGTTCGCGGGGAACGGGAGGTGAGATGACCGAGAGCGGGGTCCCCGATGGACGGGCCGGACAGCTCCGGCCCCTCCAGATGCCGCGACGCATGGTCGAGCTCGAGATCGACGGACACGCCGTGCGCGTCCTCGAGGGCTCGACGATCCTCGACGCGTGCCAGGAGCTCGGGATCGAGACGCCCGTCCTCTGCTACGGCGAGACGCTCCGGCCGGCGAACGTGTGCCGCGTCTGTGTCGTCGAGCTCGAAGGCGCGAGGGTGCTGGTGCCCGCGTGCTCACGCAAGGTCGAGCCCGAGATGAAGGTCAAGACGGATTCGGAGCGCGTGCGCCACAGCCGGCGCCTCGTGCTCGAGTTCCTCGCCTCGTCGGTCGACCTCTCGGAGACGCCGACCGCCGCCGGCTACCTCGAGCGGTACGAGGCCGACCCTGCCCGCTACGGGCCGCCGGCTCCCCCGGATCCGCTCCGGGACCGCAAGCGAACGGGCCATCACGAGGAGCCCGACGGCCAGACCGCGGCGACCGTACACGCGCCGGTGAAGGTCGACAACGAGCTCTACGTCCGCGACTACTCGAAGTGCATCCTCTGCTACAAGTGCGTCGACGCCTGCGGCGAGCAGTACCAGAACACCTTCGCGATCGGCGTCGCCGGCCGGGGCTTCGACGCCCGGATCTCGACGGAGTTCGTCGTCGAGCTGCCCGAGTCGGCGTGCGTCTACTGCGGCAACTGCATCGCCGTCTGTCCCACGGGAGCGCTCAAGTTCAAGAGCGAGCACGACATGCGCCAGGCGGGCACCTGGGACGAGAGCAGCCAGACCGAGACGGAGACCGTCTGCCCCTACTGCGGGGTCGGCTGCAACCTGACGCTCCACGTGCAGGACGGCGAGATCGTCAAGGTCTCCTCGCCCGACGACCACGACATCACGCGCGGCAACCTCTGCATCAAGGGCCGCTTCGGGTTCCGGCACGTCCAGCCCCGAGACGACTAGCCGCTACCCTCGTTCCATGAGCGAGGCGGTACGGCCGTCGATCCGCGGAACGAGCGAGGCCGCGCACGTCACCGTCGTCGAGAACGGCGCCGTCGTCTCGCGCCGCGACCGGCTCGTGACCGAGGAACCGTTCGAGATCCGGGTTGCCGGGCCGGGCGAGGAGCCGGTGAGCGTCGTCGTCACGATGCGCACGCCCGGGGCCGACATGGAGCTCGCGGCAGGCTTCCTCTACACCGAGGGGCTGCTCTCCACCCGGGACGAGATCGAGCAGATCCGCTACTGCGGGCTCGAGGCAGGCCAGGAGCAGGACTACAACGTCGTCACCGTGCACCTCCGGCGACCGTTCGATGCCGGGTCGCTCCAGCGCAACTTCTATGCGACGTCGAGCTGCGGGGTCTGCGGGAAAGCGTCGATCGATCAGGTGGAGGTTCGCTGCCCGCCGGTCGCCGACGGCTTCGTTCTGCCGCGCAGCGTCGTTCGCGGCCTCGTCGAGGAGCTGCGTTCCGCTCAGGCCGTGTTCGACCGCACGGGAGGGCTGCACGCGGCCGGCCTGTTCACGCTCGACGGCTCGCTCGTCGTCGCGAGAGAGGACGTCGGCCGGCACAACGCGATGGACAAGCTGGTCGGCCACGAGCTTCTGGAGGGGCGCGTCCCCGCGGTCGAGCGCATCGTCCTCGTCTCCGGCCGCGCGAGCTTCGAGCTCGTGCAGAAGGCGGCGGTCGCCGGCATCGCGGTGTTCTGCGCCGTCTCGGCCCCCTCGACGCTCGCCGTGGACGCCGCGCGCCGGCTCGGACTGACCCTCGTCGGCTTCCTGCGGGACGATCGTTTCACGATCTACACGCACCCCGAGCGGCTCGACCTCGACTGAGCTTCAGGCGCCTCCCGGGGTCCCCCACGTGTGCCAGCGATCGACGCGGGCCACGACCGAGGCCCCGACGTACTCGCGGTCGTCGTAGGTCTCGCCGAGGTAGCGCAGCGAGAGCCGGTCGATGTCCTCGAGATCCGTGTCGTCCCGGATCTCGACGACGCGGCCGAGCAGCGAGACGTGATCGTAGAACGATTCGCCGAGGACGGTCAGCGCCAGGCGGGGGTCGTGCCGGAGGTTCCGGAGGCGGGGGCCCGCGGCGCCCATGCTGAGGAGGACGCTGCCGTCTTGCCACTCGTACCAGGTCGCGGTCGAGACCGGTGACCCGTCCGGCCGGACCGTCGCGACGACCGCGGGGTTCGGTCCGGCCAGGAACGACTCGAGCTCGGGCGGCAGCGGGGCGCGCGGCACCGGCGAACCCTACCCGGCCAGGGCGCGCGCGTAGTCCGTCTCGTCGTCCAGGTCGTCGAGCGAGCGGAGCTCCGGATCGGCCTCGGCGAGGGCCGGGTCGGACAGCAGGTCGTCCTCGTCGAGGTAGACCGTGCGAGCCTCCTCCGAGAGGAGCGAGGCCCGCAGCTTGTCGGCGGCGAGGAGCGCCTCGGCGGCCGCGAGCAGCTGCACGCGATAGACGCCCGAGAGGGGATAGAGGCGTCCTTCGACGCGGGGAACGACGGCATCGGCCTCGTCGCCGAGCGCGTCCGCGAGGCGTCTGATGAACGCCGGCTGGAGGAGCGGCACGTCGGTGCCCGAGACGTAGGCCGCGTCCGCGCGCCCGGTCAGCGCCCGGAGCCCGGCGGCGATCCCTTCGAGCGGGCCGCGCCCGGGCTGTGCGTCGGCGACGACCTCGACTCCGCGCGGGAGCTGCGGCACCTCCTGGCCTGGAGCGCGGACGACGACGACCGGGCCGTCGACCGCGTCCCTAACGATCCCGGCAACGCGTGTGACGAGCGGTTCGCCGCGCCAGTCGAGGGTCGCTTTCGGCCTTCCCATGCGCCGCGAGCGGCCGCCTGCCAGAACGATTCCTCCGAGCCGGCTCACGGGTTCGATGGTACCCCCAAAGCCCTCGACGATCGATATACGCTGTCGCCGATGCGCCCCCGCCTCCGCTTGCTGATCCTCGGGCTCGCGCTTGCTGTCGCGGCCGCGGCGGCGCCCGGCGCGACCGGGGCCGCGACGGCCAACGGAGCGATCGTCAGCAGCGACTACGACCTGGGGGTGCGCGTCTTCCCCCAGCCCGATCTGAGCGGGGAGCTCGCGTCGATGCCGATCCGGTTGTGGGGGACGATCGCCGCGCCCGTCCACGGCGGGCCCCACCCTGTCGTCGTGATCGCGCACGGAGCGCACGGCGACAACTGCCCGGGCGAGCTCGGCGACTGGCCGTGCTGGGAGCGGGAGCAGCGAAACGAGCTCGGCTTCCGGTATCTGGCCGTAGCGCTGGCAAGAGCCGGCTTCGTCGCGATCGCTCCGGACGTCAACGCCGCCTACACGGGCGGCTGGGGCGAGCCGGCGAATCGCGAGTCGACGCGCTTCGGCCAGGTGCTGACCGCAACCGTGGCCGAGCTCGGCAAGGCGAGCCGTGGGCTCTCGAACGCGTTCGGGATCCCGCTGCAGGGCAAAGCCAACATCGCCAGGCTTGGGCTGATCGGTCACTCGCGCGGAGGCATGAACGCTCTCGGCTGGGCCGCGGGAAAGCGCCACGTGCGGTCGATCCTCCTGCTCGCCCCGGCCTACGACCCTGTCAGATCGATTCCCGACGTCCTGGCGACGGTCGTCCTCGGGACGTGCGACGGCGACACGGGCCGACAGGGAGCGAAGTACTTCGCGGCGCTTCGCTCGAAGAAACGGACGCACCCGGCCTACAAGATCACCCTCCGGCCGGCGAATCACAACTTCTACAACGAGACCCTCGTCGCGCTCGGAGCCGACGACGCGCCCGCCGACCGTCCGGGATGCGAGAGCCGGCTGACCGCCCCGAAGCAACAGACGTGGCTCGCGCGGGTCGCGCCCGAGCACTTCGCGGTCTCGCTGCTCGGCGCGAAGCCGGCGAGCTGGATGCGCGGCCGGACGACGTGGGTCCACGGGCGCGGCGCGACGGTCACGCGGCTCCTGCCCTGACTCAGACGGGCAGCGCTGCGAGCCCGCGGCGGGCGAGCACGCTCTCACGGCTCCGCGCCGGTCCCGACGAGGCTGACCTCGGCGCCGAGGTGCTCCTCGACGAACTCGACGTAGCGTCGCGCCGCCGCCGGGAGCTCCTCCCAGCCGGTGATCCCGTCGAGAGCCTCTTGCCAGCCGCCGAGCGTCTCGTAGACGGGCGCGGCGTGATGGAAGTCACTCTGATGGGCGGGGAACTCGGCCGTCTCCGTGCCGTCGGGGAGCCGGTAGCGCACGCAGACCGGGATCTCGGCGAACGTCGAGAGGACGTCGAGCTTGGTCAGCGCGAGGGACGTGATGCCGTTGATGCGAACCGCGAAGCGGAGCGCGGGAAGGTCGAGCCAGCCGCAGCGGCGCTCCCGTCCGGTCGTCGTCCCGAACTCCGAGCCGAGCTCGCGCACCCGGGCCTGCTCCGGACCCTCGATCTCCGTCGGGAACGGCCCCTCGCCGACCCGGGTGACGTAAGCCTTCCCGACACCGAGCACCTCGTCGATCCGGGTCGGTCCGATCCCGACGCCGGTGCACGCGCCGCCGGCGATCGGGTTCGAGGAGGTCACGAACGGATAGGTGCCGTGATCGACGTCGAGGAGCGATCCCTGGGCGCCTTCGAGGAGGACGCGCGAGCCGCGATCGAGCGCCTGCTCGACGAGCAGCGAGGTGTCGGCGACGTAGAGGGCGAGCCGCGCCGCCCAGCCCTCGGACTGCCCCGCGATGTCGTCGAGGGCGAGCGGCTCCGCCCCGTAGACGCGCTCGAGCCAGACGTTCTTCTCGGCCAGCGCGACCTCGATCTTCTGGCGGAGGATCTTCGCGTCGAGCAGGTCCTGGACGCGGATGCCGAGCCTCCCGTACTTGTCTGCGTACGCCGGGCCGATGCCCCGGCGCGTGGTGCCGATCTGGAGCTTCCCGAGGCGTCGCTCGCTCGCCTGGTCGAGCGCCACGTGCCACGGCATGACCAGGTGGGCGTTCCCGGAGAGCCGGATCGGCGACGTCGAGATCCCGCGCGCCTCGAGCTCGTCGAGCTCGCGGATCATGACGCCCGGATCGATCACGCAGCCGGCGCCGAGGACGCACAGCGTGTCCGGGTAGAGGATCCCCGAGGGGATGTGGTGCAGCTTGTAGGTCTGGCCGTCGGCGATGATCGTATGGCCGGCGTTGGGTCCTCCCTGGTAGCGGCAGACGAGGTCCGAGTAGCGGGCCAGGAGGTCGACGATCTTGCCCTTGCCCTCGTCGCCCCATTGCGCGCCGACGATCACGGTGGCGGGCATCGAAATCAGTGTAGGGGCCGGACCTGTCCGGCCCGGCGGTGTAGGGGCCGGACCCGCCCGGCCAGGTCGTGCCCGAGACGCCTCATAGGGCTGCGAGGTCGGAGAACTTCGCGTAGCGCTTGAGGAACGAGAGCTTCACCGTGTCGGTCGGGCCGTTCCGGTGCTTGGCGAGGATCACCTCGGCAAGGCCCTGCTGATCGGACTCGTCGTTGTAGTAGTCGTCGCGGTAGAGGAAGGCGACGAGATCGGCGTCCTGCTCGATCGAGCCCGACTCGCGCAGGTCGGACAGGATCGGGCGCTTGTCGTGTCGTTGCTCGACCGCACGGGAGAGCTGGGACATGGCCACGATCGGGATGTCGAGATCGCGCGCGAGCAGCTTCAGGTTCCGGGAGATCTGCGAGACCTCCTGCACGCGGTTCTCGGCCGTCGTGCCCGACGTCATCAGCTGGAGGTAGTCGACCACGATCAGGCCGAGGTCGGGTTGCTTCGACTTCAGCCGCCGGGCCTTGGAGCGGATCTCCATCATCGTGACGGACCCCGTGTCGTCCACGTAGATCGGCGCCTTCGCGAGCTTGTCGCAGGCGGCGGTGAGCCGCGGCCAGTCCTCTGGTGCGAGCCGGCCGCTGCGGAGGCGTTGCGACTCGACCTTCGCCTCGCTGCACATGAGGCGCTGGGTGACCTCTGCCTTCGACATCTCGAGCGTGAAGACGGCGACGGGCGTCTCGTGCCGGACGGCCAGGTTCGCGGCGATACAGAGGCTGAAGGCGGACTTGCCCATGCTCGGACGGGCGGCGACGATGACGAGGTTGCCGTCCTGGAAGCCGGACGTCAGCCGGTCGAGGTCGCGGAAGCCCGAGGGCACGCCGGTCACGTCGACGCCGGACTCGTAGAGGGCGGTGATCCGCTCGAAGCTCTCCTTGAGCAGGGCCTCGATGTGCGCGAAGTCGCCGCTGACCCGCTGCTGCGAGAGATCGAAGATCACCTGCTCGGCCCGGTCGACGAGCTCGGTCGGGTCGCCGACGCCCTCCCAGCCGAGCTGCGAGATCTCGCCCCCTGCGCGGATCAGCCCGCGCAACGTCGCCGCCTCCCGGATGATCCGTCCGTAGTGGCCGGCGTTCGCGGTCGTCGGGACGAGGGCGGCCAGCTCGTGGATCCTCGCCCGACCCCCGACACCCTCGAGGTCTCCCCGCTCCTCGAGCTCGTCGACCAGGGTGATCGCGTCGACCGGCTCGCCCTTCGCGTAGAGCGCGAGCACGGCCCGGTAGATGCGGGCGTGGGTCTCCCGGTAGAAGTCGCGCTCGTCGAGGTTCTCGCTGACCGCGGCGATCGCCCCGGGCGACAGCATCATCGCACCGAGGACGGATTCCTCGGCGTCGAGACTCTGCGGTGGTACGGGTGCGGCCTGGACTGCTTGAGCCATGTCAGCTCTGGCGATCCAACCACGCTGCTCGGTGAGCGTCATCCCTGTGCGTAACTCCACAACGGCTCGATCTGGAAAGGTGAACCGCGACCTGTGCAGGGCGAAGAGAACGCATGTTCCCACACGGGCCGGACGGCGATCCCCAGCGCGGTCTGGATGCTTCGCCCGCTCGCAGCGGGACTTTCGTCAGCCCTCCACACTGCCTCCACAC
This sequence comes from uncultured Thermoleophilia bacterium, assembly GCA_963819905.1. GTDB lineage: Bacteria > Actinomycetota > Thermoleophilia > Gaiellales > Gaiellaceae > CAWCQC01. The sequence continues at coordinate 143,445 of CAWFXP010000007.1, forward strand.
GGGGCTGTTGGCAGTGCGCCGGACCACGAAGCGAGGGCGTGCCTCCGCGAGGAGGACGAGCGCTGGTGACGAGCCGCACGGCCGGTCGCGTCCTGACCGGGCGCGCTCGGGCTCGGGCGGGACAGGTCCCGCCCCTGCGCGTTGACCGGGGGGTTGCCGGGTGGCCGGCTCGCAAGGGCCGGCCCGTTCAGACCGGCGATCCCGCCGGTGACGGCGCCCGGTTCGGGGCTCTACGTCGCCTCGTCGTCGTCGGTCGAAGCGGCGTCCTCGGCTTCGTCGGCCCAGACACCGTCCTCGGCTTCCGCGGTCGAGGCCTTCTCGTCGCCGGCCTCGGTCGCGGGCGCGTCGCCGTCCGCCGCGAGCGCGTCGCCTTCCTCGGCCTCGGGCTCCTCGTCGGGGAGCTCGCCGCCCTCGGGGACGACCAGCGTCTTGACGTCGACCCGGACGTCGGCGAACAGCTCGATCGGGATCTCGTACCGGCCGACGCGCTTGATCGGCTCGTCCAGGTCGATCTTTCGGCGGTCGACCCGTACCTTGCGAACGCGCCAGATCTCGTCCGCGATGTCCGTCGGGGTGAGCGAGCCGAAGAGGACGCCCTGGGCGCCGGCCTTGACCTCGAAGCGAAGCACCGTCTTCGCGAGCGTCTCGGCGATCGCCTGCGCCTGCTCGACGTTGCGCGCCTCGTGCCGCGCGCGCTCGGCATCCTTCCGGGCGATCTCGGCGACGAGCCCTGCGGTTGCCGGCTCGGCCAGCTTGCGGGGCTGGAGGTAGTTGCGCATGTAGCCGCGCGCAACCGAGACGACCTCGCCGCGCAGCCCGACCTTCTCGACGTCCTGGAGAAGCACGACCTCCATCGCTAGCTCCCGACGTACGGCAGGAGCGCCATCTCTCGTGCCCGCTTGACCGCGACGGCGATCTGGTCCTGGTGGCGGCGGCAGGCGCCCGTGATCCGCCGCGAGCGGATCTTGCCCTTCTCGGACGCGAACCGCCGCAGCTGGTTGTAGTTCTTGTAGTCGACCTCCTCGATCTTCTCCCGGCAGAAGTAGCAGCTCTTCCGCCGGGCCGGGCCCGCGGAGGGGCCGCCCTTGCGCTTGCGGCCGCCCGCTCTGTCTCGATCCTTGTCCACGTGTCTTTCTCCTAGAAGGGAATGTCGTCGTCGGCTCCGGTCTTGGGGCCGAAGTCGCTTGTCTCCGTATTGACGTCGCCGCCGGCACCGGCCTTCACGTACTGCGGTTCGGCGGACGACGACTCGCTGCCGCCTTCGCCGCCCCGGCTGTCGAGGAACTGCACCTGGAATGCAACGACTTCGACCTTCGAGCGTTTCGATCCGTCTTGGGCCTCCCACGATGACCAGTCGAGACGGCCGTCGATCCCGACTCGCCGGCCCTTCGCAAGGTGCTGAGCGAGCATCTCGGCCTGGTTGCCGAACACCTTCACGTCGAAGAAGTTCGGCTTGTCGGCCCAGTTGCCCATGTCGTCCTTCTGTCGCCCGTTGACAGCGAGCCCGAGTTGAAGGACAGGCTGCCCGGATGGCAGATGCCGTAGCTCGGGATCGCGGGTCAAACGACCTACGAGGGTCACGCGATTGATGTCACCTGCCATCTCCGGCTCCTCTCTAGCGAACGTGTGTTCGTATTCTACTCGGCGGCCTGGACGGCAGGCGCCGGTGCGCTCGGTGTGGTGGATCCCTTGGGCCGCCGCACGGCCATGTGACGCATGGCGCCGTCCGTGATCCGCAGCACGCGGGTCAGCTCGTCGAGCGTCGCCGGCTCGCAGTCGAAGGTGAGCAGGTGGTAGCTCGCCTCGCCCTTGTGGTCGATCTCGTAGGCGAGTTTCCGCCGGCCCCACGACTCGCCTCCGTGCCAGGTTCCCCCGCCCTTGGTGACGATCTCCTCGGCGCGCGCGACGATCTCGGCCTGACGTTCGTCAGGGATCTCCGGGTCGAGCATGAGCAATACCTCGTATGGATTCATGTCCCCGATATCCTCCTTCCCTCGGTCTGAAACGGCCCCGCCGCCGGTGCGTCGATCGGGAACGCGCGACGCTTCGGCGAGGCAGGAAGTCAAGCGAGTATAGCGGCGCCTCGGGGCTTGCCAGCGGTCAGGTGCGCGTGGAAGAGTGGCGGGAGTGCAACGGAAGCTCGCAGTCGCGCTCGGGCTCACGGGCCTCGGGATCGCCATCGGCAGCCTTCTCCGTCGGCGTCGCCGTGCGGCGCCAGCTCATGGGCCGGATCCGCGGGCGGAGGGGCTCCGCCGCCGGATCGCCGAGCACCGCGCCGAGCCGCACGACGCCGACCCTCCGACGGCGGCCGACGCTCAGGCTGCGGAGGAGACCGTCGCCGACGCCCGCCGGCGGATCCACGAGGAGGGGCGCGCGGCGGTCGACGACATGCGCCGCTCGAGCGGCGACGAGGCCGCCTAGGGCTCGTCGAAGTAGCCGATCGAGCGCAGGCGCGTCTGCCAGAAGCGCATCGCCGTCGCGTAGAACTCCTCCGCCTCGACGCCGTAGCCGGACAGCACCTGCGTGTCCATGCCGTCCGCGAGGGCGGTCTCGAGGAGGCCCGAGGCGAGATCCGCGAAATGCTCGACGAACCGGGTCACGACCGCGGTCGTGTGCTCGCGATCCTCGGCCATACGTCGCCGGCAGTAGGAAACCCCGATGCCGATGTGCCGCGCCTCGTCGCGGGCGACGAGGCGCTGGCCTTCGGCAAGGCCGGGGAAGTCGCCGTACGCCGCGTATTGGTCGGCCGCGAGCGTCTGCGCCGTCCGCGCGATGACGCCCTCGGCCACGAGGTGGTAGGCGACGACGGCCGTCAGGAAGACGTCCGGGTCGGCCGAGGTCTCGAGCGGCTTGACGAAGCCGTCGAGCTCGTCGTACAGCGTCGAGGCGACCACGTCGAGGTGCGTATCGGCGATCGAGCGCACGTCGTCGAACGACCCGATTCCGAACACCTCCTCGTAGACGCGGAAGACCGCCTGCATGTGCTTGTACTCGTCCACGATCTGCGTCGAGAGCACGAGCTGGAGCTCGTAGTCCGGCGCCCGCAGGAGGAACGGCGCGAGGACCGTCGCCACCTTGTACTCCGCGTGAAAGCGGTGCGCGAAGATCCACATGAAGTCCTCACGGCGCCGGTCGTCGAGCGCGAGGAAGCTCTCGCGGTCGCGTGAGAAGTCCACCCGGAGCGGCGACCACTGGTTGCGCTCCCAGTGCTCGTAGAGCGCCCTAAACGGGCGCGCGCGCTGCTCGAGGTCGTCCGCCTCGGCGGTCGGGCTCGTCTGGAGCAGCTGGTCGTTGGGATGCACCTGCGAGATGCTAGCCACAGGTCCGGCCGGGCGTCATGGCACCTTCCCGGGCTCCTCTGCATCTCGACCGGTGCACTCTGGCCTGTGCTGCGGGGGCGCGCGAAGTAGCGAGGCTACTATCAAGCGCGCCGTGCCCTACTTCATCTGCCCGAACTGCAGGCGCCGTGTGATCGACTCCGATCGCCGGGAGGGTCTCAGCCATCAGCCGGTCGGCTGCGCGGCCTGCGGCTTCGGCTTTCTCTTCGAGCTGCTCGAGGACTACTACCCGGGACCGAACACGGCCTTCGTGGTGTGCGACGCGGGGCGGCGCATCATCGCGGTCGGGCGCGGGATTCTCGAGCTCACCGGCTATCGCGAGCGCGAGCTGCTCGGCAAGACGCTGTCGAACGCGTTTCACGCGGAGGCAGCGAACGGCGACGACCCGGCGGCGGTAGCCCTCGAATGGGGTGTCCGCCGCCTCGACCAGCCGCTCACCATCCACATGCGCTCGGGCACCCGGCGCGAGGTCACCGCCGACTTCTTCCCCGCCTACGACGAGGACGGCGGCCTCCTGGTCGCGCTCTCGCCGCGACCGGGATGACCCCGGCCGGGTAGCCCGGCCGCTCTCAGCGCGGCTGCGGAACGATGCGGATGTAGGGCTTCGGCTCCTGCCAGCCGTCCGGCCAGATCTCCTTCGCCTGGTCGTTCGTGACCGAGCCGGCGATGATCACGTCGTCGCCCTGCTGCCACTGGGCGGGCGTCGCCACCTTGTGGCCGGCCGTCAGCTGCAGGGAGTCGATGACTCGCAGCACTTCGTCGAAGTTCCGCCCGGTCGTCATCGGATAGACGAGGACGAGCTTCACCTTCTTGTCCGGGCCGATGACGAAGACGTTGCGAACGGTCTGGTTGTCGGCCGGGGTCCGCTCGAGCGGATCACCTGCGACGTCGGCCGCGAGCATGCCGTACGCCTTCGCGACCTCGAAGTTCCCGTCGGCGATGATCGGGTAGTTCGGCCGTGCGCCCTGGGTCTCCTCGATGTCGTCCGCCCACGCCTCGTGGCGGTCGATGGGGTCGACCGACAGCCCGATCACCTTCACGCCGCGGCGGTCGAACTCGGGCTTGATCCTGGCCATGTAGCCGAGCTCGGTGGTGCAGACGGGCGTGAAGTCCTTCGGGTGCGAGAAGAGCACGGCCCACGAGTCGCCGATCCAGTCGTGGAACTTGATGTGCCCCTCGGTGCTGTCGGCCTCGAAATCCGGTGCCGTGTCGTTGATCTGCAGTGCCATGGCGCTTCCTCCTCAGTAGCCGATGCCGCACGGCCAAGCGTGCCGGGATATGCCTGCACAATACGAGAACGCGACTGCCCGTGTCCCTCTTCCGAGGGCGGCCGGCGGCGGCGTCTACTGCGCCGCCGGGGCGAGTAGGCGACCGCCCTCGGCAACCGCGCTCTCGGCCCCGACCGAGCGGTAGAAGGCGCGCGCGAGGTCGAGCTGTGCTGCCGCCTCCTCGACCTTGCCCTCGCCGGCCAGCACGGCCGCGGCGAGGAGGCGCGCCAGCGCCTCGTCCGGCCGGGCGCCGATCGCGGCGAGCGTCTCGGCGCCGAGACGTGGATCACCCCCGGCAATCGCCTGCGCGGCCATGAGCCACGGGGTCGGGACGAGCGGACGGGGAATCGTCTCGGCGAGCTCGGCGCCTCGGCCGAGGGCGACGAGCGAGACGGCGACGTCGACGATCCACAGGTACGCAAGTGGGGTCGAGCCTCGTTCGCGGACGACCCCGAGGAGCTCACCGAGGCACGCCGCCGCCCCGGCGGTGTCGCCGTCGGCGAGGTGTGCCCGCGCCCGGAACGCGAGCGTGGGGTAGAGGGCCTGGGGATCGCGCGCCTCGCGGCCGAGCGCGACCGCCCGGCTCGAGTCGTCGATCCCTCCGGCGGTATCGCCGCGGGCGAGGCGGATCCGGCCGCGCATCACGCGGCAGTAGGCCTCCATGTAGTGGCGGTTGCCCGCGTCCGACTCGGCGATGAAGCCGTCGGCGAGCTCGAGCGACTCGTCCCAGCGGCCGAGCCAGTAGAGCTCGCCGCACCGCTCCGCGCGAAGCCAGCGCAGGCTGCGCCCGTCGCCGAGCCGCTCGGCGGTGGCCCGCGCCAGCCCGCGAAGCTCGATCGCACGGGGCAGGTCGCCCAGATCCATGATGGTGTCCGCCAGATTGATGTAGCCGGAGATCGCCTCGGGCGAGTTGTGCTCGACCGCGAGCTCGATGCCGCGCTCGAAGTCGGCCAGTCCACCGAGGTCGCCGAGCTGGACGCGCGCGTCGCCGATCGTCATCGTGGTGAGTGCGCGCAGGTCGTCGAGGTCGAGCTCGTCGGCCATGGCGGCCGCCTCGGTGGCGACGCTGAGCCCCTCCTCGGCTCGGTCTGCGACGAGGAGCCCGCGGGCCGTCGAGCAGAGCACGAGCGCCTTCGTCGGGGACGGCGGCGCCCCGACGAGCAGCTCGCGTCCCCGCTGGTAGTGGGCGGCCGACTCGAGCCCCCTGCCTTCGCGGAAGGCGAGCCGCCCGAGCATGATCTCGGCCTCCGCCGCCGCTGCCGGGTCGCCGGTCGCGAGCAGCGCGTCGCGCGCCTCGGAGAGTGCCGCGGAGCCCGCGTCTTCCACGAAGAAGGTGGCCTTCGCGAGGCGAAAGAGGACGCCGGCCCGTGCCGGATCGTCGTGCGGCCAGAGCTCGAGCGCCGACTCGTAGAACCGCCGCGCGGCCGCGAAGCCCCTGAGGCCTGCGGCGCGGTCACCGGCGTCGACGAGTGCCGCGCGCGCCCGTTGCTCGAGCGTCGCCGTCGAGCCGCCCGACGCGCGCGCGTACTCGAGTGCCTGCCGGTAGTGGTAGGCGCACGTCTCGGCGTGATCCTCGTGACGTCCGAGCGAGTCGACCCACTCGGCGGCCTGGCGGTGCTTCTCCGCGCGGCCGCTGCGCGGAATCCGGCCGTAGGCCACGTCCCGGACGAGCAGGTGGCGGAACGCGTACTCGGACTCCCGCTCGACCGTTGACGGTCGCTGGCGCCGGATGAACTGCTTTCGCTCGAGGGCACGGAACAGCTCGTCGAGACTCCAGGGCGGCACGCCGCCGATGTACGAGACGGCCCCGAGCCAGAAGACCCGTCCGACGACCGCTGCGTCCTGCAGAGCGACCTTCTCGTCGGGCTCGAGGGTGTCGAGGCGGGCGGAGATCATCCCCTGCACCGAGGCCGGCACGGGCAACTCCTCGATGCTCGGGTCGCCGCCGCGCTCGGCCAGCATGCGCACGAACTCCTCGGCGTAGAGCGGGTTGCCGCCCGCACGCGCCACGAGGGTGCTCTGCAGCTCGGGCGCGAGGACCGCCTGCTCGATCAGCACGTCGAGCAGGAGCGCGGTCTCGTCGTCGGAGAGCGGCGTCAGCGAGACGGTGACCGCGTTCGGCTTGCCGCCGCCCCAGCTCGGACGGCGAACGAGCAGCTCGGGCCGGGCCGTGCACACCACCAGCATCGGCACGGCGGTGGCCCACTCGACGAGGTAGTCCACGAAGTCGAGCAGGCCCTCGTCCGCCCAGTGGAGATCCTCGAACAGGAGAACGGTCGGGCCCGTCTCGGCGATCGCCTCGAAGAAACGCCGCCACGCCGCGAAATCCTCGGCGCGATCGACCCGGTCACCGCCGGGGCGAGACAGTCCGACGAGAGGACGAAGATGATCCTGGACCCATCGCGCCTCGTCCTCGCTCATAAAGAGGTCGTCGACCTCGCGGTGCAGCGCCCGCTCCACCTCGCCGGACGAATCCGTTTCGAGAATCCCGGCCTGCGCCTTCACCATCTCGGAGAGCGGCCAGAACGTGACCCCCTCGCCGTAGGGAAGGCAGCCGCCGCGGCGCCAGGAGACGAGCTCCGGGTCGTCCTCGACGACGGACGAGAGCTCCAGGACGAGGCGCGACTTGCCGATGCCCGGCGGGCCGACGAGCGTCACGAGCTGCGCCGAATGCTCCCTGCGGGCCCGCGAGAAGGTATCGCAGAGGAGCTGTACCTCCTCGACCCGCCCGACGAGCGGCGCGCGACCGCGCTCGCCCGGGTCGGCGCCGACGCGCGAACGGGCACCGATTGCTTCCCAGGCGAGGACGGGCTCGGCCTTGCCCTTGGCGCGGACAGGCTCGAATGCGTTGTACTCGATCGAGCGGGCGGTCGCGAGGTACGTCGCCTCGCCGACGAGAATGCCGTTCACGGGCGCGGCCGCCTGCAGGCGCGAGGCGACGTTGACGAAGTCCGCGACGATGCGCTCGCCCTCGCCGGGGCGAACCTCGGGCTTGAAGAGCGCCTCGCCCGTCGAGACCCCGATCCTCACGGCGAGCGGCGCTCCCTCTGCCGTCTCCGCCAGTTCCGCGATCGCGTCCCGGATCTTGAGCGCAGCGCGAACCGCGCGCTCCGGATCGTCCTCGTGGGCGACCGGGGCGCCGAAGACGGCCATGACGGCGTCGCCGATGAACTTCTCCACCGTGCCGCCGAGATGCTCGACGTTCCGGCGCAGGCGGGCATGAAACGGCTCGAGCAGCCGTCGAACGTCCTCGGGGTCGAGCCGGTCGGCGAGCGAGGTGAACCCGACGAGGTCGGCGAAGAGAACCGTGATCGTACGGCGCTCGTCCGAGACCTCGACGACGTCGGCCTCCGGCAAGGCCTCACCGCAGGCGCCGCAGAAGCGGAAGCCGTCCGGGTTCTCGGTGCCGCAGCTCGGGCAGACTGGCACGCACCAGAGCGTAGCGCGGCGGGCCTTGTACCCTTCGCCCGCGTGCCGGCAGGCGAGCTGCGATACCGCTGGGAGTGGGAGCTCCGGGGGAGCCCGGAGCAGCTCTGGCCGCTCGTCTCCGACACGAACCGGTTCAACTTCGAGACGGGTGCGCCGGCGGTTGCGCGCTCGTCCGGCGCCGACGGGTCGCCGAGCGGACGACGCCGGCTGCGCCTGTCCGTCCTCGGGCGGGAGATCGAGTACGACGAGGAGCCGTTCGAGTGGGTGCGCCCCGAGCGCTTCGGCGTCCGGCGCCGCTACCGCAGCGGGCCGCTCGCGGAACTACGCGCGCAGCTCGAGCTCGAGCGGCGCGGCACGGGCAGCCTGCTCACCTACGAGGTTCACGCGCGACCTCGCGGCGCGGCCGGTCGTGCGGCCGTCCCCGTGACGATCGGCAGGATCGCCCGGCGGCGCATGGACGAGACCTTCCGCCGCTACGACCGGATGCTCACCGAGGGCCCGGCCGAGCTCCCGACGCGCGCGCGGCCGACGTTCGCGCCGGGAGGGCAACAGCGGCTGGAGACGTTGCGTGCGGAGCTCGAGCAGCGGGGCGCCCCGTCCGAGCTCGTCGACCTCCTCGCGGCGGAGCTCGCCCGGCTCGACGACGTCTCGGCCTCCCGGCTGCGTCCGTACGCACTCGCCGATGCCTGGGGTGCCGACCGTCGCGCCGTGCTCGAGCTCTGCCTGCTGGCCACGCGGGTCGGCCTGCTCGAGTCCCGCTGGGAGCTCCTCTGTCCGCTCTGTCGCGGCGCGACGGAGTCGGTGACCACCCTCGGCGAGCTCGGCTCGAGCGTGCACTGCGACAGCTGCCTGATCGACGTCGAGGCCGATTTCGAGCGCTCGGTCGAGCTCACGTTCCGGCCGAGCCCGGCCGTGCGCGAGATCGAGGTGCAGAGCTTCTGCGTCGGCGGGCCGGGTCTGACGCCGCACATCGTCGCGCAGCAGCTCCTCGCTCCGGGCGAGCGACGCGAGGTCACACTTGCCCTCGAGCCCGGCGGCTACCGGGTCCGCGGGCTCGGTCTCGACGACACCGCCCCGTTCACGGTGGCGCCCGCCGGGCACGGGACGGCCGTCCTCTTCGAGAACCCGACCGACGTCGAGCGGCTCTACGTCGCCGAGCGGCTCGGTTGGACGGACCAGGCCGCGAGCGCCGCCGACGTGACCGCGCTCCAGGCGTTTCGCGACCTGTTCGCCGCCGAGGCGCTCCGTCCCGGCGAGAACATGGCCGTCGGCAGCCTGACGGTCGTCTTCACCGACCTGCGCGACTCGACCCGCCTCTACCGCGAGATCGGGGACGCGCCGGCGTACGGCTCGGTCGTCAGCCATTTCGACGTCCTCCACGACGCGGTGGCCGACGAGGGCGGCGCGGTCGTGAAGACCATCGGCGACGCGGTCATGGCCGTCTTCAGGCGGCCCGTCTCCTCGTTGCGCGCGATGCTCCGCGCCCAGGCGGAGCTCGCCGCGCCGGCCGGTGGGGCGCGACCCCTCCGGCTCAAGGTCGGCATGCATCTCGGGCCGTGCCTCGCGGTGACGCTGAACGGCCGGCTCGACTACTTCGGCTCGACGGTCAACGCGGCTGCCCGCATCGAGGGGCTCTCGAACGGGGATGATGTCGTCGTGTCGAGCGCGGTGAAGGCCGACTCCGAGGTCGAGGCTCTTCTCGACGGGTTGTCCGTCGAGCCGCTCGAGGCAGAGCTGAAGGGCTTCGACGGCGAGCGGTTCGAGCTGTGGCGGGTGAGGTTTCGTGCCGCGGTCTCCTGAGCGGCGCGGACGCCCCGGCCGCTTCCGCCGCTGGCTCGATCGCACCGTGCTCGGGCTCCTAATGGGCGTCGCGATCTGGTTCGTCGAGCGGCGTCTGCGCAAGGCCCTCGGGGCAGCGAGCGCCGACGACGAGGCGCGACCGGGGCGCGTCGTCGACGTCGGTTAGTGATGGCGTGAGCGCAGGAGGTCGGCGACGAGGCCGACGGCGAGGATCGCGCCGACGACGCCGAGGGTCAGCGGCACCCAGCTCCCGACCGCTTTCGAGTCCGCGGTGACGCCGGTGGCGATGATGCAGGTACCGGCCAGGATCCCGAGCGCCACCCGGCGGGCGGCGTTTCGGATGGTCGCCTCGAGCCTCTCGGTGCCGGAGAACTGCACCTGGAAGCGCTGCCCGGGGCGCGTACCGGCGAGGCGCTCGATCGCTTCCGCAAGCCGCGAGAGGCGCACGCGGACCTTCTCGACGTCGTAGACGAGGCGCTGCGGATCGGCGCGGTCGCGGAGCCGCCCGCCGAGCCTCCGCAGCAGGAAGGTGCCGGCCACCGAGAAGGGGTCGAGCGTGGGATCGAGCTCGCCGACCGTCAGCTGCACCTGGGCGAGCGCCTTCCCGGTGAGCGCCATCGAGGCGGGAAGCCGCATGTCGTTTCGGGCTGCGATCTCGGTGATGCCCTGGAGCACGGGGCCGAGCTGGATCTCCTTCAACGACGAGTGCCTGAACGTCCCGACGAGGCTGCCGAGCTCGCTCTCGATCTTCCCGACGTCGAGGTCGGCGCGCCGGTCGTCGCCGGACATGATGAGCAGGACGTCTGTGAGGAACGGGACGTCCTCGCGCCAGAACGCCATCAGCAAGAGGAGCAGATGCTCCCGGGTCGCCGGGTCGACCTCGCCGACCATCCCGAAGTCGAGGAAGTAGATCCGCTCGTCCCACCACTTGAGGTTCCCCGGGTGCGGGTCGGCGTGGAAGAACCCGACGGCCAGGATCTGCTGGTAGTACGAGTCGAGGAGCTGACTGGCCGCCTCCGTTCGGGCGGCGCCCTCCGGTGCCTGGCGCACGGGGACGCCCTCGACCTCCTGCATGATCAGGAGACGTGCGCTCGACAGCTCGCGGTAGACCTGCGGCACCTCGAGGCGCGAGTAGCCGTCGAGCACCTCGCGCATCCGCTCGATGTTGGAGGCCTCCATCCGGAAGTCGAGCTCGCGCTTGAGCGACGAGGAGAGGTGCTCGACGACGGCAGGGATGTCGATGAGGCGCCTGAACGTCGAGCGGTCGGCCGTCTTGGCCGCGAACATCTCGAGCAGCCCGAGATCCCGGTAGATGTCGGTGGCCGCGTTCGGCCGCTGGACCTTGACGACCACCCGGTCGCCGTTCTCGAGCCGTGCCCTATGGACCTGGCCGATCGTCCCGGCAGCCATCGGGGTCGCCTCGATGCTCTCGAAGACGTCCTCCCACGGCACGCGGAGCTCCTCCTCCATGACGGCGACGACCTCGGCCTCCGTCAAGGGCGTCACCTTCTCCTGCAGGGTGGCGAGCTCGGCGATCACCTCCGGCGGCAGCAGGTCGGGCCGCGTCGAGAGGATCTGGCCGAGCTTGGCGAAGGTCGGGCCGAGCTCCTCGAGGGCGTCCCGCAGGCGCCGGGCGCGGGCGGCGTTCCCGAGCTCGTCGCGGGAGCTCTTGCGCACTGCGTCTCGCAGCCCGTGCTTGGCGAGCACCCGCCCGATCTGCGTCGCGCGACCGAGAAGCTGGCCCTCGACGTCGGTGGGGTCGACGGGAACGTCGGTCACGACTCCCTCCTGAAAAACCGGCCGAGACCGCTCTTCTGCGCGACCGGCTCGGCATCGGCGCTGTTCACGATGACGACGGTGCAGCGCGCGTTGTGTGACACGCGGTTCGGGACGTTGCCGAGCAGGAACTCCTTGCGGCCGCTCATGCCGACGTTCCCGACGACGAGCACGTCGGCGGCCTCCTCGTCGGCCGCGTCGACGATCGCATCCGAGGCGTTCTCTGCGACGACCACCCGCGCCCTGCCTCGGTCGCCCGCCATCTCGTGGGCGAGCAGCCGGAGGTCCTCGGTCGCGTGCGAGGCCCGCGTTGTCTCGGCGGCGCCGGCCTGGGTGGCCACCGGGTTCTCGGGCACGATCACCTGGATGACGAGCAGCTCCGCCTCGTAGCGCTCGGCCATGTCCGCCGCCCACGCCACGGCGAAGTCGGCGCTGGTCGAGCGATCGGTTCCCACGGCGATCCGGCGTACCGGTGTGGAGCGCTGGCTGGGCACGGACAGATTCTTCCCGAACGCGGCGGCGGGCGAAAGCCTAGCCGCCGCTTACGTCGGCCGGACGACCCCCGCGAGGATCGGCGACTCACGCAGCTGGCCGCGCTTGCACGGCGCCAGCTCGAGGTGAACGCGGATCCGTCCGAGGGTGTCGGCGAGAACGACGGCGAGCGCGAGAAGGAAGCGAGCTCTCACTCCGGCGCGGATCCTACGGGATCGACGGAGCGTCCTTGACACGGGCCCGTGGACGGTGAATACTTGCCCTGCCCGCGAGGACAGTCTGAATCTCCGGATTCCCGACGGTTCACGCGGGCATTTCTCTGGTCCCGTCCGGCGGTCGGGCGCGGACGTGACTCGGCACACGCACCCTTGTACGCTTACCCCGGTGCCGAGGTTCCCGAACGACACGAAGACCGCGACGCTCGCGGCCCTGCCTCTCTTCGAGGCTCTGTCCCGGAAGGAGCTCGAGCAGCTCGCGATGATGACCGACGACCTCGAGTTCCCGGCCGGCAAGGTCCTGTGCCGGCAGGGCGATCTCGGCTCTGAGTTCCTCGTCATCATCGAAGGCGAGGCCGAGGTGACGAAGGACGGCGCGCCCGTGGCCACCCTGGGCCCGGGGGACTACTTCGGCGAGATCGCCCTCGTCGAGGACGTGCGGCGCACGGCCACCGTCACCGCCGCCACGTCGCTTCGCTTCTTCATCCTCACCCGGCAAGCGTTTCGAAGCCTCCTCCGGAGGAACCCGAAGGTCGAGGCGCAGATCCTCGACGTCATCGCAGCGCGCGTCGCCCGCACCGAGCAGGACGGGTAGCTCCCGAGCCAGGGTAGGCTTCCGCGCGCGTGAGAGCACGCGTCTGGGGATGCCGGGGGTCGCTCGCCGCGCCGGGACAGGAAACGGTCCGGTACGGCGGCAATACGTCGTGCGTCGAGATTCGGTCTGAGGACGGCGGGCTGATCGTCCTCGACGCGGGCACGGGGATTCGCCCCCTCGGGTTGGCGGCCCACCAGGAGGGGCCGCAGACCATGCACCTGCTACTCACCCATCTGCACCTCGACCACATCGAGGGACTCGGCTTCTTCGCGCCCATCTGGGACCCGGGCACCGAGCTCCACATCTGGGGTCCGCACACACCGGGCAGGACGCTCGAGCAACGGATCACCCAGTACTTCTCGCCCCCGCTCTTCCCGGTGCCGCTCTCCGCGATCCCCGCCCTCGTCGTTTTCCACGAGGTGCACGACGAGGCCGAGTGGCGCCTCGGGCAGCTCGACGTCCGGGCTCAGCTGGTGAACCATCCGGGCCCGACGCTCGCGTACCGCCTCAACGAGAATGGCCGCTCGTTCGCCTACGTCCCGGATCACGAGCCGGCACGGGACGCCGACGTCGCGCTCGACCCGCCCGAGGAGATCTCGGGACACGGCCTGGCACTCGGTGCCGAGCTGCTCTTCCACGACGGCCAGTACACGGCGGAGGAGTACTCGCACCGGATCGGGTGGGGCCACTCGGCCGCAATCGACGCGGTGCACTTCGCGCGAGCAGCGGACGTGGGACGGCTCGTGCTCTTCCACCACGACCCGAACCACTCGGACGACGAGCTCGAGCAGCTGCTCGGCGTCGCCCGCGCCGGCGAGTGGGAGCGGGCCGGTGAGATCACGCTCGCCCACGAAGGCATGGAGCTCGAGCTGTAGCGTCCTCTATGATCGGCCCTCGCGTTCGGGAAGGCCGATCGGAGGCTCGCGTGTATCAGTGGTGGGTGTTCATCCACATCGTCGGGGTCGTCGGCTTCCTGCTCGCGCACGGCATCAGCGTCGGCACTGCGCTCCGCGTCCGGAACGAGCGCGACCCTGACCGGATCCGCGCCCTTCTCCAGGTCTCCGCCTCGGCGACCGGCGTCTTCTACGTCACCACGCTCCTGCTCCTCCTCGGCGGAATTGCGGCGGGCGTCGAAGGGAAGTGGTTCGACCAGGCCTGGATCGGCGTCTCGCTCGGCGTCTTCTTCGCCCTGATGGTCTTCATGTGGGCCGTGACGTCGCCGTACTACAAGCGGCTGCGCAAGGTGTTGACGATCGAGGAGGCGGGGACGGCGGTCGGTGCGGAGGAGATCGAGCGCGTGGTCAGCTCGCCGGTGCCGCTGCTCTCGTTCTGGATCGGCCTGATCGGGTTGCTCTTCATCGTCTACCTGATGGTGCAGAAGCCGTTCTGATGGCGCTTCGACGGATCCTCGTCGCCACGGACGGCTCGTCCACCGCCCAGGTCGCCGAGACGGTGGCCGCAGGTCTTGCCCGTTCGGTGGGCGGCTCGCTGATCGTTCTCTCGGCGTACGAGGCCGGGGACGACGCGGCCGCTCGCGAGGCGACGGAAGCGGCGAAGGCGCGCGCCGAGGAGGGTGGGCTGTCCGCGGAAGCCGTGGTCGCAGCGGGAGAGCCCGCGCCGGTCATCGCGGAGCAGGCGGATCGCCTGGACGCCGACCTGATCGTCGTCGGCGACGTCGGCATGGGGCAGGCTCGGCGGCTCCGGCTGGGCGGCGTCCCCGACCGCATCTCGCACGGTGCCCCGTGCAGCGTTCTGATCGTGCGTACGGCCGGGCGCGGCAGCGAGGCGGAGCGGGCGGCCGGCGTCTACGAGCGTATCCTCGTGGCCACCGACGGTTCGCCGACCGCAGAGCATGCAGCCCGCATCGGTGCCGAGCTCGCGCTGGCGGTGGAAGGACAGCTGAGCCTCGTCCACGTCGGCGACGAGCTACTGGGGAAGGTCGTCCTGCGAGACACGGCAAAGCGCCTGGGCGACGAGCCTGCGCCTCAACATCTCGAATCAGGCGATCCCGCGCGGGCCATCGTGGCGGTTGCCGAGCGCGGCCGGTACGACCTCGTCGTCGTCGGGAACAAGGGAATGTCCGGCGCCGGCCGCGCGCTCGGCAGCGTTCCGAATGCCGTCTCCCACGCCGCTCCGTGCGACATCCTCGTCGTGCAGACCGTCGGGCGGACGATCGACGATCTCGATCCCGGCGAAGGCGCGGTGGTCGAGCTCGACGGGCGGAAGATCGCCGCCTACCGCGACGAGTCCGGCGAGGTCGTCGCGCTCTCGCGCAAGTGCAAGCACCTCGGCTGCGGCGTCGGCTGGAACGCGTCGCTCTCGACGTGGGACTGCCCCTGCCACGGCTCGCGCTACGACGCGCGGGGAACGGTGATCAGGGGGCCGGCGAAGGCCGATCTCGACCGGATCGACCTTCCCGGTTCCGTCTGATCGAGGCGCCGCCCGCGCCCCTGCCCCGGCCTACCCCGTCTGCTGCCCGCAGTCGATCCCGGCGTTCAGACAGCGCCGAACGAGCCCCTCGAGCGCGGACTGCTGCCAGGTGTTCCAGAAATCGGCGTGCGCCTCGACCGTTCCGTCGGCGAGCTTGTATCCCGGCCCGCTCGCGCCGACGGGATACCGAACGTGGAGGAAGAGCTCGGGCACCTTGATCGGGTGCGATGCCGGGCAGCGCTCGTCCTGGGCGTACACCACGTGGCTGCGGTGATCGCTCGAATCGGTTCGGCCGTCCGAGCAGTTCGGGAAGCGCATGTGGAGCACCATCATCTTGCTGCCGCAGCTCGGCGGCGTCCGCAGCATGGTGCTCGAGTTGCCGTCTCCCTCGCAGTTCCAGAAGGTGTTCGGGAACGTTCCGTGTCCGCCCGCGACGAGGCGGAAGTCCGGCGGATAGGCGACGGTGGTGCCGTACTTCGCCGGCTTGTTCCGGAAGTAGGCGAACATCGTCCTCGGCTTGACGACGGTTCCGCTCGGAGCGATGAGCGACGGCGTCCAGTAGGCAGCGGTGTCAGCCCTCAGGCCGCACGTCGTCCCCGCGGCGATCATCGACGAGTAGGTGGAGCTCGAGTCGGTCGAGCGGTTCGCGAAGAAATCGTGCAGATGGTGGGAGGGAGTGCCAGAGGGCCCGGGCATGACGATCGGGTCGACCTGCCGCTGATGGGAAAGCGTGCACCTCAGCACGAAGACGCCCTTTCCGGTCTCGGTCGAGGGGGGTGGGTAAGGAGCCGACCCGGCGGCCGGGGCCACCGGCTGCGCACCCGCGATGGAAGCGCCGGCGAACACGAGTACGGAGAGAACGAGGGCTGGTAGAAGCTTCACGGTCACGGCCTCCTTCTGAGCGTTGCCCATGGCATGGACCGCTCGACGTTGGCGCGTACCCCTAACTAGAGCCTCCCCGCCTCCCCAACTTGCGCGGGGCTTCTGGCCCGCGGCGCGCGCGGTGGTGCGCCGGGCCTTGACTGGTCAGCACCCGGCGCGTAGCGTGTGAGTGAGTTTCTCCCGAGCGAGGTGGAGACAACTGCGGCGCGATCCTCTTTCTTCTGCGGCATCTCGAGACGATCCCTCGGACTCCCCTGATCGGGTGGCGAACGCCTGATGGCGGGAGGCGGAGCTGCACCGCCCGTCGCCGCGATGTCGATCGACGTCGAGGACTGGTTTCACGTCGAGAACCTCCGCCGCGCTGTCCCGCGACCGTCCTGGGAGAGCCGTGAGCTCCGCGTCGAGAGGACGATGGACCGAATGCTCGGCGCGATGGCGCAGTGGAACGTGCGAGCGACGTGCTTCGTCCTCGGGTGGGTCGCCGACCGGGCGCCGCGGCTCGTTCGCAGCATCTCGGAGGCCGGCCACGAGATCGCCTCGCACGGATACGGGCACGACCTCGTCCACGAGATGCGCCACGACGGGTTTCGCGCCGACGTCGCCAGGTCGAAGGAGCTTCTCGAGGACATGTCCGGCTTGCAAGTCCGCGGCTATCGGGCACCGAGCTTCTCGATCACCGACTGGGCGCTACCCATCCTGCGGGAGCTCGGGTTCGAGTACGACTCCTCACTGTTTCCGACCACGATCAGCCATGACCGGTACGGGAAGCTCGCCTTCCTGAAACACGCGGGGCCGATTGCGCGACACCAGGGATTGACCGAGGTGAGCTTGCCGTGTCTGTCCGTCGGTCGTCATGCGGTCCCCTGGGCGGGCGGCGGTTACTTCCGTCTGATGCCGTATCCCGTCTTCAAGCTGGGCGTCGAGCGAATCCTCGGTGCCGGAAAGCCATACGTCTTCTACATCCATCCCTGGGAGCTGGACGCGGCGCAGCCACGGATCGGCGGGTTGAAGCGAAGCGAGCGCCTGCGTCATTACCTGAACCTCGAAAGGACAGAGTCGCGCTGGCTGTCGCTGCTGCGCGACTTCCGCTGGGTGACCATCGCCGATCTGCTCTCTCGCCGTGAGGGAGCAACGGTCGGCCTCCCGAGACCGATCGGAGCATCATGAGAAAGCGCGGCCGCGCACTCGAGCCCAAGGGCCTGCGGCCCCGGGCAGCCCTCCTGGCGGGAACCGTCCTGACAGGCCTCGTCTTCCTTCTTGCCCCCACCGCGTCCGCGGAGCCCGACGCCGGACGCCTGACCGGCTTCGCTACCCAGGCGCAGCAGGTCGGCCTGCTCGAGCAGGAGACGACCGGCCTTCGCTCTCCGTCGGGTTTGGCGTTCTCTCCGGCGAACAACGCGTTCTACGTGATTGACGCGTCGCCGGGCGGCCCCAGGCCGGCGGCCACCGAGGTCGTCACGCTCACCCCGTTCGAGCTGATCCCGTTCACGGATCGCAGCGGGTCGACACGCATCGCGGCGACGCTACGGGACCCGATCAACATGGCGTTCGACGCGCGGTACGGCCGCCTGCTGCTCCTGTCCGGCGACGGGCACTTGCTCGAGGTGCAAGCGAGCCCGAACGGCGACCTCCTTCCGGAGACGCTGGTCGCTCACGACGTGACCGGGCTCGGCTTGCAGAGCCCGCAGGGGATGGCCGTGGATCCGGCGAGCGGCGAGGTCTTCGTCCTCGACGCGCGGATCGGGCGCATCGTTCGCCTGCAGCCGGAAGCCGACGGAAGCTTCGACTCGGCGACGACCTCCGAGATCTACCCACAGGTCCGTGCTTTGAGCCGTGTGCGCGGCTCTGGCCTACGACGCCGTCAGCGGCCATCTCTATCTCGGCGCTGGCTTGACGTTGTACGAGCTCACGACGGCCGGATGCCCTCGTCGGCTCCTTCGACCTCTCGGGCGCGGATCTCGCCAACCCGCAGGGCATGGTCGTCGCCCCGAGCGCGGACCAGACGGACGATCCGGGTGCCACGAGCCTGTACGTCGCCGACGGCGGCGGCGTCACGGTGACGACGGACGGCGGACGGCCTCCCGGGCCGACCGTGTCGACGCTCCGGACCGGGCGGATTCTCGAGCTTTCCCTGAGCTCCGCCCCGGCGGCGTTCGTGTCCTTCGTGGCGGCGAGCGACTTCGAGTCCTCGCTCGTGGAGACAATCGACGCGGCCCAATGGTCGCCGCCTAGCCCCGACCCGTCCGGCATCACGTTCGTCTCCGGGTCGAGCCGGCTCATCGTCACGGACGGCGAGGTGGAGGAGACCGTCGGAGGGATCACGCACTTCCAAGGGGCGAACCTCTGGGAGACGACGCTCGACGGGAGCGTCATTCGCAGCGCGAACATCTCGAAGATCAACCCCACCGTCGTGCCCATGACCGACGAGCCGACGGGGATCACATTCGACCCCGCCTCGGGGCACTACTTCGTCACCGAGGACGGTGGGAAGCGGGTCTACAACCTGAACCCGGGCGCGGACCAGCTCATCGGCACCTCCGACGACAGCTGGAACTTCTTCCGCACGACCTGTTCGGCAACGGCGACCCCGAGGGCATCGCCTTCGACACGGCGAACAACCGGCTGCTCGTCGCCGACGGCGTCAACCGGGAGATCTACGTCTACACGACAACCGGCGCGCTCGTCGGTCAGTTCGACGTCCAGGCCTACGGGGTGGAGGACCCCGAGACGGTCGAGTTCAACGCGCAGAGCGGAACCGTCTTCGTGCTCTCGAACCGCCAGAGCGGGCCGATCGTCATCGAGACCACGATCGGCGGAGCGCTGCTCCAGACGATCGACGTGGACGCCTCCGGCGCATACAAGCCGGCCGGCCTCGCCTACGCCCCGGCCAGCGACGGCTCCGGAGCGATGCGGTTCTACATCGCCGACCGCGGCATCGACAACAACGACAACCCCAACATCGTCGACGGCAAGATCTACGAGGTGACCGCGCCGGAGGACGGCGGGGGAGGGAATCAGCCGCCCGTCATCACGTCCGACGGCGGCGGGCCGACGGCGGCGCTCTCCGTGCCCGAGAACCAGACGGCCGTCACCGACGTCAACGCGACCGACACCGACCCGATCACGTATTCGATCGCCGGCGGGCGACGACGCCGCCCGCTTCGCGATCAACTCCGCGTCGGGCGTCCTCACCTTCGTCGCCGCGCCGAACTTCGAGGCGCCCACGGACCTGGACACGAACAACGTCTACGAGGTGACCGTAGGCGCGTCCGACGGCACCCTCAGCGACACGCAGGCGATCTCGGTGACGGTCACGGACGAGCCGGAGGGTGGCCCGTCGCCGGCGCTCCACTTCTCGTTGCGCGCGTCGGCGACGGTCGGCGGCGTCACCGCCGCGAACGAGGACGTCCTGTTCTTCAACGGGACCGCGTTCAGCCTCGCCTTCGACGGCTCCGACGTCGGCCTCTCGAGCCGCCGCCTCGACGGGCTCGCCTTCCTCGACTCCGACACGCTTCTGCTGTCCTTCGACGCCGACGGCCAGGTGCTGCCCGGGATCTCGGGACCGGTCGACGAGTCGGACATCGTCCGCTTCGACGCGACGTCGCTCGGCGCCACCACCGCCGGAACCTTCCAGCTCTACTTCGACGGCTCCGACGTCGGGCTGACGACGAGCTCCCACGACGTGGATGCCGTCGAGCTGCTCGCGGACGGAAGGATCCTGCTCTCCACCACGGGGAAGGCGACGGTCGGCGGTGTGACGGTGGCCGACGAGGATCTGCTCGCGTTCACGCCCACGCAGCTCGGCGACGTGACATCCGGGACCGCTGCCGTGTACTTCGACGGCAGCGACGTCGAGCTCTCGGGCTCGGAGGACGTCAGCGGCGCGGCGGTGGATGCCACGGGGAAGATCCATTTCTCGACCACCGACGTCTTCGCCGTCACCGCCGTGAGCGGTCAGGACGAGGACGTCTTCGTCTTCACGCCCACCTCCCTCGGCTCGACGACGGCGGGAACGTACTCCTCGACGCTGACGTTCGACGGGTCGGCGTTCGGTCTGGCAGCGAACGACGTGCAAGACGTCGACATCCCGTAGGGCGCAACTCTCATGTCGCCGCCTCGGCTACTGCACATCAGGGGCACTGCTCCCCTCGGCGGCGACGCCCTGCTCATCGTCGAGCTCGGCCGGGCTGCTCGGCAGGCAGGCTTCGAGGTCGACGTTCTCGCCACCGAGCCTCGCTTCCGGGAGCTGATCCGGGAGGCGGGGCTCGGGCTCGTCGATCTCGAAGTCATCCGCCGGGAGATCAGGCCGCTCTGGGACGCCCGGGGCCTGGTGCGCCTGACGGCGTTTCTCTCGAGGTCGCGGTACTCGATCGTCCACACGCACACCTCGAAGCCCGGAATGGTCGGCCGGCTCGCGGCGACATGGACCGGGGCGCCGGCGATCATCCATACCGCCCACCTGTTCCCGTTTCACGAGCAGACCGGACGGCTGGCGACGGCCGCGTACGTTCGCGCCGAGCGGCTCGCGGCCCGCTGGTGCGACCGGATCGTCACCGTCAGCGAGTACCACCGCGACGTGGGCGCTCCGGATGGGCATCGGTCAGGCCCGACCAGGTCGTGGCCATCCCCAACGGCGTGCCGGCCGAGCGGGCACGGCCGGCGCGATCGCGGCAGGAGGTCCGGGACGAGCTGGGCGTCGGAGATCGGATTCCTCGTGCTCTCGACCGGCCGGCTCGCCGAGCAGAAAGGGCTCGAATACCTGATCCGGGCGGCTCCGCTCGTCCGCGGCGGAGCTGCCGTCCGTCAGGTTCGTCATCGCGGGAGACGGGCCGCTCGAGCAGCGGTTCGCACGGCTCGTCGCCGACCTCGGTCTCGAGGAGACCGTGCGGCTGCGTCGGCTTCCGCGCGGACGTCGGCGACCTGCTCGCGGCGTCCGATCTGGTCGCCTTGCCCTCCCTCTGGGAGGGCCTGCCGGTCTCGCTCCTCGAAGCGATGGCGGCCGGAAAGCCGGTCGTCACGACAGCCGTCGGCGGCAACCGGGAAGTCACGAACGACGGCGAAGCAGCCGTGCTCGTTCCGCCGAAAGATCCGGCGCGCCTGGCGGGGGCCATCCGAATGCTGGCGACGGATCGTGCCCGGCTCGAGGAGCGTGGGGCGAAGGGGCCGCGCGGTGCAGCAGGAGCGCTACACGCTCGGCCGCATGCTCGAGGCGTACGTGCACGAGTACGAGCGCCTGCTCCGGCAGCGGAGCCCGAGGGCCTCGGTGTCGCTGTTCGAAGCCGAGGGAGTGTCATGAGCGCCGCGCCGGCCGCCGGCCGGGCCCGCAGAGAGCCTGACTTCGGCGTCGGCGGAGCGAGGGGCGCTCCCGCTGGTCCTGAGCCTCGCCGACGCGTCTCGAGGAGGCGGGCGTCGCGTACTGCCACTGGAAGAGCAACGCCGCGATCGATCGCTCGCTCCGGGGCGAGAACGACCTCGACCTGCTCGTCTCGCGACGCGACGTCCGGCGGTTCGCCGAGGTCCTCGCAGGCCTCGGGTTCGCGCGCACGTACAGTCGTCATGCGCGCGAGCCCCGGCATCGAGAGCTTCTACGGCCTCGATCCGGCGGTCGGGCCGCTTGGTGCACGTCCACGCCCACTACCAGCTCGTCGTCGGGAGACGATCGCACGAAGAACTACCGGCTTCCGATCGAGGACGCCTACCTTCGCTCTGCGACCCGGGCGGGCAGCTTCAGGTTGCCGTCTCCCGAGCTCGAGTACGTGGTCTTCGTGATCCGGATGGCGCTGAAGTACTGCACCTGGGACGAGATCGTCTGGAATGCACTGCGAGGAAGGCGCGCCGGCCCCAAGCGGAGCGAGCGGGAGGAGCTCGACTACCTACGGGCCCGCATCGACGCCGAGGAGGCGGCGCGCATGGTCCGGGATTCGCTTCCATGCGTCGATCCACGGCTGTTCGACGACTGCGCCAGTGCACTCGTCACCGGGCTTCCGTCCGGCGGCGGGTTCGGACGGCCCGCCGGCTCGAGGTGAGCCTTCAGCCCCACGCGCGCCGGGGCCGGTGGTCTGACTGCGCGGGCCGGATCGCCGGACGGGCGGCGGAGGCGGTCGCTCACCGCACCGGGCTCCGATCGAAGAGCCGGTTTGCCTCGGGCGGGGCGATGGTGGCGGTCCTGGGCGGCGACGGGTCGGGGAAGACGACCGCTGTTGCCGCGCTCACGCGCAGCCTCGGGTCCGAGTTCGATCTCCGCGTCGTCCACATGGGAAAGCCGCAGTGGTCGATGACGACGTACGCCGTCAGGGGGGCGCTGAAGGTGGCCGTGCTCGGCGCGAACGGCCTTCGGCGGGTGATGCCGGCGGCGCCGGTCCGCCGGTTCGCTCGTCGGCTGTCTGACTACCGGCCGCTGATCTGGCTCGCCTGCACCGCCCGCGACCGGCGACGCGTCTACAGCGACGCGCGCCGCTTCGCGATGAACGGCGGCCTCGTCCTCTGCGACCGCTACCCGCACTCCTGCCTGGCGTCGATGGACGTCCCGCGGATCGCGTCCCTGACCGCCGGATCGCCCCGCGGCCGTGTTCTGCGGGCGCTGATCCGGCTCGAGGAGCGCTACCACTCGTCGATCCTGCCGCCGGAGCTGCTTGTCGTCCTCCGGGTGAGCCCCGAGATCGCCGTCAGGCGCAAGACGACCGAGCGGCCGGAGACGGTCCGGCCGCGCAGCGCCGAGGTGTGGGACGCGGACTGGCGCGCCTCCGGCGCCCACGTGATCGACGCAAGCCGGCCCGCGGACGCCGTCGCGCGCGAGCTCGAGCAGCTCGTCTGGGCGACGCTCGCGTGAGGCTCTGCCGTGTCGTGCCGAACCCTGTCTGATCGAGATCGTCGGCGTCGCAGGCGCGGGTAAGTCGACGCTGACCGACGCCCTCGCGCGGCGCTACGGCTGGCAGATGGCGGACTTCCTCCACACCCGTGCCCGCGCGCACTGGCCCTACGTCGCGCACAGTCTCCCCTCGGTGCTCCCGATCATCGCACAGGAGCATAGCGAACCGCCTGCGCTGAGCTGGGACGAGGTGAAGCTCGCCGTCTACGTCTCGGAGTGGAACCGTTTCCTGCGGTCGAACCATCACCAGCCCGGCGTCATCGTGCTCGACCAGGGGCCGATCTTCGCGCTCGCCTGCCTGCTCTGGGGCCGGAAGCCGGTCACGCGGACAGCCGCATTCGCACGGTGGCTCGGCGAGATGGTCGATCGCTGGTCGATAGAGCTCGACGCGCTCGTCTTGCTCGAAGCGCCCGATCGGGTGCTCCTCGAGCGGATCGACAAGGCGGGAGCAGCGCCACGACGCCAAGGGCCGCGCGGAGCGCGGCCGCGCGCTCGATCTCTTGGCGGCGCACCGCGCGGCATATACGCGAGGCTACTCGGCGCCTTCGACGCACGACAGGGGAAGGCCGCCCGTGCTTCGCTTCGACACAGCGTGCCGGTCGGCGGACGAGGTCGCCGACGAGATCGCTCGCGCGCTTCGGGCGGGGAACCGGACGGACGGTTGACGGACGCCCAGCGAAGACTCAACGTGGGATAGGGCTCACTGAGCGCGGGACGACCCCGTTTCCCGCAACCCGACCCAGGAATCCGCATGGCCGCGACGAGCTCGGCAACGACGAAGTCGGAATCCCGGACGGCGACCGCCGCCTTCGGATCCTGCACGTGATCATCATTCTCGGCGAGACGAACGGTCAGTACAACGAGCATTGCCTGCCGCTCAGGCACGAGCGCGAGCTCGCCATCTGCACGTACTTCGCTCCGCAGCTGTCCACCCACCGGAGATAGAGGTGTTCCCGGGGACGGGACGCTGCGCGGGTTCTTCCGGGCGTTCAGCGTCGCGGTCGCGGCCGAGGACAATACGACGTCATCCACGCCCACGCGCCTCAGACGGGCGCGCTGGTCGCGTCTGGCGCTGGCGCTCGCGGCCGCACCAGCGACGGCTTCGGCGGTCGCTCGTCTACACGGTTCAGGACTCGTTCCACGACTACAAGACTCCGGAACAAGCTGCTCATGGCTCCCCCCTGGCGACCTTTCGTCGGGTGGTGTTCTGCGGCCGAGCCGCGCTACGACAGCTACCCGCGGCCCTGGCGGAGGCTTGTGGGGAGGCGGGCGCGGGTCGTTCAGAACGGCGCCGACCTCGACCGGGTGGAGCGCGCGATCGCCGGGAGGACACGATCGAGAACGGCGCTCGCATTCAGGCTGGTGTCCGTCGGACGGCTGGAGAAGGTCAAGGATCCGCTTGACGCTCTGGCAGCGTTCCGGCGCCTCGACGACACGCGGAAGCCGTCTGACGTTCGTTGGCGCGGGGTGCTCTCGAAACCGGGCTCGGCCGCGGCGATCGACGCTCGTCGTGGCCGGCGAGCGGATCGAGCTGACCGGCCTGGTTCCAGAGACGACGTCTTCGTGCGCTGCGCCGAGGCCGACCTCTTCGTGTCGACGTCCCTCGGCGAAGGACTTCCGGTGGCGGTCATCGAGGCGATGGCGACCGGTTGTCCGGCCGTGCTGTCCGACATCCCGCCGCACCGTGAACTGGCGGCCGGCGCCGAGTTCATCCCGATCGTTCGGCCACGGGCGATCCGGAGGGCTTCGCCCGTGAGATCAGCCGCTTCGTCGGACATGCCCGGTCGAGGAACGGCGGGCGATCGGCGAGCGCTGCCGCAACCTCGTCCGGGAGCGAGCTTCGGGCTCGCCACCATGCACGCCGCGCTACGAGACGGTGTATCGCGAGCTCACATGATCGTCGAGTTCATCGGCTGCGACGGCGCGGGGAAGACGACCCTGGCGCAGATGGTGCGAGACCGAGGGGTTTGGGGCGAGCGTGCGGTCTCGATGCCGGACCTCGTCCTCGACCGCACGGTGCTCCGGCACGTGACGCATCCGACGGCGGTCAACGTCGTCCAGGAGGCATGCTCGCTTACCCGTCCTTCTCTCGTCATGGAACCGCCATCGGGCCTTTCTGGACTTCGGCGTCCGGACGTTCGGGCGGTATGCAACCTCGACCTTCGACCGGCTGAACGGGATGCGCGGGCTGGCGCGCCGGGTCGGGATGTACGAGCTCGCCAGGCGGCGCGCGCCGAACCGCGTCGTCCTGTCCGACGAGGGCACCGTTCTCACCGCGTACCACTTCGCGCTCTCGGAGGTCGACCTCGATCCTCGCGATGTCGCACGGTTCGCCTCCCTCGTGCCTCGGCCCGACTGGATCGTGCACGTCAAGGCGCCCGTCCCCGCGCTCGTCCGTCGTGCGGCTGTCCCGACTCGACCGGCGGCGCCAGCACCTGGGGCGATCGCCAGATCGGATCGAGCGTACGATCCGCAGAACCGTCGACGTCTTCGACCTCGTCGCGGCAGCCCCGCCGCTGCGTGACCGGGTGATCGTGGTCGAGAACGACGACGGAGACCCGTCTCTTCGGCGGGAGCTCGTCGACGCGCTCGCAGGCCGCTTGCAGACGTCGTCTCGACACAGCCCTCGCACTCCGGTGCTGACGATCCTCTCCGCGCTCTGCGAGCAGCTGAACGCCCGCGAGGTTCGGTACTGCCACTGGAAGAGCAACTGGGATCTCGCGACGACCGTCGCCGGCCGCACGGACTTCGACCTGCTCGTGCGCCGAAGGGACGCCCGTGCGCTGCGCGAGATTCTGGAAGGGCTCGGCTTCCGCCCCGCGATCGAACCGGGTACCGATCCGTTTCCGTCGCTCGAGCACTATCACGCTCTCGACGAGGAGAGCGGCTCGCTCGTACACGTCCATGCGTACTACCGCGTCATCTCGGGCGGCAGCCTGACCAAGAACTACCACCTGCCCATCGAGGAGATGCTGCTCGAGAACGTCAGGCAAGAGGGCGTCGTTGACGTCGCCTACGAAAGGTGCCGAGCTGATCGTCTTCGTTCTGCGGATGTCGTTGAAGCATGCGACGCTGCCCGAGCTCGCGCTCGTGCGCAGAGGGCGCCGCGAAGCGTGCAGCTCGAGGCCGACTGGCTGGCGACGGCGGACGCCCGGGCCGAAGCCGCAGGGCTGCTCAGGACGTGGCTTCCATCCTTCGATCCGAACCTCTTTGCGGCAGCGCTCACCGCGCTCTGTCGGCCGTCTCCCACGTGGCGGCGGGTGATTCTCGGGCGGCGTGTGCAGGCGCAGCTACGGCCCTTCGCCCGCCACGGCCGGGTCACGGCCTCGGTTGCCGGCGCGACAAGTTCGCCGGCAAGGCGACCCACCGCCTGACGGGGTCGCCGAAGAAACTGGCGCCTGCCACGGGGGGAGCGGTCATCGCGTTCGTCGGCACCGAGGCGACGGGCAAGTCGACCATGCTCGAGGACACCGCTCGCTGGCTCGGCGCGCACTACACGGTGCGGCGCGTTCACACCGGCAAGCCGCCGGGGACGCCCTTGACCTTCCTTCCCAACCTGCTCCTGCCGGCGCTGCGACGGGTCGCACCCGGCCAGCGGTCGACGGTCGTCGTTGCCAGGGAGACGTCGGAAGGAGGCGGCAACGATCCCACCCGCCCGTTCCCGTTGCTGTTCGGGATCCGTTCGGTCCTCCTCGCCCACGACCGGCGAGCGCTGCTCACGCGGGCTTTCGCCGAGGCCGCGAACGGCACGATCGTCCTCTCGGACCGCTACCCGTCATGGGAGCGCGGAGCGACGGACGGCGCCCAGCTTCGCCACTCCCGCACGGGAGCAACCGACGGGCTACGGCGCTGGCTGGTCGATCGCGAGACTCGCCTCTACCGGGAGATACCCGACCCCGATCTCGTCATCCATCTGACGGCGCCCGTCGAGGTCACGCTCGAGCGGAACCGGGCCCGGGCGAAGAACGAGCCCGAGGACTACGTGCGGGCGCGACATGCCCGAAGCTCGAATCCTCAGTACGAACGAGCCCCCGTCAGGCGGGTCGATACCCACCGGCCGCTCCCCGAATCGGTGCGGGAGATCAGGAAGATCATCTGGGAAGCGCTGTGACGGGACGCACGCCGGTGTGTCGTCGCGACCCTCGAAAACGTGGCTCGAAATGCGGGATCGGAGTCCCGGCGCAATCTTGATGAGACTCCCGGAGGCTGCTATGTTCAGACAAAGGGCGACTTCCCGCGCGGGTCTGCGTTGAAGTCGCCGTGTGCCATCGAGGGGTAGTGAGGCACGAACGATTTTGCGGCATCGTTTTCCCCAACCGACCTTGACGTCGTTGCGTCGCCTGCCTGAGCGGGCGCGGCGCGCAAGGTGTTTGGCGGCCACCGTCGCGGGGACATGCCGTACGGCCGGGAGCAGGACGTGACGAGCGAACGCCGCGGCAGTGTGACCGAGCCCAACGTGCTCACCTCGGTCTGGAATCACCGGCTGCTCGTCGTCCTGTTCGCGGCCGTGTTCGGCGCGCTCGGCCTGCTCGTTACGTCGATGCGGTCTCCGAGCTACGTGGCGGACGCCGGCGTGCTGCTCGAGGACCCGAATCCCGCCGTCCTCGCCGATCCCCGCTCGAGCAGCGACGAGAGCCGCTACGTCGCGAATCAGGTCGCGATCCTGACCTCAGCGGCCGTTGCGGACCGGGCGAGCGCGCTCGCGCGAACCGGCGACCCGCCGGCGGACATCGGCGTCGAGCGCTCTCGAGCGCAACGTGTCGGTCGAATCGAACGCGGAGTCGAACTACGTCGTCGTCAGCTTCCGCGCGAAAAATCGAGAGGACGCGATAGCGGGCGCGAACGCCGTCGTGGGCGCGTATCGGGAGATCGTCAGCGGCGCGCTCGACGTCGACTCCCAGGCGGCGCTGGAGCGGCTCAACGTCGCGATCGAGGAGGCAACGACCACACTCGCAGGTACCGCCGGAGTCAGTGCGGCCGCCTCGGAGGCGCAGATCTCGGCGATCGTCTCCGAGCTCGCCCAGATACGTGACGGAACGCTCCTGCCGAGCGACGTGACGGCTCGCGTGCGCGAGCTCGAGGCCGAGCTGAAGGCGTGGCTCCTGGTCGCGCAGGCCGAGGCGAGCTTGCCAGCGGGACTCGCAGCCCAGCGCGAGCGCGACGACGCGCTGGCTCTCCTCAGCGAGCTCAGGTCGCGACAGAGCCGCCTCGAGGTCGACTCCCGGCTGAGCGGGGACGGGGTCGCGTTGTTCTCGCCTGCCGAGCGGGCGAAGTCCGACGGCGTTCCCACGATCGCCGCGCTCGCGATCGGGATCGTTCTCGGCGCCCTGGTCGGCGCGGGGCTCGCCTACTGGCGGGATGCTCGCACGCAGGCCTTCTCGAGCCGGTACGGCCCCAGGTTCTCCTCGACGCTCCTGCGCTCGCCGAGATACCCGACTTCAGGCGTGAGGGGCTCGACTCGAGGCTGCCCGTTCTCGAGGTGCCGGGAACGGAGTCGGCCGAGGCCTTCAGACTTCCTCGCGTCCGCGCATCGGCATCTCGGCCGCCCCGAGGTCGAACGGGCATCCGGTCGCACACGGACAGGACTGGCAGCGGCTCTTCCCGGAGCTGAACGACCGCGAGCTCGCGGTACTGAGCCTCGCCGCGAGCGGCGCCCCGATCTCCGATCCAGGTCTCAAGGGCTCCGGCCTCAGCCGCGCGACGGTCGATCGCACGCTCCTCGAGATCCTCGACAAGCTGGAAGAGATCGAGCCCGGTCGCGACAAGCGCAAGATCGACGGGGACGAGCTCGTGTTGAGAGCGCAGAGCGTGGTCAGGAGTCGGGAGCGCGCAAGCGACGACGCCGTCCATCGCTCCGTCGCCTTCGTCGCCGCGTCGTTCCACGACGGTACGACGACGCTCCTCGCCAATACGGCGCTGGCAGCCGCACAGGAGGGCAGTCGGGTGCTCGCGATCGACGGAGACGCGGTCAGGCGGGATCTCTCGCAGCCTTCTGCTCGGCGCCGACGATGCGGAGACCACGGCAGAACGAGGACCCCACCAAGGGGCTCGCCGACCTGCTGCTCCACGGCGCTTCGGCGGAGAGCATCGTGCAGGTAATGGAGACGAGCGCCGGCGGGACGCTGAGCCTGCTCGCCCCCGGGACGGCCGCGATGGATGCGGCCGGCGGATTCCGTACCGACCAGATCGTTGCGGCGTTCGAGTCGGTTCGCGACCAGTTCGACCGCGTGGTCATCGACCTGCCGCCGATCCGCGAAGCCGCCTACGCGGATGCCCTGCTGCGGAGCGCCGCGGCAGTCGTGCTGGTCGTCCCCCATCGGAGTGGGGCGGCGAGCCTCAGGCACGCCCTCGACCGGCTCGACCTCCTCGGGATCCACCGATCGGGTACGTGTACAACTTCGCGCCGCTTGCGCCGGCGCGTCTCCTCGCGAAGGCCCTTGCCCGGCTGGCCAGCAAGAATAGCGGGGAGAGATCGGGGAACGGGGACGACTGAGATCGCTCATCTCTCCGGGCCGGTCTCGCCGGGGTCGGAGGCGATTCCGCTGCGCTCGGGGGCGGCTCGCGGTGTTCGCGCCGTCGATGGCAGGCGGCGGGGCCGAGCGGGGTGCGCTGAAGCTCGCCGAGGGCCTCGCTCGGCGGGGCTTCGAGGTCGACCTCGTCCTCGCGGCCGCCGAAGGGCCCCGCCTGGCGGAGATTCCAGCCGGAGGTACGGGTCGTCGACCTGCGCTCCGGCGCGTCCTGACGTCCCTCCCGCGGCTGGTTCGCTACCTGCGACGTGAGAAGCCTCACGCTCTCGCCTCGGTGCTGGATCACGCGAACATCGTCGCGCTCTGGGCGCGGAGGCTCGCCGGGTATCCGGGACGGGTCGTGGTCATCGAGCAGAACACGCTCTCCGAGGCGGCGAGGAACGGGAAGAGCCGGCGGGACCGGATGATGCCTCGGCTCGTGGCCCGCTTCTATCCCTGGGCCGATCACGTCGTCTGCGTTTCTGCGGGCGTGAGCGCCGATCTCGTCCGACTCACGGGTCTGCCCGAGGACAAGGTGGGCGTGATCTTCAACCCGATAGTGAGCGACGACATCATCGAGAAGGCGCGCGCGCCGGTCGATCACCCGTGGTTTCGCGACGGCAGCCCGGTGATTCGTCGCTGCGGGCCGGCTTCGCCCACAGAAGGACTTCCCGATGCTCCTGCAGGCGTTTGCCCGTGTCCGTGCACGGCGGCGCGGCGCGTGCTCGTCATCCTTGGCGAGGGGCCTGAGCGGCCGAAGCTCGAGGCGCTCGTCCGCCGGCTCGGGATCGCGGACGATGTCGACCTCCCCGGAGCCACGAGCAATCCGTACGCGTACATGGCCCGGTCGACTGCGTTCGTGCTCTCCTCGAGATGGGAAGGGGTTGCCGACCGTGCTGATCGAGGCGCTCAGCTGCGGTGCGCCCGTCATCGCGACGGACTGCCCGAGCGGGCCACGTGACATCCTGGCAGGGGGCCGCTACGGCTCGCTCGTCCCGGTCGGCGACGTGGGCGCCCTGGCGAATGCGATCGACGCGGCTCTCGACGGCAGGCTGTCTCCCGCTCCCGAGGAGAGCTGGCGCCCCTACGAGCTGGAGACCGTCGTCGACGGGTATCTGAGCCTGCTCGTCCCGGACGACTCGCCGCTGATGCTCGTCTTCGTCCACATCAACAAGACCGCGGGTAGCACCGTGCGCTACATCCTCCGCAGCTCGTACGGGCCGCGCCATTGCGACGTGGAGCCGTGGCGGGCCCGGTGGGACGAGCAGCCGTTCTCGGCCGCCGACCTCCGGCGCGTGCGGCGCTTCTATCCCCAGCTGGCCAGCATCGCGGGCCATCGCATCACGGGCCACGTCGATCTCGACGACGACGGGTACGGAGCTCGCGTACTTCACGTTCCTTCGCGAGCCGATCGCGCTCTGCGCCTCACGCTTCCAGTACCACGTCGACCACCGCGGGAAGCGCGATCTCGTCTTCGACGACTGGATCCAGAGGGACTGGCTTCGCAACGCCCAGACGACTCGCATTGCCGGTACGCCGAGCGCCTCCGAAGCGATCCGGGTCATCGAGAGACGGGGGATGTTCGTCGGCCTGACCGAGTGCTTCGACGAGTCGCTCGTACTGCTGAGAGCCCTGCGGGCGGCCGACCTGCGGCATCGACTACGAAGCGGTCAACGTCGCTCGGCGAAACTCGATCGCTTCCGACCTGCTCTCGAATCCCCGCACGCGGCAGGCCATCGTGGAGGCAAACCGCGAGGATCTCGAGCTGTACGCATACGTCAAGGACGAGCTTGTATCCGGCGTTCCAGCGCGAGTTCGGGCCCTCGCTTCCGGACGCGCTTGCAGGCTACCGGGGTGGCTCCGAGCGGGCGTTCGACAGAAGGAACCTCGCCATGTGCCGCCTGAAGCAGAAGACGATCTACGGACCGCTGCTGCGCCTCTACCGAAGCGGCGCGACGAGACCGATGGTCGAGAGGCTCCTGGGCTAGAAGCGGTGGGAACCGTGGCTTCGACCGGACAGGCGTGGCGCCCGCAGGCCGCCGTGGGCCCGGTGCCCGGCGTTGCCGGAAAGAGCGGCTTGCGCGCGGTCGCCTGGTGGCTCGTCGTCGCGTTCGTGTTCGCGGTTCCCTGGGAGAACGCGATCCATGTCGACAACATCGGGCGGATCAGCAAGGTTCTGGGCCTTGCCACGGTCTGCCTCTGGGCGATCTCGGTCGCGGTCCGGGGCCGGCTGCGACAGCCGGGGGCGTTCCAGAAGGCGTACTTCCTCTTCCTGATCTGGAGCGGCCTGACCGTCTTCTGGAGCCTCGACCCGAGCACGTCGGCACGCGGGTTCGTGACCTACACGGAGATCTTCGGCCTGCTGCTGATTCTGTGGGATCTGTGCGAGACCGAGACGGACGTCAAGACGTGCCTCCAGGCGTACGTGCTCGGCGCGTACATCACCTGCTTCAGCCTCCTCGTGACGTTTTTCACGGCGCCCCCGCAGAGGTTCCCCGGACACCACCGCTTCCAGGCTCTCGGGTTCGAGACGGACGGCATCGCGCTCATCCTCGCGATCGCAGCACCGGCGGCCTGGTACCTGGCGGCGAGCCCCGGGTCTCGCCGCCCTCCGGCCGTGCGCATGCTGAACTACGCCTACGTTCCGATCGCGCTGTTCGCGCTCATCCTGACCGGGACGCGCGGCGCCACGATCGCGAGCATCCCGACCGCCATATTCGTGCTCTGGTCGCTCCGGCGAGCGCGCACCGGAACACGTGTGATCGCCTGGGCTGCGCTGCTCGCAGCCATCGCGGTCGTCGTCTGGGTCGCGCCCCGCGAGCAGCTCTCTCGCATCGGAACCGCGACGACGATCACCGAGTCGGGCGGAGGCGCCCTCAGCGGCAGGCTGGGTATCTGGAACGAGTCGATCGACGCATTCCTCGAGCGACCCCTCACGGGGGCGGGTCTCGACGGACATCGCGCTGCGATTCCCACAGGGAAGGAGGCGCACAACACATACGTCTCCGTGCTGGCAGAGACCGGAATCGTCGGCTTCGTGCTGCTTGCGAACCTGATCGTTGCGGTCGTCCTCCAGGTGCGGTATCGGCGTGGATGGAACGCCTGGTACTGGTTCGCGCAGATCTCGGTCGTCGCGATCGGGGCGATGTCGCTGTCCCTCGAGGACTCGAAATCCGTGTGGATCTTCCTCTCGCTCGCCGTCGCGAGCGCCGCTGCGGCAGCCTCCAAGTCGCGCGCTGCCGCCGAGGCCGAGGCCCACCCGAGCGGGCCCCGCCGGGACCGGATCGCTGGGGAGGCGCGATGACGCTCCCCACGTTCCTGGGCATCGGGGTGCCGCGAGGCGGCACGACGTGGCTCCACACCTGGCTCGACAGCCACCCGCAGGTCTGCATGCCCACTCGTCGCAAGGAGATCCGGTTCTTCGACCGCCACTTCGAGCGGGACCTGGACTGGTACGCGTCGTTCTTCTGTCCGCCGGAGGATCGCGACCGGTACTCCGCGGTCGGCGAGATCTCGCCTCAGTACTACCTCGGCGCGGACTGTGCAGAGCGGATCTCGGCGGCCCTGCCCGACGTGAAGCTGGTGATCATGCTGCGCCATCCGGTCGCGCGCGCGTACTCGAACTACGGCTTCTGCGTCCAGAGGGCGAACTATCGCGGCTCGTTCGAGCGACTTCCTCGTAGACCAGCCGAAGGCGATCGACAAGGGGTTCTACGGCAGGTACCTGAACCGATACCTGGGACACTTCGAGCGAGACCAGATCCTCGCCCTGGTGCTCGAGCAGTCCCTGGCGGATATCGGCGCGACACACGCGCGGGTCGGCGCGTTCCTCGGCGTCGACGCGGGTGGCTTCGCGCAGGATCGTTTCCGGAACCGGGTGAACGCAAGCACCGTTCCGGCCCACGGATCGGTCTCCCGGCTCACCGTGAAGACGGGACGGCGGCTGCGCAGGTGGGGCCTCGAGCCCGTCGTCGACGCCGGCAGGCGACTCGGCGTCCAGAGGATCCTCGCGCGCGGCACCCCGCTCCCGCCGCTCGCGGACGAGACGAAGCGACGGCTGACGTCGCTGTACGACGACGACTTCGCCGAGCTCGAAAGCTCCCTTGGGCTCGAACTGAGCTGCTGGCGGACGTGAGCACGTAGGCGTTGAGCACTCCGAGTGAACCCCCGATCGAGCCGTCCGGCGGAAGCGGCGCCGGGAATCTGCGCCGTCGCGCCGCGAAGGGTGTCTTCTGGACCGCGACCAGCAACTGGGCGGACCAGATCGCGCGCCTTGTCGTCTTCGCGATCCTGTCGAGGCTGCTCGAGCCCGAGGCCTTCGGGCTGGTCGCCCTCGCCTGGGTGTTCATCGGCCTCACCGAGATCATCGCCGACCAGGGTCTCGCCGACGCGATCGTGCAGCGAAAGGAGCTCGGTCCGCGCCACCTCGACACCGCGTTCTGGATGAGCATGGCCCTCGGCGTGGTGCTCGCGGTCGTCCTCGCGGCGCTGGCCGTCCCGATCGCGGCCGGGCTCGACCAGGACTCGCTGGCGGCCGTCCTCGGGGCGCTCTGCCTCGCCATCCCGATCGGCAGCTCCAATCTCGTGCAACGCGCCGTCCTGACGCGGGAGATGGCGTTCCGGTCACTGGCGATGCGGACCATGATCGCGACCGCCGTCGGAAGCGTTGCCGGGGTTGCTGCGGCCCTGCTCGGCTTCGGCGTCTGGAGCCTGGTCGCGCAGAGGCTGATCACGCAGAGCACCGGGACGATCGTCCTCTGGCGCGTCTCGGGCTGGCGCCCGCGCTTTCGCTTCGACTACGGCGATGCGCGTAGCCTCTTCGCGTTTGGCAAGCACGTCGTCGGCTTTCGCCTCCTCAACTACTTCAACGCGAACGCGGACAACCTCCTGATCGGCGCCGTTCTCGGTCCGGTCGCGCTCGGGTTCTACACGGTGGGCTATCGGATCCTTCGACTGGTGATCCAGCTGACGAGCAACCTGATCGACCGTGTTGCCTTTCCGCTCTATTCAAGGCTGCAAGACGATCACGACCGCTTCCGTCGCGCGTACTACAAGAGCAGCGCGTTCGCAGCGCTCATCGCATTCCCCGTCTTTACGTGGATGATCGTCATGGCGCCGGAGATCGTCTCGGTGCTCTTCGGGCCGAAGTGGGAGGAGAGCGTGCCGGTGATGCAGGTCCTCTCCCTGCTCGGCCTGATCCGAGCGGTCAGCTACCTGAACTCGTCGACGCTGACCGCGCTGGGAAAGCCTTCGTGGCGGGTGGTCATCGTCGGGATCACGGCGCTCCTGAACCTCGCGGCGTTCGCCGTCGCGGTGAGCTACGGCATCGTCGCCGTAGCCGTCGCAGCCGTGTGCGTCGGCTATCTCGTGGCCCCGTTGTCGTACTGGGCGGTGAATCGACTCGTACCGATCAGCGCGTGGACGTACGCCAAGGGCGTCAGAGGGCCCCTCGCCGCCTCGATCCTCTTCGCCGGAGTGGCGCTCGGGTTGCAGCAGCTCCTCGGAGGCGTAGGCGCGCTCGTCACGCTCTCCTCGCGTCCAGCGCGGGCGCGGTCGTCTACCTCGCCGCAATTCAGATTCTCGCGCGGCCGGTCGCTGCCGAGGCGCGCAGCCTCGCTCGGCACGCCCTGCCGCAACAACCCCTTCGCATCCGGAGGACGATCCTCATGACGCTTCCGAACTTCATCGTCATCGGCGTGGCCAAGGCCGGAACGACCTCGCTCTACCGGTACCTCGACCAGCATCCGCAGGTCTTCATGTATCCGGAGAAGGGGACGAACTACTTCGGCTACGAGGACGCGCGCAGCCTGGCCCGACACGGATGGAGCCGAGCCGCCGTTGCTTCGCCATTTCCGCGTCCGGACCTTCGAGGAGTACGCGGCGTCGTTCGCCGGTGCGAACGACGAGCGGGCGATCGGAGAAGTGTCGCCGCAGTACTTTCGGTGTCCCTCGGCCGCGCGGCGGATCCGGGAGAGCCTCCCGGACGCGAAGCTCGTGGTGAGCCTGCGGAATCCCGCCGATCGGGCCTTCTCGGGCTTCCTCATGCGGACCCGCCGCGGCGAGGTCGTCGGGCAGCGCGTACGAGGACCTGACGCCGGAGGCGAGTCACGTCCGGGAAGGCCTGTACTACCAGCGCCTGAAGCGCTACTTCGACGCGTTCCCGCGAGACCAGATCAAGGTGTATCTGTTCGACGATCTAAAGCGCGATCCGACCGGGGTCGTCGTCGACCTCATGGAGTACATCGGCGTGGACACGGCCTTCGTGCCGGACACCGCTGTCAGGTACAACCCCGCGAGCGTTCCGAGGAGCAGGACGCTCAACCGCCTCTACTTCCACCCGACGCTCGTCCGGACGGCGAAGGCGATGCTGCCGGAGGGCGGGCAGAGCCTCGCGAAGCGCCTGCGCGCGCGGAACCTACAGTCGCCTCCGACGTTCCCGCCGGATCTGCGGGCCGACCTGCTCGCGTTCTACCGCGACGACATCCTGGCGCTCGAGGAGCTGATCGACCGGGATCTGTCCGTGCTGGCTCAACGGAGAGCTCGCCGGCCGCGGTCGCGAGCTGAGTCAGTCGAGCAGGCAGGCGAACTGCGGATCGCTGCAGCGTCCTGCGCACCTGGTCGTAGTTGCGGATGACGTGCCGCTGGTTGCCGAGACGGGTCTTCACGATGTTCGATCGCGGCCTCGGTCGAGGCGCCGGATAGGTCGAGAAACTCGAGCACGTCTGCCAGACGAGCTTCGCCGCTCACGAGGTCCTCGTACGCGACCTCCAGATGCCGCAACGTCGCCATGTCAGGAGCTTTCGCCCGAGGTCGTGCTTGAGCTGCAGCTTCCTCAGCTCCCTCTCGATCGAGCGTCGTATCCAGCTCGACCTGGAGATCCGAGGGTCGGTCCTCGGCTACCAGGATGTGAGCCTTGCCGATCTTCCGCTTGATCTCGAAGGAGACGAGCACGTCGAGATGGTTCCGGCGAACGAGATGGACGACCGGAATACGGTGCCGGATCAGGTACGGGAGGATCTCGGGAAACGACTTCAGCTGCGAGTACATCAGCTTGAACCCGACCGAGCCCGGAAGCCCGTAGAGCGGTGGAGAGGTAGCGGTACACGGAGACGGGCCTCACGGATCCGACCTGTGTCCTCGACTCGACGTATCGAGGGTAGGAGAAGTCGGAGTCCCACCGGCGCTCTGGCGATCGCGGCCTGGGGAGGAACAGCTCGCCGTAGGCCGAGATGCCGTCGACGCTGTTCAGGAGACTCATCAGCCAGGTCGACCCGTTGCGCTGGGTCGTCAGGACGACGAATTCGGTGGCGCCTCTCTGCCCGTTCCGGATCATTCCACTACGCCTGCCGAAAATGGATCGTCGCGGCGAGTGTCATCAGCAGGATCTTGACGTCGAGCCAGAGCGACCAGTTCTCGATGTAGTAGTTGTCCCACTCGACCCGGTCGGCCAGGCAGGACGGGCTGAAGCGGTTGCTTCCGCGGCCGATGCCGTGAACCTGGGCCCAACCGGTGATCCCCGACTTCACGCGGTGCCGCTCGCCGTACCGATACACGTCGTCCTGGAACACGGCGGCGAACTCGGGCCGCTCGGGTCGCGGGCCGACCATGCTCATGTCGCCTCGGAGGACGTTGACGAACTGCGGGCAGCTCGTCGATCGACGTTGCCCGCAGGAAGCGCCCCACGGGCGTCAACCGGTCGCCGTCGGACTCGTGCACCTCGTCGGGAAGCATCGGGGTGGAGGCTCTCTTCGTCGCGCATCGTCCGGAGCTTCAGCAGGTAGAACGGCTTCCCGTCGAGACCGACGCGAAGCTGCCGGTAGATGACCGGTCGCCCCATCGACAGATAGACGGCGGCCGCGCCCGCGGCGATGAACGCGCTTCCGAGGAGGAGCCCGATGACGGCGAGCACCCTGTCGACCGCGTACTTCGTGGCGAACCTCCAGCCCCGCGGGTCCGAGTGGCTGCTCGTGAGCAAGGGCAGGCCTCCGAGGTGCTCGACGGCGAGCCTGCCCGTCACCTGCTCGAAGAGCCTCGGCACGATGGACACCGTGAGACGCAGGTCCGCGCATCGTTTCACGATCCTGAGGAAGACGTCGTGTGGCGCCGTCGAGAACGCGACGATGACGTATGAGACTCGGTGTTCCTTCACGACTCTGTCGATATCCCAGCTCGCGCCGAGAACGGGTAGGTGGTGGCCAGCATCGCCTGTAGCCGCATCGGATGGATTCCGGTCGAGGAAGCCGACCGGCTGAAAGCCCCATTCCGGATGCTCGACGAGACGCTTCGCGACGAGCCGGCCGATGGTTCCGGCGCCGATGATCAACGTGCGGGTTTGATGGTGCCCTTTCTTCCAAGAGCGACGCTCGACCCAGACGTAGCACAAACGTCCAGCACTCAAGAATAGAAGCGCAAATAGCCAGTTCCTAATTCCCTCGCCGGCCAACCTCGATTCGTCGTAAAGGAGTGCTCGGATCACAAACATGCACATCGCGCTGAGCGCGGTCGTGAAGACGAGGGTTCTGAGCTCGTCGAGCAGATGCGGCGTGAGATGGGGAACGTAGGAACCCCGGAGCCAGAGCAGCGCGATCGTCAGGGCGGGATAGAGGGCGAGCAGCGCGATGTCGTGGAACGAGTCGGTGCTGCGCTGGACGCTCAGGACTGTGGCCGTCGCAGCGAGAGCGAGCATCAGGAGGTCGATTGCGGCCTTCGCGGGTATCCGGGCAGCGGAACGCCGACGGCTCCATCGCTGATCGAGGGCGTCCCTGCTCGTTGCCGGCAGGGGTCCGGGCGGATCTAACTCGAGAGATCTCGGGTCGCTGGAGGAAGGCAGGGCGAGGTCAACGCTCCCGACATTCTCCGGGCGCCGACGAAACACTCACCAACTCCAAGGGGGCTGGGCGTTGCCCAGCCGAAGGCCGCAGACCATGTCCCCTCCGGACGTTGGTTGGAGCGTAATGCCGTGTTGATAAGTTGTCAACAGGTTGTGGAGAAACGACGCCGCCGTCGAGGCTGCGCGCCACCGCGAAAGACGGGATCGCGAATCCAGAGAATCGACCACGCTCTCGGCACACCCCGAAAGCTGCATCTGACAACCGCAACCCGAGACAAAATGTCAGAGCATGATCTCGCCTATCACACGAACATGAGATGGGTATGAGGGCGCGCGGGCGCGGTTCCACGGCGCGCGCGACCGCGAGGTCCGGCGTCCGGCTCGACTACGAGGCGCGCGGGAGGCTGACCGGCGGGCCCGGGACGTCCGATCTCGACCGGGTCGAGCTCTGCGGCCCGCCGTGCGCGGGGTCGAGCGAGTAGATCGCGTAGGCGCGCCGGAGCACCGGCTGCGAGACGTTGCGGACGTGCACGCCCCCCGGGGTGACGCCCTTCTCCGTGCCCCGGTGGGCGTGTCCGTGGAGGGCAAGCTGCGCGCCGCCCCGATCGACCGCCTCGGCGAGCAGGTGGCTCCCGAGGAACGGGTAGAGCTCCAGCCGCTCTCCGAGAAGCGTGCCCTTCACGGGGGAGTAGTGGAGCAGGGCGATCTTGACGTCGGACTCGAGCTGTGAGAGCGCGAGCTCGAGCGCGTGCGCACGCTCCTTCGTGTGCCGGATGAACGCCTTCATCTCGCTCTCTCCGAAGTCCGAGCCGCAGGCGCCGGCAAAGCCGCCGCAGAAGCCCTTGACGCCGGCGACTCCGACGCGCGCGCCGTCGACGTCTATCGTCAGGCCCGCACCCTCGAGAACCCGCACGCCGCTCGACTCGAGGGCGGCGGCGACGTCGTCCTCACGACCGGCGTGGTAGTCGTGGTTTCCGAGGACGCCGACCACCGGAACGGTGGCCGCTTCGAGCTCGGCTGCGAGAGCCTCGGCCTCGGCCGGGCTCCCGCAGGTCGTCACGTCCCCCGCGACGAGGAGGAGATCCGCGTGGTCGGCAAGCTCCTCGAGATGAGGACGGAGCGTGTCGGTCGAATCGACGCCGAAGTGGACGTCGCCGACTGCGGCGATCCGGACGCTCACGACAGCGGCTCGGGCTCCCCTGCCGGCGCGAGTCTCGTGACGGTGACCTCGTTCGCGATGTCGTAGCCCGGGAAGCGCTCAGCGAGCACGGCGGTGATGGCGTCACGTCGGTGGCCGGTCGCGACTTCACCGCTCAGGAAGATGCGTCCGCCCGCCACGACGACGTCGATGTCGAGCTCGTTGAGGCGTTCGTCCTCGGCGAGCGCCTCGCGGATGTGCCCGATCAGGTACTGCTTGGGCTCGTCAGCCATCGTAGATCGCCGTGGCGAGCTCGCGGATCACGCGGTCCGGCACCGCCAGGTCGTCGGACTGCGCGAAGACGAGCAGGCTCAGGAGCCGTCTGATCCCGTGCTGCCCCCGCTCGAGCAGGTAGTCCCAGTCGAGCTCGCAGGCGGCCACGAGGCCGAGCGCGTCGTACCAGTGATGGCCCGAGGGCTCGTCGTGGGCGACGGCCTTCATGACGATCAGATCCTCGGCCGACGCGACGCGGAGGCGGCAGTCGCCGAACGCCTCCTCCGTGGCGCGGCTGACCATCTCGTCATCGAGATAGATCCCGCCCTTGGCAGCGAAGATGAGATCGACGACCACGTCGTGGCGAACCGCCTTGTAGATCCAGCTGGGATTCGTTTCCTCCGTCTCGAACCCGGCCCTCCCAAGGGCCTCGAGCGCCCGAAGGGCGTCGTCGGGCGCGACGAGCACGTCGATATCGGCCGTCCAGCGAGGACGCCCGCGGATTGCCGAGGCGAGCCCGCCCACGAGGACGTACGAGATGCCGGCCGCACCGAGAGCCTCGACTCCCTCGCGCACCGCCGCTTCCAGCGCGTTGCCGGGCGCCAGCGCTGCCTCGCTGAGGCCGTGCTTCATTGCGTTGCGACCTGTCGCTAACGGGATCCGGGCTCGCCCGGCGCCGCGGAGATCGCGTCGTCCATGGCGGTTCCGGCGCCGGAGTCCGGAAGCTCGGCGTCCTCGGCGATCTGGTCGATCTGCCCGGACAGCTCGTGGCGCCGCTCGTGGAAGCGGTGCTTGGCGCGCTCGCCCATCTCCTTCAGGCGGTCCCGTGCCGCCTCCCGTCGCTTCCTTCCCTGGGCCGGGTCGAAGAAGTAGAGGAGAGCCGTCGCGGTCGCGAGCAGGACTGTGAGTCGTCGGAGTTTCTTCATGAAGACTGGCTACCCGCTTGCGGTGTCGGCGAAACTCGGTGCCGGCGATTCCGGATGCGTTTCGCCCGTGCGGCGGACGGAGAGAATCCTCAGAGCGGGTATCACGAACGCAACGCATCGGGAGGGAGCCGTGCCGAGCAAGAAGGCCAACGTGAAGAACGAGAAGCAATACGAAGCGCTGAAGGACAAGGGCATGTCCAAGGAGCGAGCCGCGAAGATCGCGAACTCACCGGGCGCCTCGTCCCGCGGCGGCAAGAAGTCCGGCTCGGGAGGTCGAGCCTCGCAGGGTGGAACGACCGCCCAGAAGAAGGCTGCCGGACGCAAGGGCGGAAAGGCGACGGCGAAGAAGCGCTCGTCGTGACCTCGAGCGCCTCCGGCGTCGACCAGCCGGTTGCGCATCCCGAGGCTGCGCTCGAGTCGTTGCGCGCCGCCGCGGCTGGCTGCCGTAACTGCGAGCTCTGGAAGGGGGCCAGTCAGACGGTCTTCGGGTCAGGCAACCCGCAGGCAGCCCTCGTGCTCGTCGGCGAGCAGCCCGGAGACCGGGAGGATCTGAGCGGTCTTCCCTTCGTCGGGCCGGCCGGTGGGGTGCTCGATAAGGCGCTCGATCGGGCCGGCATCTCTCGGAGCGAGACCTATCTCACGAACGTGGTCAAGCACTTCAAGTGGCGGCCCGGAAGCGGCGGCAAGAAGCGGATCCACGACAAGCCGAACTGGTCCGAGATCGGCGCTTGCCTACCTGGCTCGAGCGTGAGCTGCTCGTGCTCGATCCGTCCCTCGTCGTCTGCCTGGGAGCGACAGCCGCGCAGGCGCTCCTGGGCCGCGACTTCAGGGTGACGCGGTCGAGAGGCGAGGTGATCGAGCGATCGGGTCTTCCACCGGCGCTGGCGACCATCCATCCCTCGGCAGTGCTCCGGGCGCCCACGGAGGAGCGAGACGCATCATTCGAGTCGTTGGTCGAGGATCTCCGCGTGGCGGCGGCCGCCGTCCCGAGCTAGTACCTGGCGAGGGCGTCGACGGCGACACAGCCCTCGCGAAGCGCGAGCAGCGGGTTGACGTCCAGCTCGACCAGGCCGGCGCGGTGGCGCTCGACGAGCGCAGCGATACGCAGCACGGTGTCGACGAGGCTGCCCAGATCCGCGCCGCCCTCGACCAGGCGGCCGTGGCAGCGCAGCCGCGCGAGCGCCCGCTCGACGGCGGCGGCCGAGACCGGAAGCAGCAGGGGGACAGCGTCGTCGATCAGCTCGACGTCGCCGCCGCCGCTGCCGAGCACGAGCACCGGCCCGAACGCTGGGTCGCGCTTGACGCCGACGATCAGCTCGGCCACCGCTTCGTCGACGAAGCGCTCGACGAGGACCCCGTCCGCCTGCAGCGGCGCAATCGCCGACGACATCTCCGCCACCGCCTCCTCGACGGAGGCGGCGCTGCGCAGGTCGAGCCGGACGGCCCCGGCGGCGGCCTTGTGCGGTAGCGCCGGCGAGACGAGCTTGGCGACGACCGGGAAGCCGAGCCGCGCCGCCGTAGCGCCGGCATCGGCGAGCGTCGTGACTTCGAAGGGTGGCAGCGGGACGCCGGCGTCGGCGAGCAGGCGCTTCGAGGCCGCTTCGTCGAGCAGCTCACCCGCTGCGGTCGGGAGAGGCCTCACCACCGGTGCCGGCTCGCGTCCCGCCAGCCGCTCGCCCCAGCGGACGCAGGCGGCCCAGGCCGTGAACGCCTCCTCGAGGCCGGCGAGCGCCGCGACGCCCTCGGCCGCCAGCTCGCGAACGCGTTCCGGCTGCCAGGCCTCGGGCAGGACACTCGCGACCGCGTAGGGAAGGCCATGCTCCGCGGCCGCCGCCCTCCCGGCGCGGACCGCGGCGGCCACCTCCTCTGCGTAGTCGAACTCGTCGGGCGGAAAGTCGAGCACGAGCAGGATGCCGTCGTGGCCGTCGCCTGCGAGCGTCGAGAAGACGCCGGTGAGGGGCTCCTCGAGACCCCAGAGCGCGGTCGTGAAGTCCAGTGGGTTGGCGACGCCGGCGTACCAGGGCAGCTCGGCGGCGATCGCCGCTGCCGCCGACGGCGACGGTCGGGGAAGGTCGAGCCCGGCAGCGCTCGCCGCGTCGGCCGCGAGCGCCGATTCCCCGCCCGAGCACGTCACGACCGCGAGCCGGCGGCCGCGCACGGGCCCGGTCGTGGTCAGGGCCTTGAGCGTCTCGATCATCGCCGGCACGGAGTGGGCCCGCGCGACGCCGAGGCGTTCGAAGAACGCGTTGTACACCGCGTCGTCGCCAGCCAGGCTCGAGGTGTGGGTTACGGCGATGCCGGCCCCTGCCGCACTAACGCCGGCCTTGACGACGACGATCGGCAGCTCGCGGTCGAGCGCCCGCTCGGCAGCGCCGACGAAGGCCGCGGGGTCGCGCAGGCCCTCCAGGTAGACGCCGATCCCGGTCACCTCTGGCTGCTCCACGAGCGTCGCGACGCAGGCGGCGACGTCGAGCCCGGCCTGGTTGCCGACCGTTACCACCCAGCCGATCTCGAGGCCCCGCTGCTGCATGGTCAGGTTGACGCCGAGGTTCCCGCTCTGCAGCACGAGCGCCACGCCGCGCGACGGCCGGCTCCGCGGGAACGGCACCGGCCAGAGGCTGACGCCGTCGACGAGGTCGATCAGGCCGTAGCAGTTCGGCCCGAGCAACGCGAGCCGGTCCCCGGCCGCGTCCCGCAGCGCATCCTCGAGCTCCGGCCGTCCCGCCTCCGCGAAGCCCGCGGCGTAGCAAATCGCACCGCCTGCGCCGATCGCGGCCAGGTCGCGGACGACGTCGATCGTCGCCTCGGCCGGGACGGCGACGAACGCCGCGTCGGGCGGCTCGGGCAGGTCGAGGACCGATCGGAACGGCCGCTCGCCGGCGATCAGCTCGCGTGTCGGGTGCACGGCGTGAATCGGGCCGCTGAAGTCCGCCGTCGCGGCAGAGCTCGAGCGCCGCCGGGGCAAGCGAGCCGCCGACGAACGCGACCGAGCGCGGTCGCAGCAGCCGTTCGGCCGCCGGCCGCTCAGCCGCCACGCAGGATCCCGCGCGCGATCAGATCTCGGTGGATCTCGGACGTGCCCTCCCAGATCCGCTCGACGCGCGCGTCGCGCCAGAGTCGCTCCATGACGAACTCGGTCGAGAGGCCCATGCCGCCGAAGATCTGCACGCCGTTGTCCGCGGCTCGGCCGATCATCTCCGAGGCGTAGAGGTTCGCGATCGAGGCGTCCTCGGCCGTGAGCGTGCCCTGGTCGAGCTTCCAGGCCGCCTCCAGCGTCAGCAGCTCCGCCGCCTTCAGCTCGACGCGCATGTCCGCGAGCTTGAAGCCTGTCCCCTGAAACTCGCCGATCGGCCGGCCGAAGGCGCGTCGCGTGCGTGCCCAGTCGGCCGCCAGCTCGAGGATCAGGCGGGCGCGGCCGACGCACATGGCAGCGAGCATCACACGGCCCGAGTAGAGCCACTCCTTCGCGAAGTCGAACCCGTGGCCTTCCTGGCCCAGGATGTTGCGGTCGGGTACGCGCACGTCGTTGAACGTGAGGACGTGGGCGTTGTAGCCGCGCGTGCCGACGACGCCGACGCGGGAGACGGTGATGCCCGGCAGGTCCTTGTCGACGAGGAAGCAGGTGATCCGCGGCCGGGGGCCGCGCGGGGTCTCGTCCGTGCCGGTGACCGCGATGAGGAGGACGA
Source organism: uncultured Thermoleophilia bacterium (assembly GCA_963819905.1). Lineage (GTDB taxonomy): Bacteria > Actinomycetota > Thermoleophilia > Gaiellales > Gaiellaceae > CAWCQC01. The sequence goes on from CAWFXP010000007.1 coordinate 187,897, forward strand.
AGTCGGCGTGGTCGGCTTCGCTGATGAACTGCTTGGTGCCGTTGACGACCCAGTCGTCGCCGTCCCGGACAGCCCGCGTTCGGATGCCGCGAGCGTCCGATCCCGCCTCGGGCTCGGTCAACGCGAAGCACTCGAAGCGCTCGCCGCGGATGGTCGGCAGCAGGTACTCCTCGCGCTGGTGCCCCTCGCAGGCGAGCAGGATCGGCGCCGGCCGGTGCACCGCGAGCGACACCGGGCCCGAGCGCGAGAGCTCCATCTCCGCCAGAACCTGCGTGACGTGGTCGAGCCCGCCGCCGCCGAGCTCGGTTGGCATGTTCCAGGCGTAGAGGCCCGCCGCGAGCGCCTTCTCGCGCACGGCGCGGGCGAGCTCGGGCGGAACCTCGCCCAGCCGCTCGACCTCGTCGTCGTACGGGAGCAGCTCCCGTTCGGTGAACGCCCGGACGACCTCGGCGACGGCGGCCTGGTCCTCGGTGGGACTGAACGCGTACAAGTCAGCGGCCGGAGAAGACCGGGGGGCGGCGCTCCGCGGCGGCGCGGAGCGCCTCGCGGTGATCCTGCGTCGTCGCACAGGCGCGGGCGGCCTCGGTCTCAGCGGCGAGCTGGTCGGCGAAGCTGCGGCCGAGCGCCTCGTGCATGAGGCGTTTGGCGTGACCGAGCGCGACGGTCGGCCCGGAGGCGAGCACCTCGGCGAAGGCCTGGCCGGCGGACGCGAGCTCGTCGGCCGGAACGACCTCGCCGACCAGCCCGTGGCGAAGTGCCGTCTGCGCGTCCCAGAGCTCACCCGTGTAGACCAGACGCTTGGCTGCGTCCGGCCGCAGGAGGCGCGGATAGAGCCAGCTGCCGCCTGCGTCGGGGCTGTAGCCGATCCACGTGTAGGCACAGGCCACCTTCGCCGCATCGGCTGCGAGCCGGAAATCGCAGCAGCAGGCGAGGTCGAGCCCGGCACCCACCGCAGCGCCGTTGAGGAGAGCGACAGTCGGCTTCGGGAGGGCGTACACCTCCTGCATCAGGGCGTGGGCGTTGTGCTCCCAGCGGCGTCCGATCTCCTCAGCGTCCGCTGCATCGGCTTTGGCCCACTCGTCGACGTCGGCCCCGGCGCAGAAGCCCTTCCCGGCTCCGGTGATCACCACGCAGCGCACCTCGGGGTCGGCAGCGGCCGTGGCGAGGGCGGCTCGCAGGGCCTCGAGCAGCGGCACGTCGAGCGCGTTCCGGCGGTCGGGACGGTTCAGCGTGAGCGTCCGAACGCCGCCGGCGTCGCGCTGGAGAACAAGGTCGGCCACGCGCCCACGCTACCAAGGTTCATCGCGATCGCGGCTCAGGCGCGATCAGGCGTCGTCTGGAGGTAGGAAAACGTCCTGGCCGGGTACGTACGCCCACACGACTTGCGAAAGGGGCGAGCATGCCGTATCAGGTCAGAACTCCTGAGAACACAGCGTATTGCGCTACACCCGAGGACGTTCGTCGCGCGCTCGACGTCTACCTGGACAGGCATCCAGGCGACCACGGACGCGTCGTAATCGAGGAAGTCGGCGAAGGTCGAACGGCTGTAGGGGCGCACGTCAGCCCGCAGGAGTTCTTCGGCCCGGTCGAGATGCAGCCGATCGCCGAACGGCGGCCCGAGGAAGGCCAACCTTCTGACTCACCGCCGGACGACGAGGCACCTCCGATCGAGACACCCCTCACACCCGAGCCCGGAAATCCGCCCCTCGATCCCAACCCGGAGCGCGACGACCCGGACCGTCTCGATCCGGAGCACGCTCCCTAACCGGTTTTGAGCCGTGCCGCTCGGGGTAGCGCCTGCGCGTGGTTCAAGTCGATGAGGAAGAAAGGAGCTGACGATGGCTGAGCTGACAAAGCTCGATTCGAAGCTCGGTGAGGTCATGGGTCTCGCAATGGCTGCGCAAGCCGCCACCAAGAAGGTCATGACGCTCGCCAAGGACGAAAGCCCCGATCTGCTCCCGGGGCTCGAGAAGATGCACGACGAAGCTGCGGAGACGGAACACCGCTGTACCGAGCTGGCAGACGTCCTCGACGGGAAGAAGACCGCCATCCTTGAGGAAGCGCGAGCAACGAAGAAGAAGGCGAGCGAGATGATGGCCATCTATCTCGACGCCGACGCCGACGCTCTCGACGGGTTCGAGTTCCTCACGATGGCCGAGGCCGGCGAGGTAGGACACTGGACCGTCCTGAGGACGCTCAATCGGTCTGCCGGGCAAGCGGACGTTCAAGAGCTCGTCGACTGGGCTCTCCCGATTCAGGAGCGGCATCTCAAGGGGGTCACCGAAACGTCGGTTCAGCTCGCGGCCGACGAGAATCCGAACGAACCGGCCTAGGCGCGCGCTCGCCGCCCTCGTGGGCGCGGCTCGATCGGGCGTGGGCGGCTGCGAGGAGTGCCTCCGCGCCTGTCGAGGCCTTGCGCCTCAGGCGGGCGGGGCGGGGGTGCCATCGCCTGTCCCGACCGGCGTGCGACGCGATCGCTGGTCGCGATCCCGCCGCGCCTGCCTTCCCGCCGCGCCTGCGCATCCCGCCACCCCGGCTTCAGCGATGACGAGAGCCTCAAGAGGAGGGAACGATGAGTGCCAAGAAGGCCACGAAGAAGCCCGCCAAGAGCAGCGGCGCGACCAACGAGAAGTCCAAGGGATTCACGGCCGAGGAACGAGCTGCGATGAAGGAGCGCGCCCAGGAGCTGAAGTCGGAAGCGCGCCGCGGCTCGCGGGCGGCCAAGGCGGACGGTGAAAAGGACATGCTCGCGAAGATCGCCGAGATGCCGGCACCGGATCGCGCCATGGCAAAGCGGCTCCATGCGATTGTCAAAGCCAGCGCGCCGGCCCTCGAGCCGAAAACCTGGTACGGGATGCCCGCGTACGCCAGCGACGGCAAGGTCGTCTGCTTCTTCCAGAGCGCGCACAAGTTCAAATCCAGATACGCGACGCTCGGCTTCAACGACGAGGCGAACCTCGACGAAGGAGCCATGTGGCCGACCGCCTTCGCGCTGAAGAAGCTGACCGCCGCCGAAGAGGCAAAGATCGGCGCGCTCGTGAAGAAAGCGGTGAGCTGAGCCCGGCTCCTGAGCGGGTGATGGATAGCCCCGGGTTCAGATGAGCGATTTGGCGAAACGCCGCCCTGTCTCCTGGAATCCGGTTTCGGCGGAGGTCGGGTAGCCCAGCTCCCCGATCAGCGTTGCCAGGGCCTGTGCGTCCGTCGGACGCTCGTCTCGGATCGTGAGATCCACAGGCCGAGGAAGGATAGACGCGTTTCCGTTTCCCCTCTTTTCACGGCCTCGTCCTCAAGCGGCGCTGCGTTTCGGCTCTCGGCTTGCGGGTAAGTCGTCCTCACCAGTCCTTCGACGCAGGGAGCGAACAGCATGACGAGAGCGAGAGAACCGGTTTCGGATTCGAGCTACTACCTACGCGTGAAAACGCTTTCCGAGGACTATCTGGTTGACGTGGGCCCGAACGCACAGGAGGCGAAGACGGCGCTCGAGACGGCCAGGCGCCTGATGAGCGAGACCGGAGCGGTGACGATCGGCGACGCTGTCGTCGTAAACGCGAGCGACATCGAATCCATCGTGCTGCAGGACACCAAGGCAGCCTCCACAAACACCACACGCAGGTAGCTCTTGCAGCTACTTCGCCGAACGGAGCGGCGCAGGAGTCGAACCTACCCTACCCAGCCTGGGAGACGGCGCCGTGATCTGCGACTCACTTACCGCCGGCGAGCGGGAGAGCTTGAGCATTTTGCACTGGCTCCTCTTGCGTGCTCGTCGTCCGGCGTGACGGGACGCGGGAACGTGGCTCGCTCGATCGACGATCTCGGCGGCGTTGAGGATCAGCAGCGGCGAGTGAGCGTTCGGCTTCCTCCCGGAAGTGGGGATCGCCTTTGCGTCACACCACCAATAGGAGGGAATGAATGCCGCTCGCTGTAGACATAAGCGGAACGTTCGATGAGTTTTTCACCGCGCTGTTTGCGTGGTTGCCGAGGGTTATTGGCTTCCTCGCTGTCCTGATCATCGGCTACTTCGTCGCGAAGGTCGTCGGCAACCTCGTCGCACGCGTCCTGGAACGCGTCGGTCTCGATCGATGGGTTCACCGAGGGTTCGGCGGATCATGGCTCGAACGGGTCATCCAACACCCATCGCGGCTACTCGGGAAGATAACGTTTTGGGTCATCTTTCTCGCGGCGATCTCGATCGCGGTCGACGTTCTCGGCATCGACGCCCTACAGGATGCGGTGCACGCCGTTTGGAGCTACGTACCTAACTTGCTCGCCGCGCTTCTGATCTTCCTCATCGCGAGCGCCATCGCCGCGGCGGTGGTCACACTCGTGACGCGGACGATGGGCGACACCGCGACGGGCAGGATCGTCCGAGCCGTCGCGCCGATCCTGATCATGGGGATCGCCGTATTCATGATCCTCGACGAGCTGGAGATCGCCGAGTCCATCGTTGTCATCACCTACGCGGCACTCATGGGTGCGATCGCTCTCGGCATGGCTCTCGCCTTTGGGCTCGGGGGCCGAGACGTTGCGAGCCAGATGCTGCAAGGCGCCTACGTCGCCGGACAGCGGTCGGTTCCGCAGGTACGACAAGACGTACAGCAGGGCCGCGACCGCGCAACGCAAGAAGCAGAGCGGCTCCGCGACAAGGCGGATGAGTCATTGCCGCCCGAGCCCCCGCCCAACCTGCCCTAACCTCGGGTCTCCTGGATCCTCTCGGGCGGCTGCTAGAGCGCCCGAGGGGATCGGCAAGCAGGGTCCCCTGATGGTCGCTGTCGGACACAGCCGACACGTACACGCACGTCTTGGCTGACGACCGGAAGTCGACCGGCGCGCTCTGAGATCGTTCTACCTGATGAGGTCTCCCGCGCCGCTCCAGCCGATTAGGCAGCCGTTGTGTCTTGTCGGCGCGCGCTGCACGACGCTACAGTCGCGTAATGGCCGTGCTGCTGGTGACCTTCGACGCCGTTGTGCTGTTGAGGGCTCCCGCCGACGTGATCCTGGAACGCGTGGCTACTCGAGAGACGAACGAGTTCGGCAAGCGCGATGTCGAGCGAGATCGGATCCTCGACGACTTGGCGAAGGTTGAGCCGCTGCTGCACGCGGGTGCGACGGCTGAGATCGACACGCGTGCGCCGCTCGGCGAGGCGGTCGGACGCGCTCGAGCGCATGGCGGACACCATCGGGGCAGCCATCAAGGACGGGGGCCAACGCTCTCAGACCCAACAGCGACCTCGACGGATCGAAGCGGGCAATGATCGCTAGACCGCCGGTAGGCGTCTCGCCCAACTCCACTCCGAAGCCTCCGACCTGCCGCGCGTAGTCGGTCTCCGCGAACCTCAAGACTCCTCCGAGCCGCACGTGTCCACGAAGCTCTTATGGGGCGACCCCTCGGGCTCATCACGGGCTCGCTCGCAGCGAATCGTGGACAGTAGACATCGGCTGTGCAGATCACGCCGTCGTCCAGCTCCACTACGTACTCCCAGCGAAAGCCATCGCTCACGATGACCTCGTTCGGCCCGTCAACGATCCTGCTCACGGCGGCATACATCGGGAACCACGCACTCAAGGGAGGCTCAGGCCATCGCGACGGGGGATGCGATGGCCTGACCTGACGCGATCCTCGCTCGCCAGATCCCCGGCGTGGGCCTCGATTTGGTGTCGGGCTTGTGACGGAATTGTAAAGCTCCCAGCCGGTGCCGCACCTCGGCTGGGAGCCTCTCACACGATAGGGCGGTCAAGGCCAAACGCCTAGGCCTACACCGACCCCGCCCGCCGACTGGGAGCCCGCCCACAAGGCCACGGTTGAACCACGAGGCCGACGAGGCCGGGGCACCGCGAGGCTACGCCTCCGTACACGAGCCGACGACTCGGGGGCTCGCGTCGACGTGTCAATCCGTCGTTCGGCCGAAGATATAGGGGCCAAGGCTCCTGCGGCCTTGGCCCCATCCCCGAAGGCGAAGCACCCGGTCGAGTGGGCACTTCGAGGTAAGTCGTTACCCAGGTTCTCCGCTGCCAACACACAGCGGAGACCGGGGCTGACCTGTCCCGGGAGCGTCAAGAGTCGGCCCCGGCCTCCTGGGGGGTGAAACGCCCGACTGCTGCGGCGGACGCTTCGACGTAGTGGCTACCCGCCATCTCCCCGGCCGCAAACCCGTCCGCCTATCGACGGTAGAAGCCGATGCTGCCCGTCAGTAGAAGGATGATGAGCACGATGATCACGATCCAAAGCCATGTTGGCATTACCTCTCCCTCCCTCGTGAGATGAGGCGGGATATACCGAGCGAACCGGCGCTAAACCGCCCGCCTAGTCCTGTTACGGGAAGCTCGGAGCCTTCAGGAACCTTGGGGCCGGGGCACCCGTCGAGCCAAGTGGTTCGCGCCCCGACCCCGCAGCATCGTTACCCCGTCGTCGCAGTCGGCCAACCGGGGCAAGGCGGGATCGCCAGCGCCAGGATTTCCCATTTCTACAGCCGAGGATGTCCGTGGTGGCGAGCCTGGGCTTTCCGGCTGGGTTCGAAAGCGTCCGGGCGGGTAGAAGACCCGCATGACGTTCGCGCGATTGCGCGTTCACCTCGCTTCGAGTCTTTGGTTTGTGCCGGTGTTGTGCGTGCTCGCCGGAGTAGCCGTCTCGTTCGGAGTAATCGCCCTTGACCGAAGCTTCAACTACGAGGCAATCCCGCACAGCCTTATAGGCGGCCCCGATGCAGCAATCGGGATCCTGACAACCATCGCGGCGTCGATGGTCAGCCTGGCCGCGCTTGTGCTGACTATCACGATGGTCGTCGTCCAGCTCGCGATGGGTCAGTTCTCGCCTCGGATCGTGCAGCGGATCCTTCGGGACAAGCCCAGCCAGGTCGCGATCGGACTGTTCGTTGCGACGTTCGTTCATGCGATCCTGGCGATCCGCGAGGTGACGAACGAGGGAGACGGCATCGGTCAGGTGCCGGGCATTGCTGTCGTGACCGCGTTCGTGCTGGCCCTCTGCAGCATCGCCGTTCTTGTCATCTACGTGCACCACATCGGGCAGGCGCTTCGCGTTTCGGCGCTGATCGAGCTCGTGGGAAAGGAGACGCGCAAGCTCGTCGATCGCGTGTATCCGGACAAGGGAACAGCACCGGAGCCTGAGCAGGGCTCGCCCCCGGTTGTGTGTGCCAGGGAATCGGGCGTGGTCGCCGTGATCGGTCGCGAGGAACTCGTTGACGAGGCGCGACGAGCTGGCTGCCTGCTGGAGCTCGTTCCGGCCCTCGGCGAGTTCGTCCCCGCCGGCGCACCATTATTCAGGGTCCACGGAGAGCCGGTCGAGCTCGACGAGGATCGGCTGCACGAGGCGCTGATCCTGAAGTTGGAGCCGACGCTCGACGAGGATGTCGCCTACGCCGTTCGCCTGCTTGTCGACATCGCTGAACGTTCGCTTGCTGATTCGCCTCTCCAGGATCCCACCACTGCGGTGCAGGCGATCGACCGGTTACACGACATTCTGCGTCAGCTCGCGCGCAGGCCGTTACCGGACGGGCGCCATCGCGACGCGGCTGGTGAGGTCAGACTTACCATCCGCTCGATGACCTGGGATGCTTATGTTCACCTCGCCTTTGACGAGATCCGCATGGCCGGGGCAGGCTCGCCGCAAGTCTCGCGCCGCCTCAAGACCGCCCTCACCGACCTAAGGTCGGTTACGCTCGCTGAGCGTGTCGGTACGGTCGACAACCAGCTAGACCTGCTCACCCAAGCTACCGAGTCGTCGATGGACGACCCACGGGATGCTGAGATGGCATTGCGCGAGGATCACGACGGAAGTGGCGCTGCCCGCCTCGGCGCAGGGTAAGACCTCAAGAACGTACTGGCTGCCGACTTGCACCGCGTCGCCGGCTGCCACTAGTCGGCACGCAATCGACATCTTTCACGGTCTCCAGCAGGTGGTTCTCGCATCGAGGCGTCGCCGTTTCCAGGCCGAGGCTATCGGGTATCAGAGACCGCGAAAGGAAGGGAGCAGATGCTGCGCGAGGAACAACTGACACTTCACCGGCCTGTGACCCGTCGAAAGAGACTGCCTGCCGCGGATCGATCGGTCGGGGCCGGTACGTTTCGTGTTTACGGAAGACTTGGGAAGTCCGGAAGCTCGCGGTGCTCGACGCTTCCGCTGCTGCGAAGGCTGAACGTGAGCCGGATCCTGGTGCCGTAAGGGCCGGGCCCCTCGATGTCGCAGTCGTCAGCAAGGTCGCGCATGGCTTGTAGAGCCAGCTCGGCCCCCGGGCCGGCGTGTGGATCGGCGGCGGGGGTGCCGTTGTCACTGACCACGAATTGGACGTAGTCCCCCTGGGGGGCAGCCTGCAAGTGCAGTTCTCGCGTGCCGGAGGTGTCCTCGTGGCGGGCGATGCTCGCGCACGCTTCGTGGACGGCGAGCATGATCGCCTCGACCTGGCTCTCATCCGCTCCGGCCTGAGTCGCGAAGTCGGCAACCAGCCTGCGCACTTCGCGTAGCTGACTGGGTAGAGCGGGAACGCTGGTTCTCAGTGGTGGATCTCGATCCTTCTCCAACAGATGACCCGATCCAATAGAGAGCTTTGTGTTGACTCTACCCGCCGCACGTCAGGCGAAACTGCAGCGGAGCGAGTTTGGCAGACAGCTTCCCTGCCGGCCGACTAGTTCTAGGTTTGATTCGCCCTTGCGTGCGAGTCGGTTTACACAGAAAATCCACCGTGTGGCGAGCGGCGAGGGTGGCGCACAGCCGGAAATCGAGGTCGAGTCCACCGACGAGCGCGTGGTCGTTCTCAGGCTTCTCGGTGAGCACGATCTCGCCTCCGCCAACGCTCTCACCGAAGCATTGGCACCTGTTCTGCAGTCCGGCCGATCCGTCGTCCTCGATCTTCGCTCAGCCGAGTTCATCGACTCCTCGATCATTCATCGCATCTTTGGTGCACGAGCCGATGCCACAGCGCGAAGTCTCGGCTTCAGCCTCTGCCTCGGCTCCGACTCGATTGTCCAGAGAGCGTTGCGGCTGACAGGCGCACTCGACGAGATCCCCCACGCCGACAGCCTCGCGGGCGCCGTAGCACTCGCCGACCCCGACTGAAGGACGGGTCGTATAGAGGGGCCCCGGCGCGAAGGGTGAACGAGGGGGGACCGGCGTCGGGTTCTCGGTCGCGTACCGCGGACCGAGCTCGGAGATCCGGTCGCCGCGCTGCGCGCCTTGCTCGCCACCCACGGGAGAGAAGACCTGACCGACCTGCGCCGGCGCGTAGTGGGGTTTCGGGCGGCCCTCCCTTTCCTGCGGCGTTAGTCCTACCTGTCTGGGTAGGGGTCTTGCTTGCTGTCGCCTCCAGTGAGGGCTTTCCAGCTGTACGGCCCCTCACACTTCGGGCACGGCGGTAGAGAGACGACCGACTGCACGCCCATCTCGTAGCTGCAGTTCACGCACTTGTACGTGCCCGCGGAGACGTCGCTGCCTACAGGAATCGTGGCCATCGAACCCCCTTAGGTGTAGTTCCTAAGCACGTCTGTTCCGGGTTCCTTGGAGGCTGGGAGCTGGCAAGCAACCCAGTCCAAGGAGGACGCCGGATGAAGCTACACCGTAACGCGGCTCTCAGCTGCCAGGGGCGTCGCCGGTTGGCGACCCGAGTTGTCGAGGATGGATGGACGCTCAGGGCGGCAGCTGCGGCTGCAGGTGTCAGCGTGCGTTGCGCCCGCAAGTGGGTCTGGCGCTATCGCGACGAAGGCGAGCTCGGGCTGCACGACCGATCATCGGCGCCCAAGCGGGTCGCCAACCGCACGCCTCCCGAGCGGGTAGCGGCGCTCATGGCCCTGCGCCACCTGCGCTTCACGGCCGCCGAGATCGGAGGGCTGTTGGGGATGGCGCTCTCGACTGTCTCGGCGGTCCTGCGTCGAGTCAGCATGGGCTAGCTCGGTCGGCTTGGGCTCGAGCAGCCCGTGCGCTACGAGGCAGACAAGAGGCCGGGTCAAGGCCCGGCCTCTTGTGCGTGTTAGCGGCGTTGCCGGCTTAGGCGGCTGGTGCTGCGGGGGTGGGTGCGAGTGGCGGGCGTGGTGTGGAACGCACGCCGAGGTAGAAAAGACCGCCGGCGAGGATCAGGAGGAAGGCTCCCCCGATGGCACCGCCGATCCCGACCCAGTTGAGGTAGGGAACGTGGGCGCCGAAGTTGAGCTGGGCGTCGACCCCAGGACTGGCGTCGGCGTTCATGACGACGACCGACCATTGACCGTATCCGCCGTCCCAGGCGAGCGTCTGGGGGCCGATCCCCTGGGCGCTTGCCTCCCAGAAGGTCTGACTGGAGGGGGCGGCCAGATCGTCGGTGCCGGTGTGCCGCTCAGTGGTGAGAGCGAAGGGATCGATGTCGAGATCGGTGACTTCGTCATATTCGACGCCTGCCAGATAGCGCTCGACGTCGTCGCTGCGGGCGATGCCGATGAAGAGCGGCTTGCTGCTCTCGGCGTTGACGCGTAGCTCCGGCCCGCGGTCGAGGAACCAGTCGAAGTCGCCGTTGACGTCGAGGTCCCGGGAGGCGAACGCGTGGGTAACGGTCTGGACGGGGTGGTTGTCGGTGACCATGTAGCCGGCCGAGTCGATGTTGGCCTTGTGGATCCAGGCGGCGCCGGCCAGCAGCCCGGCCGCGAGGAGGACGGCGAGGCTTCCGGTGATGATGAGTGCTGTCCTTGTTGCCTTCATGATGGCTTCCTTTCCCGGTTCGTCGTTGCTGTTTGGTGTGTATCGAGCCTAGAAACCACGTGGCGGCTTGCCCTCGGTCGAACTCGTGATTCGCGCTCGTCCTGGCGGCTGCACTTGAGTTGTCGGGCCTCGTTCTCGGGGATGAGGCCGCCTCGTCCCGTCGGCCGAGGCGGCCGCCGGGAGGCGCGGGTACCGTCCGCTCGTGCGTATACGACAGCTGCTGGGCGGCGGCTGGGTTGACCGGCTGCTCGATGGCGCCTTCGTGGTGCTGGCCGTGCTGGCGCAGGTCGAGATCTGGGTGCGGTCTGAGGCCGAGAACCAGCCGCTGCTGGTTGTGTTGGCGCTTGTCTTTACGCTTGCGCCGTTGGCCCGGAGGCGGCTGCCATTCGCGGCTCCGATGGCCTCGTTGGTCGCTGTGGGAGCGATGACGTTCGTCGCTGAGGAGTACGTTGCGTCGGCCGCGACCTCGGTTGTTGGCTTGGCGCTCGTGGCGGGCGTGCTGTCTGCCTACAACGAGCCGCGGTTGGCCGCAGCCGGGCTGGCGCTGGCATGGGGAGTCGTCGGCCTGGTGGCGGCGCAGGATCCGCAGGAGAACCTTGTCGGGTCGCTGGTCGCCGGCCTGGTCGCGACGGCCTGCTGGCTGGTCGGGCTGGGCTGGTATCGCCGTTCGGCCTACGCAGCCGCCCTGCGTGAGCGGGCAGAGCGGGCAGAGCGCGAGCGCGAGACGGCGGCGCGCGTCGCGGTTGCCGAGGAACGGGCTCGTATCGCGCGTGAGCTTCACGACGTGGTCGCGCACTCGGTCAGCGTCATGGTGCTCCAGACCGGCGCCGTACGGCGGCTGCTCCGTGACGACCAGCCCCGGGAGCGGGAGGCACTCGACGCCGTCGAGCGGACAGGACGTGAGGCACTGGTCGAGATGCGCCGCCTGCTCGGCGTCTTGCGCGCCCCCGACGAGCAGGCCGAACTCGCGCCGCAGCCGGGCCTGTCCGAGCTGCCGGCGCTCGTGGCGCGCACCGAGGCGGCCGGCCTCGCTGTCGCCCTGCATGTCGAGGGCGAGCCTGGGCCGCTTCCGGTTGGTGTTGATCTGTCTGCCTACCGCATCGTGCAGGAAGCGCTGACAAACACGCTCAAGCACGCAGGTCCCGCACACGCCGAGGTCGCGATCCGTTACCGGCCTGACGCTGTCGAGATCGAGGTCCGCGACGACGGCCGCGGACCAGCCACCACAAACGGTGACGGGCATGGTCTCGTCGGCATGCGCGAACGCGCAACGCTCTACGGCGGTGAGTTGAGCGCCGGCGCCCGCGATGGCGGCGGATTCGTCGTGCTCGCCCGCCTCCCACTACCAACGAACGAGGCATGACAACGCGGATCCTCATCGCGGACGACCAGGACTTGATTCGCGCCGGTCTGCGCATGATCCTCGACGCCGAGGCCACCATCGACGTGGTCGCCGAGGCGACAAATGGCCGGGAAGCAGTCGAGCAGGCACGCCTCTTCCACCCCGACGTCGTGCTCATGGACATCCGCATGCCCGAACTGGACGGGCTCGCGGCCACGCGGCTGCTGCTCGAGGCGCCCGAGATAACCGCGCGCGTGCTCATCCTGACCACCTTTGACCTCGACGAATACGTTTACGAGGCGCTGCGCGCCGGCGCCAGTGGCTTTCTGCTGAAAGACAGCCCACCCGAGCAGCTCATCGACGGTATCGCCATCGTCGCCCGCGGCGACGCCCTCCTCGCCCCCTCCATCACCCGCCGCGTGATCGAGGAATTCGCTCGACGGCCACGCGCGCGCCCGAGCGCACAGGCCGCACTCGACCAACTCACACCGCGCGAGCTCGACGTCCTGCGGCTGATCGCCCGCGGGCTCTCGAACGCGGAAATTGCCGGCACGCTCGTCGTCAGCGAGGCAACCGTCAAGACCCACGTCGCGCACATCCTCATGAAGCTCGCCCTGCGCGACCGTGTCCAAGCTGTCGTGCTCGCCTACGAGTCCGGTCTCGTCGAGCCAGGCGCGGCCGAATAGAGCCGGAGTGAGCGGCCCACTCTGGGACCGCCCGAGAAGTTACCGCTACGCGGGAGTTCCGGCCGCGATGCGGCGTCCCTGTCCGTCGCTTCGTAGTGCGATGCGTTCGCATATCGCTGCCGGGAGAGCCGTACCTCGCTGCGGCACGGGCACGGCCCTCTACCGATAGCTGCCGCCGCTCCCTACGCGTCGGACGATCTTTGCGCGGCAACTTGGGCACCAAAAGGTGGAGAACGGGCGCCCGTGTTGCGGGGAGCGCCCGTTCTCCAGGGCGACATCCGAGTTCAGGCCGCAGAACGGCGCGAAGGGGGTCTCGCTTCGGGAGGGCCGGTGTCCCGGCGTCGTCAGCAGCCTATCGCGGTACGCCCCCGGCTAGTTTCGCACCCAGCCGGGGGCTATTCCTCACAGTAGGGCGCCGGAGGGCCAACGCCTAGGCCGCCGTCCCTTGGCGTGTGTGGTCGGAGGAGCCAGCTCGCGATCTCTGCCCGCCCGACGTCGACCACGTCGCAGGCTACGACGACAGCGGAACCTCAGGTCTCCCCGCGGGTCTTGTCGCCGCGCGAGAGGAAGGCCCTCGCCTTAAGGCCCTCGCCTTCTTACACGCGGTGCGATGGCTTGCGATAGTCCGAATCTGAACCTAGGCAGCCCTTGCTCCCCACCCTGAACGACGTCCGCCGAAGCGTCCCCTGCGACCATCAAGATCCTCGCCTCGCGGACACACGGATGCGCGTGAGGCGGACCACCCGCAGCCCTTTCGGCTTGGCATCCGGCTCGATACCTCGTCGAATGCTCGTCTACGCCGCGAGAAGTTCCGGGTAGAGCCGCAAACAGAGCTCCCGTGATTTTCCTTGCTCCGCCGGCTGCAAAGACTTTCCGAAGAGCGCGCGCAACTCGTCGTCGACCTCGTCGAAGAACCGCGCCGCCGCCTCGTTCGTCGCTTCGACCTCGAGTCGCGTTTGGCGGGGTCCGACGGGATACGTCAGACAGTCCCAGGTCAGCTCGAGACGATGTAGTCCGGTCGCGTAGACGTGGCTCGAGCGGTCGTTGGTGAGGCCGCCGATCTGGTGCAGCTCCGTGCCATCGACGTCCGCCGCACGGCGAACCGATGCGGCGAGGCCCGTGGAGCCGAGAGTCTGCGCCAGATCGATGTTGTCGAGCGGAACAACGCTGATTGAGACCTCTAGCTCCTCGCGCACCTTCGCGCCGTCGTCCCGGTGCTGAGCGGGACCCTTGAAGACGATCAGCGGGCGCGCGAGGTTCTGCGCCTGCCGGACCCTGAGCGAGCACCCGGCTCGTCGAAGATCCAGCTCGGGGGTGTCGAAATACGTATCCAGCACCTGGAAACGCGACGACTCGCTGAGCGCGAACCCCGCGAGGTCAATCGGGACAACCGGCGGGCCACCGCCCGTGAACACGTACTGGAGCTCGATCTCCATTTGGGTCGCATACCCGCAAGGGCAGGTTCCCACGCACGTATTCTGTCCGTAAGAGACGATCGCTCGACCTCGTTGGGCGAACTGCCTGTGCCGCTGCCGTTGCCCGCGCGCAGAGCTACGACGTCGACCCTGCAGAGCGGTCCAGGTTCATCCGGGGCATCCTCGAGCGGGCAGCGGGGCGGCCAAGGGATGCGACCGCTATTTGGAACACCTGGGGGTTAGAAGCCCCCGCCGAAGTCGCCGCCGCCGAAGTCGCCGCTGCCCAAGTCGCCCCCGCCAAGATCCCCGCCGTCATCGGCACCGACATCGGCGTCGGCCTGCGCCGCGTCGTCGCCCTCGGCGGAACCCTGCTCGTGGCTCGCATCCCCGAAGAACTGCTCGGCAATCGCGCTCCCGACGAGGATTCCTGCAAAGGCACTCAAGAAGCTGCCGCCCATCAACCCGCCGTAACCGATGCCGCGAGACCCCATCCCACCGAACGAGCGCTCCAGCGAACCAGGCTGGCCCATCTCAGTCCGCGTCGCCAGTCGTGCCAGCGAGCGCGGGTCATCTTCGTAGCGAACGCCGGCCGCCCGCTCGTGCTCGGGCAGCTCGCGGGCCAACTCCTCGAGCACCATCCGGCGCTGTTCCGGCGTCAGTTGGGCAAACGCCTCCGCGTGCGCCTCCTCGATCGTCTCCGGCGGCGCTGTCCTCAGCAGGTAGCGATAACGCTCGAGCGCCTGCTCGTCAGCGCTCACCCGCGACTCTTGACCGACTCGCTCCTCACCAGCCGGGACCGATCCCGCTTGTTGCCTGCCTCCACCGCCGAAGAGTCGTCGCAAAGCGTCCATGACTGCTGCGTCCTGATCAGGCTACCCGATCGCCTGTTCCCTGATCCCGCGAGCTGGGCCCACGCCTCGCGCGCTTAGCTCCTCGAAACATCGGAAGGAGATCCTAGGTGAGCCGCCACGAGCAAGGCCGAACACGTAGGTGCTTTGCCTGCGTTGACGCCGCAACCTTCCTTCGTCGAGAAATTCGAGCAGACGCGTGATGTCGCCCTGACCGATGTCGCGAACGCGCTTCCGCCCGAACGCCTGGCGAGCGTACTCCATCGTTGAGCGGATCGCCCCGGATCTCGGTGCCGCCGTAGTCTTTCGCCGTGGTCACCTGCCCGAACTGCGGCCGGGAGAACGCCGCCGGCGCCCGGTTCTGCAACGACTGCGGCGCCGAGCTCGCGGCGCAGGCTGCTCGCGAGGTGCGTAAGACGGTCACCGTCGTGTTCGCCGACGTGACCGACTCGACCGCCCTCGGCGAGCGCCTCGAGCTGGAGTCGTTCCGTCGAGTGATCGCCCGCTACTTCGATGTGGCGAGGACGTGCCTCGAGCGGCACGGCGGCACGGTGGAGAAGTTCATCGGCGACGCGGTCATGGCGGTCTTCGGTGTGCCGACCGTGCACGAGGACGATGCGCTGCGCGCACTGCGTGCCTCGTCCGAGTTGCGTGACTCGCTCGCCTCGCTCAACGAGGAGCTCGAGCGTGACTACGGCATCTCGCTGCTCCTTCGTACCGGCGTCAATACCGGCGAGGTCGTGACCGGGACCGAGGAACGCCTCGCCACCGGCGATGCGGTCAACGTCGCGGCCCGGCTCGAGCAGGCAGCGCAGCCGGGAGAGATCCTGATCGGCGAGCAGACCCAGCGGCTCGCGCGCACGGCGATCGAAGTCGAGCCCGTCGACCCGCTCGCGCTGAAAGGGAAGGCCGAATCGCTCGGTGCCTACCGGTTGCTGCGGATCGTCGAGGGCGCGCCCGCCTTCGACCGGCGGCTCGACGCCCCTCTCGTCGGCCGGCGCGAGGAGCTCGCGACGCTGCGCGAGGCATTCGAGGCGGCCGTCTCGGAGCGGCGGTGCCGGCTTGTCGCGGTGGTCGGGCCACCGGGGATCGGGAAGTCCCGCCTTGCCCGCGGACTCGAGTCTGCTCTTGCCGGCGAGGCGACCGTTCTCTACGGCCGGTGCCTCCCCTACGGCGACGGCATCACCTACTGGCCGCTCGTCGAGATCTTCCGTGAGGCGGATGCCGAGGACGAGCTCACCACCGCGCTCTCCGCAGGTGCGCCGGAAGAGATCTTCTGGTTGGTACGGAAGGCGTTCGAGGAACGCTCGCGGCAGCGCCCGCTCGTCCTCGTCGTGGAAGACGTGCACTGGGCCGAAACGACGTTCCTCGACCTGGTCGAGCATCTCGCGGACTGGACCCGAGACGCTCCGCTTCTGCTCCTCTGCCTCGCCCGGCCGGAGCTGCTGGACGAGCGTCCTGGTTGGTCCGGGCGAGCCACCATCGCGCTCGAACCGCTTTCCGAAGCCGAGTCGGAGGAGTTGATCGAGGAGATCCTCGGCGGCTCACAGCTCGCCGACCGCGAGCGCGGTCGTGTCCAGGCGGTCGCGGAAGGGAATCCGCTGTTCCTGGAGCAGTTCCTGGCGATGCTCGCCGAAGGGGGTGATGTAGAACACGTGCCCGCGACGATGCACGCACTCCTCGCTTCCCGGCTCGACGGCCTTCCCGACGAGGAGCGCGACCTGCTCGAGCACGCCTCCGTCGTCGGGCTCGAGTTCGAGTGGCAGGCGCTCGCAGAGCTCCATCCTGACCGGCGCCGGCCTCCCGGTGCGCAGCTCGCAGGGCTTGTTCGCAAGGAGCTGATCCAACCGCACGAGGTGCTCGGGGACACGTTCCGCTTCCGCCATATGCTGATCCGCGACGCAGCCTACGAGCGCACTCCGAAGGAGCTCCGCTCTCACTTGCACGAACGCTTCGCCGACTGGCTCGAGAGTCGCGGCGAGGCGTTCGAGGAGATCGTCGGCTACCCTCGGGTCCTACAGCTAGAACTCGGAGCGATTCGCTTCGCACGCCAACAGGGCTACCGCACCGACGAACTCATCCGCATCATCGAAGACATGTCCTGAGACGCCCGGCGCTGGTGAGCCGCTCTTCGTCGTTCAGGGCGGAGGATCACAACTTCTGCGCGCTTGCGTACGTGGAGGTCGCGCCGGGCGGTGCGATTCCCCGCCATTTCGACAGCGCGGCCTGACGGTTCGGTGCCGGTCTGATTGGCCTAGCAGGTGGCAGGGCTGGGCGGGGTCGTAGCGGTGCACCCGTCTGTGGCCGCGATGGCGGTGTTGCCGTTACCGAAGACGGCGAAGGCGGCGCTGCCCTCGCCGCTGGCAGTAGCGGTATTGCCGCTCCCGTCGCCGGCGAAGGCGGAGCTGCCGTCGCCGCTGGCGGTGGCGTCGTTGCCGTCCCCAAACGCGGCCTGGGCGGTACTGCCGTCGCCGCTGGCGGTGGCGGCGTTGCCGTCCCCAAACACGGCCTGGGCGGTGCTGCCCTCGCCGCTGGCGGTGGCGGTATTGCCGCTCCCGTCGCCGGCGGAGGCGTGGCTGCCGTCGCCGCTGGCGTTGGCGGTGTTGCCGTCACCGAACGCGGCGAAAGCGGAGCTGCCGTCGCCGCTGGCGGTGGTGGTGTTGCCGTTACCGAACTCCGCGAAGGCGGAGCTGCCGTCGCCGCTGGCGGTGGCGGCGTTGCCGTCCCCAAATGCGGCCGCGGCGGTGCTGCCCTCGCCGCTGGCGGTGGCGGTATTGCCGTTACCGAAGCCAGACTGGGCGTTGCTGCCATCGCCGGTCGCCTTCGCCTTGTTGTTCTCACCGGTGCCGAACACGGCCGCCGTGCTGCCGTCGCCTTTGGCTTTGGCGACGTTGCCTGCGCCGGGAACCGCACTGCAGGTCGCTGTGCCCTTCTGGTGCACCCCGCCGTTGTTGGCCACGCACATGTTCGGCTGCGCCGCCGCCGACGCCGTGCCGATCGCCGCCGCCGCACCGACGGAGAGTAGGAGGAGCCATGCTCGCCTGCTTCCCATTCCGTTCCTCCTCTTGTCCCGAGAACACAAACACCGACCGGGCCGGTCGGGTGCTGTACGACCGTATGCGGCGGTAGGCGCGAAGTGAGCCCCCGAAAGGGGGCTCTCTTTTTGCCCCCAAGGTAGGTCCGTCAACGAGGCGACTCAGGTGTCGCTGTTTATCAGGCGGCGGCTAATGGCAACGCATGCGAGCTGCTTCACACGCGGGAGGTTGGTCGTCCTCGAACGCATCCTTTGAAAATAAGCTTCAGCTCTGACGGATTCGGACCGACAGGGCGCTGCGCTGCGGCCCGTCGTCGTAGGCTTCCCCGCCGATGGAGACACTCGTCATCACGGTCGCCGGCGTCCTCCTGGCGACGTTCCTCCTCTCGCTGACAAGGGAGGTGTGGAAGTACCTTCGACCAGTCGCCGTCCGCCGCCGCCGCCCGGCTATACCGTCGCCGCAGTCAAGGTCTGGCTAGTCAACAAGGGCAACCGAGACCTCCACAATGTCACCTTCGACATCGAACCCAGAGGAGGCATGCCCTCCTTCGCTGAGCTGTCAACGCGACGGCTCCGTCCAGGTAACGAGCGAACGGGTAGCGTCGAGGCTCAGGTCGTCGAGGGATCGGACGATCCTTTGGACGACGACACCTTGAACGCCGTTGCTACTCGCCCGGTTCCGCGTTCACGGTCGTGTCTGGGAAGCCGTGTTCGACATTCGGAAGAACCGCCACTACTTCCGACAAATATGGGCAATAGAGCGAGTAGTGAATCTCAGTCGGTGGGCGGGTGCGGCTACCCCTCCCCACCCCGGCCGGCCGTAACCCGGCGGGTACTGGAATCCACCGCGGTCACGTCAGCGCCGAGACGCGATACGTCGAGGGCGAGCCGCGAGCGCCTGGCACGGTGCGAGACGCGGCGCAGGCTAGACGGTGACTTGCAGCGTGCTGACTCCGAGGAACCCGATACACACGCGTGTGTCGTCTCTGACGATCGTCACGAGGCCGCGCCGGGTGCTGGCGAGGCGGCGGTCACACCAGGTACTCCGCGACGGTGTCCAGCTCCTCAAGGTAGTCGACGTGGTACCGGCCACCGTGCGCGCCGCCCTCGACACCGCTGTCCCCGAGGGCGTAGATCAGCGAGATGTCCTTTACAAAGCCAGTCGCGCCTCCCAGTGACGCGAAATCGACCAGCACCGTGAGCGCCAAGGCATCCTGCGCGTCGCGCAGGATGCGGTGGCCGATGCCGCCGTGGCGGACGCGCGCCTCCTCGTGGCCGTCGAAGACCGCCTTGAATGCCTCGTAGTCGTGGACGCGGAACCGAAACATGACGGTCGTGCGGCTGCTCATTGTCTCGCTCCTTTCGCTGCGGCTGGCTGGCCGCGCCGCGCCTGCATCCGAGGCGCGGCACGGCCTTCGTCTGTCAGGCGCCGTGGAGGGCGTCGCGCAGAATCGAGCTGGCCTGCGCGACCGCGGCGCGCGTAGCCCGTGTGTTGCTGAGCGGGTTGAGCATCATGAAGTCGTGCGTCATCCCGTCGTAGCGAACGGTCGTGACCGCAACGCCTGCCGCTCGCAGGCGCGCGGCGTACGCCTCGCCTTCGTCGCGGAGCACGTCGGCCTCGTCAACGATCACGAAAGCCGGCGGTAGACCGGCGAGCTGCTCGTCGCTCGCGCGCAGCGGGGATGCGTAGGACTCCGAGCGCCTGTCGATGTCGGGCAGGTAGGCGTCCCAGAACCAGGCCATCGCCTTCGCGGTGAGGAAGTAGCCCTCCGCGAACTGCTTGACGAGCCGGTGTCCATGGCGGCGTCGGTGACCGGGTAGTACATCGACTGCTGCACGAAGCGGACATCGCCGCGCTCGTTCGGCCATGAGCGCCAGGGCCGCCGTCATTCCGCCGCCGACCGAGTCGCCCGCGACGGCGATGCGGGCGGGGTCGAGCTCGGTTGGCGCCGCCGTCGCGCACGATCCATTGTGCGGTGGCGTAGCCCTGCTCGATCGCGACCGGGTAGCGCGCTTCGGGTGAGCGGTCGTACTCCACGAACACGACGGCGGCGCCGGTACCGACGGCGAGTTCACGGACGAGCCGGTCGTGGGTGTCAGCGTTCCCGAGCACCCAGCCGCCACCATGCATGTACAGGATCACGGGCAGCGTCCCCTTGGCGCCCGGCGGTCGCACGATGCGGACATCGACCTCCCCGACCTCTGCCGGGACGGTGAGCCAGTGCTCCTCGACCGGCAGCTTGTCGATCGGCGCGGCCTGGACATCGTCGATGCACCTTGCGTGCCTCGGCGGGCGCGCGTGTCTGACTATGTTTGTGGGGCCGACCCCGCGGCGCAGTTGGGTAGAGCAAGTCGGTGCTCACCGGAAACCCCTCTCCCCCGAAAAACGCCGACTGAATCGGGGCCTTTCCGCGCCCTACCGCTTGGCGTAGTCTCGAATTCGCCGAAAATCGAGCGCAACACACGTTTCGTCGCCCACGACATCCAGGAGACCGGGGCGATCCGCTAGCTCCCTAGGCTCGCGGTCTCCGGCTGCTCGGGCAGCAGGCTTGCAAGGTGGTGCTCGCCATGGGCTTCGAGCAGGCAGCGCAGCGCGGCAGCCGCGGCGTCCGGGTTCGGGCCTGCCAGGCCGGTGAGAGCTGCGAGCAGGAGGGCAGCGCCGAGCTTGGTGTCAATGACATACCGAGCGTGGAAGCGAGCAACGGCACGGGCGTAGAGGTCGCGGTCGGTGCGGAGGACAAGGAGCAGGCTGAAGGCGTCCGCGAGGGAAAGGCGGGGCAGCTCGCGGGCGGCGGCGAGAGCGATCAGCGGGTTGCCGCCCTTGAGTGCTCTCTTGAACTGGCCGTAGGCGCTGCCCTGCGAGGTCACGAACACACGTTCGCACTTCGGGAGCGCCCTGTCCAGAACGGCCACTAGCGCCAGTCTGAAACGCGCGTAGCCTCGAAGGTGCCCCGGCCGCGTCGGCGTCGTGGTTCAGATCGCGCGACCTTGCCCTGTGGGCCTCAAGTCGGCGGGCCGGGGTCGGTGTCTACGTCTAGGCGTTCACGCTTGAGCCGCCTACGGTGTGAGAGGCCCGGTCCGGTTTGTTGCGGCACCAGGCCGAGGGCTCTCGTCCGACATGGCAGCCAGATCATGTCCAGGTAGGAACACACGCTTGGGATCCGCTCGGCCAGGTATCCCGTCAGTCAGGGCATCGCATCCCCCGAGCGATGCCCTGAGCTCCCCTTGAGACTCGCCGCCGTACCGGTCGAACGGGGGACTAGGGGCGGCCGCATATACCGGGTCATAGTTCCCCAGGTCTGGCGATTCGGTAGAAGAATGGGCCGAGCCCGGCTTGGTTTATTGAGAACACGATGCCGAGGAAGTCTTCGAGCGCTCGGGCCTGGTCGAGCCCACCAACGTAGACCGGCTCATAGCCGGCGTCGCGGATCAGCTGCTCGGCCACTTGGCGTGCCCCGTCGTCGGCTGCGTAGACGTTGCTTGGTCTCGCCCGCTGATTGCCGATCTCCTCGTAGATGGTCGCGAAGTTGATGTTGAACGACTTCGCTGTAGGTCCGCCGATGATCGACTTGACCTCGTGCGCGAGCGATTCGAAGGCCTTGTTGCGGCCACCGAACGCGTTCGTGGCGTCGATCGTCACCTTGCCTTCGATCCCGCTGACCTTGCCGAGCGCATCTGCGATAACGGCGGACGGAACCGCTACGACGACGACGTTCGATTGGGACGCGTCACCACCTTCGCTGCCTAGCGCAGTCACCTGGTGGCCTGCCTGCTCCCACAGCCTGGCGAGTCCACCGCCAACGTTGCCTCTGCCTATCACTGTGATCTTCATGACCCTCGCAACGATGCGCGCCGAACTTGGATTCCCGCGTCACGGTCAATGAGCGCGTGCGCGTTTCCAACGGAAGGAGATGTCAGAAACAGGAGACCAGGACACCCGACCCCCTCCCCCCAGCCAGATCGGGTCGTTCCCGTCCGTCCCCGCTAGCCCTTAAACCCGCTTCCTGAGCGGAATAACGGCCGCGTCGCCGAAGGCTCCGCCGCCTCCATGCCGCGAGCGATCGAGGCGACCGGTCGGAATGTCTCGCGCCTCCCCGGTATTGCGTCGATGCGGCGCCTTATATGGGTTAACCGTCGCGCCACTGCGACGCGCTTAGCCACGGTCGATGACCGCTGAGATACCGGCCTGACCGGAACCACTCGTCCGGCCCCTCACCACGATGAGAATCCAGGCCCTCAGCGGCGGCTAGGGTCGTGGGGCCCCCGGTGTTCGCGTCTTACGGGACTTCGTGGCTTGAGCATTCTCGAGGTCTGGCCGATTCTCCCCATAGAGGAAGAGTGGGAGCAACACATGATCTTCTGCGCGACGAGGTTCGGGCTCGGCCAAAGGCCGCACTCCGGATCCTGCATATGCTCAAAGCCCAGGGCTGGCAGATCCAGATCTCCGAAGATGATCTCACCCGGATCGCGGCCACACGCGACCAAACAGTCATCGTGAGCTCCGGACCAGACCTCCCCGAGGCAACCGTCACCCTCTTCCGCCGCATACAGCTAGCAACGCGCTAAGAGGCCGCCGCCTGGCCGCTCCAAGTAGCCCGCCCGGTCGCACCGCCGCGAGATGACAATATTCAGGCGAAACAGCGCGCAACAGGCGAGCCCGCTTCGGTCGAGCTGTACGAGGTTGCGATCGACAAAGTAGGGCTAACCGACAGGCCGCTACCCCCTGGAATCCCAGAGGAGGGACGCGCTGCCTCGAGAATCGTTCAGGGGGACGTGTACATTGGGTCGCGTTCGGGCAGCAGGTGACCTAACGAACCCCTTTCGCGTCCCGTGCCCAAGACTTCGCGCGAGTGCGCCAGCCGGCCCGAGGAAGGAGGGTGCTCGCTTAGTTAGACACGTACCCGCGCGCGGCAGAGGACTCACACTTCTCCCGGCTTGAGTACATCGGGCCCGGGCCCCCGGCGCTTGTCGACTACCGGCGGGGTGACGGCTGCGATGCGTTCATCGGGCCTTCCTGCGGGCGCTGATCGTCACGTCGAGTCCGGTTGTGTCGCAGTCGACTTGACTTCGTCGTGCTGGCGGCACTGAATCGAGGGTTCCGGTAGCAACGGGCTGACAACGGCCGGGCCGCACCTGAGTTCTTTGTGTTTCCAGTGAGTGTGGTCAAGGCCGCCCAGAAGCCCGGCCGTTCGCTTCGCGCGCGAAGGCGCAAGGATCGCCGTCGCTGACATACGAGAGCCTGACGCCAAGGAGACCGCCAAACCAGATCGTCGCCGAGGGTGGCGAGGCGATTGTCCTCCACGTCGACGTCACGTCCGATCTCGAGGCCAAAGCGGCGGCAGAGGCCACCCTCGCCCGATTTGGGCGGCTTGACGTGCTGCTCGCCTGCGCCGGAGTGGCGCGGCCGAGCTCACTGCCCTCAATCGATGGTGGTGCTTGATGCGCGCCGAAACGAGAGCACACATCTCGCTCACTGCCCAGTGTTGTGAGGGTTTCCCAGTTTCGGCCGTGAGGAACGCTGTGAAAAGCGTGCGCTTCACACACGTCCCAGACAACGTGGCCTCCGACCCTTATTGGCTTTGTCGCTGTGAGCGTTGGCAGGTGTTCGCACCTGAAGGGCGGGTGGGCAGTGTGCGGCGGGTGCTGTACGGCTCGTGGCTCGACATGCCAGAGGCGCTGCTGCTCGAACACGGGCTCTTTCGGAAACAAATACTGGTTGCGTCGACAGATGACGTCGAACGTGTCTTGCCCGAGCAACAGCGGCTGATCTTGCGCCGCTGGCCGCTGCCAAACCAGGGACTGCCTGATGTGCTCCAGCGTAGGGTTCGCACCAGCACCTCTGTGGCTCCGCCCGCGTAACTCGCTGTGGGCCGCCGAGAATGTTTGGCCCCCCTTTCTCAGTGATAGGAGCAGCCTGACGCGGGACTGCCGCGGTTCTGTCCCGTTGTCGCCTGCGGCCCGGGATCCCCTTCACGTTCCCGGGCCGTCCTACGTAACAGGTGGCCGCGATGGCGGGCCGGCATCACACCCTAGGCTGCGTAGGGTCACAATCGGGTTACGTGGATGTTTCGGTGGATTTGCGGCAGCTTCGCTATTTCGTGGCGGTGGCGGAGGAGTTGCATTTCGGGCGGGCGGCGGAGCGGTTGCATATGACGCAGTCGCCGTTGTCGCGTGCGATTCGTGAGCTGGAGCGCGAGCTTGGGCTGGTGCTGTTTGTGCGGACGACGCGGCGTGTCGAGTTGACCGCGGCGGGATCCATTCTGCTTGAGCGTTCGAGGAGGGCGCTGGCCGAGATCGACCGTGCCATCGCTGATGCACGTCGTTCGACGCAGCCGGATGCCGAGGTCCTGGGCATCGGACACGGACCGTTCAGCCGTTCGCTGGCGACGCGTATCGCCGGCGAGCTGCAGGGGCAGCAGCCCGAGCTACGGGTTCGTATCGATGAGGACGTGACGCCGGAGCTTCTGCGACGGATTGCGGCGGGCGAGCTCGCGGCGGCGGTCGTGCAAGAGACCCCAGCGGCGGTGCGCCGCCATGGCGTTCGCCTCGATGCACTGAGGGACGAGCCGCTCCTTGCCGCGCTGCCAGAATCCCACCAATACGCGAGCGCAGAAGCGATTCCGATCGGAGCCTTTGCCCGGGAGCTGGTGTTGTTGCCAAGGGAACCGGCGGGGCGAGCGTTCAACGATTGGCTGCGAGCGGTGTTCAGGGCGGCAGGCTTCGATCTCGAGCGCACGCTGGAGACGCTCAGCGCACCGTGGGATCGACGCATGTTGCCCGTCGCGAGCGGCGATGCCGTCACGGTGTTCGTCGCCGAATGGGTGCATGAGTCGACTGCGGGCGTAATGGCGGTGCCGTTCGACCCGCCGCTGAGCTTCCCGCTGGACTTCGCGTCGTGCTGGCCGCCGACCGATCGTGTGGAATCGTTGGTTGAGACGGCCTGCCGTGTGCGCGATGCCGAGGGCTGGCTGACGCGGCGGCCCGCGCGGACCGAGCTGCCCGGCGATTGAGTCGTATCCGGTCTGGGTCGGCGCGCCGATCGGACTTTCTATCCGTGTGCGAGCGGCGTAGCGTCGTCGGTGTCAACCGAACAGGAGGAATCGCGGTGGCAACCAGCCCTACCGATAGCGACCGGATCCCTTTGCTGCTGATTCACGGCGCCTGGCTCTCCTCGCGCAGCTGGGAGAGCTTCGCCGACTACTTCGGCAAGCGCGGTTTCTTGGTCTCGGCTCCGGAGTGGCCGCG
This sequence comes from uncultured Thermoleophilia bacterium, assembly GCA_963819905.1. GTDB lineage: Bacteria > Actinomycetota > Thermoleophilia > Gaiellales > Gaiellaceae > CAWCQC01. The sequence goes on from CAWFXP010000007.1 coordinate 213,142, forward strand.
CAAGCAGGGCGATGTCGAGGAGCTACGCAGGGACGCCGAGGCTCTTGCGGGTCTCGGCCTGACCGAGATCGTCGACCACTACGAACGGCTGATCGGCGGTCTCGACCAGCCGCCGGTGCTGATCGGCCATTCGTTCGGCGGCCTGATCGTGGAGCTGCTGCTTGACCGCGGGCTCGGACGCGCGGGCGTCGCGCTGAGCCCGGCGCCACCGAAGGGCATCCTGCTGCTGCCGTTCTCCTCGCTCAAGGCTGCCTCTCCTGCGCTTGCGCATCCATCGAACTGGCACGGGGTTGTGACGCTGACGCCCGAGGAATTCTCGTACGGCTTTGTCAACACGCTCTCTCCTGAGGAAGCTGCGGCCGCGTACGAGCGCTACGCCGTCCCCGAGAGCGGCCAGATCTTCTACGAGGCGGGTTTCGCGAACTTCCACCTGCATCCGCCAACTGAACTCCATTTCAAGAACGAGGAGCGGGCGCCTCTGCTCATTGTCGGTGCGGCAGAGGACAAGACCGTGCCGGCCTCCGTCTCGCGCGCGCAGTACAAGAAGTACGAGCGCTCTCCCGCGAAGACCGACTACCTCGAGTTCGAGGGGCGGCCGCACCTCTTCGTGGTGGGTGAGGGCTGGGAAGAGGTCGCGGCGGCCATCGACAGTTGGCTCGACGGCGTGCTCGATGAGCCCGACCCGGCAGCGCATTAGAACACGACGCCACGGGAACTCGTGGGAGCGCTCGACGACAATGATCTTCGACAGCGGGCGCAAGACGGCGCATACGCGCACGTGGTATGCGTTTGTCGGCCCCGCGCGGAGGTGAGCGATGGATCTTGAGCTGACGGGAAAAGTCGCTGTCGTGACTGGCGGCAGCAAAGGAATCGGGCTGGCGGTCGTTCGGGCGCTCGCGGCCGAGGGGGCGCGGGTCATCGCCGGCGCGCGCACGCTCGACACCCTGAACGGGATCGATGGTGTCACCCCCGTCGAGGTGGACCTGATCGAGCCCGGCGGCTCCGAGCGGCTGGTCGGCGAGGCGGTCGACCGGCACGGGCGAGTCGACGTCCTCGTCAACAACGTCGGCGGCGTGCGGCTGCGGCTCGACGGCTTCCTCCAGATCAGTGACGCCGACTTCGATCGCTCGCTGCAGCTCAACTTCTTCGCCGCACTGCGCGCGACTCGCGCCGCAGTTGCCGAGATGATCAAGCAGAAGCAGGGAGCGATCGTCAACGTCGTCTCTGTCAATGCCTTCTTCCAGCCCGACGGTTTGGTGATCGACTACGGTGCCGCGAAAGCGGCGCTGCTGAACGTCGCTAAGGCGCTCTCGCAGGAACTCGGCCCGCAGGGCATCCGCATCAACAGCGTATCGCCGGGCCAGGTCGCGACCGACCTCTGGCTTGGTAGCGGCGGCGTTGCCGCAACGGTCGGCCGTGCCACCGGGGTCGACCCGGCGGCGGTACGCGACCAGGCCATCGCAGGCATCCCCTCCGGCCGCTTCACCACGCCGGAGGAGGTGGCGACACTCGTCGTCTTGTTGGCTTCGCCGCGCACGGCCAACGTCACCGGCTCCAACTACGTGATCGACGGTGGGCTCGTCAAGACGACGTGATGTCAAATCGACCCGTACAGGGACGCGCTGGGAGACTCGTCAACACGACCTGAAGGAAGGGAGCTGAGCGTGGCTCGCCTCGAGCCTTCCCGAAGCGCGGTGGCGCGATCGCTTCGCCCGGCGAGTGATGCGGGCGCTCGCAAGCTGACGCTGGCGGCGACGGTGATCGGGTCGTCGCTCGCGTTTATCGACGCCACGGTCGTCATCGTTGCCCTGCCGCAGATCTCGGAGGATCTGAATCTCGGCCTGACGGGCCAGCAGTGGGTCTATCTGTCCTATTCGCTCACCCTGGCGTCCCTCTATCTCGTCGCCGGTGCGGTCGGCGATCGATGGGGACGGCGCGAGACATTCATTGGCGGGGCGGTTGGATTCGCTGCCGCCTCGGCGCTTGCCGGCTTCGCACCGAACGAGGCGGTGCTGATCATTGGGCGCGCGCTCCAAGGGGTCGCGGGCGCTTTTCTGACGACCAACAGCCTGGCGCTGCTGCGTTCGACCTTCGGGTCAGAGTCGGGACGAGCGATCGGGCTGTGGACCTCGTTCACGGGTGTCGCGACGATCGCAGGGCCGCCGGTTGGCGGCGCTCTGGTGGAGTGGATCTCGTGGAGGTGGATCTTCTTCATCAACCTGCCGCTCGCGGCCGCGACGGTCTTGCTCGCCCGCGCTGGACGCTGCCAGGAGCGGGCGCAGGTGCGCGTCGGCCGTCTTGACATTCTCGGTGCTGCCACGGCCGCTGTCGCCTTCGGAATGATCACCTACGCGGTTGTCGAGGGCGCCGAACAGGGCTTCGCCAGCGTCTGGTGGGCTGCGGGGCTGGGAGCAGTGTCGCTGGCTGGATTCGTGTTGGTGGAGAAGCGCGCCAGAGAGCCGCTCCTGCCCTTCGGTCTGTTTCGCCGTCGAAACTTCGCAGCCGCGAACGCTGAGACGTTTCTGGTCTACGCCGCGATCGGAAGTGTCTTCGTCTTTCTGACGCTCTACCTGCAGTTCCTGGGCTTCACCCCCTTCCAAGCGGGTCTCGCTCTCGCGCCGGTGAGCGTCGTAACGATCCTGCTGGCGCCCCTTTTCGGGAGGCTGGCCGATCGAAACGGCCCGCGACTCTACCTCACCCTCGGGCCGGTGCTGATCGGCGCCGGCGTGCTGCTCTTCGCCTTCATGGAGACGAAGGAAAACGTCTGGAGCATCGGAATTTCCGGACTCGCGCTCTTCGCCTTAGGGCTCTCAGTCCTCGTTGCGCCGATAACCGCAACCGCGCTTTCGTCCGTGCCACCGGATGCTGCGGGCGTGGCTGCAGGAGTGAACTCAACCATCTCGAGGCTAGGCAATCTCCTCGCCGTCGCGGTCATCGGCCTCATCGTCTCCATCGTCTTCCAGCGAAGCGGCGGAGACCCCTCGGCCGTTCCGCTCGGCCCCGGTCAGAGAGGCGCCGCGCTACAGTCGGCCTCTGCCGATGCCTTTCGTGCCGGCATGATCGTTACGGCAGCCCTCGCATTTGCAGGAGCCGCGGTCGCTGCCCGTTGGATCTCGAACGAGGATGCCAAAGCGGGAGAAACCGTCCCCGCAGAGGCCGTCGCTCACGCAATCGCCGGCCCGAGATCGACCTGTTGACACCAAGCGAAGGAGCCCACCGTGACGGTTTCCGAGCAGCCCCTGAGCCGGTTAGCTTCCTCACTTCTCCGCGACGCTCCGCGCCGAATCGCTCACCGGCGCTAGGCGAGCGGCTCACACTCCTATGACCCGGCAAACGACGACTCGTAGTTGTCCAGGTGGTGCCACTACTCAATCGTCTCGGTTTACTAGCGGGTGCGCTCGGCGACTCGCTTCTGGCTTTTCACTGCCTGCGGGCCAAAACGCTGCCCGCGCGCTGGACGGGCTCAGGGGTGCAAGACTTCCTGACGCGCGCTAGGTGCAGCGCGCGTCTGGGGACGGGAGACGTGATGGCGGCGAAGGGTGAGACTACGAGGGCGCCGACCTCTTGGCCACCGTGCTTGACTGAACTGAGATGAACTGTGGTCTTTGCCACCTGGAACATCAATCTTTCGGCCGGCGGCTCTGCGAAGGACTGCCGGCTTCCTCCGAGTCAGGAGCAGTGTCGGCATGTCGGTGGGCGACCTTCCAGTCGCCATCCTCACGCCGGTAGACCTGCGTCACACGGAGTACGTACCGCCGCGGCTCGCCGTTGATCGACGCCTGCGTCCGCTCGTACCCGACGGTGAAAGCCATGTCACCGGCGACGTCCGCAGTGACGATCTCGTACACGTGCGAGGTGCAGTTCGAGAAGGTGTCGGCGAGGTCGTGGAACAGGTCGCGTAGCGCCTCTTGACCGACTGCCGAACGCCACGCGCCGAGTACCGCCACCGGCTCTCGCGTGGACCAGATCGCCAACCGCGGACCTGGGTCGCCGTTGTGCAGAGCGGTCTCAGCATCTCTCAGCCGACTCTGCGTCCACGCCACGAAGTCATCTCGATCGCTCATGAGTCTCCTTCCCAGAAGCCCTTCTCTTTCAGAGCAGCCGGGCTTCGATCGCTTGGATCGCGCGTCGGCGGTTCCCTGTCTCAGGATAAGCGGCGATGCGCTGTCGGATACCGGCCAACACGAGGGAGAGTGTCACAAGGCGTTGTTGGCCGCTCCTCGGCCGAGAGCGCCGGGCCGGGCTTGGTCAGCAGGTCGAAGACGGCGAGCTCATCCTGGCTCAGATCTCGGGTTCCCTGAACAGGACCAGACTCGCTTACGCAACGGCGTTACGGAGAAGTCGGCGGCATGAGCGCGGAGTGGCCGCCTCGGGCTCACGAGGAGGTCGCTCGCAAGAGGGGCTGTTTGTCCCATCGAGCCCGCGCTCTTGTCGACTCCGCCCACGTCTGCCCGTGCGATGGTTGTGCGATGGTCCGAATCCGCCGGGACGGCCGGTTTCCGCGGCCGCGAAGCAAGAACTGAACACGTCCACGCGCGCGGCGAACGCCTACGAATCACTTGAAACGGCTCAACCAAGCCGTCTTGCTCGGGACGGAGCGGCGCAGGAGTCGAACCTACCCAGCCTGGGGCTACCAGACCTCACCGGTTTTGAAGACCGGCTGGGCCACCGGGCCCGTGCCGCTCCGTGGCCAGCGTAGCGCCTCCGCGGTCCCCGCCTCCCGGCACTCCGTCACGCGGCGTTCACCACCTCGATACCCACGTACACGCCCGCCGCGGGAACACTGACGGAGACCTCATCCACCCCCGCAGCGCCTGCTCGAAACCCCCACCGACAGCAGGCGAACCGGGACTGGCGGCCCCGCCGCAGCGGGGCCGCCAGTCGGGCAGGAGGAGGGCGGCGGCCCCGCGCGCCACGGGGCCGTCGTGGTTCTCGGCCGCCGTCAGGCCGAGCCGCGCCCGCGCTTTCGCAGCACCCGCTCGTCCCCGACCCGGCGCGTGACACCGTCCGAGTCGAGGCGCTCGAGCAGGAGCTGCGCGGACTTGCGGCTGACGCCCGCCAGGTCGCGGAAGCGGGCGAGCGTGATCCGGCCGGCGCTATCGCACTCGTTCACGACGAGACGCCTGGCCTCGGCGTAGGCGGGCATGCCGATCGTCGAGCCGTCGCCCAGGCGGACGAGCCGCCCCTCTCGCTCGAGGAAGCCCACGAGCTCGCGGTCGGCAGGCTTGACGGGATTGAGGCCGGCGGCCGCCAGCTCCGTCTCGAAGGCCTCGGCGTCGGCAGAACGTCCGCCGAGCGTCGGGCTCGTTCCGGGCGCGAACGCCTGGGAGCCACGCCGCTCCAGGGGCAACAGGGCAATGACGGCCGGCGCCCAAGGGCGCCGCGGCAGGAGCTCGGCGAGCGGAACACCGGGGTCGAGCGGTGAGTCCACGGCCCGGGCGGCGAGTGCGGAAGCGATTCGCGCACGCTCCCCTGCGAGCCACTCCTCGGTCATGTACCAGTCGCCCGAGCTCGGGCTCTCGGCGAGCCCCGCGTCGAGGTCGGCAGGTGCGAGCAGGCCGCGCTGCGAGAGATCCTCCCGGCGAAGCGGCTCCCCCGCCGCCGCGAGCGCCGCCCTGACGATCGCGGCGGGCTCCCCCTGCTCGAGCAGCCGGAGACGCTCCTCGCTCGGCCTGCGCGGCGGAGCGGGATCGAGCACCGTTCCGCCGGCGATCGTCGTCCGCTCGCGGATGACGACCCGATCGCCGCGCGCGGCGACGGCGGGCGTCGCGAGTCGGAGCTGCGCGTAGCGCTCGCCGACCCGGACGAGCCGTGCGTAGTGCTCGGCCGTCCCGTGGTGGACGTGGACGCTCAACCGCTCCGGCAGGGGCTCGAGCTCCTCGAGCAGGATGTCCAGCCGGTAGCTGACCGGGAAGGCGCCGGGCGCGACGAGAGCCACGCCGCGCGCGATCTCCTCCCGCTCGACCCCGGGCAGCGAGGCTGCGACGCGCTGGCCGGCCTCGGCCCGCGCGACAGGGCGGTCGTGCACCTGCACGCTGCGGATGCGCACCTCCTGTCCGTCCGGCGCCACGACGAGCACGTCGCCCTCTCCGAGCGAGCCGGACCAGAGCGTGCCGGTGACGACGGTGCCGATGCCCCGCAGGCTGAACGCGCGGTCGACGAACAGCCGGGTGGCGGCGATCAGCGGACGGCGTTCGATCCGCGCGGACACCTCTGCGAGTGCCGCCACCAGCTCGTCGAGCCCTTCGCCGGTGCGCGCGCTGGTCGCGACGACAGGCGCCCCCGGGGCCAGCTCGCCGGCCTCCTCGAGCGCCAGCAGGCGGGTCTCCTCGTCGACCGCGTCGACCTTGGTTACCGCGACGACGCCGTGCTCGATCCCGAGCAACCTCACGATCGCCAGGTGCTCGTGGGTCTGCGGTCGCGCGCCCTCGGCCGCGTCGATCACGAGCAGAAAGAGGTCGATGCCCGTCGCTCCGGCGACCATGTTGCGCACGAAGCGCTCGTGTCCCGGCACGTCGACCACCGACAGCCGCCGGCCGTCCGGCAGCTCGAGGGGTGCGTAGCCAAGATCGATCGAGATGCCGCGCGCATGCTCCTCCGGAAGGCGGTCCGTGTCCTTCCCGGTCAACGCCCGCACCAGCCACGTCTTGCCGTGGTCGATGTGGCCGGCGGTGCCGAGGACGAGGCTCACACGCGCGCTGCCGCGACGGCCGCTGCGACCTCCTCGACCTCGTTGTCCGTGATCGTGCGGCAGTCGAGGAGAAGCCGGCCGTCTCGCACGATGCCGACGACCGGCGGCTCGCCGGCCCGCAGGCGCGCACCGAGATCCTCCTCGAGCGCGCACGCGAAGCTCGCGAGCTCCGCCAGCGGCAGCGCTCCGCCCCCGACTCGTGCGACCGTCTCCTCGACGGCTCCGCCCGTCAGGGCCGCGAGGCGCTCGGCCCGGGCCCGGACGGCTTCCGCGGACGCGTCGAGCATTCGCAGCACGGGGATCTCCTCACGCGCGCGCACGGGGTCGCGATAGAGGACGAGCGTTCCCTCGAGCGCCGCCAGCGTCAGCTTGTCGGCACGGAGCGCCCGCTGGAGCGGATGCCGGCGCAGGCGCTCGACGAGATCGGCCCGGCCGGCGACGATCCCGGCCTGGGGGCCGCCGAGCAGCTTGTCCCCGGAGAAGCAGACCAGGTGCGCGCCGGCAGCCAGGCTGTCGTGGGGAGACGGTTCGTTCCCGAGCTCCGCGAGCGCTCCCGAGCCGAGGTCGTCGACCAGCGCCAGGCTGCGGCGGCCGGCGAGATCCGCGAGCTCGGCAAGGGGCGTCTGCTCGCTGAAGCCGACGATCCGAAAGTTCGACTGGTGGACGCGCAGGAGGACGGCGGTCTCGTCGCGAATCGCGCGCTCGTAGTCGGCGAGCCGGGTCCGGTTGGTGGTGCCCACCTCGACGAGACGCGCTCCCGAGTGCGCGAGGACGTCGGGAATCCGGAAGCCGTCGCCGATCTCGACGAGCTCCCCGCGCGAGACGACCACGTCGCGCCCGGTAGCGAGCGCCGCGAGCGCGAGCAGCACGGCGGCCGCGTTGTTGTTGACGACGAGTGCCGCCTCGGCGCCGGTCAGGTCGCAGAGGAGGCCGGTGACGTGCGCCTGCCGGGAGCCGCGGGCGCCCTCCCCGAGCTCGTACTCGAGGTTGGAGTATCCGCCGCCGATCTCCTCGAGGCGAGCGAGCGCCGAAGCGGGGAGCGGAGCCCGGCCGAGGTTCGTGTGGACGATCACGCCGGTGCCGTTGACGACGCGGCGGAGCCTGGGCTGCAGTAGGGCTTGGAGCGCGACCTCGACGCGTTCGGCGAGCTCACCCGGATCTCGTTCTGCCCGGATGGCGCACCTTGCCTCCTCGAGAGCCAGCCGGCAGGCCTCGAGGGCGAGCGTCCGTCCGAAGCGGGCGGCGAGCGGCGCGACGCGCTCGTCCGAGAGCAGCCGGTCGACCGAAGGAAGGTCGCGAAGCGTGCGATCCATGTCGAGATGGTAGAGCCGAGCGTCCCCGCTCTGATCCCCGCGCCGTGACCGCGAACTCCGCCACGCTCAGCCGCGCGGTCTTCCCGCGGGCGGGCCTCCTCACCGACGTCCTGCTCGTGCTGGCCGGCACCGCCCTCGTCGCGGCATCTGCGCAGGTGTCGATCCCGCTTCCGTTCACGCCGGTGCCGATCACCGGGCAGACCTTCGCGGTCGTCCTGGTCGGGGCCGCGCTCGGGCCGATGCTCGGCTTCGCGAGCCTGTTCCTGTACCTCGTGATCGGCATCGCCGGGGCGCCTGTCTACGCCGACGGCGACCACGGCTGGGACACGTCCCTGGGGCCGACCGGCGGCTACCTGATCGGCTTCATCGCCGCCGCCGTCGTGACCGGCGCCCTGGCCGAGCGGAAGTGGGACCGGAGGTTTCCCTCCTCGCTCGCCGCGATGCTGACCGGCAACGTCCTCATCTACATCCCCGGTCTCATCTGGCTGGGGTCCGGTGCGGGCGGGACAGGTCCCGCCCCTACGACCAGGGCGGAGGATTGGCGTAGGCGCCGGACCTGTCCGGCCCGTCCCGATCGGTACGTCCTTGCGGGCCGGGACGTGTCACGCCCCTACGAGCCGCGGCCGATCCACTCCTCGCCGCCCTCGTAGACCTCCTTCTTCCAGAGCGGGACGGTCTCCTTCAGGGTGTCGATCGCGTCCTTGCAGGCCGCCAGCGCGTCCCCCCGGTGCGGGGCGGAGACGGCGATGGCGACGCTCGCCTCGCCGATCTCGACTCGCCCGATTCGGTGTGCGATCGCGACCTCGCAGAGCTCGTAGCGCTCCTGTAGGAGGGCGGCAATCCGCCGCATCTCCTGCTCGGCCATCCCCTCGTAGGCCTCGTACTCGAGGTGGTGCACCGTCCTGCCACGCGACGTGACCCGAGTCGTCCCGACGAAGGTGGCGACCGCTCCCGCTTCGTCGCGGGCGACCTCGGCGACGACCGCCGCCAGGTCGATCGCCTCGTCGGTAAGCCGGACGTCGCCGCCCGACACGGGCGGGATGAGCGCGAGCTCGTCGCCGTCCGCAAGGGGTTGCTCCGGGTCGACGTACTCCTTGTTCAGCGCGTAGAGCACCCCGGGCGGCTCCGACCCCGGCTCCGACCCGAGTACCGGCCAGACGTCCCGCGCGCGGCTACCGTCGGGGAGGTCGACCTCCCGGGTCGACGTTCCGAGCTGCTCGCGGAGGCCGGCGAAGAGCCGCACGCGCACCTTCACCGGGCAAGCGTACCCGCCTGGATAGACTCGGCCCCGTGGCTGCGATCGAGGTCGAAGGGCTCGTCAAGACCTATCCGAAGGGCGTTACCGCGCTCGACGGGCTGAGCTTCTCGGTCGACGAGGGCGAGGTGTTCGGGCTGCTCGGCCCGAACGGCGCCGGCAAGTCGACCACGGTCAAGATCCTCGTGACGCTCTCGACACCCGATTCCGGACGGGCGCTGGTGGCGGGCCGCGACGTGCTCACGCAGCCGAACGCCGTCAGGCGCGCGATCGGCTACGTGCCGCAGAACTCCGGCGTCGACGTCAACGCGACCGGGCGCGAGAACCTCATGCTCCAGGGGCGCGTGCAGCAGGTGCCGCTCCCCGAGCTTCGCCGCCGGATCGACGAGCTGCTCGAGACCTTCGGGATCGGCGAGTTCGCCGACCGCATCGTCCGCACCTACTCGGGCGGGATGAAGCGCCGGCTCGACGTGGCGCTCGGGCTCGTCCACCGGCCGCAGGTGCTGTTCCTCGACGAGCCGACCACGGGCCTCGACCCGGAGGCGCGGGCGGCGATGTGGGACGAGCTCGAGCGGCTTGCGGGCCAGGAGAAGCTGACCATCCTCCTCACGACCCACTACCTCGAGGAGGCCGATCACCTCGCGCAGCGGATCGCGATCGTCAGCCGGGGCAAGGTCGCGGTCGAGGGGACGCCGGAGGCGCTCAAGCGGGGGCTTCTCGGCGACTCCGTCACCGTCGAGCTCGAGGACGGCCGCATGGACGACGCGGCGAGGATCGTCACGGCCCTCGGCGCGGTGCAAGAAGCGGTGCCGGACGGACGGCTGCTGCGAGCCCGCGTCGAGCACGGCGGCTCGGCCGTGCCGGGCATCCTCTCGGCCCTCGAGGCGGAGGGCATCGGCGTGGCCTCGGTGACCGTCGCCCGGCCGTCGCTCGACGACGTGTACCTGCACTTCACGGGCCGCGACTTCAAGGCCGAGGACGCGGAGGGGCTCCAGCCGTGAGGGAATGGACGCTCGACACGCTCGCGATGCTCGTCCGGCACGGGCGCAACTTCATGCGCCAGCCGATCTGGATCGCCTTCGCGCTGACGCAGCCGCTCTTCTGGCTGCTGCTCTACAGCCAGCTCTTCCGCCGGATCGTCGACCTACCGGGCTTCGACACGGACTCCTACGTCCAGTTCCTGACGCCCGGCATCGTCGTCATGACCGCGTTCTTCGGTGCGACCTGGTCGGGTATGTCGATGATCGACGATCTCGACCGCGGGGTGATCCAGCGCTTCCTCGCGACGCCGACCCGGCGCAGCGCGCTCATCGTCTCGCAGGTGCTCCACACGGGCATCGTGGCCGTCATCCAGACGATCATCATCCTCGGCACCGCGTGGCTGCTCGGTGCGCGGGTCGACCGCGGGGTCGTCGGATGGCTCGTCATCATCGCGGTGGCGTCTCTCGTGGCCGCCGGCTTCGGCGGCATCTCGCACGGCCTCGCCCTCCTCCTGCGCCGCGAGGAGACCCTGATCGCGGTCCTCAACTTCTTCGGGCTGCCGCTCATGTTCATCTCGGCGATCCTGATCGCGGAGTCGCTGATGCCGGGATGGATGCAGTGGGCCGCACGCTTCAATCCGGTCAACTGGGGCGTCGTCGCCTCCCGCGAGATGTCGGGCCTCGACACGGACTGGGACCGGGTGGCGCTCTACCTGGGGCTGCTGCTCGCCTTCGTGGCGGCGACCACCGCGCTCGCCACCCGCGCCTTCCGGACCTACCGCCGCACCCTATGAGGCGGGCGCGTCGCCGTCGCCGGCGACGACGCAGATCACCTGGCCGGTCTTCACCGGCTCCCCCGGGGCGACCGAGAGGGCGCCCACCACGCCGGGCTGGTGCGCGGTGATCTCGTTCTCCATCTTCATCGCCTCGACGATGCAGATCACCTGCCCGGCGCGCACCTCGTCCCCGTCGGCGACCTCGACGGCGAGGACCGTGCCCTGCATCGGGCTGACGACCGCCTCGGTGCCCGCCGCCGACGAGCTGCGGGCTTCGCGCTCGCGCCGCCGCCGCGCGAGCCCCGCGTGAGGCGGCTCGGGCTCGAGGAGCTTCACCTCGAACCTGCGTCCGTCGACTTCCGCCAGCACGACGCGTTCGCGCACCCGGCCGTCCACCGCGGGCGGCTCTCGGCCGCCGGTGGACGCGAGCCGTCGCGCCTGCTTGGCCAGGAGCTCGCTCTCGACGACGCCGTGGCAGGTGCCGCCGTCGACGAAGCACGGATGGGAGAGGAGCGCCCGGTGGAAATCGATCAGCGTCGAGACGCCCTCGACGACGAACTCCTCGAGCGCGCGGAGCATCCGGCGACGCGCGCTCTCGCGGTCCGAGTCCCAGACGATCAGCTTTGCGAGCAGCGGGTCGTAGAGCCCCTGCACCTCCGAGCCTGCCGCGACGCCCGAATCCACGCGAACACCGGGCCCGGCCGGCTCGCGGTAGGCCGTGATCCGTCCGGGGGTCGGTAGGAACCCGTTGGACGGATCCTCGGCGTTGATGCGGCACTCGATCGCGTGGCCGTGGACGCGGATCTCGTCCTGGCGGAAGGAGATCGGCTCCCCGGCCGCGATCAGGACCTGCTCCCGGACGAGGTCGATGCCCGTGACCATCTCGGTCACCGTGTGCTCGACCTGGATCCGGGTGTTCATCTCGAGGAAGTAGTAGTTGCCGGCCCGATCGAGGAGCCCCTCGACGGTGCCGGCCGAGCGATAGCCGACGGCGCGGGCCGCGTCCACCGCGACGGCGCCGATCCGGTCGCGGAGCTCGGCGCCGACCGCAGGCGAGGGGCTCTCCTCGACGAGCTTCTGGTGCCGTCGCTGGATCGTGCAGTCGCGCTCGCCGAGGTGGACGACCTTGCCGTGACCGTCTGCGAGGACCTGCACCTCGACGTGCCGCGGATTCTCGATCAGCTTCTCGACGTACACCGTCGAGTCGGAGAAGTACGCCTCGCCCTCGCGCCTCGCCGACTGGTACGACCGCTCCGTCTCGTCTGCCGAGCGGACGACCTTGAGCCCTTTCCCGCCGCCGCCCGCCGAGGCCTTGATCGCAACGGGCCACCCATACTCGTCGCCGAGCGCGACGACGTCCTCCCACGACTCGACGGCCTCGGTCGTCCCCGGCACGATCGGTACCCCCGCCGCCCGCATGAGCTCGCGGGAGGCGACCTTCGAGCCCATGGCCTCGATCGCCTCGGGCGGCGGCCCGATCCAGACGAGCCCGGCCTGCGCGCAGGCACGGGCGAAGCCGGCGTTCTCGGCCAGGAAGCCGTAGCCGGGATGAACGGCCTCCGCTCCCGCGCGAAGGCCGGCCTCGAGGATGCGCTCCTGCACCAGATAGCTCTCGGCCGCCGGGCCGGGACCGAGCAGGTAGGCCTCGTCCGCCGCGCGCACGTGCAGCGCGTCGCGGTCGGCCTCCGAGTAGACACCCACCGTCCCGATGCCGAGCTCGCGCAGCGCGCGGAAGACGCGGACGGCGATCTCGCCGCGGTTCGCGACCAGGACTTTCCTGAAGGGAGGCACGGACCGGGCGTATTCTCCAGGGAATGACGACTGCCGACCAGCTCACCGTCGCACGGGCCGTCGCCGTGCCGGTCGTGGTCGCCCTCTACGCGCTCGACTTCGAGCATCACCTCTACTGGGCGACCGCCGTCTTCGCGGTCGCGATGCTCACCGACCAGATCGACGGCTGGCTTGCCCGGCGCTCCGGTCAGAGCACCGACCTCGGGCGCATTCTCGACCCGATGGCGGACAAGATCCTCGTCATCGCCGCGATGATCATGCTCGTCCCGCCGTTTCCCGGCTGGATGGTCGCGCTGATCGTCGCCCGCGAGTTCCTCGTCTCCGGGCTGCGGCTGGCAGCGATCGAGCGAGGCGTCGTGCTCGGCGCCCGCGACCTGAGCAAGGTCAAGACGTGGCTGCAGGCTCTCGCCGTCGTCGTCGGCGGGCTCGCCGCAGCCGGCGTCTTCTCCGACGACGTCGCCTGGTGGACGCTGCTCGTCGCGCTCGTCTTCACGGTCGTGTCGGGGCTCGAGTACGCGGTGCACGCACCGAGTGTTCTCCGTGGCCGGCAGCCTGCGTAGCTTCGTCGACGCCGACCGGCAAGCCGTCCTCGGGCTCTCGCGCCACGCCCTCGCCCGGATCGAGGAGCAGGTCGGAAAGCCCCTCTGGGGGACGCGCGCCGAGCTCGACGACGACCTCGACTCCTGGAGCGGGAGCCCGTCCGAGTCGCTGCGGGTGATCGAGGAGGACGGCCGCGTCGTCGGGTTCGGCGGCGTCCAGCTCGACGGCAACGGAGCCGTCGTCGGGCCGCTCGTCGCGCCCGCGTCGCGGGGCCGCAAGATGGGGAGCACGCTTCTCGACGCCGCGATCGAGATCGCAAGTGACCACGGCGCCGAGTGGCTGACGGCGGCCGTCGGCCCGAGGAACGTGCCCGGCCGTCTCCTGCTCGAGCGGCGGGGCTTCCGGCCGCGTATGGATGCCCTCGACGCCGTGTACCGCCTCATGCCCGCCGACCACCGCCGGGCCGGGCCGGCCCCGCCCCACGTGGGCGTGCGGCCGGGGGCGGTCGCCGACCTACCCGTGGTCTGGGCGCTCTACCGTGAGGCCTTCCCGATCGGCCGCCGGCCGCAGGAGACGTGGGAGCGCTGGCTGGCCGACGGGGAGGTCGTCGTCGCGGAGTACGAGGGCGCCGTCGTGGCGTTCGTGCACGTCGAGGCGGGTGCGCGCTGGATCACGCACGTGGGAGTCGCCGAGGACGCCCGCGGCCTCGGGGTGGGCGGGTACCTCTTCAGCCACGCGCTCGAGGACTACTGGCTCGACCATCCGGGCCAGGAGCTTCGGCTGACGGTCATCCCCTCGAACACGCCGGCGATCCGCCTCTACCGCAGGCTCGGCTTCGCGCCCTGGCTCCTGCTCGAGGTCTACGAGCTCGAGCTCGGCCCTCACCCAAAGGGGTGAGAGCCGTCGGACCGGGGCCGGTCCCCGGCGCCATCGAGCGAGTCCTCGTCGGCCCCGACGGCCTCCTCCCGCCCGCGGCGGCGCCAAACGCTGTCCTTTGGCCGGGTGCTGCCGTCCGTCGTCGCCGCGACGGCCCGTTCGATCGCCGCTCGCTCGGCTGGCGTCGGCTCGGGGGTGATGTCGAGTCGCACGGCAGCCAGATTAAAGCGACTTCGAGGTCGGGTCGATACGAACCGGGCGATGCGCCGAGCACTTCTCGTCTTCGTCTGTCTGACCGCGCTCGTGCTCGCGCCGACTGCGCTCGGCAAGCCGGGTGCCGGCTGGGCGAAGGCCGAGATCGCGGCGGTCGTGGCCGCCGGGTTCATGGCGCCCTCGGCGGGCGAGTTCCGGGCCACGGACCCGCTGACGAAGGGCGAGCTCACCGAGATTCTGACGGCTCTCGGCAAGAAGCCGGTCGCTCCTGCCGATTCCTCGCTGCCGGTCAAGCTCTGGGAGCTCGACGCCGCTTTCGTCAAGGCGCTCGGTCTCGCGAACGCAGCCAAGCAGTTTCGCTCGGCTCTCGTCGCGCAGGGGCTGAAGCCGCCGAGCCGGGTTGGCACCGAGGTCGTCGCCCGCCTCCTCGGTCTCCGTCTGAACCATCCTCAGGATCGTGACGAGATCGAGCTCCTCCCGAACGATCCGATCACACGGGCCGAGACCGCGTACTCCCTCGCGGCGCTCCTCGGGCTGCGCGGCGGGGACACCGTCCGCGCTGTTCGCGCGAAGGCCGCCTCGTTCTCGGTGCCCGAGCTCGGCGACTGGCAGCGCGCCGTGCTCACGCGCGCCGTCAAGTTCGTCGGCTTCCCCTACATCTGGGGAGGCACCTCCGAGCGGTCCCAGTTCCTGTTCGGCCAGCAGGTGTCGGGCGGGTTCGACTGTTCCGGCTTCACGTGGCGCGTCTACAAGACCGAGCCGTACCAGGGAGCTCCCGGTCTCTCGGACGTCCTCCGGGGGCGGACGACGTACGAGATGAGCGGCGAGGTGAAGCGGAAGGACCGGATCGGCTTCCAGGCGCTCGCCCCGGGTGACGTCGTCTTCTTCGGATCGAACGGCCCCCAGTCGAAGCCGAGCCAGGTCGGTCACATGGGGATCAACCTCGGGAACGGCTGGTTCGTGCACTCCTCCGGGCGGGGCACGACGATCGCCGAGCTGACGGGCTGGTATCGCGACACCTTCGCCTGGGCGCGCCGCCCGCTGGCCGAAGCCGGCCTCGATTAGCGCGGGAGCCGCCGTGCGGGCAATCCCCCGTCGGCGGGATGCTGAGGCGCCCCGCACAGACGAAGATCCGGACGCACGGTGATCGTTGCACGCCTTCCCCTGGCGGCTCCTGCGGCCGCCGCCGGGATCGCGGTAACGGGAGCGGTCGTCTGGGCCTCGCTCAGTCTTCAGAAACCCCCGCTTCTCGCTGCCGCCATCCTCGGCCCCCTCCTGTCCACATACCTCTGCCGGAGGTCGATCGCGGAGCTCGCCGCGGCGGCCCTCCTGGCGACCAGCGACCGCCTGACCGGTCTCGGCAACGACCGGGGCTTCGGCGAGCAGCTCAGCCGCGATCTCGATCGGGCACAGGTGGCGCGCGATCCCCTCACGCTCTGCATCATCGACGTGGACGACTTCAAGGAGGTCAACGACCGCTATGGGCACCCGGCGGGAGACGAGGTGCTTCTCGCGGTAGCGGCGTGTCTCACGCACGGCAGCCGCGCCTTCCGCATCGGCGGAGACGAGTTCGCGCTCATCCTTCCCGGCCTCGGGGAAGGAGAGGGGCGCGCAATCGCCGAGACCGTCGTCGAGCGCATCGCGAACACGGCGTTCCCGCACGGAGGCCGGGTAACCGCATCGGCCGGCATCGCCTCGTCCCCGTCTCAGGGAACGGACGCCTCCGACCTCGTCCGCCGTGCCGACGGGGCGCTCTACCGGGCCAAGGCGGACGGCAAGAACTGCGTCCGCTCCCGCCGTTCGGACGGAGACGGGCCCGAGCTGACGGGGCAGGATCTGCGGGCAGGGCTGCGGCGCACGGCGCTGGCGCTCGCACGGGCGGTCTCGGAGCGCGCGAACGCGGCCCCGCGCGTCTCGGTCGCGGACGTCGCGGCCCGGGTGGCCCGGCGCCTCGGGCTCGACGCAGAGGAGGCCGAGCTGATTCGCGTCGCGGGAGGCCTGAACGACATCGGCAAGCTCGCGTTGCCCGACGAGCTCCTCGAGAAGCCCGGCCCTCTCGACGAGGCGGAGCGGCGAACCGTGGAGCAGCATCCCCAGATCGGGTATCGGATCCTGAGCTCGCTCGGAGTCGACCCGGTCGCCACCTGGGTGCTCCACCACCACGAGCGCTGGGACGGTCGCGGATACCCGGCGCACCTCTCGGGCGAGCAGATCCCGCTCGGCTCGAGGATCCTGTTCGTCGCCGACGCGTACGAGGCGATGACCTCGGATCAAACCTGGCGGCGCGCGATGCCGCCGGCCGTGGCGCTCGCCGAGCTCGAGCGCTGTGCCGGGACGCAGTTCGACCCCGAGGTCGTGGCTGCGTTCGTCTCGGAGGTGCGTGGGCCGATTCGCCTCGTCAGCTAGGGCGGAGGCGCTACAGCGGGATGTTTCCGTGCTTGCGGGCCGGGCGGCGCTCGCGCTTGCCGAGGGCGGTTTGGAGGGCGCCGATCAGGACAGGCCGGGTTCGGCGCGGCTCGACGACGTCGTCGATGTAGCCGCGCTCGGCTGCCGCGAACGGGTTCGCGAACTGCTCCTTGTAGTCGCGGATGAGCGTCGCCCGGTACGCGTCCGGATCGCCTGACTGCTCGATCTCCTTGCGGAACACGATGTTCACCGCGCCCTCCGGGCCCATGACGGCAACCTCGGCGGTCGGCCACGCGAAGTTGAAGTCGGCCCGGACGTGCTTGGAGCTCATCACGTCGTAGGCCCCGCCGTAGGCCTTCCGGGTGATCAGCGCGATCTTCGGGACGGTCGCCTCGCAGTAGGCGTAGAGCAGCTTGGCGCCGTGGCGGATGATGCCGCCCCACTCTTGCTCGGTGCCGGGCAGGAAGCCCGGGACGTCCACGAAGGTGACGAGCGGGACGTTGAAGGCGTCGCAGACGCGTACGAAGCGAGCGCCCTTGACCGAGGAGTTGATATCGAGCGTCCCGGCGAGAGCGCGCGGGTTGTTCGCAACCACGCCGATCGGGTGCCCGCCGAGCCGGGCGAAGCCGCAGACGATGTTCTCCGCCCAGAGGGGCTGCACCTCGAGGAAGTCGCCGTCGTCGACGACGGCGGTCACGACCTCGCGGATGTCGTACGGCTTGTTCGGGTTGTCCGGCACGATCGAGTCCAGGGCCGGCTCCTCACGGTCGACCGGATCGGACGGCTCCGCGAAGGGCGGCGGGTCGAGGTTGTTCTGCGGCAGGAACGACAGCAGGTACCGCGCGTCCTCGAGCACCGCCTCCTCGCTGGGGGCCGTGAAGTGGGCGACGCCCGACTTCGCGGCGTGGGTCGAGGCGCCGCCGAGCTCCTCGAACGTGACCTCCTCGCCGGTGACGGTCTTCACCACCTCCGGCCCGGTGATGAACATGTAGGAGGTCTCCTCGGTCATGAGGACGAAGTCGGTCATCGCGGGCGAGTAGACGGCGCCCCCGGCGCACGGCCCCATCACCAGACTGATCTGCGGGATAACGCCCGAGGCCTGCACGTTTCGCCAGAAGATCTCGGCGTAGCCGCCGAGGGAGACGACGCCTTCCTGGATGCGCGCGCCGCCCGAGTCGTTGATACCGATCACCGGGCAGCCGAACCGGAGCGCGAGGTCCATCACCTTGCAGATCTTCTCGGCGAAGGCCTCGGAGAGCGTCCCGCCGAAGACGGTGAAGTCCTGCGAGAAGACGAACACCTTGCGGCCGAGGACGGTGCCGTAGCCGGTGACGACCGCGTCGCCCCACGGCCGGCGCTCCATCATCCCGAAATGCGGGTTGCGGTGCCTGACGTAGCGGTCGAGCTCGACGAAGCTGCCCGGATCGAGGAGGAGCTCGAGCCGCTCGCGGGCCAGGAGCTTGCCGCGCTCGCGCTGGCGTTCGACCGCCCGCTCGTCGCCGGCGTGGGCGGCCTCGTCCCGGAGCTCGGCGAGGCGGGCGAGCTTCCCTGCGGTCGTGTCGCCGGGCCGGTCGTCCGTCGTCGCCATGCTGCGGAGCTTATCGCCGTGGGAGCGCCGCCCGGCACGGCCGGCCGCGGTCTACGGCGCGGCTGAGGCGTCGAACGTGCCGAGCTCGGCCCGCAGGGTGTCGCAGACCTCACCGACCGTGCAGTGGGCGGCGAGCGCCTCGCGCATCGGCGGCAGCAGGTTCTCGCTGCCCCGGGCCGTCTCGCGCACCCGGGCGAGGGCGGCCTCGGCTGCGCGCGGGTCGCGCTCCGCGCGCACGCGCTGCGTCCGCTCGATCTGGCGGGCTTCCAGCTCCGGCTCGATGCGCAGCAGCTCGACCTCGGCCTCGTCCCCGTCGCTAAATGCGTTGACGCCGACGATCACGCGATCGCCGGACTCGAGTCGCCGGGCGTCCGTGAACGCCGAGTCCTCGATCTCCGACTGGATAAACCGCTGCTCGATGGCGGACACGGCGCCGCCGAGCTCGTCGACTCGCTCGATCAGCTCCCAGGCTCGCGCCTCGAGGTCGCCGGTCAGCGACTCGATGTAGTACGACCCGCCGAGCGGATCCGCCGTCCCGGTCGTTCCCGCCTCGTGCTGCAGGATCTGCTGTGTTCGCAGGGCGAGCTGGGCCGAGCGCTCGGTGGGCAGCGCCAGCGCCTCGTCGAACGCGTTCGTGTGCAGCGACTGGGCACCGCCGCACACGGCCGAGAGCGCCTGGACGGCCACGCGGACGAGGTTGTTCTCCGGCTGCTGCGCCGTCAGGGTCGAGCCGCCGGTCTGCGCGTGGAACCTGAGGGCCTGCGCTCTCGGATTCGTCGCGCCGAAGCGGTCGCGCATGATGCGTGCCCAGAGCGTCCGTGCCGCTCGGAACTTCGCGACCTCCTGGAAGAAGTCGTTATGAGCGTTGAAGAAGAAGGAGAGACGCTCGCCGAACTCGTCCGGCGACAGACCGGCCGCGACCGCCGCCTCGCAGTAGGCGATGCCGTTCGCGAGCGTAAAGGCGAGCTCCTGCACTGCGGTCGAGCCCGCCTCGCGGATGTGGTAGCCGGAGATCGAGATCGTGTTCCAGCTCGGCAGGCGCTCGTGGCAGTACGCGAAGAGATCTGTCGCGATACGCATCGAGGGCCGCGGCGGGAAGATGTAGTTCCCGCGCGCCACGTACTCCTTGAGGACGTCGTTCTGCACGGTGCCGCGCAGCTCCGTTCCTGCGACCCCCTGCCGCTCGGCGACCAGCTCGTAGAGGAGAAGCAGGATCGCCGCGGGCGCGTTGATGGTCATCGAGGTCGACACCTTGCCGAGCGGGATGCCCTCGAACACCCGCTCCATGTCCGCGAGCGAGTCGATCGCGACGCCCGACCGGCCGACCTCGCCGACGCAGCGGGGGTGGTCGGAGTCGTAGCCGAGCTGCGTTGGCAGATCGAAGGCGACGGAGAGCCCGGTCTGGCCCCGGTCGAGGAGGTAGCGGAAGCGGGCGTTCGTCTCCTCCGCCGACCCGAAGCCCGCGTACTGGCGGATCGTCCACGGCCGCCCGCGGTACATGGTCGGGTACGGCCCGCGGGTAAAGGGGTACTCGCCGGGCGGCTCGAGGTCGACGCCCGCCACGTCCTCGGACGTGTAGACGGGCTTGACCTCGATGCCGCTCTCGGTCTCGCGACGGTCGGGCAGCGTCGCCATCCCCTACGTCGTCACGCGCCTATTCGATGACGAACGTCAGCTTCAGGTGCACGTGGAACTGGGTGACCTTCCCTCCGTCGCAGTGCGCCTCGACGGCGTCGACCCAGACGTGCTCGATGTTGCGCAACGTCTCGGAGGCCTTCTCGACGCCGCTTCGGATGGCGTCCTCGATCGTGTCCCCGGTGGACGTGAGCTCGACGATCTTGGCGACGGACATGGTCTCCTCCCTGGTCGTGGTGTCGCAAGGATAGACCTGGGTAGACTCCCGCCCGGCATGGATCTCTACGAGTACCAGGGCAAGGAGCTCTTCCGCGAGGCCGGCATCCCGGTGTCCGAGGGGCGGCTCGCGACCACGCCGGAGGAAGCCGCGACGGCGGCCGAGGAGCTCGGCGGGCAGGTCGTCGTCAAGGCGCAGGTCCTGATCGGCGGACGTGGCAAGGCCGGAGGCATCAAGCTCGCCGACTCGCCCGCGGAGGCAGAAGCACGGGCGGCGCGACATCCTCGGGCTCGACATCCGCGGCCACGTCGTCCGCCGGCTATGGATCGAGAGGGCGTCCGACATCGCGAAGGAGTACTACCTCTCGGTCACCTTCGACCGCGGCGAGAAGAAACCCCTGCTGATGCTCACGACCGAGGGCGGGATCGACATCGAGGAGCTGGCCGAGCGCTCGCCGGACGCGATCGCGCGCCTCCACGTCGATCCGATCATGGGCTTCCAGCCGTTTCATGCGCGGCGACTCGCGTTCCTGGCCGGCGTCACCGATTCGGCGGAGCAGAAGCAGGTCGTCTCGATCGTCTCGCTTCTCTACCAGGCGTTCGTCGAGAACGAGGCGATGCTGTGCGAGATCAACCCGCTGATCGTCACGACCGAGGGCGAGGTGCGCGCTCTCGATGCGAAGGTGACCCTCGACGACAACGCGCTCTACCGCCATCCGGCGCTCGCGGCCCTGCGCGACGTGTCGACCGCCGCGCCGCAGGAGGCCCTGGCCCGGGAGAAGGGGCTGGCGTACGTGAAGCTCGACGGTGACATCGGGATCCTCGGCAACGGGGCGGGCCTCGTCATGTCCACCCTCGACGTGGTCGCCCAGGCGGGTGGGCGCCCCGCGAACTTCTGCGACATCGGCGGCGGCGCGCAGGCAGACGTGGTGGTCGGGGCGCTCGAGGTCATCACCGCCGACCCCGTCGAGGCGATCCTGTTCAACATCTTCGGCGGCATCACCCGCGGCGGCGAAGTGGCGAAGGGGCTCCTCGAGGCACTCGAGCGGATGGACATCGAGGTGCCGGTGGTCGTCCGGATCGACGGCACCGAGGCGGACGAGGGGCGTCGCCTGCTCGCCGAGCGCTCGCCGGCGAACGTCCACGTCGAGCACACGATGCTCGCGGCGGCGCAGCGCGTCGTCGAGCTCGCGGCGTAGCGATGGCGATCGTCGTCGACACGGACACGCGACTCGTCGTCCAGGGCATCACCGGGCGCGAGGGGACGTTTCACACCCTTCGCAACCGCGACTACGGGACGAACGTCGTGGCCGGCGTGACCCCCGGAAAGGGCGGCGAGTCCGTCGACGGCATCCCGGTCTTCGACACGGTGCGCGACGCCGTCGCCGAGACCGACGCGAACACGGCGATGGTCTTCGTGCCCGCGCGCTTCGCGGCCGACGCGGTGTACGAGGCGGTCGACGCCGGGATCGAGACCGTGATCGCGATCACGGAGGGAATCCCGGCGCACGACATGCTCCGGGTCTACAACTACATCCGGCCGCGCGGCGTGACGATGGTCGGGCCGAACTGCCCGGGCGTGCTCTCGCCCGGCAAGGCGAACGTCGGCATCATCCCCGCCGAGATCTTCTCCCAGGGCCCCGTCGGCCTCGTGAGCCGTTCCGGCACGCTCACATATCAGATCGGGAACGAGCTGACACAGCTCGGTATCGGGCAGTCCACTATCGTGGGAATCGGGGGGACCCCGTCGTCGGGTCGTCGTTCATCGACGTCCTCGCCCGGTTCGAGGACGATCCCGAGACCGAGTACGTGATCATGGTCGGCGAGATCGGCGGCAGCGAGGAGGAGAAGGCGGCCGGGTTCATCGCCGAGGAGATGACGAAGCCGGTCGTGGGCTACATCGCGGGGTTCACGGCCCCGCCCGGGAAGACGATGGGGCATGCCGGCGCGATCATCTCCGGCTCCGCCGGGACGGCGGCGGCGAAGAAGGACGCTCTCGAGGCTCACGGCGTCCGGGTCGGGCAGAGCCCGACCGAGGCGGCGCAGCTCGTCGCAGAGCTCGTCGGCGCCCGCGCCTGACGCGGGCCGGGTCATCCCGTCCGAGTACCTCGCACGCGGCCGTCGGAGCCGGCGCTAGACTGACCCGCCGTGGACGTGATCTCCTTCGCCCGCGGCAACCCGTCGCCCGACATCCTGCCCGTCGAGGCGCTCGGTGAGTGCGCCCAGACGGTCATCGCGCGGGAAGGCCGCACGATCCTGAACTACGGCCCGGCGGGCGGGTATCCGCCGCTTCGCGAATGGATCGCCGGCCAGCACGGCGTCGAGCCCTCGCAGGTGATCATCTCGACCGGGTCGCTGACCGGCTTCAACTTCCTGATGCGCCACCTGTTCGCCGGTGGCGGCGGCGCGGTGATCGAGGCGCCGAGCTACGACCGGACGATCGTCGTCCTGCGCGGCGTCGGCGCCGAGATCGAAGCCGTGCCGCTTTCCGACGCGGGCCTCGACCTCGACCGGCTCGAGTCGATCGTCGGCGCGGGGCCGCCGAAGGTGCTCTACACGATCCCGACCTTTCAGAACCCCTCGGGGCGGACGATTCCGCTCGAGCAGCGCCAGGCGCTCGTCGAGCTCGCGCAGGCGCGAGGCTTCCTGATCTACGAGGACGACCCCTACCGGCTCGTCCGCTACTCGGGTGAGCCTCTCCCGAGCATGTACGAGCTCGCGGGCGGCCGGAACGTCGTCTTCTCGACGTCGTTCTCGAAGACGGGAGCGCCGGGGCTACGGGTCGGGTACATGATCGTGCCGCCGGAGCTCGTGAAGCCGATCGAGGCGATCGCGGCCTCGACCTACATCGGCCCGCCGCCCCTGCCGCAGGCGATGCTGCACGAGTTCATCCAGCGGGGCTTCTTCGAGCCGAACCTCGAGGTCGTCTGCGACGAGCTTCGCCGGCGACGAGACACGATGCTCGAGGGCCTCGCCGCCGAGTTCCCGGACGGCACCACGTGGAGCCGGCCGGACGGCGGCTACTTCCTGTGGGTCGACCTGCCCGCCGGTGTCGCCGTCGACGCCCTGTTCGACCGGGCAGCCGAGGCAGGCGTCCAGTTCGTGAAGGGCAGCGACTTCTTCGCCGGCGAGGGCGGGGAGGAGTCGATGCGCCTCGCCTTCAGCTTCCCGTCGGTCGACGAGATCGCCGAAGGCGTCAGGCGGCTGGGCGCGCTCGTCCGCGACGCTGCCGCCGTCCCCGCCTAGTAGAGGCTTGATGTGGGTTGAACGCACGCCTGGATGGGGGCCTGCACGCGGCGGATCGCGGTCGCCGCGGTCGGCGTCAAGGCCGCCAGCCTTGCCACCGACCGAGTCAACCACGCTCCTTGGTGCAGGCGGCTCCCCAGACGCACGCCCAACCCACATCAAGCCTCTGGCGTCCGGGTCAGTCCGTGATCGGTGTCGCGCCGAGGTCGGCGAGCGCCTCGTCGAACGTCCCGACGGGGACGACGTCGATGCTCTCGGCGTACCGGCGCGCCTCTTCGGCGTTCCCCTCGGGCACGACGAACACGTCCGCTCCTACCGCTTCCGCCCCGATGACCTTCTGCTTCACGCCGCCGATCGGGGTGACGCTCCCGTCCAGGCCGAGCTGCCCCGTGACGACGATGCGCCGTCCCCGGTCGACGTCCGACCCGAGCTCGTCGACGATGTCGAGCGCGAACGCGAGACCGGCCGAGGGCCCGCCGATGGGCCCGGCATCGATCGAGATGGGAACGGGAAGATCGATGGTCGCAGCCTGCTGGACGATCACCCCGATGACGGCCCGCGCAGCGTCGTCCTGGGCCGCCCGCGTCCCGAGCGTGACCTCCGCTCGCTGCCCCGCGCGCCGGTAGGCAATCGTCACGTCCCGGCCGGGCTCGACGCCTGCCATTGCGTCCCGCAGGCCTTCGGGCGTCGTCACGGGAGTACCGTTCGCCTCGATGATGACGTCGCCCGGCTGGAGCTTGCCGGCAGCGGGCGCATCCGGAACGACGAGCGAGATCTCGGCTCCGTCGGGCGTCGCCTGGACGTCGTAGCCGAGTGACTCGAGCGCGACAGCAGCCGCGATCTGTTGCGAACGCGTCATGTCGAGGCGGGACGAGCGGTTCCGCTGCTGCTCGCTCACGCCGACCGGGTTCAGCTGCTCGCCGGGCACCAGCGTCGCCCCGTCCTGTAGGGACGGGAAGAGGCGCTCGAGCAGGTTCGCCCGCCGGACGCCGATATCCACCATGTAGATGCCGTCGCCGTCGGACGCGGCGGCCTGCTCCTCGTCTTCGATCGTGACGAGCGGTGCGACCGGCACGGCCTCGCCCGGCAGGAACAGGTAGTCGTCGGAGGGGGTCAGCCACAGCCCGAGCGCCACCACGCCGAGCACGACGACGACCGTCGCGGGCAGGATCCAGAGGAGCTTCTTGCGCCGCACCACCCGATGGTAGCGGCGGGCTCTCGCGGCGCTACGCGAGGACCGCGACGACCTCGCGCACGGCCTCCGCTGAGCCGTCGAGCTCGGCGCGCTCGTCCGCCGACAGCTCGAGCTCGACCACCCGCTCGACGCCCTCGGAGCCGAGCACGACCGGAACGCCCATGTAGAGGCCCTCGATGCCGTACTCGCCCTCGAGGAGCGCCGTGCACGGGAGCACCCGCTTCTCGTCGAGCACGATCGACTCGACCATCTGCGCCACGGCCGCGCCCGGCGCGTACCAGGCCGACGTCCCGAGCAGGTTGACGACCTCGCCGCCGCCCTTGCGTGTGCGCTCGACCATCGCGTCGATTCGCTCGCGTCCGACGAGCTGGGTCAGCGGGACGCCGCCCACCGTCGTGGCAGAGACGACAGGCACCATCTGGTCTCCATGGCCGCCGAGCACCATCGCCTGAACGTCTCGGTCGGACATGCCCGTCTCCCACGCGATGAACGTCCGGAAGCGGGCGGTGTCGAGGATCCCCGCCATTCCGAAGACGCGTTCCTTGGGCAGCCCCGAGACCTGCTTGGCGACATGGCACATGGCGTCCAGTGGGTTGGTGACGACGATGACGATCGCGTCCGGAGAGGCGTCGACCGCCGCCTTCGTAACGGAGCCGACGATCGCCTGGTTCGTCGTCACGAGGTCGTCGCGGCTCATGCCGGGGGAGCGCGGCTTCCCGGACGTGACCACGACGACGTCCGAGCCCGCCGTCTCCTCGTAGCCGTTCGTGCCGATGACCTTCGCCTCGTAGCCGAGCACGGGCCCGGCCTCGTTCATGTCGAGCGCCTTGCCCTGAGGGAGCCCCTCGACGATGTCGACGAGGACGACGTCCGCGTAGTCCATCCGCGCGATCTCCTGGGCCGCGGTCGCGCCCACGTTTCCGGCCCCGATGACCGTCACCTTGCGTCTCATGCGTTCCGTGCTCCCGTCGTCACGATTCCCCTTGAACGCACGGACTCTAGCCGGTTCCGGATATCCGACGTTCAGGTAGATTCCGGCCGATGAACGATTTCCGTGAGGGGCTCGAGGGGATCGTCGCGTTCCGAACGGAGATCGCCGAGCCCGACCGCGAGGGGGGTCCCTCAGGTACCGGGGCGTCGACATCGAGGACCTGGTGGGGCACGTCCCGTTCGAGCAGGTGTGGGGGCTGCTCGTGGACGATTCGCTCACGCCCGGTCTCGCGCCTGCGGAACCGTTCGCGCTTCCCGCCGCCACGGGCGACCCGGTGGCCGACCTGCAGGCGGCGACGGCCCGTCTGAGCGCGGACTGGGGCCTCGGCAAGCTGATCGACATCTCGGACGACCAGGCGAAGGAGGATCTCCGCCGGGCGTCGTCGACCATGATCTCGATCGTCGCCCAGTCCGCACGCCTGCACGACGGCGAGAAGACGCCGGTCGATCCGGCCGTGGTCGCTTCCGGCGCCACGGCCGCCGAGCGCTTTCTCCTCGAGTGGCGCGGCCAGGCGGATCCGCGGCACGTCACGGCGATCGACACCTACTGGATCTGCACCGCCGAGCACGGGATGAACGCCTCGACGTTCACCGCCCGCGTCGTCGCCTCGACCGGAGCCGACTGCGCCGCCTGCCTCTCGTCGGCCGTCGGCGCGCTCTCGGGCCCGCTCCACGGCGGCGCGCCCGCGCGGGTGCTGCCGATGCTCGACGCTGCCGCCGAGGCGGCGTCGGTCGACGACTACGTCAAGGGGCTGCTCGACTCGGGCGAGCGTCTCATGGGTTTCGGGCACCGCGTCTACCGGGCCGAGGACCCTCGCGCGCGGATCTTGCGGAGAGCAGCGCAGGAGCTCGATTCGCCGCGATACGAGGTCGCGGACGAGCTCGAGCGGGTGGCGCTCGCGGAGCTCGCGCTGCGTCACCCGGAGCGGGTGCTCGCGACGAACGTCGAGTTCTGGTCGGCCGTGGTGCTCGACGTCGCGGAGATCCCGCCCGCCATGACGCCTGCCATGTTCGCGTCGTCCCGGACGGGCGGCTGGTCGGCTCACATCCTCGAGCAGAAGCGCGCCGCGCGCCTCGTCCGGCCCTCGGCCGAGTACGTCGGTCCCTCCACGCGGACGCTGTCGAGCATCTCGTAGTGGACCTCGCCGAAGTCGCGGCCCGGGCCGCCGAGCTGACGGACGAGCGCGAGCTCTCACAGCTGCGCCACGCGGTCGACGAGGAGATCGAGGAGGCCGCCCGCAGCGAGGACTTCCGCCAGCGCGCGGTCGCGTTCCGGGCGATCGGCCAGATGCGCTTCCGCCAGAAGACCGAGCTCCTGCGCCGGGGCATCGAGGACGAGAGCCCTGCCTGCCGCGGGTCGGCTCTCCTGTCGCTCGAGGCGCTGTCGCGCGACCACGCCGGCGTCGTCAACGGGCAGCGGTCACTGCTCCATCAGCTGGCGAACGCCGATCCGAACTCCGCGGTGCGCCGCCTGGCGATCCTCGCCCTGAAGAACGGCTCGCCGCACGCCGACACGCTCGTCCTCCTCGACCACATCGCCGACTCGGACGACGAGGATCGCGAGCTGCGCCAGACGGCGGCGAAGACCTCGGACGCGCTGAAGAAGAAGGCGCGGCTCAAGCGCGCCGCACGCTAGGCCGCCCCGCTACAGGCGAATCGAGCCGTCGGCGCCGAGCGTCCAGTACGGGTTGTGCGCGACCTCCCACGGATGCCCGTCGGGATCGACGAACACGCCCGAGTAGCCGCCCCAGAACGTTTCACCGGGCTCGCGGGCGATTCGCGCGCCGGCCACGCGCGCCCGCTCGATCAGCTCGTCGACCTCACCGGGGCCCCGCACGTTGTGGGCGAGGGTGATGCCTCCCCAGCCGCCGTTGTCCTCGACGCCGCTGTCCTTCGCGAGCTCGTCGCGCCCCCAGAGCGAGAAGATCATCCCGCCGGCCTGGAAGAAGACGATGCTCGAGCCCGGCTCGGCGTCCGTCTCCCAGCCGAGGGCTTCGTAGAACGCCCGCGCTCGTTCGAGGTCGGCCGTCCCGAGCGTGACGACGCTGACGCGCTGCTCCATCCCGCGATCATCTCATACGTCCGGCGCGCGTGAGCTACCGGGCGCGCCGGTCCGGAAAGCGGCGGCGCAGCGGCTCGCCCCGCAGGCGTCTGGGGATCTCTGCGAGCCCGCGGTAGCGCGCCTTCGTCGCAATCTGGAGCGACGAGCGGCGATGCCGGTCGACGATGATGCCGTTCTCGAGGCGCGCGAGCACCGCTCCCGCGTCGAGCGGGCCCGGGGGCACCGCGACCAGGCAGGTGCCGATGTCGGGCGGCTCGTGGGCGTCGCTCCCGGCGCCGAGCGGTAGCGCCCTCGCCTTCGCCCAGGCGCGGGCCTTCGCATCCGGGGCGTCCGTGTACGGCCCGCCGTTTCGGCCCTCGACGACGTCGACCAGCCCGGCCGTCACGAGGGCCTCGCGCACACGCCGGGAGAGCGGCCGGCGGATCATGGCGTAGAACGGGTGCTGGAGGTAGACGAGGCCTCCCTGGGCGCGGATCCGCTCGGCCGTCTCCGTGGCGGGCAAGCCGGGCGGGATCCGGTCGCTCAGGAAGAGCCCGATCAGCTCGCCCTCGGCCGTGTCGAGCTCCATGCCGGGGATGACCGGAAACGAGGCGCGCTCGGCCAGCTCGACGGCGCCGTCGATCCGGTTGTGGTCGGTGATCGCGAGGACGTCGAACCGACCCGCAGCATGAGCCCGCTCGTAGTCGGCCAGGGTGTTGACGGCGTCGTAGGAGCGGTCGCTGTGATTGTGGAGGTCGAGGAGCTGCCAGTCCGGCGGCGCGTTCATCGCCTCTCATGATTGCCGCGGACAGCGTGCGGGTGCGCCCGGAAGTAGGCGTCGCGGCGCCGGCGGTCCAGACGTGCGTGTAGAGCTCGGTGGTCGCGAGGTCTGCGTGGCCGAGCATCTCCTGCACGGAGCGCAGGTCGGCGCCTCCCTCGAGCAGATGGGTCGCAAACGAGTGGCGCAGGAGATGGGGGTGGACGCGCTCCGGGTCGAGCCCCGCGCGCTCGGCGAGCTTGCGGAGGATCAGGAAGGCTCCGGCCCGCGTCAGGGCGCCGCCCTGCGCATTGAGGAAGAGCTCGGGCCGGTGGCGGCGATCGAGGTACGGCCGCCCGCGGGAGAGATAGCGGCGCAGAGCCTCGGTCGCCTCGCGTCCGAGCGGCACCACGCGTTCCT
Source organism: uncultured Thermoleophilia bacterium (assembly GCA_963819905.1). Taxonomy (GTDB): domain Bacteria; phylum Actinomycetota; class Thermoleophilia; order Gaiellales; family Gaiellaceae; genus CAWCQC01. The sequence goes on from CAWFXP010000007.1 coordinate 242,071, forward strand.
TCTCGCCCTTGCCGAGCGGCCGCACCAGGCGGTTGTCGAGGTCGACGCGTCCGCGGTCGAGGCCGACCGCCTCGCTGACGCGGAGACCGGCGCCGTAGAGCAGCTCGACGAGAGCCCGGTCGCGGAGCGCGCGCGGCGTGACGCCGGCCGCCGCCTCGATCAGCCGTTCGACCTCGTGCGGTGACAGCGAGCGCGGAAGCCGCCGGCGCCGGCGCGGCAGCGCGATGTCCGCCGCCGGGTTGTCGGTTCTCGTCCCGAGGAGGACGAGATGGCGGTAGAAGGTCCGGGCCGCAGCCGTCCGGCGGGCGATGGAGCTCGGGGCCAGGCCCCGTCCGCGCAGGTGAGAGAGCCAGGCCTCGATGTCGTTTGCGTCCGCTCCCGACGGCGGACGGCCCAGAAACCCCTCGAGGTCGGCGAGATCTCGCCGGTAGGCGTCGACGGTCCTCGGTGAGCGCCGGGCCGCGAGCAGGGCCAGGAAGCTCTCGGTGGCCGGGTCGAGCTCAGGCACGGGGATGCGCCCGGTCGTAGACGCGCCGCAGCCGGCGTCCGTCCACGTGGCTGTAGACCTGGGTCGTCGACAGCGACGCGTGCCCGAGCAGCTCCTGGATCGTCCGCAGATCGGCGCCGCCTTCGAGCAGGTGCGTCGCGAACGCGTGACGCAGCCGGTGGGGGTTGGGAACGAGCCTGCGCAGCGTGGAGGTGTCTAGCGGCCGGCCGCGGACGGACAGGAAGACCGCGTCGGCCGCCCCGCGGGTGAGCTGCGGGCGGCCGTCCTGCAGGTAGCGGCGAAGCCGGTACGCGGCCTCCTCGCCGAGCGGGACGGAGCGCTCCTTGCCGCCCTTGCCCATGACGAGAACGGATTCCTGCTCGAAGTCCACCCGGTCGAGGGTCAGGTCGACAACCTCCTGCGAGCGAAGCCCGGCCGAGTAGGTGAGCTCGAAGAGCGCGCGGTTCCGAAGTGCGATCGGATCGTTACCCTCGAGCGAGCGCAGCAGCGCGTCGGTCTCGGCGACGGTCGGCGCATGGGGCAGCCGCCGGTGTCCGCGTCCGCCGAGCGGCAGGTCGGGGACGAGCGCGGGGCCGCGCGTCTCGCGGAGGAGCGAGCGCACCGCGGCCAGCTTTCGCGCGATCGTCGTTCGCGCGAGCTTGCGCGGACGCCTGCCCGGCCGGTCTGCTCCGAGGTCGGCCGCGTAGGCGGCGAGCACCCGGGCATCGACGTCGTCGAGGGAGCGCCCGTGTGCCGCAAGCCAGGACGAGAACTCCGAGAGGTCGCTGCGGTAGCTCCTGCGAGTAGCCTCGGCGAGGCTCGGGCTCGCGAGAAAGCGCTCGATGGCGGCTGACGTGCCCACGCCGGGGCGGTTCGTTCCCGGCGAGCCGCTTCCTGCCCCGCGGGTAGTGTCGGCAGGATGGAGCTCCGCCTCACGGCCCGCGATCTCGTCGTCGTCTCGTGGCAGGTCGACCCGGGCGAGGCCGGGCGTCCACTTCCGGAGGGAGTCGAGCCGCTCGTCACGGATACCGGTCACAGCCTCGTCTCGCTGGCCGCGTACCGGAACGAAAACGTTCGGCTCGACGGGCGCCGCGTCCCGTCGTTCTCGCAGGCGAACGTGCGCACCTATGCGACCAGAGCGGGCGAGCCCGCGATCTACCTCCTCTCGATGCGCGTGACCGCCGCAGGACTCGGCGGCATCTTCTTCGGAGCTCCGTATCGGCCGGCAGCCATCCGCGTCCGCGCTGGGCTGGCGCGCTCGCGCGGGCTCGGGATGTCGATCCGCTACCGACCGGGCGAGCCTGCCGCGCACGTTCCCGCATTCGAGGGCAAGGACCTCGGCTCGCCGGCCGTCGCGTACTACTGGGCGGCCGGCCTTCGCCGGGTGCCGTCCGAGCACGACCCGTTCGCCTGGCGCGAGGCGGAGCTCGAGGAGGACGTGCGCGTCGATCCCGTGCTGGCGCTCGGGTTCGAACCGGGCGCCCCGGACTCGGTCCTCTACGCGGAGCGAACGCGATTTCGGCTGCAGCTTCCGCCCGAGAAGGTGTCATGATGACCGCCGTGTCCGTGGCGCACTGGGACGAGGCCGAGGCCGGAGTCGGGGAGGAAGGCCACATCGGTGGGACGTGGACCGGCCTCGGCGAGGCCGCCGGCTCGGTGACGGTCGGCGTCAACCGCATCCAGGTGCACCCGGGCAAGTGGTCGACCCCCGCGCACGTCGAGCTCGCCGAGGAGGAGATCCACTACGTGCTTCGCGGCTCGGGGGTCTCCTGGCAGGACGGCGAGACGTACGAGGTCGGCGAGGGCGACTGCCTCGTCCATCTGATCGAGGAGCAGACCCATACCCTCCGGGCGGGGCCCGACGGGCTCGACGTCCTCGCGTTCGGCACGCGGCGACCGGCCGGAGGCACGTATCTCCCGCGGGCCGGGGTCGTTCGCATGGGCCCGGGGAACGCCGTCGCCAGGGGCGACAAGCACCCCTGGGAGCTCGAGGCCGAAGCCGGGCCCCCGGACGTGGGCGAGCCCGGCCCCCGGCCCCGGCGGATCGTCGCGCTGGCGGACGTCGTGCCGGAGCAGTACGGGGCCGGTCTCGTCCGTGATCTCGGCCGGGTCGGGGGCTCGGTCCTGACCGGGTTGCGCCACGTCGAGCTCGCGCGCGGCAACGAGGGCGGGCCACCGCACTGCCATTCCGTCGAGGAGGAGCTGTTCGTCGTTCTCGCCGGGGACGGCGTCTGCATCCTCGGCGAGGAGGAGCATCCGGTCAGGCGAGGCTCCGTGGTCTCGCGCCCGGCCGGCACGGGTGTGGCGCACTCGTTTCGGGGCGGCGACGACGGCCTGACCTACCTCGCCTACGGCACGCGCGAGCCGAGCGACATCGTGTACTTCCCGCGGCTTCGGCAGGTCTCGATACCCGGCGTCGGCGTCCGCTTCACGCTGCCCGCGGAGTAGCGGGCGGACGCTGGGGGCTCAGTCGCCGCCGTTGTCGCCGCCGACCTGCCAATGGTCGGGCGAGCGGAAGAGGGCCGACAGGAGGAGCTGGCGGACGAAGATCATCTCCTTCGGCAGGCGGTCGTAGAGCTTCGAGAACAGCTCCTCGTGGGACAGGAGCTCGTGGAACCAGACGTCGCGATCGATCGACATCAGCTCGAAGAACCGCTCCCGGGGGAACTCCTCGAGGCCGCGCCAGTCGAGGTCCTCGTAACGGGGCATCCAGCCGAGCGGGCTCTCGATGCCGACCGCGTGGCCGTTCGCGCGCTCGACGACCCACCGGAGGACGCGCATGTTGTCCCCGAACCCCGGCCAGAGGAAGTTGCCGTCCTCGTCCCGGCGAAACCAGTTGACCCCGAAGATCCGCGGCGGATCCGGGATCTCCCGGCCGAACTGGAGCCAGTGGTTCCAGTAGCTCGCCATGTGGTAGCCGCAGAACGGCAGCATCGCCATCGGGTCGCGGCGCACTGTTCCCGTCGATCCCGCCGCCGCGGCGGTCGTCTCGGAGCCCATCGTCGCGCCGAGGTAGACGCCGTACGTCCAGTTGTACGCCTGGTAGACGAGGGGCACCGCGTCGCGTCGCCTGCCGCCGAAGACGAAGGCCTTGATCGGAACGCCGTCCGGGTTGTCCCACTCCGGATCGAGCGAGGGGCACTGGCTGATCGGGGCGGTGAAACGGGCGTTCGGGTGTGCGGCCTTGGTGCCCGAGTCGGGAGCCCACGGCCGCCCCTGCCAGTCGATCAGCTCGGGCGGCGCCTCGTCGGTCATTCCCTCCCACCAGACGTCGCCGTCCGGGGTGAGGGCGACGTTCGTGAAGATCGAGTTCGCCGCGCAGGACTCCATGGCGTTCGGGTTCGACCGGTACGACGTGCCGGGCGCCACCCCGAAGAAGCCGTACTCCGGGTTGATCGCGTAGAGCCGCCCGTCCCTCCCGAGCTTGATCCAGGCGATGTCGTCGCCGACCGTGGTCACCCTCCAGTCGCTCATGCCGTCGGGCGGGATCAGCATCGCGAAGTTGGTCTTGCCGCAGGCGCTCGGAAACGCGGCGGCGACATACGTCTTCTCGCCCTGCGGGGATTCGACGCCGAGGATCAGCATGTGCTCTGCGAGCCAGCCTTCGTCGTGCGCGATCGACGATGCGATCCGGAGGGCGAGGCATTTCTTCCCGAGCAGCGCGTTGCCGCCGTAGCCCGAGCCGTAGGACCAGATCGAGCGCTCCTCCGGGAAGTGGACGATGTACTTCTCGTCGTTGCAGGGCCACGGGACGTCCTGCCCACCCGGCTCAAGCGGCATCCCGACGCTGTGGATGCACGGAACGAAGTCGCCGTCCTCCCCGAGGACGTCGAGCACCGGCGAGCCCATCCGCGTCATGATCCGCATGCTCGCGACGACGTACGGGGAGTCCGTGATCTCGACGCCTGCATACGCGATCGGCGAGCCGAGCGGTCCCATGCTGAACGGAACGACATACATCGTCCGTCCGCGCATGCAGCCGTCGAACAGCCGGTCGAGGATCGCGTGCATCTCGCCGGGGTCCATCCAGTTGTTCGTCGGGCCGGCGTCGACCTTCGCGAGGCTGCAGACGAACGTGCGGTCCTCTACCCGGGCGACGTCGCTCGGATCGGAGCGAGCCAGGTAGCTGTTCGGCCGCTTCCGCTCGTCGAGCTTGATGAACGTCCCCGACTCGACGAGGAGCTCGCACATCTCCGCGTACTCCTCGCCCGAGCCGTCGCACCAGCGGACGGCAGCAGGCGAGCACAGCGCTGCCATCTGGCCGACCCAGGCGCGGAGCCCTTCGTGGCGGAGGTTCGCGGGCGCCGTGGCCGCTCGTGCCGGCGGATCGTCGAGCTGCGTCACGCGACTCAGCCTATACGGCTCCCTGGGGGGATGCGAAGCCCCGGCCCAGCCGTTTTCGATAGGGTCAGAACGCAGTGGAAGCAAAGCACGACGTCCTCGTCGTCGGCGCCGGCCTGGCCGGGATGCGGGCCGCCATCGAGGCTCACGACACCGGGGCGGACGTTGCTCTCGTCTCGAAGCTGCATCCGACGCGGAGCCATTCCGGCGCTGCCGAGGGAGGCATCAACGCGGCGCTCGGGAACGCGGCCGACGACACCCCCGAGACGCACGCCTTCGACACCGTCAAGGGCTCGGACTATCTCGGCGACCAGGACGCGATCGAGATCTTCGCGGCCGAGGCGCCGGGCGACATCTACCAGCTCGAGCACTGGGGCTGCGTCTTCTCGAGGACGCCCGACGGCAAGCTGGCGCAGCGCCCCTTCGGCGCCGCGGGCTCGCCCCGCACGGTCTACTCGGCCGACATCACCGGTCACGTGCTGATTCACGTCTGCTACGAGCAGGTGCTGAAGCGGGACATCCCGACCTACGAGGAGTACTTCGCCTGGCAGCTCGTCGTCGAGGGCGACCGCTGTCAGGGCGTCATCTGCTGGGACCTCCTGAACGGAGGAGTCAAGGCGCTCGGCGCCAAGACGGTGATCCTCGCGACGGGCGGCATCGGTCGCCTCTACCGGGCGACGACCAACGCCTACGCGTGCACCGGCGACGGCATCGCCATGGCGATGCGCGCCGGGGTACCGCTCAAGGACATGGAGTTCATGCAGTTCCACCCGACGACGATGTACCCGAGCGGCATCCTCATCACCGAGGGGTGCCGCGGTGAGGGCGGCTACCTGATCAACAAGGACGGCGAGCGCTTCATGAAGAAGTACGCGCCGACCGCGATGGAGCTCGCCAGCCGCGACGTCGTCTCGCGCTCGGAGCAGACCGAGATCGACCAGGGACGCGGCATCAACGGCAGCATCTTCCTCGACCTCCGGCACCTCGGCGCCGAGCGGATCAACACGCGGCTCCCCGGGTCTCGCGAGCTGGCGATGACATACGCGGGCGTCGATCCGATCTACGACCCGATTCCGGTGCGGCCGGGCGCCCACTACCACATGGGCGGCGTCAAGGCCGACGAGTGGGGAGCCACGGAGCTGACCGGGCTGTACGCCGCCGGCGAGTGCGCGTGCGTCTCGGTGCACGGCTCGAACCGGCTCGGCGGCAACTCCCTGATGGAGACGGTGACCTTCGGGCGCCGCTCGGGAAAGGCAGCCGCCGAGTGGGCGATGTCGCACACGACAGTCACGGTCCCCGAGTCCGCGGAGCGAGACGCCGAGCGGGAGGTGCAGGCGCTGCTCGACCGGGACCAGGGCGAGCGACCGTATGCGATCCGGGACGAGCTCGGCGCCTCGATGCTCGAGAACTTCGGGGTCTTTCGGCGGGAGGACCAGATGCTCCGGCAGCGCGACCTCCTGGCCGAGTACCGGGAGCGCTACGAGAACGTCCTCGTCGAGGACAAGGGCACCGTGTTCAACAACGACCTGACGCAGGCGATCGAGCTCGGCTGCATGCTCGACGTGGCTGCGTGCATGCTCGAAGGCGGCATCGCGCGGAAGGAGAGCCGTGGCGCGCACTCCCGACCGCACGACCACCCGACCCGTGACGACGAGAACTTCCTCAAGCACTCGATCACGCGCTGGGTCGACGACGGCCCGGAGCTCTCCTACGAGCCGGTCCGCATGACGAAGTGGGAGCCCCAGGAGCGGAAGTACTGATGCGACGCGCTGCCGGCCTGGCCACCGCTCTCGCGGCGCTCCTCCTCGCTGCCTGCGGCGGCGGTGGGAGCTCCGCGAGCGAGGCGCCCGACGGCGGCGGCGCCGTCCTCGCGTCGGCGGCCGAGGCCACACGCGAGGCGGGCAGCTCGCGGGTGGCGTTCACGCTCACGACCGACCTCCCGGCCGAGGTCGCGCAGGATCCCGTCACCTTCACGGGCGAGGGCGAGTTCGACTACACGAGCCGAAGCGGCCGCGTCGCCTACGACTTCTCGGACCTCCTCGCCACGTTCGGCCAGACCTCCAGCGAGCCGGTCGAGATGCGGTTTCTCGACAACGTCTTCTACATGAAGTTCCCGCTCCTCGCGGCCTTCCTTCCGGGAGCCAAGGAGTGGATCGAATTCGATCTCGAGTCGCTCGGCGAAGACGCTGGGATCGACCTCAGCCAGCTCCAACAGCTCGGCCAGAGCGACCCCTCGCAGGCGCTCGACTACCTGCGGGCGACCGGGCAGGTCGAGGAGGTCGGCACGGAGCAGGTCGACGGTGTCGAGACGACGCACTACACGGGCACGATCCGGCTCGACGCGGTCGCCGAGCAGGTACCGGCCGACCAGCGGGATGCCGTCCGCGAGGCGATCGAGAAGCTGCAGCAGAGCGGGCTTGAGGAGATACCCGTCGACGTCTGGGTCGACGGCGATGATCTCGTGCGCAAGATGAGCATGACGTACACCGCCAAGGTGCCGGTCGAGGGGGAGACGAAGGACGCGTCCTCGACCGTCACGATGGAGTTCTCGGACTACGGGGTCGAGGTCGACGTGCAGCCGCCGCCCGCCGACCAGGTGACGAGCCTCGCCGAGCTGACGGCCCTCTCGGGCGCGGCCACGAGCTGACGACGGAAGGAAGGACGGACACGTGCAGGTCGGCCTGAAGATCTGGCGCTACGACGCGGGAAGCGGCGAGCGCAAGCTGCAGGAGTTCGAGATCGACGCGCCCGAGGAGGCGACCCTCCTCGACTGTCTCGACATCGTCAAGGATCGCTACGACGGGACGCTCGCCTACCGGAAGAGCTGCCGGATGATGATCTGCGGCTCGTGCGGCATGCGCATGGACGGAGCGGCGGTGCTCGCCTGCAAGACCCGGATGGAGGACATCGCCGCCGCCGGGCACGTGCCCGTCATCTCCCCGATGGGGAACCTGCCGGTCGTCAAGGACCTCGTCGTCGACATGGGCCCGTTCTGGTCGAAGGTGAAGGCGATGAAGCCCTGGCTCGACACGGGCTACGAGGAGATCCCCGAGCGAGAGTTCCTCGCCACCCCCGCGCAGATGGCCCCGATCCACAAGGAGTCGCTCTGCATCATGTGCGGCTGCTGCGTGTCCGAGTGCAACTCGATGGAGTCCGACCCGGAGTTCTTCGGCCCGGCTGCTCTCGCGAAGGGCTTCCGCTTCGTCGGCGATCCGCGCGAGCGCGACCAGGTCGCGCGCCTCGAGGCCTACAACGACGAGCACGGGATCTGGGACTGCACCCGGTGCTACTTCTGCAACGAGCGCTGCCCAAAGGGCGTCGACCCGCGCGACGCGATCGCGAAGCTCGGCGCCGAGTCCATGCGCCTCGGCATCGACCGTGACATGGGCGCGAAGCACGCCAAGTGGTTCGTCGTCTCCGCCAAGACGACCGGCTGGCTGCGCGAGACGGAGCTCGTGCCGAAGACGCAGGGGGTCGTGCAGGCGCTCAAGGAGACGAAGTTCGCACTCTCGCTCGCCCGGCGGGGAAAGGTGCCGATTCCCTTCCCGCCGCACGTCGCGAAGGACGTCCAGGAGTCTCGCGCCCTCTACGACATCGTCAAGGAGCAGGGCGTCGAGGGCGCCGCCGGCATCGTGCAGGGTGAGAGCGCGCTCGGCCGGATCGAGCACGAGCGGGGCTCGGCGGCCGCCGAGCGGGGCCCGTACGGTCCGGGCTCGTTCCCCGAGCCGTATCTGCCCGAGACCGAGACAGAGCCGGCCGGGAGCGCGTCGTGACCCGCGTCGCCTACTACAAGGGCTGCCTGGCGTCGCTCTCGGCCAAGGAGCTCGACGTCTCGACGCAGGCGCTCGCCCCGAAGCTCGGGATCGAGCTCGAGGAGCTCGAGTCGGTCACCTGCTGCGGCGCAGGGGACATCCACGAGGCCGAGCCGGACTACTACCTCCACCTGAACGCCCGCATCCTCGCCTATGCCGAGGAGACGGGCTGCGACACGCTGATGACGATCTGCAACGTCTGCACGCTCAACCTGCGCCAGGCGGACTTCGAGCTGAAGAACGACGACGCTCTGCGGGAGCGGATCAACGAGAACCTCGAGTCCGTCGGCGCGCCGCCGTACTCGGGCGGCGTCGACGTCCAGCACCTCCTCTGGATGATCGCTGCGGGCGACGGCTACGAGAAGCTCAAGGAGGTCGCGCACAAGGGCCTCAAGGGCCTCAAGGTGGCCCCGTTCTACGGTTGCCAGATCCTGCGGCCCTCGAAGCTGCTCGGCTTCGACGATCCCGACCGGCCGACGTCGCTCGAGGCGATCATCGAGGCGTGCGGCGGCGTCGCGATCGACTACCCGGCAAAGGTGAAGTGCTGCGGCTTCCCGATCATCCAGGCGCGCGAGGAGCTCGCGCTCGGCGAGCTCATCCAGCCGATCCAGCAGTCGATCGAGGCCGGCGCCGACGCGATGGTGACGCCCTGCCCGCTCTGCCACCTGTCCCTCGACGCGTGGCAGCAGAAGCTCGAGGCCCAGACCGGACGCAGCTTCCAGATGCCGATCTTCCACCTCTCGCAGCTCATCGGCGTTGCGGCGGGGCTGGAGGACTCGGAGCTCCGGTTCAAGCGGCACGTCGTCTCCATGCAGCCCGTCGTCGAGAAGCTCGAGACCGTCTGACATGGCCCGCCGGCTCCTGCTCGTAGCTCTCGGGGCGGCCGCCGCCGCGGTCGTCATCTCGTCGCGTCGGAAGGCGCGTTCGGTCGGGGACGCATCCGGGAACGGCGGCTCCCACGGCAGGGTCCACGACCTGCGCCGGCTCGTCGGCCACGCTCGCGAGCAGATCCGCTCCTCAAACCGGTAGTGCGGGCCCTCCGCGCCGCCGGCGCGCTCGCCGGAGCGAGCGTTGCCTGGGGCCTCTTCGAGTCCCAGTGGGTCGAGCGGCGCGTCGTCGAGGTTCCCGTTCCCCGGCTGCCGGGCGCTCTCGAGGGCTTTCGGATCCTCCACCTCTCCGACTTCCACCTCGGAATGCCGTCGTTGAACGTGCGGGCGCTTCGCAAGGCCGTCGAGTGGGGGTGCGAGCAGGCTCCCGACCTCGTCGCGGTGACCGGGGACCTTGTCGCCCGTGAGAGCGGCGAGGCGGCGCTCCTCGACCTCTTGCCGCGCGCCCGGTCACGGCTCGGGACGGTCGCGGTTCTCGGAAATCACGACGTGGCGGTGACGCGTGACCCCTTCAGCGGTGCCCGGGAGCTCGCCGATCTCGCCTCGGCCGGTGCCGTCCTCCTCCGCGACGAGTCGGTCGTCCTCGAGACGGCCGGTCTCCGCGTCCAGCTCGTCGGAACCGAGCCCCGCGCCTTCATGGAGAGACGGGCGAGGCCGGCCGCGCTGGCAGACCCCGACGCCGACCTGCGCGTTCTGCTCTGCCACTTCCCGGACGTGGTCGATCACCTCCCGCGCGGCGCCTTCCAGCTCGTGCTCGCGGGCCACCTTCACGGGGGCCAGATCTGCCTGCCGGCGCCGGGCGGCAAGATCCGCTTCGCCCACCTGGGGCCCGGATACCACGAGGGGATCTTCGAGCTCGAGGGAACGACCTTGGTGGTATCTCGCGGGCTCGGCACGACCTTCTTGCCGCTTCGGTTCTTCGCGCGACCCGAGGCGACGCTCCTCGTCCTCCGGGCCGCGCCGCACGGATCGGCTAGAGCCGGGCCGTAGAATCCAGGCGTGAGCCTCCACCTTCGCCCGCTCACGGGCGCCACGCAGGACGATGCGCCTCCCGTCTGCGTCGACTGCGTGTTCTGGCAGTCGCCGAGGGGACGGGACGTCGAGAAGTCGCGTTGGCGCGAGCGCGTGGAGACGGAGTGGGGCGCGTGGGGCACGCTCTACGTCGCCGACGGCGACCGGCTTCTCGGCTCGATCCAGTACGGGCCCGCGCCGTACTTCCCGCGGGCGTACCAGCTGCCGGCCGGGCCGCCCTCGGACGACGCCGTGTTGATCACCTGCGCGTACCTCGTCGATCCGGGGAGCCCCTGGGTCATGCAGAGCCTCTTCCTGGCCGTGATCGCCGAGGCGCGAAACCGCGGTATTCGCCTGATCGAGGCGTTCGGCTACCGCTACGGGGAGGGGCAGCGCTCGTACGAGCGGTTTCTCGTGCACCGAACCGTGTTTCCCTCCGACTTCCTCGGCGACTTCGGCTTCTACACCGCGCGCGCCGACGGCCGCGTCGAGCTCGCCCGGCTCGAGCTCGGAGGCCTCGTCCCGGCCGAGGCGTCGGTGCTCGAGCGCGCGAAGCAGAAGGCGGCGGAGCTCCTGGCTCCCGAGCCCGTGCCGAACCGCTTCGAGGTTGATCGGAAAGTGTGGTGGTGTCGGGGACATCCGAGTCCGAGCATGAGGCGTGATCGCGCAGCCGATAGCAGCGCTACGGCGGGCTGCCACGGTTTCCGGTCAATTTCCGATCAATAATCTAGCGCCCGGCCGGCGCCGGCCGCGGCCGTTTCCCTATCATCGGTCGGAGCGACGAAAGGGATCAGCGATGACCGATCTGATCGAGGAGCGCGCTCCGGAGAAGGAGGAGACACGCTCGAACGACGTCGACCTGGAGGCGATCTGGACCGCGCCGTATCCGGCCCCGGCTCGGCCGCAGCCGGCCCGCGCCGCGAGTGACACGACAGGACCGTGGTGGCTCGGGCGCGCCATCACGATCGGCTGGGTCGTGTTCCTCGGCTCGGTGTTCTTCGCCCCGGCGCCTCAGCCGGGACAGGTCACGCCCGTCTGGGCGGACTTCCTGATCGCCGGCATGTTCTTCGGGCTCGGGACGGCGGGGATCCTCGGCATGACGAAGGGCGGCCGGGCCGCCTACGGCGCTGCGTTCTGCGCCGGGATCCTCGGCATGGGCCTTGCGGTCGGCTGCATGTCCACTGCCCACCATCCGGGCGGCTGGTGGGCGTGGGAGCTCGTCGCCACGAGCGCGCTGACCGTGCTCGCCGCAGCGGGCCTGCGACGGTCGCGTCGCCGAGCGTAGGCCAGGTCAGACGGACAGTTGCCGCGCGAGCAGGAGCTCGGCGATCTGAACCGCGTTCAGCGCCGCGCCCTTGCGCAGGTTGTCGTTCACGATCCAGAGGGCGAGGCCGTTCGGCTCCGTCGTGTCGCGGCGGATTCGACCGACCAGCACCTCGTCGCGTCCTGCCGACTGCAGCGGCGTCGGCAGGTCGGCGAGCATGACGTAAGGAGCGGCGTTGATCGCCTCGGCGGCTTCGTCGGGCGACAGGGGCTCCTTCGTCTCGACCCAGACCGCCTGCGCATGACCGACGAGGACCGGAACCCGCACACAGGCGGCGTGCAGCGGCAGATCGGGTAGCGCGAGGATCTTCCGGCTCTCGGCGCGCAGCTTCCACTCCTCGCTGAACTCGTCCCCCTCGAGCTCCCAGTCCATGCCGAGGTCGGCGCGCAACGGGTCGAGCGCCTTCTGCTTCTCGATTCCCGCGTCGCCGGCGCCGGACATCGACTGGTAGGTGGCCAGACGGACACGGGCGAGACCGGCGGCGTCCTCGAGCGGCTTGAGGACGCACGTGAGCTGCATCGCCGAGCAGTTCGGATTCGCGACGATCGGATCGCCGTTCAGCGCGCCGTCGTTCACGCCGGCGACGACGAGCGGAACGCCGTCGGTCAGCCGGTAGGCGTCCGACTTGTCGATGACGACTGCCCCGCCCTCGACCGCGTGGGGAACGAGGTCGCGGCTCGTCTGGGTACCGACCGAGAAGAAGCACAGGTCGAGGTCACTGGCGGAGAGCGCGTCCGGAGTTGCCTCCTCGACGACCAGCCGCCGGTCGCCGAAGCGAACCTCGCTGCCGGCGGAGCGGGAGCTGGCGAAGGCCCGGACGTCGCCGTAGCCGCGCTCGGCGAGGAGCTCGAGCGTGATCGTCCCGACCGCCCCGGTGGCGCCGACGACCCCGACGCGCAGGTCAGCCATGCTGCTCCGCCCCGAGCGCGAAGACCGCATGGAGCCCGGCCACGGCTCGCTCGACCTCGTCGTGCGGGACGTAGAAGGCGATCTTGATCGGCGAGGTCGAGATGAACTGCGGTTCGACACCGAGCTCGCGCAGCGTGGCAAACGTCTGCGCCGCGATGCCCGGATGGCTCTTCATGCCCGCCCCGACGACGCTCACCTTGCCGAGGTCGTCGTGCTCGGACCAGGTGGTGGCGAGGGAGTCGAGCGCTGCCGCCGTCGCCGCCCGGTCCTCGAGCGGCGCCGAGAAGACGACCGCGTCGGAGCTCGTCTGGATGATCGTGTCCACGTTGACGTGCCGGTCGGCGAGGGCCGAGAAGAGGTCGGCAGGGGTGGCCCCGTGCACGCGGTAGACCGCCTCTTCGAGGGTGTGCGTGACGCCGGAGATGATCGCGTTCTCCATTCGCTCCTGCTCCTTCGTGACCCACGTGCCCGCCTCCTCGCTGAACGTCGAGCGCACGTGCACGCGGACGCCGTGGTTGCGGGCGAGCTCGACTGAGCGTAGCTGAAGCACTTTCGCACCGGACGCGGCCATCTCGAGCATCTCCTCGTAGGTCACCGAGGAGAGCTTGTGAGCGTCGCGCGACCACCCTCGGGTCCGCCGTGAAGACGCCGTCCACGTCCGTGTAGATCTCGCACGAGTCGGCTCCGAGCGCCGAGGCGAGCGCGACCGCGGTCGTGTCGGTTCCGCCGCGGCCGAGCGTGGTGATGTCGAGCTCGGTCGACATCCCCTGGAACCCTGCCACGAGGACGATCCGGCCTCGGTCGAGCGCGTCGTGGATGCGCCGCGCGCGCACCTCGACGATCTTCGCCTTGCCGTGCACAGTGTCCGTCACGATGCCGGCCTGGGAACCTGCAAAGGAGACGGCGTCCTGTCCGAGGTCGTTGATGGCCATCGCTACCAGGGCGCACGAGATGCGCTCGCCGACGGTGAGGAGCATGTCCAGCTCGCGCGGATCCGGCTGCGGCGAGACGCGGTGCGCGAGCTCGCGCAGCTCGTCGGTCGTCTGCCCCATCGCCGAGACGACCCCCACCACGCTCGCGCCCCGCGCATGGGCGTCCACGAGCCGCCGAGCGACGCGCTTGATCCGCTCCGGATCGCCCACCGAAGTGCCTCCGAACTTCATGACGACGGTGCCGTCGAGGCTCGCGCGCCCGTCGCGCCGAGACGCCGGGGCTGCCTCGAGGCCTGAGGTCACCATCACACGATTGTACGGTGAGGCGGGGCGGCCTCCTCCCTCGCTCTCAGCACCAGCAGGATTCGGGGACGGCTCGGTTCAGGGGATAGAACCACCCCGGCACGCGAACGGTTCGCAGCATGCGCCCACTCGAAAGCTCGACGACCCGCACGCGGTGACTGCGGTACTCGTTGCTCCCGAGGGCCAGGTAGGCGCGATCCTCGGTGAGCTGGAAGCCGGCGAGCGGCAGTGGGCGGCGGAACCGCAGTGTCCCGTCGGGCGTGTACACGGCGAGCCGTCGCGGTTCGGAGGACGCGGTCGCCAGAAACCCGCCACTCCAGACGAACCAGTCCGCTTCTTCGTCGAGGACCGCCTCCGACCAGTCATCCGTGTCGACCAGGCGCAGGCCGGCGGGCGCCGATCGCTGGATCGGTCCGTCAGGCCCGAGCTCCGTCCAGTCGTCCCGTCCCGAGACGGCGAGCGTCCCTTGGTCCAACCAGGCCGCATCGCGGGTGGAGCCTTCGCCGAGCACGTTCCCCCCGCCGTCCGCGGTTTCGGCGGCGTGGCGCGGCCCGCGGAGGTCGTGGTACGTGACGTCGAGGCTCGAGAGGTCGACCTCGGCGACGGCGCCGTCACCCGGCACGACGAAGGCGCGCTCGCCGCTCGGAGCCACGGCGAGTCCCGGGACGACGTAGCGGTTGAGCTGCGGTTGTTGCGCGGGATCCGCCGGCTCGGTACCCGCCGGGACGTCCAGCACGACGGTTTGCAGCTCGTTCTCGGCGAGAACGGCCAGTGTGGCGTGACCCAGCGCCTGGCGCGGGCCGAGCAGTAGCACGGCGGAGCGCCCCGCCTTCTCGAAGCGCATCAGCTCCTGGCCCGGCGGCAGGGCGTGCCGCGCCACGACCCGGATCCGCCGTCCGACCTCTACGACGGTCGCTGCAAGCAGCCGCTCCTCCTCGACCCAGCGGCCCTCGACGACCACGAATCGAGACCGCGAGAGCCACGCGATCGCGCTCGTGAAGCCGGATTCCAGCTTGCCCAGCCGACGCATGCGACGCACGTCGACGATCACGAAGCTTCCGGTACGTCCGCTTCCGAGCGCGACCAGCGCTCCGTCGGGCGAGAAGGAGTACGGAATGTCGTGCAGGCCGACGTAGACCTTCGGCAGCCCGGGCCGGCGCCGCAATGAGACGGGATCGAGCTTCACGATGCTCGCCGTCGTGCCGTTGCCGGCGAGCGCGAGAAGGGGCCGCGGTGACTCTGCGGCGGGTCGAGTTGGGGACACACCGGTGAGCGCGACGACCAGCGCCGTCGAGCACACGAGCGCGAGGCGTCGTGTCGTCTTCACTCCGAGAGTACGGGGCAGACGCCGGACGAGGTCCGGCTACATCTCGCGTCGGCCCGTGAGCGCCCTGCCCAGCGTGACCTCGTCGGCGTACTCGAGATCGCTACCGACGGGCAGCCCGCTGGCCAGCCGGGTGACGCGTGTCCGTCCACGCAGGTGCTCCGCGATGTACGCGGCCGTCGCCTCGCCCGTCATCGTCGGGTTGGTCGCCAGGACGACCTCCTCGATGCCGTTCTGGCCGGCCCGGCGGAGGAGCGCGTCGATGCGGATGTCCTCGGGCTCGACGCCGTCGAGCGGCGAGAGCGCCCCGCCGAGAACGTGGTAGACGCCCCGGTACTCGTGCGTTCGCTCGAGCGACCACAGGTCGGCGGGCTGCTCGACCACGCAGATGACCGAGTGGTCGCGTCTCGGGTCGAGGCAGATCGCGCAGACAGGGTCCTCAGTGAGGTTGCCGCACTCACGGCAGAAGCCGATCCGCTCCTTGGCCTCCCGGATCGCCTCCGCGAGGGCGACCGCCTCCTCCTTCGACGCGCGCAGGAGATGGAATGCGAGCCGCTGCGCGGTCCGCGTGCCGACGCCCGGGAGGCGGGTCAGCTGGGCGATCAGGTTGTCGACGACGGCACTCTGCAACCCCTGAATCGTACGGAACGGACAGGCGCTTCCGGCCGGTAGGCGGGATCCGGGGGCGGTTCAGGGCCGGACAGGTCCGGCCCCTACACCTGGGTGGACGCTGATGGGCCGGACGGGTCCGGCCCTACACCTGGTGGTCGTTGTAGGGGCGGGACCTGTCCCGCCCTGGACCGGATGGGCCGGACGGGTCCGGCCCTTACATGCCGGGCAGGCCGAGGCCGCCGAGGCCCCCGCCCACGGCGCCGCCGAGCTTCGACTGCATCAGCTCCTGCGCGTTTCGCAGCGCCTCGTTGACCGCTGCGAGCACCAGGTCCTCGAGCATCTCGGGATCGTCGGGGTCGATCGCCTCGGGCGCGATCTTGACCTCGAGGACGTCCCCGGCGCCGGTCGCCTTGACGCGCACCATGCCTCCGCCGGCCGAGGCTTCGACCGTCTCCTTCGCGAGCTCTTCCTGGGCCTTGGCCATCTGCTCCTGCATCTCCTGCACCTGGCGCATCATCTTGTTCATGTCCATCTTCATGGGGCGGGCTCCTCCACTTCGCGGGCATCGAGGGTGTCTTTGAAGAGAGAGACGAAGTCCTCTTCGGAGGTCGGGGCGTCGGCCTCCGGAGCCTCCTCGCCGGGCGCGGCTTCGCCGACGGTGAACACCGGGGCGAGGCGGTGGCCGGTGATCTCGTGGAGGACGTCCGAGAGGAGCGCCGAGTTCTTCGGCTCCTCGGCCAGGTTGCGATGGAACGACGCGTGCGGCGGGAACTCGATGATGAGCCGCTCGCCTGCGAGATCGACCGGCTGGGCCTCGCCGAGCATCGTGGCCACGGGGATCGACCGCTCCTGCACCGCGGGCAGCACCGCCGGGCGCCACGCCTGCTGGACGTGCGCCAGCTCGAGCTCGTGGCCCGCAGGGTCGGCGGCTGCCTCGGGCTCCTCGGCCGGGGTCTCGTCAGCGGCCGGGGGCGTTGCTGTCGGAGGCGGTGTCGAGGAGGTTGGTGGCGGAGGCGGCGCCGAGCGGGTGCGGGCCTCGAGCTGTTCGAGGCGAAGCAGCACGGCGTCGCGCGACAGGTCGGCCTGCGGCCGGGTGACCTTGACGAGCGCGAGCTCGAGCGGGAGGCGCGGATCTCCGCCCTCGCGGATCTCGTCGACGGCCAGCGCCAGCAGGTCGATGAGGCGGAGCACCTCGCTCGCGCCCAGCTGGTTGGCCTGCGCCTGAAGACGCTCCCTGGTCTCCTCGGTCACCGGCAGCGAGTCCGGCGGCTCGCCCATGTGCTGCACGAGCAGTAGGTGACGCAGGTGCTCGAGCAGATCGGTGACGAGGCGCGCCAGGTCCTGCCCCTGCTCGGCCAGCTCCTCCACGAAAGTGAGCACTCCTGCCGTGTCGTGGTCGACGACGAGGTCACAGACCCGGAAGAGCGCTTCCTCCTCGACCGAGCCGAGCAGCTCGAGCACCGCGGCCACGGTCACTTTCCCGTCGGTCGCAGAGGCGATCTGGTCGAGCGTCGAGACGGCGTCCCGGAAGCTGCCTCGGGCGTTGCGAGCGATAAGCGCGAGCGCGGCCTCGGGAGTGTCGATGCCCTCGCCGTCCGCGACCCGGCGCAGGAGCCGAGTCAGCTCGGCGAGCCGTGGCCGCTGGAAGAGGAACGTCTGGCAGCGCGAGCGGACGGTCGGCAGCATCTTGCCCACGTCGGTCGTGCAGAAGATGAAGACGAGGTGCGGGGGCGGTTCCTCGATCAGCTTCAGCAGCGCGTTGAACGCGGCGTCGGTAAGCTGGTGCGCCTCGTCGAGGATGTAGACCTTCGAGCGTCCCTCGACCGGCTGCAGGACCACGCGCTCGCGGATCTCGCGCACGTCGTCGATCCCACGCTGCGACGCCGCATCCATCTCGATCACGTCGAGCGAGGTCCCGGCAGCGATCGTCCGGCAGGAGTTACAGACCTTGCACGGCGTCGCCGTCGGCCCCTGCTCGCAGTTGAGCGCTTTCGCGACGATGCGGGCGAGAGACGTCTTCCCGGTGCCGCGCGGCCCGGCGAACAGGTAGGCCTGGCGCACCTGGTCTCGCTCGATCGCGTTCCGAAGCGTCCGGACGACGGCCTCCTGCCCGACGACCTCCTCGAAATCGAGCGGCCGGTACGTCCGGTAGAGGGCGGTCATGTGGTCATGCTACGCGCCGCGGTCGGCTGCGTGAAGAAGCGCCCGGTCGCGCACCGTCCGTCGTCGGCGAAGCCGTGGCGGTGCCTACGTCGATCGCTCGGGCCAGGCTGCTCCACGGCGCCTGGGAGGCTCCGCTTAGCGCTGCTTCCTCCCGGACCTGACGCGGTTCACGGTCTCCCATCGCGCGGAACCTGGCCGTCGTCGCTCTCGAACGCGAGCCCTACCTCGACTGCTACCTCCTCGAGACGGAGTTCAGCCCCGCTGTAGCGGATTGCGGATACAGGGAACCGCTAGCTCCCCGCCTAGCGCGACCGGGCACGTCGAGGATACCAGCGACCCGGTGCTATTCTCGCCCTCCCGGGGCGCATAGCTCAGCGGGAGAGCGCCCGCTTCACACGCGGGAGGTCGCTGGTTCGATCCCAGCTGCGCCCATCGGCCCCGTCCCGCGGCCGGCGGCCGGTGACGGCGTGGTCGAGACACGGCGCTCGCAGGCTGACAGACTGCGCTCGTGCGGGCGGACGAGGGCTTCGACGGCGGCTTCTTCGACGAGCGCGTCGCGTCGGTCTACGACGAGCGCGTTGCCGGCATGTTCGAGCCGGCAGTGGTGCGGCCGGTCGTGCGCAAGCTGGTGGCGCTCGCCGGACAGGGGCGCGCACTCGAGTTCGGGATCGGCACGGGCCGGATCGCGCTCCCGCTCACGGAGCGCGGGGTGGCAGTCGCGGGAATCGACCTCTCCGAGGCAATGGTTGCGCGCCTGCGCGCGAAGCCCGGCGGCCAGGACATCGAGGTCGTCGTCGGCGACTTCGCGCGGGCCCGCATCGACGGCGAGTTCTCGCTCGTCTACCTCGTCTTCAACACGATCTTCAACCTGGTGACCCAGGACGACCAGGTCGCCTGCTTCGAGAACGCGGCCGCCCACCTGCGGCCGGGAGGGCGCTTCGTGATCGAGACCGCCGTTCCCGATCTGCAGCGCCTCCCGCCCGGCCAGACCGTCATCCCCTTTCGCGCCGACCCCGAGGGCATGTCCTTCGACGTGTACGACGTCGTCACGCAGAGGTTCAGCTCTCAGCATTTCGTGCTCGTCGACGGCAAGCTCGAGGCGTATCCGGTGGAGCTTCGCTACGCCTGGCCGTCGGAGCTCGATCTGATGGCCCGGCTCGCCGGCCTCCGGCTGCAGTCCCGGAGCGGCGGCTGGCAGCAGGAGCCGTTCACGAGTCTCAGCCGCACCCACGTCTCCGTCTACGAGAAGCGCTAGCTTCGGCGCGACGAGCTAGGTGTTCGCCGTGCGGCCGGCCCAGGCTTCGAGCTCGACGAGGAACGACTGACGGACCTCGTAGCGACCGTCGTCGAGCGCGTCCTTGCACGCCTCGGCGTCCTCCATCGTCTCGAACGGGCCGAGGTAGCGGCGCGGCTCCCAGGCCATGCCGATCGGCATCCCGTCGACCCGCGGCTCGGTGCCGTCGGGTTGCGCTTTCTCGTGCGTGACGACGATCCACATCGCTCGACGGGCGCATCCTAACGGGCGCCCGCGCATAGTCTACGACCCGTGAGCGGAGAGGTCGTCTCGGCGGCAGCCGCGGTCGCTCGAATCCGCGACGGGGACGTGATTCTCGTCGGAGGGTTCGGGCTGGTCGGTGCGCCGCTTGCACTGCTCGACGCGCTGGCCGAGGAATGCGAGGCGCGCGATCTGACGGTCGTCTCGAACAACATCGGCGAGCCGGGACGCGGCCTCGGCAAGCTGCTTCGGCAGGGACGGATCCGGCGCGGGATCTCGTCGTATTTCACGTCCAATCCCGAGGCCGTGGACGCGGTCAACCGGGGGGAGATCGAGGCGACTCTGCTCCCCCAGGGAACGTTCGCGGAGGCGATCCGCGCGGGCGGCGCCGGGATCGGCGGGTTCTATACCCCCGTGGGCGCGGGGACGCTGCTCGCCGAAGGGAAGGAGGAGCGGGAGCTCGACGGGGTCCGGCACGTGCTCGAGCGGCCGATCCGCGGCGACGTCGCCCTCGTCTACGCGGCTCGAGCCGACGAGCTCGGCAACCTCTGGTACCGGCGAACCGCACGGAACTTCAATCCTCTGATGGCGACGGCCGCCGACCTCGTGATCGCCGAGGTCGGCGAGCTGCTGCCGGTCGGCGGGCTGGCGGCCGAGGACGTCCACACGCCGCACCTGTACGTCGATCTCCTGGTGCGCCCCTCGTGACGGATCCGAAGGCGCTGATCGCCGAGCGGGCGGCGCGCGAGCTGCGAACGGGAGAGGTGGTCAACCTCGGCATCGGCATCCCGAACCTGATCCCTGCGTTCCTGGCGACCGACAGCGGCGTCGTCATCCAGACCGAGAACGGGCTCCTCGGCGTCGGCCCACGCCCCACCGCGGGCGAGGAGGATCCCGACGACATCGACGCCGCGAAGCTACCCGTGACCGCGCTGCCCGGCGCGGCGTACTTCGACAGCGCGGCCTCGTTCGCGATGATCCGCGGCGGCCACGTCGACGTAGCGGTGCTCGGCGCGCTTCAGGTGAGCGCGGCCGGGGACATCGCGAACTGGGCGGTTCCCGGCCGAGGCGTGCTCGGTGTCGGCGGCGCGATGGATCTCGTCGTCGGCGCAGGGCGCGTGGTCGTGACCATGACGGCGCGCAGCTCGAGCGGCGAGCCGAAGATCGTCGAGACGTGCACGTATCCCCTCACCGCCCGCGGGGTCGCCGACACGGTGATCACCGAGCAGGCGGTCTTCCGGGCACGGGACGGTGCGCTCGTCCTGACCGAGCTGCTCGGCGAAGCCGGGATCGAGGACGTCGAAGCCGCGACGGCCGCACCGTTCGTCGTCGACCTCGACGAGTAGCGCGAAGCCGGCGGAAGTCGGCTCGCACCCCGAATCGGGCAGAAAGCGTGACAACCTCTCCACAGGTACGTCCGGCTCCTCGACGCCGCTCCGCCCGCCTGAATCGCCCGTAGCGGACGGGGCGAGTGGCGACACCGCGTCGAGATGGAACGAAAGAGCGACGAAAGCGTGACGAAATCGAGGAGCCGGCGAGAGGGGTCTGACCCCTCTGATCGAGCCCGGAAGTCGGCTCACCTCTCTGGCGGCGTCGAGTAGCTCCGCCACTCCCACAGGCTCGCGAGGTAGGCGGTGACGAGCGCGAACCCCGTCAGCATCTCGATCATCGTGGCCGTCCGGGCGCCCCGCGAGCTCGCGATGATGTCGCCCGGCGGAGCGATGAACGAGGTCGAGACCGCGTAGTAGAAGAAGTCCGCGAAGTAGGGATGCGGATTGAGCCCGGTGAAGGTGCCCTCCGGCCGGTACCACCAGAGCCCGACGTAGACGAACGTCCAGAAGAGGAAGAAGGCAAGCCCGAGCAACGGGAGCCCGATCCGGCGCAGGAGGACGCGGAGCGCGTCGATCACGCGACCGGCCTCGCTCCCCATCGGCAAGCCGCGGGCCGTCCACCAGGTCGCAAGACCGAAGAGCGCGGCGCCGCCGAGGGTGACGAGCCCGCAGACGAGAACGACCAGGCCGCCCTGGTTCGGGGTCAGCCGGGGCCGGGCCATGCCGATCAGGACGACGAAGAAGCAGAGGATGAGCAGGCGCGTAATCCCCGCCGGGATCCCGCGGTGTCTCGGCCGGGCACCGGCGCCCGGAGCGGGCAAGGGGCGACGGACGATCGGCACGAGGCGAGGCTAGCGCCCGTCTCGGCCGTCAGAACGTCGCTTCGCGAACCCCCGTCGCGATGAGGAGAAGGATGATCGCGGCGACGATCAGCCGGTAGATCACGAACGGCGTGTAGTTGTGCCTACGCACGTACCCGAGAAGGGCGTCGATCGCCAGGAGGCCGGCGCCGAGGGCAGCGAGCGTCCCGACGACGAACGGCCCCTCCCAGCCGGGAGGAAGCTCTCCGAGCAGGATGTCCTTGACGCCGCGGTAGACGATCGCGCCGAGCGTCGTCGGAACGAGCAGCAGGAAGGAGAAGCGCGCCGCGGAATCGCGGTCGAGCTGCATGAAGCGGCCGGCGGTGATCGTGATGCCGGAGCGCGACACACCTGGCATCAGCGCCAGGCACTGGGCGAAGCCCATGAAGACCGCCTGCTTCAGACCGAGATCCGCCATGCCGAGGCGCTGCGGGCTGCGGTCGGCGATCCAGAGCAGGATCCCGAAGGCAGCGAGGAAGATCGCGATCTGCCACGGCTCGCCGAGGTTGTCCGAGAGGAACGACTCGAGGGCGGCGCCGATGACGAGAGCCGGGATCGTGGCGACGACGACGAACCAGACGATCCGCTCCTCCGGGGTCTCGATGCGCCTCTTCCGGATCGAGCGCCAGAGTGCCGCGAGGAGTGCGAGGATCTCGTGCCAGAAGTACGCGACGACGGCGGTCGTGGTGCCGAGGTGCAGGGCGACGTCGAACGTCCGGTTGAAGTCGTCGTGCGTCTCCAGGTACGTCCAGTTCGCGAGCCAGGGCAGCAGGATGAGGTGACCCGAGGACGAGATCGGGAGCAGCTCCGTCGCACCCTGGAACGCGCCGAGCGTCAGCGCCTGCCAGTCGCTCAGCGCTCCAGGAAGCTCACCGAAGGAGACCGCGGCGAGCAAAGCGGCTGCGACGAGGGCCACGGCAGAGACGACGTAAATCCAGACGCGGCCCACGCGAGGCAGTATCGTACCCACCCGGATGGACGAGAATCGCACCATCATCGCCGTTGTGGCCGCGGTGCTCGTCGTGTTCAGCCTCACGGTCTCGATGGTCGTCCCGAGGCGGAATCCGGACTTCCCCGGGAAGCGCCTGGGCCTCTTCTTCGGCGTCTGCACGCTCCTCGTGCTCGCAATGCTCGTGTCGGTCGAGCTGTTCGGCACGGAGGACGAGGCGGCCGCCCACGAGTCCCAACCGGCCGAGACCGGCGGGGAAGCGGCCCCTCCCGAGACGGGCGGCGCGGCCGAGACCGGGGCGCCGGCCGAGACTGAGGCGCCGGCCGAGACCGAGGCGCTCGAGGGCGACGCCGTCGCCGGCGAGGCGGTCTTCACCTCGGCCGGGTGCGGCAGCTGCCACACGCTCGCGGCGGCCGGGTCGTCCGGCGCGATCGGCCCGAGCCTCGACGATGTCCAGCCGAGCTTCGCGACCGTCGTCGACGTGGTGACGAACGGAGCGCCGCCGATGCCGGCCTTCGGGAACGACGGCACGCTGACGAACGAGCAGATCCAGGACGTCGCCGCGTACGTCGTCCAGTCGACGGCGGGCTGACGAGCCCAGCGCCTCTGCGCACGGGCGGGGGCTCGTCAGACGGGACGGAGAGGGCGGGATTCGAACCCGCGACCCAGCTTGTGACCGGGTACGCGATTTCCAGTCGCGCTCCTTAGGCCAACTCGGACACCTCTCCGCGCGCGGGCCTGTTGGTGGCTCGCGTCCTCTTGTATAGCACTGTACGATCGCCGGCGATGCCCGACCCAGTCTCCTGGCTCATGATCGAACAGGGCTGGTTCGTGTTCGCGTCCGGCGGCGAGGCGGTCGGCCGCATCTACGAGGTGCTCGGGGACCCTGAGCGAGACATCTTCGACGGCCTCTCCGTCGACACCGACCGAAAGGAACCGCCGCGCTATGTCGCCGCGGAGCACGTCGGAACGATCACCGAGGGCGTGGTCCGGCTGACGGTTCCTCTCGACCAGCTGGGCTGACGGGCCGTCAGGCCGTCGAGCGGCGCCGGGCCCGGGCGGCGTCCACGCGCAGGAGCGGTCGTCGGGTCGGCGGCGGGCCGTGCGGCCGCCCGCGAGCGCGGCCGCCGCGCGGCCGGCGCGGGGTGGTTGGCTCCGGAGGATCGTCCCCGGGATCGCCGCCGCCGCCGTCCGGGGGCGGATGGCGAAGCGCCCACCAGAGCACGAGCCCGACCGCTACTGCCTTGAGGATCGCGAACGGGAGCAGCGTCACGTACAGCGGATCCATCCTGCTCCCGCTCAGGCTAGCGCCTCGCCCGCCCTCGTGGGTGCTCAGTCGTCCTCGTCCGTCAGGCGTTCCGCCATCGCCTCGAGCAGCACCCAGCTCACCTCGGGATGCGCATCGACGAACGTGCGGAAGTCGGCTGCGCTCGTGGCGAGGCAGCGGACGCTCGTCGCGGCGGTCACGGTCGCAGTTCTCGGGCGCTCGAGGAGCAGCGCCGTCTCCCCCAGGAAGTCCCCCGCTCCCAGCCGCGCGACCTCCGTGCCTCGCTTCGCGACCACCACCTCGCCCTCGAGGAGCAGGAAGAACGCCGCGATGCGGGCGCCGCGCTCTCCCTCACGGGTGATCGTCGAGCCGGCCTCGAACTCCAGCTCCCGCATCGTCCGTGCGAGGCGCTCGAGATCCTCCAGATCGAGGCTCTCGAGGAGCGGGACGCGCCGCAGCAACTCCGCGCGGTCGGCTGTCACGCGGCGATTCAATCACGGCTCGGCCCGGCAGTCGAGCGAGCCTCGAGCAGCCGCCGGTAACCGGGCAGGTCGCGATCCCGCACGGATGGCGGGACTCGGCCAACGGGACGGAGGGGGGAGATCTAGACTCTCGAGGGACGGAACCGCCCCTAAGCTGTCAACCCTCGTGCAAAACCAGCCCGATCCGAGGATCCCAGCTCACCAGCGGCGCTGGCTCGATCGGCTGCGAGCGGCCTGGGACGAAGTACGCCGCAGCCCCAGGAACAAGGACAAGGCGGGAGCGCTCGAGGCCATCGCGCAGGAGCGCCCTGACGAAGCGAGCTATCGGATCGAGACGTTCACCGCCGATGAAGCACGCCGCGCCGACTCGACACCCAGCGTCGAGAGAGAACCCGTCGAGCGCGACCCTGACGAACCCGAAAAACCCCTCAGGGAAGCGACACCGGAGTCTGACCGCTTCGACGACGAGGCCGGACAATGAGTCCCGCTGAGAGCGACGGGGTGGAACACGTGCACTCTTGACGCGCTCGGGGGTCGCCTCAGTCGAGATCGAGCCCTTACGGCAGCCGTCGCCTCGACACGGGGACTGGCCTCAGCGCCGGCCGCTCGGTCAGCGCGAGGCAGCGACCACGGCTGTAAGCCGCCCGAGCGTGGTACGCAGCGTCGCCAGCGAGCGGCTGTCGAGCCCAATGGCATCGCCGATGAACGTGGGGACGTCCTCGGCTCTTGTTCGAAGCTGCGCGCCCATGTCGGTGAGCATGACCTGAACGGAGCGTTCGTCCTCGGGTCGACGCTCCCGTCGGATCAGTCCGGCGGCCTCGAGGCGCTTGAGCAGCGGCGAGAGGGTGCCGTAGTCGAGCCGCAGGACGGTCGCGAGATCCTTGATCAAGCAGTCGCCGCGCTCCCAGAGCACGAGCATCACCAGGTACTGGGGATAGGTGAGTCCGAGCTCGTGGAGCAGTGGGCGGTAGGCGTTGATGACTGCACGGCTGGCGGCGTACAGCGCGAAGGAGAGTTGCTCGTCGAGGAGCATCGAGGGGGATGCCTGGACTGGCATGGGCTTGCGGGCGGTCGGACCCTTCATCGCCTCGGGCACGGTGAACCTCTTACGATTAGATAGTGCACGATGAAATTGCGTGCTATGATCGTATCAGGCAGCCACGACAATCCACCCTTGAAGCAGAGGGCCCGGACCGAGGTCGCCACGACAACGGATTGGAGCGGATCGATATGAAGACGGACAGGCGCTACTTCACGATCACGTCGAACGGAACACCCGCAGCCGTGGCGCCGGTGGCGGCCGATGACGACCCGTCGGCCAAGGAGCAGTCTGGTTCGCACTGGAATCTGGCGGAGTGGCACGGCAAGAAGCTCGTCGATCGTGATGGTGACAAGATCGGAAAGCTCGAAGAGGTCTACGTCGACGTCGAGAGCGACGAGCCGATGTTCGGCACCGTCAAGGAGGGCCACTTCGGCCGACACTTGACGTTCGTGCCGTTGCACGGGATCACGATCGGGCCTGATTACCTGCAGGTGGCGGTATCCAGGGAGCAGATCAAGGACGCCCCCAATCTCGAGGTTCAGGGCGGCGAGCTCGCGCAGCAGGACGAATCAGACCTCTACCACCACTACAAGCTCAACTACACCCCACCGGAAACGGAGAGTGGGCGACGACTCGCCCGTCGCTGACGCGAGTGTCCTTACGTCGACTCGAGAACAGGGGAACACCATGAAGACGGTCACCAGTCCAAGCAGGCCGAGTGTGCAGCGAATGAGGTTCGTCGTATACGAGGACAACACCCAGCGATGGCGGTGGCGAATCGTCTCGCAGCGCGGGGACGTGCTGGCGGAGTCCAATAAGAGCTATGGGCGACACCAGGCAGCGGTGCAGGCCGTGGACGGCATCCAGAAGTCGGCCGCCGTGGCGAAGCTCGACGCGAAGCTATGAGTTTCAGCGCAATCGGGACCGGGCTTGCGTCTCGACTCGTGCCCGCCCGTACGGTTGCGCGACCGTTGCTGAAGATCGTGGAGGCAACGGCGCCGGCCGACCTCGACTGGGTCGCATTCCGCGCGCGCTACTTCCCGGGCCGGCGTCCCCGCCACGACTTCCAGGCAGTCGTCGCGTACGGCGCAAACAAGCAAGGCTGATCGACGACCCACGAGAGGGCGATTGCAGTGGCAAACGGCACGGTCAAATCCTTCAACCAGCGCAGCGCTCACGGCTTCATCGTCCCCGACGAGGGCGGGCAAGATCTGTGGGTGCACGAACGCCATATCATCAGCGGCCACCTGACCCTCCGCGAGGGTGAGCGAGTCGAGTTCGACCTGCGCGAAGCCGGCATGGGCGCAGAAGCGATCAACGTCCGGTCGCTCACCCCGCTCGAGACCCCCAGCGGGCGTGTCTCAGAAGAAAGCGTTTGATCCGAGCGGGCGACGTCAGGCGATTTCCGGGCGTTCTCTAGACAGGCGACTGTGCGCCGTCTGTGCGCCGTCCAGGGTGCAGGAACGCGCATGAATACGCACACATGCGCAAGGGTCACGGGCAAAGTCGGATGCGCCGCAATCCCGCTCGAGGAGCGGCAATGCGGCTAATGGAGCGGAGGGGGAGAGATTTGAACTCTCGAGGGACGGAACCGCCCCTAACGGTTTTCGAGACCGCTCCGAACACCGCGATTTGCAGGAGATTGCCGGCTTGTGCGCCAGTACGTGCGCCAGCCGGACCCGGACAGAGCGATCCTGCCGGCCGAGCCGGGCCGACCGAGCGCGCCTGGGAAACGCGCACCACACTCGAACCGCTGAAGGCGTGCGTTCGGTAACTGAACGAGTCGTCTCCCGAGTTCGCCCCTCGACAGCTTCTAGAGCGGAAGAGTCCCGTCTCGGCCTCGACGGTTACGTTCTCGTCGCGGGTGGGACGCGCAGGAAGTAGCGGCGGCGGGTGCCGTCCGCCTCCGTGCGAGCGCCTCTAACTCGGAGCTGCTCGCTGCCTGAGTCTCGAGGCTTACGCCGTCGAACGCGCGCCGGGGAGGGCGCTGCACGCGGCGGGTCGCCTGGTGCAGGCGCCTCCCAGGCGCACGCCCACCGATCCAGCCCCTAGGACGGGGCGCGCCACATCCGGAAGAGCGGCGGTCCGCCCGGGAGCTCGAGCTCGCCGATCACGCTGAAGCCCTGACGCTCGTAGAGCGGCACGCTAGTCTCGCTCGTTGCCTCGAGGTACGCAGGGATCCGCTCGAGGTCGCACTGGGTGAGTACCGGGCTCATCAG
This sequence comes from uncultured Thermoleophilia bacterium, assembly GCA_963819905.1. Classification (GTDB taxonomy): domain Bacteria; phylum Actinomycetota; class Thermoleophilia; order Gaiellales; family Gaiellaceae; genus CAWCQC01. Next base: position 269,821 of record CAWFXP010000007.1, read on the forward strand.
GGCCGAACCGATCCCGCACCCTTGCCATTGCGGCTCGACGCCGAGCAGCTGGAGCACGTAGTACGTCCCCTCCGGGTGGTTCTCGTCTAGCAGCGTGATCAACTCGAAGAGGCGGTCCGCGTCGGGTCCGGCGCGCTCCGCCAGCTGCTCGACGAAGACCGCCTCCTCTGCTGCGGAAAGGAGCTGCGCACCGGGCGGAAGCCAGAGAGCAGCCCCGGTTCCGGCCGGCGTCATGTACGTCTCGTGATGCACCGCGAACGCCTCGGCGTACAGCTCGAACATCCCGGGCAAGATGCGCCAGCGCCGCTCGGCATCCGGAAAGGCCCACGACAGGACCGGATCGTCGAAGAACGCCCGGCTCAACGTGCCGCCGACGATCGAAGCGTCGTGCGCCGATTCCACCTTCTTGACGTCGACCCTCGCTACGCCCGTTGCCGAGCGTGGATACCCCACTGTTGCGTCTGGAACCATCGGGCTTGCCTCCTTCGGTCGGCCGGTGAGCATGCGCCGTCCGGCCGCTTCGTTGCCTTTCCGTCCAGTCTCGCCGCGAGCGGCCGCGCGGGTAATCGCGCTAGCCGGTGTCTGACGGTGCGGCCACCCTCACCCCGCGGTCGTCCGAGCGCAGCCGTGGTGACGGGACGCCCTGCACCTTCTGCAAGGACTGGGACGTGCCGGTTGCGAGGCAACACCGGGTGTGGTCTGCTGGTGGGGTCGCCGTGCTGTCGGGTCGTAGGCTCGGTACAGCGCCAAGTAGTCGGGGGCTCCTCGGGCTTCGGTCAGGGGCGCTGGCTGGTTCGATTGCGATGTCCCGGGGCAACGGACGACCGCAGGCAATGACTTACGCGTCGAACAGGATCCTTCCTGCCACATGTCGAGACAAGCCTGGCTACGGCGCCGCCTCCGGTCGCGAGGTGGGTTGGTTTCTGAGGCACTTCGCGGGTTCGACGCGCGGTTGCTACGTCCACGACCGACAAAGTGGTCAGTGGGCTACTCGGTAGAGGCGCCAGGGCCCGGGCACGCCTTTGAGCTCGTGTTCGCCGGCGTCTTGGAATGTGAGGCCGGATCCTGCGACGAGGTCTTTGACGGTGCTGGAGACGAGCACTTCGTCGGGGCCGGCGAGCGCAGCGACGCGCGCGCCGATGTGGACGGCGATGCCGCCGACGTTGTTGCCGAGCAGTTCGATTTCGCCGGTGTGGCAGCCGGCCCGGATAGAGAGACCAAGGTCGCGAACGGACCCTCCGATCGATTGGGCGCAGCGGACGGCCCGGGCGGGCCCGTCGAAGGTGGCGAGGAATCCGTCTCCCGCTGTGTCGATCTCGCGGCCGCGGAATGTGGACAGGCTTGAGCGCACGTATTCGTTGTGGGTGTTGAGAAGCTCGAGCCAGCGGGCGTCGCTGAGCTGAGCGGCTTTCTCGGTCGAGCCGACGATGTCGGTGAAGAGGACGGTCGCGAGTACGCGGTCGAAGCCGGCAACGGGTCGAACACCGGTCAGGAACTCCTCGATCTCGTCGAGGATCGCGTCGGCGTCGCCGGCGTAGGGGTCGGAGTCGGCCCCGGGCAACTCGACGAACTTCGCTCCCTCTATCTGTTCTGCCAGCCGCCGTGCCCCCTCGACGTCCTCATTGACATCGTCGCTACGGTGCACGACGAGCGTGGGGACGTGGATCGAGGTGAGGACGTGGCGCACGTCGGTCTCGCTTAGCAGTCGCTCCAGGGCGACTGCCGTGCTCGTGTTGGCTGCGAAGCGAAAGTAGGAGATGGCCTGGCGGACATGGGTCTCGTCCTGAAGCAGGCTGGGCGCGCTCCAGGCGAGCAGCTCACGGAAGTAGCCCTCAGTGCCCCAGCCCTTTGCGAGCCCGTCAAGATACTCATCCCATTGCTCCCTGCTCCACTGCCACGGATAGTCGGGTTTGCGGATCCCGCACGCCGTGCCACCGTAGATCACTAGCGCCGAGGTGCGCTCCGGATATGTGGCCGCGAACAGCAGCGCCTGCAACGATCCGTCCAGGAATCCGAAGACCGCGGCGCGTTGGAGCCCCGAGTCGTCCATCACGGCGACAAGATCCTCGACAAGCACTTCCAGCGGCGGCAGGTCGTCCGGTGAAAGGCGGTCAGAGAGTCCCGTCCCCCGCCGATCGACCTCCGTAACCCGCGCGAAGGAGCCCAGGCGACGATAGAAGGCCGCCGCCGGCCTGAACGTCCACTGATACTCCAGGTTGGACACGAACCCTGGGATGCACAGCATGTCGACGTCGCCCTCGCCGAACACCTGGTAGGCAATCGAGACACCTTCCCGCCGGACATAGCGAATATCCGGGATCACGCGAAGGACACTACCCCGACAGCCCCCTTCGAACCATCACCCCCCCTCCGCATCGGAGCCGTGCGCCGCGCCGGCGCAGGCACTCTCACTCTCACGCGCCTACACACGCGGGAATTTCACGGTCGTCAGCCTCCTGTGCGACCATTCGCTGAGCATGGAGTTCGCTGAGAACAGCGCCGATGCAGCGCCTTCGCGGGTGGTCGGTCGGCCGTTCGCGCCGGGCGTGTCGGGGAACCCGGCGGTCGCCCGAAGGGGCTTGCACGCTATGTGCGCGAGCTGGTGGGCGACGACGGCCGCCGGGTCGCGACTTCATGCTCGCTGTGCTCCAGGGCGAACGCAAACGCACGGAGGTTCGCATGGAGGCGGCCCGCTGGCTGGCCGATCGTGCCTTCGGCCGCTCGCACGCTTCGCCGACCAAGGGTTCCGCTCCCTCACGAAGAGCTGGCTCAACCTCTCGATGAACCCGTCGACCGGGAGCGGCGGAACCTGCTACGGCGACTCGGGCGGGCCTCACTTCCTGGGCAGCACGAACCTCGTGGTCTCGATCACGGTCACGGGCGATCGCTTCTGCCGGTCCTCGGATGTCACCTATCGGACCGACACCGCTTCGGCGCGGGCTTTCCTCGAGACTTCGTCGACCTGCCCTAGCGACCAATAGCGGACGAGGGGAGACGGCGGCCGACCGCCTCTTCCCTCCTCGCCCAACCGGCGGAGCGGAAGCCGCTTTTTTGGCGGCCACTAACCTCTGTCTGCGCTAGGCGAGGACTGTCGACAGGCGTAGGCTCGTGAAGCCCCGGACCCGCGCGCACGGGACAGCGCGGGCCGGGGCATCAGCATCGACACCGGTCGGTCACAGGCACGAGACCCATCGTGTTCACCGCAGACGAGAGACTCAGCGCACCGACCCGGACGAGGTTCCCCGATGAACGGCTTTGACGAGGGCCATCCTTCGTGGTGGCTCAACCTCGAGGCGCACCCGGATGCCGTGGTTCGATTGGCGCACCGGCAGCCGCGCCCGGTTCATGCCCGCCGTTCCGCGGGGGAGGAGCGTGATCGGCTGTGGCAGCGCTGGGTCGCGGTTGATCCGAAGCTCGACGCGCTTGCCGGCCGGCGCTCGACCGAGACGCCCGTGATCGTCCTCGAACCGCGCGACGGGGACGCTTGACACCAGGCGATGACGCCGCTCTGCCTGACGGTTCCCGCTCCCGGCTGACGTAAACACCTGGGCTGCGCTAGCGTGTCAGTCGCCGGGACAACGGCCCGTCCGGACGCGAGCCCCCTCGCGCGGACCTGCGGCCCACCCTCGGTTGTCACCCTGGAGAAGGGGCCGTCGTCCCTGCGGCACCGGCGGCCCCTCTCTTCTGACCCTAGGGGCGCCGAAGCGACGAACCCACGTAACCAGGACGCCACAGTGGCGCAAGCAGATGCTGAGGGTCAGTATTCGGCTCTGTGAGTGTTTCCGTTGAGCTGCGGCAGTTGCGTTATTTCGTCGCGGTGGCGGAGGAGCTGCATGGGCGCTCGAAGACCACGACCATGCGATCGATCGGCTGCATGCTCTGGCTGTCGAGTTGGGAGCGCAGCCAGCCCGGCGCTTCAGGATCGCTGCGCGAGGGGCTGGCCGAGTCGCTCACAGTCGCACACCTGGGCATCACAGGCTCGTTGAGGTGCACGCTCGCATCGACGAACCCGTGTGAGTCGATGATCGAGTGCGTCCAGCGCACTAGCCGCAACGTCAAGCGCTGGCAATCGGGCGAGATGGCGCTCAGATGGACGGCGGCCGGGATGCTCGAGGCCGAGCGGCAGTTCCGCAGGATCATCGGTTACCGCGACCTCGCCAAGCTCGCCGTGGCGATCGAACGAGACGTCGCTCACACCACTCCAGTCGGGTTCCCAGCCGAGGAGGCCGCCGCGGCCCAGAGGCGGGCACCGGTGGTTCCTTTCGCTCCGGTCGAGGCGGTCTGAGTGACGCTTCGGCGGGTCGTAGCCGTGGTTGTTCTGGTTTCGGCTGCGTTCTAGTCTGCTGCCGTGCTGGTCTGTACGAGCTGCGGTCATGAGAACAGCGACGCCGCCAGGTTCTGCGAGGCGTGTGCGGTCCTGCTCGGTGCTCGGTCGGGCGAGCGCCGGAAGGTGGTGACGGTGCTGTTCTGCGACGTGGTCGGTTCGACGGCGCTGGGGGAGTCGACAGACCCGGAGGCGCTGCGGGCGCTGTTGGCCCGCTATTTCAAGCGGATGAGGGGGGTGGTCGAGAAGCACGGCGGCTCGGTGGAGAAGTTCATCGGCGACGCGGTGATGGCCGTCTTCGGCGTCCCCGCCGCGCACGAAGACGACGCGCTGCGCGCCTGCCGCGCCGCAAGCGAGATGCGCGACGCTTTCGGCGAGCTCGGAGTCGAGGGTCGGATCGGCGTCAACACCGGCGAGGTGATCACCGGCACCGAGGAACGGCTCGCGACCGGCGACGCGGTCAACGTCGCCGCCCGCCTCCAGCAGGCGGCCCAACCCGACGAGGTGCTGATCGGGGAGGAGACGCTCAAGCTCGTCCGGGGTGCGGTCGAGACCGACCCGGTCGAGCCTCTCGAGCTGAAGGGGAAGTCGCACGCCGTACCGGCCCACAGGTTGGTGGCCGTGCTCGACGCGCCCGAGCGCAGCCATGGCTCGGTCTTCGTCGGCCGCGAGGCGGAAATCGCCCAGATCCGCGAGGCCTGGGAGCGCGCACAGGCCGAGCAGCGCTGCGAGCTGGTCACCGTCGTCGGCGATCCGGGGATCGGGAAATCGCGCCTCGTCGCGGAGGCGGTCGCTGAGATCAGCGCCCGCAGCGTCCGGAGCCGCTGCCTCCCCTACGGCGAGGGGATCACCTTCTGGCCCGTCGTCGAAGTGCTGAAGCAGCTCGACGCTCTCCCGTCTGATCCTGGGGCTGCGGCCGCGATCCGCTCCGTGCTCGGAGAGACGGACGAGGGGACGAACGCGGAGGAGATCGCCTGGGCGTTTCGCAAGCTACTCGAGGAGCAATCGCCGCTCGTCGTCGTGTTCGACGACATCCAGTGGGGCGACGAGACCTTCCTCGACCTGGTCGAGGGCGTGGCGCTGCTCTCCGCCGGAGCGCCGATCCTGCTCGTTTGCCTCGCCCGCGCCGAGCTCCTCTCCCGACGAAGCGAGTGGTCGGTCACCCTCAGGCTGGAGCCGTTGCCGGAGCAGGCCGTTGAGGAGCTCATCGGCGATGCCCCGGCCGCGCTGCGAAATCGGATCGCCGTCGCGGCCGGCGGCAACCCGCTCTTCGTTACCCAGATGCTCGCCATGGCCGAGGAGGACTCCGAGGTCGACGTCCCTCCGACGCTGCGCGCACTGCTGGCCGCCCGTCTCGACCAGCTCGACGCTCCGGAGCGGTACGTGCTCGAGCGCGGCGCGGTCGAAGGAGAGATCTTCCACCGCAGCGCCGTACAGGCACTCGCCCCCGACGAGCCGCAGGTGACGCCCAGGCTGGCAGCGCTCGTCCGCAGACAGCTGATCCGTCCCGACCAGGCTCAGCTTCCGGGCGAGGACGGCTTCCGCTTCCGTCACCTGCTGATCCGAGACGCGGCCTACGACGCGCTTTCGAAGGCGACGCGGGCGGAGCTGCATGAGCGGTTCGCGGACTGGCTCGAGCAGCGCGGCGCGGATCTCGTCGAGCTGGACGAGATTCTGGGCCACCACTTCGAGCAGGCAGCGCGCTACAAGTCCGAGCTCGAGCAAGCTGATACCGCGCTCGCCGAACGAGCCGCCCAACGCCTCGCGGCCGCAGGTCGCCGAGCGCTAGGCCGCGGCGACGACCGCGCCGCGGCATCGCTGCTCGAGCGCGCGCTCACGCTCACCCGGCCGCTCAAGTCCGACGTGCACGTCGAGGTCGATCTGGCGCAAGCGGTCAGATCCGACCCGCGTCGGGCCACACGGATCGCTGACGACGCTGCCGAACGAGCGGCGGCCACCGGCGATCGCGAAGGGGAGGCGCTCGCACGCGTCGTCTCTGCCAGGTTTCGCCTGGAGTACGAGGACACGGTGGACGAGCTCGACGCGCTCGCGCGCGAGGCACTGCCCCTCCTCGAGCAGGCGAACGACCACGCCGGCCTCGCTCACGTCTGGAACGCGTTCAGCGAGGCCGCCAAATTCCGAGGACACTGGGGAGAGCACGGCCAAGCTCTCGAGCGGGCTTTGCACCATGCGCGGCTCGCCGGCTGGCAGACGGCGCACCCGTTCGACCTCGTGAAGGCATACATCTTGGGTCCCGAGCCTGCAGACGAGCTGCTGGGCACACTCGACCGGCTGATGCCGGAGCTGTCTCATCCTCTTCGTCTGCTCGTCCGCGCGCGGCTGCTGGCGATGCTCGACCGACGAAACGAGGCCTGGCCGGCTGCGCTAGAGGCGAGCGAGCGCCTGCTCGAGCTGACCGGCGACGACGGCGGCGAGGCGGAACTTGGCCAGGCCGCCGCCGTCACCGGCGACCACGAGACTGCGGCCCGCTACCTGCGCGTCTTCTGCAACAGGCTCGAGAGGCTGCACCTCCTCAACAACCTCTCGTCGTATGCGCCGATGCTCGGTCGCTCGCTCTGCGCGCTCGGCCGCTATGACGAGGCGGAGCCGCTGGCCGAGCAGGGCCGCGACCTTGGGCACGACGAGGATCTGTTGACGCAGGCACTGTGGCGCCAGGTGCAGGCGCGCGTTCTCTCCCAGCGCGGTGCTCATGCCGACGCTGTACGACTTGCACGCGAGGCAGTCGAGTACACGAAGCGGTCCGACGGACTGAACTTGCAAGGCGACGCGCTTTGCGACCTCGCCGAGGTTCTCGCCGCCGCCGGCCGCGGCAACGAGGCAGCCGCCACGCTCGAGCAAGCACTCGACCGCTACGAGCGGAAGAAGAACCTCGCCCAAGCCGCCCAGGCACGCGACCGGCTCGCCGAGCTCCGGGACGCAGCGCCGCGCTGAACGTTCCCCGTCGCACCCCTACGCTGATGCAAGCTCGCGCTCGTGATCGAGCGCGGCCCCGCACGCACGAACACCCCGCCCCCCGATCCAGGAGGCCGCTATCCTCGTCGCCGTCTGACCAGCAACACCGGGACCGCCGTCACGAAGATCCACGACGAGCGGGACATCCTCGTTCTGTGCTCGAGCCCGGCTATGTCGAGCCGTGATGCTGAAGCGGCTGCTGAGCTGACGAGGATTTCGCCGGCGGCGGCGCATGATGCGAGGCGGGCGGTCGTACGTCCTGGTCGAGCTTCGCCTCGACAGCCAGGACGGTTACGTCTTTGGGGAACACGGCCGGCCCGTCGACCACCGTGTACGACCGGTTACGGCGCGCATGGCGGCGGCCGGGCTCGCCCCGATCGGCCTGCACGAGTGCCGCCACACGTTCGCGTCAATCCTGATCGCGGCCGGTGTGAACGCCCTGCGCGGTCACCGCCTACATGGGGCACTCGTCGATCGCGGTCACGTACGACCTGTACGGGCACCTGATGCCCGGCTCAGAGGACGAGGCGCGGGATCTCGTCGACGCCTACCTCGAACGGGCGAACACGACGGCGCGGCTCCCTGTTCTCGAAGACGCGTGGGTCCTGCGGGAGAGGGCCAAGCGGGGTCAGGAACGCCGCCCTTATCGCCGCGATGTTCGGCGCCGCGCTACGGGTCAGCGAGACGCTCGCCCTACGACCGTCCGACCTCGACCTAGAGCGCGGCATGGTCCGTGTCCGCCACGGGAAGGGAGACCGGGCGCGCACCGTTGCGATCGACTCAACCGCGCAGGCATACGTCGAGACCGAGCTCGCCGCCGCGGTCCGCGACCAAGGACGCCTCGCGTAGACGGCGCCCGAGAGACCCCCGCCAGCAGGTGTAGTTTGAGAGGGTTGTCCATCGGGCTCTGGAGGCTGGGAGCTGCAGGACAGCTCCAGGAGGGATCCGGAGAGGCTTCAGGAACGCGAGGACCGCCGGAGCCGTGTGGGGTGATCAGGGTGAGGGAGGAGGGAGGACGCTCGCGCGGGCTGCTGAGGCGCGGCGTGAGTGGCGCACGATCTCGAAGTGGTGTGGCGACCGCGAGGGGAGCAGGGGCGTTCGACGGTGCCGCCGGCCGTCGCGACGGACGAGGAGCGGTGGCGGGACGCGGCGCGCGGCGACGCGAGAGCGGCGCGAGACGGAGGGCTCGAGCCGCTCCGACCGTCTCGACGCCCACTGCAGCGGGCTGGGCGCTGTCACGTGGAGCGCCGAGCCTGCGACCGTTACGAGAAACAGCGGCCGGGCGAGCCGACACGTCGACGCAGAAGCCGGCAAGATCGGCCGCCGGGTCATCGTGTCAAGGCCGAGGCGAGAGCGCGCGGGATCGGCGGGGACGCGCACGTCGCGATCGATGACGCACCCTTCGACGTCGAGGCGCTCAGCGACGAGAAGGCGGCGACAGCGGGAGCTTCTGCGACGCCGTCGCCACTTCGACGCACGGGATCGAGGTCGAGCGGGATGACGAAACGGGCCGCTACGATCGATCGTGCACGGCCGCCGCCGAGCGCCGGCCAAGACGACACGCTACGGCGCGACAACGGCAGGCCGAGCGTCACGACTGCGGGCTGGGTACGGGGACACGCAACAGCGACGAACGAAGCGCGCTCGACGGGGCGATAAACCGCCGAGACCACGGAGCCAACGCGACGGAACGACAGGAGGAAAAGGGGACCTAGGCCACAAGAGGAGTAGGGGAGTAGACCGAGGCGTAGGGGAGGAGACGTACCCCTTTTCGCCTGAGCCTGAGCCGGGGCGTGTTCTGTGACGGGCGGAGGGCAAGCTCGAGCGACCCCCGGTCCCCCCTCCGAAAACGGTGGTGCCCGGGTCCCTCCCACCAGGGCAGTACTGGCTCCGGGTGACGCAGGGCTCAGCATTCCCAAGCCGGCCCCCGGCCGGAGAGGTTCCCAGGCCGTCGATCTCGATAGAAACCCAACATGATGCTGTTGATATCGCTGCGGGCTGGACGACTTGCGATCTTCCGCGCCGCAGCCCTCCGCGGGAGTTCGCGGTTGCCGGGCGACGCGCGCGGCGGCTCGCTCTCCAGCCGCCGCGCGCGCGTCTAGAAAGACTAGAAGCCGACGAACCGGTGGTACGCGTAGAGCGTGTTCTCGCATTGGCCGTGGTTCATCGCCCAGTACTCCGGGAACGGCCAGGGAGGCGGCTCGAAGAAGAAGAACGGGTATGTGACCGTGTCCCGGCCTGCCTGAGCAGGAACGCAACGCTCATCCCCGCGTGCCGAGCGCTCGGCAGGGTGGCGGATGGCGCATGCCTTCGGCCGCGGCGGCGGGAACGACCGCTCAACGGCAGCGGCCGCGGCGCTGAAACCCCGTTAGTTTGAAACGTTGCTTGATCGGGTAGTGTCTGTGACGCGAGTAGCCACCAGAAGACCGACGGCTAGTCGCGACTGCGGCCTCTACCCCTGGAGGAAAGCCATGAGCGATTCTTCCCTTCTCGCGACAGAAGTGTCGGTGTCTCAAGCTGCCGCGACGGTGTCCACGGACGAGGTGGCCTCGGCGTCGGAGGCTTTGAAGGTCGAAGCGCCGATGCCGGTAGAAGCACCCGTCTCGGTCAATGCCCCCGTTTCCGTGGAAGCACCCAACTCAGCGGAAGCACCTGTGTCGGTTGAAGCACTCGGGTCGGTTGAAGCACCCGTTTCGGTAAATGCACCCGTTTCCGTGGAAGCGCCCAACTCAGCGGAAGCACCCGTCTCGCTGGAAGCACCCGTGTCGGTAGAAGCACCCGTTTCGGTTGAAGCACCCGTTTCCGTGGAAGCGCCCAACTCAGCGGAAGCACCCGTCTCGGTAGAAGCACCCGTGTCGGTAGAAGCACCCGTTTCGGTTGAAGCACCCGTTTCCGTGGAAGCGCCCAACTCAGCGGAAGCACCCGTCTCGGTAGAAGCACCCGTGTCGGTAGAAGCACCCGTTTCGGTTGAAGCACCCGTTTCCGTGGAAGCGCCCAACTCAGCGGAAGCACTTGGGTCGGTTGAAGCACCTGGGTCGGTTGAAGCACTCGGGTCGGTAGATGCACCTGGGTCGGTAGAAGCACTCGGGTCGGTTGAAGCACTCGGGTCGGTTGAAGCACCCGTCTCGGTAAATGCACCCGTTTCCGTGGAAGCACCCAACTCAGCGGAAGCACCTGTGTCGGTTGAAGCACTCGGGTCGGTTGAAGCACCCGTTTCGGTAAATGCACCCGTTTCCGTGGAAGCGCCCAACTCAGCGGAAGCACCCGTCTCGCTGGAAGCACCCGTGTCGGTAGAAGCACCCGTTTCGGTTGAAGCACCCGTTTCCGTGGAAGCGCCCAACTCAGCGGAAGCACCTGTGTCGGTGAAGCACTCGGGTCGGTTGAAGCACCCGTTTCGGTAAATGCACCCGTTTCCGTGGAAGCGCCCAACTCAGCGGAAGAACCCGTCTCGCTGGAAGCACCCGTGTCGGTAGAAGCACCCGTTTCGGTTGAAGCACCCGTTTCCGTGGAAGCGCCCAACTCAGCGGAAGCACCCGTGTCGGTAGAAGCACTCGGGTCGGTTGAAGCACCCGTCTCGGTAAATGCACCCGTTTCCTTTGATGCACCCAACTCAGCGGAAGAACCCGTCTCGCTGGAAGCACCCGTGTCGGTAGAAGCACCGGTCTCGGTACAAGCACCCGTGTCGGGTGCATCAGGGTTGCACCCGACGCCGGTGGCAGGTACGACGGCGGAGGCGTCCTTGCCCGGCGAAGTTGCCGGGCAGTTGGATGCGTCGGCATCGGTGGGCGCGTCAGGGCTGGGTTCGATGCAGGTGGTGGCTTCGACTCCGGGTCTGACGCCGTCGGGTGATGTGACCAATGCTGGCACGGAGGTAGGGGCGTGGGTGCCCGGACTGAGCGATTCGACGGCGCTGCCCCCGACTCAGGCCGCGGCCGCCATGACGGACTCCCTACCGGTGGGCAACGCCGGTGATCCGAGCAGCCTGCACTCGTGGCTCGAAGGCCGTGATCCCCTCACTCTCGACTACGCGGTGTCGCCGGACGATTCGTTGCCGTTCGAGACAGCTCCGGCAGGCAGTGACATCCTGGACGCGATTGTTGCCATTGGTAGCCAGTCTGTGTCCCCGGGGATCGCATTTGTCTGCATGGCCGGCTTTGCTGCACTCGTCGGACAGGCGGTGCTGATGGGTTCCTTGAGCGCCGCATACTCCGATTGTCTTGCGCCGACGAGCACCCTGGCAGCGGCGAAGTCCGCCTTGACCGCGCTTCGACCGTCGGTGACCGAGCAGGTCAAGGACGTCGCTTCGCCGAGGGTCAGGCGCGGAGAAGTCTTGGGCGAGCTGACTGGCGTCGGCGATCGCCCACGGTCGTTGCCAAGCGATGGCAGCGAAGCGGCTCCGCTGTTCGGCGAGGCTCCGCTATTCAGCGACACTCACCCAGTGGGGAAACCCACGATCAAGGTTGCGATGATCGCGGTGTCGCTTCTGGCTCTCAGCCTGGCAACACTGCCGTCGCGCTTCTTTCAGCGCGTGATCGTCGGCCCACTTCCCGGCGACCCTGACGAGAACGAGATGACCGCACGGATCTGTCTCGCCGGGTTCGGCGGCGGGCTGTTGCTCCTTCTCGCTGCCTTGGCGGCGCTCGGGGCATAGTCGAAGGAGCGAATCGATCAACTGCTGGCAAACATGAGGACGCCCATCGCGGCTGTTGCTCTCGCCGCGCTTACTGCATGTGTCGTCTCCTCAGCATCGGGATCAGTGTGCGTCACGGCAGGCGCATATCAGCCCTCCCTCCGAGTGAACAGCCACGGCACAGCGGAGGTGCGCTGGCTGACGGCCTCTGGCGCGTCTCGATACGCGATCATCACACCCACCGGTCTTTGCAAGCATCAGGGAGTCCGCATGGCGGGCCGGGACGTGTCGCACAGGGTTACCGGCGTGCACATCCCGTTCCGCGGTGTCGTTAAGCAAACCCCGGACGGCGCGTTCTGGGCGCTCCAGTCATGGCGCCGGCGTCCGACTGAGGCGCCAGAGCTTCGGTTCTCCCGGTGGAGGGGAGAGCCGGCCCGGGTGACCGCTGCGACGACGTGCTGCCGGAACGGCAGAGAGGTGTTGCGCGGCCAGGTCGTGTATCACGGCCGGACTGTTGCGCGTGCGCGAGTGCACCTCGACTGTTACAGGTGCTCGCTGAACCCGGCTGGCTGGGCTCCTCTGGCAAGCACGCAGACCACATCAACCGGCATGTACGCGCTGGTCATCCGGCAGGAGTGGGAGGGATCCAGGTACCGGGTGACGCTCGTCGGGCCGAACTTCGGCTGGGTACGAGCGCCCGACATGCGGGCAGTGACTTCGTCGACTCACCGATAACGCCGATCCCGGAGTCGTCTTGGTGGCAGCCGCCGCGGTGATTCCCTAGTCGAACTGTCGTTGCCGGTTCGGAAGCGCCGCTAACCCGGATCCGAGTCACCGAGGCCGCTTCCCTCACGCGGATATCCGATCTTGACAACAACGGAGAGAGCTGGACCGATCCCCGGAGAGGCAGCGTCCCGTGACCACGTCCGACGCGGAGCCTAACGTGTAGAGGAGGGAGACGCCCGCGTGCCGCATTGCCGCACCCGGACGTCCCCCGGGTGGCTGCCGCGACCGATTCGGTGCCGCCCTCGACTCCTCCTATGTTCGGGCGGGATCCGGTCGACGAGCTGCGATTCAGTACGACAGCGGCATTCGCTGGCACTCGGCCTGATCGAGACGCCGGTCAAGACAGGCGCCTGATCGCGCTGAGTAAGGCAGCCGACAATCTCGGTGCCTCGGGGCTGCGGCGCGGCGACGAGCCCACCGGCAGAGCCCGCCGCCGAGGTAACTACCACCACCGTTGCTCACAAGACCAAGGCTGAGAAGCGCGCCGAAAAGAGGCAACGGAAGGCTCGCCTTGCTGCCGCCGAAGAGCGACGGAAGGCGCGCCTTGCTGCCGCCGAAGAGCACGAGCGCGCATTGATTCGGCTTCAACACCGATTCAGTGCCGTCCCATGCGCACCATGTCTGCTAACCGGCTGCCGGTCGGGGTCGTCGTATGAGTCGAGGCCCTGGCGAGGGGGATGATCAACCCCAGGGCCTCGAGCTCAGGAGCAGCGAGCCGGGGATAGAGGAGGGAACTCCTCGGCTCTGCTCATCTCCGAGGCTAGCGTCAGGGCCTCCATATGCGCCGACCCTAGTCCCCGTTCGACCGGTACTTGGAGCGGATTGCAGATTCGTGTGCGGCGGTTACCGTTCCTAACGTTGGCCTCCGCCGGCGAGCCTGTTGGCTCAGGACAGTGGGATAGTCAGTCTCACTCGGCTGACAGGTGAGTTTCAGCGTTCCCTGCCAGGGAATGGCCTCGCTGACTGCCTCAATGGCGACAACCAGCCAACGACGTCTGAACAGGCCGGCCCGAATCAGCAGTGCATCGGGCACTTCGAGCCGTGTTCCATACAGCAGGCGTCGCACACTGCCCAGATGACCTTTGGGCGTGCTCACCTGCCAGCCCTCGCAACGCGCGAGCCAGTATGGATCGGGGGACGCCAGAACCAACTGAATTTCCCACAGACTTCTCCACAGCGTCAAATGGGAACGCGCCAGCCATCCGGATCCCCTATTACGCCGAGCAGGGGGCAGCAAGCGGTACTTCCGAAGGGTTGGTTTTCGCCCGGCCTGACGGTCGGCCATTTGCTCCGGCGACAATGCTTGATCGGTCGAGGCGTGCCTGGAAGGAGGCGGGCCTGACGCCGATCGGCTTACACGAAGCCCGACACACCTGCGCGAGCGTCCTGATCGCGGCGGGCGTAAACGCGAAAGCCATCACGACGTTCCTGGGGCATTCGTCGATCCAGGTCACGTTCGACCGCTACGGCCACCTCATGCCCGGCGCCGCCGACGAAGCCCGAGAACTCGTAGACGCGTACCTCGACCGTGCGAACACCCAGGCTCGTCTAGCGCAGCTCGACTGATGTCGATGACCCGCTCTTACCTCACCCCCGTGCGCCAGTCGTGCGCCAGTCAGCGCCCCAAACTATGGACTTTGGCGGACTACGGCGGACTGAGTCAACCCAAATACATCCGGGCCGAAAAACCCCTCAGGGCAGGCATTTCGGCTCGTAGAGCGGAGGGGGGAGATTCGAACTCCCGAGGGACGGAACCGCCCCTAACGGTTTTCGAGACCGCCGCATTCGACCGCTCTGCCACCCCTCCGGCGAACGTGGGTGGAGCGAGACGGAGAAGGAGGGATTCGAACCCTCGAAGGAGGTTATTACCCCCTTAACGCCTTAGCAGGGCGCCGCCTTCAGCCACTCGGCCACTTCTCCGTGGGAGAGCCCATCGTACAGGCTCCCGAATGAGGCGAGACCCGCCTCGGGCCGCACTCGGGGGAAGCGGCTCGCGCGACGGGTCTCTCCGCTCCCGGGGTCGAGTCGATCGGAAGCAGTGATGTCTCCATCGGCGCCGATCGGGTGATGCCCGTCCCCCCGGAGGGGGATCCGCGACAGGCGAGCCGTCAGTCGTGGACGCGGGAGATCAGCTCGTGGCGGCGGATCACCTTCAGGGCGACGCCGCCGAGACGGACGTCGAAGCCTGCGCCTTTCGGGAACAGCACCTTGTCGCCGGGATCGACGCCGCTTGCCTCTGCCCCGGTCGCCGTGACGATCCCCGATCGGCAACCGGCCTCGGTGCTCGCGGGTATGATGAGGCCGCTGCGAGTCTCCGTCTCCTCGTCGACCGGCTCGACGACCACGTAGTCGTCGAGGGGCTCGAGGGTGACGGTGACCGGCTTCGTCTCCTCCACGGACTCGATTGTAGGCACGCGGACGGCGAGTGAGACGTTCGTGTGTGCAACCGGGCGCCGCCGTCGCCCGTCTAAACAGTCGAGGAACGATGCGACGAGTCGTGATCACGGGTATGGGGGCGGTGACGCCGCTCGGGAACAGCGCGGCGGAGACGTGGCAGGCTGCGATCGACGGGCGGAGCGGGGTCGACTTCATCCGGACGTTCGACTCGTCCGAGTACCCCGTACACATCGCCGCCGAGGTCAAGGCCGACTTCGACCCGAACGGGCTTGCCTCCGCCAAGGAGATGAAACGGCTCGACCGCAACATCCTGTTTGCGCTCTCGGCGGCGAAGGAGGCGCTCGGCGACGCCGGCATCAACGGCTACCAGCCGGAGCGCGTGGGCGTCGTCCTCGGCTCCGGTATCGGGGGGCTCCACGAGCTGCTGCGCCAGTACGACGTTCTGCGCGAACGCGGTCCGGACCGGGTCTCCCCGTCGTTCATGCCGAACGTCCTCCCCGACTCGGCGAGCGGCCAGGTGGCGATCGCGCTCGGGATCCGGGGACCGAACTACGCGGTCGTCTCGGCCTGCGCCACCGGGTCGCACGCGATCGGCGAAGGCGCCGATCTCGTTCGCCACGGCTACGCCGACGCGGTCGTCGCGGGCGGCACCGAGGCGTGCATCCATCCGCTGTTCTTCGCGGGCTTCTGCTCCATGCGGGGTCTCGTCGCCGAGGAGGAGGACCCGGCGAAGGCCTGCCGGCCGTTCGATGCGACCCGTGCGGGGTTCGTGATGGGCGAGGGCGCCGGAATCGTCATGCTCGAGGAGTACGAGTACGCGAAGGCGCGCGGCGCGACGATCTACGCCGAGATGCTCGGCTACGGGGCGTCGAACGACGCGTACCACATGGCCGCACCTGATCCCGACTCGCTGGGCGTCGCGGAGATGATGCGGGCGGCGCTCGACCGCTCCGGCGTCGATCCGTCGCGGGTCGGCTACATCAACGCCCACGGCACGTCGACCCCGCTCGGGGACGCGGCCGAGACGAAGGCGATCAAGGACGTCTTCGGCGACCACTCCTACGATCTCGCCGTCTCCTCGACGAAATCGACGATGGGGCACTTGCTCGGGGCGGCCGGCGCGGTCGAGGCGATCATGTGCGCCTTCGCGATCCACGAGGGCGTCATCCCGCCGACGATCAACTACCACCACCCGGATCCGGAGTGCGATCTCGACTACGTGCCGAACGAGCCGCGGAAGGCCGAGATCGACGTCGCCCTCTCGAACGCGATGGGCCTCGGCGGCCACAACGGCTGCGTGCTGCTCGGCCGGGTCGAGTAGCGCTCCCAGACCGCCTCCGCGCCCGGAGCCGGGATCAGCCGGTGACGACGGCGTCCGTCAGCTCGGAGATCGAGCCGAGGACGACGTCCGCGGCGCCGATGGCATCGGCGCGAGGCGGGAACTGCGCGTTCGGAATCGCGATCACGCGCATCCCGGCAGCACGGGCGGACAGGATCCCGTTCGTCGAGTCCTCGATCGCGGCTGCCCGTCCGGGAGCGAGGCCGAGGCGCCGTGCGGCCTCGAGGTAGACGTCCGGGGCGGGCTTGCCGCGGGCGACCTCCTCTGACGACACCGTCACCTCGAACCGGCCGGCGATGCCGGCGAGCTGGAGCGCGAGGTCGATCAGCGGGCGATTCGACGAGCTCGCCAGACCGAGTCGGCGGCGGGCGGCGAGCCGCTCGACTGCCTCGACGGCTCCCGGGACGAGCGGCAGCCGCTCGCGATAGAGCGCCGCCATCCGCTCGACGACCTCGGTGTTGATCTCGTCGGGTGACTCCTCGAGGCCGACGACCTCGTGCATGTAGCGCGACCACTCGGTCGAGCTCATCCCCATCATGTCCCGTTGGGCCTGGTCGTGCCAGCGCCCGCCCCGCTCGCGCGCGAGCGCTTCCCGCGCGGCGTCCCAGACGGCCTCCGAGTCGAGCAGCACGCCGTCGAGATCGAAGACGACGGCGTCGATCACGCGGAGTGCCACCGGCCGCGGGCGCGGACGAGACCCGTCCCCGCCCGGCCCGCCTCTGCCCGGACGACCCGTCCCGCGAGGAACGTGTGGGAGCCCGCGGGGATCTCGGTCTCGTGGACGCAGTCCAGCCAGCCGAGCGCTCCCGCGATCAGCGGCGCGCCCTCGTCCCGCCGCGGGTGGAGGTCGATTCCCTCCCACAGGCCGATCGGCGGGACGCCGCGGGCGAAGTGCTCGGCGACGGCCTCCTGGTCGCCTGCCAGGAGGCTGAAGGAGAAGGCGGGAGCTTCGCGGAGAAGCTCGTGCATCGCGGCCTCGCGCCGGATCCCGACTCCGACGAGCGGCGGGTTCGCGGCGACACCGACGACGCTCGAGACCGTGAGCCCGAGCGGCTGAGGGCTCGCCTCGACCGTGAGCACCGCGACGCCGCTCGGGAAGGCGGCGAGCAGGGAGCGGACGTCGTCGGCGGTGGACATCCCGGGGATGATGCACAATCCCGGCGCGATGAAGATCCTCGTCATCGGCGCCGGCCAGGTCGGTACAACGATCATCGAGGCGCTCGGCAACGAACACTCGATCACGGTCGTCGACACG
The DNA here is from genome assembly GCA_963819905.1 of uncultured Thermoleophilia bacterium. Classification (GTDB taxonomy): domain Bacteria; phylum Actinomycetota; class Thermoleophilia; order Gaiellales; family Gaiellaceae; genus CAWCQC01. The sequence continues at coordinate 287,525 of CAWFXP010000007.1, forward strand.
GACGCGGCCAGGCTCAGCGCCCTCTCGTATCGCTACGACGTCCTGACGATGGAGGGAAACGGCGCGAGCCGGCGCGTCCTTCACGAGGCGGGAATCGTGGACTCCGATCTCGTCATCGCCTGCACGTCGCGGGACGAGGTCAACATCGTGGCCGGCATCCTGGCCGAGCGGCTCGCGCCGGACGCGCGAACGATCGTCCGAACGCAGAACGTCGAGTACCTGGAGGTGTGGCAGGAGCGGCAGCTCGACGTCGACTTCGTCGTCTCCTCCGAGCTCGAGACCGCGAACGCGATCGCTCGGCTCATCGGCATCCCGGCCGCGCGGCAGACGGACGTCTTCGCCGAGGGCCGAGTCCTCATGGTCGAGTTCGACGTTCCGAAGGGCTCGCCCATCGGGCAGACGATCGGTCAGAGGTTGCGGGACGCGGCCATTCCGCCGGACTCGAAGGTGGCGAGCATCATCAGGGGCGATCGGATGATGGTCGCCCGCGGCGACGAGACGATCGAGCCCGGGGACCGCGTGATCGTGATCGGGTCGCCCGAGGCCGCCCGGGCATGGAGCGCGATCTTCTCGCAGGGCCGCGCCAGGGCGAGCGACGTCGTCATCTTCGGGGGCAGCGACACGGGAACCACGATTGCGCGGATCCTGCTGGACGAGGGCACGCGCGTGCGGATCGTGGAGGCGAGCCCCGAACGTGCGCGGGTCGTGGCCGAGGAGCTGCCCGACGCCCGCGTCTTCAACGCGGCGCCGACCGACGGAGACTTCATCGAGCGGGAGCGCATCGGCACCGCCGACGCCGCGATCCTCGCTCTCGCGACCGACGAGGAGAACCTCTACGCGGCGACGATGGCGAAGTTACGCGGAGTGCAGGTGACGATCGCCGTGGTCACGGAACCGGCCTCGGTCGCCGTGCTCGAACGAGCGGGGGTCGACATCGTCGTCAACCCGCGAATGGTCACGGCCGAGGAGATCGTCCGCTTCGCCCACGACCCGCGGATCCGCCAGATGGCCATGCTCGAGGGAGACCGGTTCGAGATCCTCGACATCACGGTTCGCGAGGACTCGGAGCTCGTCGGGAAGCCGTTCCGGCAGCTGCCGATGACGGGGTCGCTGATCGGCGCGATCGTCCGCGGCGAGAACGCGATCTTTCCGCACGGCGACGACACGCTCATGCCGGGCGATCGCGCAATCATCTTCGCAGAGGCGGCGCGCGTCTCCCAGGTCGAGCGCGCTCTGTGACGAGCGGCCTGGCCGCTCTGCCGCGCCCTCCCCGCCGGGTGCGGCTCGGCGTCGACGTCGGCGCCGTCGCCAGCCTGATCGGGAGCATCGTCAAGTACCTCGGCCTCGCGTTCGTCGTCCCGACGATCATCGCGGTCGCGTACCGAGAGCCGTTCTGGCCCTTCCTCGCCGCCGGGCTCATCACGACGGCGGCGGGCCTGGTGCTCGAGCGGAGCCCCGGCAGCGGCCGCGAACGGGTCGGACAGCGGGAAGGGTTCCTGGTCATCGCGCTCGTCTGGCTGCTCGTCCCGGCCTTCGGTGCCATTCCGTATGCGCTTGCGGACGAGCCGCAGCTCAGCAACCTCATGGACGTCTACTTCGAGTCGGTGTCCGGCTTCACCGCGACCGGCGCGACGATCCTCACCGACATCGAGGGTCTCGACGAGTCGCTGCTCATGTGGCGGCAGTTCACCCAGTGGCTTGGCGGCATGGGGATCGTCGTCCTCGCGATCGCGGTGCTCCCCCGGCTGCGCGTCGGCGGCCGCCAGCTCCTCCAGTCGGAGCTCGCCGGGCCGACCGAGGTCGAGCGGCTCACCGTGACGATCCGCGAGACGGCTCGCCGGCTCTGGCTTCTCTACCTCGGTCTGACCGTCGTCGCCGTGGCAACCCTGCTCGCCATCGGCTGGGCCGGCTTCGACGATGCGATGACGCCCTTCGAGGCCGTCGCGCACTCGCTGTCCGCGACCGCGATCGGCGGGTTCTCGACCCAGAACGACTCGCTGGCCGGCTTCGGCGCGGCGACGCAGTGGGCGATCCTCGCGGTCATCGTCGTCGCCGGGGTCAACTTCCTGCGCCTGTACCGGGTGATCGTGCAGCGCCATCCCCGCGCGGTCACCTCGGACGAGGAGTTCCGGCTCTATCTCGGCTTTCTGGCTGCAGGAGCCGTTCTGCTCGTCATCGAGCTGCTCGGCGGTGGAATCTTCGCCGGCGAGGAGGCGATCCGCCACGCGATGTTCCAGTCGGCCTCGATCATGACCACGTCCGGCTTCTCGACGGCGGACTACACGGACTGGAGCGCGCTCGCCGAGATGACCCTGCTCGCGCTCATGTTCGTCGGCGCCTCGGCAGGATCGACCGGAGGATCGATCAAGGTCGTCAGGCACCTGCTGATGACCCGGATCGTGCGGCGGGAGCTCGACCAGACCGTCCACCGTGAGATCGTCGAGCCGATCAGGCTGAACGGAGCCACGGTCGACGAGCGGGCGCTCAGGTCGGTCGTGACCTTCGTCGCCCTCTACGTGCTCCTCTTCGGTCTCGGCGCGCTGGCTCTCGTGATCGACCAGAAGCTCGCTGCCGTCGAGGTCGGGTCGTTCGACGCGATCGGGGCAGCCGCGTCCTGCCTCGGCAACGTCGGCCCTGCCTTCGGGTTTGCCGGGCCGTTCGGTTCCTATGCCCCGTTCAGTGATCTCTCGACCGGCATCCTCACCGGCCTCATGTGGCTCGGCCGCCTCGAGATCATCCCGATCGCCGTCCTGCTCACCCGCAACTACTGGCGGACGTGACTCCGATTCCGCGGGCCCGGGCCGCTCTCGTTCGTCGTGTCGGCGGCGTCGACGTCAGCGGCGCGCTCAACCTCGTCGGCCGCATGATCAAGTACTTCAGCCTCGCCTACGCGTTTCCGGTCGCGCTCGCGCTCGGCTACGGCGATCCGGTCTGGCCGTTCCTCGCCGCCGGCGCGCTCACGGCGGCCTTCGGCTGGGCGCTCGAGCGGTTCACGACCGGCGGTGACACGATCGGCGCTCGCGAGGGGTTCCTGGTCGTGTCGCTGACGTGGGCGCTCGCGTGCGCTCTCGATCTCGGTCTCCTACATGTTCGGCGAGCCGCAGCTCCGCTACCCGGTCGACGCGTACTTCGAGGCGATGTCCGGAATGACGACGACGGGCGCCAGCGTGCTCACCGACATCCCGGCGCTGAATCAGACGATGGGCATGTGGCGCTGCTTCTCGCAGTGGCTCGGCGGCATGGGGATCGTCGTCCTCAGCCTGGCGATCCTCCCGCGCCTGCGGGTCGGCGGGGCCCGCGTGCTCGTCGAGTCGGAGATGCCGGGCCACGAGTACGAGCCGCTCGCCTCCTCGATCCGGACGACCGCACGACGGCTCTGGCTGGTGTACGTCGGCCTGACGGCGCTCATGATCCTGATCCTCTCGATCTTCGGCTGGGTCGGCGTCGACTGCGCTGATGACGCCCTACCAGGCGGCGGCGCACGCCTTCACGACGCTTCCGACCGGCGGCTTCTCCCCGCAGGCGCGCTCGGTCGAGCCGTTCGCAGCGGCGAGCCAGTGGATCATGGTGCTCTTCATGTTCCTCGCCGGGGCGAACTTCGCGCTCCACTACCGGGTGCTCAGGAAGCGCTTCAACCCGCTGCGCGACGAGGAGTTCCGCGCGTACATCGCGATCCTGCTCGTCGCCTCGCTGATCCTGTTCCTGGAGCTACTCCGGTCAGACATCTTCGCCGCCGGCGAGACGGCGGTTCGCCAGTCCGTCTTCCAGGTCGTCTCGATGATGACGACGACCGGCTACGGCAGCGCGAACTTCGTCGACTGGACGGTGCTGACGTCGCTCACGCTCGTCGCGGTGATGCTCATCGGCGGCTGCGCGGGCTCGACCGCCGGCGCGATCAAGGTCGGCCGCCACCTGACGATCGCAAAGCTTCTGCGGCGCGAGGTCGACCAGTCCGTCCATCGCGATGCGGTCACGCCGATCCGATTGAACGGGCGCGTCATCGAGGAGCGGGCCCTGCGCGCGATCCTCGCCTTCGGGGTCATCTACGTCGGGCTGTTCATGGCCGGGGCGCTGATCCTGACGATCGAGTCCGCCCGCTCCGGGCTCGACGTCACGGCCCTCGACGCGATCGGCGCTTCCGCGACGACGCTCGGCAACGTCGGGCCGGGGTTCGGCTTCGCGGGGCCGTTCGGCTCCTTCGACCCGTTCAGTCCGTTCGCCAAGTCGGTCATGATCGTGCTCATGTGGGCGGGTCGGCTCGAGATCATCCCGGTGGCAGTGCTCCTGACGCGGCGCTACTGGCGTGCTTAAGCGCCTGCGCCTGGATCGGCCGGCTAGGCTGATCGGCGTCGCCTTCGCGGTCGCGATTCTCGTCGGCTCGGCGCTCCTGATGCTGCCCGTCGCGACGACCGAGGACGGCGGCGCATCCTTTCTGACGGCCGCGTTCACGTCGACCTCGGCCGTCTGCGTCACCGGCCTCATCGTGGTCGACACGGCCACATACTGGAGCACCTTCGGGCAGGTGGTGATCATGCTCCTGATCCAGATCGGCGGGTTCGGGATCATGACGCTCGCGTCGGTCCTCGCGCTCTTCGTCGCCCGCCGTCTGGGTCTGAAGACGCGGATGCTCGCCCAGGCGGAGACGGGCGCGCTCGACCTCGGCGACGTCCGCCGGATCCTGATCGGCGTGGCGGGCTTCACGCTGCTGTTCGAGGCTGTCGTCGCGGTTGTGATTGCCCTCAGGCTCGGCTTCGCGTACGACTACTCGGTCGGCTCCGCCGTCTACCGCGGCGTCTTTCACTCGATCACGTCGTTCAACAACGCCGGCTTCGCCCTCTGGAGCGACAACCTCGTCGGCTTCGTGACGGACGGGTGGATCTCGCTCGCGATCTGCTTCGGGGTCATCACCGGAGGTCTCGGCTTCCCGGTCTGGCTCGAGCTGCGCCGCCAGCTCGCGCCGAGGCGCTGGTCGATCCACACCAAGCTGACGCTCGTCATGACGCTGATCCTGCTCGCGGTGGGGTTCTTCGCCGTCCTCGGATTCGAATGGAACAACGCGGCCACGCTCGGGCCGCTCGACACTCCGGGCAAGCTGCTCGCGAGCTTCTTCCAGGGCGTCCAGCCCCGGACGGCAGGCTTCAACTCGCTGAACTACGGCGCCATGGAGGACGAGACGCTCCTCGTCTCGACCGCGCTCATGATCATCGGAGCAGGGAGCGCCTCGACCGGGGGCGGTATCAAGGTGACGACGATGGCGCTGCTCGCGCTGATGGCGTGGGCCGAGCTGCGGGGTGATCCGGAGGTGAATGCGTTCGGCCGTCGGATCTCCGCCGGGACGCAGCGGCAGGCGCTGACGATAACGCTCCTGGCACTCGCCGGCGTGCTTGCCTGCACGCTCGTTCTCATCATCGTGAGTCCGTTCGACGTGACGAGCACGCTGTTCGAATCGGCCTCAGCCTTCGGTACAGTCGGGCTCTCGACGGGGATCACCCCGCAACTTCCATCCTCAGGACAGATCGCGCTCATCGTGCTCATGTACCTCGGACGCATCGGCCCGCACACCCTCGGCGTCGCCCTGGCGCTGCGCGAGCGGCCGCGTCGCACGCGCTACGCGGAAGGGAGGCCGATCATTGGCTAGGGAGAACCAGTTCCTCGTCTGCGGGCTCGGCCGCTTCGGCGGGGCGCTCGCGGTCGAGCTCACCATGCTCGGCCACGAGGTACTCGGCGCGGATGCCGACCCGAAGGAAGTCCAGAACCACGCGGGGACGCTGACACACGTCGTCCAGGCGGACACGACCGATCCCGTCGCGATGCGCGAGCTCGGAGCGGCCGACTTCAGCACGGCCGTCGTCGCGATCGGCACCGACCTCGAGGCGAGCATCCTGACGACGTCCGTGCTCGTCGATCTCGGCGTGGAGCGGATCATCGCGAAGGCGATCACGGATGCACACGGGACGATCCTCCAGCGGGTCGGCGCCCATCGCGTCGTATTCCCCGAACGCGACATGGGCGTCCGCGTCGCCCATACGGTCACGGGACGCACGATCGACTACATCCAGCTCGATGCCGGCTTCGCGCTCGTCGAGACGACGGCGCCGCCCGCGATCGTCGGGAAGACGCTCGCGGATGCCCAGGTCAGGAGCCGCTACGGGATCACGGTGGTGTGCATCAAGCCCGAAGGCGGCACGTTCACCTACGCGACGCCCGACACAGTGGTCGAGGAAGGCGACATTCTCGTCGTCGCCGGCGAGACGCATCGAGCCGAGGGCTTCAGCGAACGTCGCTGAGCCGGTCGGCCTCCCGTGCGGCCGGGTCGGCCACGATGCGGATGTCGATCCCGGGAAGCGCCCGTACGAGCCGCATGACGAGCGAGCCGCGGGCGACCTCTTCGATCCGTCGACTGTCGGGCGTGCCGATGAAGACGTAGGTCGAGCCACGATCGCGCGCGGTCTCGCGCACGGTCGCGACGAAGTCGTCGCTCTCCTCCTCGAGAAAATGGGCGCCGAGGACGACGCCGAGGCGCCTTAGGTCGGCGAGGGATTTGCGCTCGTCCACCGACTGCTCCGACCCCGGTCGCCGCACCCAGAGAACGTCGATGTCGGCGCTGAGCCGCTGCGCCGAGCGCCAGGCCCTGCGCAGGAGCCGCTGCGAGCGCGGCTGCGGCGTGACGAGGACGAGGATCCGCTCCGCGAGCGGCCGCTCGCCGTCCGGGTCGAGAATCGTCGGGTTGCGCCGTGCCTCGACGTCCTCTGCAACCTCGCGGAGCGCTAGCTCTCGCAGCGCGGCCAGCTTGTCGTGGCGGAAGAAGTTCGCGAGCGCAGTGTCCACGCGCTCCGGCGCATAGACCTTTCCCGCCCGAAGGCGCAGCTGGAGCTCCTCCGGCGTCAGGTCGACGAGCACGACGGCGTCCGCCTCGTCGAGGACCCGGTCCGGGAACGTCTCGCGGACGCGGACACCGGTCAACTCGAAGATCGCGTCGTTCAGGCTCTCGAGGTGCTGCACGTTCACGGTCGAGATGACGTCGATCCCGGCCGCGAGCACCTGCTCGATGTCTTCGTAGCGCTTCGCGTTCGCCGATCCCGGAGCGTTCGTATGCGCGAGCTCGTCGATCAACGCGAGGGCGGGCGCGCGGCGCAGCAGCACCTCCGTGTCGAGCTCCTCGAGCACGAGGTTGCCGTGCTCGAGGCGCCGTCTCGGGAGCGTCTCGAGCCCCTCGGCCAGCGCGATCGTGTCGGGGCGGGCGTGCGGCTCCAGGTAGCCGATGACGACGTCGATGCCTTCCGCCTTCGCCTGGCGGCCTTCCTGGAGCATGCGGTACGTCTTCCCGACTCCGGCGGCCATCCCGAGCAGGATCCGGTAGCGCCCGCGCACGTGTGCCAGCCTACTGCCGCCGGCTACGGAACTATGCGCCGAAGACGTTGTGGACGAGCAGGTCGATCAGCTTGATCCCGACGAAGGGAAGGAGCACGCCGCCGAGCCCGAAGAGGAGGAGGTTCCGCCGCAGGAGCGCCGTCGCTCCGATCGCCCGGTAGCGAACGCCTCGCAGAGCGAGCGGGACGAGCGCCGGAATGATCAGCGCGTTGAAGATGATCGCGGAGAGGATCGCGCTCTCCGGCGTCCCGAGATCCATGATGTTCAGGGCATCGAGCGGGCCATTGCCGTCTGCTGCCGCGTACGTGGTCGCAAAGATCGCGGGGATGATCGCAAAGTACTTGGCGACGTCGTTTGCGATCGAGAAGGTCGTCAGCGACCCGCGCGTGATGAGCTGCTGCTTCGCGACCTCGACGATCTCGATCAGCTTCGTCGGATTCGAGTCGAGATCGACCATGTTGCCGGCCTCCTTCGCCGCCTGGGTTCCGGTGTTCATCGCGACACCGACGTCCGCCTGGGCAAGCGCCGGCGCGTCGTTCGTACCGTCGCCCGTCATGGCGACCAGGCGGCCCTTGGCCTGCTCCTCCTTGATCAGCTGCATCTTCGCCTCAGGGGTCGCCTCGGCGAGGAAGTCGTCGACGCCCGACTCGTCCGCGATGACCGCGGCCGTGACCGGGTTGTCGCCCGTGATCATCACCGTCCGGATTCCCATCCGCCGCAGCTCGTCGAACCGCTGCCTCATCCCGCCCTTGACGATGTCCTTCAAGTGGATCGCTCCCAGCGCCCAGTTGTCGCGGGCGACCACGAGCGGCGTCCCCCCGGACTCGGCGATTTCCTGGACGGTTCGATCGAGGTCGGCCGGTACCCGTCCGCCGTGCTCGGTGACGAATGCCTTGATCGCGTCGGGGGCGCCCTTGCGAATCTGCTGGCCGTCGAGGTCGACGCCGCTCATGCGAGTGGTGGCGGTGAACGGCACGAACGTCGCCTTCATGGTCGAGAGCTGGCGCTCCCGGATGCCGAACTCCTTCGCGAGCACGACGATCGACCGCCCCTCCGGCGTCTCGTCGGCCAGCGAAGCGAGCTGGGCGACCTCGGCGAGGCTCCGCTGCTCGACACCGTCCACCGGGATGAACTCCGACGCCTGACGGTTCCCGAGCGTGATGGTGCCCGTCTTGTCCAGGAGGAGGACGTCCACGTCACCCGCGGCCTCGACTGCCCGCCCCGAGAGCGCAACGACGTTTCGCTGGACGAGGCGGTCCATCCCGGCGATGCCGATCGCCGAGAGCAGGCCGCCGATCGTCGTCGGGATGAGCGCGACGAGGAGCGCGATCGAGACGGTCAGCGAGACCGGGCTGCCCGCGTAGACGGCGAACGGGGTCAGGGTGACGACCGTGACGAGGAACGTGATCGTCAACCCGGCGAGCAGGATGTTGAGCGCGATCTCGTTCGGCGTCTTGCGGCGCTCTGCGCCCTCGACGAGCGCGATCATGCGATCGAGGAACGAGTGGCCGGCCTCCTGCATCACCTCGACGACGAGCTCGTCCGACAGCAGTCGCGTGCCGCCGGTGACGGCCGAGCGGTCGCCTCCCGCTTCGCGGATCACCGGGGCCGACTCGCCGGTGATGGCCGACTCGTCCACCGATCCCACGCCCTCGATGACCTCGCCGTCGGCCGGTATCAGCTCGCCCGCGGTCACGAGGACGACGTCGCCCCTTCGCAGCTCGGTGGCGGGGACGTCCTCGAGACCGCCGCTATCAGGTCGCCGGTGCGCGGTGGTGGTCGTGCGGGTGGCGCGGAGAGAGGCGGCCTGCGCCTTCCCGCGTCCCTCGGCCACCGCTTCGGCGAAGTTCGCGAACAGGACCGTCAGCCAGAGCCAGATCGCAATCACGCCCGAGAACCAGAGCGGCCCGCCGGTGCCGCGGACGGCGTCGACGACGAAGATCGCAGTCGTGATCACGCTTCCCACCTCGACGACGAAGATGACCGGGTTCCGGACGAGGTGTCGCGGGTCGAGCTTCAGGAACGAGTCGGCGAGCGCGCGCAGGACGAGGTCGCGGGTGAGCAGGCGGTGGGCCTCGTGGGTCATCGATCGGACTCCTGGTCGAGTGATAGGTTGAGCTCCAGCACGTTCACGCCCGGCTCGCCCCAGAAGCCGATGAACCGTCCGTCCGTGGCGTCGTCGACCAGCTCGAGCACGCGCTCGAGGTCGAGGTCGCGAACCGCGGCGATTCTCGGGGCCTGCAGCTTCGCGTACGCGGGCGAGATGTGGGGGTCGATACCCGAACCGGACGTCGTGACGGCGTCGACGGGGATCTCGCCTGCGGTCAGGCCGGCGTTGTAGGGCCGCTCGAGGCGCAGGATCGCCTGGATCTGCTCGTCGACCTGCTTCGCGAGATCGGGGTTGGTCGGCCCGAGGTTCGAGAACGTCGTGCCGGCAGCGTTGTAGGCGGGCGAGGTGGCCGACAGGCGGCCGTGGAAGTACTCGGGCTTCGTGAACTCCTGTCCGGCCAGCCGCGAGCCGAGCACCGTGCCGCCCTCGCTGACGAGGCTCGCATCGGCCTTGTCCGGGAAGGCGAGCTGGGCGAAGCCGGTCATCAGCGCCGGGTAGCCGAGCCCGAGCACCGCGGTGACGACGACCATCGCGACGAGGGATGCGACGACGGTACGGATCACGAGAGCGCCTCCACGATCGGCCCGAGCGCCAGCGCGGGGAAGATCATCAGCCCGGCGGTCAGGACGACCACGGCGACCAGGAGCACGGTGAATGTCGCGCCGTCGGTGCGGAACGTTCCCGCGGACTGGGGCACGGTGACCTTCCCGGCGAGCGATCCCGCGATCGCGAGCGCGGCGACGAGCGGCACGAACCGGCCGAGGTAGAGTGCGACGCTCCCCAGCGAGGCGGAGAAATCCGTGGCCCCGTACCCGGCGAAGGCGCTGCCGTTGTTGTTCCCCTGCGAGGTGTAGGCGTAGAGAGCCTCGCTGAAGCCGTGCGCGCCCGGGTTGTAGATCGACGCCAGGCCCAGGTCGGTGACGACGGCGACCGCGGTCATGATCAGCACCATGCTCGGGACGAAGAGCGCGCCGACGGCTGCGAGCTTGACCTCGCGCGCCTCGATCTTCTTCCCGAGGTACTCCGGCGTCCGTCCCACCATCAGGCCTGCGACGAACACGGCGATCAGGACGTAGAAGAACATCCCGTAGAGGCCGGAGCCGACGCCGCCCCAGATCACCTCGCCGCTGAACATGTTGAGGATCGGCACGGCACCGCCGCCGGCCGTCAGCGCGTCGTGCCCGCCGCTGACCGAGCCGTTCGAGGCGTTCGTCGTCGCCGAGGCCCAGAGGGCGGTGTTGGCGATGCCGAAGCGCACCTCCTTGTCCTGCATGTTGCCGCCGCTCTGGTTCTCCGAGGCGGCGAGATCGACGCCCGAGGCCTGCAGCACCTGCGACCCGTGCTGCTCGAGTGGTGTGATCGCCGCGATTCCGACGACGAAGAGCACGAACATCGCCCCCGCGATCGCCATCGCCTGGCGGCGCTGGAGGATCATCCGTCCGAACATGAAGACCTGAGCGACCGGGATCAGCAGGATCGCCGTCATCTCGAGGAAGTTCGTCAGGCCGTTCGGGTTCTCGAACGGGACGGCCGAGTTGGAGTTGTAGAAGCCGCCGCCGTTCGTCCCGAGCTGCTTGATCGCGATCATCGAGGCAACCGGCCCGCGCGCGATCATCTGGTTGGCGCCCTCGAGCGTCGTCGCGGACGCGGCCCCCGAGAAGGTTTGCGGGACGCCCTGCGAGATGAGCAGGATCGCGAGAATCAGCGTGAGCGGCAGGAGGATGTAGACCGCCGAGCGGTAGAAGTCGCGCCAGAAGTTGCCGAGCTCTTTCGTCGAGCGGCGCGAGAACCCACGGATGACCGCGACGAGCACCGCCATGCCCACCGCCGCCGAGACGAACTGCTGCACGGCGAGCACGGCCATCTGGCTGAGATAGGACATCGTGTACTCGCCGCCGTAGTACTGCCAGTTGGTGTTCGTGACGAAGCTGGCCGTCGTGTTGAGGGAGATATGCGTGGGCACGCCGGGCAGGTCGTCGGGGTTGAGGAAGAGCTGCCCCTGAAGCCGGAAGACGGCGTAGTTGAGCGCGGAGAAGACGATGGTGAAGACGACGACCGACGTCGCGTAGGACTTCCAGTCCTGCTCGCGGGTGGTATCGATGCGGATGACGCGGTAGAAGCCGCGCTCGAGGAACGCGAGCCACCGGAGGCGTACGACTCCCTCGCCTGCGTAGACGCGCGCCATGTACATCCCGAGCGGATAGCCGGCCGCCATCAGAAAGACGGCGTAGAAGACGATCTGGCCGATGCTGAGCGCGCCCACTAGAGCTTCTCACCCCGGAAGAGCGCGTAGCCGAGGTAGACGAGGAGCACGAGGGAGACGGCCAGGCCGAACGCGTAGGCGGCGGACATCAGACCCTGCCCAGGAGGTAGACGAAGAGGAAGACCGTGAGCAGGGTCACGGCCAGAATTCCGACAGTCGCTGCATCGACCATGCGATCAGCTTCGTCGCCGCGAAATCAAGCCGCTGTCAAGACTGTCCGCCGCGGTCTAAAGAAGCTCTCAAGGCGCTTCTCGCACGACGAGGACGTCGCACGAGGCCCGCCTCGAGAGGGTCTCGCCGATGCCGTGGCGGCCGCGTCTCGTGTGCGTCGAATCCGACCCGACGACGATCAGGTCAGGCTCGCTTCTGCGCGCCGTGTCGAGAATCACGTCGACGATGTCGCCCGGAGCGACGAGCAGCCTGTAGCGCACACCTCGCTGCTCGGCCTGTTTCGCCGCAGCCTGCAGGGCATGGTCGTTCTGGGTCACCTCGAGCGGCCGGGACGTGAGCTGGCCGGCGATCTCCCTGCCGCGGACACGAGGGTCGGTCCACGGAACGGCGTGTACGAACACCACGTTGGCGCCGCGCAGGGCCGCGATCTCCACCGACCGGCGGACGCCCTCTGTGGCCGCGGGCGAGCCGTCAGTGGCGCACAGTACCTCGCTCATGGCGCGACGCTAGCCGCGGTCGTGTCAATCCGATCTCAGGGTTTTCCGCGTGATCCTCAGGAAGTGCTCAGGCTTCGGCGGCCTCAGACCCTCTTGAGCACGCCTTGAGCGCGAGGGTGCGATCCCTGAGCCCTCGCTGATCGCGGCAGTCCTACGGTGGGTGTAGCACACGAAGGAGGCAACCGAATGTCGCAGTTCACGAACATCCTCGTCGCCACCGACGGCTCTCGGTCGTCGGAAGCAGCCGTCGAGAAGGGCCTCGAACTTGCGTCGCAAACCGGTGCCGGCGTGACGTTCCTGCACGTCGTCGAGCCGACGCTCTGGCGCGGAGCGCGTGGCGCTGCCGCCGTCCCGGCCGCAGTGGTCGAGGACGCGCACGGCGATCCGGTACTGGACGACGCGCTCGTGCAGGCTCGCGCCGCCGGCGTGCAGGCTGAGACAGAGCGCGTGTCGGGCGGCGACACGCGGTGCATCGTCGCGGTCGCGGACGAGACCGGGGCCGATCTGATCGTCGTCGGAGACCGGCCTTCGCGCCCGAGGCTCCGGAGCGTCGGTCGTCCGCTCGGCTCACTGCCCCGTCTACATCGCGCGCGCAGCCTGACTGGGCCGTCACCGGCACGTCACGGAGGGCGCCGACGGCGCCCTCCGTGTGTCTCAGGCTTCGGACGGATCGACGAAGCGGTACCCGGAGCCGGCTTCCGTCAGCAGGTACCGGGGGCGGGTCGAGTCGGTTTCGATCTTGCGGCGGAGCTGGGAGACGTAGACGTGCAGGTAGTGCGACTCCGTCTGGTAGGCAGGCCCCCAGACCTCTTTGAGGATCGCCCGGTGGGTGAGGAGCTTGCCGACGTTCGTCGCGAACAGCCGCATGAGGCCGAACTCGTGGGGAGTCAGCTGTACGGGCTTCTCGGCGACCGTCACGAGCCGCTTCTCGAAGTCGACGACGATCCCGCCGACCTGTACGCGGGGCTCGCCCGTCGGGCCGGCGCGTCTGAGCGCGACCCGGAGGCGGGCCAGGAGCTCGTCGACCCCGAAGGGCTTCGTCACGTAGTCGTCCGCCCCGGCATCGAGGGCCGCCACCTTCTCGCGCTCGTCGCCGACGGCCGAGAGAATCAGGATCGGCGTGCTCGTCCAGCGGCGCAGCTCGCGGCACACCTCGGTTCCGGTTCCGTCCGGCAGGAGAAGGTCGAGAATAATCGCATCCGGCGGTTTGACGGCGGCGAGCGTGTGCGCCTGCTCGGCCGTAGCGGCCTGGTCGACCTCGTAGCCGGCCGCCTTGAGCGTGGTCGTGAGCGCCCGCAGGATCTGCGGCTCGTCGTCGACGACGAGGACCCGCGCCGAGGTCACCGCTCGACCATAGCGGGCAGCTCCGCCGCCTCGAAGGCGATCCCGAACGCCGATCCCTGTCCCGGCTGCGACTCCGCCCACACACGGCCGCCGTTTGCCTCGACGAACCCGCGCGTGATCGCGAGGCCGAGGCCGCTTCCGCCGACGCCCTCGCTCGACGCCCGGTAGAAGGGCTCGAAGATTCGCTCCTGCTCCTCGGGATCGAAGCCTGCGCCCGTGTCGACGACGCGGATCACGACATCGCGGCGCGTCGAGCTCGCCCTGACGGTCACCGGGTTCTCGGGGAGCGAGAACTTCGTGGCGTTCTCGAGCAGGTTCGCGAGCGCCCGCCGGATCTGGGCTGCGTCGACCCGGACGGGAGGCAGGTCGTCCGGGACCTGCACGCGGACCCGTTCGGACCCCTCGCCGAGGTCGTGGAGTGCCTGCGCGACCAGCTCGTCCACGGTCCAGAGCTCGCGCACGGGCTCGGCCGCACCGGCCTGCAGGCGGGACAGGTCGAGCAGGTCGCGCACGAGGCGCTCCAGCCGGCGGGCCTCGATGAGGATCGTGTCGAGCAGGTCCCGTCGCGCCTCCTCGTCGAGCGGGAGCTCGGGGCTCGACAACGTCTCGGCGGCTGTCAGCACGGCGGTCAGCGGCGACTGGAGGTCGTGGCTCACCGCTCGGAGAACCGCCGTCTTGATCAGGTCGCTACGGCGCAGCGCCTCGGCCTCGAGCGCCTCTCGGGTCAGCCGCTCGCGCTGCGATGCGACCCCGAGCAGCGATCCGAGCGCCGGCAGCAGCCTATTTCGCGCGGCCAGGTTCGGTCGCGAGCCGTCCTGGACGTACAGCGTCCCGACCCGAACCTCGCCCGCGCGCAGCTCGTAGGGCGACTCCCCTCGCGGCGGATCCCGCTGCGGGCCGAGCTCGATGCGCGCCGACTCGACGCCGAGCACGTCGCGCACTCGAAAGGCGATTCCGTCGAGCTCGTCGTCGATGTCACGTCCTTCGAGGAAGGTCGTCGCGAGCTCAGCCAGCAAGGCTTCCTCGCGCTCGCGCTGCTCGGCCTCTCGGGCGCGCCTGCGCGCCCTCGCCGTCAGCTCGCTGACAACGATCGCGGTGACGAGGTAGATGGCGAGCGCAACCCAGTTCTGCGAGTCGGCGAGCGTGAAGGTGTAGAGAGGCGGCAGGAAGAGGAAGTTGAACGTGAGCATGCTCGCGACGGACACGACGACCGCGAGCCCGAGGCCGAAGAAGATCGCGATCGGGACGACTGCGAACAGGTACAGCGCTCCCAGGCTGACGGTCGGGGCAACCGACTCGAGCCCGTAGACGACGCCGGTCACCGCGGCCACCGCGAGCACGCTCGCGCCGAGCCCGACCGCGAGCCGACCGAAGCGATCCATGAGCGGGAATGTAGCTCGCGGAGCGGCAGTCGCCGTCCGAGCCGGTTTGTACGCTCGTCGCGTGGGTCAGCGCGACATCACCAAGCGCGGCGTCGCCGAAGCGCTCGGGGCGGGCGCGCTCGTCTTCTTCGGAGCGGGCGCTCCGATCCTCCTGTCGGCGGTGCAGTCCCCGTCGCTCGTCGTCGTCGGCCTCGCGAACGGGCTCGCGATCGCGATCATGGTCTGCGCGCTCGGCCACATCTCGGGTGGACATTTCAACCCGGCCGTCACGTTCGGATTCTGGGTCACGGGGCGGATCACCGGCGTGATGGCGGGCGTCTATGTCGGCTTCCAGCTCCTCGGCGCAGTCGTCGCCTCCCTCTTCTTGCGCGGCATCTTCGACGATCGGATCTACGACCAATTCGACGGCGGTGCGCCCACGATCGCGCCGGGCGTTGGCACCGCGGAGGGCCTCCTGTTCGAGATCGTCGCGACGTTCTTCCTCGTGTTCGTGGTCTTCGCGACGGCGGTCGACGAGCGAGGCTCCTTCAAGATCGTCGGCGGGTTCGCGATCGGGCTCGTGATCACGCTGGCGGTGTTCGTCGGCGGTCCCCTGACCGGGGCAGCGCTGAACCCGGCCAGGGCGTTCGGCCCGGAGCTGGTCTCCGGCACCTGGAACGACGCCTGGGTCTACTGGATCGGCCCGCTCGTCGGCGGGGCCCTCGGAGCGGGTGTCTACTCGGTGCTCTATCTCGATCGACCGGTCGAGGTGATCGGCCGGCCAGGCACCGAGGTCTCCGAGCCGGGCGTCGAGCGCTCCGAGCGCGACGTCCTCTAGTCAGACCGTCTCGCCGCGAATGAGGTCCTCGATCCTCCCGGGCGCGCGGGTGACCCGCCAGCTGCCGTTCTCGACGAGGACCTCCGCACAGAGGGGCCGGGCGTTGTACGTCGAGGACATGACCCGCCCGTAGGCGCCGGCGAGGCCGATCGCGATCAGGTCACCGGGGTGGGGGAGCGGCAGGTCACGCCCGCGCGCGAAGAAGTCGCCTGACTCGCAGACGGGGCCGACGACGTCGACACGACCGCGCGGGCGGCTCGCCGCCGCTCCGACGAGCTCGATCGGGTGAAACGCGCCGTAGAGCGAGGGCCGGATCAGGTCGTTCATGCCGCCGTCGCACACCGCGATGCGGGTGCCGGGCACGTCCTTCACGTAGAGGACACGCGCGACGAACGTCCCGGCGGAGGCGGCCAGCCAGCGTCCCGGCTCGAGCACGAGCGTGGCTCCGAGCTCGGCTGCGACCGCCGCCAGCGCCGTCGCGTAGGGGCCGACGTCGACCTCGCCGTCGCCCTCGTAGGGCACGCCGAGCCCGCCGCCCACGTCGAGGTCGCGCAGCTGAATACCCTCGGCCGCGAGCTCGCGCCAGAGCGTCGCGGCGCCCTGCGCGGCGGCGATGATCGGGGCGGTGTCCCGGAGCTGGGAGCCGACGTGGAAGGAGATCCCGACCGGTGCGAGCGCCGGGTGCCCGGCCGTCCGTCGAAGCTCGGCGAGCACCTCCGTGGGAGCGAGGCCGAACTTGCTCGTCGCTCGGCCGGTGGAGACGTACTCGTGGGTGTCGGGCTCGACGTCGGGGTTGAGCCGGGCGGAGACGGGTGCGACGACGTCCAGCGCGACGGCCTCCTCGGCGATCAGGTCGAGCTCTCCGGGTGATTCGACGTTGAGCGAGCGGACGCCGGCCGCGAGCGCTGCCCGGATCTCGTCTCGGCGCTTGCCGACGCCCGAGAAGACGATCCGGTCGGCCGGGACCCCGGCCTTGAGCGCCTTGAAGAGCTCGCCGCCCGAGACGACGTCGGCGCCGAGCCCTGCGCGGGCCGCGACGTGGACGACCGCGAGGGCATCGTTCGCCTTGACGGCGTAGCAGAGGAGGTGCCTCGCGCCGGCCAGCGCTCCCTCGAGCAGCGCGACCCGCCTTCTGAAGACGTCCGCGTCGTAGACGAAGTAGGGCGTGCCCACCGCCGCCGCGATCGCTTCGTACATCACCAGGCCTCAAGCCGCGGCGAAGCGGGCTCGCGCCTCGGCAAGCGCCTGCTCGACGTCGCCCGGGCCGGGCGCTCGGCGGGCGCCGACGCTGTCGACCGCCGTTCCTACCGGCTCGAACCGCTCCTCCCGGACGCTCTCGGCAACCTCCTCGTGCGCTCTCCTGAAGGGCGTTCCGGCGCGGACCAGCGCCTCGGCCGCATCGGTTGCGAGAAGAAGCGGGTCGTCGGCTGCGGCGCGCGTCCTCGCGCGGTAGACGGCGAGCCCGCCGACGAGATCGGTCAGGGCCGCAAGCGTTGCGCCGACGTCCCTGCGTGCGGCGAACACCGGTGGCTTGTCCTCCTGGAGGTCGCGGTTGTAGGCGAGCGGTAGGCCCTTGACGACCGCGAGCAGCCCCGCCAGGCGGCCGATCGCAGTCCCAGCCTTGCCGCGGGCGAGCTCGGCGACGTCGGGGTTCAGCTTCTGCGGCATCATCGACGAGCCGGTGGCGGCGCTCTCCGGCAGCCGGACGAAGCCGAACTCGGCCGACGCCCAGAGGCAGAGCTCCTCGCCCATCCGCGAGAGATGGCCGGCGAGCACGGCCGCCGCGTACAGGTAGTCGAGAGCGAAGTCCCGGTCGGCGACGGCGTCGAGCGAGTTCCGCATCGTCTCGCCGGGCGGAGGGGGGAGGCCGAGCGTCGAGCCGGCGAGCGCCCCGGCGCCCAGTGGGCTCGCTGCCGCCTGGCCGCCCGCGAACCGGAAGCGCTCGCGGTCGCGGTCGAGCATCTCGACCCAGGCGAGCAGATGGTGGCCGACGGTGACCGGCTGCGCCCGCTGCAGGTGGGTGTATCCGGGCATGAGCGTGTGCGCCTCGCGCTCGGCCAGCCCGAGGACGACGCGGACGAAGGCCTCGATGCTTTCGATCGCCTCGCGGCAGGCGTCCGCGACGTACAGCCGGAAGGCGGCCGCGACCTGGTCGTTCCGCGAGCGGCCCGCATGGATCTTCGCTCCGACCTCGCCGAGCCGGCGTTCGATCAGCGAATGGACGTCCTCGTCGTCCGACGCGCCGACCGGCTCGTCGCGCAGCTGCGAGAGGCGCGAGCGCACTTCGTCGAGCTCGTCGTCGCTCAGGAGGCCCGCCCCGTGGAGCCGCTCGGCGTGGACGAGGGTGGCGTCGCAGTCGTACGGCAGGAGCTCGAGGTCGTCCCCGCGGAGGAAGCTCCAGACCTCCGGAGCCGGCTCACCGCCGCCGGTGCGGCCAGACCAGAGAGTCACACCGCTTCGCGCTTCCGCGCTCTCGCGGCGGCGAGCTCGGTCTCGAGCGCGGCGATCTGGATGAAGCCTTCCGCCGCCTGGTGCGGGAACGTCTCGCCCGCGCCGTAGGAAGCCAGCGTCTCGGCGTAGAGCGCGTTCTCGGAGCGCCGTCCGTTGACGATCGCGGCCGCCGCGCGCAGCTCGAGCCGCACCTCTCCGGTGACCGGCTGCTGCGTGGTCTCCACGAACGTGTCGATTGCGGTGCGCAGCGGGCTGAACCAGAGCCCGTCGTAGACGAGCTCCGTCCAGCGCGTCTCGAGCTCCCGCTTCACCTGCAGCTCCGCCTTGGTCAGGACAAGGTCCTCGAGCGCCCGGTGCGCCTGGATCAAGACCATCGCCGCCGGCGCCTCGTAGACCTCGCGGCTCTTGATCCCGACGGCGCGGTTCTCGATCATGTCGATCCGCCCGATCCCGTAGGCGCCGGCGCGACCGTTCAGCTCGGCGACGAGGTCGACGAGGCCGAGCTCGAGCCCGTCCAGCGCGACCGGGATGCCCCGCTCGAACGAGATGACGAGCTCGGTGGGCGCCGGGGCGTCGTCGGGGTCGGACGTGAGCTGGTACGGCTCCTCGGGCGGCGCGGTCCACGGGTCCTCGAGCATGCCCGCCTCGATCGAGCGGCCGAACAGGTTCTCGTCGATCGAGTACGGCGAGCCCTTCTTGACCGTGATCGGGATGCCGCGCTCGAGCGCGTAGGCGATCTCCTCCTCACGGGTCCAGATCGTGTCGCGGAGGGGAGCGATGACCTTGACGCCCGGGTAGTTCGCCTTGAACGCGAGCTCGAAGCGGAGCTGGTCGTTTCCCTTGCCGGTGCAGCCGTGGACGACGGCCTCGGCGCCGAGCTCGAGGGCGAGCGAGGCGATGCCCTCGGCGATGACGGGGCGCGACAGCGCCGAGACGAGCGGGTACTTGCCTTCGTAGAGGGCGTTCGTGGTGATCGCCTTCGCGACCTGATCGGCGGCGAAGTCCTCCTTCCGGTCGAGGAGGATGACGTCGTCGGCGCCGGCGGCGGTGCCGCGCAGGACCGCCTGATCGAGGTCGAACGCCTGCCCGACGTCGACGAGGACGCCCACGACCTCGTCGAACCCATAGTCCTCCTTGAGCCAGGCGATGGCGCAGGTCGTGTCCAGCCCGCCGGAGTAGGCGAGAACGGCGGTGCGATTGCTGCTCACTTAGGCTGCTCCCTCCATCAGGTGCTGTCGTAGCTCGTCGCGCAGCTCGGCGCCGGCGACGCCCTCGCGCGCGACCGCGAGGATCGTGTTGTCGCCTGCGATCGTCCCGGCGATCCTCGGGTGCCCTGCCTCGTCCATGACCTGCGCCAGCGCGTTGGCGTAGCCGGACGGGGTCGTGATGATGACGAGGTTGCCGCTCGCCTCGAACGTCAGCGCCCAGCGTCGCAGCGCGAGCACGATCGCCCGGAAGCGGTCGCCGTTCGCGGCGCCCGGCGGCGCGTAGACGAGCCGGCCGCTCGCCGAGCGGACCTTCTGCAACCCGAGCTCGGCGATGTCGCGGGAGACGGTGGTCTGGACGACGGCGAAGCCCTGGTCGTGCAGCGCCTCGGCGAGCTCGGCCTGGGTCGAGATGTCCCGCTCGCGGACGAGCCTGAGGATCGTTCCCTGACGCTCCCGCCGGCTCATCGCAGCACCTCGGCGAGGATCGCGAGCGCCTGCTCGACCTCCCCGTCGGAGACGATCAGCGGCGGCGTCAGCCGAAGCACGGCTTCGCCGGCCGAGCCGACGAGGAGACCGTTCGCGAGACATGCGGACACGACCGGGCCGGCGGGCCGGTCGAGCTCCGCCCCGATCATGAGGCCGGCGCCGCGCACGGTGCCGATCGCGGGCAGTGCCGAGAGCCCGGCGGTGAGTTGTCGACCGACCGCGGTCACGTGCTCGAGGAGTGCATCGTCGATCGTGGCCACCACCTGGCAGGCGGCCGCGCAGGCCACCGGGTTGCCGCCGAACGTCGAGGCGTGGTCGCCGGGGGAGAGGCCTCGCGGCGCATCGTCCGACACGAGGAGCGCGCCGATCGGCAGGCCGTTCGCGAGCCCCTTGGCGAGCGCGACCGCGTCGGGCCTGACGCCGAGCTGCTCGTGGGCGAAGAAGGCCCCGGTTCTGCCGACGCCGCACTGCACCTCGTCGAAGAGGAGAATCGCGCCGCCTGCTGCCGCCAGCTCGGCGGCAGACTCGAGGAACCTCGCGGTCGCGGGGTTGATCCCGCCCTCGCCCTGGATAGGCTCGACGAGGATGCAGCCGACCTCGTCGTCGGCACAGGCGGCCGCGAGCGACTCGGCATCGTTCAGCCGCGCGAAGCGCACGTCCGGCAGGAGTGGCCCGAACCCCTCCTGCTTCGACGGCTGGCCCGGTGACCGACAGCGCGCCGAGCGTGCGGCCGTGGAACGAGTTCTCGAGGGCGACGATGCCCGGCTTGCCGCTCGCCTTCCTCGCGTACTTCAGCCCCGCCTCGATCGCCTCCGCACCGGAGTTGCAGAAGAACGCCTGCGCACCGCCGAACCTCGCGGAGAGCCGCTCGGCGAGCTCGAGCATCGGCTCGGTCCAGTAGAGGTTCGAGGCGTGCCAGAGGCGGTCGAGCTGGGCATGGGCCGCCGCAGTGACCGTCGGGTGGCAGTGCCCCAGCCCGACGACCGCGATCCCGGCCAGGAAGTCGAGGTAGCGGTTGCCGTCGGCATCCTCGACCCAGGTGCCTTCTCCCCGCGTGAAGGTGACATCCTGCCGCGCGTACGTCGGCAGGATCCTGGTCTCGGCGACGGCCGTCACGGGGTCACCGCCGTCTCGCCGATCTCGGCGCGCATCCCGAGCCGTGCGGCCCGGACGGCAGCCTGGAGCTTGGGCACGATCCCTCCCTGGAACGCGCCGCGGTCGAGCAGTCGATCGGCCTCGTCGGCCTCGATCGAGGAGACCACGTCTCCGTCGACGAGGACACCCGGCACATCTGTCACGAAGAGGATCCGCTCTGCCTCGAGGCCGGCGGCGAGGGCTACCGCGGCCTCATCTGCGTTGACGTTGAGCGGTCCCTTCGCCAGGGGAGCGACGACCGGGATACGTCCGTGCCGAAGCGCGCTCAGAACGAGCGCGGGGCGACTCGGCAGCGGATCACCGACGAGGCCGAGCTTCGAGACCTGTCGTGCTTCGAGACCGATCTCGTCGCCCATGAGACCGATCGCGCGCGGCCCGAGAGCCGCGCAGAGTCGTGCGTTGACGTCCGCGAGCGACTCGCGGACGATGTCGAGCGCTTCGGCCGAGGTGTAGCGCCTCCCGTCCACGAAACGCACCTCGAGGCCACGCCGCTCCATCTCGTCGGAGATCTGAGGCCCGGCGCCGTGGACGACGCAGATCTCGTGGCCGGCAGAGGCCAGGTCGGCGAGCAGGTTCGCGGCGCGGCCGGCGCTCGCTCCGCCGACTTTCAGGATGAGCCTGCTCACGTCGTGTACTCCGCGTTGATGCGCACGTAGTCGTACGTGAGGTCGGACGCCAGGTAGGCGGCGTGCCCGCTCCCGAGCCCGAGCTCGAGCGAGATGCGGCAGGCGCCTCCCGAGAGGTCGGGATCGGAGTCGAGCGGGGCGCCGTCCGCATAGACCGTCGTCCCGTTGAACGCGAGCGAGACGCGCTCGGGGTCGAGCTGTGCGAAGCCGCCGTTCCACGTGGCGGACCCGGCGGCCGCGAGCACGCGGCCCCAGTTCGGATCCCGCCCGAAGGCAGCCGTCTTGACCAGCGGCGAGGTCGCGACTCGCCGCGCGATCGCGGTCGCCTCCCGGTCGTTCGCTGCGCCGGTCACGTCGATCTCGAGGAGCACCGTTGAACCCTCGCCGTCGGCGACGATCTGGCCGGCGAGATCGGCGCAGACGTCCCGTACCGCCGCCGCGAAAGAATCGTCGAGCGCCGACGTCCTCGTCACGCCACTGGCGCCGTTCGCGATCAGGAGGACCGTGTCGTTCGTCGAGCACTCACCGTCGACCGAGATGCGGTTGAAGCTCTCGTCGACGGCGGGGCGCAGGAAGGCGTCCGCCTCACCCGCGGCGAGCGGATAGTCGGTCGTGACGACGGCGAGCATCGTCGCCAGGACGGGATGGATCATGCCCGCCCCCTTCGCCATGCCTCCGACCGTGAAGCCGTCTCGCCGAGCGACTGCTTCCTTCGGCACGGTGTCGGTGGTCATGATCGCCTCCGCCGCCGCGTGACCGCCGTCCGGGCCCAGGTCCGCGGCGGCGGAGCGAAGGCCTGCCAGCATGCGGTCGAGCGGGAGACGGACGCCGATGACGCCCGTGGACATGACCTGCACCTGCTCGGCCCGGAGCCCGAGCAGCCTGCCGGCTTCCGCCGCGGTCGCGAGCGCGTCGAGCTCGCCCCGGGGGCCGGTCGCCGCGTTCGCAGAGCCCGAGTTGACGACGACCGCCTGCGGCTGCGCAGCCTCGAGGTGGGCCCGGGAGACGACGACGGGAGCGGCCTGGACACGATTGGCCGTGAAGAGCGCGCTCCCCGTGGCCGGGACGGTCGAGCGGACGACGGCGAGATCCCGGCCCGACTGCCGGATACCCGCCTTCACGCCGGCTGCGACGAAACCGCTGGCCGCGGTGACGCTCATACGAGCACCCCCGACAGCCGCAGGCCCGCCGTCTCCGCGTATCCGAGCGCGAGGTTCGCGTTCTGGACGGCCTGCCCGGCCGCGCCCTTGCCGAGGTTGTCGATCGCGCAGATGAGGATGGTCGTCCCGGTCGGCCGATCGGCGAAGACCGCGATCTCCGCGGCGTCGGTCCCCTGTACCCGGTAGAGCTCCGGGGTCACGTCCTCGGGCAGGACGCTCACCGCCGGCGAGGCCGCGTAGGAGGCCTCGAGCAGGGCGCGCGCCTCGCCCGCGTCCGCCTTGAGGTAGGACGTCGCGATGAGCCCGCGCCGGACGGGGAGGAGATGCGGGACGAAGCAGACGGAGAAGCCGAGCGCCTGCGCGATTTCCGGCTCGTGCTGGTGTTGCCCGACCTTGTAGGCCGAGACGTTCTCGAGCACCGAGCCGGCATGCGAGCTCGCCTGGAGGGCTTTACCTGCGCCGGAGATGCCCGACTTGGCGTCGACGACCACGCAGCTCGACGGGTCGACGATCCCGGCCAGCGGTTGGAGCGCCAGCAGCGCGGCGGTCGCGTAGCAGCCGGGATTCGCGATCAGCCGGGTTGCCGGAGGCGAGAGCTCGGGGATCGCATACGACCATGCCTCGAGCTCGGCGACGAGCGGATGGGTGAAGCCGTACCACTCGTCGTAGAGGGAGCCGTCCCTCAGGCGGTGTGCGCCGGAGAGGTCGACGACCACTCCGCGCGAGGGCGGCTCGAGCGCCGCCGACCGCTCGTGATCGAGGCAGACGAAGACGAGGTCGGCGCCGCTCGCCAGGGCTTCCTCGTTCGTCACGAAGGCGGGGGCGCGGCGTGCGCCGTTGCGGGCGAGGCGGGGGTCGAGCGCGCTCGCGGCCTGCCCGGCGAGCGAGTCGGAGCCGAGCGCGAACAGGTCGAGCTCCGGATGGGCAAGCACGCGGTCGAGCGTCTCCTGCCCGGAGTAGCCCGACGCGCCGACTATCGCAGTATATGCCATGGAGTTGCGTATTATGCAGTCAATACGTAGAGTTTGCAAGCCGATGGCCAGGGCACATCTCGTTCTCGAGGACGGCACCGTCTTTCCCGGCCGGCCGGTGGCGGCCGGCGGCGTCTCGGCGGGCGAGATCTGCTTCACGACGGCGATGGCGGGCTACCAGGAGGCCGTCACCGACCCGAGCTACTCGGCACAGGTGCTCGCCTTCAGCTACCCCCTCGTCGGCAACTACGGGGTCGACGACGTCCGCATGGAATCGGAGCGCGTGTGGACGCGGGGCGTCGTCATGAGGCGCACCCGGCACGCGTGGTCCGCGTGGCTTCGGGGCCAGGGGGTGGTCGCTCTCGAGGACGTCGACACGCGGGCGCTCGTCCGGCACGTGCGCTCCGAGGGGGCGATGCGCTGCGCGCTCGGCGAGAGCGAGCCCGACGCGCTGCTCGAGCGCGCCCGGGTGGAGCCGCATCTCGACTACGAGCGCATGCTGACCGAGCCGGAGCTGGTGACACCCCCGCTCGCGCTCTCGGCCGGGACCAAGGAGCCGTACACCGTGGGAGCGGGCCCCCGGGTCGTCGTCGTCGACTTCGGGTGCAAGCGCTCGATCGTCCGCCGCCTGGCCGAGGCGGGCCTCGAGGTCGCCGTCGTTCCTCCGCTCTCGGACGCCGACTCGATCCTCTCGCTCGACCCGCGCGCAGTGCTGATCGGGAACGGGCCCGGCGACCCGGCTCAGCTCGGCGACGCCGTCGAGGCGGTGCGCCGCCTTCTCGGCAGGGCTCCCGTCTTCGGTGTGTGCCTCGGCCATCAGCTGCTCGGCCTCGCGCTCGGGCTGCGGACGTTCAAGCTTCCCTTCGGCCACCGCGGCGCGAACCACCCGGTGCGCGTTCGCAACACGAGCCGCGTGCTCGTCACGGTCCAGAACCACGGCTACGCGGTCGAGGCCGCGGACAGCGCCGAGGTGAGCCACGTCTCCCTGAACGACGGCACCGTCGAGGGCCTCGAGGGCGACGGCTTCTTCTCGCTCCAGTTCCACCCCGAGGCGGCCCCCGGCCCGCTCGACGCCCTGCCCTTCTTCGACCGGATCGCCGGCGCATGCCGAAGCGCACCGACCTACGCAGCATCCTGATCGTCGGCTCCGGCCCGATCCGCATCGGGCAAGGGTGCGAGTTCGACTACTCCGGCTCGCAGGCCTGCCGGGTGCTTCGCTCGGAGGGCTACCGGGTCGTGCTCGTGAACTCGAACCCGGCGACGATCATGACCGACCCCTCCTGGGCCGACGCGACCTACATCGAGCCCCTCGATGCCGACGCGCTCGCCGCGATCGTCGAGAAGGAGCATCCCGACGCGCTCCTGCCGACGCTCGGGGGCCAGACCGCGCTCAACCTGGCGGTCGAGCTCGCCGAGGAGGGCGTCCTCGACGCGTTCGGGGTCGAGCTGATCGGCGCGGACCTCGACGCGATCCGACGGGCCGAGGACCGGCTCGCGTTTCGCGACGCGATGCGCGCGGCCGGATTGCCCGTGCCGGAGAGCGTCGTCGTCCGCGGGCTCGACGAGCTCGTGCCAGGCCTCGCGCCGGCGGTCGTCCGCCCGGCGTTCACCCTCGGGGGCCAGGGCGGAGGCCTTGCCCGAACCGAGGAGGAGCTCCAGGAGCGCCTCGCGCACGGTCTCGAGATGAGCCCGATCCACCAGGCACTCGTCGAGCGGTCGGTCGAGGGGTGGCAGGAGTTCGAGCTCGAGGTGATGGTGGACGGCGCCGGCAACTGCGTCGTCGTCTGCTCGATCGAGAACCTCGATCCGATGGGCGTCCACACCGGCGACTCGTGGACGGTCGCGCCGCAGCAGACGCTGCCGGACGCGGAGTACCAGAGGTTCCGCGACGCGGCGTTCACGTGCGCGCGGACCGTCGGCGTGTCGACCGGCGGCGCGAACGTCCAGTTCGCCTACGAGCCCGCGAGCCGCGAGCTCGTCGTCATCGAGATGAACCCGCGGGTCTCGCGCTCGTCCGCTCTCGCGTCGAAGGCCACGGGCTTTCCGATCGCGAAGCTGGCGGCTCTCCTCGCGGTCGGCTACACGCTGGACGAGCTGCCGAACGACATCACCGGCAGGTCGAGCGCGGCCTTCGAGCCCGCGCTCGACTATGTCGCGGTGAAGGCTCCGCGTTTCGACTTCCCGAAGTTCCCCTGGATCGAGCCGGCGCTCGGCACCGAGATGCGGGCCGTCGGCGAGTCGCTCGGGCTGGGCCGCACGTTTCCGGAGGCCTTCCTCAAGGCGCTCGAGGGACGCGAGGACTCGGACGAGCTGCCGGAGATCGCCGGGCTGCACCCCTACTTCGAGGCCGAGCTCGAGTCGATCCGCGAGGCCGAGCGACGGCTCGCCGGCGACGGCGACATCCCCTCCGCCAAGCGGTTCGGCCTGCCCGACGCGAGGATCGCACGCGTGCTCGGGATCGCGGGGGCCGAGGTGCGGAGCCGCCGGCCTCTGCCGGGCCGCCTGGCCGTCGACTCCTGCGCGGCGGAGTTCGAGGCGCGGACTCCCTACTACTACCTGTCCTACGAGGCTTCCGATGGGGACGACGCGCCGCGGGGCCGAAGCATCGTGATCCTCGGCTCGGGGCCGAACCGGATCGGACAAGGGATCGAGTTCGACTACTGCTGCACGCACGCCGCGCAGGCGTTCCACGCGCTCGGCTACGAGGCGGTGCTCCTCAACTCGAACCCCGAGACGGTGTCGACCGACTACGACACCTCTGACCGCCTCTACCTCGAGCCGGTCACGATCGAGCGGGCGCTCGACGTCTGCGCGCTCGAGCAGCCGGTCGGCGTGGTCGTGACGCTCGGCGGGCAGACACCGCTCGGGCTGGCCCACGGACTGGCCGAGGCAGGCGTGCCCCTGCTCGGAGACCCCCTGCCGGCGATCGATGCCGCCGAAGATCGGGGAGCGTTCGCCCTCGTGCTCGACAGCCTGGGGATCCGGGCGCCGCGCTGGGGCGTGGCCGAGACCCGCGACGAGGCGCTCGCCGTGGCCGGGAGGATCGGCTACCCGGTACTCGTTCGCCCTCACTTCGTCCTCGGCGGGCGGCGCATGCGCGTCGCACGGGGCCCCGACGAGCTCGAGATCCACGAGCCCTCCCTGGTCGATGAGTTTCTCGAGGGCGCCGTCGAGCTCGATGTCGACGTGCTCTGCGACGGCGAATCGGGCTGGGTGGCGGGCATTCTCGAGCACGTCGAACCGGCCGGAGTCCATTCCGGGGACTCGGCGTGCGTAACTCCGGGGCCGTCGGTGACACCGGCGCTCGACGCGGAGATCCGCTCGATCGCCGCGAGCGTCGCCGGGGCGCTGCGCGTCCGCGGGCTGCTGAACCTGCAGCTCGCCCTGCTCGGCGGCGAGCTGCACGTGATCGAGGCGAATCCGCGCGCATCCCGGACGATCCCGTTCGTGGCGAAGGCGACGGGGCTCGCGCTCGTCGACCTCGCCTGCCGCCTCATGCTCGGCGAGCGCCTCGCCGACCTCGACCTGCCCGAGGTCGCCCGGCCGACGCGGGCCTGGGCCAAGGAGGCGATCTTCCCCTCGGATCGCTTCCCGGGCGCCGCCGACCGTGCTGCGGAGATGCGCTCGACCGGCGAGGTGATGGCCGGAGGCGACACTGCGGCCGACGCCTACCGCCGCGTGCTGCGCGCCGCCGGCCGCTCGAGCTCCTACGGCCGGGGCACGGTCGGCCCGTCGCTGCAGGAGCTCGCCCGCTCCGCCGCGTGAGCTAGCTCACCCGGCAGGGCGAGGTGTCAAACAGGCTGGCCCGTCCGGCCTTGGCCGCCGTCGCGGCGCCGGCTCGTCCACACTAGAGCCGTGCGGTGGTGGAACGCGATCGTTCTCGGCGCGGTCGTCGTCGTTGCGGCCGCGGCGGCAGTGGACGGGCTTCGCGGCCGTGCCACGGCCCGGCCCGCGGCCGGGAGTAGCCCCGTCGCGAACCTGGCCGACGACCGGCTGCAGGGGCCGGACGTCCCGGCCGCGGGGGCGCTTCCCGGCGCGCTCGTGCTCGCCGAGCCCGGAAGCTGTCGCCTGCGCACGCTCGACCTGGGGACGGTCGTGGTCGGAGAGGCGGGGCCCGAGACGGGGTGCGAGCTCTGGGCCTCGCCGGCCGACGGCCGGGCGGTGGTGACGACCGCCCCGGCGTCGAGCAATCCCCAGAATCCTCGACCGCTCGCCCTTGTCCGCCTCGGGGAGCGTCCGGAGACAGAGGACGGTGACCTCGGCCAGGCGCTCGGTGCGGTCGCCTGGTCGCGCGACGGGAGCCGGGTCGCGTGGTGCGGTCCCGATCACGAGACCGTGGTGCTCGAGATCGAGAGCAGGAGCGAGCGTCGCGTTCCGGGGTGCTCGCCCGCGTTCGCTGACGACGGCAACGTGCTGACGATTCCCGCCAACCCGCTCGACGCGAGGCTCCTCCGCGAGGGCGAGACCCTCCTCACCGAGGACGATCTCGTCCGGGGGATCGAGCCCGCGACGACCGCGCCGATCCAAGTAGCAGCGTTCGCGGTCGCCCCCGGCGGCCGCCTCGCAGTCAGCGTGCTCGTGTTCGAGGCCCTGGGAAGCGTGATCTACCTCGAGTTGTGGAACGAGGGAATGCTCGAAGCGTCGTTCCGCGTGCCGACGGTCTACGGCACCGGGAGCAGCCGTCTCGGGCAGTACCTCGCGTTCAGTCCGGACGGGAACGAGCTCGCCGTCGGCTTTCGCGCCGGATCGGGGGATATCTCGATCCTCGATCTCCGGCTCAGCGACGTCACGATGAACCGGGTCGATCAGCGCGGCTTCGCCTGGTCGCCGGACGGCGTCTGGCTCGCGATCGCGACCGAAGGCGAGGTCGAGGTGTACGGAGACACGCGCGACGAGCCGATCTACACGCTGCCCGTTTCGACGGCGGCGCTCGGCTGGGCCGGCCCGGCCAGGAGCGGCCCGGGCGACGGCGGCTAGGCAGGAGGCCCGGCACCGCACCGGAACGTGACGGGTTTGGGAGCGGTTCAGCACCCCACCTCTCTGACGACCTACACCCTGTACCGGGCGCGCCGACCGCCCAGGGCGGTCGCCGCCGGGCTCCTCTCCTTTCTCCTACCCGGCGCCGGCCAGGTCTACTCAGGCCGTCTGCGTCGGGGGCTCGTCATGCTCGCCGTCACCGCCGGGATCGCCCTCGCCGCGCTCGGGCTCTGGCTGCAGGGCACGGCGCTCGCGCTCAGGCTGCTGCTCGATCCCGACGTGCTACTCGCGCTTCTCGTCGCGAACGCGCTCTTCTTCGCGTTTCACGTCCACTGCGTCGTTGATGCCTACCGGGGCGCTCGTCGACCCGCGTTCCCGCCTCGCCAGGCGGGCGGCGACCTGGCGATCCGCGCTGCGTTCGTCGCGCTCCTCGTCTGCCTGACGGCGATGCCCCACGTCGCCGCCGCCTATTACGACTACCGCAGCTACGACCTCCTGACCAGTGTGTTCGCCGACGAGGAGCCGGAGAGCCCCGTGCTCGCGGCGGCCGTGCGCCCGGAAGCCTCGCCAGCGGGCCCGACTCCGCTCCCGGATGTCGATCCGATGGCGGGCCCGGCAGCCCCGGCGGGGGCCGATGCCCCGCCGCCGCCGGCCCCGGCGCAGGAGGAGCGGTCGACCTGGCAGGAACGAGGGCGGCTGAACTTCCTCCTCGTCGGGGGCGACGCCGGCCCCGGCCGAACCGGCCTGCGGACGGACACGATGATGGTGCTGAGCGTCGATCCGAAGACCGAGCGCGCCGCGCTGTTCGGGGTACCGCGGAACCTCATCGACGTCCCCTTCCCGAGAACGGCGCAGACCGACCTCGTCGCCTTCCCCGAGATCCTGAACGCGCTGTGGGGCCACGCGACGGCCAACCCCGAGTTCTTCCCCGGCAGCCGGGTGCCCGGCGCAACGGCGCTCAAGGAGACGATCGGCGCCCTGCTCGGCCTCCGGATCGACTACTACGCGGCCGTCGACCTGCGGGGCTTCGTCGAGGTGATCGACGCGCTCGGCGGCGTCACCGTGAACGTCCAGCACACCGTCTACGATGCCGGCGTGTCGCCGCCCTACGACGACGAGCCGTGGATCGTGGTCGACCTCGAGCCGGGGCCGCACCACATGGACGGCCGGCTCGCGCTCGGGTACGCGCGTACGCGCTGGGCGACGAGCGACTACGACCGCATGCGGCGGCAGCGCTGCATCCTGGGCGCGCTCGAGCAGCAGGCGAGCCCGGCGCGTATCCTGCGCTCCTTCCCGAAGCTCGCGTCGATCATCAAGCGCTTCATGCTGACCGACGTGCCGATCAAGCAGCTGCCGGACCTGATCGAGCTCCTCACCCGGCTGAGCACCGCGAAGACGGTCGCCGTCAGCTTCGCTCCGCCGACCTTCGACGCCGGCTGGCGCGACGGCCATCCGATCCCGGACGTCGAGCTGATCAGGACGACCGTCAGGCAGTCCCTGCGGCGTGACCCGGGGCTCGGCGACGCGAGCGGGCTCGAGACGCTGAAGATCGGCTGCGCGTGAGGGGCGAGCCCTAGGGCTTGGGCTCGGCCGGCTTGTCGGCCGCCCCGGCCGGCACGGGCGCCGGATCCTGTGCCTGCGCGGGCACAGCCTCTTCCTCGTCCTGCTCGTTCGGCTTCAGCGGATTCATGCCGTCCTTGAACTGCTTCGGCACGTCCACCGTCGCCTCCTTGAGCTCGACCGCCTGATCGGTGACCGTCTCCTTGAACTCGCGCGCCCCGCGGCCCATCGACCGGGCGATCTTCGGTAGCTTCGTCGAGCCGAAGAGGAGCAAGATGACGACGACGATGAGCGCGATCTCCCAGGCGCCGATGGGCATGGGCTGAGGGTAGCAGGTCGGTTTCCGAGCTTCGGTGACAATGCGCCATGTCGGACGACGGCTTCCGGACGCTGGCGACGCGAGGCGAGACGCCGCTCGACGAGCTCGCCCTGGCGATCGCGGCCGCGTTCAGGGAGGTCGATCGCGAGGCCGCACTCGGGGAGCTCGACCGGCTCGGTGCAGAGGTGGCAACCGAGGTGGGCGACACTCCGCAGAGGGGTCCTGAGGCCTGCCGAGTCGTGCTCGGCGAGCGACTTGGCTTCACCGGAAACCGCACCGAGTACGACCACCCGGACAACTCGATGCTCGACCTCGTGCTCGCGCGGCGCACGGGCCTGCCGATCGTCCTCTCGGTCGTCTACGTCGAGGTCGCGAGGCGCGCAGGCATCCCGCTGTCGCCGATCGGGCTCCCCGGCCATTTCGTCGTCGGCCTCCTCGGCGCCGGCCCGCCGGTCGTGCTCGATCCTTTCTCGGGCGGGCGCGTCGTCACGGACGAGGTCAGAAGCGATTCGCTGCGCGCCTGGGGAACGCACGAGACGGCGCTTCGCATCCTCAACAACCTCGTCGGCTCCTACCTCGTGCGGGGCGATGTCGCCAGAGCAATCCAAGCGGCCGACCTGCGGCTCGCGCTCCCGCTCGAGGCCGCTGCCCGTGACGCGCTCGCCGCCGAGCTTCGCGGGCTGCGCGCTCGCCTGAACTGACAGGGACTAGGCGGGCGTGTCGCCTTCGAGGCGCTTCTTCAGGGCCGCGTGGCTCTCGACGAGCTCCTTCGCCGCCTGCTTGCGCACCACGAGCGGCACGAGCAGTATCCCGATTCCGTGGCCCTTGAAGTCGAGCTCGAAGTCGAAGCGCGTCCGCCGGCCTCCGTCGAGCGGCTCGAACCTGCCGTTCCCGAACGCCCTGACCGGCCCGTCGAGCACGCGAAACGCGTAGCTCCGCGGCGGGTCGTACTCGGTCAGCTCGCTCGTCATGGTCTGGTCGCGCTTTCCGATGCGTCGCGTCAGCGAGATCCTCGAGCCTCGGCCGATCGGGCCGCCTCCCTGCCGGTCGGCACGAACGACTGCCTCCTGCCATTCGCTGAAGCGGGACGGATCGGTGACGTAGGCGAAGACGTCCTCCGGCGGCCGCGAGATCTCGACGCTGTGCGTGAGCGGTGCCACGGTGCCTCCCTGATCGACTGCCCGATCATTGCGCATTCCACGCGATCCGTAAAGCGGGCGCCCCCCGGGCGTCTAGCGGAGGCCGAGCTTGCGCGCGCAGGCCGGCCAGGCGTCCCAGCCCTGGTCGGCGAGAACCCGGTAGCCGACGAGGATCTGCTCCATGGGCCGTGCTTTCCAGGCAAACGGCGGGAAGCCCCGCAGTCGGTAGTCCCGCCACGTCCGCGGGTGGAACTGCAGGCCGCCGTCGTACGCGCCCTGGTTGAACGCCCAGTTGCCGCCGGACTCGCACTCCGCCAGAGCCACCCAGACGCTGTCGAAACGCGGCGCGAGCTTGCGGGCGAGTAGCGCCCGGCGCGTCCACAGCGCCTCGATCTCGACGAGCGCGGCGACGTTCTCGAGGCTCCTGTAGTCGGTGCTGCCCGGGTGCGGCTTCAGCCCGGCCTCCTTGCGGGCGGTGTTCGCCTGCCAGCGAAGGCTGTTGATGCTGCGGATGACCGAGGCCGCGTCGCGCCCGCCGTCGCCCGTGACCGTGGCTGTGGCCGTGGCCGGTGCCAGCGAGACCACCACGAGCGCGCAGAGCGCGAGGATTCGTAGCTTCAAGAGCAAGTCCTCCGGAATCCCCGCGCCGCTCGGGCCGAGCCCGGTGCCGCCTGCCGCGACGGGTCGGGGTTCCTGGTTGTCCGCCGGAAGCGGGAACTCTGCCACACCTCGGTCACCTCCGCCACTTCAGCGAAGCCCGAGCGCGGCGCTGCACGCGGGCCAGGCGTTCCAGCCCTCTGCGGCGAGGACGCGGCGCGCAACGGCAATCTGCTCCATGGGGGTGGCCTGCCAGGCGAACCGCGGGTGGCGGCGGAGGCGAAACGACGACCACGTGGTCGGGTGGAACTGCAGGCCGCCGTCGAAGACATCGCGCCCGTTGTAGTCCCAGTCTCCACCCGACTCGCACTCGGCCAGGCGAGCCCAGACGCTGCCCGGCTTCGGCCGTAGCTTCCGGGCAGCCTCGAGCCGGCCCTGCCAGACGGACTCGGCCCAGAGGCGGTATCCACGATCCGCGATTCGCCGGTACTCGAACGCCGTGCGGATCGCGGGCATGCCGGCGTCCCGCCTGAGCGCATTCGTCTCCCAGCGCAGATGGTCGATGCGATGGACGATCGGCGCTTTCCGGCCTACGTGCGCGTCTGCTCCCGCGCCGAGGGCGAGGGCAGCGACAACGGCGAGTGCGATGGTCGGCAACTTCACGGGCAGCTCCTTGGTTTCGGAGCGCGCGCCGACGGCCGCATGATGCGTACGAGCGTCGAGCGAGCCGGGAGCCACCACCACTTCGGGCCGAGCCCGAGCCGCGCGAGGCGACGAGCGGGCAGCTCCCTGGTTTTTCGAACCGGCCAAGTATGCCTGTCCGGGCGTTGCCCGCCGCGCGGTGGTGTGGTAGGAAGCGGCGCACACGTAGCACGTGGCACGAGCCGGTGCGCGGCCCGCGGACCGTGCCCCCGACCTGGAGGAGGCTCCATGCCGAGGAAGCGCACGCGCGTCAAGCGAGTTCTGAACTGCGTCCCGTCCCGCGAGACCGAGAAGGACTGGCAGGTCGAGCACGCCCGTCGGTCGAGCGTGGTCGCGGCCGCTCCCACGGTCCCGGCGACGAAGGACCTCCGCGAGAGCTGGTGGCGGATCGGCGACCAGGGGAGCACCGGTTCGTGCGTGGGCTGGGCACTCGCCGACAGCGTGCTGCGCTGGCACTTCGTCAAGGCAAGCCGACTCACCTCGGGCCAGCCGCTGTCGCCGCGCTACGTCTGGATGGCGTCGAAGGAGACGGATCCGTTCAGCGACCGGCCCACCACGTTCATCGAGTCGGACGGAACCAGCCTGAAAGCGGCGCTCGACGTGTCGCGCAAGTTCGGCGTCGTCCGCGACTCGGTGCTGCCCTTCCGGAGCGGTCGGCTCTACGCCGGCGAGACGAGGACGTTCTACGCCCTCGCCGCCCAGCTCAAGGTCGCGATGTACTTCAACCTCGGGTCGCGGCAGACCGACTGGCGAGTCTGGCTCGCGACGCACGGGCCGATCCTGACGCGTCTCGACGTCGACGAGACGTGGGACGAGGCGAGGGCGACGGCTGGAAAGCTCGACGCATACCAGCCGGACACCGCCCGGGGCGGCCACGCGGTTGCGCTGGTCGGCTACACGCGAGACCGGTTCGTCGTCCGCAACAGCTGGGGAACGGCATGGGGCGACGGCGGCTTCGCCTACGCCTCGCACGACTACGCGGGGGACGCCTTCACGGAGGCCTACGGCGTGGTGCTCTAAGCCCGACGCGCCCGAGTAGCATCTCGGCGATGCGAGGACGGCCGCCCGCGCGACGAGGTCGGATGCGCGCGGCGACCACCGTGCTGGCGCTCGCGAGTCTCGGGCTGACCCTCGCGCTCCCTGGTCCGGCCGCTGCCGCCGACCCGGCCGAGATCGAGCTGGCGGAAACGTATGCCCCGGTCGTCCGGCTCGTCGAGCAGGCGGAGGAGTGCGCAGAAGGCGAGCCGTACGCGCCGATCGACGTCGAGCTCGTCCTCGGCAACGACGAGGTTGCCTTCCGCGGGCCCTGGGATACGACGAATCTCGTTGCTGTCGGCCCGACGGGCGAGGAGATCGGGCAGGGCAGGTTCGACTACCACCTCGACTTCCCGGGCGAAGCGCTGGATCCCGGCTGCACCTACGAGCTCTGGCAGCGGCGCCTCGCCGAGGGCAGCGCGCCGACCGTCTACGCCCACGTCGCCCGCGAGGCCGACCGGCCGGGGAAGCTCGCCCTTCAGTACTGGTTCTTCTACGTCTTCAACGACTTCAACAACCTGCACGAGGGCGACTGGGAGACGATCCAGCTCGTCTTCGACGCGAACACTGCCGAGGAAGCGCTGCAAGGCGCGCCCGTCGAGGTCGGCTACAGCCAGCACGAGGGCGCCGAACGCGCGGAGTGGGGCGGTGACAAGCTCGAGATCGTCGGCGGGACGCACCCGGTCGTGTACCCGGCCGCCGGCTCGCACGCGAGCTTCTACGACGAGGGGCTCTTCCTCGGCCGGAGCGCCGCCCAGGGGGTCGGCTGCGACGACACGAACGGCCCCCATCGTGAGACCGTGCCCACTGTCGCGACCGTTCCGAGCGAGCGGCGCGAGTACCTCGCCGACTTCCCGTGGCTCGGGTTCCAGGGCCGCTGGGGTGAGCTTCGGCCTGCGTTCTTCAACGGCCCGACCGGGCCGAACATGAAGATTCAGTGGACGGAGCCGATCAGCTGGGCCGAGCAGTATTGGCGGAGCGCAGCCTTCGCCGTCCCGGCGGGAAGGGCGTTCGGGCCGGCGGCGACCGATGTCTTCTGCGGCGGGGTCGAGGCCGTTTCCAACCTGCTGATCAAGATCGTCCGCAATCCCTGGGGGGTGATCGCGTTCTTCGGGGCGCTGGCCGCACTGCTTCTGTGGGCCGCGTCGCGCACCGAGTGGGAATCCTCGGCGCCGCTTCGGCTCGGGCGCCGTCGCGCCTGGGGCCAGTTGATCGTGGCCGCGCGGCGGATGTACACGGAGCGGTTCTCGACCTGGGTCGGTATCGGACTCCTCTTCATCCCCGTCCTCGCCCTCGAGACGGGTCTCCAGGCGATCATCATTCACCTCACGTCGATCGGGAACCTCGTCGAGAGCACCGCCGAGACGAGCAGCGTGGTGGCTTTCATCGTGCTCGGGCTCGGTCTCGCGTTCACCTTTGTCGCGCTCACCGTCGTCCAGGCAGCGACGGCGCTCGCGATGGTCGCCGTCGACGAGGGTGGGAAGCGCGGCGCCCGAGAGGCGTACCGCAAGATCCTCCGCCGGGAGCTCGTCGGGGTCGTCCTGACGGTGTGCGCGCTGGTCGTCGTCGTCGTGCTCCTCACGACCTCGGTCGTGGGGATCCCGTTCGCGATCTGGATCGTCTTCCGGTCGTCGTTTCTCGGCCAGGCGTTCGCCCTGGAAGGGCTGAGCGGCCCGAGGGCGCTCGCCCGGAGCTTCGCGCTCGTTCGCGGGCGTTGGTGGCGCGTTGCGACGATCGAGGTTCTCGTGACCGGCCTGGCGCTCCTGCTCGGCCCCCTCGTCGGCATCGGGATCCTGTTCGCGACGCCCACGTCCGCCACGCTGGACGTGGTGAATCTCGTGTCGTCTGTGATCTACACGATCACCATGCCGTTCGCGGCGATCGCGAGCACCTACCTCTACTTCGACTGCCGGGTGCGCGAGGAGCTCGAGCCGGTCGAGCGGCGCTCCTCGGACACGCTTCCCGCCGAGATCACGTGACGGCCGGGGTGAACCCGACCGTCACTCGGTCGTCGCACCCTGGCGGCCTTCGGCCGCGGGTGCTGTGCGCCCGCTTCGCGGGCTTGAGACGTGAGGCCGGGGTGAACCCGTCCTCACTCGGTCGTCGCACCCTGGCGGCCTTCGGCCGCGGGTGCTGTGCGCCCGCTTCGCGGGGCTTGAGACGTGAGGCCGGGGTGAACCCGTCCTCACTCGGTCGTCGCACCCTGGCGGCCTTCGGCCGCGGGTGCTGTGCGCCCGCTTCGCGGGCTTACGGGGTTAGGCTTCGCCCATGAGCGACCGTGCGGAGACGCTCGTCTTCATCCCGGCCTGGAACGAGGAGCAGAACCTGCCGGCGGTGCTGGACGAGCTGCGTGCCGGGCTTCCCGATGCCGACGTCCTCGTCGTCGACGACGGGTCGACGGACGGGACGGTCGCGGTCGCGCGCGCGGGAGGCGCCGAGGTGCTCTCGTTCGGCGAGAACCGTGGTCTCCGAGCTGCGATCGCCGCCGGCTACGACTATGCGGCCGACAGCGGGTACGCGTATTGCGGACGGGTCGACGCCGACGGCCAGCATCCCGTCGACGAGCTGCGGCGGCTGCTCGAGCTCGTCCGCTCGGGGAGCTGCGACGTCGCGGTCGGGTCGCGGTTCGCGTCCGCGGACGGCTATGCCGCCGACCGCTATCAGCCGACGGCCGCCCGGAAGTTCGGAACGGATCTCCTGCGTGGCTCGATGGAAGTCGTGCTCGGGCGCCCGTTCCACGACTCGACGAGCGGGCTGTACGCCGCGAACGCGAAGGCGATGCCGGTGCTCGCGCGGCCCTACACGAGCGGCGCGCCCGAGGTCGAGGCGGTCATCCGCCTCCACGACGAGGGGCTCCGCGTCGAGGAGGTCGCGGTCGACATGCGCGAGCGGGCGAGCGGCGAGTCGAAGCTGCAGGGGAAGAAGGCGATCGTCCTCGTCGCCACCGTGATCGGCACGCTGGTCACCGCGGGCTACCTGCGGCACCGGCGCCGGCACGGTGGCTGAACGCCCGGCCCGGCGCGGCGGGCGCGTCGTCGCGGTTCTCGGCTACTCCACCTGGCGCTGCAAGGACCTGCATCCCGTGTGCGCGCGCCGCGTCGTGCGGGCCGAGGAGCTCGCCGGCGGTGCGCGCGCCGTGATCCTCTCGGGCTGGGCGCGGCGCTCGAAGGTGAAGCCCGAGGCGGAGCTCATGCGTGCCGCCTGGCGGGGCCCGGATGTCGCGCTGGTCTGCGACCCCGATGCCCGCACCACGGTCGGCAATGCCGCGAACGTCGCGGCCACGGTCTCCGAGCTCGACGCCGACGAGCTGGTCGTCGTCACCTCCGGCTGGCATCGACGGCGGGCGAGGCGGCTCGTCCAGGCCGCCCTACCCGACCGAACCGTTCGGATCTCGGTCGAAGGCGCCGACGGCCCGCGGTCGCCCGTCCTCCTCGCTCGTGAGCTCGCGTGCCTCGCGCTGCTACCGATCCAGGTCTCCCGGGTTCGTCGCCGCACCCGCGGGCTCCGGAAGGGGGAACCGGAAGGCGTCGAGTAGCACACCTCGCAAGCAACAGTCCTAGGATGGCGGCTCGGGAACTCGCGAAGGAGGCACCCATGAGCACGAGAAGCGTGGACACACAGGTCGGCCGCGTCGTCTGGCACCAGCTGGCGACGAGCGACGTCGAGCGAGCCAAGCGCTTCTACACGGACTTGCTCGGCTGGGGCATCGAGGTCTGGAAGCCCGGCGAGATCGATTATCCGATGATCAAGGTCGACGGCCGCACGCACGGCGGCTTTCAGGATTCCGAGGGCGCTCCGACCCGGTGGATCGGGCACGTGCTCGTCGAGGATGCAGATGCGGCACTCGCCCGCGCCGAGGCGAACGGCGGGGCTGCCGCAGCGCCGATCCTGGACATGCCCGAGGTCGGCCGCTTCGCCCTGATCCGGGATCCCGAGGGCGCCGTCCTGTCGGCCTACACGCCGCCACCCGCGGGCGGAGAGGACGGGGAGGAGTTCGCCGCCGGCGTCTTCCTGTGGGACGAGCTCCTCGCCGCAGACGTCGACGGCGCGAAGCGCTTCTACTCGCAGGTCTTCGGCTGGGAGACGACGGACATGGACATGGGCGAGATGGGCACCTACACGCTCTTCAAGGGAACAGGCGGCATCGATGCCGGCGGACTGATGAAGAAGCGGGACGACATGCCCGCCGCCACCTGGATCCCGTACCTCGCGACCGACGACGTCGACGCCACGGTCGCCCGGGCCGGCGAGCTGGGGGCAACCGTGCTCATGCCCGGAATGGACGTCCCCGACGTCGGGAGGTTCGCGGTCCTGCTCGATCCCACCGGCGGGCTCTTCGGCCTCTACAGGCCGGAGGCGAGCGAGTAGCAGCCCAACCCGGCCGCGTCTCCCTCAAGGGGGCGATTGCGCGAGGCCGGGGACTCCACGAGGTTCAGAGTCGAGGGCCGGGCCGGGCCATTCCCACGTCTTGGGGGATGACGGCAACCCGTCCGGCCCTCACCGACTTGATCGGCAGCAACCGCCGGAGGGCTGAGCGCGCCGCGGGGGCCCTACGCGTTTCGTTCGCGCGGCAGGGTGGCGGGTATCGTCTCGGTAAGGGGCACATCCCGCAACGAGCGGCGTCATCGTCAGTTCGGTCCGTGTGACCCGGTGACGCCGGCCGCCACGAGCGCGGCGGGAGAGACCTTCGTCGGTAATCGCCGTTCGACGAAGGAGGTGCCCCGTTGGAGCTCGACTGGTGGATGTGGGCAGCGTTCGGCGCGTTCGTGAGCGTCATGCTGCTCGTGGATCTTGTCGCGTTCGCGCGGCGCGGGGAGCGGATTCCCCTGCGCCGTGCGGTGATGTGGAGTGTGGCCTGGGCCGCGCTCGGCGTGGCTTCGCCGGGTTTCTCGGTCTCTGGCAGGGACGGAGCAGGCCGAGGAGTACCTGGCGGGCTTCCTCATCGAGAAGTCTCTCTCGATCGACAACCTGTTCGTCTTCGCCCTGATCTTCAGCTACTTCGCCGTGCCCGCCGCGTACCAGCGCCGGGTGATCTTCTGGGGGATCGTGGGCGCCGTCGTCCTGCGCGGCATCTTCATCCTCGCCGGCGCCGCGCTGCTCACGCGTTCCACTACACGATCTACCTCTTCGGGGCCTTCCTGATCCTGACGGGAGTCCGCATGGCGAGGCACACGGACGTCGAGATCCACCCCGAGCGAAACCCGGTGCTGCGGCTGATCCGCCGCGTGATTCCGATGACGGAGGACTACCGCCGGGATCGATTGCTCATCCGCGAGGACGGCCGGCTCGTCGCGACCCCGATGCTCGCCGCCCTGGTTCTCGTCGCCACCTTCGACGTCGTCTTCGCCGTGGACTCGATCCCGGCGATCTTCGCCGTGACGCGGGAGACGTTCATCGTCTACGCGGCGAACGCCTTCTCGCTGCTCGGCCTGTCGGCGCTCTACTTCGTCCTCGCCGGGATGATCGGCCGCTTCCGGTACCTGAACGCCGGGCTGGCCGCCGTGCTCGTCTTCGTCGGCGCGAAGATGGTCCTCGCCACGTCGTACAGATCCCGGTCTACGTCTCGCTTGCCGCAGTCATCGTCGCCGTCCTCGCCCTGGCCGTCGGCGCGTCGCTGCTTCGCTCCCGGTCCCGGGGCCGGGGACAGCCGACCGGCGCCTCGGGCAGCGGTGCAGAAGGGAGGTCGTGATGCTCCTGTCCGCCGTCGTGCTCATCGCGCTCGCGGTGCTCGCCTTCGAGACGATCCTCGCCCTCGAAGCAGGCGAGAGGATCGGGCGCCTGCCAGCGTGGACGACGCTCGTCACGCTCGCGCTCGCCCTGGGGGGGTGCTGCTCGTGCTCGCGTAGCTCGTCGGCGCGCCGGTGCGCCGATCACGAGTCGCTGAGGCGCTGCCCGAAAGCGATGTCATGGCCGTCCGGGTCCTGAACGCCGACTCGCGGAATCCGTGCGGGGCGTTGTAGATCGTGTAGTCGATCCCCGCGCCCCGCTCCTGAACCTCGGCGTAGATCGCGTCCACGTCGTCGACTCTGATGTAAGCGTTCCAGATGTCGTCCACGATGTGCAGTCCGGAACGAGACGTTCCGGCTTGTCGGCCAGCGCCAGCAGGATGGTCACTCCATCCGATCTGCGGTGGCAAAGTCGGGTGGCTCGCCGTAGAGCTCGCACGTGAATCCCAGGCGGTCGCGGTAGTACGCGACGGCGCGGTCGATGTCGGCGACGAGCAGCACCGGCGAGATCCCTGTCAGTGACGCCACGAAGCAATCCTACGCACGGCCTCGCGCTCGAAGCGGACTGCGGCTTGTCGAGCGCCGTGGGATTCGAACCCACGTATTGCAGGGAGATCTTCGTCGTTCGACACGATTTTCGCCGGTCCGACCCGCCAATCTGCCCGGCCGCACACGTTCGGGCTCGCCCTGATCGGGGTACATCTTGGTCAGATCGAGGAAGGAGGGGAACATGCCTATCTGGCTTTGGGTCGTGTTAATCGTGCTGCTCGTGCTGCTGCTCACCGGCGGCGTAGGCGTCTACCGGCGCTAGACCGGCTGCCCCGACAGCGAGGGCCGTGAGTCATTGGTTCGGCCCTCGCGCCTCGTCTGAGTTCTGCAGGCCGAAGTGAATCGTTGTTCGCCAGAAACGACGTTACTCACAGACACCAGCGGACGGCGGTGGATTTGAGCGTCTTGGCTTCGCACGCCGGAACCCTTTAGTGGAGTCGGACTCGGCGTGGTTGCGCGGGGTGCGGGATCCGAACCCACGAGACGCCTTTCGAGCGCCTAGCGGTTTTCCACAGACCGCTCAAGAAGCGCTCTGAGCAGGGATTTTCCAGCCGGGCCATCGCAATAGCCGTCGGTCCAACCCGCCTCAGTCCTCGAAACGCGGGTTCGCCTGATTGCTGCGCGGGCGTCCGTAACGCCGCATACTCGTCACACCTCGGCGTCGAGCGGCGGCGCCGATGACCCCAAGAGGAGAAGAGAGATGATGATCCTGGCAACGACGACGGTCGAGGATTTCGACCGCTTCCTGAAGATCTTCTCGACCAAGGGCGCGGAGAAGCGAAAGCAGCACGGGTCGAAGGGTGCGACCGTCTTTCGCGATCCCAATGAGGACGACCGGGTCTGGGTCATCTTCGACTGGGATGCGGAGGGTTGGCAGA
Organism: uncultured Thermoleophilia bacterium; assembly: GCA_963819905.1. Taxonomy (GTDB): domain Bacteria; phylum Actinomycetota; class Thermoleophilia; order Gaiellales; family Gaiellaceae; genus CAWCQC01. The sequence continues at coordinate 329,019 of CAWFXP010000007.1, forward strand.
GCTTCGTCTCCGACCCCGAGGTCCCCCCGATCCTGCAAGAGGCCGGGCACAAGGGTAAGCCCCAGGCGGCGGAGCTCGGCGGCCAGTACGACGCCTAGCACGTCTCCGCGTGCGGGGCGTCAAGAGGCGCCGCCACCCTGAGCCGGGGAGCACCACGAGCGCAGCCGCCCGTGCGTGCAAGACCGCGCGCGGGAGATTCTTGGCTACCTGATACTGGACTCTTGAGGTTGACCAAATCGCATGGAGGTTGACCGCAACGCGCCGTCATAGCCCACAGCGAAGCCGAGATAGCGGCTGACCCGCGACCGTCTGGGAGGTATTGACTTCAGTTAACGCCTGGCCAAGGAACTGGAATCCAGACGTGAAGTCAGCATCGATGCAAGCGGAGATTTTGCACCAGCCGGCTCGGTTCCAATGGAAGGCTCGGCCCTTCGACCATCAAGTCGACTGTGCAGGAGGTAGAGGCACCCGAACGTGCAGCCTGGACGGGCAAGACGCTTGGCATCAGAGCGATTCACGTTCACAGGCTGGAAGCCCACGACGGCAGCACCACCGTCCACTCGGACGAGTCCTGGGACGGCCTGCTTCCCAAACTCCTACGCAGCTCGATGCAGAAGACCCCTGCAGCGCGGAAACGACGCCGGGCTTCAGCACCTGAAAGCCGAGGCCGAACTCCGCGGGCCAGCTCGCACGTCGTCCGCACCATAGGTCGCGGCGACCAGCCCACCGCGTACTGCTTCCGGGCAACGGACCCGCAGGACGCGCACGACGTCGCTTGAGCCGCAGTCGGCGCACGCGCCCTGCCTGGCCTGCGGAGATGCGCGCGTTCGGTGCGGCTGCCTAGCGGCGGGGGTGGAATCGAACCCACAGACGCCTTTCGAGCGCCTAGCGGTTTTCAAGACCGCTCAGGAATGGCTAATTTGCAGCGTTTTCGTGTCTTGTGCGCCAGCTGGTGCGCCAGCTCGTACCATGCTTGCCGGGCGCTTGGCACGCCCGGCATCGGCCTTGGCAGAACATCGACGGTCATGCAGGCAGGCGCGGTCGGCGACGAGCTCGGCGATGCGACCGTCATTTCGAGCTCACGCGGAAGTTCATGCGACACGCCTCTATCTCGACGACCCCCGAGCACTACTACAACGCGACCCAGATCGCCGGCGAGCGCTGCCTCCGGCTCACCGTTTGGCAAGGGTGCGTTCCGGGAATGCTGCGATTCGCGGGACAAAGAGGCGTGGACCGGATCCGAACCGCTGAAGTAGTGACTTCGGGCACCGGCTGGCTGCAACCCCAACACGAGTGTCCGACCAACCTTCCAACGCGAGGCGTTGCCCGTCAGACGACGACGAGCGGCTCGGTGGAACCGTTGTGAGCCTATCGGCCGAATCCCTCGTCCATGCGGGGACTTGGTTCAGAGAACCGCTGCTCTATCCACTGAGCTACGGGGGGCGGCCAGCCCACGATAGCGCTCGATCAGCCGTGCCTCGCCCGTGTCCGCTCGGCAACCGCCAGCACCGACGGCGGCCGGGTGACTGCGAAGCTACTCTCAGCGGACAGGAGTGCGTCGCGGTAGCGACGCGTCGATCTGTTCCTCCTTGCGTGTGGAAGTGCGGGTGAAGGACGAGCCGGCGGGGTTCAGACAGCGGAGGGCCAGGCTCGTGTCGTCGACGGCAACCGTCTGCTGTGGGAACGACGAGAAGGCTGCGCGTCGCGTGTTTCAGGCCCGCTACAGGCCCGTTACAGGTGCAAGCGTCCGCTCAGCGACGTCGCGGGCGATGTCGCTGGAGGCCCTGCCAAGCAGGGCCTCCAGCCGGTAGCCGGCGAGCTCGGCGCCAACGCGGGGATCGGCCTCTACCACCGCTCACTTAGCCTCGAGTCGGACACCCGACGCGACCTCACCGAGCCGCTTCTTCCGCGTACTCGCGCGTTCGCTGCTCCCAGAGCTGGATCGACTCCACCCCCATGTCCTCCGGGCCGTACATGATGGCGGCGTCCTCCGGATAGGCGCTGCGCACCCACCTTTCGAACGGCTCCCACACCTGGGGCGAGAACTCCGAAATGTTGTGTGTCAACCTCGCTTGGACGATCTCTCCATCACGGACGGTGAGATCCCAGTAACTGCCGCTGTAGGGCCCCAGCCCGATCTCGTCCGACCTGAGGGAGTGGACATCGAAGGGGCAACGAAGCTCGGTGCCTGAGGTTGAGCTGGCCAGTTGCTCGCACGGGTGGAGCATCTGCTTGTAGCCCACAGCTTCCCACCAGGCGAGGAACCGCCGGAATTCGTCCCCGGGGGCACCCGGTACACGCCACCCCACCAGCGTGCTGTCGAGTGTCGAGAGATCGGCGTCCTCGGCCAGATAGGTGATCACCCGGTCGGCGTCGAAGGCGCCGTACGCCTCGATGAACCCCATCGCCACCTCCTCCGCGGCCGCGGCATCTGCCGGGCTCACGGTTGCCGGCGGCGAAGCCGGCACCTCGGCCTGGGCTTCGGCCTCGGCCGGAGACTCGGCCGGTGCTTCGGCCGGTGCCTCGGCGGCGGGAGTCTCGTTTGCCGGAGGTTCCTGCACGGCACTCTCGTCGCTGCCGGAGCAGGCGACCGCGGCCAGAACCGCCGCGCAGAGACAACACAGGACGACTAGACGCTGGACACTCATCGTTTCCTCCCTGTTCGCTGGAGTGCGACTCCGATGATCCAGCCAGTCGATTTCCCCGCTATTACAGGCGCGTTACAGGCGGCTGCAGCGCCGGGGCGAGGACTGCCAGGCTCGAGCCGCTATCGCTAGTGGCACCTTCCGGTGCTAGCGTCTCGCGCCTGGGAGTGTCGATGGACTTTCGGATCCTCGGAGCGCTCGAGGTGTGGCACCAGGACCGCCAGATCGTGCTGAGCGGACCGAAGCAGCGCGCGCTGCTCGCGGTATTGCTGCTGCACGCGAACGAGGTCGTTCCCGGCGACCGGCTGATCGAGGAGCTCTGGCCGGTAGAGCCGGTCGAGAGCGCTGCGAATTCCCTACGGGTCAACATCTCGCGCCTGCGCAAGGCCTTGCCCGGGGAGGTGCTCGCGACGCGGGCGCCCGGCTACATCATCCGGGTCGATTCCGACCAGCTCGACCTCCACCGGTTCGAGCGGCTCGTCGACGATGCGCGAGGCCAGCTCGCAGAGGCCAAGCCGACTGCTGCGGCAGAGCGACTACGCGAAGCGCTCTCGCTCTGGCGGGGTCCGGCGCTCGTGGACTTCGCCTACGAGAGCTTCGCCCAGGCGGCGATCTCGCGGCTCGAGGAGATCCGACTCGCGGCGCTCGAGCTGCGGATCGAGGTCGACCTTGCGCTCGGACGCGACCGCGAGCTTATCGGCGAGCTCGAAGCGCTCGTCGCGGAGCACCCGCTGCGTGAGCGCCTGCGCGGTCACCTGATGACGGCGCTGTATCGGTCGGGCCGCCAGGCCGAGGCGCTCGATATCTACCAGGATGCCCGCAGCGCGCTCATCGACGAGCTCGGGATCGAGCCGAGCCCGGCGCTGCACGAGCTCGAGCGGGCGATCCTCCGCCAGGATCCGACTCTCGACGCGCCGAGGACGGCGCAGGTGCCGTGGGACGCTGTCGGTGAGCGCTCGATCCTCATGGCCGTGCCCCACGAGTCCCGGCTTGACGAGCTGCTCCGGGTTGCGTGCCTTCTGGCGCGCCCTCCTCGCGTCCTGATCCTGGCGAAGCTCATAGCGGATGCGGCCGAGCTCGGATCTGCGGCCGCGTGGCTCGACGAGCAGAGAGCCGCGCTCGAGGCCAGCGGCCTCGTCGTGCGCTCGGCGTCCTTCACGGCGAGCGCGCCGGGAGACGAGCTGGCCCGGCTCGCGGCCCAGCTCGACGTCGAGCTGCTGCTTGTCGATGCCCCGGACGAGCTCCTGGCCGAAGGAGTCCCGGACGAGCAGCTCGGCGCGGTTCTCGTCGGCGCACCCTGCGACGTCGCGCTTCTGGTGCCTCGGGAGGCGACGCAGGAGGGCGCCGTGCTCGTTCCCTTCGGCGGCTCCGACCACGACTGGGCGGCGGTGGAGCTCGGCGCGTGGTTCTCAGGCGCGAGCGGCGCACCGCTCCGCCTGGCCGGCGCCGCGGCCTCTCCGGAGCGGGGCAGGCGCGACGCGAGTCGCTTGCTCTCTCACGCGTCGCTCGCCGTTCAGCGGGCGCTGGGCGTCTCCGCGGAGCCGCTCCTGGTCGATGCCGGCGAGGAGAGCATGCTTGAGGCGAGCCGCGACGCAGGTCTCCTCGTGGTTGGGCTCTCGACGAGGTGGGAGCGGGAAGGGCTTGGCCCGGCGCGGCTCAGGCTCGCCAGAGAGGCCAGTGCGCCGACGCTGCTCGTCCGCTGCGGCCTGCGTCCGGGCGGCCTCGCGCCGCCGGCAACCCTGACGCGCTTCACCTGGTCGATTCGGGCCTGATCTGCAACCACGTCAGGCGCAGGCGGGCTCGTAGGGCCGGCCGGGGAGGAACTGCTCCCACTCCGCCTCCGTAAGGGTGCGGCCGGCGATCTCGCAGGCGCGCTGCTTCCAGGACTCGGGGTCGAAGTCCCAGACGGCTCCCTGGCCGTCGACCGAGGTCATCAGCAGCTGTTTCCCGTCGGCGGACAGGTCGAGCGCTGTCCTGCCGGCCCCACCACTCGGCAGCTCGAGACCGATCTGGGTTCCCGTGGCGACGTCCCAGAGGGACGCGGTCGGCTCGAGGCCGGAGACGGCGAGCATCTGCCCGTCGGGGGAGAACTCGAGCGAGAACGCTCCCGCGCCACCGACGTAGAGCTCGTGCAGGAGCGTCTCGGTCGGGACGTCCCAGATGCGGACGTCGTTGCTGAAGCCTCCGACCGCGAGCAGGCGGCCGTCGGGGCTCAGCGCGACGGCCTGGGAGTGAAGGTGAGCAAGCCGCTCACGCTGGCGACTGTCTCGTCGCGGGCGACGTCCCATACCGTTGCGCCCCCGGCTGCGATCTGGGCGGACGCGACGAGGGCCCCGTCCGCGCTGACGGCCACGTCGCTGTGGGGGTCGCCGGAGCCTGCGAGGCGGCCGGCCGCTTCGCCGGTAGCGACGTCCCAGAGCGCCACCGCGAAGCTGTCGGCCACCGCGAGCATCGTTCCGTCCGCGACGAAGCTCACGCCCACGATGCTCCCGAGGTCGGTGGCGCTCACGGACAACGGCCCGAGGCGCAGCGACCGCGATCCGACGTCCCAGAGGGTCGCGCGGCCTTCGCGGGTCGCGGCCGCGAGCGTTTGCCCGTCCGGGGAGAAGGCGAGGGACATGACCTCACCGTCCGTGCCGGAGAGCGGCGCCCCGACCTGCTCGAGCGTGCGCGCGTCGAAGAGCGCGAGGCCCTCGCCCTCGAGGCCGACCGCGACCAGCTCGCCGTCGGGGCTGAACCTGCCCGGATGGGTGTCGTAGGCGTCGTCCGGAACCAGGTCGCTCGTGAACGTGAACGGGCGCACGACGCCGCGGTCACGGGCCAGGTCCCAGGCAATCGCGGTTTTGTCGTGGCTGGCCGTGTAGAGCGTTGCTCCGTCGGGGCTGAAGGCGGCCTGCTGGACGGACCCCGAGTGGCCGCGCAGCGTCTCGCGGACCGTGCCGGACTCGGCGTCCCAGAGCGTGACCGTCCCGTCGAGGTTGGTCGCCGCGACTGTCGCGCCGTCCGGGCTGAACGCGAGCCAGTTCGGGCGCCCGGTCGCGCCGCCGGTCGCAGTCTGCACGTCGCCGGCGGGCAGGTCGATCAGCTGGATGCCGCCCGCGATGCCGACTGCGGCGGTCAGCCCGTCCGGGCTGAGCGCAAGCGCGACGGGCGGTGAGCTGTCCTCGATCGGGAGCGAGCGCGTCTTCTCGCCGGTTTCGATGTCCCACCAGGCCAGCTCGCCGGCCTCGGACGCGGTGATGATCGAGCGGTCATCGGGTGTGATGGCGAAGCTCGGTGACGCGAACCAGCTGGCGAACCACGTGCCCGCGAAGGCGTCCGGCCAGATCGGAGCGCCGATCGGCTCCAGGGTTGCGGCGTCATGGACGGTGATCGACGCCGGCGGTCGAAGCGCCGCGTGACGAGCGCGACGAGCAGCGACCCGTCACTCGTGAACGCGAGGCGCGAGACCGTCACTGGCTGCTCGTCTCCGCGAGCTGCTCGCCCGTCCGCGCGTCGAAGAGACGGAGGACGCCGTTGATGCCGAACGCGAGCGTGCGTCCGTCCGGGCTGTACGCGAGCGCCCCCTCGTCCCCCGTGTCGAACGTATCGAGCGGGATTGGCGGGCCGACCTGGATCGGCTGGCCGACCAGCTCGTATGTCTCCGTGTCGAAGCGGAGGAGCTGGCCGGAAGCTCCACCCACCGCGAGAGTCCCCCGTCCGGGCTGACGGCGAGAAATCGGAGCACGTCATCGGGGTCGGCTCGTGAGGCGTGCATGATCCCGACCACGGGAGAGACGCGCTGCAGGTCGGCGAGCAGTGAGCCGCGGTTCTGAGACGTGTCGTCGATCGCAACGGCCTGGCGCGCGAGGAGCAGAGACAGGGCGAGGTCCTCCTCGACGAGCGCCTGCGTGCCAAGGCGCTGGGCGAGCTGGGCGGTCTCGGCGTCGCGCGCCTCGGCGGCCGCGTCCCGCGCCTGGCGGCGGCGTCGCGGGCCTCGCCGCGCTGGAGCACCGCGAAGATGCCTCCTCCAGTCGCCGCCGCGAGCAGGACGGCGACGCCGATGAGGAGGCCGCGCAGGCGGCGATTGGTGCGGCGCACCTGCTTGGTCTCCGTCTCGGAGGCCTCCCGGCTCTCGGCCATGAACTGCCGCTCGAGCTCGTTGAGCTCGAGCGCGTGGTCGGCGCTCCAGTCGAGGGCGGTGGCGAGGCGGGCGCCGCGGTAGAGCTCGGCCTGGTCGCGGTCTGCCTCGTCCCATTCGGTTGCGGCCTGGGTGATGTGGCGGCGCAGCCGCCGCCCCTCTGCGTCCTCCTCGATCCACTCGGCGAGGCGGGGCCACTCGCGCAAGAGCGCCTCGTGGGCGACCTCGACGCTGCCCTCGGACACGGTGACGAGGCGGCTGTCGGCCAGGATCGTCAGGACACGCTCCGCGTCCGGGTTGCGCTCGAGGTCGAGCTCTGCGAGCGGTGCGCGGCGGCGCACGGCGGCGTCGCCCTCGCCTTCGCCGACGAGGCGCAGCATGATCGCCCGCACGAGCGGCTTGTGCTCGTCGGGGATGCGCGCGTACGTGCCCTCGGCCAGGCGAGCCACCGCGCCCTGCACGCCACCGGAGTCGCGATAGACGGATGCCGTGAGCGTGTTGCCCTGCCGCTTCTGCCAAAGCTCGAGCAGCGCGGTGGAGAGCAGCGGCAGCGCGCCCGGCTCGCCCTCGACGTCGTCCACGAGCGCGTCGGTGAGCTCGGGCTCGACGCGTAGCCCGACCCGGCCGGCGGGCAGCTCGACCACCCGGCGCAGCTCGGACGCCTGCATCGGCCCCACGAGGACGTGGTTGGCGCCGAGCGGCTCGGCCAGGCTCGGGAACGCGGCGAAGCGCCCGTAGAAATCGGCTCGCACCGCGACCACCACGATCGCGCGGCCATCGGGGTCGCCCGCGGCACGGGCGAGCATGTCGATGAAGGCGGCGCGCTGCCTCTCGTCGGTGCAGGCCGTGAACAGCTCCTCCAGCTGGTCGACGGCGAGCAGGATCTGCTCCTCAGCGGGCAACCCTTCCAGTGCCTCGGCTACGGGGTCCTTGGCGCCCGAGGCGAGTATGCGCTGCAGCTCCTCCACGGGCCGCTCGCCCGGGCGGATCAACACGCGCCGCCAGCGCTCGCTCCCCGGAAGCACACCCCCCGCGAGCGCCGGCAGCAAGCCCGCGCGCAACACCGAGGACTTGCCGCTCCCGGACGGGCCGACGATACCGAGGAAGCTGGCGCCGACGAGGCGGGCCACGAGCTCGGCAATCAGGCGCTCACGCCCGAAGAAGTAGTCCGCGTCGGCGGGCTCGAAGCTCGCGAGGCCCTTGAACGGGCATACGCCCTCGGCTGCCACGCGCGCGGGCGTAGGGGTGCCCGCGAGAACGCGCGCCTGCTCGCGCACGAGCTGCAGGTCGACGACCTTGCCCGCCAGCTCGGCCTCGACCTCTCCCAGGTCGCTGCGGCCTGCCGCTGCGCGCGCCGCCACGTCCACCAGCAGCCGGCTGGCCTCGTCCACGGTGACGGCGAGAGCCGCGCGCGCGAGCTCGCGGCAGGTCGAGTAGCGGCTGTCAGGATCCTTCGCGAGCGCTCGTGCGATCACGGCGTCGAGCGCGACGGGAAGCTCCGGGCGCGTGGCGCTGGCGGCCGGGGGCTCGGCCTCGAGGTGCTCGAACAGCACCGCGACGTCCGACTTGCGCCGGAACGGCGGCTCGCCCACGAGGCACTCGTAGAGCACGCAGCCCAGCGAGTAGACATCGGCACGCCCGTCGACCTCCTCGCCGGCGATCTGCTCGGGCGCGACGTAGTGGATCGTTCCCATCAGGTGCCCGTCGTCGCCGATCCCGGTCTCGTCGGTGATCCGCTTGGTGAGGCCGAAGTCGGCCAGATAGGCATGGTCGGCGCCGTCGGGGCCGGCGCCAATGTCGAGCAGCACGTTCGACGGTTTCACGTCCCGGTGGACGAGGCCGCGCGCGTGGGCGGCGTCCAGGGCGCTCGCCACCTGGGCGAGGATCCCGATCGCCTCCCGCGGCTCCAGCCGGCCGTGCCGCAGCCGCTCCTTGAGATCGCTGCCCTCGACATAGCGCATCGCGATGAAGAGCAGCTCACCCAGCTCCCCGGCCTCGTAAATCGGGACGATGTTCGGATGGTCGATCGAAGCCGCCAGCTGCGACTCGCGCAGGAACCGCTCGCGAAATGACTCGTCCTTGGCGAGGTGGGAGGCGAGGATCTTGAGCGCGACGTTCCGGTGCAGACGCTCGTCCTCGGCCAGGTAGACGACGCTCATGCCACCGCGGCCGAGCAGCGCCTCGACGCGGTACCCGGCGAGCACAGTGCCGACCCGCGAGTCGTCGGTCACCTGCATGTGCGCATCCTCGCTTTCTACGTGCCTGCTGGAACGATACGACGGCGCGCGAGGATATGTACCGCGGCGGTGTTACAGCCCGATTACAGCGGGCAAGGCGTCCCCAGGTCAATCCGTAGTCACTCAGCCGGAGTAGGTCTGAGCCTGGGCGGCGACGACCGCCACCAGGTCGTCGAGGGCGATGTTGCCGTCGAGATTGTGCAAGCCCCATTCGGCTCCTAGGGTTTCGCCGGCGAGGTCGTCGGTACGGGGGTCGTCGGGGTCGGCGCCGATGGTCACGGACAGGTACGTGTGTGACGGGTCAGCGGCGCGCAGCCTTCCCGGGAAGGGTGGCTGGACCGCCCCCGGTTCGGTGGACACGGTTTTGCTCGGCGGCTTTCTCGGTTTCTCTCTTTCATCTTCTCGTACTCGACCGGCGACAGGTAGTCGAGGGTCGAGTGGAGCCTGATCGGGTTGTAGTGGTGGCGGGAGTGGGCCGAGAGCCTGCCGGTCACCTCGAGGTGCGCCGCGTGCGGGATGGAGACGTCGGGGCCGCTGCCGCTCGTCAGAGCATGGTTCGCCGAGCATGCCCCGGTCTGCGAGGTCGCGCCGAGGCCCGCCCGGAAGCCCCGAAAGCGCCGCCCGAGCGTCGCCTAGCCTGGCGACGCGATGCACAAACAATGCACAAACGAATCCGGGTCGGCCCTTCGGCGATCCCAGCAGCCATGCGGACTGAGGCCCAGCGATCCCAGCAGCCATGCGGCTTTGCGACGTCTCCCGTCGCCCCCCGTTCTCGGCCGTCCAGCCGCTCGCGCCGGCTTTGCAAGCCGGAGGTCACCGGTTCGATCCCGGTACGCTCCATCCCCGCAAATCCGCACGGCTGGCGGGTTTTCACGGCCGGAGAGGTCACGGCTCGTCCGTCGTCGTGGCCCGGTCTTGGCCCAAACACGGCCAGATTGCACGAGGTCCGCGCGCCGTTCCGCGCGTGCCTCTCCGATCCTTTCGCGAGGTGGCCGTAGGTGCGCTCAATCATTTGGACGCTCGTACCGGCGTAGCGAGCGACATCAAAGATTGGGACACCCGCCGAGAGCGCGTGCGTGACGAACGTATGGCGGAGCGCGTAGGGGCCGCGCGTGGGCGAGCCGGCCGCCTCGAGCGCCGGGCGACCACTCCCGCCGACCGCCAGAATCCGAGATCAAGTAGTCGCCCTACGCGGCGCGGGAACAGAAGCCGCGTGTCTAGCCGCGCCAGCACTTCGTCGACGTGCCAGTAAGGCTCGGGGTGAGAGCGGCACCCGCCTCGCGACCCCGCAGTCTTCCCGTAAGGCTTGGCGTCGGCCGTCCGGTGACGCCCGCTCCACCACGATAACGGTGCGTCCGGAGCACGTCGCGCCGCTCCAATGCGATCCACTCCTCGGGCGTAGCCCCGTTTCGGCGGCGAACACGACGAGCGGCCCGAAGGGGCCGAGCTCCTCGGCGAGGGCGTCGACTTCGGCCGGCGTGAACGGGGCGACCTCCCGTGTTTTCGGCTGAGGGTTCGCCCCGGCCTGTTTCGCCGGGTTCGTGGTCATCCATCCCCACCGGACGCCGGTGGCGCACGCTTGCCGTAGTGCGCTCATGCACGGATAGCGCATACCGGGGCTGAGGGTGCGCCGCCAGTCGGCGATTTCCTGCGCCCGGTGCTCTAGGTCGCGGAGCTTCACGTGGCCGAACGAGCGGCGGCGGTCACGCCGACGCAGACGCCGCGTTGTGTCCGCACCGTGCGGGGGTCGCGGATAGCTTCAAGCGAGGATAGGTAGCGGTCGATTAGCTGGCCGAGTGTCATGTCCGTGTCTGCCGGTCCTTGTCCGTCTTGTCTCGGCCGTCCCTCACGCTCAAACCATTCGCGGGCGGCGCTGCGTGACGTGAACCCGCAGCGTCGGCGGCGGACACCGTGCGCGTCCTTGTAGCGGATGCCGTACCCGTGGGTCTTGTCCGGTAGACGGTGCCTCGTTGCTCAGCGGGCATGGGTAGCCTCGCCGGCGGGGTTACGATCAGGACGCATCAGGACTTATCCTCCTGTTGCCGGGGCCGGGGGCGTTTGCGCGTCGCCCGGCCATTTGACTTCCGGAGCATAGCGGCGCTTCGACATGCTCAACGTCGGCGAGCCGGAACCGGATCGCCCCCGACGGCAACGTCACGAACGGCAACCTCCCAGCCCGCTTCATCCGGAGCACGGTTTCCGGGCAGAGCTGCCAGCGTTCGGCAACCTGGGCGGGTCGTGAGGAGCCGGTCGGCCACGACGCTCCTAGACGACGCAGTCCTCAACGTCGGCCGGTCGCTGCCCGCCCGGAGCAGCATCCGGTCGGCCCGAAGGCCCACCGCGGCGGCGGCCGGCCTGCGCCGACGAGCGGATTGCTCAGAACAGAGCTCATCGAAGTCGTCCGAGCGGTCGGGCTCGGCGAGCACACCTCAGCGATGAGCCCTGGAGCTCGTCCTCGAGGCGTGGCCCGGGCGTGGCTCGGACGAGCACCCGTTCTGTTCGACGGCTCAAGCGATGCGCTTGGCTAAGACGCCCGGCCCGGTAGTCGTCGCGAATCAGCGTCAGGAAGCCTCGCTCGCCGGGGACGGGACCGGATTCTGGCTGATGCTCCGTGTCCGGCAGGCGGTTGGATGCGAGCCGGTCGGGAGACTCGCTCGAGGAGGTCGAGCGCCTTGTTTCCCCTTGAGGTCCCGGACAAGCCGGATTACCGGACTCGACCCCGAGATGGCGCATGGTTGAGCAGAATTGGGCCCGGTTCGGGTATCCGACTCGGGTCCGACTCGCATCCGACTCACGGCCTCCGCAGATGGCAGGAACTCACGGTTGTCGGGGAGCGGCACGCCGAGCAGGAGCTTTTGACCGCGTTCTTCCTTGCCCGCAACGTTCACGAGGTATCCAGCGTCGAGGGCGCGCTTTATCCGGTCGTAGGCGGCGCTCTTGCCAATGCGAGCTCGTCGGCGACCATCTTGCCCGTCACGTAGTGTGCCGGACTCATCGAGCAGTCCTGACCGCCTCGACCGTCTCGCGGATCGCCGGGGAGACGGTGGCCTCGACGCCCTCGCTGAGGACGTTACGACGAGCTCCCGACCGCCTCGTAGTCGTGATCGTCGCGACGATCTGCCCTTGTTCGTTCTCTTTCCTCGTTGCTCGGTGCAGCGCCGCGTGCGCCCGAATCAGGGAGAGGAGCGTCACGAAGTCGCGTCGCAGACGAGGAGCCGAGTTCGGCATCAGCTTCGCGAGCGCCTCCACGTCGGGGATCGACACCCGAGCCGGCCCGTGGCTCGCGAGCCACGCTTGCAGTTGCCGCCACTCGTCGAGCAGGTCCGTGGGCGCATCCTCGTGCTCGAGTCGCGCGATTGTCTCGAAGATCGCGCGTGTCTGTTCCGGGGAGTCGTCGGTCACGAACGAGAGGCAGCGGCCTCGAGCTCAGGATCGACCAAGGCGGCGGTCGTAGTGATCAGCAGCCCGGTCGGGCCGTCCTTCTCGATTCTCCGCGCCTCCCGGCGCTTCCCCTCCGTGTCGACCGTCCCGTGCACCACCCTGCCCTCGGAGAGCAGCGTGCGCACGAGCGCGACGAGCTCCTCGTCCTTGGCGATCAGCTCCCATTCGGGAATAACGATGATTCGGTGGGCGAACTCCTCCTCGCCGTAGAAAAGGAACTGCTTGCTCATCGAGCCGAGATCGAGGTACGCGTCCGCCGGAAAGAACCGGAGCACCGTCTTGGCAGTGTGGGATTCCCGGTCGCCGAGGCCCCCTTCGGGATCATCGAGACCGGCCGCTCGCCCGGGTTCCCCCAAGGAAGCAGCCGGCTAGTCAGCGCCAGATAGATCAGGCAGGCGGCGGTCGTCCCCGGCCAGCCCGAGCCGCGCCACATCACGGCGAAAGACGGCCAGGATGTCCGCCTCAAGGCAGCCCGGGCGGGGCCGTCGGACCGGCAGCGGTCCGGCGCGAGTCGGATCCGGGTCGGAAAGGTATCCGGAATGGACTACTTCGTCCAAGCAATACCGTTTGTTGGGGAGTCCGGGTGTCCGGCGCGATTCGGCAGCCTCGGGAAGCGGCCGCGGCTGGGTTGGTCGCGGCCGCCCTGATCGTCGTGTCGTCAAGCCGCGGCACGGTACAATCTCTTCGCCGCGCAGCAGCCTTCGGCCTCTCGAGAGTGTACGCCAAACGCCAGGCGGAAACCGCCAGCTCGGCTCGTCCAGGTCGGCCCGATCCAGAAACGGGTCAAGAGCTCGCGCCCCGACGTGTTGCAAGATCGACCGGGCATCCTCACCCGGGAGGGAGAGCAACGCCCGCGCCCACGGAAGTCGCCGAGCACGGCGTCGACCATCCTCCGGCCCGCCTGGTCGCCGTCACCGATTACGTAGACGCGGTCGAACGGCTCGACATACTGCCGCCACTCCGGCCGCCAGGTACCCGCTCCGGGAAGACCGAGCACGTAGTAGCCAGCCATCGGGTTCGAGCAGGTCGTGGCGGCGAATGCTTCGCGGATGGCGAGCGCATCGGAGTCGCCTCCGAGATGATCAACACGGAACGACGGGCGGTTTCCGGGCCGGGCAACAGTTCGAGCCCGAGCGGAACCAGCCCATCGCCCGGCGTCCACCAGGTATGACCGCCTGGGCGAACAGATGCTCCCGGTGAACACTGCCATCCGCGTTTCGATAGGGGACATGGACAACGCCCGTGTCGTCGCAGTGAACGCCGGCATCGTCGAGCACCATGTAGTTGACGCCCTTCCAGGGCCGCTCGGACTGCCAGGCCAAGTGATCAACTCGGCTCAAGCGCGGTTCCATCGCGCTGCAGTCGCCATCGGGGCGGCCTGGGCCTGTCATGAAGCCGGCCTTGTGCGACGACTTCGTCTCAGGTAGCCACGGACATCTTGAGGGTGGAAGCGCGGGCGAGACCGCACGTAGGTTGGAGCCAGCTCGCCCTCTCGGATCAGGCGATACAAGGTGGGCCGTGAGCAGCGGAGCACGCGCAGCACCTCCGCCACTTCGAGGAGCGGCTCAATCGTGGGCCGGTCGTATCCTTCGGTATCTGGGAGCACCATGGCGACATCGTCCCGCAACCCGCACAAGGCCCATGAAGAGCAGGCGTTACCCCTGACGAATTCGCGAGCTGGGCGACTCCGCTCCGGAGGCACCGGGCCGGGGGTCCCTGGCCACGCTGCGTTCGCAAGCCCGCAGTGCTTGCGATCCTCGAGCAGATCTTCGGAACGGCGACGATCGAGCCCACGGGGCTCCCGCCCACGACCTCGCAGATGTCGCGCACGTTCACCTGGGCGGTCAGGCACGACGGTCCAAAGCCGCCGCCACAGCGACCGACGGCGGCGCTCGTGGCGGAAGCGCTTCGCGACGAGCTTCGGTTCGCGCATGACATGGCGCGGGAGTTCAACCCGGATCGCCCGAGAAGCGAGGACGAGCTCAGACGACTTCGAGACACTGAGCGTCGCGTTCTTGAGACCCGAGGCATGATGCGTCGAGCGGTCGGCGCCCGGGATGAGCAGGCTCTCGGTGACGCGGACGGCTATCTTCGATGGGAGAGTGGCCAGTGGGCCGAGCGGGCCGCGCGCCTTCGCAGGGAGCTTGGGCCCAGCTTCCTCAACGGTTCTCGAACCAAGCGGGAGGGGATGGTCCCGCGACTGGATCCGCGGATACAGGGAGCAGGGACGACTCAACGTACGGCCCCCGCGAGCCTGATGGGTCGTCACGGGGGACCCAAAATGGTTAAATTTAATTTCTCGTGATCCGGGCGGGAGGGGTACCGGGTTAGGCGGGACCCGAGACTAGCCGCGCGGCTTCGATGAGCCGTTCCAACGCGTCTCGTGCGACCGCGAGCTCCTCCGCGACGAGCGGCAGCGTGTCGGAGTTGAGCGGCGTCCGCGCACCCTTGGTCGCGTCGAGCTCGTGCAGGGTGGGCCCGAGCAGCCGCAGTACGGTTGGCGCTTCTTGCATGAGGCGGAACGTATCGGCCGGGCAAAGCGCGGGGCAAGTGTCCGAATTGGACGAATCAGCTTGGGAACAACCAACGGTGAAGCGTGCCGGTGGAGTGGTGTGTTTCCCGCCGCCCGCGTCCCGCTAGACGAGGAACGGCGGCCGAGCTCTTCGAGCCGATCGTCCGCGTGTGTAAGCCTGAATTGACCTGTTCGGGTCAACGACCGGGCGTCTGAGCGGCGGTACCTTGAAACTGTTGATGCACAAGCTAATCCTCACAGCGATGGTGGCAGCCGTTCTGACCGGCGTCGCGGCAACGTCGGCAGGCGCGGCCGTCCCATACCTCGGGCTGGCGGAGGCCAGGCGCGAGGCGAATGACTGGCTCGCCAAGAAGCCCCTCGACGACTGGAACGTCGGTGCCTGTTACCGGATCGGAAGGTACGTCGTGCAGTGCCGCTTCTGGTCGGCCCTCGACACGGCCCTATGCTGCGGGAAACCTCCGCGTACGAGAGACCTGGAAGAGTACAACGTCAAGGTTCTGAACTGCCGGCAGGCCTGATCGCAGTCGGGGCTGGGTTCACCGCGACCCGCCCGGTTGTTGCCTTGTCCTCACTCCTCGAGCGGAGGCCGATCGCCGCACGCGCACGCCCTGCTGCGTTCAGCCCCTGGTCGAGGTCGGCGTCCCCGAGGCGCAGGCGCTCCCGGGGGCCGAACGGAGCAGATGCTCCTGATCGCAGTCGGGCTGGGTTCACCGCGACCTGAGGGCCTCCGGCCGACGCTGCCTGCCTGCAGAGATGCCTCCCTGGCGTTCCGCCTCCGACCGCAGAGGCTCCCTCCATCGGCGTCGCGGCTCGACGGCTCGACGCGATCGGCGAGACTCGTCGAGCGCGTCGTTCGGCGACGAAAGCTGACGCCGACGGCGACGAAGCGTTAGCCTTTCGGCGGCCATGTCGCAACACAGGATGCGACCATTTTCTCGCACCGGGGGAAGGCACATCGGTCGAGAACCCGACCGGTGGCGTGACGACGTTCAAGGCCATAAGCGATCAAAGCGGTGGCGGGATAACTGTAATCGAAGGTGTCTCCGCGCCCGGCGAAGGACCGCCGCTGCACTTGCACACGGAGCAAGACGAGTTCATCTACACCCTCGAAGGCACGTTCAGGGTGAGGCTCGGAGACGACCTGATCGAGGCTCCCCCAGGGTCGTTCGTCTTCATCCCCCGCAACACGCCGCACACCTGGCAGAACGTCGGTGAGGGACGCGCGCTCTGTTGCCACCCTCATACCGGCGAGCGTCGAGTTCGAGGCGTTCCCTGCGCTACGCCGAGCTGCCTCCTGAGGAGCGAGGAATCGAGGCGTTCAGCCGCATCGCGGCCGAGACGCGAGCGATGGAGGTATCGGGCCCGCCGCTCGCGCAGTCAGACCCGCGCTGATCCCGGCGTCGGCCAGCAGGTCGGTCACGCGAGATCCACCCACAGCCGGGTCATAGTCGAACGTCCGACGCCGGGAATTTGGACAATCATTGTCAAGGCCAGCGAAGTCAACGTCGGCAACCCAGGACAAGGCTTTGGCGATAACCGCCAAGTCACGACCGGGAGGCGAGTCCCGTGCAGAACCAACCTGACCCGGATACTCCGGTTCACAAGCGGCGATGGCTCGATCGGCTTCGAGCGGCATGGGAGGAGGTGCGCCGCAGCCCGAAGGACACGGCCAAGGCTGGGGCGCTCGAGGAGGTCGCGCAGGAGCGCCCCGGCGAGGCGAGCTACCGGATCGATACGTTTGCTGCCGATCGGTCCGCCGCGCCGATGAGACGCCGGCGGAGCCTGAGGAAGAACCCGCCGAGCGCGAACGTGAGAAATCCGAACGACCCAGGAAGGAAGCGACGCCAGATTCCGACCGCTTCGACGACGAGGCCGGACAATGAGACCCGCCGATGGCGAACCTCCTCTTTGAGCCGGGCCGCAGGTCGTTTCCGTCTAGCCGCCGGTCGCTTCGGTGTAACGCTCCAGAGCCTGTCTGAGCTGGACACCGTTCTCGGCCATCTCCTGGTCGAGCGATCCCGGAACGAGTTGGCCCGCGCGGCGGTGCCCTCGCGCACGCTCGTACGCCGCTTGGCGACGCTGCGCCAGGACCACAACTCGATCGCCGAGGCTCTCGGTCAGCGAGATGGCCCGCATGTCGGTCTGGAGGATGGTGGACTCGCTCGGACGCCTCTTGTCCCGATCACTCGTGTTCGGCATGCAAAGACTCCGCTCTGATTCTTGTACGCCGACCACGCGTCGGAGGGTTCCGACAAATGTGGCGCCTGTGACAAAAAAATATAGCCGCCGAGCTCAGTTTCGCGGCCGAGCGCGAGGTGATGGAGCTCATGCATCCTTGAGCCCTCGGGCCGTCGAGTCCACGAGACGCCAGATGGCGGGCCCCCGTCGCTCGTCGGGAAGCATCGCCGCGGGAGCTCCGAGGCCCCTTGCGGGTTGACCGTCAGCCGCGCATTGGCTTTAGCGGAGTCGGACCAGTCGTTGACGGGTGTCGACGCTCTCGACGGCGTCGAAGGGTATGTGGCGATTGCGTTTCCAGAACAATCGGCCAGAGCGAATCACGATCTCTTCTGGATACTCGGCGTGGCGTTCATAGCGAAGACGTTCGACCACGCCGAAGGACTGGCCATCCCGGGTGACCACCCGATAGCCGTGGGACTGAGAGAGGTGGTAGCCGACGCGAGAGGCGTCACCAAGTGAACGCGGCTTCCTCCCGTCGCCTTCCCGGACGGCCATGCGAATAGCCTAGGCGCAAGCACGGTGGCGGGGGGGTGCGGCGGTCGGCGGGTCATTGCGCCGGCACGTGTTGCGGCGCACCTGAATCGATGCGACGCGGCGACCCCAACTCAAGTCCCCGCTGGCTTACACGTCCGTGTTGATCGAAATGACTGACTTGCCGGTCGCCCGCCCTCTTGGTGACCCGTCGTAGCCGAAGTCGTCCCGAAGTTGGGCTCGGGGTCGCAGCCAAAGGGAGATGTGGGTCGGTTGCATCGTCTCGTGGATGATGGCGCCGAGGTCGGCGCCGAGTTGGTCGAGGTCGACCTCGTCGCGGAGGCGCTGGCTGAATGCGTTGAGGGTCTGTTCGGCGTCGTAGCGTTGCCGGTAGAAGCGGCGGTCGACGAGTGCCTGGATTCGTCGTCGGGCCGGGCGGAAGAGGGCGGCGACGGCGAGGGTGGAGCCGGCGATGGCGAGGTCGTTTCCGCGGGTGAGGCCGCTGAAGGCCTGCTGTAGCCCGATGACGATGGCGAAGTAGAGGCCGGCGAGCAGCGCCGTTAGCGCGAGGTAGACGACAGTCCGGTTGATGATCCGGTCGATGTCGTACAGGTGGTAGCGGAGGATCGAGAAACCTGCCGCAATGGGGATCAAGGCGATGCTGAGCACGATCACGGCCTCCCAGGCGTCGCCCAGAACAGGGAGCCACCAGAAGAGAGCCGGGCCGGCGAGGAAGGCAGCGGCCAGAAGCCCGGCCGCGGCCGCGACCCACTTGATCTGCTGGCGTTCCACCCCACGTGAGCGGCGGAAGCGAACGACGAGGGAGACGGCCGCTAGAAGAATGCCGACAATGAGGAGGACGAAGCCAACGGTGGCGAGCACCTCTAGGACCGCCTGTGCGCTCTCGATCGCATAAGGATTTCGCACGAACTCGAGGTCCTCGAGCGGCCCCGGGCTAAACATTCCCGTGACGACATTCAGCGCAATCGCGCCGACCGCGACCCAGACGACCGGTCGCCAGCGCCGCGAGAGCAGTCGCCCGTTCGGAAAGAGCAGCAGCAGAAGCGTGACGAGCATGAAGAGCGCCACGGCGAAGAGCCACGATTGGAGCCAGGCCATCGCCTCCCCAGCCGGAAGCGACCCCGGGTTGGTCAACAGAGCGTAGATCGCGTACCCGTTCGCGAAAGCGATGACCGCAAGCGCGAGTCCGCTACCGGTAAAGAGCCAGCCAATCGGGTTCCCGGGGCGGCGCGAGGCAACAAGAGCGCCGACCACTGGGAACGCGAGAAGCGCCACCACGAACATGACATCCGAGACGCGGGATCCGAGCGTGACACCGCCGGGCGTCGTCGGATTCAACACGACGAAGACGAGCCCCGCGACCGTCAGCGCAAGCGAAACGGCGCAAACCGACCAGGCGAGCCGGGCAGCTCCGTCGGCGCTCAACGCTTTGCCTCCCGGGGTCGCACGCCCACCCACAAGTACCCAAGCTCACGCATCCCCAGCAAGTATCCGCACGAAACGTCACAAGAACGTTACGAGACCGCGCAAGGTGGGACCCGGCGCCTCCAAATCTGTGAGGGGGGAGGGGGTCGGAGCAGCAGAGACGGGGTTCCAGCAGCACCCCACCTAACCAACCCTTTGCGTGACGAGATGTTCGGGTAGTGGTGATGGAGCACTGGCCGCCGAGGAAAATCGTCGCTTAGTTAGACAGGTACGCGTGCGAGGCGAAGGACTTGGAGCGGAGCCCGATTCGCCCCGACCGAACCTCAGCAAACGGTCGCTCCGACTCGACAAGCTGGGGGTCACTGGTTCGAGCCCAGTACCGCCCATTCCGAACCGCGTGGTTGAGCGGAAACCGCGTGGTTGAGCGGGTCATGTGTGCCGGGTGTGCCGGAAATGCTTGTGCGGTGCTGTCCCCGGTGTGTCCTCGCTCAGCCCGGTGGCTTCAGAATCCGGGCGGTCGTCGCCCTCCTACGCCCACGCCTCACGGCGGGCCTCGGCGCGACCTCACAGGCTGGTGCG
>CAWFXP010000008.1:0-36162 GCA_963819905.1 uncultured Thermoleophilia bacterium
CGGCTTTCGAAACGGCAATCCGAACCGGGCGGCTTCTTCTCGCTGTTCTCCGCCGTCAACCACTGGGCGTCCCGCACGTTGACGACGAACCAGCCGTCGCTGGCGGGCGCGAGGCCTGAGCCGGAGTCCTCGAGCCGCGCCTCGGGCACGGCGCGAGTCTAGCGCCGCCCCTTCGCTTGGCGAGCGGATACCTCAGACTCGGGAACGAGGTTACGGATCGTCATTAGGGGTAGCGCCAAGATGTCGGCTCTACAGAAGGGAGCTTCATGGGTACGCTCGATTCGCTCATGACCAAGTACGGCGACGACCTCGACAAGCTCGTCAGCAAGTTCGAATCCTCCGGTTTCGGCGAGAAGATCAAGTCGTGGATCGGAACGGGTGAGAACGAGACGATCAGCCGTGACGAGGTCAAGCAGGCGTTCGGGCAGGACGAGATCGACCGGTTCGCTAAGGAGGCCGGCGTTCAGCCCGACGAGTACGCAGACCAGGTGTCTCGCGAACTGCCCGGCGCGATCGACAAGGCCACGCCGCAGGGATCCATCCCGAGCGTAGAGAAGGCAGCCACGGGCGCTTTCCAACGCTAGGACGCGAATGGCTGCAGGGCGGCCCCGTCGGGGCCGCCCTGCGCTCGAGGGTCGGCCTTTCAACGTAATTTTGCGAGAAGGCCGTCTCGAACGTATGGGGCACTACTGGGGCATGAGCGCAAGGCACCT
Organism: uncultured Thermoleophilia bacterium; assembly: GCA_963819905.1. GTDB lineage: Bacteria > Actinomycetota > Thermoleophilia > Gaiellales > Gaiellaceae > CAWCQC01. The sequence goes on from CAWFXP010000008.1 coordinate 714, forward strand.
GACGACGTCCGCTCGGGATGGCGGCTCCTTCCAGGGAAGAAGGGCGATGCGCCCGGGAGGATTCGAACCTCCGACCCGCGGATTAGAAGTTCGCCGCTTTGTTTACGAGAACGCCGCTTCAGCCCCCTGTTCAAGCCAAAACTCGATCCCGCACTCGGGAACTTCATACACGACGAGTTCATCCCGATCGTTGTCTGTCTTGCCATCATGCAGGACTGCGACAGCGTCACGTTTGCGTCGCGTGACCAACGAGATCGGACGGCGTTGATGGCGGCGTGGTGATCGGCGGCATACTCATCAGACATGAACAACACGGAAATCCAGGATCCCTCGTTGCCGCCCACCCAGGCAACACGACGCGGTGAGGTACGGCGTGTATTGGCCTGAACCGACGCTAGATCTGACAACCGCCTGACCTGGCGTCGCAAGGCGGCTGTGCCGCCGAAGAAATTCCAGCCGAGCCGCGGCTCCGGTAGCCGCGGTCAACCGCCGCCGATGGCACGCAAGGTTGCGATAGGTCGCCCCCTCCTATGCGAGGGGCCGACGGACCATCGCCGCCCCGCGGATGTACGCCGGTTCCATGGTGTGGCGTGCATGAGTGCGACGAGCGACTCTCACGTGAGCGACAGTGAGACGCCGCCATCGACGAGCATGACCTGTCCCGTGAGGAACGATGCCTCCTCGCTCGCCAGGAACAGGAACGTGTGAGCAATGTCCTCGGGCTGGCCGTTTCGCCCGACGGGCACGCGGGCGGCGAACTCGCGGACGCCGTCAGGGCCGAGTGAGTTGACAGCATCGAGGCTCTGCGGCGTCTCGATCACGCCGGGAGCGATCGCGTTGGCCGTGATCCCGTAAGGGCCGAGCTCGACAGCCAGCGTCCGAACGAGTCCGACAAGGCCGGCCTTTGCCGTCGAGTAGTGCGCGTGGCGCGCCCACCCCTGGTGGGCGCCGGCGATCGAGCTCGTCGCCAGCAATCGGCCCCAGCCAGCCTCGATCATGTGCGGCATCGCGGCTCGGAAGCAGCGGAAGACGCCGGAGAGGTCGACTTCGAGCAAGCTGTTCCAACGCTCATCGTCGAGCTCGGGGGAGGGAACGTCGCGTGCGATGGCCGCATTCGCGACGACGATGTCGATTCGACCGAACTCCTCGATCGTGCGTGCGACGGCCGCATCCACGGAGCCGGTGTCGGCGACGTCGACGTCCACGACCACGCATCGTCGCCCCGACGTTCTCGACCGCGACTCGCGTCTGGTCGACGTCATGCGGGTCAGGACGAGTACCAGCCGGCGACGACGTCCGCGCCTGCCTCGGCGAAGACGCGTGCCGTGGCAGCACCGATCCCCGACGCAGAACCGGTGACGAGCGCCACTCGGCCGTCGAGCCGGAAGACTTCCGTCACCGCGCGAGCAGTACGACGCCGAAGACAACGAGTGCCGTACCGAGGCCGCGTATGAGCGTGATCTTCTCCCCGAGGAACAGCGCCGCCCCGATCACCGTCACGATCGGGTACGCGGACGTGACCGGCGTCACCTGGCTGGCCGGCCCCTTCGTCAGCGCGTAGAAGAAGAGGACCAGGGCCGACGAAGCGCAGACCGCGGTCACCGCCGCCCAGCCGCCGCCGGCGCCGAGCGGGAAGGTCGTGCCTCCGCTGAGCACGAGCCCCGCGGCGACGACCAGGTAAGCAATCGGTACCCAGAGCACGAGCTGCTGCCACGTGATCGTCCGGAGCGCCAGCTTCGCCGTCACTCCGCCCGCGCCGAGCAACACGACGTACGCGATCGCCGGGGCGATCCAGCCCGCCATCAGCGGGCCTCTGACCCGGTCACGCTGCACGCGCCTTCACCGCACGAATGATCTCACGCCACCGGAAGTCGGTCACTGTGCAGCGCCGGCGAGGTCGCCGCAATCTCGCGCAGCACCCGCTCGGAGATCTCGAGCACGTGCTGCACGTCCGACTCGCTGTGCGCAGCCGAGGTGAAGCCCGGGTGCGACGGCGCGAGGTAGACGCCACCCGCCAGCAGCCCGAGAGAGAAAGCACGTGCCCACGCCCGGTCAGCGGTCAGAGCGTCACGGAGTGTTCGGATCTGCCGGTCGGTGAAGGAGATGCCGAGCCACGAGCTCATGCCCGTGACCTGCGCGGGCAGACCGACCTCGTCGATGATCGCACGCCAGCCCTCTCGGATCGACCTCTGCACGAGCGTTTGCCACCGCCAGGGCATCCGTTCGCTCGAGCTCGTGCAGCATTGCGATCCCGGCCGCCATCGCCGGCGGTGCTCCGGAAAAGGTTCCCGACTGGAAGATCGTCTCTGCCGAATGGGGATCGCCGGGCCTCGGTCGCACGACGGCTTCCATCACGTCCCGACGGCCGCCGAAGACTCCGACGGGGAAGCCACCGCCTGCTGCCTTCCCGAAGCAGTGCAGGTCGGGCGCGAATCCGTACCGGGCAGCCGCGCCGCCGAGGTCGAGACGGAAGCCGGTGATCACCTCGTCGAAGACGAGCAGGACACCACGCTCCCAGGTCAGCTCTCGTAGTGCGCGCAGGAACTCCGGATCGGGCTCTTCGCCGCCGATGTTCGAGAACGGGATCGGCTCGAGGATGACCGCGGCGAGGTCGTCGGCCGCCCGGATCACCGGCGCCGCCTGGTCGATGTCGTTCCAGGGCAGGACGATGACGTCGTCGAGCACGCCGCGCGGGATCCCTGCACCGTCGGCGACGGGCTCCGGCCACGCCGCTGGCCCGGCGACATGGGCCACGCTGACCAGTGCCGAGTCGTGTTGACCGTGGTAGTGACCCTCGAAGCGCGCGATTCGCGCGCGGCCCGTGAAGGCCCGTGCAGTCCGGAGCGCCATCATCGTCGCCTCCGTGCCGGTGACGACGAAGCGCATCAGCTCCATGCTCGGAACGAGCCGGGAGATCGCTTGCGCGAGCTCCACCTCGAGCGGCGTTGCGATCGCAAGGCTCGTCCCGTGGCCGAGGGTCGCGCGGACGGCGGCGGTAACGGCGTCGGGTGAGTGGCCGAGCGGGTTGGGGCCGAAACCCATGACGAGGTCGACGTAGTCGTTGCCGTCCACGTCGGTCAGATGCGCGCCTCTGGCCTCGCGGACGTAGAACGGCTGCCAGGCCTTGAAGTGCGAGCTCACACCGCCGGCGAGAACACGCTCGGCTTCCTCGCGCAGCGCATGCGACGCCGGCGTCCGCTGCGCGAGCTCCTCGAGGTAGGAGGCGGTCAGTCCCTCGATGCTTGGAGCCATGCTCGGTGAGTCTAGGAGGCCGTCGCCGTTGCCGCTGTGGGCGGACGACGCCGGGAAGGGACCGACAGGATCGCGCGTGCCTCGTCGATCGTCGCGACGGATCGTCCGAGCGTTCGGACGAGGTCGGCAGCGTCGGCCACGAGCTCCGCGTTGGAGGCGGCGAGGCGGCCCCGCCGGATGTACACGGCGTCCTCGAAGCCGACACGGATCCCAGCCGCCCCGCGAAGGACCGCCAGCGAAAGGAGCCGGCGCTGGTGGCGGCCGACGGCCGTCACGGACCAGTACGTTCCGGGTGGAAGCGGCCGCAGCATCGCATCGAGACCCTCCGGCGAGGCGTCGACGCCACCGGGGACGCCGAAGACGAGGTTGGCACGCAACGGCGAGCGGCAGCTCTCCCCGCTCCAGCATGCGCACGGCCTGGAGCACATGGCCGACGTCGAACATCTCCGCCTCGAGGGCGATGCCGAGGGCGCCTGCCCGGTCGACGACCCGTCTGGCGTCCGAAGGAACGGTGATGAACGGCTCCTCGCCGAAGTTCATCGAGCCGGTCTCGACGCCCGCCATGTCGGGCGCCGCCTCCAGGCCCGCCATCCGATCCTCCATCGACATCCAGACCGCGCCTCCCGTCGAGACCATCGTCACGATGTCCGACCGCTCGCGGATGAGGGCGACCGTCTGGACGAAGAGCTCGCTCCGGGCCGACGGGGTCCCATCCTCCTCACGCACGTGGAGGTGGGCGACACCTGCTCCTGCCTCGGCACAGGCGGCCACGTCGGCGGCGATCTCGTCAGGCGTGTGCGGGAGTGCCGGGTTGTCGTCGCGTGTGACCTCGGCTCCTGTCGGCGCCACCGTGAGTACGACCGGATGCGCGTCCCAACTCACCGCGCGCGAAGGCTAACAGGACGCCTGGAAAGCCCTCGATCCTCACAGCGTCAGCGTCGTCCACGCCTCCTTGCGCCCCGGCACGTCGTAGCCGAACGCGTCCGGGTCCGTGCCGAGCTGCTCGGCGAGCTCGAGCGCGATGCGCTGGACGATCACGGTCAGCGGGAAGACGGAGAGCGCCTCGCCGAGCTCCGTCTCCGAGAACAGATGGACGCGGGTGCCACAGGCCTCCGCGGCCCCTACGACCTCGTTCAACCGCGTGACTCCCGGCCCACCACCGTCGAGCGCGACGAGCGTGTCCCGCTCGTCGACCGCCACCGAGGGGCCGTGGAAGAACTGCTCGACCGAGAGCCCCTCGGTCGCGACGCGCGCCGTCTCGCGCACTTTCAGCGCTCCTTCCGCGGCCGTCCATTGGTTCGGCCCCGCCCCGATGAGCTCGAGCAGCCGCCCGGGTGGGACGATGCCGAGGTCGCGATCGAGCGCAGCCTCGACGGCGCCGGGAACCGCTTCGAGCGGGAGCGACGCTCCGAGCGCGTTCGCGAGTTGCGCACACCGCAGCAGCGCCCCGAGGTGGCTTGCAGTGAACGCCGCGCAGCGCTCCGGCTCGACCGTCTCGAGATCGACGCCCGGAGATCCGACTCCACCGATGACGACGACGGGTATCTCCGGCAGGTCTCGCGACCGTTCGAGCACCTCGGACGAGAAGCGCTTCGTATTGCGATGACTGAAGACGACGATCGCATCCCCCTCATGGACGGGGATCCCGTACTGGGCGGCGTCCATCGCCTGGAGCGCCCGGCAGTCGACGCCTGCCTCGCGGAAGAGCCAGACGGCGTGGTTCGCGGCGTGCCAACTCGTGCCGGTGCCGACCGCAACGATCCGGCGACCTTCTAGCCGCTCGGCCTGCTCCTCGACCGGTCCGAGGTCACCGAGCAGCGCGCGCAGGTCGGCGGGCTGCCGCCAGATCGTGGCGCGCATGACGCTTGTCACTCGATCGATCCCGCCGCGCCGGTCGCGGGCCCGCCCGGCTGCTTGCCGCGCCACCGCCCCAGCCAGTCGAGGTTCCAGTCGCCGGGCCAGGGGACCTCTCTGCCTCCGGTGACGCCCTTGGGGCGTAACGCAAGCGTGACGAGAAGCACGATCGCGAGCACGAGGTTCGTCGTCCCGGACGGCGGCTCGTAGCCCGCGAGGCCGTTGACCTCCCAGCGCCGGAAGATCTCGTAGACGATCGTGATCAGGTAGCAGCCGACGACGGCTCCGGTGACGCTGCTCATGCCGCCCACCACGAGCATTGCGATCGGCAGCAGGACGATGTCCTGCCCGTTCGTGTTGAAGTAGAAGTCGAGGTAGCTGAAGGTGCCGCCGAAGTAGTGCGCGTAGAGCGCGCCGGCAACGCCGCAGACGAAGGCCGACAGCACCCATGCGTACGTACGCTCGCGCGGGACCTTGACGCCGACCGAGCGAGCCGCACGTTCGTTCTCGCGCGAGGCCCTCAACCGGAGGCCGAAACGCGACTGCCGGAACACGAAGGCGAGCGCGATGAAGATCAGCGCCCACACCATCAGCGAGAACAGCGTCGTCGAGGTGGGGACACCGATCTGCGTGCTGGTTCCCCGCGTGATCGAGGTCGTCTGCACGATGAACACGTTGGCGATCACGAGCAGGGCGAGCGTGGCGATCCCGGCCTGCACGCCGCGAAGGCGCACGATCGCCGGAGCGACGATCAGAGCGAAGAGCGCGGCGAAGCCGCCTCCCGCGAGCGTCCCCTCGAGCGGGCTCAGCTCCGCCGGGAAGATCCAGTAGCTGAGCCAGTTCGGCATCGTCAGGAACGAGAACTCCTTGATCTCGGGCGGGATCGTGAGCAGCGCGGAGCTGTACGCGCCGATCGCAACGAAGGTGATGTGGCCGAACGAGAGCACGCCGGAATTGCCACTGAACATCTGTAGGCCGAGAACGATGATCAGCATCAGCAGCATCCGCCCGGCGGTCGTCTGGTAGACGACGTCGCCGAAGCGGTCGACGAGGATCCACGTGACGACGACCACGGCAGCGAGGAAGAGCGGCGGCCAGGCCTTCTGTGCCGGCCCCTCGAGCCTGTGACGAAGATCCGTCATGCAGACGCGGTCTCGCTCGTCTCACTGACCAGGGACGGCCGCCGACTCCGGCGCCAGGCCTGCACTCTGCGCGGGAGGGTGACGAGCCCGTCGGGCAGCAGGACGAGTATCGCGATGACGACGAGGAAGGCGAAGAGCTGCGTGTGGCTGTTGACGCTCGTCGGCAACGTCGCCTGCAGCGCGTTGATCAGCGCGCCCAGGACAAACCCGCCGAGGGCGGCGCCCGCCATGCTGCCGATACCCCCGATCACGCAGCCGACGAAGGCAATCAGCAACGGCCCCTGGCCCATGTTGGGCGTGACCGCGCCCGTGCGGAAGACGTAGAGGAGCGCCACGACCCCTGCCATGAGGCCCGTGATGGCGAACGCCGACGAGATCACCCAGTTCGCCCGCACGCCCACGAGCTGTGCCATCTGGAAGTCCTCGGTCGATGCGCGGAGCTGTATGCCGAGCGAGGTGCGCTTCAGGAGCAGCGTCATCCCGACCAGCAGAGCGACGGTTACGACGATCGTGATGATCTCGAGCCTCGAGATCAAGACGCCGCCGACCTCGAACTGATCCGTGAGCCAGGGGTACGGGGCAACGCCCTTCTGCGGTCCTCTCCCGACGGTCATCCAGCCGAGGGCCTCGAGGCCGTAGCTGACCGCGAACGAGCTGACGAGCAACACGACCGGTGTCGCCCGCCGCAGGGGGCGAAACGCGACGAGCTCCATCAACACCGCCGCGACCACGACGACGAACACCGTCGCTATCACCATCGCGAGCCAGCCCCAGCCTCGCGTGTAGAACATCATGTAGGCGCCGATCATGATCAGCTCGCCGTACGCGAAGTTCATCAGGCCCATGACGCCGAAGAGCAGCGCGAGCGAGAGCGCCATCAGGGCGAACAGGCTGCCGTAGGCGATCGAGTCGAGGACGTACTGGATCTCGACGGAGACTCCGCCGACGAAGATCATGCGTCGCCCACCTTCGCCATGCCGATGTACGCACTCTCGAAGTCGCCGATCTCGGCCAGCTCCTCGCTCGTCCCGTGGAACTGGATCCGCCCCCCGCTCCGCATCACGTACGTGCGGTTGGCGACCTCGATCGTCCGTGCGGCGTTCTGCTCGACGAGCAGGATCGTCACGCCCTGCTGATGCAGCTCCTGCAGGATCTCGAACACCTGGTCGACGATCATCGGCGCAAGTCCGAGCGTCGGCTCGTCGAGGAGCAGCAGCTTCGGGCGGGAAAGAAGCGCTCGGGCGATCGCGAGCTGCTGCTGCTCGCCGCCCGAGAGCTTCGAGCCGGACTTGTCCCAGTGGTGCCGGAGCACGGGGAAGCGCTCGAGCACGTCCTCGATGTCCTTGTCGACGCCGTCCCGTCGCGAGGTCGCGCCGATCTTGAGGTTCTCCCCGACGGTGAGGCGGCCGAAGATTCGACGTCCCTCGGGAACGAGCGAGATGCCCGAACGGAGGATCTCGTCGGGCGAGCGGCCCGCGATCGGACGGCCCTCGAATGTGACGTCGCCGGCCGTCGGCTTGAGGACGCCGGTGATCGTCATCAGCGTCGTCGTCTTGCCCGCGCCGTTGTGGCCGACCAGGCCGACGAGCTCGCCCTCCTTGACCTCGAGCGAGAGCTTCTGCACTGCTGCGATCCGGCCGTAGTGCACCGAGACGTCATTGAGCTCGAGCAATCTCCGCGCCTTTCTGTCCCAGGTAGGCCGCAACCACCTCTTTGCTCGTGCTGATCTCCTCGGGCGAGCCGACCGCGATGGTCTTGCCGTTGTCGAGCACCTGAATTCGCTCGCAGACCCGGAAGATGATGTGCATGTCGTGCTCGACGAGGAGCACGCCGCAGCCGAGGTCGTCACGCACTCTGGCGATCGTCCTCGTCAGCTCGAGGCTCTCCGCGTCGTCGAGGCCTGCGGCCGGCTCGTCGAGCAGGAGGAACTTCGGTCCGACCGCGACCGCGCGGGCGATGCCGACGCGGCGCTCGTCGCCGTGTGGGAGAGCGGACGCCGGCAGGCGTGCGAGGTGGGCGAGTCCCAGGCCCTCGATGAGCTCACGTGCGCGTGCCCGAGCCGCTCGCCTCGACAGGCCGGCGCCGAGTGCCCCGAGCTCGACGTTCTCGAACACCGTGAGCTCCGGAAAGGTGGCGACGTCCTGGAACGTCCGTACGAGCCCCAGCCGGACCAGCTTCTGCGGCGACCAGCCGGTGACGTCGTCACCGGCGAGCGAGACGCGGCCCGCAGTGAGGGGCACGAAGCTCGAGACGGCGTTCATGAAGGTCGTCTTGCCGGCTCCGTTCGGGCCGATCAGGCCCATGATCTGCCCCTGCTCGAGCGTCAGGTGGACGCCGTCGACGGCTCGGACGCCCTCGAAGTGGACGTGGATTTCCTCCGCGACCAGCCTCGCGGGCCCCGAGCCGTCGCCAGCTGTCATCTTGCGCCAGCTACTCGATTCGGTTGATTACTTGGCCTTCACGGGAGCGCCCGAACAGGGACTGCCGTCGCCGATGTTGGGGATCCTCTTGACGGCGTGGGTGCCGATCTGCCTGTCCTTGCCGTTCGTCCACTGCTCGATCGAGTAGGCGGCCGGCTGCGGACGGTGGCACTTGGCCGTGCCCTTCATCATGTTGCCGAAGTAGTTGATCCTGACCGGACCGCCGAACAGCGCGGCTGCGATCTTCGTGCCGTCGGTCGAGCCGGCCGCTTTGATCGCCGCCACGAGCGCATCGGCGAGCGCGTAGCCCGGCAACGCGTAGTGGTTACCGAGCGGCTGGCCGTACTTGGCCCTGAACTGCGAAGCGATCAACCGGACTTGCGGCGTCTGCGTGCCCTGGCAGTACGTCGGCAGGCAGGCAAAGCCCAGGGCCCAGAAGTTCGACACCTTTCCGGCCACCTGGTTGACGAGCGTGCCGTTGACCGAGGCGTTCGTCGTGATCGGCTTGGCGATGCCCGCGTCGCGGATGGCGCGGATCAACTGCGAGCCGTACGGCTGCCACGAGCCGTTGAAGATCATGTCGCAGCCCGCGATCTTGCCGCGCAGGCGAGTGATCTGCGAGCTGAGGTCGAGGTTTGGGCCTCCGACGAAGGTGTCCTCGCCGCAGACCCTGCCGCCGAGCTGCACCCAACGAGCCTTGAAGTAGTCGGCCGTCGCCTTCGAGTACTCGAGCGACGTGTCCTTGAAGATGTACGCCGACCTCCACTGCCGTTTCGACGCCCGAGCCCACTCCGCCATCGTCACGCCCTCGGCGTCCGAGCCGAGGCCCATCGAACCGCCGTACGGGCCGACGATCGCCGGCGTGGCGACCTTCGGCGACGACGCACACAGTGCGATGCCCGGCACCTTGTGCCCTCTCGGCCGCGTTGATGGCCGGGAACGAGAAGTCGAAGTCGCAGGTCGCGACGATCGCCACCGCGCCGTTCCCGATCAGCTCCTCGGCGTTCGCTGCCGCCGTGGGCTTGTCGGACTTCGTGTCGATCCATTGCACCCTGAGCTGTCTGCCGAGGACGCCACCCCTCTTGTTGATCTGCTCGATCCGCATCTGGAAGAGCTGGCCAGACTGGAGATCGTAGGGAGCCAGGCCCCCGGTCTTGGCCGCAGAGATGCCGATCAAGATCGTCGCCTCTGCATTGCGACTGCCGAAGGCCGAGCCGACAGCCAGTGACGCGACGACTGCGCACACGGCGACCAGCGCTCCGGCCATCGTGATTCGCTTCCTCATCAGTTGCCCTCCTGTCCTGGCCGCGGGGAGTCGCGGCCTACCCCTTCGCCGATGCTAGGCCAACCTCGGTGCTCTTTTCAAACGCCCGTCACACCTCCCGTCCGCCTGCTCACCGAGCAGCCCAGCCGCCGTCGACGAGGATGCTCTCTCCGTGGATGTACCGAGCAGCATCCGAGGCGAGAAATACCGCCAGCGGGGCGACGTCCTCGACGAGACCGACCCGGCCGTACGGAGTCCCGTCGAGGTACATCTGCTCGTACGCCGGGTCCTCGAGCAGCTCCTCGTTCATCGGCGTCCGGATGTTGCCCGGGGCGATCGCGTTCACGCGGATCTGCGCGGGGGCAAGCTCGACGGCGAGCGCCTTCGTCAGCTGCTCGATCGCCCCCTTCGTCGCGCAGTACGCAGCCGAGTTCGTGAAAGCGACCTGGCCGGCGATCGACGAGACGAAGATGACGGAGCTGTCGGGCGCGAGGTGCGGCAGCGCCGCCTTCGTGAGCGCGTAGGGCGCCCGGACGTTCACGCGCCACTGCTCGTCGAAGTCCTCGAGGGGAGCGTCGGCAAGCGGCTTGGGCAGGAAGACGCCGGCCATGTGGAGCAGCGTCGTCAGCGCGCCGAACGCCCCGATCGTCTCGTCGACGATTCGCTGCGGCGCGTCTGCGGCGGTCAGGTCCACGGCGATGACGTGCGACGTGCCGCAGCGCCCGGCGCACGCCGCGAGACGCTCGGCGTCCCGTCCCACCAGCACGACCCTCGCGCCGGCCTCCGACATCGCCTCGGCACAGGCGAGCCCGATGCCCGAGCTCGCGCCCGTCACGACGGCGACCTTCCCGTCGAGGCGGGCGCTCGGGAACGGCGTCATCGCGCCCTTCTCAACCGCGCGGTCTCCGCCGGGTCGACCTCGAGCGAGTCGTCGAGCACCTCGCGCCGGAACGCGACGCCGTAGACCTCGCGTGCCCGCTCGAAGCTGACGAAGCGCGCCAGCACGTCGTCGCGAACACGCTCGGGCTCCCGCCCGTGCGGATGCCCGTAGCCACCGCCCCCGCTCAGCGCATGCCCGAGCAGCTCGCCCGGCTCGAGCACCACTTGCGCGATCGGGTCGAGTGCCTCCTCGACGCCGTCCGAGGAGGTCTTGAAGGCGATCGAGGGCGCCGCCGTGCCACCGCCCTGCGTCCCGCGCGGCGGATGGTGGTAGCCGTCCGTGACATAGGCAGCCGTCATCGGATCGCGCTTCGGGCCGAACGTCACCCGCGCGCCGGGCGCGCCGCGCCTGCGACCTGCTCCCTCCGAGTCGACTCGGATCCGGACCTCGCCGACACGGATCGGATACTTCTGCTCGTCGATCTCGACGCTGTCGCGGAACATCAGGCCGTTGGTGACGGCATTGCCGTACGTGACCCAGCCGTCGTATTCGGGCCCCGCAGGGCCACCCTGAGAGCCGAGGAACTTCTGATTCACGTAGGGGCTGTCCGCCTTGCGCCAGTCCGTCCCGGAGACGACCGCGAAGCCGGGGCCGATCCCGCACGCGCCCTCGGCGAGCCCGTAGCCGTCCCAGGCGTCGGCAATCGTCCGCTGGGTCGTCACCACCAGGCGCTCTCCGACGTTCGTCGTCGCCACCGAGCACGAATGCGGAAACCGAGGGATGCCGACGAGGCAGTTCTCGCGCAGCTTCACCTTCACGCGACGAAAGGTCCCCGCGTTGTGAGGGATGTCGGGGTCGATCGAGTTGAAGATCCCGGTCATGCAGTTGTTCATGGCGCACGTCCGCGACTCGTTGACGCCGGCGGGGAGGCAGTCGATGTTGTCGGTCAGGTCGGCCTCGATCATCCCGGCCTCGGGATCGATCGTGATCGAGACCCGGATCGGGATGCCCTCCGGCGCCGGTCCGAACGGGTCGTGCATCCCCTCGCCGACGATCGTGCCCGCCGGCAGGCTCGAGATGACGTGCGCGACGCACCGCTCGGAGTAGTCGAACCACTCCTCGACGAACTCCGCGACCGTCTCCGCTCCGTACCTGGCACAGACCTCCTTGAGGCGCGCCTCGCCGATCCTGGCGGCGCCGACCATGGCCAGGTAGTCGCCGTACCACTGATCCGGGACCCGGATGCGCCTGCGGCACATGCGGATCACGTCCTCGATGTCCTCGTAGTCCCGCTGCACGCGGACCGCTGGGAAGATCAGGCTGCCCTCCTCGTAGACGTCGCGGGCATAGGGCATGTAGGTGGTCGGCTGCGCGTTGCCGCAGTCGGCCTGGTGCGCCTTCGCGGCCGCCGTGAACACGTGCCGGCCTTCCCAGAAGACGGGCACGAGGATGACGTGATCGGCCGGGTGGGTGTTCCCGAGATACGGGTCGTTGTGCAGGAACGCGTCGCCCTCGGTCAGATCGGCATGCAGGTCGGTGACGGCCTCGGCGAGGAACTCCATCCCGATCACGTGCACCGGCAGGCCCTCGGCCGACGCGAGCAGGCGGTTGTCGGACGTGATCAGCGCGCAGGAGAAATCGCGTGCCATGTTCAGAACCGCGGAGCGACCCGTGCGCAGCAGTGTGTTCTCCATCTCCCGCACGATCGAGTCGAGTCGATTGGCGATGACGGCGAGCGTCACGGGGTCGAAGGAGCTCACCGCGCGAGCTCCCGCACGGCGCTGCTCGACCGATCCGTCCCGCTGTCGGTCGTGAGCTCGAGGATGTAGTTGCCGAGCCCCGTGACGACCGCTGCCGACCCCGGGTAGACGACGATCGTCGTGGTCGGTTCCCGGATGATCGCCGGGCCTTCGATCCGGGTGCCGACCGACAGGGATTCTCCGTCGTACCGGGGAACGGGCCGGAGCCCGGTCTCCTTGAAGTACGCCATGTCCGTCGATGCGGCGTCGCCCGGTTCGGCCGGCAGCTCTCGGGGACGAATGGTCGGCTTCTCGAGCACGGCGGTCGCCCGTGCCTTCCAGAGCAGGCATTCCAGGTACTGACCGGGCTCGCGCACGGCGAAGATCCGTTCGTGCGTGGCATGGAACGCCTCCTCGACAGCGCGCACGTCCTCGTCCGACTCGAGCTGTTGCGGGACCGGCACGTCGAGCTCCCACACCTGTGCGCGATATCGAGCCTCGACCGAGAAGTCCTTTCGCGTCTCCAGCACGGGCAGACCGGCGAGCCCGTCGAGAAAGTCGTCCGCTCGCGCGGCCACGTCCCGGAGCGTCGCGTTCACCGCCTCGCGGTCGAGCGAGCGGGTCTCCGCGTAGCGGCTCTGCGGGAACTCGGAGACGACGTCCGCGAAGAGGGCGCCGCACGCCGAGAGGGCGCTCGCCGTCGACGGCGCGAGGACGCGCGGGCAGCCGAGCTCGCGCGCGATCGGGACGATGGTCAGGCCGGAGGCGCCCCCGCCTGCGACCAGCGTGACCGCGCGCGGGTCGATTCCCTGCATGATCGTGATCTCCCTGATCGCTCCGACGATGTTCTCGGACGCGATCGTCAGCGCCGCATACGCTGCCTCGTGGACGCCCATTCCGAGCGGCGCTGCGACCGCTTCCTCGATGACGGCGTGGGCAGCATCCGCATCGAGCGGCAACCTGCCGCCGAGAAAGTAGTCAGGGTCGATCCAGCCGAGCACGACCGCGGCATCGGTGATCGTGGGTTGCGTGCCGCCGCGGCCATAGCACGCCGGACCCGGATCCGCGCCGGCGCTCCGGGGCCCGACCCGGAGCAATCCGCCCGGGTCGATCCAGACGATCGAGCCGCCGCCCGCGCCGATCGACTTGACGTCGACCGCCCGGATGCCCGTGATGTGACCGATCCAGCGTCCGCCCAGCCAGGTCTCGGCCGCGTACGTGATCTCCCCGCCGGCGACCAGGCACACGTCGAAGGTGGTGCCTCCGGTGTCGCAGACGATCAGGTCGGTCGAAGCGGCTTCTCTCTCGTTCTCTCCGGCCTCCGCACCGGCGTAGGCGAGGGCGGCAACCGGAGCCATCGACGGTCCGGAGCCGACCGAGTAGATCGGACGTTCGACGACTTGCTCGGGGCGCCACGCGCCGCCGAACGACGTGGCGACGAAGATGTGGCCCTGCAGCCCGGCTTCGCGAAGGTCCGACTCCAACGTCCGCAGGTAGGTCTGCATCAGCGGCTTGAGCGACGCGTCGATCGCCGTGGAGGACGCTCGGCGGTACTCGCGGATGATCGGGTTCAGACGGTGCGAGAGCGTGAACGGCGTTCCCGGCCATTCGCTCTCGATCAGCTCGCCGACGCGGAGCTCGTGGTCGGGGTTGACGATCGACCAGAGGAGGCATACGGCGACTGCCTCCGCCCCGAGCGCGCGGGCCTCCGAGATCGCCGCCAGGACGCTCGCCTCGTCGAGCGGGACGAACACGTCCCCCTCGGAATCGATCCGCTCCCGGAGCTCGAACGTCAGCCAGCGCGGGACGTAGGGCGGCGGGTACTGGTCCTGACGGAACGGGTCGAGCTTCCCGCCCTCGCGGAGCAAGCAGGACGTCGGGGAAGCCCTCGGTCGTGAAGAACGCGGTGCGGGCCGTCATGCCCTCGACGATCGCGTTCGTCGCGCGGGTGGTGCCGTAGGTGAAGACCTCCGTGCGGGCGAGCAGCTCGCCGACCGTCAGGCCGAGCATTGGCGCGAGCTGCGCCAGACCCTCCTCGATGCTCTGGAACGCCCGCGTGACGTCCGTCGGCGCCTTGGCCAGCAGCAGCCTGCCGTCCTCGTCGGCGACGACGACGTCGGTGAACGTCCCGCCGGTGTCGACGGAGACGCGAAACCCCATCAGTCCGCGGCCTTCACTCGCTCGGAGCTCTCCATCCAGTGGTCGTGCCGCCCGCGAGCGACGGCCTGCGCGCGATTATCGGGCAGGACCCCGTGCCGATCAACCGGATGCGGACGACCTGGTCGCCCTCGGGGATAATCCCGCCATGGCGGTGATCGAGACCTCGAACTGGGAGGCGCTCGCCGACAAGGCGCTGGCGGACGAGCGCCTGTCTCGCGACGGAGGCGCTCGCCGTCCTCCACGCGCCCGACGAGGAGGTGTTGTCGCTCCTCGCGGCGGTCTTCCGCGTCCGCAGGGCGCATTTCGGCCTCCTCGTGAAGCTGAACATGATCGTCAACGCCAAGAGCGGCATCTGCCCCGAGGACTGCGGCTACTGCTCCCAGTCGATCGTCTCCACCGCCGAGATCCCCAAGTACTCGCTGCTCGATGCGGACGTGCTGGTGGCAGGAGCGCACGAGGCCTGGTCACGGAAGGCCAGGACGTACTGCATCGTCGCGAGCGGCCGCGGGCCGAGCGCGCGAGAGCTCCGGGAGGTGACGACAGCCGTACGCCGGATCAAGCAGGAGCTGCCGATGAAGATCTGCGCCTGCCTCGGGCTTCTCACCCCCGCTCAGGCGCGCGACCTCTTCGAGGCCGGGGTCGAGCGCTACAACCACAACCTCAACACCGCCGCGAGCCACCACGCGCGGATCACGACGACCCACGCCTACGACGATCGCGTGACCACGCTCGAGGCCGTCAGGGCGGCGGGCATCTCGCCCTGTGCGGGCTTCATCGCCGGCATGGGCGAGACGGACGAGCAGGTCGTCGAGGTCGCCTATGCGCTCCGCGAGCTCGATGTGGACTCCATCCCGGTCAACTTCCTGAACGCGATCCCGGGCACGCCGCTCGAGGATCGGGACGAGCTCGACCCGCGCCGCTGCCTCAAGATCCTCGCGCTCCTTCGTCTCGTGTGCCCACGGAAGGAGATCCGCGTCGCAGGCGGCCGCGAGGTCAACCTGCGATCTCTGCAGCCGCTCGCGCTCTACGCCGCCAACTCGATCTTCGTCGGCGACTACCTGACCACGCCGGGACAGGCGGCCGAGTCCGATTGGGCGATGCTCGAGGATCTCGGCTTCGAGATCGAGGAATGCGCACTGTGAGAGGAAAGGAGCCGGCATGGCGATGAGCGTCGATCTGAACGCCGACATGGGCGAGTCCTACGGTCGGTGGACGCTCGGGGACGACGCCGCGCTGATGGGGTTCCTGACGTCGGCGAACATCGCGTGCGGCTTTCACGGTGGCGATCCGCACGTGATGCGGTCGACCGTCGCGCTCGCGGTGGAGCACGGCGTCGGAGTCGGCGCGCACGTCTCCTTCCCGGATCTGATCGGCTTCGGACGCAGGCGCCTGGCTGCGACCGCGGAGGAGGTCCAGGACTACGTCGTGTACCAGGCGGGGGCGATCCGCGCCTTCGTGGAGGCGGCGGGAGGTCGCCTGCAGCACGTGAAGCCCCACGGCGCGCTCTATGCGTCGATCGTCGACGACGTCGACCTCGCGCACGCGGTCGCCGAGGCGGTGGCGATGCTCGGCTCGGACGTCATCCTGCTGATGCCGCCGGCGGTCGCGCCGGCCGCTGCGGAGGCAGGCGTGCCGTTCGTCCCCGAGGGCTACGTGGACCTCGACTACGACGCGAACGGCAAGCTGGTGCTGGAGCGAGTGAAGCAGGTGCGCGATCCGGAGGCGATGGGCGAGAAGGCGCTCCGGCTCGTGCGCGACGGCAAGGTCTCGACGGTCGAGGGCGGTGAGCTCGAGCTGCACGTCGAGAGCATCTGCGTGCACGGCGACGCGCCGAACGCGCCCGCGATCGCCCGCGCGATCCGCGATCGGCTCCAGGACGCCGGTGTCGGGCTGGCGCCCCTTGCCGAGTTGAGGGCAGTCGCTCCGCGTTAGGATCGCCGGGTGACGCCCGCCGCCTCGGCTGTGATCGCAAGCCGGCCCGCCCAGGACGGGAAGCCCGGGATCGTCTACAGGTACGCGGGAGACCGCGCCGTGCTCGTCGAGTACGGCGAGATGGTGTTCGATCTCACGCTCAACTTCTTCATGCTGGCGGTCGACGCGGCGCTTCGTGCGAACGCGCCGGCGGGGATGGTGGAGACGGCGCCGGGGTTCCGCTCGATCCTGGTCGTGTACGACCCGGCCGTGCTGCGGCCGTCCGAGCTCGTCGATCACCTCCACGGCATCCACGACTCGCTCCAGGGCGAGCAGGGCATGACGATCCCGAGCCGGCTCGTGCACATGCCGCTCGCGTTCGACGACTCGTCCTCGCGCGACGCCGTCGAGCGATACGTGCGCACGATCCGGAAGGATGCGCCCAACGCCGAGGGCGGGACGAACATCGACTACATCGTCCGCTACAACGGCTTTCCCGGCCGCGAGGAGCTCTACGCGGCCCTTCTCGGCAGCGAGCAATGGACGGCCTTCGTGGGCTTCTTCCCCGGCTTGCCGTTCATGTTCCCGCTCGACCCTCGCGAGACCGTCTTCGTGCCCAAGTACAACCCGACGCGCACCTGGACCGCGGAGGGGGCGGTGGGGATCGGGGGGCCGTGTGTCGCGATCTATCCGGTCGAGTCGGCCGGCGGCTACCAGCTGTTCGGCCGGACGCTGCCGATCTACGACATCCGGCAGCGCAACGCTGCGTTCCGGGACAACCCGCTGCTCCTCCGCCCCGGCGACCGTGTCCAGTTCCACCGGGTCGAAGAGGAGGAGTTGCTGCAGGCGTTCGCGGACGTCCATGCCGATCGCTACCGCTACCGGACCGAGGACAGCCCATTCGACCTCGCCGAGTACCTGGAGTGGCTGCCGACGATCGACGGGGAGGTGGAGGAGCGACGCCAGCGCCGCGAGGCGGCGGCCGCCGCGACGCCCGTGCCATGAGATCGATCGAGGTTCTCGAGGGCGGCATCCAGACGACCGTCCAGGACTATCCCGGCCGCCGGGGAATGCAGGCTCAGGGGTTCTTCCCGGCCGGGCCGATGGATCACTTCGCGCTGCGGGCGGCCAACCTGCTCGTCGGCAACCCGTCGTCGTCCGCCGGGCTCGAGATCACGCTCGGCAACTTTCGCTTTCGTCTCGAAGGCGACGCGACCATGGCGATCTGCGGTGCCGAGACGGAGGTCACCGTGGACGGCGAAAGCGTCGCGTTGTGGGAGAGCCATCGGGTCTCCGCCGGGGCCGAGGTCGCGGTGGGCCTGGCGCCCGGCCCCGGTTTCCGCTGCTTCCTCGCAGTCGACGGCGGCTTCGACGTCCCGTTGCTTCTCGGCTCGCGCGCCACGTACACGATGGGCGCGCTCGGCGGTCTCGACGGACGGGCGCTGCAGGCGGGTGACCGCCTGTCGCTCGGCGAGCCGCTCGGGGACGGCACCGGCGCACGCCAGCGCTTCCGCACGGCCGCGAGACCGGAGTACTCCCGTGCCTGGGAGGTGCGTGCGATGCGCGGCCCGCAGGCGGCCCCGGACTTCCTGACGGAGAACGACATGGAGACGCTCTTCGGCCGCACGTGGCCGATCGACCGCAACTCCAACCGCACGGGCGTTCGCCTCGAGTCCTACAAGTTCGAGTGGGCGCGGGAGGGCGGGGGCATCGCGGGCGGTCACCCGTCGAACATCCTCGACAACAGCTACCCGGTCGGGGCGATCAACGTCAACGGCGACCTGCCCGTGATCCTCGGACCGGACGGACCGACCGCCGGGGGCTTCATCGTGGCGGCTGCGGTGATCCACGCCGACTTCTGGAAGATCGGGCAGTTCCGTCCCGTCGGCGACACCGTCCGGTTCCGTGAGGTGACCATCGACGAGGCGATCGCGGCCGAGCGCGAGCTCGACGAGATCCTGACCGCCGCGAGCCTGGAGGCCGTGTGATGGAGCACGTGATCAAGTCCCCGTTGCCGGGCACCTTCTACCGCCGTTCGAGCCCGGAGGCCGATCCGTACGTGAGCGAGGGCGACGTGCTCGGCGCGGGTGACGTGGTCGGACTGATCGAGATCATGAAGACCTTCCACGAGGTCCAGAGCGACGCGGCCGGCCGCGTGGCTCGCTTCCTGGTCGAGAACGAGGATCTCGTGGACGTCGGCCAGGGCATCATCGCGCTCGAGCCGAGTCTAGCGGACCGCCGTTGCGCAAGGTCCTCGTCGCGAACCGGGGGGAGATCGCCGTCCGGGTGCTGCATGCGTGCCGTGAGCTCGGTCTCGCCACGGTCGCGGTCTACTCGACTGCGGACGAGGACGCGCTCCACGTGCGTCACGCCGACGAGGCGGTCTGCATCGGCCCGCCGCACGCGCGTGAGAGCTACCTCAACGTTCCGGCGTTGCTCGAGGCCGCGCGTCAGACGCATGCGGACGCCGTGCATCCCGGCTACGGCTTCCTGTCCGAGAACGCCGTCTTCGCGGCCGCGTGCCGCGATGCCGAGCTGGTCTTCGTCGGTCCGAGCCCGGAGGTCATCGAGTCGATGGGCGACAAGGCAGGCGCCCGGCGCCTCGCCGCCCGAGCAGGTGTGCCGACGGTCCCCGGAACCGACGGGAGCACGTCACTCGACCAGGCGCTCGAAGCGGCTGCCGAGATCGGCTATCCGGTACTGCTCAAGGCTGCGGCGGGCGGCGGCGGTCGCGGCATCCGCGCGGCCCGGGACGAGGGCGAGCTCGCCGATCTGATCGGCGAGGCGGCGATGGAGGCGGGCGCGGCCTTCGGTGACGACGCCGTGTACGTCGAGAAGATGCTCGTCGAAGCACGGCACGTCGAGGTCCAGGTACTCGGCGATGCTCACGGGAACCTGGTGCACCTCTTCGAGCGCGAATGCTCCCTGCAGCGACGCCGTCAGAAGCTGCTCGAGGAAAGCCCGTCGCCGGCCATCGACGCCGGACAGCGGGCCGCCTTGACCGACGCGGCGCTTCGGATCGCCCGCGCCGTGGGGTACGAGAACGCAGGCACGGTCGAGTTCCTGCTCGACGACAGCGGCTCCTTCTACTTCATCGAGATGAACACGCGCATCCAGGTCGAGCATCCCGTGACCGAGCTGGTGACCGGTGTCGATCTGGTCGCAGAGCAGCTGCGCATTGCCCAGGGCGAGCCGCTTTCGGTGCGCCAGGACGAGCTGACGTGCAACGGGGCCGCCGTCGAGGTGCGGATCAATGCCGAGGATCCCGAACGGGGCTTTTTCCCCTCACCGGGAACGATCACCGCACTGGAGCTGCCCACCGGACCCGGTGTCCGGGTCGATACGGCCGCGTACGCCGGGTACCGGGTGCCTCCGTTCTACGACTCGCTGCTCGCGAAGGTGATCTGCTGGGGGCGCGATCGCGACGAGGCGATCACCCGGATGCGACGTGCGCTCGAGGAGTTCCACGTCGAGGGAATTCACACGACGATTCCGTTCCATCTCGCCCTGCTCGCCGACGAGGCCGTACTGGGTGGCGACTACCACGTCGAGTACCTCGAGCGCCTGGTCGCGGGGTCGGGCAAGATGCCGCCATGAGCGCCGGAGGCAGGCTCGACTTCGACATCGGTTGCCTGGGCGGACGACCAGCCGGACATCCACTCCCGGGCGGTGTCCGCCCTCGGACAGCGATGGGCGATCGTCGAGTACGAGGCGGGCGCCGCTCGCGCCGAATGGTGCACCGACGGTCACCGCGGCTACGTTCTCACGGGGCAGATCGTGTACGAGTTCGACGACGGCTCGGACGCGCTGTCGATTGCGGAGGGGCAGGGCTTCCACCTGGCGGCCGGAACGGGCCACCGCGGTCACAACCCCGGTGGGACGACGACGCGTCTCTTCCTGATCGACGATCCCGCCTGACGCGAGCCGACGCCTCTCAGGCGTCCGAGCGGCGTCGGCCCAGTGCGCTGCCATGCGCCACTGGAGCATCGCCCGGTACTGCTCGGTGGTCCGGGGCAGGAGCTCGCCGGTGCCCCAGTCGAGAATGACTCCGTGGGCGCGGATGACGTCGAGCTGGTCGAGCACGCCGTCGCGGTAGCGCCGAGCGACGCCCTCGGGATCCTCCGCCAGCCAGCCGCGCCGCTCGGAGCGGATCCGCTCCCGCTCGGCCACGGTTGCCTCGGCGTCGACCTCGTACTCCGCGAGCTCCGCGTCCACTTCGAGCACCACGACGCCGTAGTCCTTGCGCGCGCGCTCGATCGAGACGTACCCGTCGGCGACGTCCTCCCGTACGGCCGCGGGATCGCGCTCGAGCGGGTCGCCGTAGCCGCCTCCGCCGGCCGACGGCCGCGTGAACTCGTCGCCGGCGCCACACGGGACGTTGGAGAAGACGGCGCCGAGGAAGGCACGGTTCGCCGTCGCGTGTGAGCCAGACGCCGTGCGGGATCGACGGCAGGCCCCCCTTGATCCCCCATGTGATCGACCGGGCACGGTCGCACATGTAGGACATCACGGCGCCCTCCGCCTCCCTCAGGATCGCTCCCTTCTCGACGCCGCAGCCGCCACGGAACCGTCCCGGCCCGCCGGAGTCGGTGCGGATCTCGTGACCGGTCGTGAGCACGGGGCACAGCCGTTCCTGCGCCTCCAGCGGCTGGACGGCGAGCCCGACGCCGAAGATCGGGGCCGTCGCGTTCGAGCCGTCCTTGCCGTTGCGGCCGCCCCAGCCACCGACCATCCAGTCGTACCACATGAAGATGGGGCGGCTCTCGTGGCGGGCGTCACGGCCTCCGACCAGCAGGTACTCGAGGTTGAACGAGCATGCGAGCGCACGCTCCGGCTGGAGCTCCGACCAGAGCTCGAAGATCGAGTTCATGATCTTCTCGTACGGTCCGGCGCAGAATCCCGTGACCGCGATCGGCCACGGGGCGTTGACCACCGACCCGACCGGTCCGAGGTCGACCTCGACCGCACGGTAGAAGCCCGAGTTGAGCGGCACGTCCGGGAAGAAGGTCTTGGTCCCCGCGATGACGCCCGAGAAGGCGGACCCGAACCCCGCATTGATGAAGCTGCCGATCGCCGGGTGAGAGCCCGTGAGGTCGTACGAGAGCTGGTCGCCCTCGATGGTCATCTTGACCTTGACCGGGATGAGGCCCTCGCCGATCGACGGGTCGTAGTCGATGTAGTCCTCGGTCTCCCAGACACCGTCGGGTAGCTCGGCGACCCGCTGGCGGGTGAGGCGCTCGACGTAGTCCTGCACCTCCTGGAACGCGGTCAGGATCGTCTCGATCCCGTACTTGTCGACCAGCCGCAGGATCTCCAGCTCGGCCACGCGGGTGGCGGAGGCCTGCGCGTGCAGATCGCCCTCGGCGTCCGTCGGCACGCGCGTGTTGGAGACGATCAGCCGTACGACGTCGTCGAGATAACGGCCACGATCCCAGATGCGAACGGGCGGCACTCGGATCCCCTCGGCGAAGTGCTCTTTCGCGTTGACGTCGAACGAGCCCGGCACGCTGCCGCCGACGTCCGCCCAGTGACCGTTCGACTGCGCGTAGGCGATGATCTCGCCCTCGTAGAAGATCGGCCGCACGATCCGGACGTCGTTGAAATGCGTGCCGCCGACGTAGGGGTCGTTGACGGCGAAGACATCGCCGGGATTGATGTCGCCGGCGAAGGCCTCGATGACCGCCTTGCACGTGAAATGCAGCGTCCCGACGTGGACCGCGATGTCCTGGGAGCCCTGCATGATCGTGTTCCCGTCGCGGTCGCAGAGCGCGGACGAGAAGTCGCGGGCGTAGATGACGAACGAGTAGCACGTGCGCAGGATCTGCTCGGCCATCTGGTCGACGGTCGTGCTGAAGGCGTTCTTCAGGACCTCGAAGGTGACGGGATCGAGGGTGTAGCTCCGCTTTCCGACCCCGACCGCCATCACGCCTCCTTCAGATCCATCCGGATGTTGAGCCACTCGTCGACGACCGCCTCCCAGCGCGGCGGCACGACCGTCGTCGAGTCCATCTGGTCGACGATCGCCGGCCCCTCGAGCGCCGCGCCCGCCGGCAGGTCTGCGCGGAGGTAGCACGGCGTGTCGACGGCGTTGCCGGACGAGTCGAAATGAACGGGTCGCGACGCCGTCGGCTCCGGCCTGCTCGTGGTCGGTCTCGTGCCGCCTGAGCTCGGGTTTCGGCGTCACGCCGACCGCGCGGACGCTCAGCCGATAGATCTCCACGGGAGCCCCGTCCCGGCGATAGTTGTACGCCCGCTCGTGCTCGGCATGGAAGCGGCTGACGGCGTCCTCGAGATCGACCGGAGCCGAAACGGGAACGGTCAGCGACCGCCACTGGCCGAGGTAGCGCATGTCGACGAGACGCTGCAGCGACATCTGCTCCTCGGGAACGCTCTCGGCCGCAAGGCGCTCGCGTCCCTCGGCCTCGAGCCGGTCGAACTCGGCGGCCAGCGCTTCCTGATCCACGGTGTCGACGTGGGCGAGGAACATGGCCGAAAGGTCGTGGCGCACGTCGACCAGCAGGCAGCCAAGCGCCGAGGTGATTCCCGGGCTCGGCGGCACGAGCACCGTCGGGATCGACAGCTCCTCCGCCAGCGCGGCGCCGTGGAGCGGCCCGGCCCCGCCGAAGGCGACGAGGCAGAACTCGCGCGGGTCGTACCCGCGCCGAATCGAGATCAGACGCATGGCGTCGGCCATGTTCGCGTTGGCCACGCGGATGACCGCGTCCGCGGCCTCGACGAGATCGAGCCCGAGCGGCTCGGCGACGTGGTCACGGATTGCCTGCTCGGCGGCGGCCCGGTCGAGCTCCATCGCTCCGCCGATGAGATTTGCGCCGAGACGGCCGAGCACGAGGTTCGCGTCGGTGTTCGTCGGCCTGTCGTTGCCACGCCCGTAGCACGCCGGCCCCGGATGGGCTCCCGCCGATTGGGGGCCGTTGCGGAGGGAGCCCGCTTCGTCGATCCATGCGAAGGAGCCGCCCCCTGCACCGATGGTGAGCACCTCGATCGACGGGAAGCAGATCGGGTAGCCGTACTCGACGAACCACTCCTTCGTGACACGCTCCTCGCCCTGGTAGACGAGCGAGACGTCGGTCGACGTTCCACCCATGTCGAAGCCGATCGCGTTCGGGAAGCCGCAGAGCGACGAGAGGTGCCGGCTCGCGATCGCGCCGGCGGCGATGCCCGACGCCGCCAGGCGGACCGCGAAGCGCTCGGCGAGCTTGGGTGTCATCACGCCACCGCCGGAGTGGAGCAGCAGCACGTCGCCACCGTATCCCTGCTCGCCGAGCCGGTCCTGCAGCCGGTTCACGTACCCGGAGATGAGCGGGGAGAGAACGGCGTTGGCGACGGTCGTCGAGAACCGCTCGTGCTCGAAGATCTCGGGGAGCACCTCGGCGGACGTCGAGACCGTCACGCCCGGAAGCTCCTCTTCGAGGATCTCGCGCATGCGGCGCTCGTGCGCCGGGTTCGCGTGCGCGTTGATGAAGCAGACGGCCACCGTCTGGATCCCGCGGCGCCGCAGAACGGAAGCGACCTGGCGTGCCATGCCCTCGTCGAGCGGGGTCACGACCTCGCCGGCATGATCGATCCGCTCTGTCACCTCGAAGCGGTCACGGCGGCGGATGTACGGCGGCGCGACATCGGCGTAGGCGTCCCACAGGTCTGCCTTCGTGCCGCGGCGGATCTCGATCACGTCGCGAAAGTGCTCCGTCGTCACCATCGCCGCGGGCGGGAGGTTGCGCGTGATCAGCGCGTTCGTCGCCACGGTTGTCCCGTGCGAGAACAGCACGACGTCCCGCAGGTCGATGCCCGCGTCGACGACGCCCGTGACCACGGCATCGATCGGGTCGGTCGTCGACGGAACCTTGCCGACCTCGATCTCGCCCCCATCCGCGTCGAGGATGCAGATGTCGGTGAAGGTCCCACCAACGTCCACCGCGACGCGGAGATTCCCCATCCGTCCAGCCTAACCGCTTGTAGGCTACGAGTCATGCCGACGCGGAAGGACACGAGCCTCTGGCATCCCTTCGCCGACATGGCCTCCGTGAGAGGCAACGAGCTGGTGATCAGCCGGGGTGAGGGAGTCTGGCTCTGGGACGATGACGGCAACCGTTATCTCGACGGCTCGGCCAGCCTCTGGTACGCCAATGTCGGTCATGGTCGCGCCGAGATCGCCGAGGCCGTCGCGAAGCAGCTGAGGACGCTGGAGGCATGGTCGATCTTCGGCGATGCCGCGACCCCGCCCGCCCTCGAGCTGGCCGAGCGAATCGCCTCCCTGTCCTCGCTCGACGGGGCAAAGGTCTTCTTCACGAGCGGCGGCGGCGACGCGATCGACACCGCGGCCAAGCTCGTCCGCCTCTACTGGCAGGTGCTCGGCCAGCCGGAGCGGCTGCACATCGTCAGCCGGACGGCCGCCTATCACGGCACGATGGCCTTCGGGACCTCGCTCGGCGGTATCGAGGCGAACCGTGCGGGGTACGGGCCGCTCGTTCCGAGCACCTCCCAGGTGCAGTGGGACTCGCCGGACGCGCTCAGGGACGAGATCGAGCGGCTCGGGCCCGAGCGCATCGCGGCGTTCTTCGCCGAGCCGGTGATCGGTGCCGGCGGCGTGTTGCCTCCTCCCGAGGGGTACATCCAGGCGGTGGCCGAGATCTGCCGCGAGGCGGGCGTGCTCTTCGTCTGCGACTCGGTCATCTGCGGTTTCGGCCGGCTCGGCAGCTGGCTCGGCTTCGAGCGTTTCGGCGTCGAGCCGGATCTGGTGACGTTCGCCAAGGGCGTCACCAGCGGGTACCTGCCGCTCGGGGGCGTCGTCGTCTCCGGGCATGTCGCCGATCCGTTCTGGAGCGAGCCAGGGCGCGTCACGGTTCGCCACGGACAGACGTATTCCGGCCACGCGGCGGTGTGCGCAGCCGGGCTGGCGAACATCGCGATCCTCGAGCGCGAGGGACTGATCCCGCGCGGTCAGGAGCTCGAGGGTGAGCTCCTCTCGACGCTCGCCCCGCTCGCGAGCCACCGGCTCGTGAGCGAGGTCCGCGGCGGCACCGGGCTGCTCGCCGGCATCGTGTTCGAACCGGACGCACTGGCCGCCGATCCCGCACTGCCCTCGAAGGCGTACGTGTCCATCCGCAAGCAGGGCGTCATCCTGCGCGCACTCGGGCAGTCGCTCGCAGTCTCACCGCCGCTCACGATCTCCACGGAAGAGATACAGCTGATCCACGACGCCGTCCGGGCCGGTCTCGACGCTCTCGTCGACGACCTCGTGCACATCGCTTGACGTTGCGTGTGACACCAGCACGGGGGTCGCGCTTGTTCGGGGTATGACCTTCCGAAGCCTCTACCAGCCGCGCATCTGCACGTCCGACCGAATGCCGTTCTCCCGGCGCCGCCTCTTCCCGGTCGCGATCGTGGTCGCCGCCGCAGCGTGCGCCGGCAGCGCGCGAAGATGGCGCTTCCGTCGCGCTTCGGGCGCCGAGCGCCGCCGCTGTCGCCCGGCCGTGCGGCCTGCGCCTGCCGCCGCCGGTCCGAGGCGAGCTCGCGTTCAGGATCCCCTCCGGGGGTCACGCTGCCCGTCGTCGGCTGGCCGGGCGGCTGTCGCTCTGCACGCTCCACCGCAGAGACGGGAGCCGATTCGCCCGCCTGTACAGCGACTCGCAGCAACGTGTCCTCTCGGTGGCGTTCTTCCGGCCGTCCGGGGTGCTGCGGAGTGCGTCCGATGCCGTGTATGCCGTGACTCCGGCGGAGACCGGGTCGGACGTGAAGTGCGACAGCTCATCCCAGGCGTCGATCGGGAAGACGTACTGGCGGACGACGAGGAAGTGGTGGATCGGCGCGACGGCGCCGGGGATCAACCGCGAGACGGTTGTCACGGCCGTCCGGAACGCGCAGGGCCAGTGGACGAACAACGTCAACTGGTGCGGCATCAAAGACCAGGCGAACCCGCCCGCGCACTACGAGGGCAAGACATCTCGCGCAGCCAAGCACGACGGCTACAGCACGGTCGATTGGGGCACCCTGAAGAACGACCAGGACTGCAGCGGGGCGCTCGCGTGCACGGTGATTGCGTATGACCAGCAGGGCTACCCGGTCGAGGCAGACATCCGGTTCAACACCGAGTTCAAGTGGTCGACGACCGGCGCCTCCAGCGCATACGACATCCAGTCCGTGGCAGCACACGAGATCGGCCACGCCATCCAGTTCGACCACGTCACGAACTCATCGAAGCGTGACCACACGGTGGTGATGTGGCCGTACCTCGACATAGGCGACACGTCCGGCCGCAAGCTCGGCCGCGGCGACGCGCTCGGGAACAACAGCCACTACTGAGGACGTCGTCGGACGGGCTACACCCCGTGGGTTGCGCACCACCACTGCCTTGCGGCGCGCATGCATCACCGGGTGACCGGGGAAGGCCCGTTCTTCGACTGCCGTCTTTCTTCTCCGGCCTCCGTCCACCGAGCAGCGAGGCTGACGTATATGCGCCTAACGGCCCGCCCGTGGTCCCCGACACGACCCCGCCGCGCTCGTGTGGCGACCGCAGCGCCTCTACTCTTTGCAGGCGGCTGCGATGTCGAAGCTGTAGAGGGGGTGGTCGAAGACGCAGCCCGTGCTCCGCGAGACGAACGTGCGGGTCTGGGGGTGCACGAGCGGCGCCCATGGTGGGTTGTTGCGCATCAGGTCGATGTCGAGGTCGGCCCAGGCCTTGCGCCGTGCCTCGCCGCTCAGGCGGTCCGCCGCCGCGATTCGCCTGTCGACGCGTGAGTCGTCGAGGTTAACGCCCATCGTGCTGCTACCACGGTAGAGCAGTGGGACGAAGAAGCTGGCCGGATCGGTGTAGTCGGGGATCCAGCCGTTCAGGGCGAGGTCGAAGGGCTCCCCCGGGCGTGGCGACCCTGGCGGCGACGTCACTGTAGTAGAAGGACTTCACGTGCACGTCGATCCCGATCTGCTTGAGGTTGTGGGCGAGTGTCTGGGCGATGCCGACGCCCTGTGGAGTGTTGTTCGCGTAGAGGACGAGCGTGCTCGGCTTGATGGTTGCCCGCGCGAGCCATTTCCTCGCGGTGGCGGGGTCGGCGCCTTTGAGTGGGTAGATGCTCGCGGGAAGGCCGAGCGCCGGAGGCAGCATCTGGTCGGTGCGCTTGCCACCTAGGTAGCCGAACCTACGGGCCATTTCCGGTCGGTCGATCGCGTGGTTGATCGCTTTCTTGAGCGGGATCTGGCCCGGTCCCGGAACGCGGGCCGGTCGTGGTTGAACGCGACGAAGCGGTCCCGAGCGGGGACTGACGAAGAACTGTCCGCCGGGCCGGTTGATTGCCGTACCTCTTGGCGAGGCGTTGCGGCACGCGCTCGATACCGGGTAAGCAATAGTCGATCCGGTCCTGCTCGACGGCGACCACGCAGGCCTCGTAGCTTCTGAGCGTCAAGACCACCTCGTCGACGTTGGCGGGACGGCGCCGCGGTAGTAGGGGTTGCGTTTCAGGACGATCCGCCGGTTGACGATCCGCTCGGCGAGGTAGATGGGCCGACCCGGCCGGGTCGTCGAGCTCGGTGATCGGCGTGTTCGGGATGTTCGGTAGAAGAACGGCATCGAGAGTCGTGCGGTGAAGTCCCCAACCTGCCTGGTCAGCCGGATCGAGCCGGTAGCGGCCGAGCACCCGGACACCCGGAGATCGACTGCGCCTTGCCGTCGATCACCTCGGCGGCGCCGACGATCTCGCGCATGTAGGCGGTCGCCGGTGACGCGAGCCTTGGTTGCGCATTCCGCTTGAACGTGTCGGCGAAGCTCTGCGCGGTCACCCTGGCGCCGGTGTGGAAGCGGAACGTCTGCTTCAACGTGAAGGTGTACGTCCGCCCGTCCTTCGAGACCACGTACCGGTCGACGACCTCCGGCACGAGGCGCGTCCCGCCCCACCGCCGCGTCCGGGTATTGAACAGCTTCGCGCAGGTCGGGTACTCGAGCATCCACAACTGCCCCGCATACGCGAGCGCCGGGTCGACGACGTCGACGTCGATGGGGAAACTCAGGCGCAGCGTGCCGCCCCTCCCGCGCCTCCCCGGCCCTGCTCGCGCTGCCCGCCGGGCGCGCGAGACCCAGCGCGACGAGCAACGCCGTCCCCGCCGCGAGCATGCCAGCATCAGCGCAAGCCTTCGGCCAATCGGGCCTCCTTTGACGCGATGCTACGCCTCGGGATGCCAAATTGAAGTGCCTGAGACCTGCCACCCGTCTGCGGAACCCGGACGCGTTGCGTGACCTTTGCGGACGCTGCAAGGATCCTCCGCGACGCCGTGAAGGATAACGAGCTATCGTGCGCCAGCGGCGCGGGCCTCCGAAGAGCGCGGTGCTACCGGTGGAAGAGGACAGGCGGGGAGCACAGACGACACCCTGCGCGACTACGAGGCCATCCTCCCAACCTAGGGGTCAGACGTTGCCAAGCTGGAGGACGCCCTTAGCCCATGCGCCGCGGCTAGTGACTCGTGCCTCGGGGCCGCGCTCGTTCTCGCAGGACCGAGCTTCGGACGACTTCGATCCCGGCGACGGCGAGGCCGATGAGAAGCGCCGCGGAGAGCCAGCCTCGAGCGAACGGCGGAGCGACGAGCGCGAGCACGAGCAGAACGATCGCCGCGACGTGTACGTGGTGGGGCGGCTCTCGAGGACGGGCGACGCGGCCCCGCGTGCCTGCTCAGCGCGACGGCTGTCACCGACGAACCAGACGCCGATGAGCGTGACGACGCCGAGGATGATCCATACCCAGGCCCGTCAGCAAGAACCTGCGCGAGATGTCCAGGCGTCGTGCGCCGCCGGCTTGACGGCGTCGTCTTTCGCGAGCTCGTCGACGAGGTAGTCGCCGGCGAAACGGCGGACCGCCAGCATCAGGAGCCCCACGAGGACGAGGCCGATCGCGAGCGCTCGAAGCTCGAGCCTCGCCGCCCCCGCGCGAGCCAGATCGCGAGCGCCGCGAAAGCGAGCGCGACGATCCACATCCAGTCGGCGACGGCACGCAGGATCTTCGTCAGCGACTGTGCCGTCTCGAGCTGGCTCTCCTCGATGATCGCGATCCTTCCCGAGGACTCCGGCAGCCTTTCGGCGACCCGTCCGATCACCGCGACCGGTCGCCGAGCCGATCACGATCGGCGGAGGTCGAGCACGACCGCGCCGCCCTCCGTCTGGATGAACGTCGTGTCGTCGTCCAGCAGTCGTACCAGCTGGCGCTGGGCCCGCGGTCGCCACCTCCACCCACACGGTCCGCACGCGCGGGCGTTCGAGCGCGGCGTCCGCCGCCCGGTCGGCGCCCGAGCGGGCGAGACCGGCGAGAACCGGTGCGAGTCCGGCCTGCGCGGGAGGCAGGCGCTCTGCGATCGCCGCCTCCACGTCGACGTTCTCGAACAGCGTCTCGACCGACTTCGCGGCGACCTGTGTGCGGATCTCGTCGTTCTCGATCAGGTTCCGCGAGATCGTTCGAACCGTCCTCGTCCAGGGCCGTGTGCTCGACGTAGAACGTGACCATGCCGACGAGCGCGAGGAGGATCGCAACGATCGTGAGAACGCGGGCGACGATGATACGCCAACGCGATGTCCCGCTGGCGTTCGAGGGTTGTTCGGCTTCGCTCGTCACGGTGGAGTTCATAACTGCGAGCGAGCCGCCAGGAGGTGCATGGCGACCAGGGCGGCGGCGCCGATGCGCCCAGGACGAGCACGGCGATGACGCCTGCGATCGGAGTGAAGAGCGCAGCCATCGCGAGGTAGACGAGCACGCTCGCCACGAGACCGCCGATGATCGGCTCGATCATGGGCCGGCCTGTCGAGGCGGCCGCTGGCGCTCGACACTCCGGGCCGGTGCGGAAGGGCTGCGCTCACGACGGCTGCAACTCCGGCTCCCCCTGGAGCCTCGAGGGCCGCCTTCGCCGCCGCGACCTCCGCGCGGCGAGCCTTCGTCAACTCCTGGACGAAGATCTGGATCGTCGCCGCGAGCGGAACCGCGGTGAGCGCGCCGAGGACGCCCAGCAGGGCGCCGAAGAGCGTGACGGCGACGATGATGAAGAAGCCCGAGAGGTTGACGGCCTTGCCCTGGATCTTCGGGGTCAGGATGTTGTTCTCGACCTGCTGGTAGACGAGCAGGACGACGAGCATGATGAGCGCCGCGGTGATCCCTTCCTCGGCCCAGAGCGCCGGCACGAGGATCGAAGCCGGCGATCGTCGCGCCGATGTTCGGGATCATGTCGAGCAGTCCCGCGATGACAGCCAATGCGAGGGCATAGCTCGAACCGAGCAGCCAGGCCGTGAGCCCCTGGGTGGTTCCGGCGATCGCGGCGATGACGACGACGCCGATCGCCCAGCGCGAGATCGAGGTGGTCACGCGCTCCCAGACACCCAGCCAGCGTACGTCCTCGCCCGGCATCAGCACGCTCCCCAACGCCGCCTTCAGCTTCACGATGTCGCTGAGCAGGAACATGCAGATGAAGATGATCGTGAAGGCGACAAGGAAGACGGAGACGAAGTCGCCCGCGATGCCGAGCACGGCCGAGATCGCGTCCGGAACCGCCGACGAGATTTTTCGGCTCCCGCCTGCACGTTCTCGGCAGCGCCGCTGTCGCCGAGCCAGCCAGAGAGCTCGTCCGACTCGCGGAGCTGTTCGATCGTCTGCGGAAGGTCCTGGAGGAAGTCCCGCACCGCGCCGACCAGCGGAACGAGGAACAGCAGCCCGATCACGAGCACGGCGAGGGCTGTCCCGATCACCGTCACCGCCGAGGCCAGGCCGCGCGACATGTGCGTCTTCGCCATCACGTACCGCAACGGGGACTCGAACACGAGCGCGAGGAAGATCCCGATGAAGACGATCAGGAACGTGTCGCCGATCGCCCAGAACGCCCCCATCACCGCCAGCGTCGCGGCAACGAGCAGCACCGTCCGCATCGGCAGGAGCAGTGCCCTGGCCGGGACGTCACCTACCTGCGTGTGATCTGAGGTCGTCATGACAACTCCGTGGCTCGTGACGGTACGTGAGACTCATCGCGTGCCGGGGACTATCGGCGTGGAGGCGTCGGCTTTCCTCATACGAATCGTGTGATTCGCAGAGGCTCCTCACGGGTCGAGTTCCTCGAGCGCCTCCTCGACGTCGTAGCCGAGCGCGAGCGCGAGCTTCGGGGCGCACAAGACGACGCGCGCCGTGCCCGTTACAGGCGTCACCGCCTCGAGAGTGGCGACGATCTCGTTGCTCGTCGCCCCGGCCGCGAGGGCGAGGGAGACGGCGTGCTGGAACGACGACGGCGCCGCATCGACCGCGATCATTGCGGCGACGCGCACGAGTGCAGCGGTCTTCGCGGCGAGGGATGACGCCATGGGCGTCTTCTCCTCGGAGACGATCCCCTCGACAAGCGCTCTCGTCATGTACAGCGAGGCGACGCAGGTGCTCTTTGTAGTCATCCATCGAGGTCGCCCGTATCCGACCTCAGGCCGTCGACATTCGCCTCATCCTTTTTGCATGAGATTCGCCGACGGCGGGTAGATCGAGCTCTCCAGGAGCCCGACCTCGACGGCGCGCTCGATCGCCTCGCTGCGCGAGGACGCGCTCAACTTGCGGTAGATCGAGACCGCCTCGGTCTTGACGGTGTTGCGCGAGATGAAGAGCCGGGTCGCGATCTCCGGAATCGTGAGATGGGTGGCGAGGAAGGGAAGGAGCCGAAGCTCGGCACCCGTCAAGCTCATCGCCCAGGCGCCGGCCGGCCCGGAGGTCGCCGCCAGGCGGTCGCGCAGGTCTTGCGCGTCCTCGACGAGGACGCCCATGTCGGGGCGGAGCGCGAGAACCTGCTCGGTTTCGCGGAGAGTCGTGCGGGCGGCGGCTGCCTCGCCGAGTGCGAGATGGACGCGCGTGAGCTCGATCCCGACCCCGACGGTTTCCCATGGAATGGCGTGGTCGAGCATCGGCCGCAGGCGGTGGGCACGTGCCAGTGCCGCGCGGGCATCCTGCGCCCTCCCCTCGTGCAGCGCCACACGCGCTGCCGCGACGTGCACGATCGAGCTCGTCGAGTAGTCGCTCAGGCCCGACTCCTCGACGAGCGCTTCTGCTGCCCGAGCGTGTCGCCCTGCCTCGCCCCAGGCGCCTTCCCTGGCCGCGAGGAGCGCGAGCTGCGCCCGCGCCAGGAAGACCTCTTCGACGCTGCCGGTGGCCAACCCCGCCTCGACGGTTGCAGAGAGCGCCGCCACCGCACGATCGGTCGCGCCGAGCAGGGCATGTGCGACTCCTTGGCCGAGCAGTGCGGTAGGGATCCAAAAACTGTCCGGCGAGAGCTGATCCAGCGCGAAATCGGCGTCGGCGAGCGCCTGCTCGACACCGTTCGGCATCATGTGCGCCCGCAACGTGGCGACCCACGGCTCGATCGTGGCGCTGCCGTCCGAGAGCGGGATCTTGGAAACTGCACCGTCCGCGAGGGCTAGCCAGCGCTCAGCCTCCTCGGCTCGCCCCGTCATCGAGCGCCACCAGGCTCCATAGACGGCGAGCGCAGGGTATTCCGCAAGCTCGTCGTCGCCGAACCAGCGGAGCCACTCCTCCACGGTCTCGAGGCGGCCGTCGTAGTAGAGCGGCGGACTGAGGGCGTCGACCAAGCCGGCGACGGTGTCCTTCTCGCCCGCCGCTTGCCCGTAGCCGATCGCCTCCTCCGTCAGGCCGTTGGCGACGCACCAGGCCATCGCCCGGCGGTTCAGCCCGGCCACCACGTCCGGCTCGCTCCGCTCGAGCTCGTTCGCGCAGCAGCTGGCCGAACAGGTGGTGGTAGCGATACCACTCGCCCGCCGGTCGAGGGGCACCAGAAAGCGGTTCGCACGCTCGAGCGTCTCGAGCACCTGTGCGGAGCCCGTCGTCTGGAGCACGGCGTCGCAGAGAGCGCCACACATGCGATCCAGAATCGATGTGTACATGAGGAACTGCGCCTCGGCCGTCGGCATTCGGGAGAGGAGCTCGAGGCGGAAGTACTCGGACACGAACCGGTCGTCGCCGTTGAAGGACCCGGCGCGACGCCGGCTCTGACCCCCGGCCTGCAGCGACAGCGCCGCGAGGTACAAGCCGGCCGGCCAGCCTTCTGTCCGCTCGGTCAGCTCGGAGAGCTCGCTTGCGTCGAGCTCGACTCCGACTGCTTCCAGCAGTGACTCAGCCTCCTGCTCGTCGAGCCGGAGGTCCGCCACGCCGATCTCGTGCACCCTCCCCTGCGCTCGCCAGCGGGCAAGCGGCAGTGCAGGCTCTTCCCGGCTCGCGATCGCGATCTGCGAGCCGGCCGGAACGTACTCGAAGAGCGCCGCGAGCACGTCCAGACACGACGGATTGTCGACAAGGTGCAGATCGTCGAGCACGAGCACCAGCGGGCCCTCGAGTGCAGCGAGTGCGCTCCCGATGCGCCGGACGCGCATCGGCCAGGCGGAGCCGCTGGGCCGGACAGCGCATCGAACACCTCGGCCGGGAGCGGCTCGACCCGGTGAATCGCTGCCGCGATGTACCGCAGAAACACCGTGGGGTCGTCGTCGTCTCGCCCGTCGAGCCCGATCCACGCGAATGGACGTGGATCGCCTCGGCCCAGCGCGCAAGAAGGTCGTCTTGCCGTACCCGGCGGGGGCGACCACCGCCGCGAACGGTACGCCCGCCGCGAGAGCCGGGCAATCATGTCGGCCTTCGCAACGGTGCCGGACCGAAGCGACGGCGCAGCTAGCTTGACCTCCACGAGGTCGAAAGGAACCTCCGCAACGCCCATCGACGCCGGATGCTAGGACAAAGCTGTCCGCGCGACAGCCCGCCAGGTCGCGGCGCGGCCGGAGAGACAATTCATCCCATCTGTATGAGGAGCGCGCGCGCGCCCGCACCCATACTCGACGCACATTTCCGGGGCGCCTCGTCCCGGAACAAACGTCGAACGAAAGGAGCACCATGGCCGAATCGACCAGCGAGACCCCGGTCCTCGACCTGCTCGCCAGCATGACCACGGATTCGCTCGAGGCGTCGAGCCTCGATGCGGAGACACTCTTGCTCGTCCGCATCGCCGCGCTCGTCGCGGTCGACGCCCCGCCTGCCTCGTACCTGCTCAATCTCGGGGCGGCACACGAGCTCGGTCTCGACGCCGAGCAGGTCCGCGGTGTGCTTGCCGCGGTCGCACCGATCGTCGGCACCGCGCGAGTCGCGTCCGCGACAGGCAAGATTGTCCGCGCGCTTGCGGTCGCGATCGAGATCGCCGAGGAAGAGGAAGAGGAGCTGGACGAGCAATAACCGCGCCGAGCCGGAGCCGCCCCTCACCGGAGGGGGCTCCGGCGATCGACGAAGCGAGTCGCATTCAGCGAAGGAGCTGCTAGATGCTCTGGTACATCCTGTTCGTGGTCATCTGGATAGCTATCGCGTTCTGGCCGGCGCGCGTTGCGGCCCGGAAGGGGCACAGCTTCTTCCTCTACTTCCTCTTCAGCCTGGTCTTCTTCCCCCTCGCGCTGATCGTCGCCTACATGGTCGACGATCGCCGGGTGGCTACGGCCTGACGAGACTGTTCGAGCGTGGCCGGCGCGGTGGAGCGCGCCGGCCGCGTCGGACGCAGGGGACTGGCGGAGCGCATGGCGTGCGCCTCGACCTTCCGGTCGGCGTCCCTGCCTGAACCGCGTCCGTTGCGGTGGCTCAGGGACCGCGGATGACGGTCACCTGCTCGCCGAGCGGCGACTCTCGACGAACTCCTCTACGCCCGTCCAGACGGAGCGCGACGCGGACGGTCGTGTCGGTCCGCTCCATCGGGCGACGACCTTGGCCTCGACCTGACCGGCCTCGCCGTCGAGCTCGACAACACGACGTCGCCCAGCTCGAGCCGCTGAACGT
>CAWFXP010000009.1:0-897047 GCA_963819905.1 uncultured Thermoleophilia bacterium
GCCGGACCTTGTGTTCGTGGCGATCCCGGTCGTTGCCTTCGGCTTGTGGGTCTTCGTTCCAGGTGTGCCGCTGTTAGCGGTCTCGGTCGCGGTGATCGTTCCCGTGGTGGTGGCGCAGCGCTCCGGCGGGCTGTGAAAAATCCCGCTCATGTTCGAGGTTTCTCTGCTGGCCTTCGTCGGTCGGGCGCTGGTCGGGTGTCGCTTAGGGCGGCAGCCGCGCTGGGAGTTCTTGCGGGCGGCCACACTGCTGTTCTTGTGGGCGTGGTTCAGGATCCGTCCGAGGTGGCCGTGGGTATCTGGATCTTGGGCATCGTCTTCCCTTGGTTCCTGGGTCGTGTTTTTGTGCGCCAGGCGCAACTGGACCGCGGAGCTCGACGCCACGCGGCGCCAGCTCGCCCAGCAGGCGCTGCTGGCCGAGCGCCGTCGGATCGCCCGGGATGTCCACGATTTCGTGGGACATGGGTTGGCTGCGGTCATGCTCCAGGTCACGAGCGCCCGGCACGTGCTGCGGCGCGACCCGGCCTCGGCCGAGGAGGCGCTGCGGTCGGCCGGAGGAGGTAGGCCGTCGCAGCATGGAGGAGCTGCGTCGCACGGTTTCGCTGCTTCGTAGCGACGACGAGCGGAGCGGCGCCGCCTGTCCCGTCGGCGAGTGAGATTCCGGCGCTTGTCGAGCCAGGCTCGTGCTGGTGGTCTAGCCGTCGAGCTGCGGATGCGTGGAGATTTTTCTGAACGTCTCGCCGGGGGTGGGCGTCGCGCTCTACCGGATCACTCAGGAGGCGCTGGCGAATGCTGCTCGACATGCGCCGCGCGCGAAGCACAGTACTCGGGGTCGAGCTGGCCGATCGGCGGGTACATCTCGTGGCTGAGACGAGCGGACAGACTGGCGCCGTATCGGTTTCAGAGCCAGACCGTCCTCACTACGGCCTGATCGGGATGCGGGAGCGGGCGACCGCGCTCGGAGGGCTAGTTTGGCTGCCGGGCCGACGCCCGACGGTTGGCGGGTGAGCTGCAGTCTTCCGCTCGAAAGTCTAATGATGACCTAGGCGGAGCTGCGAGTCGGATGATCCGGGTTGCTCTCGTCGATGACCAGGCCATTGTCCGTACCGGCTTGGCGCGAATCCCTCGTCCGAGGACGGGTTCGAGGTCGTTGCGGAGTGCTGCTGACGGCCGGCAGGCGGTGGAGGAGCTGTGTGCCCTTAACCCGGACGTGGTCCTCATGGATATCCGCATGCCGGCTGTAGACGGGATCTAGCGCGACGAAACAATTGCTCAGCCGGAGATAGGCATCTGGCCGTCTTGGTGCTCACCACGTTCGGCGAGGACGAAGTGCTGTGGGGAGCGGTCGAGGCTGGTGCCGCAGGGTTTGGTCTAAAGGACTCTTCGGCAGAGGAGCTGATCGCGGCTGTTCGTGCGGTCGCCGGGGGCGGCGCCTGGTTCGACTCGGCGGTCGCTCCCTCGGCTGCTCGATCGCTACAGGCGAGTTGTGGCGCCTGCCGCGCGAGACGTGGCCCGACTCGACTTGCTCACCGATCGTGAGCACGATGTCCTGCGGCTCATGGCGCGGGGGTGCGACGAACGCCGAGATCGCCGCATCCCTGTACGTGGCCGAGGCGACAGTGAAGACGCACGTGGGCAGCATCTTCAGGCAAGCTTGGAGTCCGCGACCGGCCCGGGGCGATTGTTTTCGCCTACGACCATGGCGTTGCCGGTGCCGGGTACGCCGCCTTTATAGCGGCCGTTCTCCATCCGGAGTCGGAGATCGAAGCTCTGGTCTGTAGGCCGAGGCGGGATCGCGCTTAGGCGGGCTAGCGGTCGGCGGCATGACTCAAAAGCTCGCCCGAGCAAGCGGCCGGCATCCCTGGTTTGTACTGGAGTCTCGGGCTCCTCGTCCTTCTCGGCGCTTTCGTTCTCGTGGCGACGTTCCTCGAGTTCGAGGGCGAGGCCGAGATAACGAGGCAGACCGAGTCGCAAGCAGGCCGAGCAGATCGTCTCCTAGGGCTCTCCCCACCTCGTCGCGAGTGGGACAGGCGATTACCCAGTCGTCGTCGTGCGGGCCGGGAACGGCGATGTCGAAGCGGCCCCGACGCGCGCGCGCGTTGCTGCGCTCGCGGATGAGTTACGCGCGGCGGGAGCGTCACGGTGGTCACCTACGGTGAGGAGCCGGCGCCTCGTCTCGCAGGACCGGGACTCGACGGTTCTCCTCGTAGGGCTCGGCAGGGACGGGGAGGGAGATGTCGAGGGAGTGGTCGAGGCGGTGGAGCGCCTCGATGACGAGGCGGGCTACGCGGCGGCGGTCACGGGCGGCTGGACATCCGACGCAGACGAAGAAGCCGCCTCGCTCGAGGATCTGAAGAAAGGCGAGCTCTTCTTCGGCGCGCCGGTTGCCCTCGTCATCTTGCTGCTCGTCTTCGGTGCCGTCGTCGCTGGTCTCGTTCCGCTGATGCTCGCGATCGTCTCGATCGCTGTTGCGCTCGCTCTCGTGGCGCTCGTGGCCCAGGCGTACGATCTCTCGGTCTTCACCCAGAACATGCTGATCGGCATGGGCCTTGCTCTGGGGATCGATTACTCGCTCTTCATCCTCTCCCGCTATCGGGAGGAACGGCTCGGGGGGCGAGAGAAACTCGATGCGATCGAAACCGCGGGTGCCACCGCCGGCCGAGCCGTTCTTTTCAGTGGGATTGCGTTCGTGCTCGCGATGCTCGGGCTTCTGCTCGTTCCGAGCACAATCTTCCGTCTCCTCGCCGCGGGCGCGATCCTGGTCGCGATCGCTCCGTGATCGCAGCGTTGACGCTCCTTCCCGCCGTTCTCGCTCTGCTCGGAGACCGCGTGAACTCGCTTCGCATACCTTTCTTCGGACGCGCCGCCGAGCAGGCGGGCCGGGAGGGGCGCGTCTGGGGGGCAATCGTCCACTGGGTGATGCGTCGCCCCGTCTTGAGCGTCGTTCTCGCCGCCGGCCTGCTGCTCGCGCTCGCCGCCCCCGTGCTCACACTCGACACAGGCACCTCCGGGCCGGCGACGCTGCCCGACCGCTTCGAGTCGAAGCAGGGCTATCTCCTCCTCAAAGAGGAGTTCCCGAAGGAGACGACTGACCCAGTCGAGATCGCCGTCGCCGGAAAGGTCGACACACCCGTGATCAAGGAGGCGTTGGCCCGGCTCGAGAACGAGCTTGCGAGCAGACCGATCTTCGGACAGCCGATCGTCGAGGCAAACCAGGCAGGCACGGTCGCGCGCGTCAGCGTTCCGATCGCAGGCGACCCGAACGGCACGCGGGCGATCGAGGCCGTGCGCGAGCTCCGCAGTGAGGTGGTCCCCGATGCATTCGCCGGGACGAACGCGCAGGTCTACGTGGGAGGCGACACGGCCGAGGAGCTCGACTACCACGACACGGTCAACTTCTGGCTCCCGCTTGTCGTCCTATTCGTGCTGGGACTGAGCTTCCTCTTGCTCACGATTGCGTTTCGCTCGATTGTCGTCCCCGCGACCGCGATCGTCATGAACCTGCTCTCAGTGGGCGCCGCCTACGGGCTGCTCGTGCTCGTGTTCCAAAACGGCATTGGCAACGAGCTCCTCGGCCTCCGTGCGGCTGAGACGATCGACGCCTGGGTGCCCCTCTTTCTCTTCGCCGTTCTCTTCGGGCTCTCAATGGACTATCAGGTCTTTCTGCTCAGCCGCATCCGGGAGCGTTACAGCCGAGACGGCGACACTGACGCCGCTGTCGCCTTCGGGGTGGGCTCGACCGCACGGATCATCACCGGCGCGGCATTGATCATCATCGCCGTCTTCTGGGGCTTCGCGATGGGAGACACCATCGCCTTCCAGCAGATGGGCTTCGGCATCGCCCTCGCGCTTCTGATCGACGCAACGATCGTGCGCTCAGTCCTCGTCCCGGCAACGATGAAGCTGCTCGGCAAGCACAACTGGTACTTGCCCTCCTGGCTCACCTGGCTCCCGGATATGCACGTCGAGGGCGCCAAGTCACCGCCAAGATCCGGAGCGCGGCCGGTGCCAGGCGAAGGCTAAGGGTGGGCGGCGCGGGTACTAATAGCCGTGGTGCTCAGGCCTGTGGCGATGCGGCTGTCGGGGATTGGGGCCCTGCGCGTCACCTCGTCCGAGACGCGCTAAGGTCGGGGACCGAGATTACGGCCGGGACGACGGAACGTGCGGACCCGCCAATCCTGAAGCGGCGAGGGGTGCTCCTTGTCGCGGTCGTCGTCGGGGTCGCGCTCGGCGTCTTCTCATTGGTCGCGGACGGCGTCTTCCACGCGCGCGTGTTCGAGGTCCTCGGGAACTTGGCTTCGCTGTGGGGGCTCGCGGCCTTCTTCGTCGGGTATCGAGCGGCGTCGTGGCGACAGGGCGCGTTTGCGGGTGCGCTCACCCTCGTCATGGGGGTCGCGACGTACTACAACGGAGGGGTGGTCCGCGGGTACGTCGTGACTGACTTGAACGTGGCGTGGACCGTGGCCGCACTGGTTGCTGGACCGATCATCGGCGCGTGCGGCGCGGTGGTCTCGACCCGCCGGGAGCGACCACCGGCCGTTGCGGTGGCGGCGCCCGCGGCCATGCTGGTGGCGGAGGCGCTCTTCCTCCTGATCGACCGCCGGGTCTGGGCCTGGAACTTGTCGGCCGAGCTATTTCGCCTGCACGATCTCGGCGTCGCCATCGCGATGCTCGTCGGTGGACTCGTGCTCCCGTGGGTGTTCGTGAGGGACCCGCGTCGGCGACGGAACACCTACCTCGTGGTCGCCGCCGGCGGGACGATCGGCGCCTTCGCGTTCGTGCTGCTGCAGCGCCTCATCGCGGCGCTGGTATAGGCGACCGAACTACGCGCGCCTTCGGGGCGTCCTCGTCGGGATGCTGCGGGAGGCCGAGCCCTAGCAGTAGGCGGCCCGGCCGTGATCGGGAGCCCGCGGGCGAACGCCGTTCGGTGGGGAGGACGCCTGCGCGCGCGGGCCGGGCGGAGAGTCGGCGAGGCGGGGCCGGGTGCCGATGTCGCAGCTCACGAAGGCCGAGGTGCGCGAACTCGAGCGGCTCTTCGGCAAGTAGCGGGGCGCTACTGCGCCTCCGGAGTCTTCTTCTCGGGCTCGCGACAGGAGACGATGACGGGGCCAGCCATGTTCGCCCCTGTTCGGCGTCTGGGAAACTGGCAGCCGCCCTCGCCGCAGGCCCACCCACCGGGGCGCGCTCGCGAGCTTGAACCACGACGGCGAGACCGGCAGCCCGGAGGCTACGCCGATGGGGAGCTCGTGCCTAGATGGCTCTTTCGGCCTTGTCTCACGAGCTCGTGGCGCCAGCAGGGTCCGCGTTTCCGGATGCATCCTGTCGGCAGGCGAGGTGCTTGACCGCGGTACGATCGACGATTCGCAACCCGGAGCAGCCGGTTCGACACGGGCACCAGGGCGGTCAGTTCCTTGGGCGCCAGCAGGGCGCCCTCCGCGAACGTCGGCTCGCTGACGGGGATGGCCGCGTTCTCGGCGGTGTAGTACGCGGTCGCGCCGCTCGACATGCTCAGGACGGACAGGAGCTTCTTCACGTCCACCGTTCGCGGACCCAGCCGGTACACCGCCGACCTGGCGCGCAGCGTGCCAGCCGCCGTGCGCCTTCTGCTGGCGAGCCCGCGAGAACTCGAGCGTCGAGGAATCACGGACACCGCGGCGACCTCGTGACCGCCAGCCGCGTTGGATGGACGAGCTCGTGACGAACGAGCGATCGCTTCTACGTGAGGCCCGGCTGCTCGACCCAGAGCTCAGGCGCGCGCTCCTCCGCGGCTTACAGACGATCGTCCCGAACGCCGAGATCGACGAGCGCGGCTACGTCGTCGACCCCGAGGACAACCTCCTCCCCGGGATCACCATCGCGGAGCTCAAGCGCGAGTTTGGTGCCGGCGCCGGCAACGAACTCAAGAGCAAGATGCGCGCGCCGTGGTCGTCGTCGGCGCTCGCCGTCAATTCGTTCGCACGCTGGCGTAACGAACGCGGCCTTCGTTTGGCCGGGCTCGCAGTATCCCGGTCGGCCACTGATGCTCATCTACCTCTACTGGGAACCGCTTGATGCCGAGCACGAGGTGTTCGCTCGACATCGGGGCGAGATCGAGCGCTTCGCAGGGCTCGTCGACGACGACAGCAGCTGCATCTTCGCCGCCGCTTCGTACCGAGACCACTGCGGCAAGCTCGAACCCTCTCCGAGCGTCCAGCTTGGGCGCACGAACATCTCGAGAGTCTGCGCAAGCGATACCTCGTCAAGGTGTGAAGCCGCGGCGCCCTGCAAACCGAACTGCAAACGAACGCCCCATAATCGGCCATCACGAGGCGCCACCAGACGGCACCACGGAACGCCGAAGGCCGCATTCCAAGCGACCTGGCAGCACTAGGCCGCACCGCACGTCACAGCCGGAGGCGGACTTTTAATCCCAAGGTCGCTGGTTCGAATCCAGCACGGCCCATTTGGACTGGCTTGGTGGAGCGGCCAGGTCGCACGGCTCCATCACCAACCGTGTCAGACGGCGGACATGCTCGTCCGGTGCACACACCGGTGCACACGCACGCCGGAGTGTCCGGCTGTCCCGAGAGCGCGTCGCGGTGGGCCCGTTGACCTCCAGCGTCTGAGGTGCGGATCGAGTTCGTCAGAGGTATTCCCTCCAGCAACCCGAATCAGTGCTCTCGTTCCGTGAACAGGAGGGATTGACATGGCATCACGAGATTCGTGGAGCGGGTGGATCGGTTTTGCCGGCATCGTGCTGTTGGTCATCGGGGCGCTCGATGTGCTCCAGGGTTTCGTCGCGATCCTCGAGGACGAATACGTCGTGGCTACGTCCAAGGGCCTTGCGATCGTCGACGTGACCGCCTGGGGCTGGATCACGCTTCTTTGGGGCGTTCTGCTCATCTTCGCAGGGCTGGGTCTTCTCAGTGGGGCGAGCTGGGCGCGCTGGCTCGCCATCGTCGGCGTGGCCCTGAACGCGATCCAGCAGATCATGTTCCTGGCGAACTACCCGCAGGCGTATCCGCTCTGGAACATCTTGATCGTCGCGCTCAACGTCATCGTGCTCTTCGCGCTGACGGCACGTTGGCAGGGCTACAGGGACTCAGTAGAACGCTGAGCTGACTCGGACCGGATCGAGGGACTCGGATGTCCGCGGGTCCCTCGATCCGCGTCAGCATCGCGCCAGATCATGCGAGGTCAGGACGGGTGAGAAGCCACTTGGCCGTGGAAGCGCAGAAGCCTCTCACAAGGAGGTCCTTCGGAGTCCGAGCGATCGCAGGTCGAGCACCGTGACCGTCTGGCCGTCGACGATCACCGTGCCCGCCGCATGCGGTGCTGTCCCCGGATCTGTCCTCGGATTGCGGACCGGTGGTAGCGTTGCCGCGGATCGTACGCCAACGCGAGAAAGGGTCGTGATGACTGAAACGCTCAAGGGAGCTTGCTTGTGCGGCGGCGTGGAGTACGAGGTTCAAGATCCCGAGGCACTGGGTTACTGTCACTGCACTCGCTGCCAGCGGTGGACGGGCTCGAGCCTTGCAGGGGTGGTGGTGGCCAAGGAGAACTTCAGGTTCACCAAGGGCGAGGACTTGGTCAAGCGCTACGAGAGCGAGTTCGCGCCCCGCAACTTCTGCAGCAACTGCGGATCCAGCCTGTATGACGACCTCGGCGAGAAGTACTTTGTGGCCGCAGGCCTGATGCGCGACCTTGAACTCGAACCGAGCTTTCACCTCCAGGTCGCATACATGGCCAGCTGGCACGAGATCGGCGGCGACGCGCCGCAGTACGCCGAGAACCCGCCGGCCTGACGGCCCACCGGCAGTTGCGCTTCACGACGACGCCTGCCGCGCAAGCGCCTCTAGCTCCGCGATGAAGGAGCCCCACCGCATACGATCAGGGCCGTGATGTCGCCAGAGTCGACAGCCGATCGGCTGCCGACGGACACGCCGTATGCCCGCGACGCCAGGGAGGTCGTGGCCGGGCTGGAGTCGGATGCGGACTCCGGCCTGACCGACTCGGAGGCGGCGGCGCGGCTGTCGCGGTACGGGCCGAACGAGATCGGCAAGGAGACGCCGCCGTCGATGTGGGCGGTGGCGGCTCAGCAGCTGCGCGATCCGATGAACATCATGCTGATCGCGGTTGTCGCGGTGAGCTTCGTAATCGGCGAGGTCTCGACCGGCGTGATCGTCGCGCTGCTCATCCTGCTCAACATCGTCCTCGGCACGCGCCAGGAGCTGAAGGCGCGCGCAAGCATCGACGCCCTCGCGAACCTCCAGGTGCCCCAGGCGAAGGTCGTGCGCGACGGCTCGGTCGCGCTCGTCCCGGCGGTCGATCTCGTTCCCGGCGACGTCGTCGAGCTGGAGGCGGGCGACATCGTCCCCGCCGACGGCCGCATCGTCCGCTCGGCGACGCTGGAGACGCAGGAGGCGGCTCTCACCGGCGAGAGCGCCCCGGTCGCGAAGGACGCGGGCGTGCTCGCCGGGCCGGAGGTGGCGCTCGGTGACCGCACGAACATGCTCTTCCAGAACACCGCGGTGACGAGGGGGACGGCCGCGATGGTCTTGACCGCTACGGGCATGGAGACCGAGATGGGGAAGATCGCGGAGATGCTGACCGCCGTCACCCGCACGCGGTCGCCGCTCCAGAAGGAGCTCGGCTCGCTGACCTACGTGCTCGGGATCA
This sequence comes from uncultured Thermoleophilia bacterium, assembly GCA_963819905.1. Classification (GTDB taxonomy): domain Bacteria; phylum Actinomycetota; class Thermoleophilia; order Gaiellales; family Gaiellaceae; genus CAWCQC01. The sequence continues at coordinate 8,656 of CAWFXP010000009.1, forward strand.
TCGCGTGGGGCGCGGTCGCGATCATCGTCATCGTCGGCGTCCTCCGCGGCGAGAAGTTCAGCGACGTCCTGCTGCTGGGGACGGCGATGGCGATCTCGGCGATCCCGACGGGCATGCCGGCGTTCGTCTCCGCCCTGCTGTCGATGGGCGCGAAGCAGCTCGCCGACGCTAAGGCCGTCGTCAAGAACCTCACCGACGTCGAGACGCTAGGCGCGACGAGCGCGATCAACACCGACAAGACCGGCACCCTGACGCTGAACCAGATGATGGTCTCGACCATGTACACGGGCGACGCGTGGTTCACGGTCGAGGGAGAGGGTTACCGCAAGACGGGGACCCTCACGTCGGTCGCCGGGGCCCCAGTGCCGGATTTCACGCGGATCGCGCTCGGGCTCGTTCTCGACAGCGACGCGACCGTCGGCGACGACGGCAGCGTGGTCGGCGACCCGACGGAGGCTGCGCTCGTCGTGCTCGCGGCCAAGCTCGGCGTCGACGCGGAGGAGACCCGCCGGGCCTATCCGCGCATCGCCGAGGTGCCGTTCGACTCCGACTACAAGTTCATGGCCACCTTCCACCGCTACCAGGTGGACGGAGGCTCGCGCGTGATCCAGCTGGTCAAGGGCGGCCCCGACGTCGTGCTCGCGCGCTGCACTCTCTCCGGCGGACCGATGACCGGCTCGCAGGTGCCGATCGAGGAGGCTCGCTCCGGTATCGACGCCGCGAACGAGCGCATGGGCGAGAAGGGCCTGCGGGTGCTCGCGTTCGCCGCGCGCTTCGTCGACGACGCGGAGCTCGAGACGATGAACGCCGACCCGATGTCGCTGACCCACGACCTCGCGTTCGTCGGCATGGTCGGGATCATCGACCCGCTGAGGCCGTCGTCGAAGGCCGCCGTCCAGACTGCGCTCGGCGCCGGCATCGACGTACGCATGATCACGGGCGACCACGCCGTCACCGCGCAGGCGATCGGCGAGACGCTCGGGCTCGGGCCGGGGGCGATCAGCGGTAGCGAGCTGCAGGCGCTGTCGGACGAGGAGTTGGCCCGCCGGCTCCCGGAGCTGCACGTCTTCGGCCGCGTCTCGCCGCAGGACAAGCTTCGCCTCGCCCGGCTGATGCAGGAGCAGGGGCTGATCGTGGCGATGACCGGCGACGCGGTCAACGACGCGGCCGCCCTCAAGCAGGCTGACATCGGGGTGGCGATGGGCAGCGGCAGCGAGGTGACCAAGCAGGCCGGCCGGATGATCCTCACCGACGACAACTTCGGCACGCTCGTCAACGCCGTCGAGATCGGCCGCCGGGTCTACGAGAAGGTCGTCTCCTACGTCCGCTACCAGATGACGCAGCTGCTGTCGCTCGTATTCCTGTTCCTCGCCGCGACCGCGTTCGACATCAACCAGGGCGTGGCCCTCACCCCGCTGATGGTGCTGTACCTGCTCGTGTTCGTGACCGCGTCCGGCGTCGTCGTGATCGCGGTCGACCCCGGGGCGCCCGACGTCATGCACCGGCCGCCGCGCGACCCGAAGCTGCCGATCACCAACCGGGCCGCCGTCACGCTCTGGGTCGTCTACGCCGCCACGCTCTTCGTCGCCGCCCTGATCCCGCTCGTCGCGGGACCGGACGACCCGAGCACCGACGTGGCGACCGCTTCGCTGACGATGACCTTCGTCGTCATGGGACTCGGCACCGTCTTCAACGCGCTCACCAACCGGCGCGACCCCGCCAGCGGGTTCTCGTCCCCGCTGCTAAAGGCGCTCGGCATCTCGCTTGTCCCCCTCACCATGATCGTCCTCGCGACGGAGCTGCCGGGCCTCCAGAAGGGTCTGCTCACCACCTCGCTCACCGGCAACGAGTGGCTCGCCTGCTTCGGACTGGCCGCCCTTCTGCCGCTGGTGGTCGAGTCAGGCAAGTGGATCCGCCGCAGACGCGTTCCGGCGCCGACTACGATCGACGTGCAGCGCGCGCTCACCCCTGGTCGAGCAACCACGGAGAAGACACAGTGAGCAAGAAGACGAAGGCGCACGAGGGCGAAGAGAGCCCGGCGGCCGCCGCCGTCAGGATGGGTCGCAAGGAGTACGAGCGTGAGATGCGGAAGCTGCACGGCGAGCTGGTGGCCATGCAGGAGTGGGTCAAGGCGACGGGCGCGAAGATCTGCATCGTCTTCGAGGGGCGCGACACCGCCGGCAAGGGCGGCACGATCAAGCGGATCACCGAGCGCGTCAGCCCACGCGTGTTCCGAGTCGTCGCCCTGCCCGCGCCTACCGACCGCGAGAAGTCGCAGATGTACGCGCAGCGCTACATCCAGCACTTCCCCGCCGCGGGCGAAGTCGTGATCTTCGACCGCAGCTGGTACAACCGCGCGGGCGTCGAGCGGGTCATGGGCTTCTGCACCAAGGAGCAGACGGAGACGTTCCTGGAGCAGGTCCCGCAGGTCGAGCGGACGATGGTCGACTCCGGGATCATCCTGATCAAGTACTGGCTGGAGGTCAGTCCCGAGGAGCAAACTCGCCGACTCGAGAGCCGGATCGACGATCCGCGGAAGGTCTGGAAGCTCTCGGACATGGACCTGAAGTCGTACAGCCGGTGGTTCGACTACTCGCGCGCCCGCGACGCGATGTTCGCCGCCACGGATACCGAGTGGGCGCCCTGGTTCGTCGCCGACACGAACGACAAGAAGCGCGGCCGCCTCAACATCATCAGCCATTTGCTGAGCCAGATCCCGTACGAGCCGCTCGCGCCGGCGGACGTCGAGCTGCCGAAACGGCAGGGCGCCGACGGCTACAGCGAGCCCGGCCTGCGGCTGCGCCACATCCCGACCCCGTTCTAGTTCCAACGCCGCGCCGGCGGCAAGGGTCGGCCCGGTCTGCGGCTACTCGTGCTGCACGACGACGCCGAGCGCGGGTTCGACTACACGGCGGAAGCGGAGAAGTCGCTCGAGCAGGCGAGCGCCGAGGGTTGGACGGTGATCAACGGAACGGGCTCAGTCGTAGTGCTCGATCGAAGGGGGCAGCGTCAGCCACGCGTGCCGGCGTGACTCGTACACCGACACCCTCGGCGCCGGGAAGTCCGGGTCGGCAAAGGCGCCGATGGGGACTGCCACCAGATCCGGCTCCGTGGGCAGGTGGTAGTAGACCGTTGCGCCGCACTCCGGGCAGAAGGAGAACGTTCGCGGCTCGCCCTCGTCGGAGATGCGCGTGTACTCGGTGGAGCGCCCCTCGACGCGCACACGGTCGCGGGGATAACGCGCCTGGAATCCGAAGGCGCTCCCGGTACGGCGCTGGCAGGCGAGGCAGTGACACATCGAGATGCGGACAGGCTCACCCTCGACCACGGCGGTGAGTTGCCCGCAACTACAGGCGGCGCGTCGCTCGCTCATTCCCCTACGGTACCCAGGCCGAGGGCGCGAGCCTCACGAGGCGACGGAAACGTCAAGGCTCAACACTGCCCGCATCACCGGGTCGCCCCGCGGTCGCTCGACCGGCGATACGAGCTCGTAGCCGCGGATCGTCCTGAGGAGCCTCGGCAGGGCGAGGCTCGCTTCGAGCCGTGCCAGCGGAGCGCCGATGCAGAAGTGGATGCCGCCTCCGAAGGCGAGGTTTCGGCGGCGCGGGCTTGCGAGGTCGAGGACGTCCGGGTTGGCGAACTGCCGCTCGTCCCGGTTTGCCGAGCCGAGCAAGAGGATCACGGTCGCACCGCTCGGAATCTCGACGTCGTGAAGGGTGACGCTCGTCGTCGTGATGCGCGGGATGGACTGGATCGGGCAGTCGAAACGCGCCAGCTCCTCCACGGCCAGCCGCACGCCCGTCATCCCCAGCTCGCCGTCCGCCAGGTACCCGCGCTGGTCCGGCTTCTCCGCCAGCGCGAGCACGGCGTTTCCGATCAGGTTCGCGGGCACGTCGACGCCGCCCTCGAACAGATCCCGGCACAGCACGAGGGCGTCGGGTCGGATGATCTCGCCGTCCGCGACCGCCTGCACGAGCTGGCTCATCAGGTCGTCGCGCGGGTGCGCGAGGCGTTCGGCTGCGAGCTGGTCGAAGTAGTCCGTGTATCGCTGAAGCGTCTGCGGTGACCGAGCGTCGGCCTCCGCATACTCGAGCTCCTGGTACCAGGCGAGAACGGCCGGGCGGTCGCTCTCGGGGATGCCGATGATCTCCGAGATGATCGCGAGCGTCAGCCGCCAGGCGAAGTCGCGCGCGACGTCGAACGTCTGACGCTCCTCGAGCCCGGCCAGACACCGATCGACCTCTTCGGCGATGCGCGGCTCGAGCGTCTGCACCCGCTTCGGCGAGAAGTGCTCCTTGACGACGCTGCGCAACTCGTCGTGGAACGGCGGATCGGTCGTGATGAGCTGCGGGCGATCGAGCGCGCCATCGAGCTGGGGAATGTCGAGCGCGCTCGACGTGGAGCCGACGCTCGTGAAGGTCTGCCAGTCCTCGAGCACCGCGCTGACGTCGGCGAATCGGGAGAGAAGCCAGAGGGGCCGTTGCCCGACGTCGAAGCAGTAGACAGGACACTCGTCGCGGAGGCGCCGGTAGAGCCGATACGGATCGCTCTCGAAGCTGACGGTGTTCGGATCGAACCACATTGGAGCCTCGCGGGCGAAGTCTGCACCATCGCGCCTCTCACTTGATGCCTGGGCAATACATAGGCATGATCTCACACATGCGTTCGCGCCTCGCTCGTCGTCCTCATCACGCTCGTCGTGGCCGCCTGCGGCGGCGGTGACGAGACGCAGACCGCTGGAAGCGCGGACGAGCCGATCACCGTGTACGCCGCCGCCTCGCTCACCGAGGTGTTCCCGACCATCGACCCGGCACCGCGCTACAACTTCGGCGGCTCGGACGATCTCGCGGTGCAGATCCGCGAGGGCGCTCCTGCCGACGTCTACGCCGCCGCCAGCGCCAGGTACACCGAGGAGCTCTTCGCCGAAGGATCTTGTCGAGGAGCCTGTCACCTTCGCCTCGAACACCCTCGTCCTGATCGTGCCGGCCAGCAATCCGGCCGGGATCGAGCGCCTCGAAGACGTGACCGAGCCGGGCGTCAAGCTCGTCGTCGCGGCCGAGGGCGTCCCCGTCGGGGACTACACGCGCGAGGTCCTGACGGAGCTCGGGCTCGACGCGGCTCTCGACAACGTCGTGTCGAACGAGGACGACGTCAAGGCAGTCGTCACCAAGGTCGCGCTCGGGGAAGCCGACGCCGGCTTCGTCTACGCGACCGACGCGGCCGTCGCAGGCGAGGACGTCTCCGTCATCAACCTGCCCGAGGGCTCACAGCCGCCGATCGAGTACCAGATCGCGGTGGTCGCGGACAGCGACCAGCAGGAGGCGGCCCAGGCGTTCGTCGACGAGGTGATGAGCGCCGAGGGACAGCAGCAGCTCGAGGCAGCCGGCTTCCTCCCGCCGCCGTAGCTCGGCATCCCGTCGCGCGCGCGCGATCGACCTACGGCACCGGGATGTTCGCGGGCTCGTCTCTCGGGAAGAGCGAGCTGGCGAGGATCACCGCCGGCGAGGTCGTGGCGTTGACGACCGAGTGGACCATGCCCTTCGTCTCGATGAAGCTGTCGCCCTCGCCGATGCTCACCGTGCGACCGGCTTGGATGATCTCCGTCGCGCCTGGAGCTCCGTCCGTCGCCGCTGCACGGCGGAGCTTGATCCGTCCCTCGACGACCGTGTACGAGATCGAGCCGCTCTCGATCAGGATGATCTGCATGCCCGGATGCGTGTGCTTCGCGATCACACCGCCGGGCGGGATGACGACGCGGACGAGCTGGAGGTTCGCACCGGGCGCGTTCGCGGGACGGCCCTGGTTGATCAACTGGCGCTCGGGCAGTGCATCGTCGCCGAGCGCCTTCGCCGACGCGTACGTGACACCGGCGAGCGCAGCGAGCGCGATCACCGCCGCAACGACGAACCGTCTCGCAGTCATGGTGCCCACGGCCTCGCAGCCTAGGGATCGCGCTGGTCGGAGCCCCTGTCCCGCGGCAGCGCACACCGGGCTAGCATGCTGACGATGACGGACTGTGGGAGCCCACAGACGAGGGCTGACGAGCTCGAGGGGCTCGAGGTCGGCGAGGTCGCGACGAGCCGGCTGAAGACGCTTGCCTCATCGGCACGGGTGGCGGACGTGCGCGGGCTCTTCGGGAACTCCCACGTCAGGACGGCGCTCCTCGTCGACGGGGACGGCATCTTCGCCGGGTCGATCGATCGTGAAGCCCTGCCGCCGGGAGCCGGGGACGACGAGCCCGCCGCGGGCTATGCCACGCGAGAGCGCGGAGTCGTCGGTCAGGGGATGAGCGCCCTCGACGCTCTCGCGCTCATGCAGCGAGACGGTCTCAATCGCCTCGTGGTCGTCGAGCCGGAGACGGGGTCCTGCGAGGCCTCGTCTGCCTGACGGCGACGGGCGACTCGCTCTGCCGCTGATCGTCCCGTAGGGGCCGGACCTGTCCGGCCCGCGTTCACCTCGTCTCCGCTTGGGCGGGACAGGTCCCGCCCCTACACGTGGCCAGGGCGCCTCGCAGGTGTAGGGGCCGGACCTGTCCGGCCCGCTCCGAGCGAACTGCCACACCGGCCGCAAGCACCACCCTTCCCTCGTCCGAGCGTTGACAGCCGCGTGTCGGCGGGCGACCATGGCCTCCTGCCGGGCGCTCCGGACTGCGGCCCCCGCGTCGCGACAGCGTCGGCCATGTACGAGGAGTTCCGGATCCGTATCGAAACCCGCGAGGGCGGAGATTTCGAGGTGACCGCGTCCGGGCCGGCCGGTGAGATCGAGGGGACGTTCACCATTCCCTTCGACGAACGCGACCTTCGCATTCTGATCCTCGAGATGGGCGTCCCCCGGGGCGTCGTTCGCGGAATCGACACGCCGACCGGCATCGCCGCGCGCGAGCTCGGGACGAAGCTCTTCGAGGCGCTCTTCGCAAACGACGTCGGGAATCTCTTCATGCGCTCGCGGACGCTGGCGGAGGCGCACGGCGACCGCCTGCGCGTGACCCTCGCTCTGACCCAGGCGCCGAAGCTCATGCATCTCCCGTGGGAGTACCTTTACGACTCGGACGCCGGGCGCTTCCTTGCGGTCTCGGTTCGCACGCCGGTGGTGCGCTACCTCGAGATCCCGAGCCAACGCCGGCCCATGGTGGTGGCGCCGCCGCTGCGGATCCTGGCGATGGTCAGCAACCCTTCGGACGTCGAGCAGCTCGACTCGAGCCTGGAGCGCGCGCACCTCGAGGAGGCGATCGCAGGCCTGCAGCGGGAGGGCCTCGTCGAGGTCACGTGGCTCGAGAACGCGAGCCTCGACGCTCTGCAGGAGGAGCTGCGGCACCGCGAGCACCACATCTTCCACTACATCGGTCACGGCGGCTTCGATCCGGCCGAGGACGCGAGCGTGTTGCTGCTCGAGGGGTCGGACGGACGCGCCTGCTACGTGACGGGCGAGCAGCTCGGCACCGTGCTCTTCGACCACACCTCGCTCAGCCTTGCGGTCCTGAACGCCTGTGAGGCGGCACGCGCATCGATGCGAGATCCCTTTGCGGGCGTCGCCTCGAGCCTCGTTCGGCAGGAAGTCCCGGCCGTCATCGCCATGCAGTTCCCGATTACCGACAAGGCGGCGATCCGCTTCTCCCGCGAGTTCTACCGCGCGCTCGCCGACGGGCTGCCGGTCGACGCCGCAACGGCCGAGGCCCGCAAGGCGATGTACGCGTCCGATCCCGAGAACGTCGAGTGGGGCACGCCCGTCCTCTTCATGCGCGTCGCAGACGGTCGCATCTTCGAGCTGGAGCGAACCACGATCCCGGCTCGGCCCCCGACGCCCACCGCCGACGAGCAGGTCGCCGAGCCTCCGCCGCCGGAGCCTCCCGACGAGGGCGGACCTGTGACGCACGAGCCTCGCCCGCGCGGACGACGGCGGTGGGTGGTCGCGCTGCTCGGGGTGCTCGCGCTGGTCGCGATCGGCATTGTCGCCGCGGTCGTACTGACCCGCGGCAGTGACGAGGGCGCGGCTCCGACAACCGGAGACGGAGGGAACGGCGGTGGGACGCTGACGAACGACCGCGGCTCGGACGGAGCCGGTGTCCTCGCCGGGTCGGCGGTGCCGCTCGGTGGCGCGGAGGGCGCGACGCTCGGGGGCCTGAGCCCCTCCTGGGCCCGCCAGGACGTCGTCTACGTGCAGGGAGAGGATCAGGTCGAGCGACCGATCCATGCCCTCGACGCAGACGCACGAGCTGCAGCAGGCAGGTCGCTCGTCCAGGATGGGACGAACGACTACCCGTCGCGCTCGATCAGAGGAGAGATCGTCTTCCAGCACATCGACCGCGGCCGGGGCTGGGGAATCTACATCGTGCCTCGCGGTGAGAGCGAGGCGATAGCGATCGTCGACGACGACCAGGATCAGGTGACACCGTCGTGGTCTCCCGACGGACGGGAGATCGTGTACAGCTCGCTCGCCGACTCCGTCACGTTCGATCTCCAGGTCGTCGAACGAGCGAGCGGCGAGCTGACGTCACTCGAGCTTCCGGGGCAGGACGAGTGGGACGAGTTCTTCCCGCTCTGGTCTCCGGACGGCAACGAGCTCGCCGTCGTTCGCGTGTCGACGAGTGTGTCGCAGTGCCCGCGCGGCGACCTCTGGCTGGCCGACTACGATCCGGTGCTGCGCACGGGGTCGAACCTTCGGCCCATCGTGCGCGACTTCGGCGACGTCCGCCATCCGAGCTTCGCCCCTGACGGCCGGATCGTCTTCAGCGCGAACCCGGAGGGGGCCTTCAGGCTGTTCGTCGTCGATCCCGACGACGAGCAGCCCGAGCCGGTGGAGATCCAGATCGACGGGCTGGCCGCGAAGGACGCCGTCGACCCGAGCTGGTCGCACGACGACCCGCTCAGGATTGCGTTCGGCGCCGGGAGCTTTCAGCCGTGCGCCCCGGAGAAGTGGGCACCGTGGCCGAGCTGGAGCCCGAGGCGCGAAATCCGCGTCCTCACGCTCGCGACCGACTGAACCGCCGGGTCTCACCGAGCACGCGGCTCGCCGCCTGCGCCACTATCGTCACTCCCGTGGCCTCGCGAGAAGGCTCCGTCAAGGGCTATTGGCAGCGCGTGAAAGAGTTCGCGCGGATCGAAGCGTGGCCGGCAGTGATCGAGTTCGCGCTCAATCTCGGAAAGTACGACCTGCTGACGACGGCGAGCGCGATCGCGTTTCGCGTCCTCTTCGCGTTCGTTCCGCTCGCAGCGGCCGCGCTTGCCTTCCTCGGCCTCGCGGGTCTCGGCGACCTGTACCACGAAGAGTTCGCGCCCGCGATCGAGGAGCGCGCAACGCCGGCGCAGTTCGGGGTCGTGAACACGATCGCCGAGTCGATCCTGGGACAGGGCCGGGGGTTCTGGCTCACCCTCGGCCTCGTCATCGCGGTCTGGGAGGTGTCGGGGGCCGTTCGCGGCGCGATGGGGGCGCTCAACCGGGTCTACGGCCGGGACGACACCCGCTCGTTCTGGCGGCGGATGGGCGTCTCGATGGTCCTCGGGCTCGTCGTCTCGTTGTCGTTCGCGATTGCGATCGGTGCGCTCGGGTTCGGCAACGAGATCGCGGCACGGGCCACCGACAGCGGCTGGGGGACGGCGCTCTCGGTGATTCTCCGCATCGGGGTCGCGGGGCTCGCGGCGTTCGTGGGCGTAGCCGTCCTGATCCGCTTCGGCACCTCGAAGCGTCATTCGGCGGGGTGGCTCGGGTTCGTGAGCGTGCTCGTCGTGGCGCTCTGGATCGCCGCGACGTTCATCCTCACGTGGTACTTCCGGTCGATCGTCGACTACCGGTCGGTCTTCGGCACGGTCACGTCCTTCATCGTCCTGCTCATCTACCTCTACTGGATCTCGATCCTCCTACTCGCGGGCGCCCTCGCCGACGCGATGCTGCGCGAGCGTCTGGCCGTGCCGGTGGGCGAGCGCCGATCGAGGAAAGCCGTGGCAGATCGGTGATAGCGTCGTCACGCTGACACTCGAAGGAGGAACGATGGGCGACCAGGTTTCGTGGATCATCGAGCTCGCGGTCAAGCCCGGGCAGCTCGACAACTTCAGAGGACTGATGAGCGAGATGGTCGAGTCCACACAAGCCGAGCCCGAGACGTTGAGCTACGACTGGTTCGTGAGCGACGACGGGGGTACGGTGCACATCTACGAGCGCTACGCCACCTCGGACGCTCTCGTTACCCACATCACCGGGTTCAAGCGGAAGTTCGCAGAGCGCTTCATGACCATGGTCGAGCCGACCCGCTTCGTCGTCTACGGCGAGCCGAACGAGGCGGCCAGGAACGAGATGGCGGACTTCGGCCCGACCTACCTGGGGACCTTCGGCGGCTTCGTACGCTAGGAGCCGACGGGCAACGCGAGTCGAATGCCGGAAGGGCTGTCCGCCTCGGAGGTCGGCAAGGAGATCGGCGAGCACGCGAGACGACGCGGTGATTCGGGGCACGAACGTCGAGACCGCGTGCTCGCGATCGTCGAGGCGCTCCTCCTCTCGTTCGTGACCCTCGCAGCCGCGTGGTCCGGCTACTCGGCCGCAAAGTGGAGCACGGAGTCCTCCGTGCTCCTGGCACAGGCGACCGCCGACCGGACGAAGGCGAACCAGGCGGCGCTCGATGCCCAGGAGCTGCGGAACTTCGACTCCTCGACCTTCGACGCCTGGTTCACCGCCTATGTCATCGGCGACGAGCAGGCGATGAGGATCGCGGAGCGGCGGTTCCGTCCCGAGTTCAAGGTCGCCTTCGACGCGTGGCAGGCGACCGATCCGGAGACGAATCCGAACGCCGCTGCCGGGCCCACGTACGTGCCGGAGTACGCGCAGCCCGAGCTCGCGAAGGCCGAGGAGCTCGAGCGCGCGGCGGACGAGGCATTCGCCGAGGGCGCCGAGGCCGGCGAGACGTCTGACAAGTACGTTCGCGTGACGGTGTTCCTGGCGAGCGTTCTCTTCCTGGTCGGCATCAGCACGCACTTCCCGTACCGGGGTGTGCGCTACGCCCTGATCGGCCTCGGGGGCGTCGTCCTCGTTGTCTCGCTCGTTCTCTTGTCCACGCTCCCGCTTCCGCCGAGCTGAGGCAGCCTCCGATCCGCCGGACATACTCCACACCCGTGTGCCGGGGTGCTCTGCTGGCCGTCCTCATGCTGGTCGCGCTCGCCGCGTGCGGCGGCAGCGACGACGCAGGCAACGCGACGACCGCGCCCGTGGCCGAGGAACCGGCCGACACTGGGGCTGGCGCAGCGGCCGACTCGAGCCTGACCGGCGTCGTCTGGCAGTGGCAGGGCAGCTCCTACAACGACGACAGCGAAGTCGTTCCTGACGACCCGCCCCGGTACACCATCGAGTTCCTGGACGAGAGCTCGGCGATCATCAAGGCCGACTGCAACCAGGTGCGTGCCGAGTACACGGACGACGGCACGGTGATCACCATCACTCCCGGCTTCTCGACGCAGGCCGCGTGCCCCGAGGACTCGCTGGCCGCCGAGTTCCTCCGCGACCTGGAGGGAGCCGCGACGTACGCGGTCGAGGACGGCGAGCTGCGGATCGACATCAAGTTCGATACCGGCGCGATGCGCTTCGCACCCGCCTGAGAGGGCGTGCGCACGCGACCGAGACTCCGCGAGCTACAGCCGGGCCGATTCAGATACGGTCTCGGAAGCGCCATGTTGACCTCGGCCGAGTACTGGCTCGCGAACTGCGAGGGCTTCCTTGTCGACGCGCCCGACGGGCGCCTCGGACCCGTGCTCGACGTTCTCGTACGCGACGGCGAGCGTACGCCGAGCTCGTTCGTCGTCAGCGCGGGAACCTTCATCCCGCGGCTCGTGCTGATCCCGGTCGAGGACGTCGAGGACGTCCTGCCGCGCGAGAAGCGCGTTCGGCTGCGGCCCGCCGGCTAGAAAACGGGAGTCTCGCGCCAGATGCCCCAGGCATCCCTGAGCGCGTCGCACATCTCGCCGAGCGTGACGTGTGCCCGCGCGCCGTCGACGATTGCCGGCATGAGATTGGTCTCGCCGGCCGCCTCGGCCCGAAGACGAGCGAGGGCCGCTTCTGCCGCAGCAGGATCGCGACCGGCGCGGAGCGCACGAACCCGCTCGATCTGCTGCGTCTCGAGCGCGGGATCGATGCGCAGAATCGGCACCTCCTGGGAATCGCCGTCCTCGTAGCGGTTGACGCCCACGATCACGCGCTCCCCCCGCTCGATCTCCGACTGATAGCGGAACGACGCCTCGGCGATCTCCGCCTGGAAGAAGTTCTGCTCGATTGCCGGGACGACACCGCCGAGAGCCTCGATCCGGCCGAAGTACTCGTAGGCCTCTGCCTCCAGGCGCTGCGTCAGGTCCTCGAGATACCACGAGCCGCCGAGCGGATCGGCGGTGATCGCGACCCCGGTCTCCTCGGCGATGATCTGCTGGGTGCGAAGGGCGAGCTTCGCCGCGTGCTCGGTCGGCAGCGCGAGCGCCTCGTCGAAGGAGTTCGTGTGGAGGGACTGGGTGCCGCCGAGCACCGCCGCGAGCGCCTCGAGCGCCGTCCGGACCACGTTCAACTCGGGCTGCTGCGCCGTCAGAGAGACGCCGGCGGTCTGCGTGTGGAAGCGCATCAGCAGGCTTCGCTGATCGGTCGCCCCGTAGCGATCCCGCAGCTCGCGGGCCCAGATCCGTCTCGCCGCGCGGTACTTCGCGATCTCCTCGAAGAAGTCGATGTGCGCGTTGAAGAAGAACGAGAGCCTCGGCGCGAACTCGTCGACGCGGAGTCCGCGCGCGAGCGCCGCCTCGACGTAGGCGAAGCCGTCCGCGAGCGTGAACGCCAGCTCCTGGGCAGCAGTGGAGCCTGCCTCGCGGATGTGGTAGCCGGAGATCGAGACCGGATGCCACAGCGGCATCTCCCGCGCGCAGAACTCGATCATGTCGACGACGAGGCGCATCGACGGCCCGGGCGGGAAGATCCACTCCTTCTGGGCGATGTACTCCTTGAGGATGTCCGTCTGGATCGTCCCGCGCAGCTCGGCGCGCGGAACGCCCTGCTCCTCGGCGACGCACACGTAGAACGCGAGGAGCATCGCTGCCGGCGCATTGATCGTCATCGAGGTCGACACCTCGCCGAGCGGAATGTCGCGGAAGAGCACCTCGGCGTCCGCGAGTGAGTCGACGGCGACTCCCTCCCGCCCCACCTCGCCGAGCGAGCGCGGGTGGTCGGAGTCGTAGCCCATCAGCGTCGGCATGTCGAACGCGACCGACAGCCCCGTCTGGCCGTGCTCGAGCAGGTAGAGGAATCGCTCGTTCGTCTCCTCCGCGGTCCCGAAGCCGGCGAACTGCCTCATCGTCCAGGGCCGGCCGCGATACATCGACTCGTAGACGCCGCGCGTGAAGGGAAACTCGCCCGGGTCGCCGAGATCGCGCTCGTAGTCGATCCGGACGTTCGCCGGCGAGTAGAGGGGCTCGGCGGGGAGCCCCGAGATGGTCGAGGGCGACACCGCCGGGGTGTGTCGGGCCATCTACCTACCCCTTGTTCGGACGGAGAGCGTTCTCGACGCGGCGCTCTTCGACACGGCCCGGTACGACGTGGTGCCCGACGGCGAGACGACGGCGCTCCAGCTGCCGTCGGAGCCGACGGCGACCGACGTGACTCGCCTGAAGGCCGAGCCCGATCCCCTGCGCGCGTACACGGACACCGTCTCGCTCGCACGCGCGCTCACGACCGCCCCCGAGAGGGTCGTCGAGCCGCCACGGCGAACGACCGGGCTTCCCGCCGAGATCGTCACCGACGCCGCGGGAACCTCGAGGAGCGGGTGGTAGTCGCGCCAGACGAAGATCTTCCTGGCCGGGAGCTCGTCGCGACGGCATACCGCCCTGCGAAGCGCGGCCCCGAGCCGCCGGTGGGTCCAGCTCCAGATCCCGAGACCGGGGCTGGACACGGCGAGCGCCGCTTCCGCCGCCTGGCGGCGAAGCTGGTCGGCGAGGATGGTGTTCACCAGGTCGTCACCGAGCCCCCTCTCCTCGATCGCGGCCTGGTACGCCTCGAGGCTGCCGCCGAAGTGCTGGACCAAGACCTGCTGTAAAGCGCTCGCCACGTCCGCCTTCTCGACCCGCGCCCCGAGCTTGCCTACGAGCCGGCGGTTCAGGAGCGCGGTCATGGCAGCGACCCGGTCGTCGGCCGTGGCGGGCAGCAGCGCCTCCATCGCGTTCGTTCGGATTACGCCCGCACCGGTGCGGCATTGCACGCCGGGCGCGAGGTTGATCTGGCCGGCGGTCGTCGAGAGAAGGAAGCCGGGCCCCGCGGCCGCGGGGCCGTCGCAGAGGCTCGGATCCCTCGTCCACAGGTACACGCACGCGGCGCGCGGCTTGTCCGGGTCGGCCCCGGCCACGTTGAACGTCCCCCAGCCCCACGACCAGATCGTCGAGATCCCGATCTCCGAGGCGACCTGACGCGCCGCGAGCGCGTCACGCTTGACGATCTCGAACCAGCGGTGATCGGGCGAGAGGCCTTCACGCCCGCCCTTGCCGGGGCCGGACTGGAACCCGAGCATGAGCCCGAGGCGGTCCCCGGCGATGCCGAGCCCGGTGAGCGCCTCGAGCGCCGTCCGCATCGCGACCCTACGAGCCCGGCTGCCGGCGTACACGCCCAGCCTGTAGACGTACGGCGCGTTGAAGTGCATCTCCCGCACGATCCACCCGGCCTTCGCGATCTCTCGCCACCAGTCTGCAGCCGTGTCGCCGACGTACGGAGCCTTCCCTCCGGCAGGCGGGCCGGGAACGAGCAGGAACGGCTTCAGGCCCGCGTCGCGCAGCTGGCGCATGACCGCGAGCACGTTCTGGCGATAGGTGATGATCTGCGGCGGCCAGGGCGTCGGGCGCCAGACGCCCCAGAGCTCGTTCAGAGCGATCACCGGGGTCTGGCAACCTGTCGCCGCCCTTGCCTTCTCGACGAGCTCGGCGACGCGAGCCTTCAGGGTCGCGGCATCGTTCGGGACGGTGGGCGTCCCGGCGAGACCCTTGAGAGACATGTGCCAGTAGACCGTTCTGGCTCCGAGCGCGCGAAGCTCGGCGGAGCGCACGGCACCGCTCGTCCCGACGATGACGCCCGGCCGACCGAAGATCTCCAGGCGAAAATCGACGGTGCCGTCGGCGAACTCGATCCACAGCGGGCGGACGTCGGGCAGGCCGCAGCCGAGCGACTCGGCCCGGGCTTGCCCGGCGGCCGCGAACACGGCCAGGCAGCAGAGAACGACCACAATGCGACGCATGCCTGCCCGCCCAGGGTAGCGACTCCCACTCGAAGCGGAGCCGCTTCGGCCTACTCGTCGTGAACGCGAACGACGACGACCGGGATCTGCGTGCGCGCGGGAAGCTTGTGGGGAAGCGTGCCGAGGAGTGCACCAAGGAGCCGGCCTTCGCCGTGGTTTCCGATCACGATGAAGCGCGCGTCCCGTTCCTCGGAGAGAGCGAGGAGGGCGTCGACGGGCGTGTTCGGGATGAGTACCGCTTCGTGCTCCACCTCGGCTTCGACAGCGCGGCGCTCGGCCTTCAGGGTCGCCTCGACGCCGAGCTCGCGCAGCGCCTCCTGATGCGCCCGGAACTCCTCACCCCGCCTGCTCCCGGGAGGCAGATCGGCGTAGGCGATGACAAGCTTGTCGCCGAACTTGCGGGCGAGCTCGATCGCGGTCTCGAGGGCAGCGTCGGCAGCATCCGACCCGTCGTAGCCGAGAATGATCTGCGCCATCAGACCTCGTCGGCCTCCACTCTGATGTGGCCGGCAGCAACCCCGGGGTCCACCTTCTCGAGGCCCTTGCGCCGGAAGTAGCCCGTGTTCCCCCACAGCCGCCAGAGGATCATCAGCACGAAGCCGAGGACGAGGAAGCCGACGCCGATCACGAGTGGTGGCCCGACGCCGAGCCACGTCTGCCCGGTGTAGGAGGCCTCGGGATCCGAGAGGTCGATCGCTGACTTGGCGAAGAGGTAGAAGAGCAGGCCGGCACCGATGAGCGGCGCGACCCCGATCAGGATGAAGTTCTTCACCGACTTCGTCAGCTCCGCACGGTAGTAGATGGCGCACGCCAGCCCCGACAGGCCGTAGTAGAACGCGATCATCAGCGAGAGCGCCGAGAGCGTGTCGAACAGGAAGTTCTCGGAGACGAAGTTGGCCGGCACGTACCACAGGGTCGCGAGGGCGGCGACGACGATCGTCGAGAAGGCCGGCGTGCGGAACCGGCGGTGGATGTTCGCGAAGTGATGAGGGAACGCCCCGGCGCGCCCCATGGAGAACGTGGTTCTCGAGGCCGGAATGATCGTCGTCTGCGTCGACGAGATCGCCGAGATACAGATGGCGAGCACGACGAACCAGTCCCAGTTGCTCCCGAGGATGCCCTCGCCGAGGGTACTGAACAGGGCGTCGTCGTCGTCGTAGGCCTCGACCTCGGCGATGCCGCCGTACGCGAGCACTGCGGTCGAGACGCCCAGGTAGGTCACGAGCAGGACGAGCGTCGAGACGATGGCCGCCAGCCCGGGCGCCCGGGTCGAGTCGGTCGTCTCCTCGGTGAGGTTGACGGCGCTCTCCCAACCCCAGTAGATGAACACACCGAGCAGGAGCCCAGAGATGAGGGCCGAGAAGCTCGACACGTCGAAGGGCGAGAACCACGACGCCTCGGGCGTGATCGAGTCGGGCGTCCCGTTGTCCGTGTACACCTTGATCAGGGCGACGGCTGCGAAGATCAGCAGTGCCGCGACCTGAAAGAGCGTCAGCACGTTCTGCAGACGAGCGGACAGCTCCGTACCGATCACGCAGATCGCCGTCATCGCGGCGATGATCCCTACGGCGAGCAGGGTGACAGCGACCTTCGAGCCTGCGGCTCCGTCCGCGCCGATCAGCACGAAGAAGTACCGCGCTCCGACGTCTGCGAGGGAGCCAACGACGAGGATCCCGGTCGTCGTCACCGCCCAGCCGCCGATGAAACCGGCGTAGGGGCCCATCGAGCGGGTCACCCAGGAGAACGTTGTCCCGGCGTCCGGATCGGCACGGTTCATGTAGAAGAACGCGCCGGCGATCAGGAACATGGGGATGAACGAGGTGAGCATGGCCGCAGGGGCCTGCACTCCGACGACGACCACGAGCGACCCGAGTACCGCAGCCAGCGAGTAGGCGGGCGCCGTCGACGCCAGGCCGATCGACAGCCCGTCGATGAAGCCGATCGCGTTAGGCTTCAGTCCCTCTTCCTCGACCGGCTCCTTGGCCGGAGCCGGCACGCTCGCGCTCTCCATCGCACTCCCCTCGGTGCGTCGGGTTCGCGGATTGTAGGGAAGCAATGCGAGCGAGGTCTACCCCGGCTCTTCGCCGGTGCGTCTGTTAGCGTCGGGCCATGGGACTGACCGCCCGCATCGGCTTCGCCCTGGCGGCCAACGCGGTCGCGCTGCTCGTCGTCGCCCTCGTCTTCGAGGGCGTGCGGATCAACTGGTGGACGTTCATCATCGCCGTCCTCATCTTCTCGCTCGTCTCGCTGATCGTCACTCCGATCGTGACGCGGCTCATCGGGCGGTACGCGATCGCGCTCGCCGCCATGGCCTCGCTGCTCGCGACCTTCGTCGCGCTGCTCATCACCGACCTCCTGTCCGACAGCCTCGACATCGAGGGTGCCGGGACGTGGGTCGGGGCGACGCTGATCGTCTGGCTCGCGACGATGATCGTCGACTTCGTCTTCGGCCTGTTCCGCCGCGACCGCAGGCGCGAGCGGGCCTAACGGGTCCGATTACCTGCCGAGGTCGTGATACTCCGCGTTCGGCAGCCAGCCGAGCGCGTTCGCCATCCGGTTCGTGAGGTTGAACATGGACGTCACCTCGGCGATGTCCATGATGTCCTCCTCGCTCCAGCCGACGGCGCGCAGCTCGTCGAGGTCGCCCTCGGTACAGCGATAGGCCTCCTCGGTGACCTTCACCGCGAAGTCGAGCATCGCGCGCTCCCGCTCGTCGAGGTGCGCATGTCGGTAGTTCTGGAGCAGCTGGTCGACGAGGATCGCGTCCCCGGTGAGCGAGCGCAGCACGCCCGAATGCGAGGTCATGCAGTAGTGGCACCGGTTCGTCGCCGAGACGACGACGCCGATCATCTCGCGCTGTGCCTCGGTCAGCCCGGACTCGCCCTTGAGCAGCTCGTCCATGTACTTCCGCCAGCGCAGCATGTGCTCCGGCCGAAGGGCCCAGGTGCGAAGGACGTTCGGCACGAACCCGAGCTTCTCGTCTGCTCTCTGCCACAGCGAGCGCACGTCCTCGGGAACCTCGTCCTCGGAGGGGACGTGGAGCCAAGCGAGCCGCGTCTCGGTCTCGCGCGCCATGCCCTCAGGCTACAATGCTCCGGCCCAGGGGGGCGTAGTTCAGCTGGTTAGAACGCCGGCCTGTCACGCCGGAGGTCGCGGGTTCGAGTCCCGTCGCTCCCGTCTTTCGAACGGCCTGCATTCTCGCCCGGCCGCGCAGCGTGAACTGCGGCGGGCGATCCCAGGGCCGCGGCCCACGACATGAGTCGATCCAGCGCTCCAGCCGTCGCGACCCGGTCGCCATCAGCTTGGGGTTGCGGAAGGTGTTGGTGAGCAGGGCGATGCCTTCGCATGCAGGTTCCGCCACCTCCATGTTGGCCTCGGACCGCACGAGCACCGGCTAGTCGAAGTCGTGTCCAGATGAGAGCTTGCGCGCGACGACGTTCGCTCGAAGACTTCACGCGGCGTCGGCGCTTGTAGGTTGACACTGCCGGACAGAGCACTCGGGCGAGGAGGTCATTCCGTGGGAGCCACCGAGAACAGGACCGTCCTGCAGCGCATCTTCGACGAGGTCGTCAACCAGAAGAACCTCGACATGGCGGATGAGCTGTACGCCGACGAGCATGAGCTTCACCCAGAGACGCCCGGAATCGGCCCCGGGCCCGAGGGGATGAAGCACGCGTTCGCAGGCCTGCACGACGAATTCCCTGACGTCCGGGTCACGATCGAGTCGATGGTGGCCGAAGGGGACATGGTCGCCGTGCGTCTGACCTTCAGCGGAACTCACGCACCAACTGGCGAGCGAGCAACGTGGCCCGAGATGGTCTTCTCGCGCTTCTCCGCGGGCAAGGCTGCGGAGAGCTGGGAGGTCACCGACAGCGGGCGCAGCTGGGATAGCCCTCCCTGGTGAGGCGTGCGCGACATATTGCAAGCTTGCCACGCCGGAGGTCGCGGGTTCGAGTCGCGAACCAGGCCCGCCGGCGATGCCGTCAAGCGCGCACGCGACCTCCCGCCCCGAGTTAAATCAGGTCTCAGAGCCTCTCTTGACAACATCTCGTGGCCACTCGTGGCCCGAACGTCGATTGGACGCTAGACGCGGGCGAGGGTCGGGGTCCAGACGCCGGTTGCGGCGGCGTCTCGCGCGTAGTCGGCGAAGTCCCGCGGCTCCCGGCCGAGGGCCCGCTGCACGCCGTCCGCCAGCTGGGCGTTCCGCCCGTCGAGCACCTCCTGGAAGAGGTAGCCGAGCAACTCGATCCATTCGCCCGGAACGGCCTGCTCCTCCAGCCCGGCGGCGAAGTCCTCGATCGACACCGGCACGTAGCGGATCTCCCTGCCCGTCGCCCGCGCGATCTCCTCGACGGCGTCGGCGAACGTCAACAGGCGGGGACCGGTCAGCTCGTAGACCTCGCCCACATGGCCGAGCTCGGTCAGCGCGGCGACCGCGACGTCGGCGATGTCGTCGGCGTCGATGAACGGCTCGGGCGTGTTGCCCGCCGGGAGCGCGAGCTCCCCTGCCAGCAGACCGTCGAGGAAGTAGCTCTCGCTGAAGTTCTGGCTGAACCAGGTCGAACGAAGAGTCGTCACCTCGGCGCCCGAGTCCCGAACGGCCTGCTCGGCGAGCTCCGCCTCGGCCTCGCCCCGGCCGGAGAGGTGCACGAGCCGCGGGATCCCGTTCGCGACGGCGAGCTCCGCGAAGGAGCCGAGGATCTCCGCGGCGCCCGGAAGGGCGTCCAGGTAGTGCTGCACGTACACGGACCCGACGCCCTGAAGCACCGGCGGCCACGTGTCCCGGTCGTCCCAGTCGAACGGCGGTGCCCCCGACCGCGCGCCCGCGCGCGTCGGGATCCCGCGTGCCGTGAGCCGCTCGACCACTCGGCGGCCGGTCTTGCCCGTGCTGCCGAGGACGAGGATTGGCTTCTCCTGTGTCATCACGCCTCCTTGCTGCTTGCCTTTCGTCCAGTGTGCGGGCATTCGACGGGACTGTCTATGACTACTTGGCGCTGATTCATGCTCGATCGTCCACGTCACTGGACGATCGAAGGAAGCACACCGCATACTGGAGGGATGAGCTCGCCGGACCCGTGGGCACCCAGCGATCCGCTCGGCGAGGCGCTGCACTTCCTGCGCATGAACGGCGCCTTCTACTGCCGCTCGGAGCTGAGCTCGGAGTGGGGGCTGACCGTGCCGCCGCTCGAGGACTACCTGTGGTTCCACGTCGTGACGTCGGGCGGATGCTGGCTCGAGATCGACGGGGCGGAGGCGATGTTCCTGCGGCCGGGAGACCTCGCGGTCGTGCCGCACGGACGCGGCCACGCTCTCCGGAGTGCACCGGGCGTTCCCGCGCCCGGGATTCTCGAGCTCGAGCGGGAGCAAGTGAGCGACCGATACGAGATCCTCCGGCACGGGGAGGGCGGCGCACGAACGACGCTCATCTGCGGCGCGGTGCGCTTCGACCATCCCGCTGCCGGCAACCTCGTCGCCTCGCTCCCGGCGACGATCTACGTGGAGGCGTCGAGCTCGCCGCAGGCCGAGTGGCTGCAGAGCACCCTGCGGCTGATGGCCGCGGAGGCGAGGGAGCTGCGACCGGGCGGCGAGGAGGTGGTCACGCGGCTCGGCGACATCCTCGTCATCCAGGCGATCCGCTCCTGGATCGAGACCGACCCGGCCGCGCGCGCGGGCTGGCTCGGCGCGCTCCAGGACCGGCACATCGGCCGGGCGATCTCCTTGATCCACCGCGAGCCGGCGCGGGAGTGGACGGTTGCTTCGCTCGCGCGAGAGCTTGCCATGTCCCGGTCGGCTCTCGCGGCGCGCTTCACGGAGCTGGTCGGCGAGCCGGTCATGCAGTACGTGACCCGCTGGCGCATGCATCTCGCGCTCAGCGCCCTCCGCGAGGAGGGCGTCACCGTGGCGGAGCTCGCGAGCCGCCTCGGCTACCGGTCGGAAGCGGCGTTCAGCCGGGCGTTCAAGCGCGTCGTCGGCGTCCCGCCGGGGCCGCGCGACGGTCAGCGGTCTGACGTCACTCGCCCGAGGGCCTTCAGACTGTCCTGCATGTCGGCCCGGCGGTCGCCTAACCGGGAGGCGATTCGATGCTCTTGACGATGTGCTCGGCGTCCCTTCCGACGCCGGGAAGAAACCCGGACGACATCGCATAGAGGAAGAAGAGCCCGACGAAGTACAGCCCCGGTGCATCGGCGACGATCCCGCGTCGGTGGATCGGCTCGATCGGCTCGTCCTCCTCGCCGAAGACAGGCAGGTCGATCCAGGAGAAGTCTGGGCGGAAGCCCGTGCACCAGATGACGTTCGCCGCCTCGACGACGCGGTCGTCCTCGAGCAGCGGCAGTCCGTCACGGACGCCGACCATTCGAGGGACGCGTTCGATGCCGGCGGCGGCGATGTCTTTGGGCTTCACGCGGACGAGCGGCGCACCGTGAGAGAGGAGCTTCGGGCGCACCTTGCGCCCGATCGGCGTGCGCACCGTCAGCACCCGATGCCCGATGACCCGGAACAGCAGGGGTAGGAAGACGAGCCGTGCCGGCGGGCGCTCGATGCGGAAGGGGACATGACCGCTCTCCTGTCCGGCGAGCCAGGTCGGCTGCTCCTCGACCACCTCGATCGCGATCTCGGCACCCGAGTTCCCTGCTCCGACGACGAGCGCCGGCCCGCCTTGGAGCTGAGACGGGTTGCGGTACTGGCCGGAATGGAGTTGATGGATGACCGGGTCGAGCGCGTGGGCGAAGGGAGGCACCCGGGGAGCGCCGTGGCTTGCCATCGCCACGACCACGTTTCGAGCCTCGACGACGCGGTCGCCTGCCTCGACCACGAATCGGCTGCCGTTCCTGGACAGCCGATCGACCCTGACACCCGTTCGAACCGGGAGCTCGAACCGTGCCGAGTAGGCCTCGAGGTAGTCGGCCACCTCGTCCTTGGTGGAGAACGCTCGCGCCGGCCCGGGGAAGGCCATCCCCGGCAGGGCGTTGTAGCGCGCGGGCGTGAAGAGGCGAAGCGAGTTCCATCGCTTGCGCCAGGAATCGCCGATCCGCTCGTTCGCGTCGAGGATCACGAACGGCAGGTCCCGCTGGACGAGGTGGTAGCCGACCGCGAGGCCGGCCTGGCCGCCCCCGATGACCACCGTCTCGACGCGCTCTGGCCTTGGTGAAGCGGTCGCACTGACGTTCATCGCTGCCTCCTGCCGTTTTGACTTCTTGGGCAAGAAGCTAGGAGCGGGCGGACGTCGCCGCTATTGGGAGTTCTCCCAATATCACGAGCCCGTGCTCCATCGCGAAGAGGGCGGCGGCAGCCCGGGTCGAGACGCCGATCTTTCTGTACGCGTGCTCGATATGGCGGTCGGCCGTCTTCGCCGAGACTCCGAGCACGCCTGCGATCTGCTTCGTCTGCAGCCCGCGCGCGAGCAGAGCGATGACCTCGGCCTCGCGCTCGGTCAGCCCAGCCGGGCGCGCGATTCGCGGGACCCGTTGCCCGGCGGCCTCGAGCACCGCCGCGACGGCGTCCGCGTCAAAGAGCCCGGAACGACACTCCTCTCCCAGAGTCTCTGCTGCCTGTTCCGGCGAAAGCCGCGCGCGATGAGGTCTTGGCTCCGTCATCGCCTGGTAGGCATCGGCGGCGGCGAGGAGCCGCGCAGGCGCCGCGAGCATCGCGGCACTCGATCCTCGGTGATAACCCGAACCGTCGAGTCGCTCGTGGTGGCTGCTCGCAACCGGCGCGAGCTCCGACAGAAACGACGAGTTCGTGAGAACGCGTTCGGTGTAGTACGGGTGCAGCCTTACTCGCTCCCACTCGTCCGTGGTCAGGGGCCTTCCTTCTGCCAGATTCGTACCGGAATCGCGACCCGTCCCAGGTCGTGCACCAATGCTGCGCGCCGAACGAGGACGGCCTCGGCCGGGCCAAGGCGGCATCGCTCGGCCGCTGCGGCCGCGAGCTCCGCCACGCCACCCGAGTGACCGAGGAGGTACGGGGACGCGAGGTCGCTGAAGTCGCCCATCGCCGCGAGCGCTCTCTCGATCGCCTCGCCCTCCAGGGTCAACCACGGTCGGGGCTCGACGGCGAGCGTCTCCTCCCACGTCGAGACAGCGGTATCGAGCGCGAGGATTGCCGCCGCGTCGTCGCGAAAGACCGCGGCGAGGTCGGGATCGAACGCGTGACCTGCGCGCTCGCCGACGACCCGAGCCGCGTACTCGTCCCCGCCCAGCATGCGCTGGAAGGCGGCGTCCCGGGCGACGTGAACGATGCGAACCGGCAACGGGATCTGATCGCGCTTCGCACGACCCGGCTGGCCCTTACCGTCCCAGCGCTCGGCGACGTGCTGGAACAGAGCCCCAACTGACCGGGGAAGGCCAAGCCGATCGGTCAGCATGTGCGCGACCTCGCAGGAGGCGGCGAGGTGCTCCTTGAAGACCAGGGCGACCCTGGGAAGGCCGTGGGCGAGCTGGCGGGCGCGCACGAGCGGGGTGCTGCCGGGCGGGGCAACCGCGCGTAGGAAACCGGCGGCCATCTCGGCCCGCGACCCAAAGCGGGCGGGCATCGCATAGCGGGTCAGTGAGTCGTCGCTGCCGAAGATCTCGGCGGCGACGTCGGCATTGGCCGTGCAGCCGACGTAGAACAGCAGGCACGCGTAGTACGTCTGCGATTCCGTCTCCGGGTCGACGCCCAGACGGTCTGCAAGCCGCATCGCGAACAGCGTGCTCTGCAACCCATGCTCCAGCGGCACCCCGATGCCGAGGTCTGTCGCCAACGAGAGGGACGCGATGACCTCGGCAGCACGAACCGACTCGCCGTCTGGACACTCGATCGTCGGTCACGCCGGCGACAGTAACCACGCTTCCCAGATCTCGAAGGTGGCACGCCGGTACTGATCCGCGACGTCGTCAGCGCTGGCCATCAAGTCCACGCCTCCAGCTACCCGAGTGTACGCCGAACTGCGCCTCGCGAGTCTGCGGCGGTGGCGAGCAACCCTCTCGTCAGCCGAGAAGGGCGCGCTCGGCCATGTCGACGAGGACGGCTGCGGCCTTCTCGGGCGGTAGCCCACGTCCGCTCGCAAGCAGGTCGTAGGCGTCGAAGCTCGCGAGGACCCAGAGGACGTGGGCTGCGTGCTCGGGCGTCACTCCGCGCGCGAGGGCGTTCTGCTCGGCGAGCCGTCCGGCGAGCCAGGCCATGCCGCCCGTGCGCTCCTTCTCCGAGCGAGCGAGCGCCTGACCCACACCGGCGGGGTCGAGCTTGGCCATCGAGTTGAGAACCCGCAGAACATCACGGTGTGCCGCGTACATCTCGACGCCTCCCGCCAGGCCACCCCGCAGCGTCTCGCGCGCGTCGGGCTCGCGGACGGCGTCGAGGATCCGCTCGTAGCCGGAGGAGCCGGCGAGCAACTGGTCGGTGAGCGCGTCGAACAGGCCGCTGCGCGACCCGAAGACCAGATAGACGGTGGAGCGGGCGACGCGGGCCAGCCGAGCGACTTCGTCGACGCTGACGGGATCGGCGGGCGCGTCGCGCAGGCGGTCGTAGAGCGCGTCGAGGATCCGTTGCCGCGTCTCGGCGGCTGCCTCGGCGCGCAGTCGCTGCTCGTAGCGGCGCTTGCCCATCTCCAGATGATACCTCTTTCACTTGACAGAACGTCCATCCAAAGACATACTGTCCGGGATGAGACACTACGTCCGACGAAATACGAGGTCATGATGAAGCCGCAAGAGATTCCCGTTCTGATCGTCGGCGGCGGCCCCGCCGGCTTGACGTGCGCCGTGGCGCTCGCCCGCCACGGCATCGACTGCCTCCTCGTCGAGCGACGGCACGAGCCGTCGACGCATCCGAAGGCGACGGTCACGAGCACCCGGACGATGGAGCACCTCCGCGCGTGGGGTCTCGAGGAGCAGCTGCTCGCCGGTGGCGTCGACGTCGAGTGGCTGATGTGGCGGTGCCAGACGCTGTCCCGCGCCGCCGAAGGCAGTGCGGTCGAGGTCGGGTTGCCGACCCGAGCCCAAGCCGCACTCGTAAGCCCGACCGCGCCGGGCTGCCTGCCTCAGGATCACCTCGAGCGCGTTCTGCTCTCACATCTCCGTTCACTCGCGCCGGCGACGGTTTCGTTCGGAACGGAGCTCGTCGATCTCGCCGGCCGCGGTGACGGCGTCGACGTCACCCTTCGCGACCGGACAGGCGAGACGCGCCAAGTAAGGGCCGGCTACATCGTCGCCGCAGACGGCGCCTACAGCACGGTTCGGGCGGCCCTCGGAATCCCGTTTCGAGGCTCGGCCGACATCCTCGGAGGGGTCTCCACTCTCCTCCACGCGCCGCTCTGGTCGACGCTCGCGGATCACCGGTACGGCATCTATTCGATCGAGCATCCGCGGGCCGAGAGCATCTTCCTTCCTGCGGGACGCGGCGACCGCTGGGGGTTCGGCTACCTCCTGGAGCCCGGCGTGACCGATCCGCGCTTGCCTTCACGGCGCGAGATGGCGGAGCTCATCCGCCTGACTTCCGGCATCCCGGACCTGCCCGTGCGGATCGCGCGGATCGCTTCGTTCACCTCGGCGGCCCAGCTCGCCGAGCGCTTTCGAGACGACCGCGTCTTCCTGATCGGGGACGCCGCGCACCGCGTCACGCCCCGGGGCGGAACCGGCATGAACACCGCGATCCACGACGGTCACGACCTCGGCTGGAAGCTCGCCTGGGTTCTCAAGAGCTGGGCGGGCCCGGCTCTTCTGGACAGCTACGAGCTCGAGCGTCGACCGGTCGCCGCGCACAACGCCGCCCGCTCGGCCGACCCCAAAGGGTCGCTTCGAAGCGTCGCGGACGAACTACGAGTCGACCTGGGTGGGCGCATCGCGCACCATTGGGTTGCCACGCCGAACGGCCGCGTGTCAACCCTCGATCTCCTCGGGCCGGGCTTCACACTGTTGACCGGACCGGGCCACGACGGCTGGCGCGCGGCCTCGAAGAGCGTCTCGGACGGAGCGCCGCTCGTCTGCCATCGGCTCGACGACATCACCGCCCGAGCCCTCGGGATCCGCCCGGGAGGCGCGCTGCTCGTCCGGCCCGACGGCCTCCCTGCCGAGTACTGGGCAGACGCTGTTGACGCTCGCTCGCTCCTCGAGGGCGCGACCGGGGGCTTCGGCTCGGTTCGTGGTACGGGCTTGAGGGCAGCGGCGGCCTGAGGCCACCCGGCAGGCGGCCGCATCCGGCAAGGTACGCGCATGGCCGACGGTGACATGGCCCGCCTGTTCCACCGGCTCACCTCGTACGAGCCCGACCGGGACTGGACCGACACCGTCGACGACCCCTGGCTCATCAGGACGTTCGAGCCGAACGACCTCGCCACGCTGCCTCCGCCTGTCAAGGCCTTCCCGACGGAGCTACCCGTGCTTCCGCTTCCGCACGAGCTGCCTCCTTCTGACGGGGGCACGCTCGCTGTCCTGGCCGGTCGCGAGACGGGAGCACCTCTCGATCTCTCCCAGCTCGCGCGCCTGCTCTACCTCTCGGCGGGGATCGTCCGCACCACGAAGTCGAGGAGCGGAATGACCGTCCTCTTTCGTGCCGCAGGGTCGGCGGGCGCGCGGTTCCCGCTCGAGGTCTACGTCGTGATTCCCGGGGGAACGACCGACCTGCCGCCCGGGGTGCATGCCTACCGGCCCGTCGAGCACGCCCTGCTGCAGGTAGGCCCGCCGCCGGCCGGTGGAACGCCGGCGCTGGTCGTCACCGGCGTGCCGTGGCGCACCGGCTGGCGCTACCGCGAGCGCGGATACCGGCACATCTTCTGGGACGCCGGGACGCTTCTGTCACAGCAGATCGCTCTCGCCGCGAGCGCGGGTGTGCCCGCCCACCTCTATACGGAGTTTCCCGACCTCGAGCTGCGCGACCTCGTCGGCGCCGACGGGATCGCGGAGCTCCCCGTGGCGATCCTCGCCCTCGGCGAGAGTCGGCCGGGCTGGGCTCCTTCGGAACGGGGTGTGCGGGGCTCGATCGACTCGTCGCCGCTCGAGTTCCCGCTCGTTACCGCGACGCACTGGGCCGGCATCAGCTCGTCCTGGGGCGAGCCGTGGACGTCCGGTGACCCCGTCAGCGAGCAGCTTCCCGACTCGCCGACGGTGGAGGAGACCATCTACCGCCGTGGGTCGGCACGACTCATGGATCCCTCTCAAGGGGTGCAACGCGAGGTGCTCGATACGGCGCTGGCGGTCGCACTTCGAGGGATAGACCTGCCGCATTTCGTGGCCGTCCACGACGTCGACGGCCTCTCGCCGGGGCTGTACCGCTGGCCGGATCTAACGAGGCCGGTGCGGAGCGGAAACCTGCGGAAAGAGCTGCGGCGGATCGCCCTGGGGCAAGGGCTGGCGGGCGACGCCGCGTTCGTCGTGATCGGCGCCGCCGACCTCACCTCGATCTCCGACCGCCGCTACCGCGAGCTGCAGCTCGCCGCCGGCATCGTGGAGGGTCGGCTCCATCTCGCCGCCTACGCGCTCGGGTTTGGCGCCTCGGGCATGACCTTCCTCGACTCCGAGATCCCCGAGCTCCTGCAGCAGGATCTCGCCGCCATGCTCTTCACCTGCGTCGGGGTCCCGGAGTACGCGAACAAGCGAGCCGGGCGGCCCGGCGAGCCCGTCGTCGTTCGCCAGGTCATGCCACGGCTGGACGACGAGGGGTGAGAAGGCCGATCCTGATCGAGGAAGGCGAGCTCAGGTGAGCACCACGCGAAGCGAAAGGGCTAACCGCGAGCGTCGAGCCGATCAGTCGTCGCCCGATCCGTCCTGGTCGTTGGCGCCGTCGTCGTCGGCGTCCTGCCCGATCACGTTGAAGGCCTCGTCGAGGTTGACCTCGACCTGGCTTCCGTCCGCAAGCCGGATCTCGACGCCGTAGGCAGCTCCGTCGTCGCCGACCTCCGTCTCCGTGACCGTGCCGCCGCCCGTATGCGCCAGCGCGGCCGCCGTTGCGCGGTCGAGCGCAGAACCGGTGAGCGCGGCGTCGTCGTCAATACCGCCGCCCCCGGCTGCTATCGCGATGCCGGTCATGAGCCCCGCCGCGACGAGGGCGATCGTACAGACGAGCACCAGCTTACGGGTCCGAGTCATTCGTAGCCTCCTGGATGTGGTCGTCGTTCATGTTCCAGGGTAGGGGTGAATCGTGAGACGAGAATTAGAGCGCCGCGACGGTCATACTCACGATACCCAGGGTTCGAGTCAGGGAGGATGATGATGACCTCGGTCGAGTTGACGACACCGCTGCGAGCACGCGTCCAAGGCGGCGGCACACCCCGCCCCGAACGCTGGGGTATCGAGAACGAGTACGGCGTGCTCCAGGATGTGCTGCTCGGCTCCGCCGACGGTTTCGCCTGGCTGGGCGAGGAGAACGCGAAGTACTCGGCGCTCGTTCGCGAGTCGCTGCGGCTCGGGCGGCGCTTCGACCGAGACGCTGCTTTCGCGCAGTACGCGGAGATGGTCGACTGCTACCGGCAGGCCGACGTGGCGGTGCATGAGCTCGCGGCGAAGGACGAGCTCGCCTACGGCGTCTATGCCCGGGATTCGTCCTTCATGACGCCGTTCGGCGCCGTCATCTGCCAGCTCGCCAGTCCCCGCCGCCGGGGTGAGTACGCGACAACGCTGCGTTTCTACGTCGAGCACGACATCCCCGTCTACGACCTCGTCTCGGCAGGATGCTTCGAAGGCGGCGACTTCAACCTCGTGCTGCCCGATGCAGCGCTGATCGGCTACACGGGCGGGCGCGGGGAAGAGGTCGCGGCCAAGCAGGTCGGCGCCTGGATGGAGGCCGAAGGGCTCGAGGTCGTCTATGCGCCGATCGACGAGTTCTACGTCCACATCGACCTCATGGTCTGCATGGTCGCGCCCGGTCTCGCCGCCGTCTGCCTCGATACGACGCCGCCGGACATCGTCACCTGGCTGCGCGGCAAGGGAGTCGAGATCGTGCCCGTCTCGTTTCGCGAGACGATGGGCCTCGGCTGCAACGTGGTCGCTCTCGGGAACGAGCGTGTGCTCTCGACATCGTTCGCGAGTGACCTGAACGCCCGGCTGCGGGCGCTCGGGCTCGAGGTCTTCGACCCGTGCATGGATCAGTTCCTCTGGGCCGGTGGAGGGGTGCACTGCATGTGCCAGCCGCTTCGCCGTGACCGGGACTGACGAGGCCGGACGGCAGACGAGGCACTGCCCGTCCTCGCCGATAACGAGCCGGTTCCCGTCCACGAAGGCGATGCGACCCGCGTCCGGGAGAGTGACCGTCCGGCGAGGACTAAGCTGTCGGCGAACCGAAGGAGGAACCGATGGCACCCCTGACCTGGAGCGCGGAGACGTCGTCGAGCGGGATGCCCGGCCGCGCGCTCGGTCGCGTTCGGACGAACAACTTCGTGGTCGACGACTACGGCTTCCCGCCGTACAACGGACCGGGTGAGGAGCCGGGCGCAGCCGAGCTCTTCCTCTCGGGAATCACGGCCTGCGCCGTCCTCATGGTCGAGCGAATCGCGAGAACCGAGGGCGTACCGCTCGAACACGTCCGCGCCGTCATGGACGGCTCGCGCGACCCCGACGCAGCTCAGGACGGGCCGCCGACGTTCGACTCGGCTCGACTTACGTTCGAGTTCAGAGGGCTGACGACGGAGCAGGCCGGCCAGCTCGTCGAGGCGTTCAAGGGCCGGTGACCGCTGTACGGCTCGGTCGCAGTTGCGACCCCTGACACCGTTGTCGAGTTCGTCGTCGTCTGAGCCGGCGGAGGACTTCGCCGAGATCGTCCGGGAGGCGCTCGCCGAGCTTCCACCGGACATCGCGCGGCAGATCGACAACGTCGCGATCGATGTCGCCGACGAGGCTCCCGGCCGACCGAACCTGCTCGGCCTCTACCAGGGCGTCCCGTTGACCAGACGCACCTCGTCGTACGTCTTCGCGTTGCCGGACCGGATCACGCTCTACCGACGCCCGATCGAGCGCGTCGCGCGGGGCGACCCCAAGCGGCTGCGGGCCGAGATCCGGCACGTCGTCGTCCACGAGCTGGCTCACCACTTCGGCATCTCGGACGAGCGCCTGCGGGAGCTCGATCGCTACTGAGCCGTCCTGAGGATCCACTCGGCGAGAAACGGCTCGGCAATGCGGTACACACGCCCCTCACGAGCGACGAGCTCGGCGTTCGTCAGCGAACCGAGCGCCCGCTGCACGGTCGACGCGCCGGGGAGCTGATGCCGGCGGCGGTACTCCTCGGTCAACGGCCGCCCGTCCTCGACAGCGAGGGCCTGTAGCACCAGCCGCTGGGCGGTCGCGGCCCTCTCCCAGACGAGGCTGAAGTGCGCGTGCTCGGAATGGACGACCGTCGCCAGCGCCTCGTCGAGGTCGGCAGGCGTCGCTTCGCCGCCGTCCGGCGTCTCGTCCCAAAGGAAGTAGCTGAGCTCCTGCGTCGCATAGGGATGCCCCGACGTGATCGTCAGGAGGCGGGCGGTCACTTCTCCGCCGACCGCCCGTCCAGTCTCTGCGAACCGCCGGGCGATGTACTCGGCGAAGGGCGCCGGGGCGATCGGGCCGAGCTCCATCTGCCGGGCACTTCGCCAGAACGGCTCGTTCTCGTCGTTGAAGATCCGCTCCATCATGTGGCGCTTGCTGCCGAGATAGACGTGGGAGACCTCGGGCTGCTCCTGGAAGACCGAACGCATGAGCTTCGGCAGGTTGCGGTCGATCTCGACGATCTCCTGGAACTCGTCCAGCACGATCGCGACCCGGCGGCCGCGCTCCGCGCCGAGCTGACCCGGGAGCTGGAGGAGCCGCTCGAGCGTCGCGTCCACGTCCTCGAGCCGATGCGCCACGTCGAAGCTGAAGCTCGGCGACCCGTCGTCCGGGCTGACGGTGATCACGGGCGCGATGCGAAGCCCCCGGAAGACCCGCAGCCGCTCTCGTGCCCGAAAGAGCGGTGACGCGACGTCCTCGTGGATCGTCCGGGCGAGCTTCTCGGCAAGACGGCCCTTCGTCGGGGTCGTCATCAGATCGACGTGGGCCACGAGCACGCCCCCGGCGATCAGCCGCTGCGAGACGTGCCAGAGGAGCGACGACTTGCCGTACCTGCGCGGCGCGAAGACGACGACGTCCTGGCCGTTCAGGGCGTCCGTCTCGAGCGCCGCGATCTCCTTCTCCCGGTCGGCGAACGCGTCGTCGAGGGCGAGTGCCCCGTAGCGAAAGGGGTTACGGATCGAGTCGGCCACTCGTCCTCGAGTCTTCGGCGCCATTCTACGCGATGTTGCGTTACGCGTTTATGCATAACGCACTATGGCGTTGCCGCCCGGGGTTGACACGCGGCTCCCCCTCTCGTACCAATCGGCGCAGCCGCGGCGAGCGTCCCCGAGGAGGCGATGGCATTGAGCGAGCAGGTTGCCCACCCGTACATCCCGAACTCGGCGCCTGCTACCACGGCCGAGATGCTCGCCGAGGTGGGCGTCGAGGAGATCGACGAGCTCTTCGCCGTCGTTCCCGAGCGTCTGCGCCTCCGTGCGCCCCTCGACCTGCCGCCGGCCCTGGCGTCCGAGGCCGAGCTCCGGCGCGCCTTCGACCGGGCGCTCGCCGAGAACCGGTCGTGCGACGACCTGCTGTCGTTCCTCGGCGGCGGGTGCTGGCAGCACCACGTGCCTGCCGTCTGCGACGAGATCGGCTCGCGCGGCGAGTTCACGACCGCGTTCTTCGGCCTCGGGCCCGCTTCGACGTTCGGCGCCTACCAGGCGCTGTTCGAGTACCAGAGCCTGATCGCGGAGCTCGTCGACCTCGATCTCGCCACCGTTCCGACATACGACTGGGGCTGGAGCGCAGCGATCTCGATCCTGATCGCGGCGCGGGTCAGCGGACGGTCGCGCGTGCTCCTCGCGCGCAGCGCCGGGCCGCATCGCCGCCGCCAGATCAACTCGCGACTGCCCGCCGGGATGTCGACGACGGAGATCCCGTTCCTGCCCGAGACCGGCACCCTCGACCTCGACGCGCTCGCAGCGGAGCTCGACGGGGCGGCCGCGCTCTACCTCGAGATGCCGAGCTACCTCGGTGTCCTCGACCCGCAAGCACACGCCATCGCCGAGCTCGTCCACGACCGTGGGGCGAAGCTGATCGTCGGCGCCGACCCCGTCTCCCTCGGCGTCGTCACGCCCCCAGGCAGCTACGGCGCGGATCTCGCCTGCGGCGATCTCCAGCCGCTCGGCCACCACATGAGCGCCGGGGGCACATCGGCCGGTTTCCTGGTCACGCGGCTCGACGAGCAGCTCGTCGCCGAGCTGCCGGCGATCTATCTCGTCGCCGTGCCGACCACGCGGCCGGGCGAGCACGACTACTTCTGGGGGAACTTCGAGTCGACGTCCTACGAGACGCGAGGCCACGCGACCGACTTCACCGGCTGCAGCTCGGCGCTCGCCGGCATCGTCGCCGCCACGTACCTCTCGCTGCTCGGCCCGGCCGGCATGCGTGACCTGGGAGAGACGATCCTGCTCCGGCGCGACCACGCGATCGGTCGCCTCACGGAGATCCCGAGCCTCGTCGCGAGCCGGTTCACTGCTCCCGGCTTCAAGGAGTGGGTCGTCGACTTCGAGCCGAGCGGGCGCTCCGTCGAGGAGGTGAACGCCGCGCTCCTCGAGCGGGGAATCCTGGGCGGCATACCGCTCGGCTCGAGCTACCCGGAGCTCGGTCGGGCAGCGCTCTACTGCGTGACGGAGCGGCACACGGAGGAGGACATCGACCGACTCGTGTCGGCGCTCGAGGAGGTGCTCCGATGACGGCGGACACCGGCTTCCAGCCCGCCGCCTGGCACGAGCCGCTCGTCACCGAGCTCGGCTCGCCGGGTGAGCGTGGGATGCTCGTCCCCGGCTTCGACGGGCAGGCCGCCGCCGCGCTCCCCGAGGGTCTGCGACGCACCGCGCCGCCGAGCCTCCCGGAGCTCGGCCAGCCGCAGGTGCTCCGCCACTTCACGCGACTCTCGCAGATGTCGCTCGGCCACAACGTCGTCCCCGACATGACCGCGGCCACGACGACCCCGAAGTACCCGCCGGTCGTGAACGAGCTCATCACGCGCTCGCCGAAGCTCGCCGAGCTCCACCCCGACCAGCCGGACGACTGCCTCCAGGGCGTCCTGCGGCTTCTGTTCGAGCTCGGCGGGTGCCTTCAGTCGCTCTCGGGAATGGACGCCTGCTCGCTCCAGGGCTTCGGCGGCGCGCACGCGATCTTCGGCGGAGTCCTCGTGATCCGGGCGTACCACACGAGCCGAGGAGACTCGCAGCGGGACGAGATCATCAGCGAGTTCGCTTCCCATCCGACGAATCCGTCCACCGCAGCCTCGGCCGGCTTCAAGGTGATCGAGGTGGCGCCGGGCCCGAGAGGCTACGCCGAGGTCGAGGCGGTGAAGGCGGCGGTCTCCGAGCGGACGGCCGGGCTCCTGCTCAACAACCCCGAGGACACGGGGATCTTCAACCCGGAGATCGACCGGATCGCCGAGGTCGTCCACGACGCCGGCGGCCTGTGTGGGTTCGACCAGGCCAACGCGAACGCGACGCTCGGCATCTCGCGGGCCCGCGACTGCGGCTTCGATCTCGCCCACTTCAACCTCCACAAGACGTTCGGCGCTCCGATCTCGCTCTACGGCCCGGCGGTCGGCGCGATCTGCGTAACCGAGGAGCTGGCGCGCTTCCTCCCGGTTCCGGTGATCGTCCGCGACGGCGACACCTACCGGCGCGACTTCGAGCGCCCCGAGAGCGTGGGCAGGATCGCCGGCTACCTCGGCAACGTCCCGGCGCTCGTCAAGGCCTACGCCTGGATCCGGTCGATCGGGCCAGAGCGGATGGCCGACGTGGCGCGCTACGCGGTGCTGAACAACAACTACGTCCACCGGCGGCTCGACCGGGTCGCGGGCATCTCGACGGCCTTTCCCGACAACGAGGATCGCCGTCTCGACGTCGTGCGCTACAGCGTCGAGGAGTTGAAGGAGGCGACGGGCGTCGGCACCGAGGACCTGCGCAACCGGATCACCGACTACGGCCTGCCGGGACACTGGATGAGCCATCACCCGGTCACCTCGCCCGAGCCCTTCACGCTCGAGCCGACCGAGAGCGCCTCTCGCAGTGAGCTGGACTGGGTCGTCGACGTGTACGAGCGAGTGGCCGAGGAAGCACGCACCGAGCCCGAGACGGTGCGCACCGCCCCGCATCGCGGGCCGGTTGCCGCCTGGCGGGCCGACGCGTGGGAAGGCGGCTGGCCGCCGGCGGCGACGGCGCGCCTGCTTGGCGAGCGCGAGGCGGCCCGTCGGCCTCCTATCTGATCTCGACGACGGTCGCCGTCCAGGGGCCGCGCGGGGCCGGCACGTCGCCGGATTCCCCGACGCGCTTGCCGAGGAGCGCGGCTCCGAGCGGCGACGACGCGGACACGGCGCCCTCGCCGCCGAGGCTGGAGATCTCGATCTCGAGCCGGTCGCCCTGCTCGTCCTCGACCGTGACGCGGGAGCCGACCGAGACGACGTCGGCGGCGGGGGTCGTGACGATCTCTGCGCTGTCGAGCCGCGAGCGAAGGATCGCGATCCGGCGCTCGAGCAGGCCCTGCTCGTTCTTCGCCGCGTGGTACTCGAAGTTCTCGGAGAGGTCGCCGTGGGCACGTGCGGACGCGATCGCCGCTACCACCTCCGCGCGCTTCGGCCCCTCGAGCTCGGCCAGCTCGGCCGCGAGCGCCGCCTGCTGCTCGGCTGTGAGCTGCTCGCCCGTCACGCGGTTCCCGGTCCCCCTGCTCGGGCGCGGGTACGGATACGGACGCGATCGGGCACCGACGGAGGGTAGCCTGCGCGGACACGAATCCGCCGATCCTCTGTGTGTGAGGACGAACGAATTCCGAGGAGGCTCGATGACGAACGTGGCAGAGCTCGACCCGACGACCCTCGCCGCTGCGGTGCAGGGAGATGTCGCAGTACCGGACGACGCCGGCTGGGACACCGCACGTGCGGCGTGGAACCTCGCGGCCGACCAGCGTCCCGCCGCGGTCGTGTTCCCCGCAAGGCCCGAGGACGTGGTCGCGTCCGTGGCAGCCGCGCGCGCCGCCGGGCTCGGGATCGCAGTTCAGGGCACCGGCCACGGCGCGCGCCCCGGGAAGCCGACCCTCGAGGGGACGATCCTGCTCAACATGACCCGGCTTCAGGGCGTCGAGGTCGACCCGGCTGCAGGGACGGCACGAGTCGAGGCAGGCGTCCCCTGGGCGTCGGTCGTCGCGGCCGCCGAGCCACACGGCCTGGCTCCGCTCTCGGGCTCCGCTCCGGACGTCGGCGTCGTCGGCTATACGCTCGGCGGCGGGCTCGGCTGGCTCGGACGCAAGTACGGTCTCGCGGCGAACAGCGCGATCGCGTTCGAGGGTGTGACCGGCGAGGGAGAGATCGTCCGCGCCTCCGCCGACGAGAACCGCGACCTCTTCTGGGCGCTTCGCGGGGGAGGCGGCAACTTCATGATCGTGACCGCGCTCGAGTTCCGTCTTCACCCCGTTCGGGAGCTGTACGCCGGCAACCTCTTCTGGCCGATCGAGCTCGCAGGAGACGTCCTGAGCGGGTACGGGACGTGGGTCGAGACCGTCCCCGACGAGCTGAGCTCGGTCGGGCGCCTGTTGCACCTGCCTCCGATCCCGGACATCCCCGAGCCGTTTCGCGGCCGGTCGCTCGCGGTGATCGAGTCGGCCTTCGCCGGAACCGAGGAGGAGGGCGCAGAGCTCCTGCGCCCGTTGCGGGAGCTCGCTCCGACGTACATGGACACCGTCCAGTTGATGCCGCCCTCGGGGCTCCCCGCCCTCCACATGGATCCGCCGCAGCCGGTTCCGGGAGTCGGCGACGGGATGCTGGTCAGCGGGCTCGCGCCCGGGACGATCGAGGAGACCCTGGCGATCGCAGGGCCCGGCACGCGCTCCCCGCTCCTCTCGATCGAGTACCGCCACCTGGGAGGCGCCCTGGCCGAGGCGAAGCCTGAGAACGGCGCGCTCGCCAAGCTCGACGGCGCGTTTGCGCACTACGCCGTCGGGATCGCCATGTCACCCGAGATGGGCGCGGCCGTCGCCGAGTGCCTCGAGCGGCTTCAGTCCGCTCTTGCACCCTGGCGGGCCGGGCAGTTCCCCAACTTCGGCGAGACGTCCACGCTGGCGGACTCCTTCCCCACCGACGTGTTTCGGCGGCTCGTCGAGATCAAGGCGGCGGTCGATCCGGCCGGCGTCCTCCGATCCCACCGGCCGGTGCACGCCTAGCGCATACGCTAGGCGGCGTGCGCCACCGGCCGTCTACGGGGTGGCGCCGCCCGGCATCGGGAACGGCCGCGGCTGCGGATCCGTTCGCGGCTTCTGCTCGGGCTCGGTCTCCGATTCGGGCTCCTGCTCGGGCTCGGCGAACACCGACTCCTCGGGCTCGCCCGCCAGCAGGCGCTCGAACTGATCCTTGTCGATCGTCTCGCGCTCGATGAGCGTCTTCGAGATGGCGTGAAGCTCGTCTTCGTGATCGGTCAGGATCGTCCTGGCACGCGCGTAGCCGTCCTCCACGATGCGGCGGATCTCGTCGTCGATCTCACGCGCAATCTCGTCGGAATAGTCGGGCTCCGCGCCCATGTCGCGGCCGAGGAACGGCATGCTGTGATTGTGGCCGAGTGTCCGGGGCCCGAGCTTCTCCGACATCCCGTACCTCATGATCATCTGCTTCGCGGTGGCGGTCACCTTCTCGAGATCGTTCGCCGCCCCCGTCGTGTACTCGTGGAAGACGAGCTCTTCGGCCGCACGACCGCCCAGCGTCATCGCCATCTGATCGAGGAGCGCGGATCGTGTTTGGAGGAAGCGGTCCTCCCGAGGCAACGAGATCGTGTACCCCAACGCCTGCCCACGACTAATCACACTGATCTTGTGCACAGGATCACAATTCGGCAAATAATGACCCACCAACGCATGACCCATCTCGTGATACGCCGTCACCTTCCGCTCATGCTCAGACAACAACCGCGTCCGCTTCTCAGGACCAGCAATCACCCGCATGATCCCCTCCTCCAACTCCACCATCTCAATCGTCTTCTTCCCACGCCGCGCCGCCAACAACGCCGCCTCATTCACCAAATTCGCCAAATCAGCACCCGTAAACCCAGGCGTCCCAGCAGCCAACGTATCCAAATCAATCTCCACCGCAATCGGCTTCCCCCGCGTATGCACCTCCAAAATACGCCGCCGACCACCCCGATCAGGACGATCAACCACAATCTGACGATCAAACCGACCCGGCCTCAACAACGCCGGATCCAAAATATCCGGACGATTCGTAGCCGCAATCAAAATAATATTATCCTTCAACTCAAACCCATCCATCTCCACCAACAACTGATTCAACGTCTGCTCACGCTCATCATGCCCCCCACCCAAACCAGCCCCACGATGCCGCCCAACCGCATCAATCTCATCCATAAACACAATACAAGGAGACGCCTGCTTCGCCTGCTCAAACAAATCCCGAACACGCGACGCACCCACACCCACAAACATCTCCACAAAATCAGAACCCGAAATCGAAAAAAACGGAACCCCAGCCTCACCAGCCACAGCCCGCGCCAACAACGTCTTCCCCGTCCCAGGCGGCCCATACAACAACACACCCTTCGGAATCCGAGCCCCCAACGCCTGAAACTTCTTCGGATTCTCCAAAAACTCCTTAATCTCATGCAACTCCTCAACCGCCTCATCCGCCCCAGCCACATCCCGAAACGTCACCTTCGGCGAATCCGGCGACATCCGCTTCGCACGCGACTTCCCAAAACTCATCACCTTCG
The DNA here is from genome assembly GCA_963819905.1 of uncultured Thermoleophilia bacterium. Classification (GTDB taxonomy): domain Bacteria; phylum Actinomycetota; class Thermoleophilia; order Gaiellales; family Gaiellaceae; genus CAWCQC01. The sequence continues at coordinate 46,647 of CAWFXP010000009.1, forward strand.
AACCACCACCCTGGCTTCGGCGGGCGATGAAGATGAAGAGCGCGATGATGAGGACGAAGGGCAGCAGGTAGAGGAGGAACCCCCAGCTCGATGCGCCGGTGCCCTTCGAATCGAAGCTGATCTCGTTCTCGAGGAGGAGATCCTGGAACTGGATCTGCGCCTGGTCGCTCGGGTAGCTCGTCTTGATGGTCGTCCCGTCGACGAGCTTGGCCTCGATCCCCTGCCGGTTCGGGGAGAAGACGACCTCCTGCACCGAGTCGGGCTCGTTCGTCACGCGCTCGACGAGCGCGGAGTACGTCTCCTCGCTCTCGCTGGACCCCGGCCGCAGCAGGAGCGCGGCGAAGCCCACGACCACGACGACGAGGACGAGGGGAAGAACCCACTTTCGCGACGGCGACATATGCAAAATGTAGCTGGCAGAGACCCGTGCACCACGGAGTGTGAACGTTTCTTAACGCGGGTGTCGGCCGGGAGCAGTCGGCGGCCGCGGCTTCGGCCCCCGCTAGGGTGGCAGCGTGTCCGCGGCCCGGTTCTTTCTCGTCCGCCACGGCCATGCGACGACGGGGCCGGATCATCGCTGGGACGCCTCCGACCCGCTGACCGACGTCGGCCTCGGTCAGGCGCGCGAGCTGGCGGCCCACCTGGCCGCTCTCGGGTCGCCGCCGACGCGGATCGTCGCGAGCCCCGCGGTCCGCGCGCGAACGACCGCCGACGCCTGCGCGGAGGCTCTCAGCCTCGACGCCGAGGAGGATTCACGCCTGCTCGAGTTCGGGAGCGGGGCCGTGACGCCGTTCACCCTGACCGAGATGCTCGAGCACCTGCCGTACGACGATCTCTGGCACCCGGACGACACCGGGCACGACGGCGAGACGGTCGGCGCCTTCTGGCGCCGGGTCGCCGACGCCGGTGAGGACATGCTCGCCGCGGGCGGAAGACCCCTCGTCGTCTCGCACGGGGGAACCACCTGCGGGCTGATTCGCTGGGCGCTCCGGATCGACCACCGCGCGCCGGACTCGTTCACGTTCAACCTCCGCAACGCGAGCGTGACCGAGATCGAGCTGCGCGTCGACCGCCACGGTCGTCGCCGGGCTCACCTCGAGCGGATCGGCGACGTGAGCTTCCTGCGCCGGGTCACCGAGATCTGACCCCGACGGAGCAGTCGGGCCGGGCGGCGGGAGTCAGGCGTCGCCGGCAACGACGCCGGCGAGCCAGGCGTAGAGCGTCTCGTTGCGAAACTGCGGGGCCGGGGGCCGGCGTCCGCCACCGATTCTCCATCGCGCGGCGCCCGTCGCCGCGCGACCCCCGAACGGGTGGCTCAGCCGGCCTCGGACAGGAGCCGCTCGATCGGACTGGGCTCGCCGCGCGCGCGGCGCCGGGCGCCGGCCACCTGCTCCCACACGATCAGGGCGACGAGGATTGCGAGGACGACGGTCGCCACCCAGATCGCATCGAGCCAGAGGCCGAGCACCCCCGCGCACGCGCAGGCGACCGCGGCCGCAAGCCGTTTCACGCTCACCGAGCCCGTCATGCGGACACGGAAGGCCACGTGCCCGAGCAGGTAGAGAACCGGGCCTCCGACGACGGCGGCGAGCTCGGCCCCGTCGAGCCGATCGGTCGGGTGCGCGATCACCAGCTCGTCGCCGACGGCGGCGACCATGATGCCGGCGACGATCGGGATGTGGATGTAGGTGTACGCATCGCGGGCGAGCCGTCCCGGGTCGTCGGACAGGCTCAGGCGCAGCGCCGCGATCCGGGCCACGTAGTTGAAGTAGAGCCACCAGAGCGCCGCCGAGCCGAGGAAGGCGACCGCGATCGCGCCGACCGTCGACGCGTGCAGGTCGAGGTCCGAGGCGGTCAGGCCGGTGACGACGATCGACTCGCCGAGGACGATGATGACGAACAGCTGGAAGCGCTCGGCGAAGTGCGGAGCGTCGACCCTCCACGCCTCGGTGCCGACCCGGCCGATGCCCGGCACCCAGTAGCCCGCGTACGGGCCGGAATAGTCGAGGACGAGCGCGATCACCCATACTGCGACGCGCGCATCTCCCGGGAGGAAAGCTCCCACGAGCCACAGGACGCCGACGGCGACCGACCAGCTGAGGATCCGGACGAAGTTCTCGCGGTGCACGCTCCCGGAGGGGCTCGCGAAGGCTGCGAAGGCATTCCGCAGGATCTGGAGCCCTGCGTAGCTCGCCGCGAACATGACTGCCCTCTCGCCGAAGGCGTCCGGGATGGCGATCGCCATCAGGAGGCTGGCCAGCGCGACGAGGATCAGGATCCCCCGCACGGCGTTGGTGTCGGGATCGAACCAGTTCGTCATCCAGGTCGTGTAGATCCACGCCCACCAGACGACGAGCAGGAGGAAGACGGTCTGGGCGACTCCCTCGAGGTCGAGGTGCTCGACCAGAAGGTGCGAGAGCTGCGTGATCGCAAAGACGAAGACGAGGTCGAAGAACAGCTCGAGCGCGGTCGCCCGCTGTTCCTCGCCCTCGACGCGGTCGCGGAAGAAGCTCGTCATCGCGTTCCTTTCCGCAGGCGGGCGGCCAGCCGCGCCGACCGAGCCCAGGCGCGCGGGAGATCGCGCAGTGGATGCGCAAGCGCGGCGGCCAATGCCTCCGCTGCGTTCTCGAGCAGGGGTGCGCCGTGCCCGACCGCGATCCGCCGCGGCTCGAGGCCTGCGAATGCGGGTCGGATACGAAAGAGGCGGGCCAGGGGATGGACGCCGAGGCGGTCGCCCTCGCGGGCGAGGAAGAAGGGGGACGTGCCGAGCGTCTCGGCGCAGACGAGGAGCCTGCGGTCTGCGACCCAGAGGGCCGCCTCGTGCCAGCCGCGGCGGACGATCACCCGGCGCTCCTCGACGCCGTCGACCCGGATACCGGGCCCCCCGAGCGCCCGCGGCAGCAGCCGGCCGACGCGAAGGCGCGCGGCGATCGCCTCGGCATCGCGCTGATGCCGGTCGAGAAGCGTCGCGACGCCGAGCACCGTGCCACGCGCGGCCAGCGCCTCGTCGAGCCCGGGCGCGTCGACCGGATCCACCACGAGCGAGCCTTCCGCGAGCACGATTGCCGCAGACGCCCGCTGGATCGCCTCACCCGGATCGGCGATCCACGCGAACGACCCGGCATCGTCGAGCTCGATCGGGCTCAGAAGCTCGCCTGACACGGCCGATACGCTAGCGGCGGCTCATGAACATCCTCCGGTTCATCCCCGGCTACACGGAGCATGTCTACGACGCCGGCAAGGAGCCGCTGTTCGTGCTCTTCGTCAGCTTCCTGATCGCGTTCAGCCTGACTCGCGGATACACGCGCCTGGCACGCACCCGCGGCTGGGGAAGCGGGAACGTCGGCGGTGTGCACCTCCATCACATCGTTCCCGGCATCATCCTCGTCCTCCTCGGCGGCCTCGTCTCGTTCACCCGGTACGCGGACAACGGGATCACGGACGGAATCGCGGCCATCCTCTTCGGCGTCGGCGCGGCGTTCGTCCTCGACGAGTTCGCGCTCGTCTTCCACCTGAAGGACGTGTACTGGAGTCAGGAGGGCCGGTCGTCCGTCGACGCGGTCATCATCGGCGTCATGCTCGCCGGGCTCCTCCTCGTGACGTCCTCGCCCTTCGAGACCGACACCGACGCGGACACGACCGCGCCGAGGTGGATCGCCTTCAGCATCGTCGGGCTCAACGTGTTCTTCGCTCTCATCACGTTCCTGAAGGGCAAGTACTTCCTCGGCACGCTCGCGATCTTCGTCCTGCCGGCCGGCATCGTCGGCGCCTGGCGGCTGGCGAAGCCGTGGTCTGCCTGGGCGCACCTCTTCTACAGCCCGGAGCGGGTGCGCCACGAGTTCGCCAAGCGCCATCGCCAGAAGAAGCTCGACCGCGCCTGGCGGCGGGCGGAGAAATCCCGGCTCGGGCGCTTCGAGAACTGGTTCATCGACCTGGTCGGCGGGACTCCACACATGCCCCCGGCTACGAGGCGCGAGGCTCATCCGGACGTCCGGGCGACTCCGCCCACACGGGTCTAGCGGACCGCGCGCGTTCTCGGCCCGATCCCTGCGGGTACCGTGACCGCACGGGAGATCACAGGGACAGGAGGCAACCGTGAAGCTCGAAGGCATCCACCACGTGACCTGCATCACGGGCGATGCACCGGCCAACGTCGATTTCTACACGCGCGTCCTCGGGCTGCGCATGGTCAAGAAGACCGTCAACCAGGACGACCCGTCGGTCTACCACCTGTTCTACGCGGACGAGAAGGGTAGCCCCGGCGCGGACATCACCTTCTTCGAGTACCCCGGCGCCTCGCCCGGCCGTGCCGGCGCAGGAATGGTGCACACGGTCGTCTGGCGGATCGGCTCCGAATCGGCGCTCGAGTTCTGGGCGGTGCGCCTCGAGGCCGAAGGCGTCGAGGCTTCGCGCGACGGGAGCCGTCTGCGCTTTGCCGATCCCGAGGGGCTCGCCCACGAGCTCGCGGTCGTCGCGACAAGCGACGAGCCGCTCCTGGCCGTCCATCCCGAGATCCCGCCGGATGCCGCTCTCCAGGGGTTCGACGCCGTCCGCGCCTTCGCCGGCGACCCCGAGGAGAGCCGGGCGCTCCTCGAGGGCTCTCTCGGCTTCACGCCTGGAGGAAGCGGCAGCTGGGAGGTGCGAGGTGAGCACCGCGGCGGGCACTACGCCTACGATCCGCCGCCCGGGGAGCGAGGCGCCCCCGGCGCGGGCACCGTGCACCACGTCGCGTGGGCATCGACGATGGACGACCACGAGGCATGGCGGGAACGCGCGCTCGAGGGCGGTGCCCGGCCGACCCCGATCATCGACCGCTTCTGGTTCCACTCGATCTACTTCCGCGAGCCGAGCGGCGTCCTCTTCGAGATCGCCACTCTCGGACCGGGCTTCTCGGTGGACGAGGATCCGGAGCACCTCGGCGAGGCGCTGATCCTGCCGCCCTCGTTCGAGCACCTCCGCGAGAAGATCGAGCCGATCCTGACGCCACTGCCCGACCCGCGGGCGAGCTGGGCTGCTCGGTGAGCCTGGTCTACCGGGTCCGTTCCCCGGTAGGCGAGCCGGAGGGAGCGCTCGTCCTCTTCCACGGCCGCGGCGCCGACGAGAACGACCTGTTCCCGCTCTTCGAGGCGCTCGACCCCGCCGGGCGGCTCACCGGCGTGGCGCCCCGCGGCCCGCTGTCATTGCCGCCGGGCGGCGCGCACTGGTACGTCGTTCACGAGATTGGCTTTCCCGACCCCGCCACCTTTCTGCCGACCTACGAGCTCGTCTCGGACTGGCTGCGGGAGCTGCCCGACCTGACCGGCGTGCCCTTCGAACGCACCGTCCTCGGCGGCTTCTCCCAGGGCTGCGTGATGGCCTACGCGCTCGGTCTCGGGAAGGGCCGTCCAGCACCCGCGGGCATCGTCGGCCTGTCCGGCTTCGTGCCGACCGTCGAGGGGCTCGAGCTCGACCTCTCCGATCGTGCCGGCTTCCGAGTCGCGATCGGGCACGGGACGCACGACCCCGTCATCGGCGTCGAGTGGGGACGGGACGCCCGGGAGCGTCTCTCCGCAGCGGGGGCCGAGATCCTCTATCGGGAGTCGCCACTCGACCACACGATCGACCCAGGCTACGTGGTCGAGCTCCGCGACTGGTTACGCGAGACAGTCTGACACCGGTCGTCGTGTCTACGGCGCCGTCGTGAGGCCGTGGCGCCGCATCACTGCCCCGATCTCCGCGAGATCGGGCGGGCCGCCGGCTGCAGCGTCGACGACCGCCGCTACCTCGCGGAAATAGTCTGGCCCGAGAACCCCGGGAGTGACGATCGCGAGTGCCTTGGCGTCCGCCTCGTACGGGTTGTCGAAGCGGTGAACGACCCCGCGAGGGATGCAGAGCACCTCGCCCGGACCGACGTCGATCTGTCGACCTTCGAGCGTCCAGGCGAGGACGCCCTCGAGCCCGTACATCGTCTCCTCGTATCCGTCATGGCTGTGCGCGGCCGGCAGTCTGGCTCCGGCCGGGACGTCGAACTCGAAGACCGCCACGGACCCTCTCGACGCCTCGCCCTCCAGCAGGAAGCGAATCGCCATCGGCCCGACCCTGATCTCTTCGCTCACGCTCGTCAGCACGACTCCTCCTCTTCTGACGATGGTAAAGTGACTTGACGATATCTGGCAATGACGCAGAAGTCAAGTGACTTTACTAAACGATCTCGGCCCGCCGCTCATCGGCGCCCTGCTGCGGATGCCCTGGGAGCAGGTCCAGCGGCGGATGTTGGAGCAGCTGCACGAGCACGGATTCGACGACCTGGACACACCCCACCTGAACGTCTTGCTGTATCCGGGGCCCCAAGGAGCACGACCTTCCGAGCTCGCCGAGCGCAGGGGCATGAGCAAGCAAGCGGTCAACTACCTCCTCGGCGAGCTCGAACGTCTCGGGTACCTCGAGCGCCGGGCCGATCCGCATGACCGACGCTCCAAGCGCGTCGCCCTCACTCGTCGCGGCGAACTGGCTGGACACACGATGAGGGATGCCGTGCGCGAGATCGAGCGCGATTGGAGAGGGCAGCTCGGGCCGAAACGCTTCGCCCAGCTCCGCGAGCTCCTGCTCGAGCTCAACGAGCTCGCGTAACGACACGGGGCTCGAAGCTACCCGCGGAAGCCGCGGCTCAACGACAGGGCCCGGGATCGATCGGGCGAAGCGGCGGTTCGAGAGCCGCGGCGATCTTCGCCGCGGGCACACCGAACCCGCTCGCGCCGCGCGTGCTCGCGGCGAAGATCATCGCCACGACGCGGCCGTTGCCGTTGATCACCGGACCGCCGCTGTCGCCGCGCTGCACCTTCCCGCGCAGGGGAACCACGGTGCGCAGCCTCGTATGACCTCCGTAGGCATCCGGGGCGAAGACGTTCGTCGGATTCCCGGCCGTCCCGGCTACCGCGGTCAGAGCCCCGTCCCTCGGATACCCGAGCAGCACGACCTGGTCGTCCGACGGCGCTTTGGTCGCGAGCTCGAGCTTCGGCGCGCGGAGACCCGGCACGCTCAGGAGCGCCACGTCGTTCCCCGGCTCCAGGTAGACGAGCGTGGCCGGGAGCACCTGATCGTCGAGAGCGGCCACCCGCATCTCCTCGCCGCCGGCGACGACGTGCGCGTTCGTGGCGACGAGCCCGCGCCGGACGACCCAGCCCGATCCCTGCACGCCCGCCCCGCACGCGAGGCTCTCGACCTTGACGACGCTCGCCGCGACCTCGCGCGTCACCCCCGTGCGAAGGACGCTTCCGTCGGGCGGCGGCAGCCGGAGGTCGGGCGGCGCCGCAATGAGCGGAAGCGGATCCAGCCTGGCCAGGGTTCTCAGGACCGACCGGGGCGGCACCGCGTCCACGAGCCCGGAGAGGATCGACGACTTCTGGACGCGCTGCCGGAGCCCGGCCGCGTCGATCTGAAGCGCGGCCACGGCCGCCAGCCAGGCAACCGCCAGCCCGACGCCGATGCCGATGAGGACGCCGCCGGCCGAGTCAGCGAAGCGCAGCGGGCTGCGCGAGATCGCGAACCGTAAGCGGGTGCCGACGAGGCTCGCCGTCGCCTGCAGCGCCAGCGCGCCGACGATCGCACCGATCAGGCTGGCGAGCGGCACCCAGGGCGAGTCGCCGCCGCCGGGGAGAAAGAGCGGGCCGACCCGCGCGCCGACGAGGCCGCCGATCGCGAGGCCGGCCAGGGAGACGAGCTGCGCGCTCAGGCCGCGCTGATACCCGATGACGGCCGAGAGCACGACCCAGCAGAGGACGACGGCGTCGACCCAGCTCATCTCGCCTCAGCGAGGCAGGCGACGAGGCCCCCGTACGCGCGGCCTGTTCTTCCGCTGTGATCGAGAGTGCGCATCTCGCGATTCGATTGTTGCACCGCCGAGGCAGTTCCCCTGCAGGTGGCTCGAGGGGCTGCTCAGGCCGGGAGCTCCTCCGCGGCGCGAAGGACCGCGCGCACGATCTTCGTGTAGCCCGTGCAGCGGCAGAGGTTGCCGCCGAGGGCAAGCCTCACGTCGTCCTCCGAGGGCGCCGGGTTCGCGTCGAGTAGTGCCCTGGCCGAGACCAGCATGCCCGGGGTGCAGAACCCGCACTGGACGCCGCCCTCCTCGAGGATGAGCCGCTGGAGCGGATGAAGCTCCTCGCCGTTCCCGAGCCCCTCGACCGTCGTGATCTCCCGACCACCCGCCTGGAGGGCCAGGTACGAGCACGCGTTCACGGGACGCCCGTCGAGAAGCATCATGCAGGCGCCGCACTCGGAGTCGTCGCAGCCCTCCTTCGACCCGGTGAGCCCGAGCTCCGTGCGCACGACCGAGAGAAGCGAGCGATGGGCTTCGACCTCGACGTCGTAGGCGATCCCGTTGACGGTCAGCGTGGCGGGGTACTTCATCGCGCCTCCTCCGCTCGGGCGAGCGCACGCTCGAGCGCGCGCCGCGCGATCACCGAGACCATCGCGCGCCGGTAGGCGGCCGAGCCTCGCACGTCGTCGATCGGCTGGGCAGCGCCCGCCGCGGCCTCCGCCGCCTTCTCGATGGTGTCCGCGGACGCGGGCCGGTCGGCGAGGAGCTTCTCGGCCTCCGGCACGCGTAGGCAGACCGGGGCGACCGCGGTAAGAGCGACCCGCCCTTCGACGATCCTGCCGCTCTCGTCGATCGAGAGCAGCGCGGCGGCGCCGACCACTGCGATCTCCATGGCCCTGCGGTACTCGAGCCGCACGTAGGCGCTGCCCGCGCGTCCGGCCGGCAGCGGAGGCAACTCGACAGCCGTGACGAGCTCGTCCGGCCTGCGCGACGTCTTCCCGGGCCCCTCGAAGAACTCGCCCAGCGCCACCGAGCGGCGCCCGCCGGCCGAGGTCAGCTCGACCGAGCCGTCGAAGACGAGGAGGGGGCTGCCCGTGTCCATGGCCGGCGAGCCGTTGGCCAGGTTCCCACCGAGCGTGCCCGCGTGACGGGTCGCCGGCGAGCCGACGAGCACGGACGCATCGGAGAGCGCGCTCCAGCGCGCCTGGACGAGCGGCGACGAGACGACCTCCGCATGTGTGACGAGCGCGCCGATCCGCAAGCCGCCCGCGTCCGTCTCCGAAAGCCCGCCGAGCTCGCTCAGCCGATGAATCGCCACGAGCGTGTCACCGAGCGGCCGTTTCCCCTGCCGGTCGCCGACGACCAGATCGGTGCCGCCGGCGACGAGGTCGGCGCCGGGATGCTCGGCGAGAAGCGCGAGGGCCTCGTCGACGGTACCGGCCTCGAAGTAGGTCCTCGTCATGACGCCTCCACTCCGGCGATCGTCGACCACACCCGCTCAGGGGTCATCGGCAGCCGGTGGACGGGCGCGCCGATCACCTTCCTGATGCCGTTCGCGACGGCGGCAGCCGTTGCGACGCACGGAGGCTCCCCGACGCCTTTCGAGCCCTTCGGGCCGGCGTTCGGCGTGTCGGTCTCGACCCAGGCGATCTCGATCTGCGGCGCGTCGGCGGACGTCACGAGCTTGTAGTCGAGGAGGTGCGGATTGCGCTGCCGTCCCTCGTCGTCGAGCTGAGTGCCCTCGCTGAGGGCGAGGCCGACGCCCATGACGACCCCTCCCGTCACCTGCCCGTTCGCCCCGATCGGGTTCACGATCGTGCCGCAGTCGTGCGAGGCGGCCACACGGAGGACGCGCACGACCCCTGTATCGCGGTCGACCTTCACGTGCGCTGCGTGCGTGATCAGCTGCGGGGCGAGGAACGACTCGTTGCCGAGACGACCGACGCAGCCCTCGGCGTCGCAGGGCGGCGAGTCGGGAACCTCGCCCGAGCCCTTGCCGTGGAACGTGGCGCCGGAGCCGGCCAGGTCGGCAATGGTCACGGACGTGTCCGGAGCGCCCTTGACGCGTACGGCGCCGTCGGCCAGCTCGAGGTCGCCGCGATCGGCCTCGAGCTCCGAGGCGGCCGCGTCGAGCAGCTGCTCCCGCAGGTCGATCGCCGCCTCGACGACCGCGCGGCCGCTGTTGAAGGTGGTCTGCGAGCCGCACGAGCCCATGTCCGAGGGCGCCGCGTCGGTGTCCTGGTAGAGCAGGGAGAAGCTCTCCGGCTCCATGCCGAGCTGCTCGGCAGCGAGGATCGGGAGAGCCATCACCGCACCGGTGCCGTTCTCCTGGGCTCCCGTCACGATGGTCGCCGTCCCGTCGGGGTTGAGGTTCACGTAGGCGCCCGAGGCGGAGCCGAAGCACGGCCACCAGCCGCAGGCGACGCCGATCGCCTCGTCGTCGGGCAGGTCGGCGCCGTAGCCGATGAGCTCGACGGCCCGCGCCAGGGTCTCCTTCATGGCGATCTGGTCGAACTTCTGGCGCGTCGGGCCCTCGGACCCGTCGTCGAGCAGGGTCCGCTGCCGGAGCTCGACGGGATCGAGCTCGAGCTGGGCGGCCAGCTCGTCCATGTGCTGCTCGAGGGCCCAGCACACCTGGGGAGCAGTCGGAGCCCGAATCGAGCTCGACGGCTGGGCGTTCGAGTAGTTCAGATACGACTCGACCTTGACGTTCTCGATCTCGTAGGGACCACAGGCGTGCATCGCCGCCATCTGCGCGAAGAAGCCGCCCTCGCCGCAGTAGGCGCCCTTGTCGAGCACGAGGCGCGCCCGGCGCGCGACCAGCGTCCCGTCGCGGCGGGCGCCGGTCTCGAGCTCGATCACCATGCCCTCGCGCCGGTGGCCGATGACGGCGAACTCCTCCCAGCGCGAGAAGACGAGCTTCACCGGCCGGCGGGCGGCTCGAGCGAGCGCGGCGACGTGGCCCTCGAAGTGGAAGTCGCACTTCGCGCCGAACCCGCCGCCGAGCAGCGGGACGACGATGCGGACGTTCGCCTCGGGAATCTGGAGCGTGTGCGCGACGCCGGCCCGCGCGGCATAGGGAACCTGGGTCGACGACCAGACGGTCACCTTGCCTCCCTGCCACTGGGCGATGACCGCCCGGGGCTCGATGGGAACGCCCTGAGAGCAGTCGCTGACGTAGCGGCCCTTGACGACCACCTCCGCGTCCGACATGGCCGCATCGGCATCCCCCTTGACGATCGTCGAGTAGCCGAGCGTGTTGCGGTCGCGCACCATCTCGTCGTCGGCCGAGTCGGACTCCCAGTCCTCGTGCACGAGCTCGGCGTCGTCGTCCATCGCGGCCTCGAAGTCGACGACGGGCGGAAGGGGGTCGTAGTCGACCGCGATCAGGCGGGCCGCCTCCTCGGCGATCTCGGGCGTGACCGCGGCCACGCCGGCGACGATGTCGCCCTCCCAGCGAACCTTCTCCTTCGCGAAGAGCCTCCGGTCCTGGACCATCCCCCCGTACTTCACGTCCGGGACGTCCTCGTGCGTCAGAACGGCGAGTACCCCACGCAGCGCGCGCGCCTTCGAGGCGTCGATGCGGGTGATGCGCGCGTGGGTGTGATCCGCGTAGCGGAACTTCGCGTAGAGCTGGCCGGTCAGGTTGAGGTCGGCCGTGTACCGGCCCGTGCCCGTCACCTTCTCGACTCCGTCCGCCCGGATCGTCTCGCCCCCGAGCACCGTGCTCATTCCGGACCTCCCGCGTTCGCCTTCGCTGTCAGGGGCGATCCTACCGCCGACGGAGCGCCGGCAACGGCTCACATCCGTTGCGCCGGACGAGCGGTCCCGAACACTCCTTAATCGCCGCTTCATCTCCGCTTAACGCGGCGACACGGCCGGTTAAGACGGCGCCGGTAGAACTGCCCCATGGCTTCGGTCTTCCTCCGCGGCGCCGGGCTGGTGGCAGCCGGCGCGCTCGGTGCGGGCATCGCCCTCGGCGTCGGCGCAGCGGTCTGGCCCGACACGACCACGACCACGGTCGTCGAGCCGGTAGCCGCGCCGGCGACGAGCACCGAGTCGGAGTCGGCCAGCAGAAGCCAGGCGGCCGCGTTCTCGCCCGACAGCGCGCTCTCGATCGAGGAGATCTACCGCCGTTCCGGGCCCGGGGTCGTGCAGATCGCCGCCTCGCAAGGCGAAGGCTCGACGAGCCCGCAGGGCGATCAGGAGCGCGCGCTCGGCTCGGGCTTCGTGATCAACAAGAACGGCCACATCATCACGAACTACCACGTCGTTCAGGGCGCCACCGAGGTCGCGGTCAACTTCTCGGGCGGCGACCGCGTGAAGGCGACCATCGTCGGCACCGACCCCTCGACCGATCTCGCCGTCCTCAAGGTCGATCTTCCCTCGACCGCTCTCACCCCCCTTCCGCTCGGGAACTCCGACGAGGTCGGGGTGGGCGAGGCCGTCGTCGCGATCGGCAATCCGTTCGGCCTCGACCGGACGGTGACGTCCGGCATCGTGAGCGCCATCCAGCGGCAGATCACGTCGCCGAACGGCTTCCTGATCGACCACGTCATCCAGACGGACGCCGCGATCAACCACGGGAACTCGGGCGGCCCCCTCCTGAACGCGGAGGGCGAGGTGATCGGCGTCAACTCGCAGATCGAGACCGGCGGCTACGCCGAGGGCAATGTCGGCGTCGGGTTCGCCGTCCCGGTGAACACCGTCAAGGACGTCGCGGCGCAGCTCATCGAGACCGGCAAGGTCGAGCGGGCGTTCCTCGGCATCGAGATGCAGACGATCAGCGAGGAGACGGCCGGCAGCCTGCGCCTCCCCGTCGCGAGCGGCGTGCTGATCGCGACCATTCGACCCGGCAGCCCGGCCGACGAGGCGGGCCTGAAGGGCGGCAACACGAGCGCCGTCGTCGACGGCGAGACCTGGGTGCTCGGCGGAGACGTCATCGTCGAAGCCGACGGCACGAAGATCACCGACGCGGATCAGCTCCGCGACATCGTCCTCTCCAAGAAGCCCGGCGATACCCTCGAACTGGAGGTCAATCGGGACGGCAAGAACGTCGCCATCTCCGTCAAGCTTGGACGTCAGCCAACGACACCCACCGGCTAGACGTTCCTGGCCCCGCTCAGGGGCCGGCTTCCGACGCCTCACCCTCCCTGGAGGCTCGAGCCGAGCGTCGCCAGCGCGGCTCACGGAAGCATACGCAAAGGTCGGAGGCCCGCACTGCCTGCCCGGGCCTCCGATCGCTCTTCCCCTCCCAGCCGAACCGCCGCCCCCCGGCGGTTCGGCGCTTCTCGGGCTCAGACGGAGACGTCGTCCGCGATCTCGGCGTTCTCGAGCGAGCGAAGCAGTCGCCCGGTCTCGATACGGAAGACGGCCCGCGGCGTGCCCGCCGCGCACCACACGCTCTCGAAACGCCGAAGCGACCCGTCGACGACCGTCGGCAAGAGGCGGTCGTGCCCGAGCGGCGGCACGCCTCCGACCGCGAATCCCGTCGCGGCCCGAGCCTCGTCGGCGGTGGCCATCCGAGCTCCGGGCCCGAAGCGCTCGAGGTTCACGCGCCGGTCGCCGGCGCAGAGGCAGACGAGCGGCTCCTCGCCCGTTACGAGAACGAGCGACTTGACGATCTGCCCGGTCACACACCCGACGGCTGCGGCCGCTTCCGCGGCGGTGCGCGTCGACTCGTCGAGCTCCCGCACCTCGACGTCGAGACCCAGCTCGTTCAGCCGTTCCTGGAGCTTGGCGGCCGTGGGGTGCATCCTGCCCAGCGACTCTAAATGGAGACCGACCACCCGGGCAGAATGGGGCGATGCTCGCACAGCACTTCGGAGAGAGCCCGCCCTGGTCGGTCGGGATCGAGGAAGAGCTCTTCGTCCTCGACGCGGAGACGCTCGAGCCCGTGCCGGTACCGCCCGACCTGCTCGACGGCACCCGCCGCAAGCGGGAGCTCTTCCGCTCCCTGCTCGAGCTGACGACCACTGCCTGCCCGTCGGTGGCGGAGGCGATGAGCGAGCTCGAGTCGCTCCGCGCCGACGCGGCACGAGAGGCCGGTGGGCAGGGGCTCCGGCTCGCTGCAGCCGGAACGCACCCGTTCGCGGGGCCGGCCGAGCAGGAGCTGACCGACGACCCGGGACTCGCCGCGTTCGCCGAGTACGCAGGCCACTCGGCCCGCGTGCAGTACTGCTGCGGGCTCCACGTGCACGTCGGCGTGCCGGGCGCGGACGATTGCCTCGATCGGCTGGAGGCCGTCCTCCCGTGGCTCCCGGTCGTGCTCGCGCTGTCGGCCAACTCGCCGTACTTCTCGGGCCGGGAGACCGGGTACGCCTCCACTCGCGCCGAGCTGCTGACCCGCCTGCCGCGCACTGCCGCCCCGCCCGCCTTCGGCTCGTACGCGGGCTGGGAGACCTACGTCGAGCGGCTGATCGAGCTCGGGCTGGCCGACGACTACATCCGGACGTGGTGGGACATCCGGCCGCACCCTCGACTCGGGACGCTCGAGCTTCGCATGCCCGATCAGCCGACGTCGCTCGAGCTCACGGCCGCGTTCGCGGCGCTCGGCCAGGCCCTCGTGGCAGGCAGCGAGCCCGGGCTGACCGCGGATCGGGGGATCTACGACCAGAACCGCTTCGCCGCGCTGCGCTTCGGCGCCGCCGCAGAGCTGATCCACCCGGACGGCTCGCGCCTGGCGACGGTTCCGGAGCTGACCCAGGAGCTCCTGGCTCGTGTCCTTCCGACCACCGAGCGGCTCGGGACATCGGCGCTCCTCGAACCATTCGAGCGCCTCGCGCTGCGAACCCAGGCCGACGAGCAGCTCGACCTCGGCCGCGACGTGGGTCTGCGTGCGCTCACCGCCTGGCTGGCCGACAAGACGGCGGTAGCATGAGCTCGTGCCCGTCCGCTCGGACACCATCGAGGTGAGCGGCATCCGCTGCGAGCGCTGCGTGCTGCGCCTGCGCGGGACGCTCGGCCGGCTCGACGGGCTCGAGTCGGCGCGTGCGAACCTCATGGGCCAGGTGTCGCTGGAATGGGACGAGGAGCGGCTCGACCGGGCCGAGATCGTGGACGCGCTCGCCCGCGCCGGCTTCCGCGTCAGGGAATAGACGCTCCCGGCAGACCGTTACCGAAGGAGTGGTAGCGTCCGCACTCGTGAGCGAACCGGAGACCGAGAACGACGCACGCCGCATCGCGTCAGAGGCGCGCGACCGAGTTCGCTTCGAGGAGGAGGCGCTCGAGCTCTCCGACCAGGTCTATCGCGTGGCGCGGCGGCTCGCGCCCACCCGCGAGCAGGCGGAGGATCTGGTGCAAGAGACCTACTCGCGGGCTTTTCGTAACTGGCAGTCGTACACGCCGGGCACGAACCTGCGCGCTTGGCTCTTCCGGATCCTCACGAACCTCAACATCGACCGGGGCCGGCGAGAGCAACGGACGCCCGACATGCAACCGATCGAGGAAGCCGACTACTTCCTCTACAACCGCCTCGAGGAGTCGGGCGGCGCGCCCGAGGACGAGCGAGCCGTCGAGCGCCTGTCCCAGGACAGCGTCGTGCAGGCGCTCGCGGCGGTGCCGCACGATTTTCGGGACGTGATCGTTCTGGTCGACATCGGCGAGTTCAGCTATCGCGACGCGGCCCAGATCCTCGACATCCCCGTGGGGACGGTCATGTCGAGGCTTCACCGCGGTCGCCGGATCCTCAAGCACGAGCTGGCAGAGAGCGGAATCGGGGAGGCATCATGACGGTGGGGAGACCGTGATGGGTGAGTGTGGATGCGGCAAGTGTGAGGAGCTCCTTCAGCCGTACGTCGACCGCGAGCTGACCGACGCGGAGCGCGCCGAGGCGGAGGCCCACCTGGAGACGTGCGCCTACTGCGCGCGCCGCTACCGGTTCGAGTCGTCTCTGCGCATGTACGTTCGCAAGTGCTGCGACGAGCCGATGCCGGAGGAGCTGCGAAGCCGGCTCGCCGCCCTGCGCACGCCACTCTAGGGGTCGGAACCGACCCCTCCTTCGCGAAGCGCCTCGAGATCATCGGGCACGTCGACGTCACCCGGGGCGCCCAGATCGTCGCACGGCACGAGAACCGGCCGAAGCGATCGCCCGCCGTCGTCGGGGATGTCGGCCCAGGCTGAGCGTCCAATGACGACGGGATGCCCGCGGACGCCTCCGTAGCTCGCCGCCAGAAGCTCGCCGGCGCCGCCCCGCCAGGCGTCGACGACTCGGTCGATCGCCCGGGGCGAGAGCAGCGGCCCGTCGGCGAGGCAGACGGCGACCGCCTCCACCTCGGGCCCGAGCGCCGCGAGGCCGCAGCGCAGCGACGCCCCCGGACCGAGCTCCCAGTCGGGGCATCGAACCACCTCGACGCCGGCCACGTCGACGGGATGCGCGCCGAGCACGACGACCACGCGCTGGACGGACGAGGCACCGACACGCTCGAGCACGCCTGGGAGCAGAAGCTCCTGTTTCGGTGCGCCGAATCGCGATGCGGCGCCGGCCGCCAGCACGACCGCCGCAATCATGCGTGGGTTGTCAGCGCCTCGATGTCCGCGAGGTGGATCAGCTGGAACGTGGCCCGCATCGCCCCCACGCGGGCGTCGTCGTCGACGATCTCGGCACTTGCGGTCCACAGGTCCCGGGCGCAGACGAGGAGCTCCGAGATCCTTTCGCACACGTCCGGATAGCCATTACGCTCGGCCGCGGCGTTCAGCGCGAGACCGACGGCCCCGATGACGTCCGCCTGCCGCGTCCAGACGAGCGGCGTCGCCATCGTCAGGTATGTGTGGATCCGGGAGAACGCGATCGGCTGCGACAGGACGTCGGTTCCGTGCTTCGGAGCTCCCGGGGTGGGCTGCTCCACGCCGTCGGCGATCCGGGCCGCGTTCCCTCCGAGCACCCCGAGAAGCTCGTCCTCCGAGTAGCCCGCGAGACGGGCGATCCGCAGATCGAGGAGCAGCGACTGCGGCTGCACGCCGTACGGGTAGTCCGAGGCGTAGAGGAGCTGCTCCGGCGAGACGCGAGAGTAGAGATCGAGCACGTCCACGGCTCCCCAGATCGAGGTGTCGAAGTAGACGCCGGGGTGGCCGGCGAACGCGTCCGCGAGTGCCGCGAGGTCGGCGATGCCGCCGTGGGCGATGATGAGCGTCGCCCCCGGATGGCGGTCGACGACCCGGTGCAGGTCGTCGGCGATCGGCGGCAACCCTCGCCCGCCGTGGATCAGGATCGGCACGCGTCGCTCCGCCGCGAGCGCGAAGATCGGCGCGAGTCGCTCGTCGTTCAGGAGGAACTGCTGGGCCCGCGGGTGCAGCTTGATCCCCCTGGCGCCGAGATCGAGGCAGCGAGCCGCCTCCGGGATCGGCTCCTCCGTCAGGTCGAGCCGCACGAAGGGGATCAGCATCCCGTCTGAGGCCGCCGCCGCCGCGAGCGTCCGGTCGTTCGCCGCCCGGAACGCCGGATGCCGGTCTGGCTCGTCGAGACAGAAGCAGAAGGCCCTCGTGACCCTCGACGCGCGCAGGAAGGCGACGAGCTCCTCGCGCGGGGCCGTGAACCCGTCGATATCGGTGCCGCAGTGAACATGGGCGTCGAAGAGCTCCGCGCCTTCGGGTATCGACCGCTCGAGCTCGTCGTCGTACGAGGCAGCCAGCCGGTGCGCGCGTTCGAGCAGGTCCGTCACGCCCCGAGGATAGCCCCGGGCACGTGCGATTGCGTGCTGGGCCTCCCGGTTGCGAGTCAGACCAGCCGACGATCGGCCGCCCAGCGCGTCAGCTCGTGGCGACTCGATAGCTGGAGCTTGCGCAGCACCGCCGAGACGTGCGTCTCGACGGTCTTCACGGAGATGTGCAGGCGCAGTGCGATCTCCTTGTAGGCGTACCCGCGGGCAATCAGCTGGAGCACCTCACGCTCGCGCACGGTGAGCTGGTCGAGCTCTGCGTCGGTCGTGTGTACGTCCGTGGCGGCGAAGGCGTCGAGAACGAAGCCGGCGAGGCGCGGCGAGAACACGGCATCCCCCTCGGCGACCCGCCGGATCGCGGCAGCGAGGTCCGGGGCCGAGATCGCCTTGGTGACGTAGCCCCTGGCGCCTGCCCGGATGACCTCGATCACGTCCTCGGCCGCGTCGGAGACCGACAGAGCGAGGAAGCGCACATCGGGCTCGGCCGAGCGGATGGCGCGGATCACGGCCTCGCCTCCACCGCCCGGCATGTGCACGTCCACGAGGACGACGTCGGGGCGGGCCGCGCCGATACCGGCCACGGCAGCCTCGACGTCCCGCGCGTCGCCGACGATCTCGACCTCCGCGTCGAGCTCGGCGCGGACGCCCGCTCGGAAGAGATCGTGGTCGTCGACGATGAAGACCCGCGGACTCCTCATGACGGCCGTTGACCGGCAGCTGACACCTCAGCCGGGAGCGCCAGCGCCAGCTCGACCTCGGTTCCCGTGCCGGGCACGGCCTGGATCGTGGCTGTCCCTCCGACTCGCGTCATCCGTCCGACGATCGACTCGGAGACCCCCTTGCGATCCTCCGGCACCGACACCGGATCGAAGCCGCATCCGCGATCCCGAACGAAGATCACCGCCCGTCCGTCGGCCACCTCGAGATAGACATCGATCCGCTGCCCTCCCGAGTGCCGGGCGGCATTCACCATCGCTTCGCGGGCGGCGGCCACCATCGCGGCCAGCGGCTCCCCGAGCCGATGATCGCCGACGCACACCACCTCGACCGGAACGCCGTGAAGGTCCTCGACCTCCTCGGCTGCTGCGTAGAGCGCATCCGCGAGCGACCGCTCGCCGGTCTCACCGGCGCGCCCGTAGAGCCAGGCACGCAGCTCGCGCTCCTGGCGGCGGGCGAGCTGGACGATACCGTCGGGGTCGTTCGATCTCCGCTGGATCAGCGCCAGCGTCTGCAGGACCGAGTCGTGGAGATGCGCTGCGAGCTCCGCCCGCTCCTGCGAGCGGATGCGCTCACGTCGCTCCTCCGCCAGCTCGCGGACGAGACGGCGCCACCAGGGGGCGAAGATCAGGACGAGCCCGGCAACGACGACCGCTGCCGCTGCGAGCCCGCGCGCGGCCGCAGCAGCCGCGTCGCTCGTCGCGACGAAGGCAGAGACCCCCGCGACGAGCAGCAGCAGGCCGAGCACGAGGCGCACCAGGGTGCCCTTGCCCGACCTGCTCAGCTCGCGCACGCTGCGGCTGAGCCCTTCCCGGCGCTCCTCGTCGGCGCGAGACCAGAGCAGGGCGAGCCCGCCCGCGACGAGCAGAAGGGGCCAGACGAGGCCGTCCCCCGGCCAGAGCCCGGAGGCCCGAAAGAGAAGCAGCAGCCCGAGGACGGCTGCGACCCCGAGGGCCACGTACGGCTCGATCCGCTTGCGTTCGGGGTGCGGCTGGGCGGTAGCGCCCGGAGGGGCGCTCGGCACCAGGGCCCAGCAAGCGAGGTAGAGCACGACACCGAGGCCGCCGGCGAAGGCCAGCGCGACGAAGGCGACGCGAACCACCGCGGCGTCGATTCCGAGATAGTCGCCCGCGCCGGCGGCGACGCCCCCGATCAGGCGATCGCTCTCGCTGCGGTAGATCCTCCGATAGCCAGTCGTCGCCATGGTTCGAGCACCTCCGGACAGTCTGGCACGCTCACGAGCTCCGCCGACACCGGGGATGACCCTGAGAGCCCCCTCAGGGTCGAATCCGGGTCGCCTACGGGACATCCTCGATTGTGGGACGCGCGACCGCGGGCAACACTCGCCTCATGACAACCACAAGGCAGCTCACCCGCAACACGAAGGACGGGAAGATCGCCGGCGTTGCCGCCGGGCTCGGCGACTACCTGGCGATCGACCCGGTGATCATCCGGCTCGCGTTCCTCCTACTCGTCCTCGCCGGTGGCTTCGGCCTGCTCGCGTACCTCGTCGCCTGGGCCGTGATTCCGGCGGCGGATCCCCTCGCACCGCAGACCGCCGATCGTCCGGGTCGCCGCTGGGACGGTCGGCTCGTCCTCGGCCTCGTACTCGTCGGCGCCGGCGCGATCGTCGTCGCCGGCACGTCCGAGATCGACTGGGGTCACGACGGGCCGGCTCTGTGGCCGCTCCTCCTGATCGGCGCGGGCACCGCGCTCGTCCTCTGGCGCCGCGACCGCCCACAGCCGGGGCCGGACCGACCCGACGGCGGCGGCCCGGCGAGGGAGCCGGGGCCGAACGAGCCCGGGCCGGACGATGCTCCGACCGACTCCGCCCAGGCGGCCACCGAGGTGCTCGAGCCGGCCGAGGGGTCGACCAAGGAGACGGGGAGCGGGGCGCAGGCCTCGCTCCCCGTCTCGTGGCCGCTCGAGGACACGGGCCCACCGCTCGAAGACACGACCCCCTATCCGGCGGCCCCGGTCGAGGGCCAAGCCCTTCGGAACCGGCGTCTCCCGGTCGGCTGGATCACGCTCGGCGCGCTCCTGGCCGCGGCCGCGGTGGCCGCCCTCCTCGACGTGCTCGGCGCTCTCGACATCTCCGCCCAGACCTTCCTGCTCGTCGCCCTTGGCCTGTGCGGCCTCGGCGTCGTAGCGGGGGCCGTCGCCGGTCGGGTCCGCGGGCCGCTCGCGCTCGGAACGGCGACCGCGCTCGCGCTCGTCGCCGTGTCGATCGTCTCCGTGCCGGTCGGCGGCGGTGTCGGCGAGCGGACGTTTCGGCCGTCCACGGCAGCGGAGCTCGAGCCCGAGTACCGCCTCGGGGCGGGCGAGCTCGTGCTCGATCTTCGTGACGTGGGCGTCACGACCGGTGAACAACAGGTCGAGGCCAGCGTCGGCGTCGGCAGGCTGCTCGTCATCGTCCCGACCGGCACGCAGGTCCAGGCCGACGGCAGCGCGTCGGTGGGAGAGGTCGTCCTGTTCGGCCACGAAGAGAACGGTGTCGGCGTCGAGGCCTCCGCCGTGGCAGCCGACTCGACGCCTTCCTTCTTCACGCAGCCCGGCCGGCTGGTGCTCGACCTCGAAGTCGGTCTCGGCCGCGTCGAGACGCGTGTCGCCGACCCCGTGGCGGCGCCGTCGCCCCGGCCGGCTACGCCGAGAGCGCGAGCAGAGGCTCGAAGCGCTCCGGATCCTCGAACGGGCCGATCAGCGCGAGGTTCAGCTGGTCTTCGCGGATGATGGTCCGAGCAACCCGCTGCACGTCCCCCGCCGTGACCGCATCGAAACCGGCAAGCACCTCGTCGGGTTCGCGGAACCGGTTCTCGAGCACCTCACCGCGCAACCCGAAGACGACCATCCCCTTCGGGTCCTCGAGCGAGAGCACGAGCCGTCCCTTGGCGTAGTTGCGGGCCTTCTCGAGCTCGTCCGAGCCCACCGCCTCGGCAGCGATCTTCGCGAACTCCTCTGCGATCGTCCGAATCGCGTCGTCGATGCGGGCGATGTCGACGCCGGCCTGCGCGAACAGCGTGCCGGTGTCGGTGTAGCCCTGGTTGTAGCCGTAGACGTAGTAGGCGAGGCCGCGTCGCTCTCGGACCTCGGTGAAGAGTCGAGACGACATGCCGCCCCCGAGGATCGTCGCGAGGAGCCCGAGCGCGTAGCGGTCGGGGTGGTCGATCGGATAGCTGTGGACCCCGAAGCGAAGGTGTGCCTGGTCCGACGCCTTCGTGTGCACCCGCACCCTGGCGCCGGACTGGTCCACCTCGACCCTCGCCGGCGTCGCCGTCGCGCCGTGCTGGACGTCCCCGAGCAGCTCCTCGAGCCGTGCGCCGAGCCCGTCACCGACGTTGCCGCCGATCCCGGCGACCATCCTGGGCGCCCGGTACCAGTGATCGAGGTACCCGAGAAAGGTGTCGCGGGTGGCCGCGCGCACGGTCTCCTTCGTGCCGATGATGTCCCAGCCGAGCGGCTGGTCGCCGTAGAGAAGCTCGTCGTAGACCGAATCGACGTAGTCGCGCGGCGTGTCGACGTACATGTTCATCTCCTCGACGATCACGCCCTTCTCGCGCTCGATCTCCTCGGGCTCGAACCGCGAATGGCGAAGCATGTCGACGAGGACGTCGAGGGCGACGTCGCGATGCTCGGCGGCGCACTTCACGTAGTACCCCGTGTACTCCTTGCCCGTGAAGGCGTTGAACTCGCCGCCGATCGCGTCGATCTCGCCGGCGATCTGCCGGGCGGTCGGCCGGCGCTCGGTGCCCTTGAAGAACATGTGCTCGGCGAAGTGGGCGATACCGCTCGTCTCGGGCGTCTCGTAGCGCGAGCCCGCCGCGAGCATGACGAAGCACGCGACCGACTTGGCCTGAGGCATCGGCGCGGTGACGACCCGCAGGCCGTTGCTGAGGACGCTCTTCTCGAAGGCAGCCACGGGGAAGGCCAACGATAGCCGACCCCCTGCCGCCTACAGCGACTCGAGCGCCTCGAGTGCCCGGTCGACCTCCCCCGGCGTGTTGTAGTGGACGAAGCCGATCCGCACGGCCCCGGCCGGAAGCCCGAGCGCGTCCATGACCTCGACCGCGTAGTAGTCGCCCGACCAGACGGCGATACCCAGCTTCGCGAGCGCCTCGGCTACCTCGTCGGGCGGGAGAGAGGGGTGGCCGACTGCGAACGTCGGCGTTCGCGATTCCATCGTCGGAGGCCCGTACAGGCGATACGAGGAGGGCAGGCCCTCGAGGAAGCGCCGGCCGAGGTCGAGCTCGTGCGCCGCGATCGCCTCCCAGCCGACCGAGCGCACGTACTCGACGGCAGCGCCGAAGCCGGCGAGCGCTTCGTGAGGGAGCGTCCCCGTCTCGAAGCGCTGCCCGACCGGCTCGTCCGGCGCCGGACGGACCTTGTAGGGCCGCCAGCGCTCGAGCAGCTCGCGGCGGCCGTAGAAGAGCCCCAGGTGAGGGCCGAAGAACTTGTACGGCGAGCAGAGGAGGACGTCCACGCCGAGCGCCTCGACGTCGATCGGTCGATGCGGGGCGAAGTGGACGGCGTCGGCCCAGGCGATCGCCCCCGCACCGTGCGCCAGCTCGACGAGGCGACGCGCGTCGGTGATCGTCCCGACCGCGTTCGAGGCGAGCGTGAACGCGACGACCCGCGTTCGTCCGGTGAGCGCCGCTTCGAGGCTCGCCGGGTCGAGCGTGCAGTCCTCCGGGTCGATCTCGACTCGGCGGACGACGAGCTCGTGGTCGCGGGCGAGCTCGAGCCAGGGTGCAACGTTCCCGTCGTGGTCGAGGCGCGTGACGACGATCTCGTCGCCCGGCCGCAGCTCCCGGCCGAGCGACCTCGACAGGCTGAAGTTGAGGGTGGTCATGTTGGCGCCGAAGCCGACCTCGTCGGGAGTGCAGCCGAGGAACGCGGCCGCCGCCATGTGGGCCTGGGCGACAACCAGGTCGCTGCGACGACTCGTCTCGAACGGCCCGCCGAGGTTCGCATTCGACTCGCGGAAGTAGCTCGCCATCGCGTCGACCACCTCGTCCGGGACCTGGGTGCCTCCGGGCCCGTCGAGGAAGGCGATCGGCCTGTCGAGGGCGGTGAACCGGCGCCGCACGGCCTCGACGTCGAGCGCGACCGCGCTCATCGAACGTCGCGGCCGTTCACCCGCCAGCGGTAGCGCGGCTTCGCCGTCAGCGAGTTACCGACGAAACATCCCGACTCCGCTCGCTCGAGGAGTGCCGTGAGGTCGTCCGGCTCAGGGTCGAGCCGAACGTCGAACGCGACCCCGACCTCGACGAACGCGTAGAGGCCGTCGGCCTCCCTGCGCGTAACCGTGCCGTGGGCCTCGGCCGAGGCCTCGACCGTTGCGCCGCGAGCGTAGTAGCGCAGGCTCGTGAGGGTGCACCGCGCGACCCCGGCGAGCACGAGATGCTCCGGCAGCCAGGCCGGGTCGAGCTCGAGCTGCTTACCCCCTTCGGCACGAAGCGCCCCGCCCGTCTCGAGCGCCGTCGCGTACTCGAACGACTTCGCCTCCACCCGGCTGACGCTACTGGATCCCGCCTCGGGCATGCTTGCGCGGTGGGCTCGGCCGTTCCCGACGTCCTCGCCCCCGGCTTGCGCGCGATCTTCTGCGGGATCAACCCGGGACGGCGATCTGCCGCGGCAGGCGCGCACTTCGCCAACCCGCGGAACGACTTCTGGCGCCTCCTCGCCGACGCGCGGCTGACGCCCCGCCTGCTCCAGCCGGACGAGCAGCACTCGCTCCTCGACTACGGCTTCGGGCTCACGAACGCAGCGTTCCGCACGACGCGGGGAAGCAGCGAGCTGCGCCGTTCCGACTTCGCGGGATCGGCGGAGCGGCTCGAGCGGCTCGCGCACGATCTGGCGCCGGCGCTGATCGCCTTCGTCGGGAAGACCGCGTACGAAGGCCCGTTCCGCGAGCGCCCCGCGCTCGGGCTTCAGGAGCGCTCACTGGCCTCGACGCGGCTCTTCGTCCTGCCGTCCACGTCCCCGGCAAATGCCGCCGTGCCGTACGAGGAGCGCTTGCGCTGGTTCGAGGAGCTGCGCGTCGTCCTTGATAAGCTAACAACGTTACCCTAGTCTGGTGAACGTTGTAACCCTAGAGTCATTCCCCGGGAGGAGAACGACCATGCTCGCACCGTGTCCGGCGGTCCTCGGACTGCGGACCGCAGACGGGCTCATCCGTGGCCGCTAGCCGCGCGAGTGTCATCGCCGCCGCGGCGCGCGCGATCGTCGAGGAGGAGGGTGTCGACCGCTTGACCATGCGCCGCCTCGCCGAGCGACTCGGGGTCAAGGCGCCGTCGATCTACAAGCACTTCCGCAACAAGGAGGAGCTCGAGGCGGCGGTCATCGCCACGACCCTCGACGACGTCGGAGAGGAGCTCGCGGCAGCGGCGCGCACCTCTTCCGACCCGCTCGCCGCGATCGCCGGCGCCTACCGCGCCTTCGCGCTCGCCCATCCTCATCTCTACCGCCTCATGACCGAGCGGCCGCTGCCGCGCCACCTCCTGCCGCCCGGCGTCGAGGCGCGGGCCGCTTCACCCCTCCTCGGCGCCGCCGGGTCGATCGACCGTGCCCGTGCGATCTGGGCCTTCGCGCACGGCATGTGCCAGCTCGAGCTCGTCGGGCGCTTCCCGGCAGACGCAGACCTCGACACGGCCTGGCGGGAGGGCATCGCCGCCTTCGCCGCCCGCCCGGCCTCCCGGCCCGCGGTGGTCCGCTCGTGGCAGGGCCCGGATTGACGCGGGTGCCTAGATCAATCATCTAGCCGGGCCAGCGGTTCGTGATCGGCAGCCGCCGGTCGCGGCCGAACGCCTTCGGCCGGAGCTTCACCCCCGGCGGCGCCTGGCGGCGCTTGTACTCCGCCCGGTCGATCAGCGCGAGCGCGCGCTCGACCGTCTCGGGGTCGAAGCCGTCGCGCGACAGCTCCTCGCGCGAGCGATCGAGCTCGACGTACGCCTCGAGCACGCGGTCGAGCTCCGCGTAGGGCGGCAGCGAGTCCTCGTCGCGCTGATCGGCACGAAGCTCGGCGCTCGGGGCCCGGTCGATGACGGACCGGGGGATCAGCTCGGCGCCCGCACGGTCGTTGAGATGGCCGGCGAGGCGGAAGACGTCGGTCTTGTAGACGTCCTTCA
This sequence comes from uncultured Thermoleophilia bacterium, assembly GCA_963819905.1. Taxonomy (GTDB): domain Bacteria; phylum Actinomycetota; class Thermoleophilia; order Gaiellales; family Gaiellaceae; genus CAWCQC01. The sequence continues at coordinate 71,939 of CAWFXP010000009.1, forward strand.
GAAGCGCGAATCCGCCCGCCATGTCGCCGTAGAGGGTCGCGTAGCCGACCGAGTACTCGCTCTTGTTGCCGGTCGCGACGAGCAGCCAGCCGAACTTGTTGGAGAGGGCCATGAGGATCACGCCGCGCACGCGGGCCTGGACGTTCTCCTCCGCGAGGCCGGGCTGGGTGCCGGCGAACGCCTCGCCGAGCGCCGTGTCGAACGCGCCGACGAGCGGCTCGATCGGGATCTCCCGGAACGACGTGCCGAGCGCCTCGGCAACTCGCCGTGCATCCCGCCGCGTCTCCTCGGCCGAGAAGCGCGAGGGCATCGAGACGAGGTGGACACGCTCCGGCCCGAGGGCCTCGACCGCGAGCGCGGCCGTGACCGCCGAGTCGATGCCGCCCGAGATCCCGAGCACGACCTCCTCGAAGCCGTTCTTCGCGACGTAGTCGGCGAGGGCGAGCTCGAGTGCGAGCCGCATCTCCTCGAGCTCGCCGAGAAGCGGCTCGAGCGCCGGTGTCGCGAGCTTCCGTTCCTCCGGCGCGGCGGGCGCCAACTCCACCACCGCCGGTTCGAAATGCCGCCGCCGCTCCCGCGCCAGCGTCCGGCGTCGCGCGTCCCGCAGCCGGTGGCCGATCGCGGTGGAGGGGTCGATATCGGCAACGAGGAGCGCCTCCTCGAAGGCCGGCGCCCGGGCGACGACGTCTCCGTCCTGGTCGAGCACGAGCGAGTGGCCGTCGAAGACGAGCTCGTCCTGACCGCCGACCGCGTTCACGAACGCGACCCAGCACACGTTGTCACGAGCCCGGACGGCGAGCATCTCCTCCCGCTCGCGGCCCTTGCCGACGTGGAACGGCGACGCGGAGATGTTGGCGACGACGTGCGCCCCGGCGAGCGCGAGATCGGTCGCCGGCGGCCCCGGCTGCCAGATGTCCTCGCAGACGGTGGGGCCGACCAGCGTCTCGCCGACTTGCAGCAGGAGAAGCTCCCGGCCGGCCTGGAAGTAGCGGGCCTCGTCGAACACGCCGTAGTTCGGTAGGAACCGCTTGTGGTAGACGGCCTTGATCTCGCCGTCGGCGCAGACGGCGCAGGTGTTGAAGAGATCGCGCTCGAGATGCGGGACCCCGACGAGACAAGTGATACCGCGCGCCGCCGAGGCGATGAGCCCGAGGCTGTGGGCGGCGGCCCGCAGGAAGCCGGGCCGCAGGAGGAGGTCCTCCGGCGGATAGCCGGTCACCGCCAGCTCGGGAAAGAGCACGAGGTCTGCGCCGGCCGACTTCGCCTCCTCGAGGCGGGCGAGAATCCGCTCGCGGTTGCCGTCGAGATCGCCGACCGTCGTGTTGATCTGGGCGAGCGCGAGACGCATGGACCGAGGATAGCGACTCAGAGGCGAAAAGTCGTCGGACGTCAGCCGCAGAGCACGGCGAGGGCTCGATCGACGTCCGTCTCGTCGTTGTAGAGGTGGAACGCGAAGCGCAGCGCGCCGGCGCGCACGGAGCAGCGGGTCCCGGCGTTCGCCAGCCGCTCTGCCACCGCCTCGGCGTCCGGCCGTTCGACCTGGACGATCGTCGATCCCGTCTCGGGGATACCGAGGCCGTTGCAGAAGCGCTTCGCCAGCGCGAGGTCGTGCTCGGCGATCGCGTCGGCGCCCAGCCCGGCGATCAGCTCGAGGCTCGGGATCGAGCCCTGGGCGAGCAGCCACGGAAGCGAGACGTCGAGCCGTCGCGCATCCTCGTGGAGATCTCTCGGCAGCCCGTAGTAGTCACCGTCCGCTGCGCTCTTCCAGCCCGCGTGCCACGGCTCGACGTCTGCGAGGCGAGCGGCGCTCACGTACAGGAACGCGATCCCGCGCGGGCACAGGAGCCACTTGTACGCGCCGACCGCGAGGAAGTCGATCCCCGACAGGTCGAGCGGCGCCGCCCCGACCGACTGGGTGCCGTCGAGAAAGATCGGCGCACCCGTCTCACGAAGCTCGTCGAGATCCGCTGGGCGTCCGTCGGCGGATTGGACGGTGCTGACGGCGACGAGCTGCGTCTTCGCGTCGACCGCCTCGGCCAGCCCTTCGAGGGGCCGAACCCGAACGTCCACGCCGCGCCCCGCGAGCGCCAGGAACGGATAGAGCGTCGAGCGGAAGTCCTCCTCGTACACGACGACGTTGTCCCCGGGCGCGGCCGCCGTCCCGGCCGCTACCGCTCCCGCCGCGACCGACACCGCCGAGACGATCGCGACCTCGTCCGTCGACGCGCCGACGATCCCCGCGAACAGTGCCCGGCACGTCTCGCCGTCCGCCTCCCAGCGATGCCAGTCCTCCCAGGCACGCCAGCGCTCGACCGCGTCCTCGAGGGCGGCGAGCGTCGACGCGGGGGGAAGGCCGTAGGTCGCGGTGTCGAGGTATCCCGCGGTGTGCGCTCGGTCGAACTCGGTCGCCGCGAGCATCGCGACACCCTATCCGCCGATCGATCGACCCTCGGCTTGACGGCCCTCGTCGGCGATCGCTAACCTAGTGACGACTAACTTCGTGGGAGGGTCGTGAGGGCACGAGTTCGAGGGAGTGAGAACCGCAGGTGGTGGACGCTGGGCGCAGTCGCGTTCGCCCTGTTCATGATCATGCTCGACAACACGGTCGTGAACGTCGCCCTCCCGACGATCCAGGACGGCCTCGGCGCCAGCCTCTCCGGTCTCGAGTGGGTGGTCAACGCGTACGTGCTGACCTTCGCCGTCCTCATGCTCTCGGGCGGCAAGCTCGCCGACCTCTTCGGGCGGCGCCTGGTCTTCGCGCTCGGCCTCGCCGTCTTCACCGCCGCCTCGCTCGCCTGTGGGCTGTCGGAGACGATCGGCCAGCTGATCGCGTTCCGCGCGCTTCAGGGCGTCGGCGCGGCGCTGATGATGCCTGCCACCCTCGCCATTATCTCGGCCGCGTTTCCGCCGAGGCAGCGCGGTCTCGCCTTCGGCGTCTGGGCAGGCGTCTCGGCGATGGCGCTCGCGATCGGGCCGCTGGTCGGCGGCCTCCTGACCCAGCACCTCGACTGGAGCTGGATCTTCTTCGTCAACGTCCCGGTCGGCGTGCTCGGCGTGCTGGCGGCCTGGATCGTGATCGCCGAGTCGCGTGACACCTCGGCCGAGCAGAGCCTCGATCTCCCCGGCCTGCTCGTGTCGGGCGCCTCGCTCTTCGCGCTGACCTTCGGACTGATCGAGGCGAACGCCTACGGCTGGACGTCGCCCACCATCCTCGCGCTGTTCGCCGGAGCCGCGGCCGGCTTCGTGCTCTTCGTCTGGCTCGAGCGCCACAGGCGAGCGCCGATGCTCGACCTCTCGCTCTTCCGCAGCCGGACGTTCACCGGCGCGAACGTCGTCGCGTTCCTCGTCACGCTCGCCATGTTCGGCGTCTTCTTCTTCATGTCGCTCTACGTGCAGGAGATCCTCGGCTACTCGCCCGTCCAGACGGGGGCGATCTTCCTGCCGATGACCGTGCTGATCATCCTCGTTGCCCCCGTTGCCGGAAGGCTCTCCGATCGGATCGGATCGCGCTGGCTGATGGCGGGTGGCCTCACGCTCGTCGCCGGCTCCCTCGTCCTCTTCTCACGGCTCGGCCTCGACTCGGGCTTCTGGGATCTCGTCCCGGGGCTCGTCGCCGGCGGGGTCGGCATGGCCATCACGATGACGCCGATGACCGCCGCGGCCATGAGCGCCGTGCCGGTGGCCAAGGCAGGCGTCTCCTCGGGCGTCCTGAACACGTTCCGCCAGGTGGGCGGCGCGCTCGGGATCGCCGTCATGGGCGCCATCCTCACCTCGCGCCAGACGAGCGCGCTCTCGGGCGGCGCAACGCCGGCCGACGCGTTCCTCGACGGATTCCAGGCAGCGCTGGTGGTCGCCGCGATCGTCGCCTTTGCAGGCGCGGTGATCGCTGCCGTGCTCATCCGCAAGCCGAGGCTCACGGAGGCCAAGAGCGCCGAGCACACCGGCGAGGCGACAGCCGTCACGGCGGAGGCCTCCCTGTGAGCGCGACCAGGCCGCGCAAGCCGAGCGGCCGCCCGCGGCTGGCCGCTGCCGAGCGACGGGCGTCGCTGCTCGACACCGCCTGCCGGGTCTTCTCCGCGGGGAGCTACCGCGGGACGACCACCGCCGAGATCGCCCGCGAGGCGGGCGTCACCGAACCGATCCTGTACCGCCACTTCGCCTCGAAGCGAGACCTGTACCTCGCGTGCCTCGCCGAGGCGTGGAACCGCGTGCGGGAGATCTGGGACGAGGCGGTCGCGGCCGAGCCCGACCCCGCCCTCTGGCATCAGGCCATGGTGCGGGCGTGGCGCGCCGCCGAGGACCGGTCGGTCATCTCGCACCTCTGGGTCCAGGCGCTCGTCGAGGCGAGCGCCGACCCCGAGATCGGCGGCTACATGCGCGAGCACATGCGCGAGGTGCACGCGTACATCGCGAACGTGCTTCGCCGCTCGCAGGCGGCCGGGGGCGTCCTTCCCGACCGCGATGTGGACGCGGAGGCCTGGATCGCGCTCGGCATCGGGCTCCTGCGGATGGTCGACCTCAGGCTCGGCGGGATCGTCGAGGAGGCCGGGCCGAGCATCGGCGCCGCCCGGTTGCGCTGGCTCACCGGGCGCGAGTAACCACGCGCCCCGGCCCGTAGCACTCCCTCGATCGGATCATCCGTACGGGGGTCGCGCTCGGCGTGCTGCGCACCGATACTCGGGCCGGTGAACTCCCTCCCGAGTGGAGCTCCCGAGAAGGGCGACGACCCGGAGACTACGGCTCTGCGGCCCAGCCGCGTCTCCGGGTCTTCTGTCGCCACGCAATCCGCACCCCGACCTGGCGTCCCGGAGGGAGTGCAGGCCTCCGACTATACCGCCATGTTCCAAGAAGTCAAGTGACATGGTGAAGTAGTTGTGCTTTCCTATGCTTCACCGTTCAGACCAAGGAGCTGCCATGGATAGCGACGTGAAGCCGGTCGACCCCCTTTCGCCCGAGACGACCCTCGGCGAACGTCTGCGACAGCTCCGGACGGTCCGCGGCCTGACGCAGTCGGACCTCGCGGGCGAGCGCTTCTCGAAGGAGTACGTGAGTCAGATCGAGCGCGGCAAGACACGTCCGACGGAACGGACCCTCGACTGGCTCGCGGAGCGGCTCGACGTGGATCGCGCGTACCTGGAGACGGGCCTCTCCGAGGCAGACCGGATGCGGGCGGAGAGCGCCGTCGTCAGGGCCGAGGCGGCCATCGCGTCGCAGCGCTACGACGAGGCAGTCGACCTGCTCGCGAAGCTCGAGACTCCGATCTCCCCCGAGGTGCGGCTGCGCGCGCTGCTCGCGGAGTCGTGGGCGCGCATGTACCTCGGCGAGCTACGCGGCGCGCTGGCGCTCGGGGCGGAGGCCCGTGAGCTGGCAGAGGGATCACGCTTCACGGACCTCGATCGGGCCGAGGTTCTCTACCGGCTCGGCTGCTCCCGCTACAAGCTGTCGTCGGTCAGCTCGGCGGCTGATCTGTTCGGCGAGGCATTGCGGCTGGCGGAGGGCTCGGGCCTGCCCTGCGATCGGCTTCGCGCGCACATCCTCGAATGGCGCTCTCGCTGCTACCGGCGACAGCGCGACTGGGTGGCGGCCAGGGAGGACATCGACCGGGCGCTGGAGCTGGCCGAGGGCCTCGGCGACCGCGAGACGATTGCGCACGTCTACTTCCAGGCTTCGCTCGTGGCCGAGCGGGAGGGCCAGTGGGTGCTGGCGCGCTCCTACGCCGAGCGCTCGAAGGCGCTGTACGAGGAGGTGGCCGATCGCCAGAGCATCGGCCGGCTGCTCAACAACCTCGGGGGCCTGACCTTCCTGCTCGGAAAGCCGGACGAGGCCGTCGACTACCTGAAGCGCGCCTTCGCGACCGCGCTCGAGATCGGAGCGGACGCGGACGCGGCGCAGGCCGTCTCGTCGCTCGCGCAGGTCCATCTCCGAACCGGCAACGCCCCGCTCGCAGAGGAGCAGGCACGCCACGCGCTCGAGCTCCTCGACGGCCGCACGGACTTCCTCGACGAGATCGGGAACGCGCAGCTCGTTCTCGGACGGGCGCTCCTCGACCAGGGACGCCTGGACGAAGCGGAGGCGACCTTCGCTGCGGCGGACGCCAGCTTCGAGCAACTCTCGTCGGAGAGCCACCGAGCCGCCGCCTGGATCGCCCAGGGCGATCTGGCTGCCGCACGCGCGGATGACCGCGCGGCCGCGCACCTCTACCGGCGCGCCGCGGAAGCCCTGCAGGACTTCCGGTTCTAGCGGAAAGGAGGTGGACTTATGACCCGGGCTCGAATGCTCATTCTGCTCGTCACGCTCGCACTCGTCGTCGCCGCGATCGGCGCCGGCTTCTCCGACGGCCGCTAACGGCCCACTGCAGGACTGAGGCAGCCAGTCCGCCCCGTCGGCCGTGCCGGCGGGGCGTCTCCTGCGACCCCGACCTCCGAGCCTCGCGTCGCGACGGGCCGCGGCAGGAACGCGGCCGCACCCGGCGAAGCTGGCCGCCATGGATGGACGCAGCGCGTTCTCTTCACGAGGGGGTCGGCCCTCTCTCCGCCCGCTCGCGCTTCTCGTCGGCGCCCTCGCTGCGGCGTGGATCGCGGCGATCTGCCTGATCCTCGTCCAGCTGTAGGCGGCTCGCTCAGAGCTCCCGGCCGAGGGCGTCGCGCCAGGAGACCAACTCCGCGAGCAGCCCGAGATCGAGCTCGGAGCGGCCGGTCGAGTAGATGAGGTGCGTGACTCCGGCCTCACGGAGGCTGTCGGGGTCTGCGAGCGCATCCTTCCTTGCGGTGGCCGATCGCTCGATCGCGGCCGGGTCGCGGCCGGCCTTGGCGCACCAGTCGTCGAGCACGCGGTTCTTCCGCCGGAACGTCTCGGCATCGCCGAAGCCGTTCCAGATGTCGGCGTGCTCGGCCACGATCCGCAGCATCACCTTCTCGCCTCCCCCGCCGATCATGAGCGGAATCGACCCTCGCGGCGGCGGTGGGTTCAGCCTGCCGAGGCGCTCGCGGATGACCGGGAGGTTCGCCTCGAACGCGTAGGTGCGGCTCATCTTCGTTCCGAACTCGTAGCCGTACTCCAGGTAGTCCTTCTCGAACCAGCCGGAGCCGAGGCCGAGGATCAGCCGTCCCCCGGAAACGTGGTCGACCGTCCGCGCCATGTCCGCCAGGAGGTTCGGGTTTCGGTACGAGTTGCAGGTGACGAGAGCGCCGAAGTCGACCCGCTCGGTCACTTCCGCCATGGCTGCGAGGAGCGTCCAGCACTCGAAGTGCTTCCCGTCGGGGTCGCCTGTCAGCGGAAAGAAGTGATCCCAGCAGAAGAGGCTGTCCGCTCCCGACTCGTCGACTGCGATCCAGGCGGCGCGAAGGTCGGCGTAGTCGACGTGCTCGGGCCGGACCTGAACGCCGACCCGCACGCCCATCAGGAGTACGCCCCTTCGATGGCGACCACCTCGACCAGATTGCCGAACGGGTCGCGGCAGAAGAACCTGGGCCGGTTCGGGATCGCGGCTGCGGCGAACGTCTCGATGCCGGCGGCCTCGATCCGCGAACGGGAGGCGTCGAGATCGTGCACCTCGACGCAGAAGTGGCGCCGGGCCGACGGTGTCAGCCCCGCCTCGTCGGGCACCAGGTGCACCTCGAGCTCGTCGTCCCCGGCAGCGAACCAGACGACACCGGTGGGAACGAGCACCTCCGGAGGCGCCTTCTCGGCGAGTCCGAGGACGCCGGCGTAGAAGGCGCGCCCCTCGTCCTGCGCACCTGCGCGAATCGGCAGCGAGACGTGCTGAAGCCGGATCATCCTTCACGATCCTACGCAACTACACTCGCTGCCATGCCCTACATCGCGCCCGAGGACCGAGAGCGGCTGGATCCGGCGATCGACGAGCTCGTGCAGGCGCTGCGCGAGCGGGCCGAGGCGAGGGACGGCTCCTTCGAGGGCTACCTGAACTATGTGGTGACGCGCCTCGCTCTCGGCGTCATTCCCGAACGTCGCTACGCGTCGATCGCGCGCCTCACCGGGGTGCTCGAGAACGTGAAGCAGGAGTTCTACCGCCGCTACGCGGAGCCCTACGAGGACGAGCAGATCGAGAAGTCCGGCGACGTCTACTGATCGGTGGAGGTCGAGAGCTTTGCAACCGTCGCCGGTTTCGCGGGCGTGGCGTGTCCGTACCTCGAGCGCCACGAGGCAGAGCACAACCTGCTCCTCGGCCTGACTGCCCGCCTGGCCGCGGGAGGCCCGGCCGGCTGGGTGGCCTCGGACGACCCGCCCTCCTTCTGGGCCGTGCTCGACGGAGGGCGCGCCCGTCGGTGCAGCCCTCGTGACGCCGCCGTACGATCTCGTCATCAGCCGCTGTCGGCCGGGTGCCCCGGCTGCGCTGGCGCGCCACCTGCACGAGCACGGCGTCGTGATCCCAGGTGTCACGGGGTCGCGCGAGGCGGCCGACGAGTTCGTCGAGGCGTGGCGAGCGGCGACGGGCGCCGACGTTTCGCTCTGGCGGCGGGAGCGGATCTACGAGCTCCGGGCCGTGCGCCCACCCGAGGGCGCGAGCGGTGCCTCGCGCCCGGCGAGGAGCGACGATCTCGTGCTGCTGACCGACTGGCTCGCCGCGTTCGCCGCGTTCACCGGCGAGCCGATCGACGCAGGCGGGGCAGGCGAGGCAGCCGCTGACGCCATCGCGCGGGGGAGAGCGCTCCTCTGGACCGATCCGGAGCCGGTGTCGATCGCCCTCTGGAGCCGCATGACCAGGACGGGCGCGTCCGTCGGCCCTGTCTACACCCCTCCCGAGCGTCGCGGCCGCGGCTACGCCTCGGCGGTCACCGCAGCGCTCAGCCAGCAGCTCCTCTCCTCCGGTCGCGCGTTCTGCTGTCTGTACACGGATCTCGGGAATCCGACATCCAACCGGATCTACCAACGGATCGGCTACGAGCCGGTCGTCGACGTCAACCACTATCGCTTCGGGTGCGGCCCCGATCAGGAGGTCGAGCCGGGCTCGGCGATCGCCTGAGCCGCCGTCCGGTCGTCGTCGCGCGCACGGGCATCCTCGTTCGAGATCCGGGCCCAGCCCACGACCGCGCCGGCGAACGCGAGCCCCGCTGCAATCAGCATCCCGACGCGGAAGGCCGCGATCGACGCGTCACGGAGCACCGGGTCGGTCTGGTCGAGAGCGAGCGGCACGCCGTTCCCCTCGCCCGCTCGCCCGGTGAAGACGAGCGAGACGGCGAGCCCGATCACCGCGACCGCGAGCAGGTTTCCGAGGCGTGACACCGTCTGGTTGATTCCCGACGCGATCCCGGCGAACTCGCTGGGCGCGGAGGAGAGCGCGGTGGACGTGATGGGCGCGACGAGGACTGCGAGCCCGAGCGAGAACAGCGCCAGCCCGGGAATCCCGAAGATCCAGAAGTCGTCCATCGAGTCCATCGGCAGGAAGAGGAGGATGCCGGCTCCGAGGAGAGCCGGTCCGAGCGTGAGATAGAGGCGCGGCCCATGCCGGTCGGCCAGCGCACCGAACTTCGGGGCGAGCAGGATCAGGGCGATACTGGCCGGCAGGTTCGCCAGGCCGGCCTCGAACGGCGTGAACCCGAGGAACTGGAAGTAGAGGGCGAAGTACACGAGCACGCCGCCGAGGGCCGCGTAGACGAGGAACGTCTCGAGGTTCGCCGCTGCGAGATTTCGCCGGCGGAAGAGCCCGAACGGGAGCAGCGGGTCGGCGGTCCGGCGCTCTACCACGACGAACGCGGTGAACGCGGCGGCGGCAATGGCAAACGCCCACCAGACGGTGCCGAAGCCGCGCTCGGCGCCCTCGACGACGCCGTAGGTCAAGGTGCCGAGCCCAATCGCGGCGGTCACCGCCCCGGTCACATCGAGGTTGCCGCTCCTCACACGCATTCGCTCGGGACACCTGCCGGCTCGTGCGAGCATCACGGTGAGCGCCGCCAGCGGCAGGTTCAGGAAGAAGATCCAGCGCCACGAGACCCACTGGACGAGCGCGCCGCCGGTCGCCGGCCCGGCAACGGTCGCGATGCTCGTGAAGGACGTCCAGAGGCCGATGGCCCGGCCCGAGTCGGGGCCGTACGTCGCCCGCAGCAGGGCAAGGCTGTTCGTCGTCAGGAATGCGCCCGCGACGCCCTGGAGCGCGCGGGCGACGATCAATGTCGCTTCGTCCGGCGCGGCGCCGGCCAGTGCCGACGCGAGCGCGAAGCCCACCACGCCCCACGTGAACACCGCCCGCCTGCCGAAGCGGTCACCGGTCGCGCCACCGACCAGATAGAGCGCGGCGAGCGCCAGCGAGTAGGACAGGTACACCCATTGCTGTCCGGTCAAGCCGAGCCCGAGGTCCTGCTCCATGACGGGGAGCGCGACGATGACGACGGTCATGTCGATGAACGCGAGCGACGAGCCGATCACCGTCGCGGCGAGGGTCAAGCGTTGCCGGGACTCGAGGCTTCGCTCTCCCATGGAGCCAGCGTAGCGGCCGGCTCTCAGCCGAGGAACAGCGCGTAGGCGGGGTTCCGGCTCTCGTCCGTGTACTCGTAGCCGAGCGCCCGGAGAAACCCGTGGAACGCCTTCATGTCGCCCGGCGGCACCTGGATTCCGGCGAGCACGCGCCCGTAGTCGGCGCCGTGGTTTCGATAGTGGAACAGGCTGATGTTCCAGCCCGGCGCTCATGCTGTCGAGGAACCGCATGAGGGCACCGGGGCGGTCGGGAAACTCGAACCGGTAGAGCAGCTCGTGCCGCGCCTGGGGCGCCCGCCCACCGACCAGATGGCGGACATGGAGCTTCGCCATCTCGTTGTCCGTGAGATCGAGGGTGGCGATGCCGTGGCGCTCGAGCATGGCGAGGATGCGCTGGGTCTCGGCGGCGTTCTTGACCTCGACCCCGACGAAGACGTGGGCCTCAGCCGGGTCGGCGTAGCGGTAGATGAACTCGGTGATGTTGCGCTTCCCGATCAGACGGCAGAACGCCTTGAAGCTGCCCGGCCGCTCCGGGATCGTCGCCGCGAACACGGCCTCGCGCCGTTCCCCGAGCTCCGCCCGCTCTGCGATGAACCGCAGGCGGTCGAAGTTCATGTTCGCGCCGCAGAGGATCGAGACGAGCGTCTCCCCGGCGAGCCCGTTCTCCTCGACGTAGCGCTTCGCCCCGGCGACACCGAGGGCGCCGGAGGGCTCGACGATCGAGCGCGTGTCCTCGAACACGTCCTTGATGGCGGCACAGAGCTCGTCCGTGTCGACGAGGACGATCTCGTCGACCACCTGGCGCGCGATCCGAAACGTCTCCTTGCCGGGCTGCCGGACGGCGACCCCGTCGGCGAAGAGGCCGACGTGGGGGATCGAGATTCGGCGACCGGCTCGCAGCGAGCGCTCCATCGAGTTCGCATCCCTCGGCTCGACACCCACGATCCTGATCTCGGGACGCAGGCGCTTCACGTAGGAGCCCACTCCGGCCACGAGGCCGCCGCCGCCGATCGCGACGAGGATCGCGTGGATCGGCTCGCGGCACTCCCGCAGGATCTCCATCGCGATCGTTCCCTGGCCCGCGATGACGTCGGGATCGTCGTACGGGTGGACGAAGGTGAGCCGGCGCCGCCGAGCCAGCCGGAGGGCGTGGGCGTACGCCTCGTCGTAGGAGTCGCCTTCGAGCACGACCTCTGCCCCCAGGTCGGTGACCGCGTCGATCTTGATCTGCGGGCTCGTCACGGGCATGACGATCGTCGCGGGCGTTCCCAGGCGCTGCGCCGCGAGCGCCACCCCCTGGGCGTGGTTCCCCGCCGAGGCGGCGATCACCCCGCGGCGAAGGGCGTCCGGCGGGAGGCGCGACATCTTGTTGTAGGCGCCGCGCAGCTTGAAGGAGAAGACCGGCTGGAGGTCCTCCCGCTTCAGGAGCAGCCTGTTGCCGAGTCTCCGCGAGAGCTTGCCGGCATGCTCGAGCGGCGTCTCGACGGCCACGTCGTAGACGTTCGCGTTGAGGATCGCTTCGAGGTAGTCGCGGGCCATGGCTTCGGCGGGACGTTACAGTGGCGCCGTGATCGCGGGCATGGACGGCTGGACGGCCGTCGTCACCGGCGGCGCCTCCGGGATCGGGGCAGCCTGCACCAGCCTCCTCGAGGCTTGCGGCGTACGTGTCACCGTTCTCGATCGGGCGGCCGATCCATCCGTCGACGTCACCGACCGCCCCGCCCTGGAGGCTGCCGCAGCCGCCCTCGCCGAGTCCCACGGAAGCCTGAACGTCCTCGTCAACGCGGCCGGCGTGTTGACCGAGAACCGGCCCGTCGACGAGACTCCCGTCGAGGACATGCGGCGCAATCTCGAGGTCAACCTCGTCGGCACGTTCCAGGCGTGCCAGGCGTTCGGGACGCTCCTTCGCGAGGCGCGCGGCGCGGTCGTGAACGTCGCCTCCCAGGCCGCGCTCGTCTCCCTTCCCATGCAGTCGGCGTACTCGGCGAGCAAGGGAGCGGTCGCGGCGCTGACCCGCTCCCTCGCGATCGACTGGGCTGAGCACGGGATTCGGGTGAACGCGGTCGCGCCGGGGTTCACCGTCACGCCTATGACCGAGGCGTTCTTCGAGAACGACACCTTCACGCGGGCGGCGACCCGGCGGATCCCGCTCGGCCGGCTGCTCCAGGCCGACGAGATCGCGGGCCCGATCGTCTACCTGGCGAGCCCGCTCGCAAGTGCCGTCACGGGCGTCGTCCTGCCCGTAGACGGCGGCTGGACGGCGGGGGAGCCCGCCCTACCCTGGTAGAGGAGAAGGCAGTGAAGATCGAGCGGATCACGACCGACCCGGACCCGTACGAGCCCTTCAGGCTCGCCCTTGGCTACCGGGTCGGCGACCTCCTGTTCGTCTCGGGCCAGGCGTCGATCGACGAGAACGCCCAGCTCGTGGGCGAAGGGGACTTCGACGCCCAGGCCGAGCAGACGTTCCTGAACCTGAAGCGCGTCCTCGAGGCCGGCGGCTCGAGCCTCGCGAACGTGGTCAAGGTGACGATCTTCCTGACGGACATGGCGAACTTCCCGAAGGTCGTCGAGCTGCGGGGCAAGTGGTTTACGCCCCCCTACCCCGCCGACACGATCGTCGAGGTCTCGTCGCTCGCGTTCCCCGAGCTCATGATCGAGATCGAGGCGATCGCGGTCGCGGACGACGCGGTCGAGCGGACCTAGAGGCTTGATGTGAAATGGGCGTGCGTCTGGGGCGTCGCCTGCACCAAGGAGCGTGACCGACTCGATCGGTGGCAAGGCTGGCGGCCTTGGTGCCGATCGAGGCGGTCTCGATCCGCCGTGTGCAGGCCCGTATCCAGGCGTGCGGTCATTTCACATCAAGCCTCTAGCTCCGGTCGTCCACCTCGCGCAGGAAGCCCTCGACCGTCTGCACGTAGAGCTCCGGTTCTTCGAGGTGGGCGCAGTGCGCGGACTCCTCGAACACGACCATCCGGGCGTCGGGGATGCCCTCCCGGATGGTCTCCGAGCAGGCCGGGGTGATCTCGTCGTAGCGGCCGCACGTGACGAGGGTCGGGCACGTGATGCGGTGGAGATCGGCGGTTCGATCCCACGTCCGGAGGCTGCCGATGACGTCGAACTCGGTCGGGCCGTTCATCGTCAGGTACACCTGGTTCCCGTCGAGCTCGGCGAGCGAAAGGCTCATGGCCTCCGGCCAAGGGTCGAGCCGGCACAAATGACGCCGGTAGAAGACCTCGATCGCCGCGAGGTAGGCGGGGTCGTCGTAGGCTTCGCGCGCCCGCAGCTCGAGGATCGTCGACCGCTCCGGCTCGGGAAGCTCGTCGACGAGCCGAAGCGCCTCGGCAACGAACTGGGCGATGCTGGCCGAGGTCGACGCCAGGACGAGCCCGGCGAGGCCGGACGAGCCGCGGCACGCGTGCTCGATCGTAAGCCAGCCGCCCCAGGATTGCCCGAGCACGTGGCACCGCTCGAGGCCCAGGGCCTCCCTTACCTGGGTGACCTCCGCCACCGCGCGGTCGAGATTCCAGAGTGCGGGGTCGTCCGGCTTGTCGGAGCGGCCGCAGCCGAGCTGGTCGTACCACACGGTCGGCCGCAGGCTCGTCATGGCCTCCGCGAACGGCTCGACGTAGTAGCTCGCGGCGCCGGGGCCACCGTGGAGGACGAGCAGCGGAGTCGCGTCGCCGTCGCCGTCGCGGGAGTACCAGACGCGGCCGCCGTCGACCTCTACGAACCCCTCCTCGCGCACGCGGCCAACCTACCAGGGAGAGAGGGCTCCGGTTCGCCCGCCCGTGCTAGTGTCACGGCCCATGGAGCGATGGCACCTGCCGTCGATCGTCGCCACCGGAAAGCGCGAGCCGCGCCTCCTCTTCTCGACCCCGCCCGCGTGTCGGGCGGTGGTCATCGATCTGAAGGAAGGCGAGACGATGAGCGACCACTCGGTTCACGAGAACGCGATCGTCCAGGTCGTGAGCGGCACAGTGCGGCTGGGAACCGCGGCAGGCGAGACCGAGTGTCCCGCGGGGACGCTCGCGACGTTCGCGCCGCGGGAGCGTCACTCGGTGACCGCCGTGGAGGCGGCCCGTCTGCTGCTCCTGCTCGCTCCGTGGCCGGGCGACGGGCACTACGCGGCCGGCGAGAGGCAGCACCTGGCCGAGAACGTGCACGTGCCGCCGCTCGCCCACTGAAGGGCCGTCTGGGCAAAGCGGCGGCAGTCCGCGGTCAGCTCGAGAGAATCAGCTGATCGAGCGGGGCGCTTCGAGGCGTGCGTCCTCACCTCGAGGTAGACGGCGCACCGGAACCGCACCGAGAGTGAGACTGTGCCGATGCACGGTTCGAGAGCGTGCCGCCTGGTCCTTATTGCGTTGGCCGCGCTAGCGCTGCTGGCTGCCGCCGGTCAGGCGGCCGCTGCGCCCGGGCTGACCCCCGCGAGCCCGAACGTCGTCGTGATCCTGACCGACGACGAGCCAGCGCTCGACGGCAGGCTCATGAACTTCATGCCGAACGCCCGCGCGCTCCTGCGGGACACGGGCGTCAGGTTCACCGACTTTCACGTCGAGACGTCGCTCTGCTGTCCGTCGCGCGCCGGGTACCTGACAGGTCAGCACTCCCACAACCACGGGGTGACGCGCAACGTCGCGAAGATCTTCGATCCCCAGATGACCCTCGCAACCGCGCTCGACGCCGCCGGCTACTACACCGCTCTCGTCGGGAAGTACTTCAACCAGTACGGCAGGATCGCCCCGACGGTGCCGCCCGGCTGGGACCGCTGGGCGGCGTTCGGCGACGCGCGCTACTACGAGTACGAGCTCTGGCTGGACGGCGCCCCGAGCGCGGAGGTGCACGGCCGGGCCGCCGAGGACTACTCGACCGACGTCCTCCGCGAGAAGACACTCGAGGTCATCGAGGGAGCACCTGCCGGTGACCCGCTCTTCCTCTGGATCGCGCCGAACGCGCCGCATGCGCCCACCTGGGAGGCCGCGCCCCGCTACGCAAAGGCAGCGTGCAACGTTCCCCGCTGGCGCCCGCCGAACTGGGACGAGCGCGACTTGACGGACAAGCCCGCCTGGGTTCAGCGCCGACATCTGCTCGGGGGCCCCGGGAAGAAGCTCCAGGCGATCTGCCGGCAGTTGCTGGCGGTCGACGACCTCATCGGCGCGGTGCGGGATGCGCTCGACGCGCGAGGACAACTCGAGAACACGATCTTCGTCTACGGCGGGGACAACGGGTATCACCAGGGAGAGCACCGGATCGCCAGCGGAAAAGCGGCTCCCTACATCACCGAGGTGCCTTTCTACCTCTCCTGGCCCGCGGGGATCGGCAGCAAGCCCCGTGTCGTCGCCGAACGTCTCATGAACATCGACTTCGCACCGACGATCTGCGAGCTCGCCGACTGCTCGCTCGGCCCGTTTCCGAACGGCCAGACGAAGCCGGACGGGGTCAGCTTCGCAGGCCTTCTGCTCGGAACCGCGACCACCGTCGGGCGCGACGCGGTGCTCGAACAGATGATCGAGCCGGCCTCCCCACTCGAGGTTGGCTACGGCGCCGTCGTCACGACGAGCCTTTCGCAGCTCGGCCAGTGGCACTACATCGAGCACGGGAACGGCGACCGCGAGCTCTACGACATCTCGCACGGCCCGTGCTGGTCCTGGCATCGTGGCCTGCCGGGCGATCCGTGCCGGCTCACGAACCGCGCCCGCTACCAGTCGACCGGGGCTCTGGTACGTGCGCTGCACGACCGGCTCCTCGCGCTCCAGCGGGAGTACGGCGGGCCCGGGACCACCCGCCCCGGCTGACCGTCCCGCACCGGGAACGATCTCGTGGCCCGGCCGGTCGAGAGCGGGCATCACTTGCCGTACGGGCAGCCGACCCAGGGAGGGACGATGCACCGCTTGATCCTGCTCGTCGCGACGGCTGCGGCCGTGGCAGCCGTATTCGTGCCAGCAGCCGCGGCCGGGCTCGGGACGATTCTCGTGGCCGTGACGCCGAGCGGCACCGGCTCGGGCGTCGTCACCGGCCCCGGGATCAACTGCTCGTACGTGGGAGGCGTGACCTAGCGCACGATCCCGACGACGATCCTGCGGCGGACGTTCAAGCGCGCGATCCCGACGACGATCCTGCGGCGGACGTTCGCGGTCACCATCCGCCCCGGAGCGCGCCCCGGGACGGCCACCCTGACGGTCGAGTTCACGAACGAGTTCGGGCGCACGAAGACGGAGACCCGCGCGATCACGATCCCGCGGAGGTAAGCACCTGCTAACATGGGACACAGGGCCGGCACCCGCCGTCCCGTGAGGTTTTTCGTCTCGGTTCCCCTTCGGCGGCTTCGAGATCGTGGAATCTCGAAGCGTTGCGGCCGCTAGCCGCGTCGAAAGAGGAGAACCGCTTGTCCCAGCAGTCGTTTGCGAGCCTCGGTGTATCCGCACCTGTTGTCGAGGCGCTCGCCCACCATTCCATCACGACCCCGTTTCCGATCCAGACGCGCGTCATCCCGGACGCGCTCGCCGGGCTCGACGTCCTCGCGAAGTCGCCGACCGGCTCCGGCAAGACCCTCGCCTTCGCCGTGCCGATCGTCGAGTGCCTCGAGCGCTCGGGCCGTCGCCCGGCGGCGCTCGTGCTCGTACCTACCCGCGAGCTCGCGGCCCAGGTCGCCGACGACTTCGCGGGGATCGCGGCGACTCGCGCTCTGACCGTGGCCGCGGTCTACGGCGGCGTCGGTATCCCGGCGCAGGCGAAGCGAGCGAAGAACGCCGACGTCCTCGTCGCGACGCCCGGTCGCCTCGAGGATCTCGTCTCTCGCAGGATGGTCTCACTCGACGGCGTCCGCATCCTGGTGCTCGACGAGGCCGACCGCATGCTCGACATGGGCTTTCGCCCGCAGGTCGATCGCATCGTGCGGCGGCTGTCCCGCGAGCGGCAAACCATGTTCTTCTCGGCCACGCTGGACGGCGAGGTGGGACAGATGGCGAGCGAGTACACGCGCGGCGCACGCCGTCACGAGGCCTTGCCGGCGACGGCCGAGGAGCCGGGCGGGATCGAGCACCTGTTCGTGCCGGTGACCGCCGAGACCAAGGTGGAGAAGCTCGTCGAGCTTCTCTCCGAGGAGCGCGGCCTCGCACTGGTCTTCGTGCGCACGAAGCGCGGAGCCGATCGCCTCGTGCGGAAGCTCGAGCGCCACGACGTCGTCGCCCTCGCGATGCACGGCGACAAGACCCAGGGCGCCCGCGAGAAGGCGCTGAGGCGGTTCGAGGCGGGCAAGGTCTCGACGCTCGTCGCGACCGACGTGGCCGCACGCGGCCTCGATCTCGAGAAGATCACCCACGTCATCAACTTCGACCCACCGTCCGAGGGAAAGGACTACGTCCATCGGGTCGGTCGCACCGGTCGCGCCGGCCGGACGGGAACGGGCATCACCCTCGTCCTTCCGGAGCAGCAGGCCGACGTCAGCCGGGTCGCCGCGCGGGTGGGCGAGACCGACCAGTTCGCGAACCAGGGCATGAAGGTGGCGGCGCCTCGTGTCGTCTACAGCTCTCGACGAGGGCGGAACGACCGCTGGGGCAAGCCCCGGGCACGCCGCAAGATCTGACGCGGAGCCGCGAGCTCGGCCATCATCGGGCGCGATGAAGATCGCGATCGTCGGAACGGGAGCGATGGGCTCGGTCTACGCCGGGCTCCTGGCGGCGGCCGGCAACGAGGTGTGGGCGATCGACACCTGGCCGGAGCACATCGCCGCCATCCGTGAGCACGGCCTGCGCGTCGAGGGCGCGAGCGGCGACCGCACGGTTCGCGTGCACGCGACCTCGAGTCCCGAGGACGTCGGCATCGCGGAGCTCGTGATCGTCGCGACGAAGGCCCGTGACGTCGAGCAGGCTGCCCGTTCGGCGGTACCGCTCGTCGGCGAGGACACGCTCGTGCTGCCGATCCAGAACGGGCTCGGGAGCGCCGATCGGGTCGCCTCGATCATCGGCGCCGAACAGGTGGCGATCGGTGTGGTCGGCGGTTTCGGCGCCTCGCTCGTCGCCCCCGGACACGTGCGCCACGAAGGCTGGGAGCTCGTTCGCCTCGGCGAGCGCGGCCGGCCGGCTGGAGCGCGCCTCGAGCGCATCGCCGAGGTATGGCGTGGTGCCGGCTTTCGCGTCCGGACGTTCGACGACGTCGATCGCCTGGTCTGGGAGAAGCTCGTGTGCAACGTCTGCTTCAGCGGGACGTGCGCGATCCTCGAGCGCACGATCGGTGAGGTGATGGCCGACCCGGACGCCTGGGAGGCGGCCGGCCGCTGCGCGGTCGAGGCCTACGAGGTGGCCCGCGGGATGAACATCCAGCTCGGGTTCGACGACCCGGTCGAGTACGTCGCGTCCTTCGGCTCGAAGATTCCGAACGCCCGCCCCTCGATGCTGCTCGACCTGCTTGCCGGTCGTCCGTGCGAGGTGGACGTCCTGAACGGCGCGATCCCACCCCTGGCTGCACGGCTCGGCCTGACTGCTCCGTTCAACGAGGCCGTCACCGCTCTCGTCAAGGCGAAGGAGGCTGCCGCCGGCATCGCCTGAGGTAACCGGCCTACGCGTTCTGCCTCTTGCCGAGCGAGGCGCCGATCTGACCCTCGAGAGCGCGAAGCATCGAGTCGGGCGCGGCAAGCTCCGGCTTGCGGGAGAAGTAGACGTCCTCCGAGAGCAGGAGGCCGTAGCGCTCGACGGCAGCCGGGTCGAGCTCCCGCGCGAACGGCACGACGTCCACTTCGAAGCCGGCGGCCTGCAGCCGTTGGCCGAGATCGCGCCCGTAGGCGCGGACGCGATCGCGAAGCCCGTACGCCCGCTCACGCTGCTGGGGATCCACCAGAGCGGGATCCTCGAGCGTCAGCTCCCGCTTCACCGGGCTGATGACGATCGCATAGCCTCCGGGCCGCAGCACCCGGTGCAGCTCGCGCATCGCCCGCCGATCGTCCTCCACGTGCTCGAGAACGTGCACGCAGATGACAGCGTCGAAGTACGACTCGGCGAAGAGGAGCTCGCTGACGTCCATCCGCAGGTCGGCCAGCGGCGAGCGGAGGTCGATACTCGTCACGTGCACGTTCGGGAGGCTCGTGAAGCGCTCGAGGAGGACGGGCTCCGGCGCCACGTGGAGCAGCTCGACACGCTGCTGGAAGAAGGACGTGCGCTGCTCGAGGAACAGCCAGAGGAGGCGATGTCGCTCCCACGATCCGCAACCGGGGCACCTTGCGCCGTCCCGCTTCTCGTCGACTCCTCCCGGACGAAACGCGCGAAAGCGCCCGTTGCAGCACGGGCAGGCGACCCCCTGGCCGCGGTAGCGCGGCCGGATCGCGATCTGGCGAGCCTTCTTGGCGAGCGGCTTGAATCGTTCCGGGACCACGCCGCGGGCGGCAGACACCAGCAGACCCATTGGCCCTCCTGGCTCGTCAGCCCCGGGGGAACGTGAACCTATGCGCTCTCGGACACGGAGTCAAGTCGGCAGGCGGAGCGTGGGCTAGCCGGCGGCTCGGGCGAGCCCCATCGCGAGCGCCCTGACGTAGGCGGCGTTACAGCCGCAGCACCCGCCGACGAAGCCGACGCCCTCGTCCCTCGCCGCCCGGCCGAACTCGGCGAACTCGCCGCGCGCGATCTGAATCGTCTCGAGCTCGTCCGGAAACGCCGGCAGGCGCGTGAAGCTGTGGCACTCGCCGGTGGTGCGGAACGCCGCCGGCTGGGCTGCGAGCGGGACGTCCACGGCCTGCCGCATCTCGCGAAGGGCGCCGAGCATGCGCTGCGGATCCTGTTCGCAGTTCGCGCCGACGGCGAGCGCGCCTCCCTCGGCCATCGCGCGCGCGCACTCGGCCGGGGTGAAGCCGTCGCTGCAGGCCGTGACGAGCGGGCGAAAGCTCATCGTGGCGACGACCGGAAGACCGCTCTCGGCCGCCGCCTCGAGCGCCACCTCCATCTCGGCGAGGTGGAAGAAGGTCTCGAGAATCAGGAGATCGACGCCCGCGTCCTTCAGGAACCGGATCTGCTCGGCGATGTGATCCCTGGCAGCCGACAGGTCGCCGCCTCGCTCGATCAGCTGGGTACGGGACACCGAGCCGGCAACGAGACCTCCGGCGCCCGCCGCTTCCCTGGCGAGCGCCACGGCCGTCGCGTTGATCTCCTCGGCCTGCGCGCCGTAGCCGGCCCGCGTCAGCTTCTCGCGCGTTCCGAAGAACGTGAGCGCCTGCAGCACGCGCGATCCGGCAGCGACGAACTCGCGGTGCAGCTCGAGCAACGCCTGGGGGGCCTCGATCGCCACCTCCGGCGTGAACTGCCCGCTTCCGCGACCCGTTCCCACCGTTTCCCGGCCCGAGCCGCTGTCCACGTGTCCCCGTCGCTCGAGCTCGATGAGGTAGCCACCGTCGCCGAGGACGACGTCCTCGGCAAGCAGCTCGACGATCGATGGCGTCGCGGTCATGGGCTCCACACCATAATTCTCCGGTCATGGAGCGCCGGGCATGTACCGTCGGCCTCGACGTCGGCGGGACGAAGATCGCCGGCATCGCCCTCGACCGAAGCGGCGAGGTCGTCGAGCACCGAACGATCGCGACCGGGGTCGAGCGCGGAGGCGCCGATGCGCTCGACCGCGCGGTCGCGCTCGCCGAGGAGCTGGTGAGCGCAGCCCGGCAAGGCGGCCACGAGCCGCTCGCGATCGGGATCGGCGTCCCCGAGCTCGTCTCGCCGGAGGGCGCGATCGTCAGCGACGGCGTCATCCCCTGGCTCGGCCTGCCCGTGGCCGAACGCTTCGGGTCCCTCCTCCCGGCGATCCTCGAATCGGACGTTCGCGCCGCCGCGCGGGCCGAGGCCGAGCTCGGCTGCGGGCGGGGCCTGCACAGCTTCGTCTACGTCAACGTCGGGACGGGGATCAGCTCGGCGCTCGTCATCGGCGGCCGCCCGTACGCGGGAGCGCACGGTGGCGCGATCGTCCTCGCGAGCGGAGCGCAGAGCTGCCGCTGCCCGAGCTGCGGCGAGGAGTCGTCGGTCGTCCTCGAGGAGATCGCGTCGGGACCCGGGATCGTCGCCCGGTACCGCGAGCTCGGCGGGCATGCCGAACGCGCCGAGCACGTCGTCGAGGCCGCCGGCCGGGGCGACGCGGATGCGATGCGAGCGTTGCAGGAAACCTCGAGAGCGCTCGGGTCGAGGATCGCGCTGCTCGTCGACATCCTCGATCCCGAGGCGGTCGTCGTCGGCGGCGGCCTCGGCACGACGCCCGGCCCGTTCTGGGAGGAACTCGTGCCGGCGATCCGATCGCACATCTGGTGGAGCGCGGCCCGCCAGATCCCGATCCACCAGGCCGCCCTCGGCGCGGACGCCGGCGCGGTCGGCTCGGCTCTGGCGGCTCGGGATCGAGTGCTGCCGGACGGGGAGCAGGGCCTCGTATGACGGTCTCTGTCGAGATCATTTTCTTCTCGGCGCCAGACCAGCCCGGCGGCTCAACCAAGCCGTCTCCCGCACCCTCCGGGCCGTACCTTCGAGCACCGCAGTAGGCTGGGCTTGACGGTGCGCCTTCGCGTTGCCCTCGCCGTGCTCCTGATCGTCGTCGCGGGCTGCGGCTCGGGCGAGGACGCGGACCAGAACGCGGGCGGCAGCGGCGACGCATCGGCCGAGGCCGCTTCCAGGGTCGAGCGCTGTGTCGAGCGCTTCCTCGAGCGCGCGGCCTCGGATGGGCTTGCCGAGGCAGACGTACGGCGGTACATCGAGAGCACGTACTGCTCGCGGTTCGAGAGGGAGGGTTGGATCTACGATGACGGAGCGCTGAGTATCGCCGCGCACCTCGCCGTCGCGGCAGGCGTGTCCGACGAGTGCGCCACGGCGGAGCCTGGGGAGGAGGCGGTAACCGTTCCCTGTGAGGAGCTGGAGGTCGGCGATGGGCCGCTCGTGCTCGACTGCGCGATCCTCCACCTCGTGCGCCGAAGCGAGGTTCGAGAGTATGTCGGTGAGCTGGAGCGGAGCCGCGAAGTCAGCTGTGACGACGGCACTCCGCTCGGCCGTCTCGGCGCGCGGCGGTAAGTCACTGGTCGAGACCGAGCTCGAAGCGAGCCGCGCCCGCCGGAGCAGGAGCGGGCCTTCCCTGATCGGCTAGTCACGTCCGAGCTTCGAGAGGACGAGAACGGTCATCCCGTGCCCGCCGACGCGACCGCTAAGTCGAGATCATCTTCTTCTCGACGCCCACGCCGCTCGCCAGCGCCCGCTCGACCTCGAGCGGCACCGTCGCCGAGTCCTGGAGCGCGATCCCGGTCGAGTCGAAGACGGTCACCTGATCGTCTGACTGACGGCCTGCGATCTCGCCACAGATCACCTTCCCGATCTCCCCGGCGATGTCGTCCTCGGAGATCGACCCTTCGCGCAGGGCGACGTTGATCTCGCCGTCCGGGATGCACTGGCGTAGGTCGTCGACGAAGATCCGCGCGCGTTTCAGGATGCGCGGGTCGAGCTCCTGCTCGCCCTCGAGGTCGGCCCCGAGCGCGGCGAGATGGGCGCCGGCCTTCACCCACGTGTCGTCGACGATCCAGCCGCGGGCGTGGGTCCCGGTGACGATCACGTCGGCGCCCCTGACGACCCGCTCGAGGTCGGTCGAGCCGGTGATCGCGAGCTGAGGGTACTTCGGGCGTTCGGAGGCGAGGAAGCGGTCGAGCGAGGCCTGCGTGCGGCTCCAGATCCGCACCTCCTCCCACGGGAAGACGGGCTCGCAGGTCGCGAGCGTGCCTTCGCCGACGCTGCCCGTTCCCGCGATCGCGAGCACCCGCGAGTCCTCCCGTGCGAGCCACTTCGCCGACACGGCGGCCGAGGCTCCCGTCCGCATCAGCGTGTGGTAGGAGCCGTCGCAGATCGCGAGCGGAAACCCGGTCTCCGGGTGGGTGTAGATCAGGATCGAGAACACTGCCGGGAGCTCGTAGCCCGCGTTGTCCTCGCGGATCGAGACCCACTTGCAGGCCGCGGCGTCCGCGCCGAGGAGCCCGGCGCCTCCGTGCTCCTCGATGTACGACGGCATCACCTCCCACTCGCCCCGGTACCGGTCGAGCACGATGTGACCCTTCGGCTCCATGGAGACGCGCCCCTGGCCGTGGAGGCGAAAGGCGTGCTCGACGCAGTCGTTGTACTCGGAGGGCGTCAGCAGGCCCATCATGTCGGTGCGGCCGAGGATGAGCGTCTTCCGGTTGCGCCAGCTCTCCACGAAGGCGATCCTACGAAGGGCCGGTGGCCGCCGTCTACCTCATCGTCACGATCTTCTTCTGGGGGACGGCCTTCCGGGCGAGCGCGATCGGGGCGGAGCACACGTCGCCGATCATGCTCACCGCGCTCCGCGCCGGCTTCGGCGCGCTCGCCTTGCTCATCGCCGTGCTCGTTCTGCGGAGCAGGCTGCCGCAGCGGGAGCTCTGGCTCTGGACGGCCGTCACCGGCCTGCTCATGGTCACGCTGACCCTCGAGGGCATCTCGGAGGGCACGGCTCGGGCCGGGGCCGCGAACGCAGCGGTGCTCCTGAACGCCTCGCCGTTCATCGTCCTCGTGCTCGCCCGGATCTTCCTCGGCGAGCGCGCGAGCCTGCTGGCCGTCCTCGGCCTCGTCGTCGGCTTTGCCGGCATCGTCGTCATGGTCTCGACGCAGCTCGGTGACATCGCAAACACCGGCGACTTCGTCTTCGGAATGGTCATGGCCTTCCTCGGCGCGGTCGGTTGGGCAGTCGGCGTGCTCATGACGAAGTCGATCTTCACACGCCACCCCGACCTGGACATGCTGGGCTTCACCACCGCGCAATACCTGATCGGAGGCGCGGCCGCCGTCGTCCTCGCCCTGGCGATCAGCGGCACGGGCAGCACGGACTGGAGCTCGGGAGACCTGTGGGCCGCCGTGGCCTGGATCGCCATCGGCGCCTCGGCGATCGCGACGCTGACGTTCTTCGGCGCGCTCAAGCGGATGTCCGCGACGACGGTGACCGCCTGGCAGTTCCTCGCCCCGGTCGTCGCCGTGATCACGGAGATCGTCTACGGCAACACGCCGGACGGGATCGTCCTCGTGGGCATGGCTCTCGCTATCGTCGGGGTAGCCATCGTGAACGCCGCGCCGATCCTGTCGGACTGGCTCGGGGCGAACGGAAGGAGGCTCGGGTGGTCGAAGGCGCCGTGACCCAGCTCGACAACCTGCTCGTCCAGCGGGAGGGCGCTGCCGCGATCGTGACGCTCAACCGCCCGGACAAGCGCAACGCGCTCAGCCTGGAGCTGATGCAAGAGCTGATCGGGCTGCTCCGGACGCTCGGCGACGATTCCACCGTTCGCGCGATCGTGCTCCAGGGAGCAGGCCCGGCCTTCTCCGGTGGACACGATCTGAGCGAGATGATCGACCGTGACACGGGCTTCTACCGGGGCCTGTTCGAGGTCTGCACCGAGCTGATGGACACGATCCACCGGCTCCCCCAGCCGGTGATCGCGCGAGTGCACGGCATCGCGACCGCCGCCGGCTGCCAGCTCGTCGCAACCTGCGACCTCGCCGTGGCCGCCGAGGACGCCCGCTTCGGAACCTCGGGGGTCCGGACCGGCCTCTTCTGCACGACGCCGGGCGTGGCCGTCGCGCGCACGGTCAGCCGCAAGCGGGCGCTCGAGCTGCTGCTGACGGGCGAGCTCGTCGATGCGCGGACGGCGCTCGAGTGGGGGCTCGTGAACCGCGTCGTCCCGGCCGACGAGCTCGACGACGCCGTTCGGGAGCTCGTCGACCGGATCGCCGCGCTGAGCCCGGTCGCGATCGCGATGGGCAAGGCGGCGTTCTACGCCCAGACCGAGCTCGACGAGGAACGTGCCTACGAGCTGGCGAAGGCCGTCATGGTCGAGAACGCGGCCGACCCGGATGCCCAGGAGGGGATGGCAGCCTTCCTGTCGAAGCGGACGCTCGGCCGGGGCGAGTGGCCCTCCGAGCGGGACTGACTTCAACCCGCGAACGCGGCGCGCCAGCCGCGCATCAGCTCCCGCGCGACGTCGTTCGCCTCCGGAAGGCACCGCTCGGCCTCGGCGAGCAGCCGTCCCGCGGCGCCGGCCCCGTTCGCGGCCTCGAGCTGCTCAGCCGTCGCGGGGAAGTCGATCCAGCCCGCGACGAGGTCGATCGTCGCCTCGGCATGGAACTGGACGCCGTAGGCGTGGGCGCCGACCCGGAACGCCTGGTGCGGGTAGGCCTCCGAGCCGGCCAGCAGCGTGGCCCCCGGCGGCAGGTCGAAGCTGTCGCCGTGCCAGTGGAACACCGGCACCGTCGCCGGCAGCCGGCCGAAGACCGGGTCGGCCGCAGCCTCGGTCGTGAGGCGTAGCGGCTGGATCCCGACCTCCGGCACGCTCGCCCTTCCAGACACGCGCACCGGCAGCGGCGGCGAGCATCTGAGCACCGAAGCAGATGCCCCAGACGGGCGTCCCTGCGGCGATCGCGCCGCGAAGCAGCGCGAGCTCGGGCTCGAGCCAGTCGCGCTCTCCGTCGTAGACGCTGATCTCGGCGCCGAGCGAGATCACGCCGTCATAGCCCTCGGCGGTACCGGGAAGGCGCTCGCCTTCCTGGAGCCGCAGCCACTCGAGGTCGTCCCCGAGCTCTTCGAGGACGTCGCCGTATGCCCCGAGCCCCGAGTGGGGCGCATGCTGGATGACGAGCAGCCTGATCACGCCGGCGCATCGTACGGGCTTACGCGCCGTCCGGAAGAGCGCCGGCTGCAACGCCCGGCTAGTGGAGTGCGAGATGCCGGCGCCGGGGTGTGCGGCGCCGCCGCTCGACGGGCACGTCTCGCAGGTCGCGCCGGGTCGACTCGCTCAGCTCGTCGGAGATCGCCCAGCCGACGTAGCCGCACCTCGGGCAGTGTCCGGCGCCCAGGGCGTGGGCGGTCGAAGCCGCGGAAGCTGCGAAGCCGCCCGCACTTCAGGCATTCGACGACGACTGCCACCGGCTCTCGTTATCGCCGCTCGCGACCCGTCCCGCGACCCCCGCTCGGGTGAACGACGGCAGATGTCGGGGCCGCCCAAGGAAAAACAACAGCTTTATCGGTTATAGTGTTCCGAGTCTGGCGACGAAGGAGGCCGGGATGGCAACGACGACTGGAAGCGAGGCGGCGAGCAGGTTTCTGCTCGACCCCGAGCTGATGGCCGGGGCGATCTACCGCAAGTACGAGAAGGCGACGCGGAAGTTCTGGGACCCGAAGGACTTCGACTATGCCCAGGACGCGGCGGACTGGGAGCGGATGTCGCCCGAGCAGCGGGAGGGCATCCTCACGATCACCGTCCGGATCGAGGCGGGCGAGGAGGCGGTCACGGACGAGCTCCTGCCGATGCTGTCCGCGTCCCACGAGCTCGGGCGCTTCGACTGGGTCATGTTCCTCTCGACGTTCATGCTCGACGAGGCGCGCCACTCCGAGTTCTTCAACATCTGGCACCGCGAGGTGTGCGGTGTCTCGACCCCGGCCGAGAAGGCCGCGCACTGGCCTCTGCGCGACCACACCGTCGATCCGAGCGGGCGGTTTCAGGTCGGCGAGCCGGTGTACGAGGGCATCCCGAAGTACGGCGACGCGCTGATGACGGCCGTCCAGTCCGGTGACCGGACAGCCGTCGAGACCGGCTTCATGCGCTTCTCGACCCTGTACAACGCCTGGGTCGAGGGCGTGCTCACGATGCCGACCTACGAGATCGTCATGGACACGACCTCGGCCTGGGACGTCCTCCCGACGCTGCGCGCGGGCTTCAAGGGGATCCTCGCCGACGAGGGCCGCCACATCACCTTCGGAACCGAGGCGTGCCGCATCCTGATCGCCGAGCACGCCGAATACGAGGCGCTCGTCCACGAGATCATCGACGAGTACCGGGGCAACGCCGTCGGGATGCTCGAGTACCAGCGGAACGTCCCCGGTCTCGACCTCGACAAGTACCAGCGTCAGAAGGTGCGCCACTACCGGAACCGCTGCCGGGAGATGGGCGTGACGGCGGACGAGACGCTGATCGCGCAGATCCTCGACCCGTCGATCGACTTCGTGACCGGCGTCCAGGCCGGCTAGGCGAGATGAAGCGCTGGGAGTGCTTGGAAGCAGGTTGCGACGCCGTGGTCACGGCACCGGACGACGACGCGCTGGTCGAGCGCGTGAACGAGCACGTGCGATCGGCGCACGACTCCTACGAGCTCGAGGAGGTCATCCTCGCGGGCGCAACCGAGGTTGATGACGGCGACGCCGGCTGACGCTTCGGCCGAGGGGGTTCGCAGCCTCGTCGAACGCACGGTCTTCACCCCGATCCGTCCCGGAAGCACGGTGGCAGAGACGGTCGCCCGGCTCGGCCAGGCAATCGGCATGGGGCTCCTTCGCCCAGGCGAGCGTCTCCCGACCGAGACACGGCTCGCGCACGATCTCGGTATCTCGCCGGTCACCCTTCGCAGCGCGTTGACGATCCTGCGCGAGGCCGGGCTGATCGAGACGCAGCGCGGGCGGGTCGGCGGCACGTTCGTCGCGACCGGCGCCGGTGACGCACCCTTCGTCGCCGACCGAACGCTCCCGACCGAGAGCGAGCTCCGTGACCTCGCGGATTTCCGTGCGGTCGTCGAGGGCGGCGCCGCCGCGCTGGCCGCGGAACGCGCGACGAGCGCACAGCGGACCGAGCTCGAGCGCCTCGCAGCCGAGATGGAGGGGCTCGAGGTCTTCGGCAGCTGGAGCGAGCGGGACACGGTTTTCCACCTGCTGCTCGCGGACGCATCCGGCTCGGCGCGAATCGTCGAGCAGGTCGTCGGCATCCGGGCCGAGGTCTACCGCGTGTCCCAGGTGCTTCCGACACCAGGGCCGGTTCTCGAGCTCGCGAACCGCGAGCACCGGACGATCCTGCGGGCACTCGCCGCGCGAAAGCCCGACCGGGCGCGTACGGCGATGACGCGCCACGTCGAGTCGACGCTCGGCCTCTGGCTCGGCCTCGGCCGCGTGGCGTAGCCGACGACGTGCCCGGTGCTACCGCGCGAGCGCCGAGAGCCGGCGAGCAGCGTGGACGTGGAAGCGCACCGCGTAGAGGAGGTCGTCGACGTGGACGCGCTCGTCGCGGTTGTGGACGCCGCCGAGGTAGACGTCGAGCGGTGTCGTTCGCTGGGGCCAGAACCCGTAGGCCACCGTTCCGAACGCCTCGCGCAGAAAGTGCATGTCGCAGAAGCCGCCGAGCAGGATCGGAAAGAGGGTCGCCCCCGGGTCGTGCTCGTGGAGGAACTCCTCGCACGCCCGGTGGAGCGGCGTCCCGAGCGGTGAGCTCGACCCGCCGACCGGAGGGCCGAGGAGCTCGAGCTGATACGGGAGATCCTCGCCGAGAGCGGCCCGGAACTCGCGCTCGACGTCGTGCTCGGTCGTACCGGGCAGCAGCCGGCAGTCGCAATCGACGGTCGCGCGAGGAGGGATGACGTTGAGGGCTCTCGACGCGCGTAGGCGCGTCGGGGCGATCGTCGTCCCGAAGAGCGGCGGCAGCTCCTCGCCGAGGACGGGGCTGAGAGCCGAGACGCTCGCGATCGCCGCGTCGATGCCGTCGTCGAGCGATACGTCGAGCGCGTCGAGCATGGCCCGTGTCGCGGGATGGACCACCCGCTCGGTCTCGTGGCGGCCGAGACGGTCGACGAGCGTGGCCAGGCGCAGCACCGCGTTCGCGCCCAGGGCGGGATTCGACGTGTGGCCCGCCTCGCCCAATGCGGAAACGCGCACCGGGAGCGTCGCCTTCTCGCCGACGCAGACGCTCACGGCGACCCGGCCGTCGGAGAGCTCGTATCGCATGCCGGCGCCTTCGTCGATCGCGTACTCGCAGGCGATGTCGGGCCGCTCGCGCACGAGCCACGGCAGCCCCACCTGCTCGTCGCCGTTCTCCTCGTCCGCCTGGCAGACGAGCACGATGTCGCCTCGCGGTCTGAAGTCGGAGCGGGCCAGCGCCGCGAAGGCGACCGCCCGCGTCGCGGTTTCGTTCTTCATATCGGCGGCGCCGCGGCCCCAGACGAAGCCGTCCTCGTCCAGATGGCCGGAAAACGGAGGATGCTGCCAGTCCTCCGCCTCGGCCGGAACGACGTCGGTGTGCCCGAGAAAGCAGAGCGAAGGCCCGTCGCCGGAGCCGGGGATCCGCGCGATCAGATTGGCGCGGTCGGGATCCCGGGCAACGATCTCCGCGTCGACGCCCACGGCCTGGAGGTACCGGGCGATCTCGAGCGCCGCCGGCGTCTCGCCTCCCGGCGGGTTCGACGTGTCGATGCGGATCAGGGCACGAAGGAGGGTGGTCACCTCCTCGCGCAGAGCGGCGTCGTCCACCTAGCTGATCGGTTTGCCGTCGAGGGCCGCCGGGAGCCCGCGACGCTCGAGCTCGGCGAAGAAGGGCTGAACGGGGAGCATCGCTTCGGGACCGGCGACGCCCGTGCCGAGGCGCTCCCCCCGGCAGAGCATCTGAGCGGCCACCGAGGGCGGGGCGCCGGTGACGAACGACAGGCCGGCGTTACCCCACTCCGGCCGATCGACGACCTTCATCTCGGCCACGAGCGTCGCCGCCCGGCCGTCGCGCTCGCCCGAGACGATCACGCGCAGGTACTCGACCATGCCCGGGTCGGGAAACGCTCCACCCTGACGCATGAGCACGGCCGCGAGGACGTCGCGCGGGACCACCTCGTGCCCGCCCACGCTGATCGGCTCGGTGGAGGTGAGGCCGCCGGCCACGAAGGAACGAAGCCGCGTCACGTCGAGCGGCGGTAGCCCGAGACGCCACTCGACGTTCCGGATGCCTCGCTCGGCGTAGGAGCGGGAGAGGGTCGCCGGCTCGGAGTGAATCGTGTAGACGCACTCCATGGTGGCTTCGGAGAACTCGTAGAGCTTCGCGCCCGAGTCGGCGGGCACCTCGCGCATCTCCCCGTCGAGGAACGCGAACGCGGGCGCCGTGAACTCGTCGATCAGCGTCGACGCGGCGTAGGGAGGCACGTAGGGCTCCGTCGGAGCCGGCGCCCGGCCCGGGATGATCGCGTCGGCGATCTCGATCGACTCGACCGTTTCGAGCTGCTCGGCCGCAGCCGCCGCGAGCATGTTCGTCACGCCCGGTGCGGAGCCCATCGAGATCGCAGCAGCAAGGCCCGCCGACCGAAACGCGTCGTCGAGCGTGTACTGCTCGAGCGCGACGTGGAAGAGCCCACCGAGGTCGGTGTAGTGGGCCCCCACCTCGAGGCAGGCCTGCATGACGCGG
The DNA here is from genome assembly GCA_963819905.1 of uncultured Thermoleophilia bacterium. Taxonomy (GTDB): domain Bacteria; phylum Actinomycetota; class Thermoleophilia; order Gaiellales; family Gaiellaceae; genus CAWCQC01. The sequence continues at coordinate 102,561 of CAWFXP010000009.1, forward strand.
AGGTTGAACGCGTGACCGGCGGCATTGACGACGGCGTCGCACCCGCGGATTGCCTCGGTGAATCCCGCATCGCCGCTTCCGACCACGACCGGCCCGCCGAGCTCGTCGGCGAGCGCTCTCGCCCCCGCCTGGTCGAGGTCGACGATGCGCACTTCCTCGACGCCGCTGCTCCGAGCCGCGTCCGCCACCGTCACCCGCCCCATCCCGCCGGCGCCGCCGATGACAGCGATTCGCATGGCGAGGGAGTCTACGTCAGTGGCCGTGGCCGGCTCCGCTCGTCGGCGGATCGAGAGGGTGCGCCAGGGGGCGTCGGCCTACCGAACGTCCTCCCAGCTCCAGGTGGAGACGACCGGGTCGCGCTCCTCGACCGCGAGCGCCCCGAGATAGCCCGCGGCAGGGGAAAGCTCGTGGAGGCTCCAGCGGGAAGGCGCCTGCGGATCGCCGTCGACGTGAACGAGCCGCGCCGGCTCTTGCGGGTGAACCGAGACGACGAACCGGTCGGCCGGAAACCCGTCTCCCTCCCCCACCGCCTTCAGGTAGGCCTCCTTCCGGGTCCAGCAGGCGAAGAACGCCCGGCGCCGGTCGGAAGCCGGCAGCGAGCGCAGGACGGCTGTCTCGGCCGGCGCGAACGACCCTGCAGCGATGAGGTCGCGGTCGGCGACCGGGCGCATACGCTCGAGATCGACACCCACGTCCTTTGAGTGCGAGACGGCGAACACCGCCAGGTCGTGCGAGCGAGAGACGTTGAAAGCGAGGGGCGGGCGCCCGGCGCGCGAGGTCAGAGCCGGCTTTCCCATCGCCCCGTAGGTGAAGGCGAGGTCACCCGGGCTCGTCCCCAGATACCGCGCCAGGATCGAGCGCAGGACCGCCCGGGTGAACAGGAAGCGCCGGCGATCGCGCTCGAGCGCGAATCTGGTGCCTCTTGCCAGCTCGTCCTCGGAGATGCTCTCGCGGAGACGCCCGAGCGAGGCGAGCGGTCGCGCGAGTGAGGCTCGCCACACATGAACCTCGCCGTCGTCGAGCACGGGAGTCCTCGGCGCCGTGCTCCAGGCAGCCCTCATCGCGGTCCTCACGCAGCTCCTCGGTTCGTTCCAGCTCCCCGAAGCGGGGCAGCCGGAGGGGGATTCGCACATCTGATTATCGAAGCCGTTCCCCCAAACGACAAGTCCAGGCGTCAGGGCAGGCCGGGGTCGGCTGGCAGGATGCGCACGATGCGCGTGGTCTCGGTGGTCGAGCGGCGAGCGCGGCTTGTCCGGCGACACGGCCTGACGCCCGGCTCGCCGGTGCCGGACTGCCTGGAGCTGGCGGAACGGCTCGTCGGTCTCCACGCCTCGGATCCCGCCACGGTCTTCCTGTCGGCCCGGGCCCGCGTTCCGGGACTGACCCCGGAGCAGCTCGAGGCGGCGCTCTACGACGAGCAGACGCTCGTGAAGCACCTCGGCATGCGGCGAACGCTATTCGTGCTGCCGACATCCCTGCTGCCGGTCGTGCAGGCCGCCTGTACGAACGCCGTCGTCGCCACCGAGCGCAAGCGGCTCGTCCGTGACGTCGAACAGGGCGGTATCAGCGCGAACGGCGTCCGCTGGCTGCGCCGCGCCGAGGCGGCGACGCTCGAGGCGCTCGAAACGCTCGGAAGCGCAACCGGCGCCGAGCTCTCGCGCGCGGTTCCCGAGATCCAGCCCCGGCTCGTCTACGGCGAGGGCAAGAGCTGGGGCGGAACGATCGGCGTTGCCGGGCGAGTGCTCACCATCCTCGCCGGCGAGGGCAGGATTACCCGCGGTCGGCCGTCGGGAACCTGGACGAGCAGCCGGCATCGGTGGCAGCTCGCCGGCGCATTGCCCGCCGAGATGGACGAGGGCGAAGCGCAGGCCGAGCTCGTCCGGCGCTGGCTCGCCGCGTTCGGGCCCGCGACCCTCGAGGACGTTGCCTGGTGGACCGGGCTCGGGGTCGTCAAGGTACGCCGCGCTCTCGCCGCGATCGGAGCCGCTGCCGTCGAGCTCGACGGCAATGCCGGCGTCGTGCTTCCGGACGACCTCGACCCCGTGGCGCGGCCGGAGCCGACGGCCGCGCTCCTCCCGTCGCTCGACGCGACGACGATGGGCTGGAAGCGCCGCGCCTGGTATCTCGGCGCGTTCGAGCCCGAGCTCTTCGACAGCACCGGGAACGCCGGCCCGACCGTGTGGTGGGATGGACGGGTGGTCGGTGCCTGGGCACAGCTCGAGGACGGCGAGATCGTCTTCCGCCTGCTCGAAAACGTCGGCTCCGACGCTGCCGGCGCGATCGAGCGCGAGGCCGCTCAGCTCTCCGCCTGGCTCGGCGAGACGAGGATCAAGTCGCGCTTTCCGGGGCCGTTCGAGAGCGGACTGCGCACCCGATGAGCGGCGACGCCTCGACCATTGCTTCGACTGAGCCCGTTACGACCCACCCTTGACGAGGCCGATCACGTGGCCCTCGGGATCGAGAAAGAGCCCGATCTCGACCATGTCCATCGGCTTCTCGGGGCCCATCATCCGCGTTCCGCCGAGCTCTTCCGCCTGCGTTAGCGCCGCTTCGACGTCGGGAACCTCGACGTAGAACGTCACGTGGCCGTCGTAGCCGTCGGGGCCCTGTCCGACGCCGCCGCCGATCCCGACGCCGTCCGGGTTGACATTCGTCTCGCGTGTGACCATGCCGTAGCCCATCGGGTTGTTCGCGTCGATCTCCCATGAAAAGAGCGTCGAGTAGAAGTCGCGCAGCTTGTCCGCATCCTTCCCGACCACCTCGAAGTGAACGACCGGCTGTCCCATGCTTGCTCCTTTCCGCCGTCTGCCTACGCGGGCTCTGCGTTCGGATCCATCCAGATGATCTCCCACTGATGGCCGTCGGGATCCTGGAAGCTCCGCCCGTACATGAAGCCATAGTCCATCGGCTCGTTCGCCGGTTTTCCGCCCGCCTCCAGCGCGCGGTCGGCGAACGCGTCGACCTCCTCCTTGTTCTCGGCCGAGAGCGCCAGAATCGCCTCGGTGTGCGTCGAGGCGTCGCAGAGGTCCTTTGTGGTGAAGTCCCTGAACCGGTCCTCGACGAGCAGCATGACAAACGCCTCGTCGCTGACGATCATGCAGGTGGCGCTCTCGTCGGTGAAGCGCTCGTCGAAGGTGAAGCCGAGCGTCGTGAAGAAGTCGACGCTCCGCTCGAGGCTTTCGACCGGAACGTTGACGAAGATCTTGCGGCTCGCGGTTGCAGCCATCTTCCCTCCTCGAGGTCTTTGTGCCTGTCTCCGTGTAGACGGCGCGGCGCATAGCGAATCATCGCTCAACCGTGCGCGACGAAGCGGATGTCGTGGGCACCGGCGTCGTCGGCGGCGAAGCGGAGATACCGTCGACCCTCTGCTGCCAGGGCAGCGGTTGCCCGTTTCGACAGGGGAACCACCTGCTCGATCACGAGCGTGGCGCTCCCAGAGTCCCGCTCGATCCGCCAGATCGCACAAACGAGCCCGTCGTGGAGAACCGTGCCCTGAACGGGCCCGTCGATCGCGTCGAGCCTCGCGTCGTCGTGGAGGAACCGGCTGCGATCCGCGTGCGAGAGGAGGAGGTTGTCGTACTCGGGCAGAAACCGCGGCGGCGCCGGCGTGGCCGGGTCCGGGCGCGGCGCCTCGGGGAGGTCGAACAGCTCGCGGCCGGCTTCGTCGCGGAATACCGAGAGCTCGCGGCGAAGCCGCTCCACGACCTCGCGCAGCCCTGTCAGACGTGACCAGGTCGAGACGTCGGCGACGCTCGCCGGCCCGAAGGCACCCAGGTAGCGGAGTACGACCTCGTCGAGTGACGGCGAGCGTGCGAGCGGGCGACCGAGCCACGACTCCGCCGTGGTGACCGTGACCTGAGCGGTCTGTCCCCAGACGCCGCGCGGCGGCACCTGGACGAGCGCCAGGTTGTTGCGGCACGCGTAGGCGAGCGCCGCGGCGTCCTCGGCCGAGAAGCGCTCGGCGAGCGCGGCTCGAAGCTCGGCGCCCGTGTGGGGCTTCTCGGCGAGCCGCGAGCGCGCGAAGGCGATGACCGGCTCGAGATCCGTGCGGGCGAGAACCGGCGCGTGGTCGCGGTGTCGGGCGAGCTCCGCGTCGAGGACGGGCTGAACGAGCGGCCGCAGCACCAGGCAGTCGACGGCGCTGACGAGATGGATGGTTCCTCGCATGAGGACGATCCGGACGACCCGGCGTGCCACCAGGAGCTCCGCAAGTCCTTCCGGCTCGAACCGCTCGAGACGCGACCAGAGGGCCGTGTACGGGTTCGACGGAACCTGGGCCTGGAGGCCGACGAGATGCTCGACGGCGGCGAGCACGGGCAGGTTGGAGCGCCGGAGCAGCAGCTGGCGCTCGAGCGTGGCTCGGTTCAAGGCGCGCTTGCTGAGCACGTCGGCCGGCAAGGCAGGGTCCGCGTCGGTCGCCTACGCCGCTACCGGGAGCGCGAGTGCTCGTAGGTCCGGATGAACTCGTCGACCGAGGTCGAGGCGATCGTCCGACCGATCAGGTCGAGCGGGAGGTCGTCGAGCGACCGGAAGCGTACGCATGACTTCCCCATGTCGAGCTTCTTGCCCGTCTGCGCGTACTCGTCGCGAAACTGCTCGTCGCGCGCTCCGTAGACGCTCATGAGGTAGAGCGACATGTAGTTCTTCTGGCTCGCGAGGGAAGCGATCGCGAGCGGCTGCCCGTTGTAGGTGACCGGGTAGCGGTCGAGCGGGACGACGTACGAGGGCATCCCGTATTGCATCGTCTCCTCGAAGCCGTCGGGGAGGTTCTCGAGGATCACCTCCCGGACGCGCGCGATCGCAGCCCGACGCTTCTCCGGCAGCTCGGCCAGGTACTCCTCGACGCTCGCGGCGTCGCTCGAGGCCATGGCGGGAGTCTAGAGACGGATCGCGAACCAGCCGTCGACGTTGTCGCAGAAGACAACGCCGCGCCCTTCGTTCACGTAGGTGTAGAGCGGCCGCCGGTTGTACGTGAGCTGGCGACGGCCGTCGGGACGCCTGATGACGCCGAAGACGCCCTTGTAGCCGGCGATCTTCCGGGGCACGACCCGGTTGCCGAGGAGGTAGGGCGGCCACGCTCGCGCGCACGCTCCCGTGCACCGAATCGGCCCGCCCCGGCGCTCCCGGTTCCAGTAGTAGAGCGCCTGCTTGTTCGCCTTGGCGAGGACGACGGCGCCGAGGTTCGGCGCTCGCAGCTTCGAGACGAGCGGCTTGGCCGCTGCTCCCGCAGCCTCCTCGGGAGCGGCCGTCGAGGACGTCGCCACCAACCCGATGGCGAGGACGAGCAGCCCGAGCACGACGATTCTGCGAGTGAGCACGGTGAACCTCCGGCAGGCGTTGACAGACCGATGATCGCACCGCGCGAGCGGGATGTCGCTTACGAGAAGCTGAATTCCCGATCGCCGCGGCGTCTGACCTCGGGTGAGCCCTATGAAACCGGCGGCGACGCCCTGAATGCGCTCGCGAGTCGATCGACGAAGAGCCGCAACGTCGCACCGTCCGGCTCGCCGTGATGCGGGTTGAGCTCCGTGATCGTCATGCCGCCGAGCAGCGGGCTCGCGACCAACGTGTCGAGGGCGGTCGCCACGGCGTCGAACGACAGGGCCACGTTTCGGTCGGTGTTCTCGGCGAGCGGCAGGTCGGCGAAGTCGATCGAGTCGACGTCGAAGTGCAGCAGGAAGGGGCCTCGCTCCTCCACCCACGCCAGTGCTCGCGCGGCTGCGTCGGCTGGGCCGGCGGAGACGTCCGCCTGCTCGATCACGCGAAGGTCAAGACGCGCGATCGCATCGCGCTCCGCGACGCTGGCGCGCGCCGGCGAATAGCCGAACAGCAGGACGTCGCTCGAGGCCAGGGCCGGCACCCGGCCACCGAGGTCGACGAGCTCACGGCGAGCACCCGGCTCGGCCAGCAGGTGTGCCATGCCCATCCAGTCGAACGCCCCGTCGACCACCGCCTCCGGCGTGTTGAGATCGGGGTGCGGGTCGAAATACAGCAGGGAGGTCGCAGTCCGCTGACGCTGCCAACCCGACACGGTGCCGAGCTCGACGGTGCAGTCTCCGCCGACGACCAACGGCATGAGGCCGTGCTCCAGCGCGGTCGCAACCTTGTCTGCCACGGCGAGCGCCCCTGCACGAACCGCCTCGACGTTCATTGCGAGAGGGGCGGTCCGATCCGGCCGCCAGCGAAACCGCGGCGTGTCGCCAAGGTCGACGACCTCTACCCCCGCCCCGCGTAGGAGCCGCGCGAACCCGGCGTCACGGACCGCCGCCGGAGCGTCCTCCTGTCCCGGAGCGTAGGCCCCCGCGCTCGTCGGAGCGCCGATGAGAGCAACTCGACGGTCGGTCATCGAGATGCTCCTCTCCGGCCATGGTCATCAAGCCGGCAGCCGACAGGATCGCAGAGAGGGGTTGTGAGCACATGCATACGAGGCAACGCTACCGGCCGCTGCTGCGCGAGGGCATCACGCTCGCCCGTGCACTGGACGTGTCGCTGGACTCGCTTGCCGGTCGACCGACACCGTGGCGACTTCAACCCGGAGACGCGCGAAGTCGGAGACCTCGAGAGGTGTTCGCCGCCGACGCGCCGAATGAGAATGAACCAGGCCGCTGAGCGAATCGGCCGCGATCAGCTGATCGGTCGTCCTGACGAGAGGACCTCGACACCGGCCTGGTTCTGGCCGGCGGGGAGGTCGTCGCGGTGCGGGCCGATGTCACGACCTGTCCTTACCCACTGCCAGCGACAGCCGGGACACACCTTCCAGCGCCACCCGAACGGGTACTTGTTGTCGAACCTAACCACCGTGCCGCAGTTGGGACAGGTGGAGTCAGCTCCGCCCTCGGGCGGGCACCGTGACTTGAACGACAGTGGTCTGCGGAGCCGACGGCTGGAGGAAACGGGGTGCCTTTCCAGCCAGGTCGAGGTTCCCGAGCGGCGTCAGCGTGCTCGGCGACTCCCAGTAGTCGGGAATGATCATGGTCGTCCAGGCGAGCGCTGCCTGATGCAGCTCAGCGTTGTCGATGATCTCGAGCGCCTCCCAGATTGCTCTGCGGACTGGCGGATTCATCCGCGCCATGACGTCGTCGGTCAGACCGACGTCGGGGTCTGCGTGGATGTCCTCGATCGCGTTGCGCACGAACATCGCAACGATGCTCGCGCGAAGGTCGGTGGGACTCATCTCTGTCGGCGGGGGCACGATTGTTACCTCCTTTCACGCGGTGGGGTGAGCAGATGCCTGCTCGCGCCGCCTCGGACCGGGTGTCAGCAGGTTGCGACCGAGAACGCCTGGAGCGGTGGACGTTCGACCACGCCCGCGACGTCCGTCGTCGTCCGCGACGCGCTTATCGCGCGGCCCCCTACGGCGAGCAGGTGCGTGAACGGGTGCATGACGTCTGCGGGCGCCACGACGCCGCGGTCCGTCTCGTGGAAGTCAGTCGAGGACGAGCTCCTCGCCCGGAAGCGACGCCGCCGGCGTCATGCCAGCGTGGATTGATGGACGTTCGTGGCCATGCGAGCCTCAGCTCCTTTCCTCGCGGAACGTTTGATGAGGCCAGCGCCGCACTACGTTCCTCGTGGATGGAGTAGCTGGGCGCTGGCCCGATCACTTCGGAAGTCCTCAGCGGGTATGCTCTTGTCATGCGCCTCCTCATATCGGGTTTGTCATCCGATAGGTAGAGGCGCCTCGCGGCGCCCGGTGTGACACGTCGCACGAGACGACGTCTGACGGCCTGGACGTGCGGCCAGGTGTTTGTGCCGTAAGCAACGCGGCTGGAAACGGACGCAGCCTCGCTCGCATCCGTCTGGAGACGGCTACGTCTGCCGGATCGCCGACGCAATCCGCGATGCAATCAACCGGTGAAAGCCGACGCGGGGACTCGAACCCCGGACCCCATCATTACGAGTGATGTGCTCTACCAGCTGAGCTACGTCGGCGAAGCGCCTTGATTCTAGCCGCGTGGCGCCTCGTTCCGGATGCCGACGGACTCCAGGTACTCGGCCGGAATCGCAACCGCTCCGCGCTCTTGCAGCCGGTCCCACGAGCGGGCGAGCTCGCAGAGCTCGAGCTCGAGGGAGGCCTGCCCGGCATCGTCGAGCGCCTCGAACGCCTTGACGGTCGGGCCGTAGTACTCGGCGAAGAACGCAACGAACGCCTCCGGCGAGACGAACCTGAACGTGAAGATCCGCGGCTCGTGCCGGAGCCACTCGACCTCGTCACCGAACACGCCCTCGAGGTGCTCGGGCGTGCCCCAGAGAAGGGGCGACGCGAGGCCGGCAGGCGGCGGGACGTGGCCGGTGATCGCGCGGAAGACGGCCCCGAGAAAGCCGGACGGCGTCCAGCTCGCGAGCGCGATCCGGCCGCCGGGGCGACAGACGCGCACGATCTCCCCCGCGGTGCGCTCGTGGTCCGGAGCGAACATCGATCCGTACGCGGACAGGACGGCATCGAACGAGGCGTCGGCGAACGGGAGCGCCTCGGCGTCGGCTTCGAGGAAGTCGATCGAGAGCCGCTCGGCCTCGGCGCGTTCCCTCCCGCGCTCGAGCAGTGCCGGCACGTAGTCGATCCCGGTGGCGTTGCACCCGAGCCGCGCCGCCGCGATCGCCGCGTTGCCGCTTCCGGTCGCGACGTCGAGCACGTTCCAGCCGGCCCTGAGGTCGGCGTGGTCGACCAGATTCTCGGCGACCGGCACGATCAGCGCGGCAACGGCCGAGAAGTCCCCGCTCGCCCAGGTCTTCTGCTGACGGGCCTTGATCGCGGGGAGGTCGGGCGTCATCTGGGATGTGGTGGTGGCCATCTCTTCTCCTCTGCTAGTTAGCACGATCGGTCGTGCTAGATAGAGTACGACCGATCGTGCTAACTTGTCAAGTATGAGTACGACGGAGAGCGTGAACGCGCTCCACGGGGAGCCGGTAGGCGGGCAGCGCAGGCGGCGCTCGGACGGCGAACGGAGCCGGGAGGCGATCCTGCGGGCCGCGGCCAACCTGGCGACGATCGAGGGGATCGACGGCCTCTCGCTCGGGCGGCTCGCCCGGGAAGTCGGCATGAGCAAGAGCGGCTTGTTCGCCCACTTCGGCTCGAAGGAGGAGCTTCAGCTCGCGACCGTCGATGCTGCCGCCGAGATCTTCGGCCAGGTCGTCGTCGGGCCGGCGCTCGCGGCCCCGGACGGCCTCACACGGCTGCGGGCGCTCTGCGAACGGTTCCTCGCCCACGTCGAGGAGAGCGTGTTTCCCGGCGGCTGCTTCTTCGCCTCGGTCGCGAGCGAGCTCGGCTCTCGGCCCGGCCCGGTCATGGATCGCGCGATGGCCAGCCTGTCGGCCTGGAGGGCGATGCTCGAGCAGTCGGCCAGGGACGCACAGGTGGAAGGCGATCTGAGCCCGGACGAGGACCCCGTTCAGCTCGCGTTCGAGCTGAACGCCTTCCTCCTGCTCGCAAATGCGAACTACGTCATCACGCACGAGCGTGCTGCGCTCGACCGTGCCCGCGTCGCGCTCGACACGCGGCTTGCCGCTGCGAGTTCGGACTGACGGCGATCAGCCGTTCTGGTTGACGGCCTCACCGATCTTGAGGAGGTCTTCGACCGAGAGGCAGTTGCCGAGGATCTCGAGCAGAAGATCAGAGTTCGCTCCTTCGAAGCTCGGCTCCGTGCCGGTGATGATGCTCTGCGCGATCAGGTCTCGCATCGTCTCGTTCTGCTCGAAGTTCTCCCCCAGGCATTGCACCTTGTCCTCGGAGAGGGAAAAGCCGCCCGCTTCGGCGCTCTGCTCGAAGCCGGCGACGAAGATCTCGGCCACGTTCAGGCAGTCGAAGATCGCGTCGCCCAGCTGATCGGCCTGCTCGGGGGTCGGATCGCCGATCGCCTCGGACAGGTTGGCAGTGTCCTCCCGTATCTCCTCGGGGGTGACGCCTGCGTCTGCCAGCGTCTGGGCGTCTACGATCTCGACGATCTGGTCGCCGACGCACTGCGCCTCGCCGCCGCTAACGGTGACGTTGTTCTCCGCCATCGCGTCCTGAAGTGACGTTGCGAAGGCGCTCGCATAGGCCTGCTCGTCGTCGCTCGTCTCGCCGCCGCCTCCGCCGCAAGCCGCGAGGGCGAGCAGGGCAAGAACTACGAGGAGTCCGATCCCGGTACGTGCTACCTGAGTCACGGCGGGTCGAGACCCTCCTGCTCCCACATCCGCTTCGCGGCGGGGCGCTCGAAGACACGGTGGAAGTGGGCGCCGAGCATCGGCTGATCCCACCACTTCGGCTCCAGACGGCGACCCCAACGGGTGAGCATGAACAGGTAGATGTCCGCGCTCGAGAACCTCTCGCCGAGAAGGTACGGCCCCGTGGCGAGCTCGTCTTCCAGATGCCGGCGCATGCCCGCGAGGTCCGCTTCGGCCTTCGCCTTGACGGCGTCCGCGCCCGCGGGGTCGGTCGTGCCCCGCCCTGGATAGAAGGCGTGCATGAACGTCGCCTGGACGGTGTTCGTCAGGTAGGTCAGCCAGCGATACCAGAGCGCGCGCTCGGCGGTGCCGACGGCCGGTGCGAGCCCGGCGGCGGGATGCGTATCGCAGAGGTGCATCACGCACGCTGCCGACTCGAACATGACGAGCCCGTCGTCGACCATGAGCGGGATCCGGCCGTGCGGGCTGAGGCGCTCGAACTCGGGAGGTTCGGCCCTGCCGCCGTCTCGCGTCACCCGGACGAGCCGGTAGTCGTCGCCGATCTCCTCGAGCACGAGGTGCGGCGCCATCGAGGCCGCACCCGGCATGTAGTAGAGATCGATCACACGCCGAGCTTACGGGATTCGCGCTCGGACGCCACCGAAAGGGCGCTAGCGGCCGCGCGAGGGCGACTCGAGCTCGCGGCAGTCGTCGATCTTGATCTCGTCGCGGCGGTCGCCGTCGAACTCGACGACGCACGCGTCCTTCAGCACCTCGTAGGCCTTGACGATTCCGCGACCCTCGGGGGTCTCGACGTGCGCGCCGACCCGCGGGGCACGGTCGCGGAAGCTCCGGTACATCGGATGCTCGAACGCGAGACAGCAGCGCAGACGCCCGCAGAGCCCCGTGATCCGGCCGGAGCTCATCGGCAGGTCCTGATCCTTCGCCATGCGCAGGGCAATCGGCTCCTCGTGGCTCGGGAAGCGCGTGCAGCAGAGCTGCGTGCCGCACAGCCCGTACCCGCCGCAGAGCCGGGCCTGCTCCCGCGGGCCGACCGCACGAAGCTCGACACGCCTGCGGAGGCGGCGCGCAAGCTCCTCCTGGATGCGGCGCGTCTCGAGCCGGCCCTCGGCGCCGTAGGAGAACACGAGCCGCGAGCCGTCGAACACGACCTCGGCTCCGATCGGCTTGGCCGGCAGGCCGTGGCTCTTGATGAGCTCCCGGAAGAGGAGCATCGCCCGCTTCGCTTCCTGTCTGTTCTGGCGCGCCTGCTCCTGGTCGGCGTCGGTGGCGATCCGGACGACGCGCTTCAGCCGGCCCCGAAGCTCCCGGTCGGGGATCTCGTGGTTGGCCTCGACGACGCGTCCGAGCTCCTTGCCGCGCGAGGTCTGGCAGATGACACGGTCGTCCCAGCGCAGCTCGAGGCCGCACGGATCGAACGAATAGACCTTTCCTCCCGGTGAGAAGACGACGCCTACGCCCTGGGCCATGGTCTCATCGTTACACGCCGGCGGCGGCCGCCGCGCCGGCGAATCGGCCGAGCTCGTGCCGCAAGCGGAGAAAGAGAGCCTCGAGCGCGAGACCGGCCGTGACGTTCAGCTCGAAGCTCCGCCGGGTCTCGAGCACCGCCTCGACCGCCCGCTCCGCGGAAGAAACGTCCACCTGTCCGGAGTCCGCGTCGAGCTCCGCGGCCCGGTCGGAGTTGAGCACGGCGCGATGTGCCCCTGCGCCGGCAGCGAGCAGATCCCTGTACCAGCCGGCGAGCAGGTCGAGCGCCTCGACGATCTCCTCGCGCTCCGCGCCGCGCGCGACGCGCTTGGCGCGCTGCTCCAGCTCGCGCGCCGTCCCCTCCGCTTCGGCGGCGTCCCTCGTCGCGGCCTCGGCGCCCGCCGCCCGCGCGGCGTCGAGCACCGCTCGCGACGCCTCGAAGGGCTCGAACGCCTCGTCCCGATACGGGGAGCGCGCAAGCTCGATCAGCTCTGCTCGGCGTGCGGCGGCGTCCGGGTCGAGCAGCCGGGCGACGCGATCCAGCCGCCCGCCCGCCACCCGAGCGACCGCGGCGCGCTGCTCCGGCGGGAGGTCCGGGCAGCGCTCGGCCACGACCGCCTCGAGCGCCCGCGGCGAGAGCCGGCGGAACGGCACGACCTGACACCGGGAGCGGATCGTCTCGGGCAGCCGCGGAAGCTCGGCGACGAGCAGGACGATTACCGCGTAGTCGGGCGGCTCCTCGAGATCTTTGAGCAGCGCGTCGGCGGCGTCCTCGTTCATGAGATCGGCGTCGACGACCAGGTAGACCCGCCGAGAGGCCTCGAACGGGCGCATGTGGAGGTCGTGGTGCAACTCGCGGATCGCGTCGATCCGGATCTGGTCGCCGACCGGCTCGAGAACGTACAGGTCGGGGTGCGAGCCGCGCGGAACGCGTTCGCGGTCAGCGAGGAGCTCCGAGGCGAAGGCGATCGCCGCGGCTCGCTTGCCGACACCGCGCGGGCCGTGGAACAGGTACGCGTGCGCCGGCCCATCGTCGAGGGCAGCGCGAAGGAGGCCCTTGGCCTCCTCCTGCTCAGGCACGCGCGCGAAGCTCTCCACGGATTCGCTCGGCGATCTCTTCCCGGCTCTCGAGCGCGTCGACGACCACGATCCGCTCGGGATACCGCGCCGCCAGCTCCCGGTACGCACGATCGACGTGCGCAAGAAAAACGAGCCCTTCACGCTCGATCCTGTCGGGACGCCGAGACGACCGGCGGACGGCTTCCTCGAGCGGCAGCACGAGCAAGAACGTGCGATCGGGGAGAAGTCCGCCGGTCGCGGCCACGTTCAGCTCGAGGACGGCGTCGAGACCGAGCCCGCGCGCGACGCCCTGGTAGACGAGCGACGAGTCGACGTAGCGGTCGCAGACCACGAACGCTCCCCGGACGAGGGCCGGACGGACGACCTCCTCGACGAGCTGCGCCCGCGCGGCTGCGAACAGCGCGGCTTCGGCCCACGGCGCGACGTGTTGGTCGCCGAGCAGGATGTCCCGCACGCGCTCACCGAGCGGCGTCCCTCCCGGCTCGCGCGTCGCGACGACCTCGCGGCCCTCGGCCGCCAGCGTCTCCGCCAGGAGAGCCGCCTGGGTCGACTTCCCGGAGCCGTCGATCCCCTCGAACGAGACGAACATGGCAGGAGGGTATCGTCCCTCCCTGGGCGGTCAGCCGTCGATCTCGCCGAAGGCGCGGTCGACCAGACGGCGCATGTCGTTCCAGATGTCGTTCGAGTGGAGGACGACCGCGATCACCTCGTGCCCGTTTCGCCGGACGGCCGTCGCCAGGCAGCCACCGGCACGGGTCGTCCAGCCGGTCTTGATCCCGTACGTGCCCTTGTAGGTCCAGAGCATGTCGTTGTGGTTCAGCCACTCCTTGCTGTAGGTCGGCGGCGGCCACTTCACGTTCTTCACCTTCGTGCGGACGATCGCGGCGAAGGTTCTGTTGTCGAGCGCCTCGCGACCGAGGATCGCCTGGTCGCGCGCGCTCGAGAGGTTCGTGTGGTCGTTCAGGCCGTTCGGGCTTCGGTAGCGGGTGTCCGTCATGCCGAGCTTCCGCGCGCGTGCGTCGGCGCGCCGGTAGAAGCGGCCGAGCGAGCCGCTGCCCGCGTCGACGGCGAGGGCGTACGCGGAGTCGTTCGCCGACTCGAGCATGGACGAGTAGAGAAGGAGCTTGCGCGGATACCAGCGGCTCGCGACCAGCCCCTCCTTGTTCGGCTCGACGAGCGTCGCCTTCTTCGGCACCTGGATCTTCCGCGCGAGCTTGCCGCGTTCGATGACGAGAAGCGCGGTCATCGTCTTGGTCAGGGACGCGATCGGGAGCCGCTGGCGGTCGCGGCGGGCGATCAGCACCTCCCCCGTCTCGGCGTCGATCGCGATGTACGCCTGGGCCGAGAGCGCGGGCGCGAACCGCACCTGCCGGGCACCCTCCCGGTACACGAGCCCGTCTTCGCGTCGCTCCGGCTCGCCGGTCCCGTCGGCGGCCTCGGCGACGGTCTCGCCTGCAGTGGACGTCCCTTCGCCCCCGCCGGCGGCAGCCGCGGCCGCGCCCTCCGGCTCGAGCGAGGCGCCCGAGCCCCCGCAGCTCGTGGCGGCGAGCGTCAGCGCCGTCGCCGCAGCAGCGAGGGCGACGACGAGCAGGAGACGACGGTGGGCCACGGCGCTCAATTGTGGCAGGAGAGGTTGCCTGCGCGCACCACGGTCGCTTCACTACGATGCGCCGTCATGCGTCTGATCGTCACCGGGGGAGCTGGATTCATCGGCTCGCACGTCGTCGAGGCCCTGGTCGCACGAGGCGACGAGGCCGTGGTCCTGGACAACCTTTCGAGCGGACGGCCCGAAAACCTCGCGGCGGATGTCGAGCTCGTCGAGGGGGACATCAGGGACGAGACCGCCGTCGACGAGCTGTTCGACCGGGTCCAGCCCGGCGCCTGCATCCATCTGGCCGCGCAGGCGGACGTGCGCGTCTCGGTGGAGCGTCCCGCCTACGACTGCGACGTGAACGTCGTCGGCACGATCCGGATCCTCGAGGCGGCCAGGCGTCATGACGCGCGACTCATCTTCGCCTCGACCGGCGGAGCGATCTACGGCGAGTGTGAGCGGCCGGCGGACGAGGGCTCCGAGCGGCGGCCGCTCGCGCCCTACGGAACGTCGAAGCTGGCCGCCGAGGAGTACCTCGCGACGTACGGACGCCTGCACGGTACGGAACACACGGCGCTTCGCTTCGGGAACGTGTACGGGCCGCGGCAGGATCCGCACGGCGAGGCCGGGGTCGTCGCGATCTTCCTCGGCCTGCTCGCGAGCGGAGGAACGCCGAGGATCTTCGGCGACGGGCTCCAGACGCGCGACTACGTCTACGTCGGCGACGTCGTCCGGGCGACGCTGACGGCGCTCGAGCGCCCGAGCGGAGTCTTCAACGTCGGCACGGGAGAGGAGACGTCGGTCGTCGAGCTCTACGACATCTGCCGGCGGGTGTCGGGGGTGGACGTCCCGCCCGTCCACGCTCCGGCAAGGACCGGAGAGCTGCAACGGGTCTTCCTCGATCCCAGCCTGGCCGAGCGGGCGCTCGGCTTCCGTGCCGTGACATCGCTCGAGGACGGCCTTCGCGCCACCTGGAACTGGGCGTGCGAGAAGGAAGGGCGCGGGTAGCGGCGAATTTTCCCGCCGTGGATTTCCCCGCACCGGCGCCGCCCCACTACTCCGACCAGGACGCGAGCACGAGGCCCTGGAAGAAGGCCGCCATCGTGACGGCCGTGATCGCCGCCGTCGAGCTCGTCGTCCTCGTCGTCGTGGCCCTCGCGTTCGTCGCGAAGCCGTTCGCGACCGACGCCTCGCAGGCCCGCGGCTCGGAGGGCAACACCGCCGCGGGCAGCGCGTCCGAGCGGAGCGCGACCCCCGTGCTCGTCCTGAACGGAAACGGCGTCCCCGGTGCCGCCTCGAAGGCGGCGAAGACGGTGAAGCGTCTCGACTATCCGGTTGTCCGGGTGACCGACGCCTCCCGCAAGGACTTCGAGCGCACGATCGTCATGTACCGCGAGGGCTCGCGCCCCGCGGCCGTCCGGCTGGCTCGAGACCTCGACCTGCCGGCCAAGCGGGCCGCACCGCTCGACGGGTTGCGTGCCGGCGACCTGATGGGCGCCGAGCTCGTGCTCGTCATCGGCAGCTGACGCCGATCCCCGCCGCGGGCAGCCTCGCCGCGCATGTGACAGCGAAGGCCGGGCCGCATACCGCGCGGCCGCGCCTCCACGGAGAGAAAATCCCTGCAAATAGCCTCCGTCCGACCGCGGCGCTACCTTCCGGAGTCCGCCTTACGGCGCGTTGGCAGAGGTAGTCTTTCGGGGAGGAATGTGACGATGTCGGCCGTGGAACGGACAGAGAGGGCACCCCAGATCGACGACTCGGCGTTGGTGAACGCCGTCGTCGATCCCGAACGCGGATGCGGCGTCGGCCGCTACTTCACGATCCCCGGGCGTGACCCGTTCGACGAGATCGAGTGGGAGCTTCGGGACGCGTACATCCCGGGCAAGGACGGGCCCGTCTTCGAGCAGAAGGGCGTCGAGTTCCCGAAGTTCTGGTCGCAAACCGCCACCAACATCGTCGCGCAGAAGTACTTCCGCGGCCGCATGGGATCGCCCGAGCGCGAGTGGAGCGTCAAGCAGATGATCGGCCGCATCGTCGAGACGATCTCCGGCTGGGGCGTCGAAGGAGGCTACTTCGCGGACGCCGACGAGGCCGATGCGTTCCAGGACGAGCTGAAGGCGATTCTCGTCAACCAGCTCGCGTCCTTCAACTCCCCGGTCTGGTTCAACGTCGGCTTCGAGGAGAAGCCGCAATGCTCGGCGTGCTTCATCCTCTCGATCGACGACTCGATGGAGTCGATCCTCGACTGGATCCGCCGGGAGGGCATCATCTTCCGCGGGGGCTCCGGCTCCGGCCTGAACCTCTCGCGCCTGCGCTCGTCGAAGGAGCAGCTCTCGAAGGGCGGTCACGCCTCGGGCCCGGTCAGCTTCATGCGCGGCGCCGACGCCTCCGCCGGCACGATCAAGTCGGGCGGCAAGACGCGCCGCGCCGCGAAGATGGTCGTCCTCGACGCCGACCATCCCGACGTCGAGGAGTTCATCTGGTGCAAGGCGCGCGAGGAGGAGAAGGCGCGCGTCCTTTCCGCGGCGGGGTACGACATGTCGCTCGACTCGCCCCACTGGGCCTCGATCCAGTACCAGAACGCGAACAACTCGGTCCGCGTGACGGACGCGTTCATGCAGGCCGTGGAAGCGGGCACGGACTGGAACTTCACGGCCCGGACGGACGGGAGCGTCCTCGGAACGGTGAGCGCGAGCGGCCTGTTGCACCAGATGGCCGACGCGGCCTGGCAGTGCGCCGACCCGGGGATCCAGTACGACACGACGATCAACGCGTGGCACACCTGCCCGAACTCCGGCCGGATCAACGCGTCCAACCCGTGCTCCGAGTACATGCACCTCGACGACTCGGCGTGCAACCTCGCTTCGCTCAACCTGATGAAGTTCAGGCGCGAGGACGGCGAGCTCGACGTCGAGGCGTTCTGTCACGCCGCCGACACGGTCTTTCTCGCCCAGGAGATCGTCGTCGGCTACTCGAGCTACCCGACACCCGAGATCGAGCGAAACGCGCGCGCGTACCGGCAGCTCGGGCTCGGGTACGCGAACCTCGGCGCCCTGCTGATGGCCCGCGGGCTGCCCTACGACTCGGACGAGGGACGCGCGTACGCGGCAGCGATCACGGCGCTCATGACGGGCCGCGGGTACCGGAAGTCGAGCGAGGCCGCAGCTCGCATGGGGCCGTTCGCGGGCTACCGGCCCAACGCAGCGGCCATGCTCGGGGTGATCGCGAAGCACCGCGCCGCAGTCGGCAACATCGAGCACGCCCATGCGGTACCGGCCGATCTGCTGTCTGCCGCCCGCCAGGCCTGGGACGAGGCGCTCGACCTCGGCGAGGTTCACGGCTTCCGGAACGCCCAGGCAACCGTGCTCGCGCCCACCGGAACGATCAGCTTCATGATGGATTGCGACACGACCGGCGTGGAGCCCGACTTCTCGCTCGTGAAGTCGAAGAAGCTCGTCGGCGGCGGCGAGATCACGATCGTCAACAAGACGGTGCCGATGGCGCTCGAGAAGCTCGGCTACGCGCCCGAGGAGGCCGACCAGGTCGTGGCGTTCATCGACGAGCGCAACACGATCGTCGGCGCACCGTTCGTCAAGACCGAGCACTACCCCGTCTTCGACTGCGCGATCGGCGATCGGGCGATTCACTACATGGGTCACGTGAAGATGATGGGTGCGGTCCAGCCCTTCATCTCGGGAGCGATCTCGAAGACGGTGAACCTGCCCGAGCAGGTGACGGCCGACGACGTCTCGCAGCTCTTCGTGGACGCCTGGAAGCTCGGCGTCAAGGCGATCGCGATCTACCGCGACAACTGCAAGGTCGCGCAGCCGCTTTCCGGCAAGAGCGATGTTCCGGGGGTCGGCCTGCTCGCGAAGCCGAAGCGGCGGCGCCTGCCCGACGACCGCACCGAGGTCGGGCGCAAGTTCAGGGTCGGCGACTACGAGGGCTACATCCACGTCGGCCTCTTCGAGGACGGCACCGCGGGCGACGTCTTCGTCGACATCGCGAAGGAAGGAACGACCCTCGCCGGGCTCATGAACTCGTTCATGATCTCCGTCTCGCTCGGCCTTCAGTACGGCGTGCCCCTCGAGGTGTACGTCTCGAAGTTCAGCCACATGCGCTTCGAGCCGTCGGGCCCGACCAACGACGCGGACATCCGGATCGCGAAGTCCCTCGTGGACTACATCTTCCGCTGGCTCGGCAAGAAGTTCCTCGACACCGAGACGCAGCAGGAGCTCGGAATCATGAGCCCCGCGGTGAAGGCCCGGCTCGCCGAGGCGAACGACATCCTCGAGGGCAACGACGGGTCGCCGGCGGCTCCGACGACGGCCGTGGCACCCGGTCAGACCGCGCTCTTCAACGCGTGGGAGGACGCGGTCGAGTGCGCGAAATGCGGCGGCCGGATGGTGCGCACCGGATCGTGCTATACATGCCGGGACTGCGGCCAGAACACCGGCTGTAGCTAGTTCCCACCAGGGAGCGCCACTGTTGAGCCGCTCGGAAGGGCGGCTCAACAGTTCGGAAGAGGAACGCGTCTTTCGCTAGCCGACCGAGTCGCGCCAGGCGTTCGTCTTCATGAAGATCGGGACGGCCTCTTCGATACCCACCACCGGCACGATCTCGAAGTCGAAGAACGGAAGCCACGGGGCGATCCCCTCGACGACGCTGGCGGCCGAGTCGGCCTCGAAGATCGCGATACCACCCCCGTCCGCCCGGGCGAAATGGTGCGTGAACTCGAACGGCGGCGTCCACTCGGCGAAGAGCTGCAAGCTCCGCTTGTCCTTCTCCTCGGACGGATTCCGCTCCTTGTACAACGCTGCGAACGGCATCCGACGACCTCCTTCGGGCCGGGCCGATGACCGGCGCGAGTGTACTCCCGGTCGGATGTCTGTCAAGGACGCCGGCGTACGACCGAGAGCCCCCACGCCTGGCCCCGCGCGAAGAGGTCGTCGGGGTCGACGTCGCCGAGCCAGCCGATGAAGTGCTTGTCGGGGTTGTCGGCCGTCGCGCCGTAGACCGCCGGGCGTTCGGGCTCGGCTTGCGTGACCTGCTCGCGCTCGGCGCGCTCGAGGTCCGCGAACCGCTCCTCGGCGGCCGGCCCCTCGGCATACCCCTTGCCCATCCTCTGAGGCTACCGTAGGCTCGCTCGTGTGAAGCGCCCGACGCTGCTGATGGTCGACGTACAGCGCGAGTACTTCTCGCCCGAGAGCGAGCTCTGGATTCCTGACGGCAAGCCGGTGCTCGGACGTCTTCGCGAACTGCTCACCGACGCGCGCCGAGCCGGGATCGGGGTCGTCCACGTGCAGCATCACGAGGACGCGGCGTCGGAGGTGTTCGCGACCGGTACGCCGATGGTCGAGACGATGGAGGAAGTCGCGCCCGAGGGCGACGAGCCCTTGCTCGTCAAGCATCTCCCCGGCTCGTTCGACGGGACGAACCTCGACGAGATCCTGGGCGGCCTGGGAACGAAGACCGTCGTCATCGGCGGCTTCATGACACACATGTGTTGCGATACCACCGCCCGTGAGGCGCAGGCCCGTGGCTACGACGTCGTCTTCCTCACCGACGGCACCGCCACGCGCGACCTCGAGGGGCCCGACGGCCGCACGATCCCCCATGCGGCGATCCACGAGGCGACGCTCGCGGCCCAGGCCGACGGCTTCTCGACCCTCGAGAGCGTCGCGTCGGTCCGGGCGGCTCTCGAACGCTAGCGGGCGTCGGCCTCCGCCGCTCGCCGGCAGAGCTCATCCTCGACGGCGACGGGATCGAGGCCGCGAGCGGCCAGGACGACGTAGCTCGCGAACCACAGGTCGGCGAGCTCCGAGACGAGCCGCTCGTCGCTCTGGGCCGCCGTCGCGAGGGCGGCCTCGACGCCCTCCTCGCCCAGCTTCTGCGCGCACGTCTCGACACCGCCCTCGAGAAGCTTCGCGACGTACGAACCGGCCGGCCGCTCGCGAGCGCGCTCCGCGACGCGTCTCCAGAGCCACGGCGCAAAACAGGAGACCGCGCCGGTGTGGCAGGCCGGCCCGGCAGGGGTCACCCGAAGCAGGATCGCATCACCGTCGCAGTCGTCCCGTAGCTCCTCGACTGCCAGGGTGTTCCCGGACGTCTCGCCCTTTCGCCAGAGGCGGTTTCGCGAGCGGCTCCAGAAGTGCGCCTCGCCGGTCTCCCGGGTGAGACGCAGCGCCTCGTCGTCCATCCAGGCGAGCATGAGCACGCGGCCGCTCGCAGCGTCCTGGACGATGGCCGCTTTCAGCTCAGGCTGCATCGCGAAGTGGGACGCCGAGCTCCCGGAGCTCGGCACGGAGCGTCTCGAGCCGGGCTGGGTCCTCGTGGAGAATCGAGGCGAGGAGCGCTGCCTGAGCGATGTCGAGCGCCTCGGCAACGTGGCGGGCCTCGCCCGCGCCGCCCGAGGCGATCACCGGGATCGAGACCGCGTCGGCGACCGCCCTCGTGACGCCCAGGTCGTAGCCGTCTCGCGTTCCGTCGGCATCGATCGACGTGAGCAGGACCTCGCCGGCACCCCGTGCTTCGGCCTCGCGCGCCCAGTCGACCGCCAATCGGCCGACGGGCCGTGTGCCGGCATGGGAGCGAACCTCCCCGGCCGAGGCGTCGATGGCGATGACCACCGCTTGCGTCCCGAGCCGCTCTGCGAGCTCGGTCACGAGCTCGGGCCGGGCGAGGGCGGCGGAGTTGACCGAGATCTTGTCGGCGCCCGCCTCGAGGAGGCCGGCCGCGTCCTCCACACTGCGAACGCCACCGCCGACCGTGAACGGGATCGACAGCTCCTCGGCGACCAGGCGAACCAGGTCGACCAGGGAACCTCGCTCCTCGAGCGTCGCCTGGACGTCGAGGAAGACGAGCTCGTCGGCTCCGGCGCTCGAGTACGCGGCTCCCAGCTCCACCGGATCGCCGACGTCGCGAAGGCCCTCGAACCGGACACCCTTGACGACACGGCCGCCGGCCACGTCGAGGCAGGGAATCAGACGCGGGAGAGGCATCGCTCCAGATACCGCGCGCCGGCGGCGCCGCTCTTCTCAGGATGGAACTGAACGCCGGTGAAGCTCCCGCTTCGCGCCTCGGCGACGACGCTCTCGGAAGTCGCGGTCGCCGCTGGCGTCTCGGCCGCGTACGAGTGCGCGAAGTAGAAGGCATCGCCGAGCGGGTCGACCGGCGCCCACCCGATCCGCGGCACCCTGCCCTCCCGGAGCCGGACAGCGCGGCCCGGAACGATCGCCAGGCCGGGGACGCCTCCGTCCTCCTCCGAGAGCTCGAGCGCGAGCTGGAGCCCGAGGCAGATCCCCAGGGTCGGCCGATCGAGCCGGACCCGCATGCGAAGCGCCTCGTCGAGCCCGAGGTTCTCCAAGCTGCGCATCGCGCTGGCAGCCGAGCCGACCCCCGGTAGCACTGCCAGGTCGGCGTCGAGAACGGCGCCTGCGTCCTCCGTCACGGCGACGTCAGCGCCCAGCCGGCGAAAGGCGGAGACGACCGATCTGACGTTGCCGGCCCCGTAGTCACACACGCGAACGGTCGTCACGCTTCCGACACACCCCTGTCACGAAGCGCGCGCATTTCGTGCGTTGCTCCTCGATACGCTGAACGCGGGAGGAGGCGCGGGGTGGCCCCAGACGCGATCGGGGCGGGCAGGCGTCGGTTCACAGCATCCCCTTGGTCGAGGGCACGCCGACGCTCTCCTGACGGAGCGCGCCCCGAAGCGCACGGCCGACGGCCTTGAATGCGGCCTCGGCGACATGGTGAGCGTCCGAGCCGGTCGATTCCAGATGTATCCCGAGCCGGCCGGCCTGCGCAAAGCTCCGCAGGACGTGGTCGGCGAGCCCTGGATCGAGAGCGAGCTTGCACTCGCACCACGGACGACCGCCGAGGTCGATCGACGCGCGCGCGAGCGCATCATCCATCGGGACGACGCAATCCCCGTAGCGTGCGATCCCGCGGCGGTCACCCAGGGCTCGGTCGAGCGCCTCGCCGAAAGCGAGCGCCGCGTCCTCGGCCGTGTGATGCTCGCCCGTCTCGAGATCGCCCGTCCCCTCGAGAAACAGGTCGAGACCCGCATGGAACGCCAGCTGCTCGAGGAAGTGGTCGTAGACTCCGGCGCCGGTCGAGACGCGGACGCGGCCCTCGCCGTCGAGAGACAGCCTGACGCGTACCGTCGTCTCCGCCGTCGCGCGGACGTGACGCGCACGCCGACGGTCGGCCGCCCGAGACCCGTTCGGCCGCTCGAGCGCGCGCGCGAGGGACTCGAGAAGGAGATCATCGTCCTCGATGTCCCTGATCGAAATCCTGACCCCATCCGGGAACACGCGGACCACTACCCCATCCTGAAGGAGCGATGCCGCAAGCCCGTCCGGGTCGGGAAACGGCACGAACAGGAAGTTCGCCCGCGATGGCCAGGGTGAGAGCCCGAGCGCTGCGAGCGCCGCAGCCACCCGCTCGCGCTCCTCGAGAACCGGCTCGACGTCGGGCGGGAACCGAAGTGCCGCCTCGGCGAGGGAGCGCCGACAGCGTCGACACTGCCAGCGGCGACTGCCGCCGGTTGAGCTCCGCAGCCACCTCTGTCGACGCCAGCGCGTATCCGACCCGGGCACCGGCCAAGCCGAACGCCTTCGAGAACGTGCGGATCACGATCACTCCGTCATCGAGCAGGTCGGCGGCGGTCTCGCCCGCGAACTCGAAGTACGCCTCGTCGACCACCAGTGGCCTCGCATCCGGAAGAGGGCCGAGCGCGCCGCTCGGGTTGTTCGGCCGGCACGCGAACGTCACGCGTGGGTTCTCGTCGGCGACCTCCCCGCCGGCGAGCTGCGTCGCGATGCGGTAGAGCGGATACGTCGGCTCCTCGGTGATTGCCGCACGGTCGCCGGGGCCGATGAAGGCCCGCGCCGTCAAGAGGATGAGGTCGTCAGCTCCGGCCCCGAGAACGATGTTCTCGGGGCGCAGGCTCGCGTACTCGGCGATCGCCTCGAGCAGGCTCGGGTAGCCACCGTGCGGATAGCTGTTCACCTCCGCCAGCGCACCGGCGACTGTGCCCGGGCGCGAGGAGGAGAGCGGTAACGGGGACGTGTTTCCGTCGAAGCGGACGATGAAGACCGGATCGAGACCGACCCGGCAAGCGAGCTCGGAAGTCGACGGGGCCCACCCGTAGGCGGTGAACTCCGTCGGCAACGGCCGCATTGAAGAGACGGCGCCTGTCACGCCAGCATTCGCTCGACAGGCACCAGAAGTATCGACGACGCCCCGGCTGCTTCGAGCTCGGGCAGCAGGCTCCAGACATCCGCCGCCGGCACCAGCGCGTGCACGGCGACCATCCCCGGCTCCGAGAGGGGAAGAATGCTCGGAGCGCGGCCACCAGGGACCAGCGTGCAGATGAGGTCGAGCGCACCCTCGGGCGCGTTCATCATCAGGTAGCGCGCGTCGCGCGCGTTCACCACGCTCCTCAGCACAGCGGCCAGCTGCAGGGCTTCGTCGTCAGGCTCGCTGGCACCGATGAGAACGGCCTCGGATGAGAAGAGCGCGCCGAGTGAGCGCAGGCCGTTCGTGCGAAGCGTGTTGCCGCTCGAGACGAGGTCGATGATCGCGTCCGCAAGACCGAGTCTCGGAGCCACCTCGACCGAGCCGGTGACATCCACGAGATCGACGTCGATCTCCCGCTCGGCGAGCACCTGCCGGGCGAGCCGAGGAAACACCGTTGCGATCCGGAGGCCCGCGAGGTCACCGAGCTCCCAGGCGGTCGACTCCTGCGGCACCGCGGCCTCGAGGGTGCAGCTCCCGAAGCCGAGGCGCAGAAGCTCACGTACCTCGGCACCGCGCTCGCGCACCAGGTCTGCGCCCGTCACCCCACAGTCCACGACTCCGTCTTGCACGTACTCCGGGATGTCGGCGGCTCGTACCAAGAGCACCTCGACGGGTGCGTTCCGACATGCGAACGCGAGCGCCCGCTCTCCAGGCGCCTCGGGACCGAGACCGGCCTCCTCGAGCAGCGACACGCACGGCTCGCGGAGCCGCCCCTTCGCGGGAATAGCGATCTTCAGCTGCCCGTCCGGGCCTTCAGCCGATCGATCGCCAGTCGGTAGCCTTCCTCGCCGTGTCGCAGCCAATGCGCCACCCGCGTCACCGTCGTCGTCGAAGCCCCCGTCCGTCGGCTCACCTCGTGGTAGGGGAGCCCCTCGTCCACGAGACGAGCCACCTGCCAACGATGAGCCATCGCCTCGAGCTCCGAGAGCGTGCACAGATCCCTGAGGAAGTGCTCCGTCTCCTCGGGCGTCTCGAGCGCCAGCACCGCTGCGAAGAGCTCTCTGATCTCCGGGGTCGCCCACGGGTGTGACTGGTCTGCTGCCATGACGTGTTAGCATGTTAACATGACAGCAAGAGGCGGGCAAGCCGCCGCGAGAACGTCACGGCATGGCCGGCGTGCCCTGCAGGTCATTCCCGCCGTCGACGTGCTCGATGAGGGCGTTGTCCGGCTCGAGCAAGGCAGGTTCGACCGCGTCGCCCTTCGAGCCGGGCAGCCGGACGAGCTCGTTGCTCGGCTGGCGTCCGAGCGACCGCCGCTCATCCACGTCGTCGATCTCACCGGGGCGCGCACGGGGAAACTGAGGCCCGAGCTCTTCCGGCGCCTCGTGGGCGCGGCCGACGGCGTACCCGTACAAGCGTCGGGCGGAATCCGCTCGAGGGCGGACGCCGAAGAGCTCCTGGACGCTGGTGCGGCCCGCGTGGTCGTGGGCACCGCCGCGTTCGCAACGGAGGACGCGCTTGCTGCCTTCACGACCCTTGGGGACCGGGTTGTCGTCGCGATCGACGTCCGTGGCGGCGAGGTCGCTGCCGCCGGCTGGGAGAGAGGGACCGGACTCGAGCCCGAAGGCGCCGTCTGCCGCTGCGCCCAGGCGGGCATCCACCGAGTCCTCTGCACCGCAATCGAACGCGACGGAACGCTTCAGGGGCCGGATCTCGATCTCCTGGGGCGGGTGCGTGACGCAGCCGACGTTCGGCTCATCGCGGCCGGAGGAGTCCGCTCAGTGGACGACCTCGCCGCGGTCGACAGGCTTGGGATCGAAGGCGTCGTGACGGGCCGGGCACTGCTCGAGGGCCGCATCCCACTCGCAGTCCTGCGAGGGCTCGGCTAGCTGCCGGGATTCCCCTTGACCCAGTCGCGCAGATCGAACCAGTGCGTCTCACGCAGCGCCTCGACGACGGCCGGGTCGGTGTGATCCGGATTGAAGACGTGATGATCGAGATCGGCGCAGAGGGCTACGGCTTCGAGCGGAACGGTGATGCTGACGAGCGCGTCCGCGGGAAGATGGGCCTCTGCGACCGTGTAGTGCTTGAAGTGGAGGTCCGGTGCGAGGTCGAGGAGCATCGGCCAGTCCGGGCAGCTGCGTGCGCTCATCGAAGGACGGCCGGCCCCGGTTCCGCCACCGATCTGGCTACGACCGGCGTCGCGGTGCAGAACGGGTCGCGCACAACCCTGTTGCTGTGAGAGACACGGGCGGCACTCCAGGACGGCATACGCCGAGACTAGCTCACGGAGTCGGGTGAAGCGGCCACCATCGCACCCGCGGCCGGGGCCACCCCGCGCCTCCACCCGCTATCAGCGTATCGTCGCGTTGCGCGCGTGTGGTGCGCGCAGCGGGCCGATTTCGTCACGAGACCGAGACGAAGGAGAACAGGTCAGGCCCGAGGGCTCGTGGCCGTTTGCTCGTGCACGAGCTCACGGAGGCGACCGAGGGCAGCCGGGTCGGTCTCGGGCAGGACGCCGTGTCCGAGGTTGAAGATGTGGCCTGGGCGCCCTGCGACCGCGGCCAGGATGCGGTTCGTCTCGGCCTCGACTCGTTCGAACGGGCCCAGCAGAAGGGTCGGGTCGAGATTGCCCTGGACACCTCGGTCTGCGCCCGCGGCTGCCCAACCGTCGTCGATCAGCACTCGCCAGTCGAGGCCGATCACGTCGCCTCCGGCCTCGGCGAGGTCGGCGAGGAGGTGTGTGCACCCGGTTCCGAAGTGGATGGTCGGCACGTCCACCGCGGCCAGGATGCGGGCCGAATAGGGGGCGGCGAACTCGCGGTAGTCCCGGGCTGACAGTGCGCCCACCCAGGAGTCGAACAGCTGGATCGCGTCGGCGCCGGCGGCGACCTGGGCGACGGCGTAGGCCGCGAGGCTTTCGGCGATCCGCTCCATGAGGGCGTGCCAGACGTCAGGCGCCGCGTACATGCAGCGCTTCGTCTGGACGAACGTCCGGCTCGGCCGACCCTCGATCAGGTAGCCAGCGACAGTGAAGGGGCCGCCGACGAAGCCAACCAGGGCCTTCGCCGGATCGAGCTCGCGACGGACCAGGCGGATCGACTCGAGCGCATACGGCAGCGCGGTCTCGGGCTCGAGCGGCGCGACGCGCCCGATATCCGCCGCCGTCCGGATCGGAGTGTCCGTAACCGGGCCGACGCCCTCGACGAGCTGGACGTCCACGCCCATCCCGAGCGCCGGGAGCATGATGTCCGAGTAGATGACCGCCGCATCGACGCCGTGGCGACGGACGGGCTGGAGCGTCACCTCGGCACAGACCTCGGGTCGGCGGCAGATCTCGAACAGGTCGAGCTTCTCCCGGATCCGGCGGTACTCCGGGAGCGACCGGCCCGCCTGGCGCATGTACCAGACCGGGGTGCGCTCGACCTGCTCGCGCCGGGCAGCACGGACGAGGAGGGGGCGGATCACGTGCGAAGCCTAGAGACTCGGTGCGGAGCCGCTTGCCGACCCCGGACCGACCCCGGCTCGCCGCCTGCCGCGCCGTCTACCCGGCGGGAACCGGGCCGAGGGAGTCGATCGTCCGACGCAGCCCGTCCTCGAGGCTGACTTCGGGCTCCCAGCCGAGCACCTGCTGCGCGCGCGTGATGTCCGGCTGGCGAACCTGCGGGTCGTCCACGGGGAGCGCCTCGAAGACGATCTCGCTCTTCGAGCCCGTCACCTTGAGGACCGTCTCCGCGAGGTCGAGCAAGGTGCGCTCCTCCGGGTTGCCGAGGTTGACCGGGAGGTTCTCGCTGCTCGCGGCGAGCAGGAACAGACCGCGGATCAGGTCGTCGACGTAGCAGAAGCTCCGCGTCTGCGACCCGTCGCCGAAGACCGTCAGCGGCTTGTTCTCGAGCGCCTGGCGCACGAAGGTCGGAATCGCTCTGCCGTCGTGCGGACGCATCCTCGGCCCGAACGTGTTGAAGATCCGGGCGACGCAGGTGTCGACGCCCTGCTGGCGGTGATAGGCCATCGTCATCGCTTCCGCGTAGCGCTTGGCCTCGTCGTAGACGCCGCGCGGACCGATCGGGTTGACGTTCCCCCAGTACGTCTCGGGCTGCGGATGCACCTGGGGATCGCCGTAGACCTCGCTCGTCGAGGCGATCAGGAAGCGCGCACGCTTGAACTTCGCGAGGCCGAGCGCATTGTGGGTCCCGTACGAGCCGACCTTGAGCGTGTGGAGCGGCAGCCGCATGTAGTCGATCGGGCTGGCCGGGCTCGCGAGGTGGAAGACGACGTCGACCGGCTCCTCGATCTGTAGGTGCGTGGTCAGGTCGTGGTGCATGAACACGAAGCTCGGGCTGCGGATGTGGCTCAGATTCTGCAACGAGCCCGTATCGAGGTTGTCGACGCAAATGACCCGGTAGCCGTCGGCGAGGAGGCGGTCGCAGAGATGCGACCCGAGGAAGCCTGCGCCACCGGTGACGACCGCGGTGCTCACGGAAGCTCGATCGTAGCGAACAGCCCTGTCACAACCCGAGTATCGGCGAGGACGGGCACCGGCCTGAGGATTCAGTCGGCGCGGCGGATGCGACGCTTCGCCGGCTCCCAGAGGAGGGCGGCGAGCAGCCCGACGACCAGGCCGACGATCGCGCCGACGATGATCGAGCTCTGCTTGCTCTTGGCGGCGACCTTGGACGAGGCCGCCCGCGTGACGACCTGGCCGCGCTCCACGTCCACGGCGAGCGCGAGCTCGAGCTCGGTATCGGTGCGCTGCTGCACGAGCACTGCCCGGGCCTGCTGCTCGCTCTGGAGGAGACCGACCAGCACCAGCCGCTCTGCCGACGAGAGATCGGCACCCGCGGCGATTGCGGCCCGGTAGCGCTGGATCGCCTCGTCGCTGGCCGCGACCTGCTCGTTCAGCGAATCACGCAGGACGGTGAACTGCTCGATCTTCGTGTCTGCGTAGCCCGAGACACGCGCGACGACCGTCCCGGCAAGGGCGTTCGCAGCCTCGGCCGACTGGCGCTTCCAGGGCCCGCGCACCGAGATCTCGACGAGCTGGGTCTGTCCGACCTTCGAGAGCGAGCCGGCGACGGCTTTGGTCGAGATGCCGTTCCTGAGCTCGTTCGGCGGCACACCTACCTCGGCGGCCGTGGCCGCGACGACCGACTGGCTCTTGACGATCTGGGAAACCGTCGAGGGGTTCGTCTGCAGGCTCTGGATCTGGGCGTTTCCGCTCGGCGTCAGCGGCTGGCCGAGGTAGACGGTCGCCCTCGCCTGGTAGGTGGTGCCGCCGCCGAGCGAGACGAGGTAGCCGATGACCGCGCCGAGCACGATCGCCCCGACGACCACCCACCAGTGCCCGACGATCCGCCACCAGTACCGGCCGAAGTCGACCTCCTGCTCGGCGTCGAGATCGTGATCCTCAGCGCCCTTGCGCCGCTCTTGGTTCTCCGGGCTCACAGCCGCCCGACTGTAGCAGCGGTCACGGGCGGCTCGGCACGAGGCCGTAGACCCGCGTGTACCCCACGAGGTACGCCCGCTCCGAGTCCGCCACGATCGGCGTGTACTTGCCGTCGGGGAAGGACCAAACCTGCTCTCCGGTCGCCGCGTCGAGCGCGAACGTCCGTTCCTCGAGGGTCGAGACGTAGACGATTCCCGCGATGACCGTGGCCGCCCCCGAGATCCGTCCCCCGGTTGCGAACGTCCAGCGGACGTCGCCCGTCGCCGCGTCGAGCGCGTACAGGTTCCCGTCGTAGGAGCCCACGTAGACCGTCCTGCGGTAGACGGCCGCCGACGAGTAGACGAACCCGCCCGTCGACTGGGCCCAGAGCAGCTCGCCGCTCCTCGCCCCGAACGCGTAGACCTTGCCATCGGTCGAGCCGACGAAGACACGTCCGTAGGCGACGGCCGCGGTCGCGTAGAAGTTGCCGCTTCCACCGACCCCCGCTCTCCCCTCCGACGACCACCGCTCCTGGCCCGTCTCCGCGTCGATGGCGTAGACCTTCCCGTCGTAGGAGCCGACGTACACCGTGCCGCCCGCAACCGCCGGCGCGGCCTTGACCTCGTCACCCGTCTCGAACGTCCAGAGCGGCTTGCGCGTCGAGACGTCGAGCGCGTAGACGTTTCGGTCCCACGAGCCGAAGAAGAGGACGCCGTCGACGAGGGCAGGAGACGACTCGATGACGCCCGCCTCGAAGCGCCAGAGCTCCTGCCCTGACTCCGCGTCCATCGCCACCATGTAGCCCGGCGCCTCGCGGTCGGGATTCCCGCACGGCGACGGGTCCATCAACGGCTGGTAGACGACCCCGTCCGCGACGGTCGGCGAGGCGGCGATACAGCGTCGGAAGCGTTTCTCCCACGCTATCTCCCCCGTCTCCGCCTCGATCGCGAGGAACCGTCCGGGATTCGTCCCGACGTACAGGCGTCCGTAGGCGACCGCGGGCGGGAACTCGATCAGGTTGCGGCCGCGCACCGTCCAGCGCTCGCGAAACGGCGGCCGCAGGTCGATGTCGGCCGCGACCTGCGTCCTCGCGACGTCGTAGCCGTAGGTCGGCCAGGGCACCTCCTCGCGCTCGACGGCCGGCCGGGTCTCCACTCCCGGTTCCTGGGTCGTCACGAACTCCTCGGTCGACGAGCCGCGGAAGTCCGAGGTCTGGTCGCGGTTCCAGAGCCAGCCTCCGAGCGCGACGCCGCCGAGGACGAGCGCGAGCGCGCCCACCACGAGGAGAGCCTTCTTCACCGCTTCGGCTCGACCGCGTACAGGCGCGAGTACCCGTGGAAGAGCAGGCGGCCGCCGTTCCCCGACACCGGGGCGTACTCACCGTGGGGGAAGCGAAGCAGCTGCTCGCCGGTCCGCCAGTCCCAGCCCGTGATGACGCCGCCGAAACTGCCCGCGTAGACGACGCCAGCGATCACCTGGATCGCGCCCGAGACCGACCCGCCGGCATCGCCGGTCCACAGGATCGCACCGCTCGAGACCGCTGCGGCCGATACGCGACCGGTGTAGTCGCCGAAGAACACCCTGCCCTGGTAGACGGCGGGGGACGAGTACAGATAGGCGCTTACTGGGATGCGCCAGAGCGTCCCACCGGTGTCGGCGTCGAGGGCGGACAGGCCTGCGAACACGGAGGGAACGAAGACCCGGCCGCCGGCGACTGCAACCGTCCCGTACACGCGATCGCCTGCGCTCCCCGTCCACACGAGGTCTCCAGAGGCTGCATTCAGGCAGAACACGTTGCCGGAGTAGTCGCCGACGTAGATTCGCCCATCCGCGAGCGCTGGGCTCGCGGTGATCTTCGAGCCTCCGGAGAACACCCAGCGGGGCTCGCGCGTCTCGAGATCGAGCGCGTAGACGTTCCCGTTCGTCGCCGCGAAGTAGGCGACCCCGTCGACGACGATCGGCGACGGTTCCGTGAGCCCGGTCGAGAAGCGCCAGCGGAGCTTCCCGGTCGTCAGGTCGCGTACCTGGAAGTCACCCGGGACCATCGTCGTCACGAGCAGGCTCCGGGAGGCAGGGTCGACGGCCGGCGTCGAGGCGGTCTTCGTCCCCGTCTGCTGCGTCCAGAGGACACGTCCGTCCCGCATCGAGATCGCATACAGGAGGCCCTCGAGCGTGTTCACGTAGGCGATTCCCTCCCAGACGGCGGCAGGGAACTCGACGAGCGAGCCGACGCCCCGGCTCCAGACCGTGCGAAACGGGGGCCGCAGCTCGATCGCCGGGTGGGCCTGGGTCCGCGCGAGCGTGGCGCCGAAGAAGGGCCACTGGAGCTCCTCGCGGTAGATCTGGATCGTGTACCGGCGCCGCTCGGCGAACTGGAGCCGGAAGCGCCTCGTGGCGTACCCCGGCGCAGAGACCTCGACCGGGAGCGAGCCGCGACGGGCAAGCGGCACGAGGGCGAGCCCCGTGGCGTCGGACACCCCGGCCTCGCGGCCGACTGGTGACGGACGCGCCCTCGACCCTCGTGTTCAGATCGCCGTCGACGACGGTGATTCGCCCTTCGACCGGCTCCGCCGGCGGCCCCGTCTCGACCGGAGCATCGGTCTCGGCCTGACCATCGGTGGCGGCGGGCGGAACGGTCGCCGGTCCGTCGTCCGCGGTCGCGACCGTGCACCCGCCGACCGTCGCCGCGACGACGAGGAGCGCCAGGAGCTTCCGACTCACTCGGGACGGAAGACCGGCTCGGGGAGCTCGTCGGCCAACGCCTCAAGGCTACCGCCCTCCCCGGCGCCCAGACACGTCTGCCAGAAGAAGCGGGTCATGACGACGCCCTCCCGGAACGCTCCGAGCCGGGGCTCCGGCTGCTCTCCGCGGGCGAGCGCGAGGGCGAGCTCCGGATAGCCGCCTCCCGAGGCATGGTGCACGGGGAAGCCGCCGCCGAAGCGGACGTTGACGTCCGTGATCTCGTGGCGGCCGTCGGCCGTCCGGAAGCACTGGACAGTGGCCGGGCCGACGATACCGAGAATCTCGGCCACTCGGCATCCAACTTCGATCAGCACCGAATCCTTGAGCGAGGCGCCCTTGATCGACTCGCCTCCCTTCGACTCGATCATCGTCCTCGGGATGGCGGCGAGGCAACGGCGATCAACGCCGCAGAACACGTCGATCGAGAACTCCTCGCCGGTGCAGGCCGCCTGGACCATCGACTCGGCAGGCGTGTAGCCGAGCAGGAAGTCGAGCTCCCGCCGGTCGGAGGCGCGAAAGATGTTGCGCGAGCCGAACCCTCTCCGCGGCTTGACGAGCACCGGAAACTCGAGGTCGTCGGGAAGCTCGTCGGGAAGCCAGGTCGGCGGCGAGTCGAGGCCGTGCTCCTCGAAGTAGACGTGAGCCAGGTACTTGTCGTTCGTCAGCTCGACCACGTCGGCAGCGGGCAGGAGGACGAGCGCATCGAGCTCTGCCCGGCGCTCCGCGAGCAGGCGCTGGTCGAGATCGGTCAGCGGGACGACCAGGGACACGCCGTGCTCCTCGACCGTGCGGGCGAGGAAGGGCAGGTAGCCGGGATCGTCGACCCGCGGCGGGACGACCCGCGCGTCTGCGTGGTAGAGCGCCGGCGCGAGCGGGTTCAGGTCGGCTGCGACGACGCGGGCGCCGGCCTCGCGGAAGGCGCTCGCGATATCGACCCGCTGGCCGGCGCAGGTGAGGAGAACAGCCTGAGACGCCCCCATCAGGCCTCGGCCTTCCAGCCGCCCGTCTGCCCCTTGTAGATACCGCCGAACAGCGCGAACGGGGTGCGGGCGAGAATCGTGAGGTCGAGCCGGAGAGACCGGTGCTCGACGTACCAGACGTCGAGCTCGATCCGGTCTGCCCAGGCGAGCGCGGCGCGGCCGTTCACCTGCGCCCAGCCGGTGATCCCGGGCTTCACGTCGAGGCGGCGGCGCTGCCGCGGGGTGTACTTCTCGACCTGGTAGGCGAGGGTCGGTCGCGGCCCTACCAGAGCCATCTCGCCGAGCAGCACGTTCCAGAGCTGCGGCAGCTCGTCGATCGAGAGACGCCGGAGAACGCGTCCCGTTCTCGTGATGCGGGGGTCGCCCCGGTCGACTGCGTACCCCGCGCCGATCGTCTCCGCGCCGACGACCATCGTCCGGAGCTTGAGAAGCTCGAACTCGCGGCCGCCCCGGCCGACGCGCCGCTGCCGGTACAGGATCGGTCCGCCGTCCTCGATCCGGATCGCGATCGCGGCGGCGCCGAGGACCGGGCTCGCGAGCGCGAGCAGGGTCGCCGCGCCCGCCACGTCGAGGGCACGGCTCACCGGGTCCCCTCGGCCTTCTCCCAGACGGCGGGCACACCGCGGCGGAGGTAGCCGCCGAGGGCGACGACGGTCGCCTTCGTGACGAGCGCGTAGTAGTAGGCGAGCGCGGCTCCGGGCACCGGCCAGCGCATGCGGCCGGCGAACGCGAGCGACAGCCCCGCCAGCTGAGCGGCGAGGACGGTCCGGTAGACCCTGCCGCGGCCGGCGAGCCTGAGGCTCGTCACGAGGAGGGTCAGGTGAAGCAGCCCGCTGCCGTAACGGAGGACGCGGTGCGAGACGAGCTTGACGAAGTAGCCCGGCCCGACGTCGTTCAGCATCCTCCCCCGCAGCAGGATCAGCCAGCAGTGCTCGAACATCCGCACCTTGCGCCGGTACTCGTCCTCGAGGTCGCGCGAGGGCTTCTCGAACGAGCGCGCCTCGGGCTCGTAGACCGCGCGTCGCCCGCGCTGCACCATGAGGTACGGAAGCGAGAGGTCGTGACCGAAGCGTGGATCGACCTCCACGTAGTCGTTTCGCCTGAGCGCGTAGATCGCGCCGTTGCCGCCGGTGATCGAGCCGGAGAGCGACTCCTGCTCGCGGAGCCAGACCTCGTAGCGCCAGTAGGCGCTTTCCCGATTCGTCCCGTCGGCTCCCTCGAGCACGAGCCGGCCGCACACATAGGCGACGTCGGGATCGGCGAAGCTTCGGACGAGGCGTCGTAGCGCGTCGGGCGCCCAGGTCGCGTTCGCGTCCGAGAACGCCACGATCTCGCCGGATGTGCGGCGGACGGCGAGATCCTGGGCATTCACCTTGCCGCCGCGCGGGCACGGCAGCAGCCGGACACGCCGCTCGCGCCGTCCGATCTCCTCGACGATCGCGTCCGTCCCGTCGCTCGACGCGTCCGAGGCGACGACGATCTCGACCCGCTCAGGTGGGTAGTCGAGCTCCAGGAGATTCTCGACGCGACGGGCGATCACCGCTTCCTCGTCGTGTGCCGCGACGATCACGCTGACGGTCGGCAGGATGTCGTCCCTCGCGACCGGCCGCGGTCGGATGCGGGCGGCCAGGCCGGACGCGAGCGGGTAGCCGGCATGGGCCCAGCCGATCGCGCCGAGACTCGTCCAGAAGAGACCTCTCCGGAGCACGCGCCCGAGTGTAGTCGCGGCCGCGCTAGGCGTCGCGTCTCGCCAGCGCCGCGAACACGGCCGGTGCGGCGACGATCAGCATCACGAGCACGAAGAAGTAGTACATCTGCATGGTCAGGTAGAAGGCGTTCGCCACGAGCGTGCCGACGAGCGCCGCCGTCAGCCCCCAGCCGAGCGGCCTGACGCGGGCCGCGGCCGCATCGCCAGCAGCCGCGAGCGCCCTGCCGAGCCGGCGGAGCGCCCCTAGCCTGCGGAACAGGTAGCCAACGTAGCCGAGGAACAGGGCCGTGCCGACGATGCCCGTCTCCGTCAGCAGCGCGACGTAGTAGGAGTGCGGGCCCCAGTTCGACTTCCCGGTGACGAACTCGTAGTAGGAAGAGAACGTGTTCAGGCCGAGCCCGAACAGCGGGTGCTGGCCGATCACCGGCGGCAGCAGCTCGTAGATCTCGAGGTGGACGCGGGTCGAGCCGCCGCCGACGCTCGTCCGTGCCCGGAGCACCGTCTCGAAGAACCCGCTGCGCTGCGCGACGACGATGCCGATCACGAGGACGACCAGCGCGAGTGGGACGAGGAACCGCGCCGAGAGCAGGAACCGCCGGTAGGGGATCGCCAGGACGACGAGCCCCGCGAGGATGCCGAGCAGGCCGCTCCGCGACAGCGTGGCGAGCTCGACGACGGCCAGGAAGGCGAGCGTCAGGGCGAGCGGAAGCCGGAGCCGATGCCCACGCTCGAGCCGCAGGTAGATCGGGAGCAGCACGAGGAGCGGCACGATGAGCATGATCCCGAGGTGGTTCGGATCGAGCGTCAGCGCGTTCACGCGGTAGACGTTCGAGCCCCCGACGGCGCCGAAGACGTTGATGCCGCCGCGCTGGTACGCGCCGATTGCCGACAGGACGCTCTCGTCGAGATTGCGTCCGGACGTCTCCGCGGCGACGAGCTGGAGGATCCCGTAGACGCAGTTGGCGACGATCCCGGCCGTGAACCAGCCGAGCGTGCGCCAGTACGCCTCGGGGCCCCGCCGCGCCAGATGGGCGACCGCGGCGACCAAGAAGAGGAAGTGGATGACGAACTTGACCATCCCCTTCCAGAAGAGATCCCGGTCGTCGACCGTCTCCAGGTTGAAGAACGCCGCGAGGTAGACCGCCAGGAAGAGGCCGAAGAAGACGAGCAGCGTCCAGGACGCCCTCGGGAGCGCTGTGTCCCGGCGGTCGAGGCGCGAGGCGGCGAACGCGAGGACGAACAGCCCCGCGGTGACGTCGGAGATGTTCAGGTCGGCGCCGCCGACGTCCCAGCGAACCTTGGCGAAGGTGATCGCGAAGACGGTCGCGTAGAGGAGGCCGTCGACGA
This sequence comes from uncultured Thermoleophilia bacterium, assembly GCA_963819905.1. Lineage (GTDB taxonomy): Bacteria > Actinomycetota > Thermoleophilia > Gaiellales > Gaiellaceae > CAWCQC01. The sequence continues at coordinate 138,308 of CAWFXP010000009.1, forward strand.
GCCTGGTCACGGATACCGACGCCGGCCGGACACCGTCGGGAGCAGTACGCGCGGGAAGGGCGACGCTCATCCGAGGCCCCGCAGGAGGCCGGCGAGCTCCTCCGCCCGGGCGCGCCGGGAGAGCCGCTCGCGATCGTCGTCGGTGAGGCGCGTACCGTCGAGCTCGCCGGCATGCCACCTCGCGGTGAGCTCGGCCATCGCGTCGACCAGCCCATCCACGTCGTCCGGGGCGGCGACCAGACCGGCCCCGGTCGAGCGCAGGAGCGCCGCCGCTTCGCCGTCGGGCGGCACTGCGGCGATGATCGGCCGCTCGGCCGCGAGGTACTCGAAGACCTTTCCCGAGAGGACGCCCCTCCCGCGACCTCCAGCCTCGGGAATGAGGAGAAGAAGCGCGTCGGAATCGCGCTGAAGGGCGAGCACATCGCCGCGCGGCAGGTACGGGATCAGGTCGAGGCGGTCGCCGAGGCGCAACTGCTCAGCGTAGGCGCGATCCGCGCTGCGGAAGTCGCCGACGAAGCGCGCGACGACGTCCCGGTCGGCGCGTGCCAGGGCATCGAGGAACGGTCGCGGATCACGGCGGCCGAAGAAGCTGCCGGCGTGGGTGACGCGGAAGCGATCCGAGCGGTGGTATTCAAGCCCGGCAAAGTCCTCGAAGTCGCAGCCGTTCCCGATCTCGGCGACCGGCCCCCGCGGCTGGAGGGCCCGCATCTCGTCCGCGATCGCCCGCGAGGCGCAGACGAGCGCATCCGCCCGCCGCGCGACCAGGCGCGCGAGCGCCCTCTCGCCACGGATGTCGTGCCGCCGGTGCACGTGGAGCGCGAGCGAATCGCGCAGATCGGCGGCCCAGCGAACGCCGGTCAGCTCCTTCGCCGCCGCTCCGACGAGGTGGACGGAGCCCGGCGGCGAGGTCGTCAGCACGACGTCGATGTCGAAGCGCTTGACGATCTTCCGGGCCGCCGGGATCGCGGTCAGGTTCCAGAGGACCGCCGCGTCGGGAACGAGCAGCTGCCGCCCGAGGAGCTCGGCGCGAACTCTCAGCCGGTCGAGCCCCCGTCGCCCTCGCAGCTCCTCGGCGGGCCGGCGCGAGCGGGGGCCGTGGTTCGTCGCCCGGTGCACCGTGACGCCGGGCGGCGTCACCAGGGAGCGGTCACGATGCAGCCACTTCGGGTCGTCCGGCGCGAGAACGTGGATCTCGAAGCCGAGACTCGTCAGGTGCTCGGCGAACTTCAGCGGCCGCTGGACGCCGGCGCCGCCGGCGGGCGGCCAGTACATCGTCACGAGCAGGACTCGCATGCCGGGGATCATTGTGGCAAGCGCCGGGACGGGATCAGCGCCTGAGCGGGATCAGCGCGAAGCGCTCGTCCTCGTACACGGGCGGCGGCAGGTACTCGACGTAGTCGGGCACGGGCCGGGTCTTGTCGAGGACGAGCCACGATGCGAAGTGATCGCTGAGGAGCCGCGCGCTGTCGAGGTACGTGAGACCCTCCCCCTCGAAGAAGGCCCTGGCCTCGCTCGCCCTGTCGTACGGCACGTTCTGCTCCGTGTCGGCGGCGTGAACCGGAGGCACCGCGTTCACGTACAGCGGGGCGGACGCGGCGATCCGGTACGCGACGTCGGGATGCGAGAAGACCGTCGAGCGCATCGGCACCTGCGTGTTCAGCGCCTCGACGAGGCCCGGCGTGAGCGCGTTTCGGTCCGGTCGATCCTGCGAGGCGCCGCGGAAGCCGACCACGGCGATGGGAATCGCGAAGGCGACGGCAGCCGCAACCGCGAGACGGCCGGGGCTGGCACCCGAGCGACCGACGAGGCGCGCGAGCACGAGACCGACGAGCGCTCCGCCGGCCGCGAACCAGGTCGCCCAGGCGGGCCCGGTCGCACCCGCGGTGTAGGCGAGAGCCGTGCCGGTGCCGAGCCCGCCCGCAAGTGCCAGTCCGGCGATCCCGAGCCGGCCGCAGAGCGCCGCCGCCGCGGCCAGCGCGAACGGGAGCGGCAGGAAGATCACGAGCCGCGCGGCCTGCGCGGGCGAGCTCATCTCGGCCACGGCCGTGAAGAAGGGCGGCACGAGGAGCACCGCCAGCACGGCGAGGGATCCGCCGAGAACGTAAGCAGCCGACCGGCGCCGGCCTGCGAACATCGCCGCCGGGACGCAGAGGAGCGCGGCGACCGTCGCCGCACCGCCTCCGGCGACGGCGGCCGGCGCAAGGCTGAGCCAACGCCCACGCTCGTCGAACGCCGTCCCCTGCGCGGCCAGATCCCGCGCCCGCTCGGCAGCGGACGGGAGGAACGTCGCAGTGTCGAGCACGACCGGCCAGAGCCAGGCGAAGAGCAGCGTGACGGGAACGAGAACGGCGGCGATACACATCGCGATCCGGCGCCGGTCGCCGCCGGCCGAGTCGCCGAGCAGGAATCGCCCGAGAAGAAATCCCGCGAGCGGAAGCGCGACGAAGACGGCGTAGGTCGGATAGACGGCCGCGAGACCGAACGCCGCGGCGGCGATCGTCAGCAGCCGTGAGCGGGGCCCGCCGCGCGTGTAGGCGAAGACGAGAGCGAGCACGGCAGGCACGATCAGGAGCCGCGCAGCGCCCGGCGGCAACCCCGTCGTCACGAACGCCCCGGTACCGTCGTCCTGGAAGCCAACGATAGCGGCCTGTCCGACCGCTGCGGCCACGCCTCCGGCCCACGATGCGAAGAGCGCGGCGCCGGCGGCGTAGGCGAAGACGAGCGCGACCGGTGTGAGAACAGCGGAGACGTGCAACACGACGAGGTCCGGGGCGACACCGGCCAGGCGCCCGACGAGGGCGAGCACGCCGTGCCAGAGCGGAAAGGCGTACTCGGGATGCAGCCCGCCGTCCCGGAACTCGTTGACGACGTGCACCGAGTACAGGACCGGCACCTCGTCGAGCCTCCTCACGCGGGCGAGATGGAAGAGGGCGTCGCCGTCCACGACTGTCGACGCCCACCAGACCGCCCCGCACAGGACGAGGCCGCCGGCGGCGACGATCGCAATCGGAAGCCAGTCGTCCCGTTCGAGCGGCAAGCGCACCGCCCGGAGCGCAGCGAGCGCTCCGCCCGCCGAGATCATCCCGAGAACGACGATCGTCAGGGAGAGAGATCCGCTCGCGGCGAACGTCAGGAGAAACGCGACGAAGATCGCGACGAGGCTCCAGGCGAACGACCCGGCGAGCGCAAGGCCGATCCGGCGCGGCCAGTCGAGTGAGCGCAGGAGCAGCGCTCCGGGGAGGAAGAGCACGCAGGCCGAGGCGGCCGCGAGCCGCAGGCCGAGCCCCGCACCCTCCGCGGGAAGGAGCCGTGAGACACCGAGCAATGCGGGCGCGAGCAGGACCACCCCGAAGAACCCGAGCGGCACGGAGGGCAGCCCGAGCCCCGCCCCCGCGCGCGCGGTCACCGAAGCCACGCGTCGGCCTCCTCGGCGAGCGCCCCGGCCGGCAGACAGACGCCGCCGGCTGCGCGTACGGTCTCGATGAAGCGAACGTAGAGCCGATCCCAGCCGTGGGCGGTGGCCGGATCGAAGCGGTCGGTGTGCCAGAGGACGGAGAAGCCCCCACCGTTCTCGGCGGCCCACTCGATCAGCGCGTGGAGCCTGCGCTCCGCGGCCGTCGCGGACAGGCCCAGGTAACGCTCCTCGGCGAGCGTCACGTCCATCATGGCGAGTGGGATCTCGACGAGCGCGGCAGGCTCGTCGGCGTCGTGGTCCCACGGCCGGTAGGGCTGTGCGATCCCCGCCCGGAACCCGGGCGCGTCGGAGAAGCCGACGCTCGAGTCGTAGCGGAAGCCGAGGCCGGCGAGCGGTGCTAGGTTCGCCGAGGGGTCGATCCGCAGATAGTGGTAGCGCTGCCCGCTGACAGGGCCCGACAGCGTCTCGAGGCGCCCCTTCTCCTCGGCGAGCCGCTCGAGGCTCTCGGCCGCCGTGTAGCTGCCGTGCAGCCCGATCTCCGCCCCGCCGGCGAGGAGCGTCTCGACCAGCCGCGGCCGCAGCCGCTCGTAGGCCGCCGGCACGGGGCCGTCCGCCGGATGGTGATGGCCGGCCATGACGAAGAAGGTCGACGCCACGCCGCGCGCGGCCTCGATCCGAAAAATCCGGTCGAAGCGCCAGTTCGGATCCGTGCGGCGCAGCTTGTGGGCAGGAACCGCTGCCAGAGCGCGCGCCTCGCGTGCGGCTGCGCGCGGCCGTCCGGCGCCGACGTGGCCCTTCAGCCGCGCTGCGGCACCTCGTACGCCGAGGCGGGTCCAACGCCACGGCACGTCGACGTCGTGCGTGAGCGCGACCGCAAAGCGCGCCCCTCGCCAGCGCGGCGGCTCGAGGCGGAGCCGGCGCCGAAGCCGCTCGAGCGGCGGGTCGATCGGGTCGAGGCACGAGGCCGACCCGGGAAACCGGCCGTGTGGATCTCGGACGACTCCGTTTCGCTCCTCCACGCGGGCAAGATGGAAGAACGCCTCGGCCAGGTCGTCCCCGTGCGGCCGCTCGCCGCCGGCAACCTGCTCCCAGGCGCCCTCGTGGTACGGAAGATCGTCGCCGAGCCCGAGCTCACGGGCACCGATCGTGTCGAGTACCCAGCGGGCGCGCCGCTCGACGTCGGCCGGGATCAGCGCAGCGCTCCCCTGACGAGGCGCACCGCCTGGGCCACGGCCGGCAGCGGGTCGTCGAGGCTGAAGACAGCGTCGACGTACGGGGGCCGCAGGAACGCAGGCTGCGAGCCGCTCATCAGGCTGATCGCCCAGCGTTTCCCGGCGCCGTTCATCCGGACGGCCGTCTGCGGCCGGCCGAGGAGGTCGCGATAGGCGATCTGCGGCAGGTCGACGCCGCAGGCGGCGGCGAGGCCGTGCCACTGCCAGAGGCGCGGATTGATCTCCATGAGCTTGTAGACGCCGTCACGGGGATCTCGTTTGAACTCCACCTGCGAGATCCCGTGGAACCCGACACGGCGGAGCAGGCGGAGCCCCTGCTCGACGACCTCCTCGACCCAGACCGCCTCGCCGACGCGGCACGTCCCGACGCCGGGCGGTGTCTGGCGCAGCTTTCTCCCGGAGAACAACCCGAGGGCCTCTCCGTCCTCGTTCACGTAGCTCCCGAAGGTGTACAGGCACTCGTCGCCGCCTGGGATCAGCTCCTGCACCATCGGCGCGTAGGGCTCGGCGGGTCGGTACGCGTGCTCGAGCCCGGCCTGGTCGTCGCAGCGAAACGCCTGGCGCCCGAACGCGCGCTTGAAGCCGGTCGGGTCGGACGGCTTGACGAGGACTGGATAGCCGAGCTCCTCTCCCGCGGCGCGCGCCTCGGTGGACGACGACGGGTGGGCCGTCGCGGGAACGGCCACGCCGGCGGCGAGCGCGCTCTCGAGCTGAAAGCGCTTCGACTGGATCTTGGCCAGGACGGCCCAGTCGGGGAAGGGACAGAGGTACCGATCGCCGAGCTCGCCCCGGTTGCGCGCGATCGCGTTCACCTGCTCGTCGTGGGTCGGGAAGATCGGCGTCGGCCTCCCGAGCGCGTCGCCGATCTCGACGAGGAGGCGCACGAACTCGGCCTCCTCGACCCCCGGATCCGGACAGACGAGCCCGAGGGCGTAGCGTGACCGGAAGCCGAGCGCCCTCCGCCGGTGGTCGAGCGCGATCACCGGCGCGCCCGCCCGCCCGAGCGAGCGAACCGCCGCCAGGCCGTTCACCCAGGAGACGTCGACGACGACCGCAGCCGGCACCCGGCTGCCGGCCACGTGCGAGCGAACCCGGTCTCCCACCGGCGTCATCGGGGCGATTCTAGGAGCCGCCTGACGGAGCCAGACCGCAGCCAGGCGGCGGTCTCGCGATACAGCCGGCCGCGCTCCCCGCGAAATGCGAGCCCCCGCAGCTCGAGGGCGGCCACGAGCAGGCGCCGCGCCCTCTCCGCCTCCCCGGGCCCGTAATGCTTGGCGAAGAAGCGCAGCTGGCTTCGCAGGTTCTCGCGGTAGAGGCGCCCGCCGTGCGTCGCGCCGCCGACGTGGACGACCTCGGCCTCGGGCGTGAAGACGACCTTCCAGCCGGCCTCGCGGAACCGGTAGCACCAGTCCGTCTCCTCGCTGAACATGAAGAACGATTCGTCGAAGAGGCCGACCTGCTCCGTCGCCGCGCAGCGGACGAGGAGGCAGGCACCCGACAGCCAGTCGACCTCGCGAACGGCATCGTGGTCGAAGCTCCCGACGTAGAGCGGGTTGAGAACGTCCGACCGCGGTGCGAGCTTCCGCAGGAAGAGATACTCCGTCGCGAGACGCCACAGCGTCGGGAACGCGCGCACCGAGCGCTGAACCGTTCCGTCCGGGTTTCGCAACTGCGGCCCGGCGACGGCCACATCGGGATGCGCGTCCATGAAGGCGGCGAGCCGCTCGACTCCGTCGCCGGCCACCCAGGCGTCGGAATTGAGGAGCAGGAAGTACTCGCCCGACGCCGCGCGCATCCCGGCGTTGTTGCCTCCGCCCATCCCCGCGTTCGCCTGCTTCACCAGGCGAGCGCTTGGAAACCGCTCGCGCACGAGGTCGAGCGACCCGTCGGTCGAGCCGTGGTCGACCACGATCGTCTCGTGGCCCCCGACGCTCGCGAGGCACCGCTCGAGCCAGGGCAGCGCGTTCAGGGTGACGACGACCACGGAGACGCGGGACCTCGCCTCCTCGCTCGTTCGTACCACGAGTGGGTGCGCCTGCTCACCGTCACCGTCCTCGCCCTGGCCCTCGCTTCGGCCGCCGCCGCGCGCGACTTCGACCGGCACGGGATCTCCTTCTCCTACACGGCCGGCTGGCACGTCACGACCAAGCCGCTGTCGAACGTCAGCAGCCCGACGTACCGGTTCGCGGTGGCGACCTTCGAGCCGCGCCGGACGGCCCGTGACGAGGGCCCGTGTCTGGCCGGCATCGCGCGGCAGCGTGGCGCCACCGGCGCCTACGCCTACCTGCTCGAGGACACGACGCTGCCCCGCCGGTACCTCCATCGCTTCCCGCCGCGACGGCTGGGCCTCTTCCATCTGCCCGCCCGCGGCCAGCAGTCGGTCTGCGACGGGCGCTGGAGCCGCTGGATTCCCTTCCGTCAGGCGGGGCGAGCCTTCTACCTTGGAATGAGCGTCGGGCCGAAGGCGTCGCCGGAGACCCGCTCTGAGCTGCGGCGGATCCTCGCCGACCTCGAGATCGGCCGGCTCCGCTGACGCGGTCACGCCCGGCGCTCGGCGCGCACGATCGCCGGCCGAGCGCTTCGCCAGAGCATGATCACGCCGCCGGGGAGGCAGCTCACAATCGTCACTGCGAAGAAGAGAAAGCCGGCCGCGAAGGCCGCGTCGGCGCTCACCCCGAAGCGGCCGAGGAACGCGACGAAGAACGCCTCGCGTAGGCCGAGGCCGTTGATGGTGAACGGAATCATCATCACGAGGAAGAGGAGCGGGCCGAGGATCACGTACACGAGCGGCGACACGTCGACGCCGACCGCGAGCCCGCAGAGCCAGATTGCGATCACGCGGACGAACTGCATGAGGACGGTAATGGCGAGAACGCCTGTGAGCGCCCAGACATGATGCCGGTAGCCGTGCATCGCCCGGTACACGGCTCTACCCGCGTTCTCGAGGCGCACCTTCGAGGCGAGCGGGGAGAGCCAGCGGAGAAGCGTCGCGGCGCGCTTCGAGAAGAGCAGAACGAAGCCGGCGGCGACGAGGGCCAGGAACACGACCTCGATCGCCACGAGGTACTCGATCCCCTCGTAGCGCCCGATCGCGACGATGAGCCCGATCGCGACCATGATCAGCGTGCCGGCCGCGCCGATGACCCGCTCGATGATGACCGCGCCGGCGACCTCGGCCTTGTGGTCGGGCTGCCGTCGCGAGTGCTCGATGATTCGCGCGGCGTCGCCGCCGATTCCGGTCGGCAGCACCTGACTCGCGGCGTTGCCGATGAAGTAGAGCTTCGTCAGCCAGCCGAGAGGCTCGCGGATCCCTTTCGCGTTCAGGAGCAGCTGCCAGCGCCAGGCCATCCCGACAGTTGTCACGAGGAAGATCGCGAGGGCTCCGAGGAGATACAGCCCGTTCGCGTCGGCGATCAGGTCGATCGTCTGCCCGAGGTCGATCTGCCAGACGAGGTACCCGATGACGGCGACGCTGAAGGCGACCTTCAGGCCGACCGAGAGCCACCGCGGAAGCCTGCTCACGCGCACCTGCCGCCGAGGAGCAGGAGCGTCCGGCGCTGACACGGGGTGTCTCACGACGTGAACCGCGCGTGGACGCGACGCAGCGCGCCGATCGCATCCTCGATATCACCCGGGGTGTGCGCCGGTGAGAGCGGCAGCGAGAGGACCTCCTGCCCTGCCCGCTCGGCGACCGGGAGCCGGGGTTGATCGGAAAAGCGGTCGCGGTAGTACGTCAGGCGGTGAACGGCGAGGAAGTGGATGCTCGTGCCGATTCGCTCCTCGGCGAGCGCCCGCTGGTACTCGTCACGCGTCGCTCCGGCGCGGTCGGGGTCGATCCGCACGACGTAGAGATGGAGCGCGTGCGTGTCGCGCGGATCGCGGGCGAGCGGCTCGATGCCGTCCAGCTCCGCAACGGCTTCGTCGTAGGCGGCGACGTGCCGGAGCCGGATCTCGCGGTGCTGCGCCAGCTTGTCGAGCTGGCAGAGCGCGATCGCGGCGTTCACGTCGGCGAGGTTCGCCTTGAAGCCTGCCGTCCGGATGTCGTACAGCGAGCCGTGCCCGCGGCGCATGAGCCGGAGCTCCCGGACCTCGTCGGCCAGCTCGTCGAGATCCGTCGTGATCATGCCTCCCTCGCCGGCGGCGACGTTCTTGGTCGCGTAGAGGGAGAAGCACGTCGCGTCCGCGATCGCGCCGACCTTCCGGCCGCGGTACTCGCTCTCGACCGCGTGCGCGGCGTCCTCGAGCACCAGCCATCCCCGTTCGCGCGCGAGCGCCATGATCGGGTCGAGGTCGCTCGGCTGGCCGGCCAGGTCGACCGGCAGGACTGCTCTCGTCCGCGGGGTGGCGGCCGCGGCGATCGCCTCCGGGTCGATGTTCAGATCCTGTTCTCGGACGTCGCAGAACACGGGCGTCGCTCCGGTGTGGACGACCACGTTCGCCGTTGCCGGCCACGTGATCGGCGTGGTGATCACCTCGTCGCCCGGGCCGATGCCGGCGGCGACGAGGGACAGGTGCATGGCGGCGGTGCCCGAGGAGACGGCGAGCGCGTGCTTCGCGCCGACGTACTCGGCAAAGCGGCGCTCGAGCTCTGCAGCGCGTGGTCCGGTCGTGAGCCACCCGGAGCGCAGCGCGTCGGCGACAGCCTCGATCTCCTCCTCCCCGACGGCCGGAGGCTGGAACGAGAGGAACCCGGTCCTAGCCGTGCTCGACATCCGCAACCTCGAACTGTACGAGTCGGGCAGCCCGATCGGCTGTCTCGAGCGCTCCGGCTGCCGAACGCCCGGTCGCGAGGACGAAGCCGGCGCGGTCGGCGCCCCGGCGGAGCGGGCCGAACACCCAGCCCGGCCGCCGGTAGGCTCGCACCTCGAGCACCCCGTCGACGCGACGCGCATCGTCGAGCCCGTTCACCGCGACCAGGCGGCCCTCCGGAGCGACGAGAAAGCGGACGCAGGCGCCGCCCCGCCCGTCCGGCTCGGCCGGCTCGACCCTCTCCCCGAGCGCGACGGCGAGCGCGAGCGCGTTGAGGTCGACGTGGACGGCCGCGGTGCAGAGCTCGGCGTCGTGGCCGCCGCCGACCCGCGCGGCCAGCTCGACGACCCGCGGGCCGTCCGCTCCGTGGACGATCTGCGTGTACGTCGGTCCGTTCTCCACGCCCAGGGCTTCCGCCGCGCTGCGGGCAGCCTCCGCCGCGTCGGCCGCGCCGGCGCTCGGCCAGACGTGCGCGAGCGCCACACCGAACGCCGGCGGCTCGGCCGTGAGCCGGTCGGTCACGGTCAGCGGGTGGAACCTCCCGTCGACCGAGAACGCGTTGACGGTGACCTCCCGTCCGGGGATCAGCTCCTCGATCAGGCAGAGCTGGTTGCGGGACACCTGGAGCGCGGTCTCGACGGCATGCTCGAGCCCGCCCGGGTCCTCGAGCAGGGACAGGCCGCGCTGGCCCTGGCGGTCCGGAGCCTTGACGACGCAGGGGAAGCCGATCTCGCGCGCGGCCGGTGCCGCCTCGTCGAGCGAGGCGCAGACCGCAAACCGAGGTTGAGGCACGCCCTTCTCGGCGAAGCAGTCGCGCTGGCGGAGCTTGGACACGCAGCGCGCGGCGGTTTCCGGGTCGATCGGATGAGGGACGCCGATGTGCTCGGCGACTCGGGCGGCGATCGCGACCGGCCAGTCGCTTCCCGGCGAGATGACGCCGTCGACCTCCTCCGCCCGAGCGAGCCGGTCGAGGCTCTCCTCGTCCTCGGTCGACACGATCGCCCGCCGGTCCGCGTACTCGAAGCCCGGAGCGGCCGGATCGCGGTCGCAGGCGATCACGAACACGCCGCGCTCTCGCGCTGCCCGCAGGAGCCCGAGCTGCGCCGGCCCCGCCCCTAGGACGAGGAGACGGCGGCCTGGTTCCGAAGAATCGATTCCCACCAGGGACGGTTGTCGAGGTACCAGGCGATCGTGCGCTCGAGGCCCTCCGCGAACGCGGTACGCGCCCGCCAGCCGAGCAGCCGCTCAGCCTTCTCCGTCGAGCCGATGTGCCGGTCGACCTGGCCCGGCCGCTCGCTGACGTGGGTCTTCAGCGAGGCGGGCTTCCCGAGCCCCTCGAGCACCATGTCCGCAATCTCGTTCACTGCGATGTCGACACCCGTCGCGACGTTGATCACCTCGCCGGCGACCGACCCGATGTCGGCGGCGATCACCGCCTCGATCGCCTCGGCGTCGTCGTCGACGTAGAGCCAGTCGCGGCTCGCGAGCCCCTCGCCGTGGACCGTGAGCGGCTCGTCCCGCAGGGCCTGGGTGATGAAGCGGGGAACGACCTTCTCCGGGTGCTGGAACGGCCCGTAGTTGTTGAACGGCCGCACGATGACCACCGGCAGCTCGTAGGTCGTGAAGTACGAGTAGACGAGACGGTCGCCGCCCGCCTTCGTGGCCGCGTACGGGCTCCGCGGGTTGAGCGGATGGTCCTCGTCCATCGGCGCGGCCTCGGCCGTGCCATAGACCTCGCTCGACGAGATGAGGATGAACCGCTCCACGGGCGTGGCCCGAATGGCGTCGAGCAGGATCTGCGTGCCCTCGACGTTCGTCGTCACGAACTCGGAGGCGCCGTCCGTGATCGACTTCTCGACGTGCGACTCGGCGGCCGCGTTGACGATCACGTCGACGCCCGAGACGACCTGCTGCACGAGCTCCGGATTACGGATGTCGCCGTGGACGAACGACAGCCGCTCGTGGCCCATCACGTCGGCGAGGTTGTCGGTGTTCCCCGCGTACGTCAGCGCGTCGAGCGAGATGACCTCGTAGGGGGTCCGCGCGAGGATGTGGCGGATGAAGTTCGACGGGATGAAACCGCAGCCTCCCGTGACGAGCACGCGCTTCGCGCTCAACTCAGCTCCTTCTCGATCGTGTACAGCGGCCGGCCCTCGACGTCGCGCTGGATGCGGCCCAGATACTCGCCGACGAGGGCGAGGATGAACCCCTGCAGGCCGAGCACGCCGAGAACGAGCCCGCCGAGGAACAGCAGCCCCGGGAAGTTCGAGTTCACGATCCACGTGACGAGCCCCCAGGCGAGCACGGCAAGCCCTGCGATCGTGCAGATCGCCCCGAGCACGACCCCGGCGAGCTGGATCGGCTGCGGCCAGAAGCCCGCGAGCACGTGCAGCGCGAGCCTCGTGAGGCGAAGCGGCGAGTAGCGGGAGCTGTCCTCGCGAGCGCGATGTGAAAGATCGACCTCGGTGACGCTCGCCCCGGCCGACAGGACGAGAGCCTTCGTGAACTTCTGCTTTCCGATCGCGCCGAGCACCGGCACGATGGCGTCGCGACGGTAGGCGTTGAACGCGCATCCGAAGTCCGAGATGTCCGCCTTCGTGAACCGCCGGAGCATCCCGTTGATGAGACGGGAGGGAATCGTGCGGCCCCAGGAGTCCTCGCGCCCCTGCCTGCGCCCGCTCCCCACGTCGGAGCCGGCGTCGACGGCCGCGATGAGCTTCGGGAGATCCGCAGGCGAGTTCTGCAGGTCTGCGTCCATGGTCACGATGATGTCCCCGCGGGACCGAACGACGCCCGCGTGCATCGCCGGATGCTGGCCGAAGTTCCGCTTGAAGCGAACGGCCCGCAGATGCGGGTCGCCGGCGTGGAGCCGCTCGAGGATCCGCCACGTGCCGTCGGTCGATCCGTCGTCGACGGCGATCACCTCGTACGGTCGTCCCAGGGCGTCCAGCGCAGCGACGGTCTGCCGGTAGACCTCTTCGAGCGTGCGCGCCTCGTTGAGGACCGGCACGACGACCGAGATCTCCGGGCTCCCTTCCTGGTCGGCAAGGGCATCCGGGTGCGTTGCGAGCTCGCTCTCCCCCATGGCGTTCGATGCTAGCAACGCGTGGTGGGCAGCCAGGCCGCCCGGCCTAGCTCGGCAGGTTCACGAGGCTGTAGCCGAACTGCTCGATCTCGTCCTCGAAACGCCGTTCGAGCCGCCGGGAGCGAAGCCGCCCGAGCGGGCCCCGAGCGTCCTTCCGCCAGCGGGCGAAGTACGCCTCGTTCTCGCCGGGGCGGATGTCCGGACGGGTCGGGATCGGCTCCAGACCGATGAACGAGCACAGCTCCGAGAGCGTGCCTTCGGGCCGGGCGACCAGGTCCTCGTAGCGGATGACCTGAAGCCGCCGGAGCCGGGGGCGGTCGGCGGCGAAGAGGCGGTGGCAGACGACCCAGTGCTCGACGAGGGACGAGAGCGAGGTCTTCGACCACTTCTGCGTGGCGAGCGAGACCGCGATCGGGTGCCGGACGACGGCCACGAACGATGCCTCGGGGAAGAGCGCCTGGAGGAAGCGGAAGCGAATCAGGTTCGGGGGCGACTTCTCGACCAGAACGGGTCGCGCCGTGTCCCAGTGCGGAGCCCAGGCGGCGAGCAGGCTCTCGGCGCTCTGCTCGGAGACGAGCGGCGAGTCCTCGGTGAGATGTGCCTCTGCGGCAAAGCCGAACCGGCCCGGGCCCCCGTACGTACGCGCGGTCGGATAGACGTCCTGCAGGTGCTGGCCCTCGTCGGCCGGGACACCGGTGTCCGCGAATCCGCTCACCTCGGGATGCGCGGCGAGGCATCGCCCGAGGAGCGTCGTCCCGCTCCGGTGGAGCCCGCCGATGAAGACGAAGCGGTGTCGAGCCGGATCGATCATTCGGGCCGCGATCGTAGCGGGCGACGCCCGGCATCAGGCGACGCCGTGCTCCGACGAGCCGCGGCGACCGCGACGCCTGGGGACAGCTCGACCCACTTTCTCCGCGCATTCCCCACACGCGCCGGCGACGAAGACCAGCCAATGCGCCTCCGCGGCCGATCAGAAGGGGTCAGACCCCGACGGAGAACGCGCAGAAGTTGGCACGAAGTCGGCGCTCGGTTGGCGCACGTCGGGCCCTGACTAGAATCACCGCCCGTGCCCGGGAAACGCCTTCGGCTCCTCGGCGTCGCCGACGGCCGCTCGATCAACGTCCACCGCTGGGCGCGCCGGCTCGTCGATCGCGGACACGAGGTCGCGATCGTCAGCTCCCGGCTGCCGCCCGGCGGGCAGACCGCCGAGGGCGTTCCGGTGCACGACGTGCGTTCGCTCGGCGGCCTGACAGGCGTTCCGCTCTTCCGCCGGGGAGCGATCGCGCCCGCGATCGGCCGCCTCGCTGCTCGGCTCGAGGTCGACCTCGTCCACGCCCACTACCTCCTTCCGTACGGCTACTGGGCCGCCCGCGCCGGGCGGCACCCGCTCGTCATGAGCCCGTGGAGCCGCGACGTCTTCGTCGACGCGAACGAGAGCCGGCAAGGCCGGCGGCGGGCGGTCGAGGCGATCGCCGCCTCGGACTACCTCGTCGTCAACTCCGAGGCGAACCGGCTTGCCTCGATCGACCTCGGCGCCGACCCGAAGCGGATCACCCAGATCATCTGGTACTCGGAGAACGACCGCTTCTCGCCGGCCAGGGCCGATCGCGGGCTCCGCGCACGGCTCGGCTGGCCGGAGGACGCGCTGGTCGTCCTCTCGCTGCGGAACTACCGGCCCTATACGAACCTCGACGTCGTCATCCGAGCGTTCGCCCGTGCTGCGAGGGACGAGCCGCGCGCACGGCTGCTCCTCGCTGCCCGCGGCGGCCCGACACGCTCCGAGCTCGAGGCGCTCGTCGACGAGCTCGGCATCCGTCCGCTCGTCGCCTTCGAGCGGGTCGAGTGGGAGGATCTCCCCGGCGTGGCCGCGGCCGTCGACGTCGCGATCACGATCGCCGGCTCGGACTCGACACCGGCCTCGCTGCTCGAGGTGATGGCGTCGAGCGTGCCCGTCGTCGCAGGGCGGACGTGGTCGATCGACGAGTGGATCGGGCCCGGAGAGGGTGGCGCCCTGGTCGAGTGCCGGGACGAGGATGCCGTGGCCGCGGCGCTTGCCGAGCTGCTCGCGAGCCCCGACCTGAGGCTGCGCTACGGTCAGCGGAACGAGCAGGTCGTGCGCGAACGGCTCGGGGATCCCGGGGAAGAGCTCGAGACGCTCTACCTCGAACTGCTCGCCGGTACGGCCTGATGGCGACCGCATGAGACGGATCCTCTGCCTCGGTCTCGACGGGGCCGACCACGATCTCGTCTGCGACCTGCTCGCGCAGAACCGGTTACCGACCCTCGCGTCGCTCGCCGGCCGAGGCGCCCTCGGCCCGCTGCGCTCGACGATTCCGGCGGTCACCCCCACTGCGTGGTCGTCGTTCCTGACCGGGCTCAACCCCGCCGGCCACGGGATCTTCAACTTCTCGACCAACCCGAACCGCAGCCCGCAGCGCGTCGAGAGCGCGGCGAGCCGAGCCGGGATCCCGTTCTGGCGCCGGCTCGCGGGCGCCGGAGTCCGTTCGGCGTTCGTCTCGATCCCGTTCACGTATCCGGCGGAGACGATCGACGGCATCGTCGTGACGGGCTACGGCGGGCCGGAGCGCCCGCAGATCACCCCACCGGCCGCGGCCGACCGGATCCACGCCGACCATCCGGGATACGTCACCGCGCACCACCCGATGACCGAGCGCTGGTGGGAGGACTTCCCCGCCTACGCCCGCAGGCTCGTGGAGCACGTCGGCGAGACGGCCGACATCTGTCGGCTCGCCCTCGAGCTCGAGCCTGACCTTCAGCTCCTCTGCGTCGACTTCATGAGCTCCGACCACGCCGGCCATCTCGGCTACAGCCGGCTCGATCCGAGCCACCCGGCCCACGATCCGGCGCAGGCGGGCGACGAGCTCGTGCAGGTGTACGAGGCGGTCGATCGCGCGTGCGGCGAGCTGATCGAGGAGGCGGCAAGGCGTTGGCAGGAGGAGCCGACGGCCATCGTCCTCTCGGATCACGGCATGAAGCCGATCTACTGGACGTTCCACGCGAACCGCTGGCTCGAGGAAGCCGGGCACCTGCGGTTCCGCCGGCGCTCGCTCCAGCCGCTGAAAGGCGGGGAGCTGACGGCGCTCTCGAAAGCCGATCAGCGCCTGGCGCGGACGACGCGCCCGTACGGGCGCGCGCTCGACCTCGTCCCGTTCCTTCCCCGTCCACGACCCGACCGTGCCTTCGCCGACGTCGACTTCGGCTCGACGCGCGCCTACTGCTTCGCCACCGGCGGCCAGATCTTCCTCGGCGAGGCGAGCGGAGCGCGTGCCGATCCCCGCTTCGCCGAGCGGCTCGCCGCCGAACTGGCCGAGATCCGCCACCCCGAGTCTGGAGCGCCCGCCTTCGACGTCCGCAGGAAGGAAGAGCTCTACCACGGCCCGCACCTCGACAAGGCACCGGAGATCGTGATCCTGCCGCGCGACGAGCGCATCCACGTGGACTCCTCGCGCCGGGCCTGGCCGGCCGCGTTCGAGCGCCACGAACGCCTCGATCCCGAGCACTTCTACGGCTACTCGGGCCACCACGGGCTGACGGGAATTCTCGCCGCGGCCGGGCCCGGCATTCGACCCGGCCGGGTGCCTGCCGGGAAGCGAGATCACGCAGCTTCCCGCGACGCTTCTCCACCTGCTCGGTCTCGGTGCGGACGACCTCGACGGAGCGCCGATCGAGTCGATCCTCGCCGACGCGGGAGGCCCGCTCGCCGTCACCTCGCCGCTCGAGACCACCGTCGCGCCGCAATCCGTCTACTCGGACGCCGAGGAGGAGGACATGATCGAGCGCCTGCGCGACCTGGGCTACGAGTAGCCTCCGTCGTGTGAGCGACCGCACGCTCGGGCCGAAGCCGGGCACGGCCGAGGGCGACGAGGGGCCTGCCGTCGAGCAGGGCATTCCCGTCGCCGGGCGGCGCGACTACGAGAGGCAGCGGCGCGGGCTCGGCGCTCTGGCGAGCGACGCGGCGTTCTACGGGGGCGTGCGGGCGCTTCTCAAGTCGCTCGCCTTCCTGCTCGTTCCGCTCTACGCGCACTTCATCGTTCCCGAGGAGTTCGGCCGCCTCGAGCTCGTCCTCGCCACCGTCGCGCTCGTCGACGTCCTCATCACGGCCGGCATGGACGGCGTGTTCGCGCGCTTCTACTTCGACCGGGACGACCCTCAGTGGCGCCGCCAGGCGATCACGCTCTATCTCGTCATCGAGTCCGTCTATCCGGCGCTCGTCGTCTTTCCGCTCGTTCTCCTGTCGGCAGGCCTGTCCGATCGCATCTTCGGCGTCGAGACCTACGCGGCGTTCTTCACGATCGCGCTGGTCGACATCTACCTGACGAACATCGTCGACCTCCCGATGAACCTGACGCGGCTCCGCAGACAGCGGAGACGGTTTGCAGCGTACTCGCTGACGCGCGGCGGAACCCAGATCCTGATGAGCGTCCTGCTCGTCGCCGTCTGGCAGCTCGGCGTCAAGGGCATCCTGATCGCCTCCCTCAGCGCGGTGTGCGTCGCCTTCGTCGTCACGCTTCGCGAGTACGTTCGCGACCTGACGCGCCGGATCGACTGGCGCGTCGCGCGCGAGATGATCGCGTTTGCGTGGCCCGGGATCATCGGCGGCCTCGCCTTCTACGGGCTGAACCTGCTCGATCGCTTCTTCGTCAAGCACTTCCACGGGCTCGCCGATGCCGGCCTCTACGGCGTGGCCGCCCGCTACAGCCAGGTGGTCGTGGTCGCCGTGCTCGCCTTTCGCATGGGGTGGACGCCGTGGCACTACCCGTGGCTGCGCAGCGGCCGCCATCCCGAGATGGTCTCCCGCGGCGCCAACTACTACTTCGTGGCGACCGGCTTTCTCGCAGTGGCCATCTCGGCCTGGATCCTCCCCGTCTTCCACGTGCTCATGCCCGAAAGCTACTGGGATGCGACCACAGCAGTCGCCCCGCTCTCGCTCGCCGCCGTCGCGACCGGCGGCTACACCCTGTTCGCGGTGGGGATGAACGTGACGAAGCGGATGCGGCTGCTGCCGCCGCTCGCCGTGGTCGGCGCCGGCATCGCGGTGGGCCTGTACTTCCTGCTCATCCCGCCGTTCTCGTTCGTCGGCGCCGCCTGGGGAACCACGGCCGCGGTCACCGCGCTTGCGCTCCTCGTCCTCGCCGTCTCGAACCGGATCTACCCGGTGCCGTGGGACTACCTGCGGATCGCCGGCGCCTGCCTCCTCGCCGTGCTCCTCTGCCTCGCCTCCCTCGCCGTCGATGCCTCGCTGTCGATCGGTCCTTCTCTGGCCGTGCGCGTCGCGATCACCGCCGCCTTCCCGCTCGTGCTCCTCGCCGCGGGCTACTTCCCGAAGGGAGACCTCGCGGCGCTGAGAGCTCGGGTGCGGAGGCCTCGCTAGGCCATGCGCTCTCTGCGCGTGCTGGTCACCGCCTCCGGCGCCCCCGGCACCGCCGCGCTCGTGCGGGCCCTCCGCGAGAACGGGGAGCGCGACCTCGCGGTCGTCGGCTGCGACATGAGCGAACGAGCCATCGGGCGGCGGATCTGCGACGCGTTCCACCGCGTGCCGCCGGGCTCGAGCCCCCTCTACGCGAAGGCCGTCCTCGAGCTGTGTCGCCGCGAGCGCGTCGACGCAGTTCTGCCCCAATCCTCGCACGAGCTCGCGGCTCTGGCGGCGGCCCGTGCCGATTTTGCGACGGCCGGCGTCGCGCTTCTCGTGTCGTCGCCCGAGTCGATCCGACTCGCGAACGACAAGGCTGACTGCTTCTCGCTTCTCGACGAGATCGGCGTCAGAACGCCGGCCTGGCGGCGCGTCCGAGGGGGGCGCGAGCTTGCACGAGCGGCGACCGAGCTCGGGTATCCGACGAGGCCGGTGTGCTTCAAGCCCGTGGTCGGCTCCGGCTCCCGCGGCTTCCGGATTCTCGACGCAGCGAGCGACCGGCTCGACCAGCTCCTGCACGAGCGGCCGGGCAGCCTCGCGCTGCGGCTCGAGGAGGTCACGGAGATCCTGCCCGAGGTCGGCGGTGACGAGATCCTGGTGATGGAGCTGGCCGAGGGCGGGGAGCGGACGGTCGACGGCATCGCCGCCGGAGGACGGCTCCTACTCGCCCACGCCAAGACACGGGAAACGCCCCGCGCAGGCCTCGCCATGTACTTCGAGACGCTCGCGGACGATGCGCTCACCGACCTCGCGGGACGGGTGGTCGGCGCTCTCTCGGTCGATCACTTCTTCAACGTCCAGCTGGTCGGCGACCTCGTGATCGAGGTCAACCCGCGGATCTCGACCGTCGTCTACCAGGAAGACCTGAACATGCCCTACCTCGGCCTGAAGCGGGCGCTCGGCGAGCTCGACGCAGACGAGCTGGGGAGCTATGCGCGCCGGTTGCGCCCGACCCGTCGCGCGCTGCGTTTCTTCGACCAAATCGAGTGGGACGAATGAGTGCGCGCGCCGTGTTGCGCTGCGGTTAGGGCGCCGTTAACGGTCGTCTCGGCCGGCGGCGAAACCTCCGGTCAGGCGTTACCGTGAGCGCGTGGATCTTCCCCTCGCGCCGTCGTACGCGATGCTCTGCCTGGTGCAGGGGCTGCTCGTCCTCGCGCCCTGGAAGCCGTACACGCTGACGCGCTCCCGCGCGGTCGGCCTCCTCATCCCGGTCCTCGCGACCGCGGCCGGCGTCGGCATCGTGCGCGGCTTTTCGGACGGGGCCGACGCGCTGACGACACTCGCGACCGTCGCCACGCCCGCGCTCGCGGCGATCGTCGGCTGGGCGCGGCGGTGGCCGCTGCCCTGGGTTCCGCTGATCGTCACGCCGGCCCTGTACGTCATCGCCTGGCAGTACCCGGACACGCTCGGCGGCGACGCGGCCGGCCTCGCCCTCATCGGCGCAGCCTGCCTGACCCTGGCGGCGCTGATCGCCGCGCTCACGCCGCCGTGGGCGCTGGCCGTCGGGCTCGTGGTGGTCGTCGCCGTGGACGTCATCTTCGTCTGGGGGATCAACCAGGTCGAGCCGGCGACGATCGCCGTGCACCAGGCCGTTCCCCCCTCTGCCTCCGTCATTCCCGGGGAGCCGCCGAAGCCGCTCCCTGCCCTCCAGGACGGAACGTTCGGCTCGGCGCTCATGGGGTGGCTCGACTTCCTCGCGCCCGCGCTGCTCGGCACGCTGTTCGTCGGACGGGTTCGCGTACAGGTGGCGGTGGCCACCACCCTCGCCGCTCTCGCCTGGGGCCTGCTTCTGCTCGTCACCGATCCCGTCGCCGCGACGGTGCCGGTGCTGGCCGGGCTCGCGGTCGGAGGCCGTGCGCTCCGTGCCGACACGGGGCTCGTCCGCCGTGACGGGACGCGCTACACACCCGTCGGCGTGCCGCCGGCCGCGCCTCCCTGACGGTCCGTCAGTGTTCGTGCAGGCCGACGGGATCGTGCTCGCCGTGGCCGTGCGCCGAGTCCATGACGAGCACCCCGCCCGCGAGCGTGTGCAGCGCGATGCCGAACGTCTCGCGCAGCGTCTCCGGCCTCAGCACCGCGGAGGGCGAGCCGAGCGCGACCACCCGCCTGGCGAGGAGCATGACCAGGTCGGATCGCATCGCGTCCGCCAGATCGTGCGTCGCCACCACGACCGCCGCCCCCCGCTTGCGCTCGTTCTCGAGCGCCGCGGCGAGAAGCTCCCGGCTCGCCGCGTCGAGCCCGGCCGCGGGTTCGTCCAACAGGAGCACGTCGGCTCGGCGCGCGAGCGCCTGCGCGATGAAGACGCGCTGCTTCTGGCCCCCCGAGAGGTCACGCAGCGGCCGGTGCGCGAGATCTTTGATGCCGATCGCGTCGAGCGCCTCGGCCACGGCGGCTCGATCGTCCTCGCCCAGGCGGCCGAGGAGCCCCTTCCCGGCGAAGCGCCCCATGCGGACGACTTCCGACGCCTTGATCGGAAGCAGCAGGCCGTTCACGTGGAACTGGGCCAGATACGCCAGGCGTTCGGGCGCTCCACCCGGTTGCGTTCCGAGAACCTCGACCGATCCTCCGCGCGCCGCGAGCAGACCGGCCAGCGTCTTCAGGATCGTCGACTTGCCCGACCCGTTGGTTCCCACGAGAGCGAGCATCGTCCCGGGAGCGAGCATCAGATCGAGACCCTCGATGACCGGCGGGTCTCCGTAGCCGACTGCGGCTTGCGCGAGGCGAATCGCGCTCACGGGCTCGTCTCCACCGAGGGGTGGGACCTGACGGCAGAGCGGCCGACGAGAACGGCGAAGAAGATGCCGACCGCGACGAGCACGATCGCGGATCCGGCGGCCAGATCGAAGTGGTACGAGAGCTCGAGGCCGGCCACGACGCTGAGACTGCCGATCGCGGCTGCGAGGGCGATCGTGCTCGGGACCCGACTCGTGACCAGCGCCGCTGCCGCCGCGGGCGCGAGCAGCATTCCGAGCACGAGCAGCGTGCCGACGCTCTGAAAGGAGACGACGACCGTCGCGGCGATCATCCCGAGCATCACGCCCTCGTACAGGCGCGGGTCGAAGCCGGCCACGCGAGCCTGATCGGCGTCGAAGCAGAGCATTAGGAACGGCCGCGCGCAGACCGCTGCCAGGACGACGACGCAAATGGTGACCCCGAGCTGGATCCACACGTCGCTCCAGCCCGTGCCCAGGATGTCGCCGAAGAGGATGCGCGTCAGGTCGCCGGTGAACGACGCCGACCGCGACACGATCACCACGCCGAGCGCGAGCATGCCCACGAAGAGCAGGCCGATCGCGGTCGTCGACGAGAACAGGGTGCGCCGAGTGATCCAGGTGACCCCGGTGACCATGACGGCGGCAGCGACGGCCGCGCCCAGCATTCCCGAGACGCCGAGCAGGATCGCGACCGCGACCCCGGGCAGCACGCCGTGCCCGAGCGCTTCGCCGACGAACGCGAGACCCCGCAGGATCACGTAGGTGCCGACCACGGCGCACGAGACGGCGACGAGCACGCCCGCCACGAGCGCCCGCACCATGAACGCGTTGTCGAGAAACGGTTCGACGAGCGAGTCCACGAGCTCTCCTAGCGCCTCAGAGCGCTCGCGACGGCGTCCGCGATCTCCTGGACGAACGTGAAGTAGGAGCCGTCGTCGGGCAGGCTGTGCGACGGGAGCTCGACGATCGTCGCGCCGGTCTCGTCGGCGATCGCGTCGACGACCGCCGACGGTGTGCCGACCTCGGTGAAGAGCACGGTGATGCCCGCCTCCTCGATCCGGGCGGTCAGCTCGGCCAGCTCTCCCGCAGAAGCTTCCGCCTGCGTGCTGATGCTGGGGACGACGGCCCCGACCTGCTCGAAGCCGTAGCGATCGGCGAAGTAGCCCATCGACTCGTGGCCGGTCACGAGCCTACGAGAATCCGCCGGTATCGCCGAGAGCGTCTGGCGAACCGTCGCATCGAGACGATCGAGCCGAGCCTCGAGGTCGCCCGCCCGCCCGGAGACGGGCAGACGGAGATCGCGCTCGAGCACGGCCGCAAGCCCGCCGACGACCGAGCTCATCGCGAGCGGGTCAGTCCAGATGTGCGGGTCGTCGGCACCGGCGCCGTGATCGTGCCCGCCTGCGTCCTCGGTGGTCTCTTCGGCGGCGCCCTCCCCCTCGCCGAGAGTGCGGAGGTCGACGTGATCGCCGGCGTAGAAGACCGGCACGCCGGCGCCTTCCGCCTCCTCGAGCGCGTCCTGCAGCCCCTCCTCGAGATCGAGCCCGTTGGCGACGACGAGGTCGGCCTCGCCGATCGCTTCGACGTCACGCGCCGACGGTTGCCAATCGTGCGGGTCGACGCCGTTTCGAATCAGCACCTCGACCGTGGCCAGGTCGCCGACGAGCTCCTCGACGAGCGAGCCGAGGATCGGGTAGGTCACGACGATCGCGGGCGGGGCGCCCCCCTGAACGGCCGCGCTCCCGGGCTGCCCGCCCGCCTCCGACACGCCCTCGGCGCCCGAGGCGGAGCTGGCCGAGCCTCGACAGCCGACGGCCAGAATCCCCAGCACGACTGCGCCGGTGAGAATGAGAATGATTCTCGTTACCACCGCAGGCTAGACTAGCGTTCCGATGCCGACGAGGCAAGCACGGCGAGCCCGTCACGACCGCCCCGAGCGCTTGCTCGAACGCTACGGGGTGCGGCCGACTCCCCAGCGCGTGGCGGTCCTCGGCGAGCTCATCGAGGAGCCGGACGACGTGACCGCCCAGGAGCTCCACCGGCGCCTGCGCGCCGCGGGGGGTCGTATCGGGCTCGCGACCGTCTACCGAACGCTCGCGCTCCTTCGGGACGAGGGGGTGGTCGACGTGCTCAGCCATCACCCCGGCGAGCTGTGCTACCGGGTCTGCCCCGACCACCATCACCACCATCTCGTCTGCACGGGTTGCCATCGCGTCGTCGAGCTCGTCGGCTGTGATCTCGAGCCCGGCCTCGAGGCGGTAGCGGCCGCGCACGGCTTCGTCGCCACCGGCCACCGGCTCGAGGTCAGCGGCCTGTGCGCGGACTGCCGGGCGGCCTGAGCGGACGGCGGCAATCGCCGGCGGCGACGACCGGCCGCTACGCGACGACGCGGTAGACCTCGAAGGCCTCGGCGAACTCGCGGCCGACGTTGATGCCCCGCGTGCGGGCCAGGTTCCAGATGTACTCGGGGTTCGCGTAGTTGCGGTGCTGCTGTGACTCGTAGCGGCCGAGCGCCGCGACCTTTCGCTCGACGTGACGGCGCTCGAGCTCCACGTACGCCTGGTAGTTGAAGTTCAGCGTGTTCCAGGGGATCTCGTAGCCGAGCACGGTCGTCCGCTTGAACGCGCGCAGGCCCTCGGCCGCGACAACCTGGTGATCCTGGTGGATGTCGCCGACGCTCGGCTGCAGCACGGCGTCGGGGCGCCAGTCCTCCCACAGGCCGATCAGGAGCTCGAGGATCGCCTGCCGGTGCTCCGGGAACGTCCGTACCTCGAAGTCGTGGACGAAGAGGGCATCCGGCGGGATGCCGATCTCGGCCGTAGCCTCGCGCACCTCGCGGGCCAGCGTGTCCGGCGGGAATCCCTCCGGGAGCGACTTGGTCGCGATGGAGAAGGCGACATACCGAATGTCGACGCCGGCCTCGACGAGGCGGGCCATCGTCCCGCCGCAGCCGAACTCGCCGTCGTCCGTGTGCGGCGCGAGGACGAGGACACGCCGCCAGCCCTCGATCACGTGCGCACCTCCCGACGCGTTGCCGCGGCGACCACGATCAGCCCGAGGGCGCCCCAGGTCATCGGGTCCTCGAAGAACGCGTTGTAGAAGAGGCTCTGCACGGCGATCGCCGCCACCGCCAGGCCCGCGGCCCAGCTCGTGGCGCGTACGAGCGTAGCGCCTCCGGCCCCGCGAAAGGCGGTTGCGAGGGCCGCCGCGACGAGCCAGAAGAGCAGGAGCAGCCCCGGAAAGCCCGTCTCGGCCGCCACGGTGACCGGGGTCGTGTGCGACGCGGCGATCGGCGGTCGCTTTCCCTTCAGGTCGAGCTTCTCCGCGTAGGCCTGCTGGAAGGCGCCGATCCCGACGCCGACGAGCGGATGATCGAGCGCAATCTCGATGCCGTTGCGAACGAGGGTCGCACGTCCCCCGGTCGCGTCGTCGGGGGCCGCAGCTGCCCCCGGAGGTGCCGCACCGACCGGGATCGCCAGGAGCAGCGCAGCGGCGGCGACCGCGAGCGTCCTCGATCTGACTGCGAGCGCGACGGCGATCAGGACGCCCGCGACGAGTGCAACGAAGCTGGACTGGGAGAACGAGAAGAACAGGCCGACCCAGAGCACGACGATGAGCCCGGCCAGGGCCGGCTCCCAGCGGGGCGCGAGGCGAAGCAACACGACGACGAGCACGGCCAGGATCGCGACGACGAGGAACCGCCCGTAGATCGACGGATCCCAGAACAGGGAGTTGACGCGGAAGAATGCCGCCGTCTCGTTGCCGACGATCACCTTGGGGTTCCAGAAGACGTCCTTCGCGAGCCATTGGCCGATCCCGACGAGCGCGAAGAGCAGTGCCATCCCCTGCAGCAGCCCGAAGAGCCCGATCACCGGGCGCTCTCGCCATGGGAGCCTGGCGACAACGAGAGCAAGCAACCCGAAGGGGAGCAGGAAGAAGAGGAGGTCGATCGCGCCTTCCCGCACGTCGCTCGTCCAGGTGAGGGAGAGCGCGAACCAGCCGACGAGGGCTGCCGCAGGCCAGGCGAGGATCCCGAGCTCGCGCGACCCGCGAGCACTCCGCACGAGCTCCCAGGCCAGTGCGAAGGCGGCGCCGAGAACGACGAGGTACAGCGGCACGAGCAGGTTCGCTTCCGTGTCGCCGACCGACACCGGAATACGAGCCGGTGCGGCCGCGAGGGCGAGCAGCGGAACGGCCCAGGGTACGCGGACGAACAGAACCGCAAGCGCGGCGGCGACCGCGACCCCGACGACCGCGCCCGCGGCCAGGGTCGCGCGGTGCCCCGAGGGAGCGAGCACGGGAACGAGGAGCGCGGCTCCGACCGCCCACAGCCCGAGCCCCGCGAGCCGAGCCGAGCGCGGGCGAGCGAGGATGACGAGAGCCAAGCCGGCGGCCGCCAGCGGGCCGCCGACGCGCGCGAGCTCCTCGGTCACCCGGACGAGCCCTCGAGCACGGTGACCTGAGCGGTGACCGGATCGGAACGGTTGCCGAAGCGATCCCGGACGCGAAGCGTGAGGACGTAGTCGCCCGGCGCAACCGGCACGCCGCCGATCGTGCCCCGCCAGTCGATCTTCGACCGCCCCGCCGGTCGGTAGGGGCCACGGGCCACGACCCTCGCCCGCTCGTCCACTTTCCCGACGGCGAGGACCGGCCGGGCCTCCTCGCTGGCGCGGTACCTGATCTTGAAGCGACGGCGCTCCCCCGGGACCAGCTCGTCCGGCCGCACCGAGACGAGCTCGAGCCGGGGAGCCGTAGCATCGACGCGGATCGTCGTCGGGTAGAGGATCGTGCGGTCTGCCCCGGCAAGCGAGACCCGAAGGCGGTACGGGCCGTCCGGTGCCACCTGCCCCTCCTCGTCTCGTCCGTCCCAGGTGAAAGCCAGGGGCCCGCTCGGCTCGGCCTCGTCCTCGGCGAGCGTCCGCACGACCGTCCCGTCCGCGTCGACGATCTCGGCGCTCACCCGGTCGGCTTCCCGCAGCCGCAGGCGCAGGGTCGCCTCGGCCGCGGGGCAGTCGCACGTCGGCGCCAGCTTGCGCTCGAAGCGCGGGACGCCGAGGGGCGAGCGCTCGCTCTTCAGCGCCTGGGTGTACGCGAAGGCCGCCGACGTCCCGGCCAGCAGGAGAACGAGGAGGATGATCGTTGCCATACGCGACAAGCCGCGCGGATTGTACGCTCGCGCCCGCTCCGGGACTCCGAATCGACGCGAGCGCGCGGATCCCGGTCGGCGCCTTCGAGATCAACGGCCTCCGTGGCGGCAGATCCCGGTCAGGAAGCGAGCCGCTAGTCCGACCCTCCGGTCTTCGCGGTGCGGAAGGTGCTGAATCCCCGGGTACACGGGTACGTCGCCCAGTAGAGCTTCACCGGCTCGCCGCCCTCGTCGCGGACGACTTCGAGGAGCTCTCCCTGCTCCCGCCCGGAGATCCCGCGGAAGCGGTCGGCTGCCTCGGGCTCGAAGACCGCCGGCGGCTTGTCAGGCGGATCGCTCGCCATGCGCGCCTCGAGCCGACCGGCACGGTAGGCGAGGGTGAACTCGCTCCCCTCCGTCCACCAACGGCCGAGCAGCGAAGCGATCTCCGCCGGCGGCGGCTCACCCGGCGTCCACTCCTCGGACACGGCCGGCTCCAGCTCGAGCACCGCCTCGACGAGCCGCACCGCGAGCTTCCCCGGCTCACCGCGGTTCCCTGCATTCGTGAGGGCAGCCGCGCCGACCCGATGCGCGCGCGAGGCGAAGACGGCGGCGAGGAAGCCGGGCATCGCGCCCTCGTGGCCCACCAGCACGAGGTCGCCCGACCGCCAGAGCTCGAGCCCGAGGCCCCAGGCGAGCGTCCAGCGCTCGCGGTCGACCATCGCCTGAACCTCGGCCATCTCGGCAACCGTGACCGGATCGAGGACGCCGCCGTCGGGATCGGCGAGGAACGAAGCCCAGGTACACAGGTCGCCGACGGTGCTCCAGAGAGAGCCCGCGGCGCCGGCGCTCCCCTCCTCGGCGAGCGTCAGCTCCTCGTGAACGACGTCGCCGTAGGGATCGACCGCGTAGGGCGTCGCAACGGGAGCGATCGCGGTGAACCCTGTCCGCTCCATCCCGAGCGGGCGGAGGATGCGCTCCTCGACGTAGCGGCCGTACGGCATCCCGCCCACCCGCTCGACCACCTCGCCGAGCAGCGCGAAGGCGAGGTTCGAGTAGTGCCAGGCTCTGCCCGCCGGAAGCGCCTGCTCCGCGTCGGCGAGCCTTGCCACCAGCTCCGGGCCGGACGGGAAGTCGAACGTCTCCCAGACCGTACCCGGCGGCTCCCGCTGGATCCCGGCCAGGTGGGAGAGCAGATCTCGGATCGTCGGCTCCGGCCGACCGGCATCGGCGAGGTGGGTGACGAGCGAATCGTCGAGCGCCAGGAGACCGGCGTCGCGCAGCTGCATGACCGCAACCGCGGTGAAGGTCTTCGTGATCGAGCCGATCCGGTGCTGGTGATCCGGAGTGACCCGCTCGCCCGAGACGTCGGCCAGGCCGACCGCGTCGGCCCAGAGGACGCGCCCGTCGCGGACGACCGCCGCCGTGATTCCCGGCAGACCCTCGGCCTGCGCGGCCCGGACGAGACGGCCGAGCTCGCGCTCGAGCTCCGGGCCCATCAGGCGGTGCTGTACGCCTCGATCAGGATCTCGGCCACCGCCGGACGGGTGAACTCCTCCGGCGGCAGCTCGCCGTTCGAGAGCATCTCACGCACCTTCGTTCCCGACAGGAAGACGTGGTCGTCCCCGGAGTGCGGACACGTCTTCGCCGAGGCCATCTGGCCGCACGTCTTGCACCAGAAGGAGTGCTCGAAGAACATCGGCTCGATGTCGAGCTCGTGTGGCTCGAACTCGTCGAAGATGAGCTGCGCGTCGTAGGTGCCGTAGTAGCTGCCGACGCCCGCGTGGTCGCGCCCGACGATGAAGTGCGAGCAGCCGTAGTTCTTGCGGCAGATCGCGTGCCAGACGGCCTCCCGCGGGCCCGCGTAGCGCATGGCCGCCGGAAAGGCGGAGACGAGCACGCGGTCTTGGGGGTAGTAGCCGTCGACGAGCACCTCGTACGCCTTGACGCGCACAGGCGCCGGGACATCGTCTGACTTCGTCTCCCCGACGAGCGGGTGAATGAGCAGCCCGTCCACGGTCTCGAGCGCGCACTTGGTCAGGTACTCGTGGGCCCGGTGGATCGGGTTCCGCGTCTGGAAGCCGACGACGCGGCGCCAGCCGCGCGCGGCAAACAGCGCCCGCGTATCGCGCGGATCGCGATGCAGCTCGGGGAAGTCCGGCTCCTGCCGTTCGAACACCGTCACCGGTCCGGCGAGGTAGCGGTCGGCCTGGGTGTAGAGCCGCGCGACTCCAGGGTGCTCCCCGTCGGTCGTCCGGTAGCACTGCGCAGCTTCGCGCTCCCGGTCGTAGTCGTAGACCTCCTCGACGTCGAGCACGCCGACTAGGCGCCCAGACTCGTCGGCGAGTGCTACGCGGTCTCCCTTCGGAGCCTCCCGTACGGCGAGGCAGACCGGAAGGGACCAGCGGAGCCCGCTTGCGAGCCGCATGTCGTCGACCACCCCGGTGTAGTCGTCGCGCCTCATGAACCCGGTCAACGGCGACAGCGCTCCGGAGGCGAGCATGTCGAGGTCGGACAGCTCGCGCGACGTGAGCGTGACGACCTCGAGCGACTCGACGCCGTCGGGGCGGCTCCCCGTACGATCGATGAGCTCGCCGCCGTGGGGGCGGATCAGATGGTCGCTCACGCTTCCACCCGGCTCTGGAGGAGGCCGAGCTCCTCGAGGCGCGCGACGATCAGTGCGGCGCTCTCCTCGGGCTCGTGCTCCTCGGTCCTGACCACGATCTCGGCCGCCAGAGGCTCCTCGTACGGGTCGTCGACCCCCGTGAAGCCCTTGATCTCGCCCGCGAACGCCTTCGCGTAGAGGCCCTTGACGTCTCGCCGGGCGCACTCGTCGACCGACGCCTCGATGAACACCTCGACGAACGGGCCGAACTGCTCGACCATCTCCCGCGCGGCGGCGCGCGTCTCCCGGTACGGGGAGATCGCCGCTGCGATGACGGCGGCACCGTGGCGGGTCAGCCGCGACGCGACCCAGCCGATGCGCTCGATGTTCGTGTCGCGGTCCTCCTTCGAGAAGCCGAGGCCCTTCGACAGGTGTGTGCGCACGACGTCACCGTCGAGGTACTCGACGATCTTCCCGCGCTCCTCGAGCGCCGGGCCGACGAGGTGGGCGATCGTCGTCTTGCCGGCACCGGACAGCCCGGTGAACCAGAGCGTGAAGCCGCCGCCGGCGACCTTGTCCGACTCGGGATGCTCGGTCGGATGGATGTGATCTGTCATGCGTTCCTTTCCGTGGTGGCGTGGAGCCCGCATTCGAGCTTGTCGGAGCCGGCCCAGCGGCCCGCCCGCTCCTCCTCGTCGAGCTGCGTCGGGCGCGTACAGGGAATGCAGCCGATCGACCGGTAGCCCACGTCGTGGAGCGGGTTGTACGGGATGTCGTTCTTCATGATGTAGTGCCAGACGTCCTTCTCCGTCCAGCCCGCAAGGGGGTGAACCTTCCAGACACCGTAGCCGTCCGAGTGCTCGACCTTGCGGATGCCCGATCGCGACGGCGACTGGTCGCGGCGAATGCCGGAGATCCACGCCTCGTAGGGTCGCAACGCGCGGACGAGCGGCTCGACCTTGCGGATGTGGCAGCAGCGGTCCGGCTCCCGTTCCCAGAGGTTCGGCCCGGCGAGCGCGTGCTGCTCGGCGATGGTGATGATCTCGGGCCGGATCAGCCTGAGCCCGTAGCGCTCGATCAGCCGCTCCCGGGTCTCGTAGCTCTCGCGGAAGAAGAGATGGGTGTCCAGCTCGACGATGTCGATCTCGACCCCGAGCTCGGCGACCATGTGGACGAGCACCGAGGACTGCTTCTGCCACGAGCACGTGAGGCAGAGCCGGTCGCCGAACTCGTCCACTGACCACCGGATAACCTCCTCCGCCGTCATCCGCTCGACCTGCTCGAGGGAGGACGGTGCCGCGCCGTCAGTCTGCGAGGGCAGGGTGCTCACGCAGGAGCACCTCCTTGAGCGTGTCGGCCCGGAGCCCGAGGCGGAGCGTCTCGAGCGGGATGACCTCGTCCGGCGGGATGTTGCCGAGGTTGACCTCGGGCCCGAACTGCTTCACGAACCAGGACTGCGAGGCCTTCGTCGGCGCCTCGAAGATGATGTCTCCGAGCGCGATCGAGTGGACGATCTCGTCGATCAGGCCGGTACGCATCTCGCCGTCGCGCCGGTAGATGCCGGCGTTCCCGCCTTCGCGGCCCTCGGTGATGACCTTCCACGCGCCGGCCTCGAGCTCTTCGCGCATCCAGTCGACCCACTGGTACGGGGCGAACACCGTCTCGGAGTCCTTCGAGCCGACCTCGGAGAGCACCACGAAGTCCTTCGCCAGCTCCGCGATCAGCTCGAGCTTCTGCTCCCGCGGCAGCTCGATCGTGCCGTCCGAGACCTCGATGTGCGAGAAGCGGTTCTCGCTCAGCCAGCTCCGGTACTCGTCCAGCCTCCCGCGGGCGATCACGGCCTCGAAGAGCGTTCCACCGCAGACGACGGGCGTCTCGAAGGACCGGTAGAGGGCGATCTTCTTCTCGAGGTTGTTCGTGACGTACGACGTCCCCCAGCCGAGCTTCACGATGTCGACGTACTGGCCCGCGGTGTCGAAGAGCCCCTCGATCTCGCGGAGGTTGAGCCCCTTGTCCATGACGTGGGTCAGCCCTTGTGCCCGCGGCTTCGGCGAGCGGGCAGGGACGTCGAGGAATCCGTCAGAGCCGTTCATACAGAGCCTCCAGTCGCTTGGTGGCCGCCGCCTGGACGTCGTGGTAGAGCGAGGTGCCGTGCGAGTCGATCCCCACGGTCAGCGGGCCGAAATCCTTGACGCGGAACAGCCACAGGCACTCGGGCATCAAGTCCTCCCACTCGACCTGCTCGATCTCTTCGATCTGGGTGGTCTCGAGGGCGGCCGCCCCGCCGACGATCGCGAAGTAGACCATCCCGAGCCGTTGCATCGGCTCGATCGCCTCGTCGGGCAGGCCGCCCTTGCCGCAGATCGCCCGCACGCCGTACTCGCTCCCGAGGCCTTCCGTGAAGCGCACCATGCGGGCGCTGGTCGTCGTCCCGATGCAGAGCTTCTCGTAGTGATCTCCTACCTTGCGGACGTTCGGGGCCGTGTGCAGGAGCAGAGCGCCCTTCAGGTCCATTTGCGGGCGCTGCCCGTGGTCGAACATGCGGATCTGGGTTCGATCACGGATGCCGACGATGTGGCCGTCGACGGTGACCGAATCGCCGGCGCGGAGCTCTCGGATCGCGTCCTCGCCGGCCGGGAAGGTGAGGCGGTGCTCGTCCATCACGCCTCCCGGTCGTAGTCGATGCCGCCGTCGGCGGCGATGTGGGCGGACGCCCTCCGGGCTGCCCAGCACTGGTAGTTGACCGCGACCGGGTTCAGGGTCATGTGCGTGTCCGCGTGCTCGACGTGGCACTGCAGGACGGTGACGTCGCCCCCGAGGCCCATCGGGCCGATGCCGGTCTCGTTCAGGAGCTCGAAGAGCTCGTCCTCGAGCTTCGCCACCTCGGGATCCGGGTTTCGCGAGCCGATCGGTCGTGCGATCGCCTCCTTGGCCAGGTGCATCGCGTAGTCGGCCGAGCCGCCGATGCCCACCCCGACGATCCCCGGCGGGCAGGGCTTGCCGCCCGCCCCGACGATCGACTCGAGCACGAACTTCTTGACGCCCTTCACGCCGTCGGCCGGCACGCACATCTTGAGGAAGCTCATGTTCTCCGAGCCCGATCCCTTCGGCACGCACTTCACGTCGAGGCCGTCCCAGCCGGTCACGAAGTCCCAGTGGACGATGGGAACGCGATAGCCGACGTTCTGTCCGGTGTTCTCACGGGTCAGCGTGTGGACGGTGTTCGAGCGCAGCGGATGCTCGACGGTCGCCCGTTCCGTCCCGTCGAAGAGGGCCTGGTAGATCCGCGCCGGGTGCAGCGGGAAGTGCTCGCCGACCCGGCAGTAGTAGACCGCGATACCCGTGTCCTGACAGACGAGGTTCTTCTCGTCGTCCGCGACCGCGACGTTCTTGATGATCGTGTCGAGGACGCGCCGTCCGGGCGTCGAGGTCTCCCGCTCGCGCGCGGCGACAAGGGCATCGCGGAGGTCTTGCGGGATGTCCTTGAGCGCCCACACGTAGAGGTACGCGGCTGCGTCCTCGACGGCCTGCTGCAGATCGGTGGAGACAGCGTTCATCGGTTCCTTCCGTCGTCGGTCGGGGCTCCGGCCCCTACGAGCTCGCCTTCTCCGCGGCTGCGCGCCCAGCGCGCCGTCCGAAGACGCAGCACTCGAGCAGCGAGTTGCCCATCATCCTGTTGCGCCCGTGCGTCCCGCCCGCGATCTCGCCGCAGGCGTACAGACCCTCGAGCGTCGTCTCGCCGTGCTCGTCGATGACCAGCCCGCCGTTCTGGTAGTGGAGCACCGGGTAGGTGAGGATCGGCTCGGCCAGCGGATCGACGCCGGCAGCGCGGTAGCGCCGAAGCATGTAGGGCAGCGAGACGGCCGCGTCGGCCTCCGGAATGCGGGTCGTGTCGAGCCAGACGGCCGGCCTGCCGTCCGGAGTCGAGGCGCCGCGGCCCTGCTCCACCTCCTCGACGATGGCCGCGGAGACCTCGTCACGCGGGCCGAGCGAGTCGGTGAACTCCTCGCCCTCGGAGTTCAGAAGCACGGCGCCGTAGGCGCGCGTCGTCTCGGGAATCGAGTAGCCCTGCATGGTGGCCGGCCAGGCACCTCCGTTCGGGTGGTACTGGAGCGCGTCGAGATCGCGGGCCTCGGCGCCGAGCTCGAGCGCGATCCGGGTCACCTCGCCGGTCGCGCCGGGGTGATTCGTCGACAGCTCGCCACGCTCCTTCGCCTCGCGGAAGCAGCGCCCGCCCGCGGCCAGGACGATCGCGCCCGCGTCGATCTCGATCTTCTCTCCGTCCTTGTGCCGGCAGGTCGCCGCCCAGCCGCTCTCCGTTCGCTCGAGGCTCTCGAGAGGCAGATTCGGGAGGGCGGCGCCGCCCGAGGCCTCGAACGCCTCACGCAGCGAGCTCGTGATCGCGTGGCCGGTCCGGTCTCCGACCTGGAGGAGCCGCTTGCGACTCGCCCCGCCGCAGCGAGCGAGGCGGTACCCGCCGTTCTCGCGGGTGAAGGCAACGCCGTGGCCTTCGAGCCAGCCGATCGTGCCCGGTGCCTCGGTCGTCAGGACGTCGACGAGGGAGGGGTCGGCGGTCTCGTGCGAGCTCTTCCAGACGTCGGCAGCGTGCTGCTCGGGCGAGTCGTCGTCCGCGAATGCAGCCTGGATGCCTCCCTGCGCCTTCGCCGAGTTGCACGACTGGAGGGCGCCCTTCGTCGCGAGCCCCACCTTGGCCCCGGCCCGCCCGGCAGACACCGCCGCGGCGAGCCCGGAGGCCCCGCTTCCGATTACGAGCACGTCAAACGAGAGCCGCTCGCCCACGCCGGCACTCTAGCAGGTTTCTCTAATGCTCTGCATTAGTCCTGCTTATCTCGCAACTCGTCTGAGCTTTCGGTCGCGCGCATCCCAGGGACGAAGAGGAAGGCGATCGTCGTGAGGCCCGCAACGACGCCTGCGCCGATCAGCGTCGTCTTCGCGCCGATCGCCGCGGCGATCGGGCCGGTGAGGGCGAACGAGACCGGGATCAAGCTGACGGAGACGAGCCAGTCGAAGCTCGAGACGCGGCCGAGCAGCTCGCTGGGCACGAGCTTGTGCATCAGGGTGGCCCAGACGATCAGCCCTGCGGTGAACAGCGCCTGCATCGCGAAGCTGACGGCCATCATCTGCCAGAGCGCAGTCGCCACCCCAAAGCCGGCGATCAGGAACGTCCCGATCGTCCAGACCACGTAGAGGAAGACCATGTGCTTGCGCGGCAAGCCGCGATGTCCCATGAGCAGGGCCGCGAGAACGGCTCCACAGCCGCCCGCGGCGAACACGAAGCCGAGATCGGCGGCGCCTCCACCCAGGTCGTTCTTGACGATGTAGGGGACGAGCACCTCGACCGGACCGATGAAGGCGAGCAGGCCGACCGCGGCCGACAGGAGCGTGCCCCACAGCCACGGCCGGGCCCGTACGAAGGCGAACGCCTCGCCGAGCTCGCGTCGGGCGGACCGCTCGACGCCGGAGTCGAGCCCCGGCGGCGGCTGTCCCGACATGAGCAAGAGCGTCACGGCTGCGATCGCGAACGTCGTGGCGTCGAGGAAGAACGCCTCGCCTACTCCGATCGCGGCAATCGCGAAGCCGCCGATGGCCGGGCCCGCGAGCCGGAGCCCGATCGGCTCGATCAGCTGGTTCAGCGAGTTCGCCTGGACGAGCTGGCCCGCGGGAACGATGTCGGGGACGATCGCGCCGAACGCCGGCCCGAAGAAGGCCTCCCCGATCGCGTAGACGACCACGATCGCGACGACGTGCCAGAGCTCGAGCACACCGGCGACGGACAGCGCGCCCATGAGCAGGACGGCCGACCCGCGAACGACGTGCGCCGCGAGCATGATCCGGCGGCGGTCGAGCCGGTCGGACAGGATGCCGCCAAGCAGGACGAACAAGACGATCGGCACCGACCAGGCGATGCCGACGACCGAGAGCGCGGTCGGCGTGTTCGAGAGCTGGTAGACCTGCCAGGCGATCGCGACGGTGTAGATCCCGTCGCCGATCAGCGACACGGTCATCCCGGCGAAGAGCAGGGCGAAATCCCTGCTCGCCAGGGGGCGGAAGAGGGGCGCCCGGCGCAGGGCGGGCATCAGTGTTCCGGTGGTCTCGTAGCTCATGGACGTGCTCGGCTCTCTGCTCGCAACAGGGCGTGCTGGCGCCTGCTGCTGGATGGACGGACGGCGTGGGACGGTCGAAGAACCGCCCCGGGAACGGCTCGGAGCGCCTAGAAGAAGGCGCGAGCGCTGCTCGTGACGAGCATCCGTCTCATGGCAGAGAGCCTACCTGACCGGGTCCGGATCGGCGCCGGCGGAGCCGTTTCGGCTCGAGGTCGCTTAGCCTCCGAGCCCGCCGAGGATCGCGAACGGGTTCGAGGGAGTGACCTCCCAGACCATCTCCCCGCCCGGCTGCACGTGCACGGTCGCGCCGGGCAGCTCCTCGCGGAGGCGGTCGGCCAGGAGGCCCGCCTCCTCCTCGTTTACGGCCCCGATCAGCAGGTACCGCGATCGGCGGACGACGGTGTGTCCCTCCGCCTCGAGCCGCTCCGCCGCGCGGGCTGTCGCCTCGTGATCCGGAAGCTCGATCCGGACCTCCCACTCGGCGTGGCCGCTCTCGACCGCCTCGCGTGTCTCGCGCTCGAGGCGGGCGTCGCGCTCCGCCTCGATCCCTTCCGGGCTCGTCGGCACCGGCTGGGAGCCATCCTTCCAGACCTCCTCGACGGGGTGCCAGACCTCGAGGGTGACGGTCGCCTGCCGCGTCTCGCCCTCGAGGTCACGCTGAACGAGCTGCGCGACCTCGCGGGCGACCGACTCGGAGTCGGCATAGAAGAGAACGCGCGCCGAGTCGCGGCTGACGATCACGCGGTCGCCCAGGCGCTTGCGTTCCTCGTGCTCGAACTCGCGCGCTCCGAGACGCTCGACGAGCTGGACGCCGTCGTGCTCGTCGTCGAAATCGACCGTGATTCTCCAGTCGTCCGCCACGACAGCGCCTATTCTGCCCTACGGGCCGCCGTCCAGGCCCGGTCAGGGGTGGCACGCTTGTGCCAAGCGGGTCAGGCGACTCGCTCGGCCGCGAACGCAACGAAGGCGTCCGCGGCCCGGGTCGGCGTACGCCCGGCCGCCCGAACGAGGTAGATCTGCCTCGACGGGGCCACCCCCTCCACCGTCGCGACTCCCATCGTCCCCGCGACGAGCTCGTCCTCGAGCGCCGTGCGCGAGATGAAGCCGACGCCAAAGCCTGCGGCGATCGCGCTCTTGACCGACTCCTGGAGCCCGAGCTCGAGGCGTGCCGCCGGGCGCACGCGTGCCCGGGCGCGGCGCAGCTCGTCGTCGACGACCTGCCGGACACCGGCTCCCGCCTGCATCTCGATCAGCGTCTCCGTGGCGAGCTCGTCCACCTCCACGCTCCGACCTGCGAAGCGATGCCCGGCCGGCACCGCGAGGACGATCTCGTCGCGGACGAGCGGCTCGAAGACGAGCGCGCGCGCGCGCCGCGCCGCGCCCACGATTCCGAGCTCGAGCTCCCGCTCGCCGACCCTGTCGATGACGGACTGGGTGTCCGAGATCGCGAGCCTCACCTCGACGCCGGGGTACGCCTCCCCGAACTCACAGAGAAGCCTCGGGACGAGGCGGCCGCCCGGCCCGGTCGACGAGCCGATCGCCAGCCGCCCACGCACCTCGCCCTCGCCGGCGTCCAGCTCGTCGAGGAGTTGCTGCTCCGCCTGCAAGAGCCGCCGTGCTCCCGCATAGACGCGCAGGCCGGCCTCGGTCGGCTCGACGCGTCGTCCGGAACGATCGAGCAGCTTGGTTCCAAGCCGCTCCTCGAGCGCCCGGACCTGCAGGCTCACCGCCGGCTGCGTGACGCCGAGCCGCTCGGCCGCCTGGCTGAAGCTGCGGCGCTCGACCACGCTGCAGAACGCTGCAAGCTGGCGCGTATCCATAAGCGTTCATTATGCACGCGCACAGCCTGAGCGGAGGTCAGCCCGGCGACTCGACGCTGACCGGCTCGCCGCGCAACGCTACCCGCAGGCGGACGAGGGCGAGCACGAGAAGCACGGCCATGACCGCATCGCTGCCGATGCACCACTGGCAGACGGCATCGATGATCGCGAGCTGCGCGTAGAGGAGGAACATGGCGAACGCGAAGCCGACAAGCGTGAGCGCTCCGCCGACCACGGCGCCGGCCTCACCGCGAACGAAGGCCGACCCGAGGATCAGCAGGTAGCCGATGAGCCCGACGAGGGCCACAGGCACACCCGCGACCTCGGCGTAGGACGAGCTCTGCACCTTCTCGCAGCCGCCGGTCGAGCAGGCTACCGAGCCACCCGAGTAGCGCACGTAGGTCAGGTAGGCGGCGATGCCCACGCCGACCGCCGCGACGATGCCGACGGCGACGCGGACGCCCCGCTCGCTCACTGCCCGAGCTGCTCGTCGATCGCCGTGGTGAAGGTCTCGACGTCGAGCTTCGTGACTCCGATCGACTCGAGCTCACCGCCGGTCGGCCCGATCTGGAAGTACGGCGTGCCGTTCACCTCGGCTGCCTGGGCCGCCTGGACGTCCGCGGCGACCGCGTCCTCGGATGCGGCCGCTTCCGTGTCCGCGGTCCACTTCTCGGTGGCGAGCCCGGGGATTGCGCCGCCAATCGCAGCCAGGAGCTCGTCGGTCACCCAGCCCTCGTTCTCGCCGCCCTGGCTCGCGTACAGGAGATCGACGACGTTCCACGCCTTCCCCTGGAGGGCGGCCGCGTGGATCGCCCGCGACGCCGTCAGCGAGTCTTCGCCGATGAAGGGGAACGTCTTGAAGACGATCTTCACGTCGCCGTTTCGCACGTAGGGATCGACGATGCTCGGCAGGACCTCGGTGTTGAACTGCTGGCAGAACGGACACTGGGGATCGGCGAACTCGACAAGCGTCACGGGCGCCTCCGGATCGCCGAGCGTCATGCCCTCCTGTGGGATGTCGGCGAACAGCTGCTCCGTCGCGGTGCCGTCGACCGCGGCGGGCGACGAGTCGTTGCTGTCACCTCCGACGACGCTCGTGACTATGAGCGCCACGGCGGCAACGACGACGACCGCCGCAACCCCGACGTAGACCCAGAACCGGTTGGACGCTCCGCTGCTTCCGCGTACCGGCGGCGGGGTCTTCGAGGCGGCGCGAGCCTTGCGGGCGGTCTTCTTCGACACCGCGACAAGTATGCCGACCGGCATGCCGAAGTCGCGTCGGTAACGGGCCGCGGCGGTGCTTCGGAAAACCCGCAGGGCCGAAGTGACGGTCGCCAGCCCGGGGAATATGATCCGGTGCGCGTGAGCGCCGAGACCCTTGCCGAGCGCTACGCCCGGCTTGCGGGCGAAGACGTTCGCCACCGCCGGGTCGACGTGGCTCTGCGCGCGCTCGACGTCCTCGTCTCCGGAGTCTTCTTCCTCCTCTTCCTTCCGGTAGCGATCGTGATCGCGCTCGCCATCCGGCTGAGCTCGGGCAGCCCGGTGCTCTATCGCGGCCCGCGGGTCGGGCGCTACGGGACCGTGTTCACGATGATGAAGTTCCGGACGCTCACCGCCGACGCCGAGACGCGACTCGGGCCGTACTGGGGCGCCGAGCTCGACAGGCGCACGGGATCGGAGGTGACCGGGCTCGGGCGGTGGCTTCGCGCCTCCCAGCTCGACGAGGTTCCGCAGCTTTGGAACGTGCTCCGGGGTGACATGAGCATCGTCGGTCCCCGCCCCGTTCGACCGGCGTTCTTCGAGGAGCTCTGCGCGGAGATCCCGCAGTACTGGCAGCGCCTCGTCGTGAGACCGGGGCTGACGGGATTCGCCCAAACACGCATGGGGCGCGAGCCGTCCTGGGGCGAGAAGCTCGCCCACGATCTCGAGTACGTCGCCGACCGCTCGGTCGGCCTCTACCTGCGCGTGGTCGGCGCGACGATCCTGCGGGTCGTCCGGCAGTCGGCCTCGGCCGTCTGGGGTCTCCTCACGCACCGCTCGCGTTCCGGCTGAGCCGACACCAAGCCTCTAGACTGCGCCTCCGTGCGCGTGTGGATCGACATGACCGCGCCGGCGCACGTCCTCGTGTTCCGGCCGCTGATCGCTCTCCTCAGGGAGCGCGGAGCCGAGATCGAGGTGACCGCACGGGAGTACGCGCAGACCGTCGACCTCCTCGAGCGGCACGGAATCGAGGCGGCGCTGATCGGCCGGCACGGCGGCCGCTCGCGGACGGGAAAGCTGCGCGCGCTGACGTCTCGCCTGCCCGCGCTCCGGCGCTGGGCGGGTAAGCGGCGGTTCGACATCGCGCTCGCGCACGGCTCGCACGAGCTGACGCTGGCGGCCCGGCGGCTCGGCATGCCGAGCTCGACGACGTTCGACTACGAGTTTGCCACGGTTCAGCATCAGCTCGGGTGCAGGGCGGCGACGAAGGTCGTCGTCCCGGAGGCGATCCCGCCGGAGCGCCTGACCCC
The DNA here is from genome assembly GCA_963819905.1 of uncultured Thermoleophilia bacterium. Taxonomy (GTDB): domain Bacteria; phylum Actinomycetota; class Thermoleophilia; order Gaiellales; family Gaiellaceae; genus CAWCQC01. The sequence goes on from CAWFXP010000009.1 coordinate 177,119, forward strand.
GTACGGCGTCCGCCCGCCGAAGCTCGTGCGCTACCCGGGGCTGAAGGAGGAGTACTACCTCGCCGACTTCGAGCCCGATCCCGGGGCGCTCGACGAGCTCCTCGTCGACCGCTCGAAGGTGCTGGTCGTCATCCGCACGCCACCGGACGTGTCCCTCTACCACCGCCGCTCGAATCCCCTGTTCCCGCAGGTGCTCGAGCACATCGGGCGCGACGACCGGGCGCGGGCGATCGTCGTCCCGCGCACCCGCGAGCAGCGGGACTACGTCAGGGCGCTCGCGCTGCCGTCCCTGATCGTCCCCGAGCGCGCGGTCGACGCCCAGAGCCTGATCGCCTTCGCCGACCTCGTCGTCTCGGCGGGAGGCACGATGAACCGCGAGGCTGCCGCGCTCGGCGTCCCCGTCTACACGACCTACGGCGGGCGCCTCGGCGGCGTCGACGAGGCGCTGATCAAAGAGGGCCGGCTGCGGCCGCTGACCGACCCGCGAGCCCTCGAGCTGGTCAAGCGCGACGGCCAGGGCGCGCGGGTTCGCCGCGATCCGGCTGAGATGCTGAAGCTGCTGCTGTCGGCGCTGCCGGGGTGAGGTCCCTTTCGGTGGGCCGGACGGGTCCGGCCCTACAGGGCCGCGGACCGGCGTTGGACCGGACGGGTCCGGCCCCTACATCCCCTGCCTGGTCGGGGCCGTAGGGGCGGGTCCTGACCCGCCCTCGTCGCGTAGCACCCCGAGCACCTCGTCGCCGTACCGATCGAGCTTGGTCGGGCCGACGCCGTGGACGGCGGCAAGCTCGCCGCGAGTCGCCGGTCGCGCGACGGCGATCGCCGCGAGCGTCTTGTTGTCGAAGACGACGTACGCCGGAACACCGTCCTCCCTCGCCCGCTCGAGACGCCAGGCCCGCAGCGCCGTGAACACGGGGCCGTCCTCCCCGGTGGGCAACGCAACCTCTTCTCTCGACCTCCCGCCGGATCGGGCGGCGGGCGCGGCTTGCAGGCCGAGCTCGTCGAGAAAGCGGCTCGGCTTCTTCCCCGACCAGGAGAGAGCGAGCAGGCGCTTGGCACGCGTCAGGCCGACGTAGAGCAACCGGCGCTCCTCGGCGAGCGCCTCGTCGGTTCGCGCCTGCTTGAAGGGCAGCTCACCCTCGACGAGGAACGGGAGAAAGACGACCTCGAACTCGAGGCCCTTGGCTCTGTGGTAGGTGAGCAGCTGGACGCCGCGTCCTGCGCCCTCCGATCCGAAACGCGCCTCGAGATCGGAGACGAAGTCCGACACGGACGCGTCCCCCGGGAGCGCCGCCGCGAGATCGACGAGGCGGCGGAGGTCCTCCTGGAACGTGACGCCGTCGTCGCCGAGACCCTCGGGGATCGGATCGACGAGCCCGGCCGCCTGCGCGGCCACCTCGACCGTGCCGGCTGCCGGCTCGTCGCCGGAACGGCGCAGCAAGCGGAGCACGGCCCGGGCCGCCGGGCGCTGGAGGAACGCGCCGCCGCGAACCTGGTAGGGAATCCCGGCCGCAGCTAGGGGTCCTTCCAGGTCGTCCGAGCGTGCGTTCACACGGTAGAGCACGGCGATCTCGTCGTCCGCGACCCCGTCCTCCCGAAGACGACGGATTCGCCCGACGATCTCGGCGACCTCCTCGTCGGTCGAAGCGAAGGGAGCGGAGGCCGGCTCCGGACCCGGCTCCAGTACTGCGCGGAGCGTCTTCTCGGCGCCGCCCAGCCGGGGTACGAGCCGGTTCGCGAGCTCCAGAACCTGCGGCGTCGAGCGGTAGTTGTCCTCGAGCCTGACCACCGCCGCCGTGGGAAACCGCGTCGGCATCGACAGGAGGTACTGCGGGGTGGCGCCGGTGAACGAGTAGATCGCCTGGTAGTCGTCTCCGACGACGCAGAGGTCGTCGCGCTCGCCGAGCCACAGGTCGAGCAGCGTCTGCTGTAGCAGGTTGACGTCCTGGTACTCGTCGACGGTAATCGCGCTGCACGCTCGCCGAAAGCCCTCGATCGCAGCCGGCGAGGACTCGTAGACGCGGACGAGGTGCTCGAGCACGTCCTCGAAGTCGATGCGTCCGCCGCCCCTCTTGCGTCGCTCGTAGTCACGGTAGATCCGGAGCATCAGGTCGGGCGGAACGGGTGGCTGGTGCCCGTCGAGGCCGTCGAGATACCGCTCCGGCGGCAATCGCCGGTTCTTCGCCCATTCGATCTCGGTTGCGAACTCGGCGAGCGGGCGGAACCGGTACGCCCGGTGAAGCGAACGCACGATCGGGGCGAGCAGGATCGCCTTCGAGGCGAGAATCGATCCCGTCTCCGGTGCGAAGTGATGGAGCTGCGCGAGCGCGGTCGCGTGGAACGTCCTCGCCCGGACGCCGGCGACGCCGAGCGCCTGAAGGCGCTGGCGCATCTCGCCCGCCGCCTTGTCCGTGAACGTGACGGCGAGCAGCTCGCCGGGAGCGAACGCGCCGCTCGCGACCTGGTAGGCGATCCGGTGCGTGATCGTCGTCGTCTTCCCCGAGCCCGCACCGGCGAGGATGCAGACCGGGCCGCGGACGGCCACGGTCGCCCGCCGCTGCTCGGGGTTGAGACCCGCGAGGATCCGCTCGGGATCGACCCCCGGCGGCAACGCTCTCAGAGGGCGAGGTCGCGCTCGGCGAGAGGCACGCGCCTGGGCTCGCGGGCCATCGTTCCCAGCCGGGCGACGACCTCGAGCGTGTCGTCGGCCTCCATCAGCCGGATCAGCTCGGTGAGCTCGTCGTCGAACCAGACGGTGTCGACGCTCGGAGAGGCACAGCGGAAGATCTTGGGATGCGTCGTCGGAGCCGCCTGCTCACCGTCGGCCCAGAGCTCCTCGTGCAGCTTCTCGCCGGGGCGAATCCCGATGAAATCGACCGCGATGTCCCGGCCCGGCTCCTTCCCCGAGAGCCGGATCATGTTGTGCGCGAGGTCGACGATCCTGACCGGCTCGCCCATGTCGAGCACGAAGACGTCGCCGGAGCGACCGATCGCGCCCGCCTGGACAATCAGCTGGACCGCCTCCGGGATCGTCATGAAGTAGCGCGTCATCTCCGGATGCGTCACGGTCACGGGCCCACCGCGGGCGATCTGGCGGCGGAAGAGAGGAATGACGCTTCCCGACGAGGCGAGGACGTTGCCGAAGCGCACGGCCAGGAACCTCGTCTCCGTCCCGGGACGCTGGGCGGCCGTGTTGACGATCCACTCGCAGAGGAGCTTCGTCTGCCCGAGCACGTTCTTCGGGTTCACCGCCTTGTCCGTCGACACGAGAACGAAGGTACGAACGCCGAACTCGGCCGCGACGTCGGCGACCACCTGTGTCGAGATGAGGTTGTTGCGCACCGATTCGAGCGGGTTTGCCTCCATCAGAGGGACGTGCTTGTAGGCCGCGGCATGGAAGACGACGGTCGGCCGGTAGCGCTCGAAGACCCTGCGGATCTTCGCCCGGTTCTTCACGTCGGCGAGCACGGGGACGACCGGCTTGAAGCCACGCTCGTACATGAGCTCGCGCTCGATCTCGACAAGCGAGTTCTCGGCATGCTCGACCAGCAGGATGCGCTCCGGTCCGACGGCCGCGATCTGGCGGCAGAGCTCGGCGCCGATCGATCCCCCGGCGCCGGTCACGACGACGGTCTCCCCAGCGAGGTAGCCGGCGACCACCTCGAGGTCGAGCTGCACCGGGTCGCGTCCGAGGACGTCCTCGACCTCGACCTGACGAAGCTGGCGCGCGAGGTGGAGATCCCCGGCGATCAGCTCGTACACCGACGGCAGCGTCTTGACCGGAACGCCGGCGTCACGGCACGCGTTGACGATGCGCTGCCGAGTCTCGCCGGCCGCCGAGGGGATGGCGATGATCACCTCGTCCGGGTTCGAGTCGGCGATGATCTTCGGCAGCTCGTCCGTCGTGCCGAGCACCCGGACGCCGTGCACCCGGAGGTTTTGCTTCCGCGGGTCGTCGTCGGCGAGGCCGATCGGCGTGTAGCCGAGCTCGGTGCTCTTCTGCATCTCCTTGATGATCAGCTGCCCGGCGTCCCCGGCACCGACGATCACTGCTTCGCGCCCGCTGGCCACGATCTTCCGGGGCCCCGGCCGCTCGATCAGCGTTCGCGCGAGCAGGCGGGCCCCCGCGACGAGCGCAAGCAGGATCAGCCAGTCGAGGACGACCACCGAGCGCGGCACGCGGATATCGGGCACCGGGTTGACGAGCCAGATGGCGAGCTCCGCGACGATGCACGCCACCGTCACACCCCGCACGACCGCCCACATGTCCTTGATCGACACGTAGCGCCACCAGTGGTTGTAGAGGCCGAAGAGCGCGAAGACGGCGAGCCCGAGCGGGATCACGACAGCGAACGACTCGACCATGAGCCGCTCGTAGAACACGGGGATGCCGGTGTCGAAGCGGAGCCAGAACGCGAGGTACCACGCCGCGGCGAGGAGGCCGGCGTCGACGACGACCTGCCAGATGCGGTACCGGCTGATGAACTTCATCGCGCGGCTCCGACCGCCGCCGCAGCGAGCACGCGCTCGACGACCTGCTCCTGCTGGCCGGCCGAGATACCCGCCCAGAGCGGGAGGGCGAGGTTCTCGTGCGCAGCCCGCTCGGTCTCCGGAAGCGAGCCCGGCGCGTAGCCGAGCCGGCTGAACACCGGCTGCAGATGGAGCGGTGTCCGGTAGTACGCGGCGCAGGCGATCCCGGCTTCGCCGAGTGCCGTTGCCAGCGTCTCACGCTCCTGCGTGCGAACGACGTACAGGTGGTACACGTGGCCGGGCTCGTCGATCGGAAGCTCGCAGGCCTCGCCGAGGCCGAGTTCCGCATAGCGGGCGGCGGCCTCGCGGCGCGCGGCGTTCCAGGCGTCGAGTCTGGTCAGGAACAGGCGAAGCGCCGCCGCCTGGAGCTCGTCGAGGCGCGAGTTGTACCCGACGGCCTCGAACGTCTGCTTGTCGCGCGAGCCGTGGAAGCGGAGCAGGCGAACCCGCTCGGCCAGCGCGTCGTCGTCGGTCGCGACGAGGCCACCGTCGCCCAGGCCCGGGAGGTTCTTCGTGGGGAAGAAGCTGAACGTGGCCACGCGCCCGAGCGTCCCCGCGCCGAGCGCGCCGAAGGCCTGGGCGGCGTCCTCGACCACGGGAACGCCCTCGGGGAGGCCTGCGGTCGAGGCCGGGCGGCCGAAGAGGTCGACCGCGACGATCGCCTTCGTCCGTGCGGTGACGCGCGCGGCGGCATCAGCCGGGTCCAGGTTCAGCGACTCGCGCTCGATGTCGCAGAAGACGGGCTTCGCCCCCCGCTGCGCGATTGCCTCCGCCGTTGCGTAGAACGTGAACGAGGGGCAGATCACCTCGTCGCCCGGTCCGATCCCCAGCGCGTCGAGCGCCAGGACGAGAGCGTCGGTGCCGTTCGCGACCCCGATCGCCCTGGCGACGCCGAGACGGTCAGCCGCTTCCTGCTCGAAGGCCTCGACGTTCGGTCCGAGGATGAAGCGTCCGGAGTCGATCACCTCGCCGAGCCTGTCCTTCAACTCGCCGAGGAGCGGGGCGTATTGCGCCCTGACGTCAACGAGCGGGATCACGAAGCGCCAGTCTACCCGGCAGCCGGCGGGACTACCCCGTCTCCTCGGCCGCCCGCCGTCCGCGCCGGCGCCAGAGACGCACGATCAGGTACGCGATCCCGAGCAGGATCAACGCGACGATCACGTAGTCGATCCAGCGGAAGCGGTCGTGGAACGTCTCCCAGCTCGAGCCGAGCAGGTAGCCGGCGCCGGCGATTCCGAAACACCAGGGCAGGGTGCCGAGAAACGTCAAGAGCGTGTACGGGCCGAGCCGCACCTCGGCGATCCCGGCCGGAATCGAGACGAAGGACCGCACGACCGGAAGCATCCGGGCGACGAACACGGTCCAGATCTCGTAGCGCTGGAACCAGCGCTCCGCGCGCTCGAGCTTCTCGGGCGTCACGTGGAACCAGCGTCCATGCCGTTCGAGCAGCGGCAGGCCGCCGTACCGGCCGATTCCCCAGCCGAGGATCGAGCCGAGCAGGTAGCCGAGCGTCCCCGCCAGCGCCATCACGACGTAGGCGGTGATCCCCGGCTCGATCGTCCAGCCAAAGAGCGTGACCTCGCTGTCGGGGAAGGCGCCCGCGGCGAGCGCTCCGGCGTAGAGCATCACGATCTCTGAGCCGGCCGGCAGCACGGCGTCGACGAGCATGAGCAGAAAGACGGCGTAGACCCCCGCGTCGCCGATGGCTCCCGTCAGCGCGTCCGTGATCCCGTCGGTGATTCCGCCGATCGGGAGGGTCAACCCGACCGCCGCTCCTGCGGCCCAGCCCATGAGAAGACTCTAATCGGCCGCTCTCTAGCGGCGCTTGACCTGCACGCGGTCGGCCAGCTGCACGGCGCCGAGCGTGTTGGTCGCGTGGACCCGGACGGTATAGGCGCCCGCGGCGACGATCCTGCCCCTGCCGTCACGGCCGTTCCAGGTGACAGCGACCTCGCCCGGCGACCGGCCGCTCTGGCTGAGGAGCGTCTTGACGACGACGCCTCCCGCGTTCTCGACGGTTACCCGGACGCGGGCCGTGTGGGCAGTTCTGAACGTGACACGAAGCGTGTCGCTTCGCTTCTTCGTCACCCTAAGGCTGTCGGCCGAAAGCCTGAGAAATCCGAGCGTCTCGTTGACGGTGAAGCGCCGCGTCGCCCGCGAGCGGTTCCCGTCTCCGTCGACGGCGCTGACGACGAAGCGCCATTTGCCCTCGTCGAGCTCCTTCGCAGCCGGCTCGAGCGGGAACCTGCCGGGCTCTCGTTCGCCGTTCCACTTCCAGGCCACCTTGTTTCCCGGCCCGATCAGGCGCGCCTCGACGGTTGACGGACGCACCACTTTGTACGCGAGGCGTTGCCCCTCTGCAACGCCGTCGCCGTTCGGCGAGACGACCCCGTTCGCCGGCTGCGACGCGTAGACGCCGTAGTACAGGACCATGAGCGCGTCCGAGACGGCCCGCTCGGCTCCGTCCGAGGGTGAGTTGAGAACGTCGCCGTTGAAGGCGATCGTCGTCGAGCCTCCTGCGTCGAACGCCATGCCCGTCACGACGCCGAACCGTCGCAGCTCCTCGGCGAGATCGCGCAGGTTCACGCCGGCGCTGAACGACTGCCGTCCGTCCGCCGCGACGAGCACGATCTTCCCGCCGCGGAGCTGGCCCACGGCCGTGCGCGGATGGCGCGGGAGAAGCTGGGCCGAGCTGAAGTCCTCGGTCGTGGGCAGCGAGATCTTTCCGCCTCGCACGATCGCCGGACCGCCGCCCACGGCGTCACGCACCTGCTCCCACCAGGGCTTCAGAATGAGCTTCGCGACGAACGGCGAGCCCGGGAGCGCGTCCGCGCGCAGCTTCTTGCCGGGAGGCCCGAGCGCCTGCACGACGATTCCGTCCTCCGGGATCCTCGTGCCGCCTCCGTTGTTCATGCTCGCGATCTGCCCCGTCAGATCGGCGTTCGCCTTGGTCGCGGGGACGCCGGAGACAACGACGTCGACCGCGTTCGACGCGGTCGGCGTGCGCTCACCCCACGCCGACGTGAAGATCCCGACCTCGCCCTTCGCCAGCGGCCGGTTCAGCTGATCGAGCGCCTGGCGCTTCGCCTCGCCGATCGCCCAGGTGCCGAAGAAACCGATCCGGGCGATCCGGAGCAGGCCGTCGATCCCGATCCCGAGCGACGACCGAGCGCTCGTGGGACGCCCGTGCAGGACGCCGTCGCGCATGAATATCCCCGAGGGATAGCCGAGCTGCCAGTTGAACAGGTCTGCATTCACGCCGACGACCGTGGCGTTTCCGGACATCCGCGTCTGCATCGAGCTGACCGTCTCGGTACCGGTGATCCTCCCGTTCGAGAGCACCGGCTTCAGCGAGTAGAGACCGCCCGGCTTGGGCGTGGTAACGACGTGGAAGACGACGCGCTCGCCCCGGATCTGACGGACGTCCCGCGTGTAGGTGACGCCCGGCATGAGCGACGTCGTCTGCGCAGCGGTCGCCGTCCCCGGCGCGCCGACCAGGGCCGCGAGAACGGCCACGACCACCCAGCATCTACGCACGCCGTCACCCACGGAAGCAAAGACAACTACGGGGCGCAACCCCCGAACCCTGCTTACTTACAGACTCCGAACAGGGTGCGGACAACTGCCTCGAGCGTCGCGCACGGCGCGTATCCGGCAGCAGGCTGGACGTTTTCGCCGTGCGATCCCATCACCCTGGCGCCGCTGAGTCATCGCTTGCGACGGAAATACAAGGCGTACCGACTGGACGTGCGAGCGCTCCCGTGGCACCGTGGGCGCGTGAGCCTGGGGCGCACCCTCGCTGCTCTCGCTCTCGTCGGGGTCGCCGCAATCCTCGCCCCGCAGTCCGCGACCGCCGCGCGTACCGGCATGCAGGCGTACTTCCTGCGCCAGAGCGCCGCACCGCGTTCGCTCGTGACGCTCGTCGTCCCGGGCGCTCGAGGCCCCGTCAACCTCCGCTTCCTCCGGGCGGGGACGATGCCGATCACGGGGCTCAGACGGGACGAGGTGAACGGTTTCGTCGTCCGCGAGGGAACCCGCGTTCCCACCGGAACGCCTCGGGCGCTGCGGATACGCGTCGGGAACTGGGAGAGCGGCCTGTACTTCGCCGAGGTGAGGGGGAGAGCCGGACGCATTGCCTACGCCCCACTGGTCGTCAGGCCCGCCGTGCTCGGCGGACATCGCGTGGCGGTCGTCATGCCGACGAACACGTGGCAGGCGTACAACCGCCGCGACGCCGACCGAGACGGGCTCGGCGACACCTGGTACGAGGACGACACGGTCGCCACCGTTGACACCACCCGCGCGTTTCTCGACCGGGGCGTTCCTCCCCGCTTCAACGTGTACGACCTTCCGTTCCTGCGCTGGCTCTGGAGAGGCGGCAAAGAGGTGGACGTCCTCAGCGATCTCGACCTGCGCGCTGTCACGGGGGGAGCCCGCCTGCGCCGGGCCTACGACCTGATCGTGTTTCCGGGCCACCACGAGTACGTCACCGCGAAGGAATACGACGTGCTGACGGGATACCGGAATCGAGGCGGCAGTCTCATGTTTCTCTCGGCCAACAACGTCTTCTACCGCGTGGACTATCGCGGCGATCGCATGACGCGCGTCGCCAAGTGGCGGGAGCTCGGACGACCGGAGGCTGCGCTCATCGGAGCCCAGTACATCGCCAACGATCGCGGCCGGCGCCGGGCCGGCTTCATCGTCAGGGCGACGCCGGCGTCTGCCTGGCTGTTCGCGGGCACCGGCCTCGAGCCGGGCGCGAGGTTCGGGTCCTTCGGGATCGAGATCGACAAGAAAGCGCGATCCTCGCCCCCGGGTACCCAGGTCGTCGCCGAGATTCCGAATCTCTTCGGTCGGGGCCTGACCGCCCAGATGACCTACCACCAGCACCGGTCCGGCGCCCGCGTGTTCGCGGCCGGCGCGTTCACGCTCGGCGGATCGGCCCTGCAGGGTCCTATCCCTCGGGTACTCGACAACCTCTGGCGACACCTCCTGCGGGAGCCTCCGCTGCCCGAGGACGAGCCTCCAGTCGAGCCGGCAGGCTGAGGAGCGAGACGCCGGGAGATCAGCCGGGCGCCCGGGCGATCGTCCACGTGAAACGGGTCAGGCTCTCGGCGGAAGCAATACCGCCGGGACGAAGGCCCGCCCGGACGAGCGGTCACTCGTCGCCGCACCAGTTCGCGGCCTGGCGAGCCGGGTGAGCGAGGACCTGAGCGAGCTCTGCATTCTCGCGTCCACCAAGCCGCCTCTTAGCGTTCCTTTAGCGGAGCAGTCGATCCTCCTTGCCGGAGGAACGAACAGGGAGGGGTAATGAGAACGAAGCTCACACACGTCGATCGACACGACATCGAGCAGCTGTTCGGTGAGATCGAGCGGTATCTGGCAGCCGTCGACACCTTCCGTCGCGAAGGCTTCGAGCCTTCCTACAGCGACGACGAATGGCTGTGGCGGCTCTACGGCAACGTGTTGACGGCGTAGCTCGAACCACGTACCGATGAGGAGGCCCGCTTGCCGGGCCTCCTCTCGTCCGCCGTTTAGCGGTCGGTAAGCGGCAGTCAAGGGTGCCGTTAGCGCGGCCGTCGATCCTCCGCGCCAACGAGATCGCAGCAGGGTGATCTCGAGAGGAAAGGGAGGAAGTCATGAAGGTCCGGAGTCAACGATTTGGTCGCTGGGTAGCGCTGGCGGCTCTGGCCCTCGCGGTCGCGGCAATCGTCGCTCCGGCCGCAGGCGCCATGCCGCTGGGAAACCTTCCCTGCACACCTCACTGCGGTTCGTTCGAGCCCGAGCAGACCGCTGGCGCCCCGCTCGCGGGAGGTCCCACGGTCGCGCAGCTGACCGAGCGCCGGAACGCCGTCGTGGTCATCGCGACGCCTCCGCTCTCGGAGCTCGAGAAGTTCAGCTTCGGGCAGCCGAGCGACGGTGTTCGCCCGGACGACCAGCCCGGTCTTCGCGGCCCCGGCGCTGCCGACCCGGTGATCGAGCCCCTGTACCCGGTCGTCGCACCGCTGAGCGGCCCTGAGAGCGTCCCGACGCCGACTCGCGTCCCGGTGACGTTCGATTCGCCCATCGGCGAGACCGGTGGCACCGATTGGCCCGCCGTCGGTATCGCAGCCGGTCTCGGAGCGCTGCTCCTGATCGGCGGTGCGGTGGTCGTCGTCATGAACCGCCGGCGCCCGCCACTCGCGCACGCCTGACGACCGAGCCGTCGTCTCGCCCGGAGACGAGCGGGCCGCAAGGCCCGCTCGTCGTTCTGGCGGACAACCGCCCCCGTCTGGGCAGCCGTTGCGGTGGCCCGAGGAGAGCGGGAACGCTCAGGGAAGCAGCTGCGCGACGGCGATCCGAGCCGACGGAGCCGCGACCGGTGAAACACTCGCGTCGAATCCGTTCCGCTCGACGCCTGAGTAGACCCAGCCGTAGCGCGCACCGCTGCGGGCAGCCGGTGCGCGATGCACCTCGAGGCACGGGTCGACGAGGTTCACGATCCAGTATTCCGGGACCCCGGCCCGTGCGTACAGCCCACCCTTGCGACGCGCGAACGAGAGTGTCGAATCGGCAACCTCCACGACGAGCAGCGCCGAATCCGGATGGTGGTCGAGATAGTCCCGCAACCCACCGGCGACGACGGCGAGATCAGGTTCGGGCTCGGACATCGCGTCGAGGGCCAGCGGCAGCTGCACGCGAACGTGCCCGAGCTCGGCGAAGACCGCTCGGAGGGCCTCGTGGGCGAGGCCGATTGCCGTCGCATGAGGACCGTTGTGCGGGGACATCGTCAGGATCTCTCCGTCGACCAGCTCGACGCGATCGTCCTCGGTGAGCAGACCGACCTCGACCATGCGGTCGTACTCCGCTCTCGTCCAGCGGCGAGGTGTCACGTCCCGTTCGTCGAGCACGCTCATCGGAAGGCTCCTGGATCGAGTATCGCAGACCCGGTGTGACCGAACAGAGCCGGCTTCGTGCCGTCTCTGCGCCGGCGCAAACTCAGTTCCAGACGCGGACGTCGCGATACAGCGTGTCGCGCTGGACGGGGATCTTCCCCATCGCCCGGATCACGCGCGCGAAGTCGTCCGCTGACGCACGGTACGTCGTGCCGGCGGCCGAGACGACGTTCTCCTCGATCATGATCGAGCCGAGGTCGTCGGCCCCGAAGCCGAGGGCGACCTGGCCGATCTTCATCCCCTGGGTCACCCAGCTCGACTGGATGTGGTCGACGTTGTCGAGGTAGATGCGGCTGACCGCCTGGGTGAGCAAGTAGTCGAACGAGGTGGGCATGACCTCGCGCGGCACCTTGTCGCCGAGGCGGTTCCCGTCGTCCTGGAACGTCCACGAGATGAAAGCCCGAAAGCCCTGACCCTCGTCCTGGAGCTCCCGGATCTTGCGCATGTGCTCGACCCGCTCCTCCACGGTCTCCACGTGCCCGTACATCATCGTCGCCGTCGTCGAGATGCCGAGGCGGTGCGCGTCGCGCATGACGCCGAGCCACTCCTCCGAGGTCGTCTTCTTCGGCGAGATGATCCGGCGAACGCGGTCGACGAGGATCTCGCCGCCGCCGCCCGGGATCGAGTCGAGGCCCGCATCGCGAAGGCGGGTCAGCGTCTCGGGAACGGTCAGCTTCGACCGGCGGGCGACGTGTTGGATCTCCGGCGGCGAGAGGGCGTGCAAGTGAACCCGGTAGCGGCCCTTGATCGAGCGGAAGAGATCCTCGTAGAAGTCGATCCCGAGGTCCGGATGGTGGCCCCCCTGCATGAGGAGCCCGGTGCCGCCGAGCGCGAGGGTCTCCTCGATCTTCTTGAAGATCACCGGCTTCGGCAGCAGGTAGCCCTCGCGGATGTCACCGGGCGACCGGTAGAACGCGCAGAAGTCGCAGTCCGTGTAGCAGATGTTCGTGTAGTTCAGGTTCCGGTCGATGATGAACGTCACCCGGCTCGGGTCGGTCTTCCGCGAGCGCAGCTCGTCCGCGGTTCGCCCGATCGGAACCAGCTCCTTGCTCTCGAGCAGCGTGAGCGCGTCGGCCTCGTCGATTCGCTCACCCGCCAACGCCTTGTCGAGGACCTCGGCGACCGTCACGGGGCCACCTCTCGATCGGACAGGGGCCGGACAGGTCCGGCCTCTACGGCATCGTGGTTCACGAACCGCAGCTCGGGCACGACGTCGAGCTCGCCGACGTCCCGTGCGAGCTCGAAGAACGTCATGAGCCCGGCTCGCTCGCGCGGTCCGAAGCGGTACTGCAGCTTCTCGAAGTACCGGGCCAGGAAACCCGCGGGGTATCCGTAGCGCTCGCTCGCGTCACGCGCGAGCTCCTCCGGCTCCGCCCGCGCGTGGCGGTGGGCGGCCAGCAGCGCCTCCTCGACGCGATCGACCCCCTCGGGCACCGGGTCGGGGCAGGCGAACACCGCGTAGACCATGGGCAGTCCCGTCCGCTCCTGCCACAGGCGGCCCAGGTCGTAGTGCGGCGTCGGGTCCTCGAAGACGCTGCGCAGGGCCGCGTCGCCGATCAGGAGCGTCGCATCCGCCTCTTCGCCGAGCGGAACGTGCTCCGCCTCGGGCAGCAGGATCCTGACGAGGACGACCGAGGTGGCGCTCTCGGGCGTCACCGCAACCGAGCGGATCCGCGTCAGCGGCGCGCGGGATACCAGCTGAATGGAATCGACCGCGCCCTCCGAGGAAACGCACACCTTCGTCAGGACCCGCAGGCTGCCGGCGTTTCGTGCGTACGCGATCGACGAGACCGGCGCGAGGTCGACCTCGCCTGCGAGCAGCCGCTCGTTCAGCTCGGTGGGAACACCGGTCGCCTCCTCGACGTCGGCGTCGAGACGAAAGAAGAGAGGCGCCATGTTGACGTACGAGATCCGCCCCAGTCTGAGCCGGCGCGCTACCACCGGCGAACCTCGTTGTAGAGCGTGTCGCGCTGCACCGGCACGCGGCCTGCCTCCGTGACGTAACGCACGAGCTCCTCGACCTTCTGCTCCGTCTCGGTCCGGGCGCCGGCGGCGTGGAAGATCTCCTCGCGCACGACCGTTCCCTGCACGTCGTTCGCACCGAAGTGGAGCGCGACCGCAGCGAGAGGCATCCCCATCATGATCCAGTAGGCCTTGATGTTCGGGATGTTGTCGAGCAGCAGACGGGAGATCGCGATCGTCTTCAGGTCTTCGACGCCGGGCGTGAAGGTGAAGCCGCGTCGCTCGAAGACCGTGTTCTCCGGATGGAACGCCAGGGGCACGAACGCGAGAAAGCCGCCCGTCCGATCCTGTTGCGCGCGCAGGCGCAGCAGGTGGTCGACCCGCTCCTCGTAGGTCTCGACGTGCCCGTAGAGCATCGTGCAATGGGTCGGGATGCCGAGGCGATGAGCGGTGTCGTGGGTCAGGAACCAGAAGTCGGGGTGCTCCTTCCCCGGCGCGACCAGGCGCCTGACGCGGTCGGCGAAGATCTCGGCGCCGCCTCCCGGAAGCGAGCCGAGACCGGCCTCCTTCAGCTCGACGAGCACCTGCTCGTGTGTCAGGCCGGACAGCTTCGTCATGTGGTGGATCTCGCTCGCCGTGTAGAGCTTGAGATGGACGTCGGGCATCGCCTCGTGCAGCGCCCGCACCGTGTCGACGTAGAAGTCGAAGGTCACGTGCGGGCTCTCGCCGTTCACCATGTGGATCTCGGTGAACCCCGTCAGCTCGCGCTGGCGCAGCGCGTCCTCGACCAGCTCCTCTGCGCTGATCGTGTACGCGCCCTCCTGCTTCTGCGTCCGCGCGAACGCGCAGAACTTGCACTTCACGCGGCAGACGTTCGTCTGGTTCAGGTAGAGGTTCTGCACGAAGTAGACGTCGTCGGTGCCGCCCCGTCGGCGACGCGCGAGGTCGGCGAGGTCGCCGAGCGCGAGGACGTCGTCCGACTCCATCAGCGCGAGGCCGTCCTCGAAATCGAGGCGCTCGTTCGCCTCGACCTTGGCCCGGATCGAGTCGAGCGTCGTGAGGCCGTGGTCGAGAACCGCCATTCCGTGCTCAGTGCTCCCGGTGCACGACGGCGAAGGTCAGCGCCTCGAGGGCGTCCCGGTCGGGCTCGCCGTCGAGGGCGGCGCGGGCGCGCTCCGAGTACTCGAGCGCGAGGACGCGCGACTGCTCGAGCGCGGTGGTCGCCCCGACCCGGTCGAGCGCGCCCTCGACCCGCTCGCCGGCAAGGGCGTCGCGAACCCGCTCGTCCTCGCGGGCGGCCAGGATGAGCGGGAGCGTCGGCGTGCCGTCCCGCAGGTCTACCCCTGCGAGCTTGCCGGTGGTGTCGAAGTCGCCGGTGCAGTCCAAGATGTCGTCGGCGATCTGGAAGGCGATGCCGAGAGCGAGACCGAACTCTCCGAGCGCGGACCGTCCGCCGCCCAGCCGGCACGAGACCTCGAACAGCTTCCCGGTCTTGAGCGAGCAACGGAGGAGGTAGTCGTCGACGGTGGTGTCGGGGCGGAACGCCTGGCGACGCTGCAGCGCCTCCCCGCGGGCGAGCGCGAGGGCCGCGTCGGCGAGCAGCGCGACCGCCGCGGCGTCCTCCGTGGCGGCGAGCTCCGCGAAGGCTCGCGCAAACAGGTAATCGCCCGCCGCTTTCGCCGCCTGCTCCCCGTAGAGCGCCCACGCGGTCGGACGACCACGACGCAGATCTGCGCCGTCGAGCATGTCGTCGTGAACGAGCGTCGCCATGTGAACCAGCTCGACGGCTGCTCCGGCGGCGACCACCGCGTCTCCGCCCCGTTCCTCCGGCGGCGTCGCGAGAAACACGAGCACGGGGCGCAGCCGCTTGCCGCCGGCCGCGAGCGTCTCGGTGCCCACCTCGGCCACGAGCCCCGGGTGCGAGGCGACGCACGACTCGAGGCGCGCCTCGAGCCGCTCGAGGTAGCTCTCGAGGCCGGGCGCCGAGCGTATGGTTGCGATCGCGTTCACAAACCTCCCGGGCGCCGCGCCTCGGACACCGCGGTCGCCGTGTGCAGGGCGACGATCCCGCCCCCCAGCAACCTCCAGCGTATCTGCCCGAACCCCGCATCCGCGCACAGCGCGGCCAGCTCACGTGGGTCGGGGAACCGCCTGACGCTCGCCGGCAGGTACGCGTAGGCGGCACCGCCCGGAAGCAGCTTGCCGAGCGCCGGCACCAGCCGGTCGAACCAGAGCCGGAAGAAGGGCGCGGCCGGCCCCTGGGGCTGCGTGATCTCGAGACAGCCGAGGCGCCCTCCGGGCCGGAGCACCCGCCGCAGCTCCGCGAACCCCGCCTCGAGGTCGGCGACGTTCCGCACGCCGAACCCGACCGTCACGGCGTCGAACGACTCGTCCTCGAAGGGGAGCGCGAGCACGTCGCCGCGAACCCAGTCGATCGCGTCCGACTTGGCACGGGCGCGTGCCAGCATCCGCTCCGAGAAGTCGAGACCGGTCACCCGGGCGCCGGCGCGGCGGCAGGCGAGCGCGAGATCGCCCGTCCCGCAGCACGCGTCGAGAACGCGGTCACCCGGGCGCACGACCGACGCGGCAGTGAGCTCCCGCCAGCGCTGGTCGAGCCCGACGGTCATGACCCGGTTCATGAGGTCGTACACGGGGGAGATCCGGTCGAACATCTCCCGCACGCGGTCCGGCGCGAGCGTGCCAGAGCGGATACCTGGCTCGGGCTCGGTCACTGCGCCCCAGCGCCCCGAGACCGTGTTCTCGATACCGAGTTGGTCGAGGATGCGCGCCACGACGAAGCCGACCAGGTCGTCGATCGACTCGGGCGAATGGTAGAAGCCGGGGGACGCGGGGAGGATCACGGCGCCGGCGCTGCGAAGCCGGAGCATCCCCTCGAGATGAATGGTGGACAGGGGAGTCTCCCGCGGCACGAGCACGAGCCGGCGGCCCTCCTTCAGCGCCACGGAGGCGGCGCGGTGGATCAGGTTCGCCATGGCACCCGCCGCCACGGTGCCCACCGTCGACATCGAGCACGGGCAGACGACGTAGCCGTCGACCCTGGCGGAACCGCTCGCGTAGGGCGACGAGTAGTCGTTCTTCTCGTAGACGGTCACACCCTCGAGATCTGCGACCAGCCGCTCCACGATCCGGTCGCGCGCGAGGTTCGGGTCTCCGTGGAGCTCCGTCCCGAGCACCGTGTACCCGGCGTCCGAGATCGACACCCCGACCTCGCTCCCGGCCTCCGCGAGCTCGCGGAGGAGGCGCACGGCATACGGTGCGCCCGAGGCGCCCGTGATGCCGAGGAAGATGCGCATGACGGCCGGCGCGGCCGGCGGCTACCCGCCGCCGGTGCCCTTCGACGACTCGAGGAAGACCGCGAGCGCGAGCAGCTGCTCCTCGCTGAGCGTCGCGAACGACGGCATCGCCGAGCCGGGCGTGACACAGCTCGGGCACTCGAGGTGGTCGATCTGCCACTGGACGCCGCGCTCCTTCGTGCCCTCGTCCGTCAGCTCGGGCGCCCCGAGGTTCTGCGAGCCGGCCCCCTGGTAGACATGGCAGTTGAGACAGCCCGCCTGGGCGAAGAGGGTCGCGCCCTCGTCGACCAGCTGCACCTTCTGGGCGGCGTCGGTGACGCCCGGCACGTCCACCTGGGCGACGTTCTCCTCGAGCGCGCCCTGGGCGATCCAGTCGTCGACGAGCCCCTCGACCTCGCTGGCCACGAACTCCTTGGCCGTCGCGCCCTTCCACGTGAGAACGGCCATCGAGGCAATCACGAGGATCGAGGCGATCACGGCGACCGGCCGGTGGGAGAGCCTCCGCTCGCGGCGCCGGTCGATGAACGGGACGGCGAGCAGGAGGATGAGACAGATCGTCGGGATGCCGACGGTGCCGAGAAACACGGACTCGGGCCACTTGAAGATCCGCAGGAGGTAGAAGAGGAAGTAGAAGTACCAGTCCGGCCTCGGGACGAAGGAGATCGTCGCCGGATCGGCCTCCTCCGTGTACCGGGGCCCGAGAAGCCCGGAGTCCCCCGGCTCCTCGCCCGAGGTGAAGTACCAGATGCAGGCGAGGGCGGCGATGACGGACACGACCACGAGGCTCATCACCGTGTCGTGGAACATCGCGAACGGGAAGAACGGCTTGCCGCGCTCCTTGACGTCCTGCTTGTAGCGCGCGAACTCTGCCCGGTTCGGGTCGCCCGCCCCGTTGCGCTCGCCGCTCCGCCGGCGCGCGCCGCGCTGGACGGTGCTCACTGCCCGGGCCTTCCGTCGCCGTTCCCGCGTGGGCGGGGCTGAACGAGACCCCGCTTGCGCGAGTCCGTCTCCGGCCGCTCACGGCCGGCGGCGTGCTTCGACCACGGCGGCGAGGTGACGCCGAGGCGCACGACGAGATACAGGTGGAGGCCGATCAGCGCGATCAGCGCCCCGGGTATGAGCAGCATGTGGATCGAGTAGAAGCGTGCGATCGTCTCGCTCCCGATCTCGTTTCCGCCCCTGAGCACGTCGGCGATGAAGGGGCCGAGGAACGGCGCCGTGCCGTTGATGTTGATGCCGACGACCGTGGCCCAGTACGACGTCTGGTCCCACGGCAGCAGGTAGCCGGTGAAGCCCTCGAGCATCCCCAGCGCGAGCAGCCCGACGCCGACGAGCCAGTTCAGCTCGCGCGGGTACTTGTACGAGCCGAACAGGAAGACCCGGCCCATGTGCAGGAAGAGGAGGATGATGAAGACGCTCGCCCCCCAGCGATGCATGCCGCGGACGAGCCAGCCGAGCGTCAGGTCGTTCGTGATCATGTTGATCGACGGCCAGGCGCCTTCGGCGGTCGGCTGGTAGTAGAAGGCCAGGATCACGCCGGTGATCGCCTGGACGATGAAGGCGGTCAGCGTCGCCGAGCCGAGCGTCTGCAGCCAGCTGAGATCCGAAGGGACGTTCCGGAAGAGGAAGTAGCGGCCGCCCCCGATCAGCCCCGAGCGCTCCTCGAGCCAGTTGACCGGCGCGAGCGCGACCTCCTTCGCGGCCTGTCGCCGAGCGGACTTCTTGGGAGCTACAGAGGCCACGGTCTCCTTACGGGGCGTAGGGGTAGAGCCACGCCTCCGGGCCGTCGACGTGCTCGCCCGGATCGTGGAGCGGGTAGGACTCGATCTGTGCCTCGGCGCCCGTGCCGTTCACCGTGCCGACGCTGTAGCGGCCGGCCAGGATCAGGCTGCTGTTGTCGATCTTGAAGTAGTAGCGGTCGAGGGAACGCACCGGCGGGCCCGCCGTCCGGTTGCCCTCGGTGTCGTAGGCGCCGCCGTGGCAGGGACAGCTGAAGCCGGCGGGCGTGACCCCGATCAGCCTGACCGGGCCGGAGCCGGTCTCGATCTCCTGCGGCTCGCCGAGCGGCCCGCTCGGCTGCACGGGGCAGCCGAGGTGGACGCAGCTGCTCGACAGGATCGTGAAGCTCGGCACGCTGTTCACGAACCCGTTGTTCCGGATGTAGGCCGTGCGCGTGGACACCTTGCCGCCGTCCTCCCACGACTGGAACGTCGTGACGACGAACTCGCCCTCCGGGTAGTTGGAGAGCGGCCCGACGTCGACGTCTTCGTCGCCCTGGTCGACGAAGGCCGGCGCGATCGCGAAGCCGACCACCGGGATCGTGACGACCGCGCCGATGGCCGCGCCGATTCCGAGCGTCGAGAGCTCGAGGAACTTGTTGCGCGAATAGCGTTCGGGGTGCTCCTCGAGCAGCTCTTTCTCGGCCCCCGAGTACACGGCCGGGCCCAGCTCGGCCCCCTCCGTCTGGACGGGGCCGGCGGGCGGCTCCGGCATCGGCCGCCCGCGCATCTCGCGGGTCGACGCGGCGGCCCAGAGGAGCCCGAAGATGATCGCGACGACCGCGCCGACGCCGACGACGATCCAGTTGAGGACGAGGCCGACGAGCAGCACCGCAACGCCGATTGCGAAGCCGATCGGCAGGATGCTCGGCGTCGGGACGTGCTGCTGCGAGGGCCCGTCCACGGGCGGCTCCCCGTGCTGCCCCTCGTCCTCTCCTGCCACGAAGATCTCCCCTTCTGACGCCGCTACTGCCGCCGGACCTTACACCGGGTATTGAACGTGCGCAGAGCGGCCCGTGTCAACGACGTAACGGTTGGCGCAAGGCGCCGGGAACCCGGCCGTTCTCCTCTCCCGCAAGCCGGATACCGTACTCCTCCCAGCGGCCGTCCACGAGGCGACGGACCTCCTCGCTCATCACGATCCGCTCGGGCCACGGCCGCGCCCCCTCGCTCTCCCACGTGTGAGTCGCGTCGATGCCGAGCTTCCCCCCGTAGCAGTGGGAGACCGCCGCATGGTCGAGCTGGTCGAGAGGCCCGTCGGCGAGCACGACGTCCCGCTTCGGATCGACGTTCGCGCAGACGTGGAAGAAGACGCTCTCGTAGTCGTGGACGTCCACGAACTCGTCGACGACGACCACGGACTTCGACAGGCTCAGCATGCCGAGGCCCCAGATCGCGTGCATCACCTTGCGCGCCTGCCCCGGGAACGCCTTGCGGATCGAGACGATCACGCAGTTGTGGAACGCCCCCGCCACCGGGAGGTCGTAGTCGACGATCTCGGGCACGGTCATCCGGATGGCCGGCAGGAAGATGCGCTCGGTCGCCTTGCCGAGCCACGCATCCTCGGCCGGGGGAACGCCGACGACGATGGACGGGTAGATCGCGTCGCGGCGCATCGTCATGCACGTCAGGTGGAAGATCGGGAACGGCTCCTGCGGCGAGTAGTAGCCCGTGTGGTCGCCGAACGGCCCCTCGATCCCGAGCTCGCCCTTCTCGATGTAGCCCTCGAGGACGATCTCCGCGTGCGCGGGCACCTCGAGGTCGACCGTCTTCGCCCGCACGAGCTCGACCGGACGTCCCCGGAGAAAGCCGGCGAGCATGAGCTCGTCGATCGTCTTCGGGAGCGGCGCGCTGGCCGAATAGGCGGTGATCGGGTCGAGCCCGAGCGCGACTGCGACCTCCAGCCGGTCGCCCATGCCCCGCCAGTCGGCGGCGCCGTCCTTGTGGATCTGCCAGTGCATGAAGGTCGTGCGCGCGTCGATCTTCTGCATCCGGTACATGCCGACGTTGCGCGTGCCCGTGCGGGGATCGCGCGTGATCACGGCGGGGAGGGTGATGAAGGGTGCCGGGTCGCCCGGCCAGCAGTGCTGGATCGGCAGGCTGTCGAGATCGGGCTCCATGACGATGTCCTGCGCCGGGCCGCTGCGGACGCTCTTCGGCAGCGAGTCGGCGAGGCGCTTCAGCTTGCCGAGCCCCTTGACCTTCTCGACCAGCCCCTGGGGCGGCTGCATCTCGATCACCTGCTCGAGCTTCGCCGCCACGTGGTCGAGCGTCGGCTCGCCGAACGCGAGGCACATGCGCCGTTCGGTGCCGAACTGGTTGACGAGGAGCGGGTGGGGCGAGCCCTTCGGATGCCTGAAGAGGAGCGCCGGGCCCCCTGCCTTCACGGTCCGGTCGACGATCTCGGTCGCCTCGAGGTAGGGGTCGACCTCCGCCGCGATCTCGACCAGCTCACCCTCACGGCGAAGCAGGTCGAGCCAGTCGCGCAGGTCGTCGCAGGCCACGGCCCGAGTCTACCCCCGAGCCCCGGACCTTCTTCTACTCGCGGGGGCGCCTGCGGTGCGAGAGGTACTTCGCGAGCTCGCCGAGCGCGACCACGGCGAGGAAGATCAGGCCGACCACGAGCATCGAGAGCACGATGTCCCGACCCTCGACGTCCGGCGGCTTCTCGGCCGCGAGCACCAGGCTGGCGAGGAGGCCCGTCATCCGTCGGCGATCTTACTCCACGCGGGAGGCGTGAGCCGCGAGTGCCTGCTCGAGCGCTCCGTTTCTGACGCGCACGGCTGCGAGCTCGAGGAGGGGCCGGACGTCGCGGCCGAGGCGAACCGCGTCGCGCGCGTCCACGAGGGCGCCGTTCCCCGAGCCGAGCGCTGAGGCCGTCGCCGCCCAGACGGGCCCGTCGAGGCGCGCGGCCTCCGTGCCGTCGGCGCGGAGCTGGGTGCAGATCGAGATCAGCTCGGCCAGATCGGTGACGGCCCGAACGTCCTCGTGGCGCGCAAGGCGAACGAGACCGTGCGCGTAGAGGTAGTCACCGAGCAGCACCGCGGTATCGCCGTCGGCTGGGCGGAAGAGGCGCGACGTCCCGTAGTGGAGGAGGTAGCCCTCGTAGATCGTCTCCGTCGCGAGCGCGAAGCGGGGCTCGCCCAGCTCCGAGAACACCGGCTCGAGCTCCCGCTCGCCCGTGGGGCGCAACGCGGCCTCCCAGAGCGGGCTCTCGGCCGCCGCCTCCGCCGCGATCGTCTCCCAGATCGTCACGCGAAGAACTCCGCGGCTGCTTGCACGGTGCGATCGATCTCGTCGTCGCCGTGCGCGGTCGAGAGGAAGAGCGCCTCGAACTGCGAGGGCGCCAGGTAGACACCCCGCTCGAGCATGTGACGGAAGAACGCGCCGTAGCGCGTCGTGTCGCTCACCGACGCGTCGTCGAAGCTCCGAACCGGGCCCGCGTGGAAGAAGAGGGTGGCCATGGCGCCCACGCGCTGGACGCACGCCTCCTCGCCGTCGACCAGCTCGCGCAACCCGCTCTCGAGCCGCGCGCCCCTTCGCTCCAGGTCGGCGTACAGCCCTGCGTCGCTGGTGCGCCGGAGGGAGACGAGCGCGGCGGCCGTCGCGACCGGGTTTCCCGAAAGCGTCCCCGCCTGGTAGACGTCGCCGCTCGGCGCGAGGCGCTCCATGACGTCGGCGCGGCCTCCGAACGCGGCCAGGGGCAGTCCGCCCCCGGCGATCTTCCCGAGCACCGTGAGGTCGGGCATGACGCCGTACCGCTCCTGAGCCCCGCCGCGTGCCACCCGGAAGCCGGTGATCACCTCGTCGAAGACGAGGAGGGCGCCGCTCGCGTCGCAGAGCGCCCGCAGGGCCTCGAGGAAGCCGGGCTCCGGCGGCACGACGCCCATGTTCCCCGCCACCGGCTCGACGAGCACCGCGGCGAGCCCCTCGCCGTAGCGCTCGACCGCGGCCGCGGCCGCGTCGATGTCGTTGTAGCGGCAGATCACCGTGTCGGCCGTCGCGCCGGACGAGACGCCCGGCGTCGAGGGAATACCGAGCGTCGCAAGTCCCGAGCCGGCGCTCGCGAGCAGAGCGTCGACGTGGCCGTGGTAGCAACCGGCGAACTTCAGCACGCGGTCGCGCCTGGTCGCCCCCCGGGCAAGGCGGATCGCGCTCATCGACGCCTCGGTTCCGGACGACACGAGCCGCACCATCTCGATCGAGGGGACGGCGGCCACGATCTCTTCCGCCAGCAGGACCTCCCGCTCGGTCGGCGCGCCGAAGGAGGTTCCCTCCTCGGCGGCTTGCCGCACCGCGGCGACGATCTCGGGGTCGGCGTGACCGTAGAGGAGCGGCCCCCACGAGAGCACCCAGTCGACGTAGCGGTTGCCGTCCACGTCGACGACGTAGGCTCCTTCGCCGCACGCGACGAAGACCGGCGCGTCGAGACCGACGGCCCGCATCGCGCGGACCGGCGAGTTGACCCCGCCCGGTATCAGCTTCCGCGCCGTGCGATAGAGCTCGGCGCTGCGGGTGTCGGAGCCGGTCAGAGCCATCCGGCGACGTCCTTGGCCCAGTAGGTCACGACGATGTCCGCGCCGGCGCGCTTGATGGCGGTCAGGCTCTCGAGCACGGCGCGCTGCTCCTCGAGCCAGCCCTGCGCGGCGGCCGTCTTCAGCATCGCGTACTCGCCGCTGACGCTGTACGCGGCGAGGGGGACGTCGAAGCGGGCTCGCGCCGCCGCGATCACGTCGAGGTAGGGGAGCGCCGGCTTGACCATGATCACGTCCGCGCCCTCCTCGAGGTCGAGCGCGCACTCGCGCATCGCCTCGCGCACGTTCGGCGGATCCATCTGGTAGCTGCGGCGGTCACCGAACGCGGGCGTCGACTCCGCGACCTCACGGAACGGCCCGTAGAAGGCCGACGCGTACTTGGCCGAGTAGGCGACGATCGGCACGGTCTCGAAGCCCCTCACCGTCCAGCGCGCCGCGGATCGCGGCCACCCGCCCGTCCATCATGTCGCTCGGGGCGACCACGTCGGCGCCGGCCTCGACGTGTGAGACGGCCGTGCGTGCGAGCAGCTCGAGCGAGAGGTCGTTCAGGATCTCGCCGTCCTGGACGAGGCCGCAATGGCCGTGCGAGGTGTATTCGCAGAGGCACACGTCGGTCATCAGAAGAAGCTCGGGAACGCGCTCCCGCACGGCCCGCAGCGCGCGCTGGACGATCCCGTCCTCGGCGTAGGCCTCGCTCGCCACGTCGTCCTTCTCCTCCGGGATCCCGAAGAGAAGGACTGCCTTCACCCCGGCCGCCGCCGCCTCTTCCGCCTCGTCGCAGAGACGGTCGATCGAGCGCCTGGCGATGCCCGGAAGCCCTTCGAGCGGCTCGCTGACGCCGTCCCCCGGGCAGACGAACAGGGGATAGACGAGGTCGCCCGGGTCGAGGCGCGTCTCCCGGACGAGCTCGCGAAGGGTGTCGGTTCTGCGGAGACGCCGGAGCCGGGTCGCGGGAAACGAGGCCACGACCTCCATCTTTCCAGCTGCGACCTGCCCGGTGCGGGCTGACCGAATCCCCGTGCGAGCGTCTGGCAGCCCTCTGATGCGTTCGCTACCGTGGCCCGATGGCCCGGCCCCAGGCCTCTTCCGGCTTTCCGGCGCACGCGCCGGTTCGCCCGCGCCCGAGAGGCCGCTCGCGTTGGATCCGCCGGCTCGTCCTGGCGGCGATCGCGCTCGCGTTCGCGATTCCGATCCTCGTCCTCGTCTTCGACTCGGCCGACACCACGACGCCAGTCCCCGTTCCCCAGTCGGATCGGCTGCTGCCGGCCGGCCCTCCGCAGCCTCAGGTGATCGCCTTCCAGGGAGCCCTTCGCCTCTTCCTCCCCATCTCGGAGAGCCGCGTGACCGCCGTCGGCTACCAGCGCGTCGGCGACGGCGTGCTGGCGCTCGACCCGGTCGGCACCCAGGCGAACGCGGGCGTCTTCACCCGCTTGTTGCGACGTCTCGTGGGGGAGGACCAGCCGGGGATCAGGTACTACTTGCTCGGCGGCACGGCGGGGGCCGAGACGGGCGGCCTCGACGTAGGCGCCGCGGCCGGCACGGACGTCTACGCGCCGGTCGACGGGACCGTCATCGCCATGTCGGATCACATCCTGAGCGGCCGGCCCTACGGCGTTCGCATCGACCTCCAGCCTTCCGGCAGCCCGGGGCTCGTCGTCTCGATGACCAACCTCGACCCCGACGAGGCGCTGACGGTCGGCTCGACCGTCGCCGCGGCGCGGACGAAGGTCGGCACCGTCGCGGACTTGTCCCAGGTCGAGTCGTCTGCGCTCGCCCGCTACACGCAGGACTCGGGACAGCACGTCCAGATCGAGGTTCGGCCCGCGTCCAACCTCAGCCTGCCCTGAGCAGCGGCCTGAGAATCCTGCTCGTTGCCGACGTGTTCGGGGCGCCGGGAAGGCGCGCCGTCGAAGAGCGGCTGCCCACCCTCCGGCACGACCTCGACGTCGATCTCTGCGTCGTCAACGGGGAGAACGCCGCCGACGGCGTCGGCCTGACGGCAAAGCTCGCCCACCGGCTCCTCGCCGGCGGGGCCGACGTGATCACGACCGGGAATCACGTGTGGCGGCACCGAGACCTGATTCCCGTTCTCGAGAGCTCCGAGCGCGTGCTTCGCCCGGCGAACCTGGGCGGCTCGAGCACGCCGGGGCGCGGAACCACGGTCATCCCGGCGCGCGACGGGACGCCGGTCGGGATTCTCAACCTGATGGGCCGGCTGTTCATGACGAGCGAGACCCACCCCTTCCTGGTCGCCGAACGGCTCGTCGACGAGTTGCGCGGCCACACCCCGGTCGTGATCGTCGACTTCCATGCCGAGGCGACGAGCGAGAAGATCGCGCTCGCGCGCCTGCTCGACGGGCGGGCGACCGCGGTCGTCGGCACCCACACCCACGTGCAGACGAACGACGCCCGCGTGCTCGCTGGCGGAACGGCAGCGCTCACGGACGCCGGCATGACCGGCCCGCACGACTCGGTGATCGGCGTCCGGGCCGAGCTGGCGATCGAGCGCATGCGCACCGGCATGCCGGTTCGCTTCCATCCGGCCGAGGCCGACGTCCGGATCGAGGGCGTGCTGGTCGAGTGCACGCCGGAGGGACGGGCTACCCGCTGCGAGACGGTGCGGGTGTCCGTGCCATAGCGGCGACGGCGACCGCGGCGAGCGCCACGAGGACGACGTTCCGCGCGACGAGGAGCCATATCGGCCCTGCCTCGCCGGCGACCAGATCCCAGTACCGGGCCGGAAACCAGAGCTGCGTCAAGACGAGCGCGGCTGCCAGGAGCGCCGAGGCAAGTACGCCTCGCCGGCCGGCGACGAGCGGCACCACCGGCACGAGCCAGAGCAGGAACTGGGGCGAGATCACCTTGCCGAGCGCGACGAGGGTGCACAGCGCGGCCGCCCAGCCGGCGATCAACTCCTCCTGCGAGCCCCGCCGGATCGCGAACAGAAGCCAGACGCCGATCACGGCCACGACCTGCAGGACCGTCAGCGCGGTGGCGAGGGCGTCGGGCAGCGCGCCGGTCAGGTTCTGGGAGCCGTAGCTCGAGACAACCGTCGGTTCGTATAACCCGACCTTGGCCGCCGCGAGCAGGGCAGCCGAGCCGAGGCTCTCGATCTGCAGCGGGCGGCCGGTCTGGCGCTCGAAGCTCGCCTGTAGCCCGTCAGGGGCGATGAGCGCGAAGGGAACGAAGGCCACGAGGAGGACGAGCCCGAAGAGGGCGAGCGAGATCGCCGTCTCGCGGAGGCCACGGCGGCGCGCGAGGTAGACGAGGGCGATCGGCAGCAGCGCGAGCGGATAGAGCTTCGCCGCGACCGCCAGCCCAAGCACGGCGAAGGACAGACGTCCTCGTCCCGACAGGAGCGCCGCCAGCGCCCCGACGGTCAGCATCGCGGGCCAGAGGTCGAATCGCGTGAGCAGCACCGGCCCGAGCGCGAGCGGCGCCAGCCCGAGGAAGGCGGCCGCCGCGTAGAGGCGAGCGGGCCGCGCCCGGACGGCGGCGAGCGCGGCGACGGCGAGGAGGATCGTCGCCGACCCGCAGGCCGCGACGACCGCCTCGAAGGCCGCGCGATACCCCTCGGACGGGGCGAGCGCCGGGAGCGCGAACACGGGAAGCGCGCCGGGCGGATACTCGACCGCGAAGTCCCGGTAGGGCATCCGGCCGTCGAGGATCGCTTCGCCGTAGCGCTGGTAGGTGGGCGTATCGACGATCTCGGCATCGTCGAACGGCCCCGTGTGGAGGAGGCCGAAGGAGAGCAGGAACAGGGCGATGCCGAGCGCGGCGGCTGCAAGCGCCGGTCTCGTCGCTCCGCGACCGGCTGTGCTTGCGACCGCGGACACCTACACCCGTGCTCCGACGAGCTCCGGCACGGGCCGGTCGGGCTCGTCCCGGGGTTGCTCGACCGGCTGCTCGGCCTCGCGGAACGCGGGCGCGAACAGCGCGAAGGTCACGAAGGGCGTGAACCAGGGGATGTACAGGTAGAACCAGTGGGTCAGAACGATCTCGAACCCGATCAGGATCGCCGCGGTGAGCGCGGCGAGCTGGAGCTCGTTCTTTCGACGCGGGAAGAAGCCGAGCGCGATCGCCCCGGCGAGCAGGACGATCTTGAGCGCCACCTGGAGATGGTTCAGCTCGGGGTAGCCCGGGTACTCGGCCCAGCTCCAGACGGAGAAGGGTGATTCGCGCCCGAGCTGCCAGCCGAACGTCCGCTCCCAGAAGACCCGGGCCGCGTTCACCGGGTCCGGCTCGAGCAGGAGCACCCAGAAGCCGAGCAATGTCGCGAGGACGAAGCCGCCCGCGAAGAGGACGAGAGCTCGCGGCCGCTTCAGCCCGTCCGGGTACGAGGCCCAGAGCGGCACGAGCAGGAAGGGTGCGAACTTCGCCCAGGACGCGAGGCCGACGAACAGGCCGCGGGCGACGGCAGACGTCGACAGCCAGAACCCCCAGACCAGCAAGGCCGGGATGAGCGCGTCGTTCGTGTTCGAGTTCGAGACGTAGGTCGTGAACGGGTACGCAACCCACGCGAAGGTCAGCGTCGCGGCGAGCCTCCCGCGGCCGAACCGCCAGCCGACGAGCGCGAGGCCGACCAGCGTCAGCCCGTCGAGGAGGAGCGACGTGAAGTGTGCGGCGGGCAGCTCGTCCCACTTGCCGCTCCAGCCGGTCGCGAGGTAGCCCGGGATGTAGGCGACGTAGGAGATCGGGCCGTACGTGTCCCCGCGCTCGTTGGCCGTCTCGCAGCGACCGTTCGTCTGCACCCGGTCGCGGACGTCACCGTACCGATCGGGCTCGCCGCACTCGGCTCCGTCCCGGACCGGGAAGTTGCCGTACGGGCTCTGATCCTCGCTCACGATCCGCTGAGCGCCGATGACGCCCGCGTAGCCGACGTCGATCACGTTCGACGCCTCGAGGTTCAGGCCGATACGGGCGCCTCCGATGAAGAACGTCGCCGCGACGAGCAGCCAGACCGGCCAGAACGGCGTGGACGGCGCCCGTGATCGCCCGCGTGTCCCCAGCCAGACCATGCGGACGAGCAGGTACACGAGCGGCGGATAGGCGAGCGGCACCGACGTGAAGATCCGGCCGTCGTTGAAGAACCACCACGACGCGGAGAACGAGAGAAGCACGAGCAGGTCGAGGTTTCGCAGCGAGAGCGGGCGCCTGAAGTTGGCCAGGCCGACGAAGAAGACGGCGGACAAGAGCCACCAGATCCAGGGCTCGTTGATCTTCCTTCCGAATGCCCCGTCGTAGCCGCGGGCCATCGTCCAGGCGACCTGGGGGCCCACCCAGGCCTCCGTCACCTGAGCCCCGTCGTCGTCGACGATCGCGAGCACGATCTGGCCGGCATCCTTGCGATCCGACCAGACCTTGACCTCCCACTCCTTCTTCTCGTCGTCGTAGGTCGCGGTCTTCGTCAGCCCGTCCTGCGGGTAGCGCGCCACCCAGTCCTCGACGCGGGGAACCGAGAGAGCGAGCTCGATCGCGAGCTTCTCGTGGAGCTGCGGCTCGTCCGGCGCCGGGACGAACGGCGTCTCGATCAGGCGACCCTGCTCGTCGTAGCGGGGAGCCGTGGCGGCGCCCGACGCCGCGCCCGCGGCCACCAGCACGAGCACGACGGCTATGACGAGGACGGCCGGACGCGCCAGGCGGCTCGTCATGTCGCTACCGGCGAAACGACCAGAGCTTGTTCCCGAGGAAGCTGAGCGGCGTCACGAGGACGATTGCAGCCGCCTGGGCAGGAACCTTGGGCAGTCCCGCGGTCACGAGCAGCGCCAGGATGGCGAGGTTCGCCCCGAGAGCTGCGAGCGAGACGACGAAGAAGCGCGCGCCCTGGATTGCGATATGCCCGCGCGCCCGGCTGAACGTCCAGAGCCGGTTCCAGGTGTAGTTGTTGGTCACCGCGACCGCAAAGGAGACGACCGCCGCCGGGAGGTACGGGACTCCGGCGAGGTGAACGAGCAGTGCGTATACGGCGAGGTTGACGAGGTAGCCGGAGGCACCGACGACACAGAACTTCCCCAGCTGAAGCCAGTTGCGCCGCTTGCGCAGGGCAACGCGGGCGGAGGCTACCCCGGCGGCGAAGCCGGTCGGCGGAGGAGCCGCGCTCTCCGTCAGCCGTTCCATGAACACAGATTAGAGGGGAAAACGCGCGAGATGGTTCCCCTTCGCTCACCCGACGATTCGAAAGCCGGGCTCGCCGACGGGCTCCTCCCAGGCCGTGTCGACCTCGTGGACGACCGCCCCGGGCGGCCCGTGTCGGCACCAGTCGACCATGCTCTCGACACGCTCTCGCTCGCCCTCGAAGACGGCTTCGACCCGCCCGTCGGTGCGGTTCCTGACCCAGCCGGTGAGACCGAGCGAGCGGGCACGGTCGCAGGATTCGGCCCTGAAGAAGACGCCTTGCACGAGACCCCGAACCAGGACGCGTGCGCGCGCCTCCATCAGAACCCCTCGGCGCCGACGAGGGGTACGAAGCGGCACGGGACCGAGCGCGCAACCGCAGGGCCCTCCGGAGTGGCGACGATCACCTCGAGGCGCTGGCCGTAGCGCCCCCCCACCGGGACGACCAGCCGCCCGCCGGGGGCGAGCTGGTCGAACAGCGTCCCGGGAAACCGCGGTGCGGCCGCCGCCACCGCGATCGCGTCGAAGGGCGCTTCCCCGGGAAGGCCGAGTGTGCCGTCGCCGACGTGGACCGTGACGCGGTCCACGTAGCCCGCCGACTCGAGGTTGCGCCTCGCGCGCTCGGCGAGCTCGGGATGGCGCTCGACCGTCTCGACGCGTCCTCCCATCTCGGCGAGCACGGCGGCCTGGTAGCCCGATCCGGTGCCGACGTCGAGGACGTGGGCTCCCGGCCGTGTACTCGACTCCTGACAGATGAGAGCGACCATGTACGGCTGCGAGATCGTCTGGTCGCAGCCGATCTCGAGCGGCCCGTCCGCGTAGGCGCGGCCTCGGTCGGTCTCCCTCACGAACAGCTCGCGCGGGACGACGCCCATGGCGTCGAGCACGCGCGCGTCGGCAATCCCCCGGCGGCGCAGCTGGCGCTCGACCATCCGCTGGCGGCTCGTGGCCGGGTCACGCATTGACCGCGAGCACAGGCCCGACGGCCGGCGGCTCCAGCCCGAAGTGCGTCCGAACCAGCCCGGCGAGCTCGGTGATCGACGGCGAGGCCGGCAGCGGGTTCCCCTCGAAGCCCGCTGCGAGCACCGGCACGAGCGAGTCGCCTGCGAGCAACGAGCCGTGACTGCCCCCGCCTGCGTGGCTGCCGCCGCCGAGGTCGGTGAACTCGTAGCCGGCGGCGGCGGAGACGAGCACATCGCCGGCCGTTCGGCACGCCAGCGCGTGCCAGACGCGCTCGACACCGCCCGGGTACCGCTCGGCGTCGAGCAGGCCGCGGTCCCCCTCGAAGAGCCACGATCCCCCTGCCGGCGCGAAGCGCAGCTCCTCGCCCTCGCGGCGGACGACCGCGCGGTTCTCCTCGCGGAAGAGCACGAGGTCGACCCCCTCCCGCCCCTCGAGACGACCGGCGAGCCCGCGCACGTCGAGGCGGCAGGCCGGCAGGCGATAGACCATGCCGAAGCGGTTCGACGCCGCGACCACGATCTCGCCGTCGACCCGGCCGCGTCGCCTGGGCGACGCGAGGCGCAGCCCGGACAGCGGCTCCTCGAGCGAGACGGCCTGACGAACAGGAGTCTGTCCGTGATCGGAGCACACGACGATTGCGTACCGCTCGAGGAACGCGTCGAAGCTGCCGGCGGCCGAGAGCAGCTCGCCGAGCGCCCGGTCGGCCCGGCGGAGCGCGTCACCCGAGGCGTCGGGGCCGGCTGCGTGGGACGCGTAGTCGTAGTCCGGCAGGTAGTAGACGAGGAAGTCGAAGCCGTCGCGGGTGACGAGCCAGCGGCCCACTGCCACCGCGTAGGCGTCCACCGAGCCGGCCGTTCGCGAGCGAACGGCGAAGGGCGTACCCACGTCGTCCGACTCGTAGAGGTTGAAGAAGAAGAACCTGGTCGGACCGTCGACGGCTTCGTACCAGCGGTTCCGGCTCGCGAGGCCCGGCAACCGCACGCGGTGGCGACGGCGGCCGCGGTAGCAGGTGAAGTTGACTGCGCCCGTCACGAGACCCGCATCCTCGAGGGCCTCGAACACGGTCGTCGCCGCCGGCGAGAGATGGGCGCCGGACATCGCGACGATCGAGTCACGCATCGTCTCGCGCACGCCAGCCGCCCGGACCGCCCCGAGCGATGACCCATACTCGACGATCCTGCCCTCGTCGCGGTGGTACCAGACGAGATGCGGAATGCCGTGGACGTCGGGCGCGGCCCCGGTGGCGATCGAGCTGAGGCACACCGGCGTGACCGACGGGAAGACGCTGACACCGCGGGTGTAGACGCCGTGGTCGGCCAGAAAGCGGAGCGCGGGCAGGGTCCCGTCTTCGAGGCCGCGCTCGAGCATGCCGGGCGTGAGGCCGTCGATGATCGCGAGGACGAGCTTGCGCTCAGACACGGACGTCGAGGACGCCGCGCTCGGACTCGAGCGCCAGCTCGGTGACGTCCCCGAGATCCTCGCCGTCGACCTGGAGCGGAGTCGGGCCGTCGCAGGTGACGCGCGCCGAGTCGATGTCGTGCGCGTAGACGTAGCTGTCGCGGGACGTCTGCAGCCCCGGCCGGACGACGAGCGACCAAATGAGATGGGCGAAGCTCCCGACGCTGGCAAGCTCCCGTGGGCCGACGAGGTCGAGGCCGAGCTCGAACCGTGCCAGCGGGGCCGCGTGCACCGGGATCGGACCGGCGAAGGTGTAGGGGTCGCAGTTGGCCGCCACGAGCAGCGCGCAACGGCCATGGCCTTCGACGGTGATGGTCGGAGCGATTCTCCCCTTCCGGGCCCGCACGATTCGCGCGAGATCGGCGACGTAGGCGAGATCGCTGGGACGCTTGCCGTTCGCCCGCCCACGCTCGTCCACGCGACGGACGAGCTCGGCGTCGAACCCGAGGCCTGCACAGAACGTGAAGCGGCGCCCATTGACGCGGCCGAGGGAGATCCTGCGCGTTGCCCGCGAGCCCGCGAGCCGCTTCGCACACGCGATCGGATTGCGCGGGAGGCCGAGGGCACGGGGCAGCACGCTGGTCGCGCCGCCGGGGATGAAGCCGATCGGTACGGTCGGAAGCATGCCGTTGACGGCCTCGTTGAAGACCCCGTCACCACCGAAGACGAAAATCTCGTCGTAGCGATCGCAGGCCTCGGCAGCGAGCTCGGCCGCGTGTCCCCGGGCCCGGGTCTCGAGCTTCTCGACCGGACCGGCGACCGCGAGCTCGTCGACCACCGCGGCCATGCCCGCGGGTGTCACCCCGGTTGCTGCCGGGTTGACGATCAGGGCGGCGCGGCGGGCCATGGAGCCACTCTAGACAGGATGGACGGCGTGCCCCCGCGTTCGGAGGCCCGGGCCGGGTCGCTGCCTCGGGAAGGACGATCGGGGGCTCGGCCGGTGACGCCTCTCCGGCCGCCCTGTGAGCCCCTTCCCGCGTCCCCTGCTGGCCTTACTCCGCTCCCACGTCGGCCGCCGACACGAGCGACTCCTCGAGCGCGTCCAGCCCGCGCTCGAGCTCCTCGTCCGAAGCGACGAGCGGGACGAGGATGCGGATGACGTTCGAGTAGATGCCGCAGGCGAGCAGCAGGAGGCCCCGCTCGCGGGCGGCCGCCACGGTCGCCGCCGCCAGCTTGGCCGCCGGCGCCTTGGTAGCACGGTCCTCGACGAGCTCGATCGCGAGCATCGGGCCGAGCCCGCGGACGTCCCCGACCTGCTCGACGCTCGCCTCGATCTTCTCGAGCCGGGTGCGGATCGACCGTCCGAGCTCGTCCGACCGCTCTCGGAAGGTCTCGTCGGAGACGGTGTCGAGCACGGTGACGGCGGCGGCGCACGCCACCGGATTGCCGCCGAAGGTGCCGCCGAGACCGCCCGCATGAACCGCGTCCATCAGCTCCGCCGACCCGGTGACCCCGGCCAGCGGGAGCCCGCCGCCGAGCGACTTCCCGGTCGTCATCAGGTCCGGCTCGACGTCGTAGCGCTCGATCGCCCACATGGGACCGGTACGCCCGATGCCGGACTGCACCTCGTCGTTCACGTAGAGGATCCCGTGCTCTCGGCAGAGGGCCGCGAGCCGCGCCGGGAAGTCGGACGGCATCGGAATGAAGCCGCCCTCACCCTGAACGGGCTCGAGCACGACGCAGGCCACGGACGTGGGGTCGACATGGCTCTTGAGCAGAAGCTCGAGCTCGTGGATCGCGTCGTCGGAGGTGATGCCGCGGTACTCGTACGGCGCCGGCGCGAAATAGACCTCGGGCGCGAACGGACCGAACCCGAGCTTGTAGGGCATCACCTTGCTCGTCATCGACATCGTCAGGAGCGTCCGGCCGTGGAAGCCGCGGTCGAACGCGATCACCGCGGGGCGCCCGGTCGCGACCCGCGCGATCTTGACCGCGTTCTCGATCGCCTCGGCGCCCGAGTTGACGAGGATCGACTTCTGGTTCTCGCCCCGGCAGGGCGACAGCTCGGAAAGCCGGCGGCAGACCTCGACGTACGGCTCGTAGAGGCCGACCATGACGCACTGGTGGAGGTAGCGGTCGATCTGCTCGTGCATGGCCGCGAGGGCCGCCGGGAGACCGTGGCCGGTGTTCTGGCAGCCGATTCCGCCCGCGAAGTCGATGTACTGCTTGCCGTCGACGTCCTCGATCCAGACGCCTTCGGCCCGTGCGACCACGATCGGCGGGGTCGCAACGCCGCGGGCGACGTAGCGCTCCTTCTCCTCGATCAGGCGCTCGGTCTGGGTGTGCTCTCGTAGCGACATGCCTGCGAGTGTAGCCCCTGTCACGATGCGCGACCTTGGCCGTCCGGGCGATAGCGAGCGCCTCGAGTTGGCCCGCTCGACCCCCGGGGCGACGCGATACGCTTCAGCCATGGAGATCAGCGCGCGGAATCAGATCCCGGGAACGGTCAAGAGCGTCACGCTCGGAAACGTCATGGCCGAGGTGGTCGTCGAC
This sequence comes from uncultured Thermoleophilia bacterium, assembly GCA_963819905.1. Taxonomy (GTDB): domain Bacteria; phylum Actinomycetota; class Thermoleophilia; order Gaiellales; family Gaiellaceae; genus CAWCQC01. Next base: position 211,198 of record CAWFXP010000009.1, read on the forward strand.
GTCGCGGGCCACGAGGTCGTGTCGGCGATCACGCGGGGCAGCGCGGAGGCGCTCGACCTGAAGGAGGGCGTCGACGTCACGGTGATCGTCAAGGCGACCGAGGTGATGCTCGCCCGCTAGTCATCTAAGGCTCCGGCGGCGGTGGAACCGGCCGCTGTCGCGCGGCGATCGGCACCAGTCTCGTCGCCGAAGCCTTGAAGGACACGGCCGCGGCGTCCCCGCGGCCGAGGCTCAGCCGCTCGGCCGACGCCGCGGTGATCTCGGCGACGATCGGCCCGACGCGGAGCCGGACGCGATTGCCGAGGGGGATGATCGAGGCAACCGTCCCCTCCAGGTGGTTGAGCGCGGAGTCACCGAGGACGACCCGCGGCGCGACGGCCACCTCCCACGGGTACACGACGACGCCGACCCGGCCGGCCGCCTCGTCCGTCGAGAGAACCGTGCCGCCCGCGTCGAGCGTCACCCTCGTCAGGCCGTCGGGGCCCGACTCCGCGACACCCGGAATGAGGTTCCCGCCGGTGAAGCTCGCCACGAACGGGCTCGCGGGGGCCTCCACGAGCTCGCCCGGCGTACCCAGCTGGAGCACCTCCCCGTCGACGATGACGCCGACCCGGTCGGCGAGCGCAGCGGCGTCCTCGAAGTCGTGCGTCACGAGCAGGGTCGGCAGGCCGAGCTCCCTGAGCAGCACCTGGAGCTCGACCCGTACGCCCGCGCGGGTGTGTGCGTCGAGCGCGGACACGGGCTCGTCGAGGAGGAGGATCGACGGGTCACGGGCCAGCGCTCGCGCCAGGCCGACGCGCTGGCGCTCGCCGCCCGACAGCTCCGCCGGGCGGGCGCCGGCGAGATGGGCGATCCGCAGGCGCTCGAGGAGCTCGCCGACCCGGGCCTTCCCGCCGTAGGCGACGTTCTTCTCGACGGTCATGTGTGGAAAGAGCGCGTACTCCTGGAAGACGAGGCCGACGTCGCGGCTCTCGGGCGGCAGGTCGATCCCCCGGTCCGCGTCGAAGAGCGTTCGCTCGCCGATCGCGATGCGGCCCCGGTCGGGACGGCGGAGACCGGCGACGGCCCGCAACACGGTCGACTTGCCGGCACCGGAGGGGCCGACGAGCGCGACCGTCTCGGCCTCGACCTCGAGCGCTAGCTCGACCCGGAACGACCGGAGGGGGACTCCGATATCAAGCCGAAGCGCGTCCACGAGGGAATGAACTTGACGGTGAGCAGCACCACTCCGCTGATGATGACGAGGAGCGCACCGATCGCGAGCGCGACGTCGAAGTCGATGTCGAACTGCGCGTAGATCGCGAGCGGGAGCGTCTGGGTCACCCCCTGGAGGCTCCCGGCGAAGAAGATGGTGGCGCCGAACTCGCCGATCCCGCGGGCGAACGCGAGCGCGGCGCCGGCGCCCAGCCCTCCCGCGGCCAGCGGCAAGGCGATCCGGCGAAACGTTCGGGCCGGGCCGGCGCCGAGGGTTCGGGAGGCGGCCACCAGATCCTGGTCTACCGACTCGAACGACGAGATCGCCTGGCGGATGTAGAAGGGGCTCGCGACGTAGATGACAGCGAGGACGACGGCCGCCTGCGTGAATCCGATGCTCACGCCGAACGCCTCGAGGGTGCCGCCGAGCAGGCCGAAGCGGCCGAAGGCGGCGAGCAGGCCGATCCCGGCCACTGCCGGCGGCAGAACGAGCGGAAGCTCGATGAGCGTGATCACGAGTCGCCGGCCGGGGAAGCGACGGGTCGCGACGAAGTAGGCGGCGGGAGTGCCGACGAGGAGGATGACGGCCTGAGCGACGAGGTTCGTCTTCAGGGTGACGACCAGCGCATCGACCGCCGCACTGCTCCCGAGCTGCCCGAAGAGCTCGCCCGGCGGGATCCGCGTGAAGATCGCGACGATCGGGAGCAGGAGGAACGCGAGGACGACCGCCAGGGAGAGAACGAGGACTCCGCCGAAGAGGCGCCTCGCCGGTGCGGGCGTGGTGCCGCTCTCTGCGGCGGTGATGCTTCTTCGGTGGAAGGCCAACGGGCTCCTGAGTGGTCGCTCCACTTGCAGATGCAATGCCTATGCACCTGTGACAACAGTGAACACCCGCAGTCGGGACGCGTCAACTCCGAGCGAGGAGTCGGCCGTGGAACCGGGTGCCGCCGGCAGGCCGACTAGCGCTCGACCATCACGGAGGTCGCCTTGACGACTGCCGCGGCTTCGGCTCCCGCCTCGAGGCCGAGCTCCTCGACAGCGTCACGCGTGATGATCGCAACGCAGACCGTCGGCTCGGTCACGTCGATCTCGACCTGCGCAAGCAGGCCCTCTACCCTGACCGACCTGATGACGCCGCGAAAGTGGTTTCGCGCGCTGAGGTGCTCCTGCGCATCCCCTTTCAGGCGCGCGATCTCGCTGGCCGGGACGAGCCGCCGGTTCGCCGCGTCCCGCTCTGTCTGGATCCGGCCGGCCCGATCCCAGCGCCGGAGGGTGTCGAGCGAGATCCCGAGCGCCCGGGCGGCCTCCGAAGCGGTGTAGGTCTCTCGAGTCACCTGTCCCATCTTGGCCGGTCACTATTCTCGCGCGCAAGTGTCGGGTAACGGTGGAGCCTTGCTGTTCACGGCAGTCGCCGGCGTTGCGGCGGCGCTCCAGACGGCGATCAGCTCGGCCCTCGGCAAGCGGATCGGCACGCTCGAGGCGGCAACATTCCAGACGATCGTCGCCGTGCTCGTCTTCTTCGTGCTCCTCCTTGTCGCGCGGCAGTCATTCGGCGGCATCGGCGACGCGCTCCGGGAGCCTGCCTGGCTCTGGTTGAGCGGCGTCATGGGAGTGATCATCATCACGTCGTTCACCTTCGCCCCGAACCGGATCGGCGTGCTTGCCTTCGCAGCGATCCTGATCGCCGGGCAGCTGATCACGTCGGCGGCGATCGACCACTACGGGCTCTTCGGCCTCGAGCGGATTGGCTTCACCTGGGAGCGCGCGCTCGGATTCGCCCTGCTCGCCGGCGGCGCGATCCTTGTCCTACGCCGCTAGGGCACGCGCTCGAACAGCGCCGCCTGACCCTGGCCGACGCCGACGCACATCGTGGCGATGCCGTAGCGGCCCTCGCGGCGGCGGAGCTCGTGCAGGAGCGAGACGACGAGGCGGGCACCACTCATCCCGAGCGGGTGTCCGATCGCGATCGCGCCGCCGTTGACGTTGACCCGCTCGTGGTCGAGACCGAGCTCCCGGACGACGGCGAGGGACTGCGACGCGAACGCCTCGTTCAACTCGACGAGATCGACGTCCTCGACCGACACCCCGCTGCGGTCGAGCAGCTTGCGGACGGCGGGAACCGGCCCGATGCCCATGACCCGCGGATCGACTCCGGCGACGGCGCTCGCGACGAAGCGCCCGAGCGGCTGGGCGCCGAGTGACTCCGCCTTCCGTGCGCTGGTCACGACCACGGCCGCGGCCCCGTCGTTCAGGCCGCTCGAGTTGCCGGCCGTGACGCTTCCGTCGGGCCGAAACGCCGGCTTCAGGGAAGCGAGCTTCTCCGCCGAGGTGTCCGGCCGGGGATGCTCGTCGCGGTCGACTCCCTCGACGGGGACGAGCTCGTCGTCGAACCGCCCGGCGGCAACCGCGGCCGCGTGGCGCTCCTGGCTCGCGAGCGCGAACGAGTCCTGGGCCTCCCGCGTCACGGCGTACTCCCCCGCGACGTTGTCACCCGTCTCGCCCATGGACTCGAGCGGGAACATCGCCTCGAGACGGGGATTCGGAAACCGCCAGCCGAGCGTCGTGTCCCAGGCGGTCTGGTTTCCCCGCGGGAAGGCGCGGTCGGACTTTCCGAGCACGAGAGGCGCTCGGCTCATGGACTCGACGCCGCCGGCGACGAAGAGCTCTCCGTCACCTGCCCGGATCGCGTGGCAGGCGGTCACGATCGCCGAGAGCCCGGACGCGCACAGCCGGTTCACGGTGAGACCGGCCACCTCGTCCGGCAGGCCCGCGAGCAGCGCCGCCATGCGGGCCACGTTGCGGTTGTCTTCCCCCGCCTGGTTTGCGCAGCCGAGGACGACGTCCTCGATCTCCGCCGGGTCGACATCTGCCCGGTCGACGGCTGCCCGGACGGCGAGTGCGGCCAGGTCGTCGGGCCTCACTCCGGAGAGCGCGCCTCCGTGACGCCCGACCGGCGTCCGAACGGCGGAGAGGATGACCGCCTCGGGCACGACGGGGAGCCTACCGAGCCGTTCTCACATCGGTGCTCGGCACCGAGGCGGCCGTCGGTGGCTCCTACGAGACGAACTCGACGTGCACCGGGCCCGGGAAGGCTCCGATCGCCTCACCTCGCCGGAGTAGCTCGGTGACCGCCTGGCGGCCCTCGTCCCCGTAGTCCTGGGTCAGTTCGTTGACGTACATGCCGACGAAGCGGTCAGCGAGCCGCTCGTCCAGGCCGCGCCCGTATTGGAGCGCGTACTCGAGCGCCTCGTCCCGTTGCCTGAGCCCGGCGACGATCGAGTCGTGCAGGATCCCCGAGAGCCGCTGCAGGGCGTCGGCGCCGAGGTCGCGTCGCGCCACGTTCGCGCCGAGCGGCAGCGGCAGGCCGGTGTCGAGCAGCCACCACTCGCCGAGGTCGGTCACCTTCTGGAGGCCGTGCTGTCCGTACGTGAGCTGGCCCTCGTGAATCAGGAGCCCCGCGTCGGCCCGGCCGGAGACCACCTCTTCGATGATCTCGTCGAACGGCGCCTCGCGGTAGGCGAACTCGTGACCGAGCATGAGGCGGAGCACGAGGAACGCAGTGGTCATGCGCCCCGGCACCACGATCTCGACGTCGGCGAGCTCGGCCGTGGTCAGCGGCTGCCGGGCGACGACGATGGGCCCGTATCCGGAGCCCATGCTCGCGCCGTGCGGCAGGAGCACGTAGCGATCCTGGACGAACGGATACGAGTGGAGCGAGATCGCCGTCACCTCGAGGCGGCCCTCGAGCGCCCACTCGTTCAGCGTCTGGATGTCGCGAAGGACGTGCTCGAACTCGAAGCCGTCGGGATCGACGGTTCCCGAGGCCAGCCCCCAGAACATGAAGGCGTCGTCCGGGTCTGGGCTATGGCCGAGGCGGATCAGCACGAGCGGGTGAGGCTAGCAAGCTGCCCGCCTCTGCGTCCGGACATCCGGCCGGCGCGCTACGCGGTCGGCGGATGTCCGAAGAACCAGCGCTCGAGCGGACGCAGGAGCTCGTCCTCTGCGAACTCGGCCACGGGCTCGTCGAGGCCTTCGCCCTTCGACACCGCGAGGTCGTCGTGGAGCGCCTGATTGGCCGCCTCGAGCGCATCGCCGAGCTCGTATCCCTCGAACAGATAGTCGTCCGGCAAGGGCTCGGGAACGGCACGGTTCCGCGGGTCGATCGCCCGGCCGACTGCCCACAACGCGCCGGGCCGGCGCTCGATCCAGACGACGATCTCCTCGCGGCTGCCGTCATCGCCCACCCCGTGGAGGACGCGCTCTGCGAACCGCATCGCACCTGCCGGAGACTGCTTCACCGGCGCCAAGGATACAATCGCCGTCATGGCCGAGCGACGCTGGTGGAAGAATCCGTTCGCCTCGCTCTTCGCCCGTTCCTCGCGCGATGACCAGCTCGCTGCGTACGTCATCCGCGAGCACGCCGGCGGACGGTCCCTCGACGACATCCTCGAGGACCCGTACCTGCGCAACCGCTCGACCGACGAGCAGCGGCGGCGCCTGGTCGAGCGACCCGATGTGATCCGCGCCGTCGGCGAGCACACGGCGCGCAGCGTCGGCGGCGGCCAGGCCTCCTAATCATCTAGGCCAGTCGCTCGACCACGAGCGCCGCGAGCACGAGGTCGAGCTCGGCGGCCCCGACTGCCTTGAAGACGACGATGTCGTCTGCGCCCTGACGCGCCGCGAAGCCGGGGACGATCGCCTCGCGGAGCTCGTGCACCTCGAGCCAGTCGAGCACGCCGCGTCCGATCGGCTCCGAGAGATCGCCGGCCGCTGCCCGGGCATCGTCGAGCGAGTCGCAGCAGACGAAGGCTGCACGTTCGAGCACGAGGTTGTCGAGCTCGCGCGCCTCGATCCTCGTCGCTCCGGCGGCGCAGACCAGCGTCCCGGGCCGAAGCCAGTCGCCGCGGAGCACCGGATCCTTCGAGGGTGTCGCCGTCACGACCACGTGACACTCGGCCGCCTCCCGCCCGTAGGTCACGGCGTCGGTGCCGTGCTCGGCGGCGAACGCCTCACGCCGAGCCTCGTCGCGGCAGTAGACGGCGACCTCGCCGAGCGCGGGAAGCGTCGCACGCAAGCACTCGATGTGGGCGCGACCGACCTCCCCGCAGCCGATGATGCCGAGGGAGGCGGCGCCTTCCCTCGCGAAGGCCCCTGTCGCGAGCGCGCTCGTCGCCGCCACGCGGAGCGCGCGCAGACGGCGGGCCTCGACGAGGGCGACGACGTCGACTCCCTCGTCGTCGAGAACGACCACGAGGGCGGCCGAAGGCGCTCCGGCCACCGACACGCCGACGAGCGCCCGCTCGGAGACAGATCCCGCCAGGACGACGAGCGGCGAGGCCGTAAGACGAGACCCGCGCGGCCGAACCTCGTCAGCACCGAGCTCGGCCGCGACTGCAGCAACCGCGTCCGCGGGCGGGAGAACGGCCTCGACGTCCGCCTCGGTCACATACCGGCTCACCGAGGCACGAGATCCGGCTCGAGGTCGCCGTCGACGAGCGTGCCGAGCACGCCGGCCAGGAGCTCGACGCCCTCGGCGACCCGGGGGCCGGGACGGGAGAAGTACGCGTTCGCGTCAACCGCGACGGCAGGGCAGTCGAGAAGCCCGTCGACGGCCGCCGCCTCGGCGAGCGTCCGCTCGCGGTCGAACCCGCAAGGAGCGAGGACGACCAGCTCCGGACGCCGCGCGGCGACGTCCGACCAGGTGGTGCGAAACGAGGGCTCCCCCGCGCGACCGAGCACCTCGGTACCGCCGGCGCACTCGACCATCTCGGGAACCCAGTGACCCGCCGCAAACGGCGGATCGAGCCACTCGGCGACGAACACGCGGGGCGTCCGCGGCGACGGCGGGACTCCCCCGATGCGCTCGTCCATCGCCCGAACGACCTCGGCGGCCGCCTTGGCGACACTAAGCGCTCCGCCGAGCTCGACGATGGCACGCACGGATACTCGCGAGCGTCGTCGGCGAGTAGTCGAGAACCTCGACCCCGAGCTTCCGGACCTGGGTGCCCGAGACGGCGCAGACGTCGCAGAGCTCCTGCGCCACGACCACGTCGGCCCGGACCTCGCTCCAGCGCTCCTCGTCGACGACGTACAGCGGTCGGCCTGCCCGTGCTGCGTCGGACACGAGCCGATCGATGCTCGCGCTCCCGAGCGCCTCCGAATCGACGATCGACGCCGTGACGGCGGGAAGCGTGGCGGCCTCGGGCGGCCAGTCGCATTCGTGCGTGACCCCGACGACGGACTCGCCGAGCCCGAGCGCGTAGAGCACCTCTGTGGCGGCCGGGACGAGCGAGCAGATTCTCACAGGCGCTGGAGGTGACGGTGTTGCAGGATGCGCCCGAGAGGATTCGAACCTCTGGCCTCAGCCTCCGCAGGGCTGCGCTCTATCCCCTGAGCTACGGGCGCGAGGGAGCACGCATTCTAGCCGCGGCCCCGTCGACGCCGAGGACGGCGGTCTCCGGAACCTCGATCCGAACGTATCCGAGCGCGACCACGCCGCCGTCGGCGCGCGCAGCGCTCGTGACCCGACCGACCCTCTTGCCCTCGTGAACGATCTCGGCGTCCCTCTCCGGCAGCTCCGTGGACTCGATCTGCAGCACCCGCAGTGCCCGGTTCGCGTGGCCGCGGTAGTGGAGGCGGGCCACCGGCTCCTGGCCCGGGTAGCAGCCCTTCGAGAAGCTGACTGCGCGGTCGGTCAGCCCGGCCTCTGCGGGAAGCACCCGCTCGTCGAGATCCCTGCCCGCGAGCGGTGTACCGGCCTCGATTCGCAGCCGCTCGAGCTCGTCCGGCCCGGCCGTGAGCTCGAGGTCGACGTCGAGGACCTCCCAGCCGGGTACCCCGTAGTCGGCCGTCGGGATCGCGACCGCAGCGGGCGGCGGCGTCGCGCCGGCGCCGAGCACGACCGTCGCTGTGTGCTCCTCGCTCTCGATCGCACAGCGTGCTGCGAACCGCGTCCGCAGGAGCTCGCTCCTGACGACGTCTCCGAGGCCGGGCTCGGTCAGAAGGAGGAAGTCCTCCGGCCCGCGGCGCAGGACGCGCAGGACGGCGATCACCCGCCCCTTCGCCGTCAGGAGAAGCGCGTCGCAGGCGTCGCCCTCCTCCAGCGCGAGGACGTCGTTCGAGACCATGCGGTTGAGGTAGTCGGCGGCCTGCGGGCCCTCGACGCGCACGAAGTCCCGCGGGCGCTCGGCGGTAACGATCGGCATGCTCTCCAGTCTAGGGAGACATGTTCGGATCGAGGCGGGAACGGAAAGCCCGAATCGTGATCCTGCCGGCCGCGCGGCGACAGGTCCCGCCCCTACACGAGGTCGCGCGGGACGCTCAGCTCGCGCGTCCGGGCGAAGACCTGCTCGTCGCCTTCGTAGGCCTCGATCGCGTTCGTCGTGTGGAACGCCGCAGCGTCCGACCACATTGCGCTCCTCGCGATGACACGGGTTCGCCACTCCCCTCGGGCGAGCTCGACCGTGTGGTCGGTCTCGACGCGGGCCGAGAGCGGATCGCCCTCGACGATGCGAAACGTCTCGCGGTAGGCCTCCATCATCTCCATGCCGGTCGGCAGGCGGTCGCGAGCGCCGCCGTAGGCGTAGGTCAGCACGACGTCCCCTGACGCGACGTCCCGGGCAACCGTCCGTGACGTGCTTCCCTCGGACAGCGATTCGACGGCGAGCGGCGGCGAGCACTCCGGCTCGCCGAAGGGCGCCGGCTCGTTGTCACCCGTCCGGGGCTCCCGGGCCGGAAGGCGCAGGACGCTTGCGCCGGTCAGCACCGAGAGGACGACGGGCTCGGACGACGGCCAGACCCAGGGCCAGTAGGTCGGCGACACGGCCAGGCGGAGGCGATGCCCCGGCAGAAACGCGTGGCCGGCTGCGTTCAGGCGAACCGTCACGTCGTAGCGCTCGCCGGGAACGAGAGGCGCGGGATGCTCGTGACTCTCGCGGTGCGTGAGGTTGAGCACGCCGGTCGAGACCAGCGTCGACTCGCCGGTCGGGGCGACGTCGCAGAGCCGGACGGCGACGAAGGCCGCCGGGCGGTCGGCCGCAAGCGCCAGCCTCGCCTCGGGGAAGCCGAGCAGCTCGAGTCGACTCTCGAGCGGCGACGAATCGAAGCAGAGCGAGAGACCGTCGTCGATCCTCTGGTCCGGCGGCAGATCCGAGGCATCTCCGTACGGGCACCAGAGCCCCGAGTCGAGCCCGCAGAGCTGCGAGCCGCGCACATGGAGCCAGATCTCGGGGCCGGGCGTCTCCGTCGAGCGTGCCGTCGCCGAGCGCGAAGGTCTGCGATGCGAGCGATTGCCGCACTCGGCGGCCACGACTCCTCGGCCACCCAGCGTCCCGGGCGCTCCGCGTGGTGGGCCCGGCCGGGGACGGGATCCTGGATCCAGGCGCGCAGCATCGGCTCCTCGTCGATGCCGTTGTCGATGCCCTTCAGCCAGCGATCCCACCAGCGCACGCACTCCTGCAGGAAGCCGACCGCGGGACCCGGGAGCCCGTCGTGCGGGAAGCCGTGGGCCCACGGCCCGACGAGCCCCTTGCGCGGACCGGGCAGACCCTCGAGCAGCCGAAAGATCGCGTTCGTGTACCCATCGGCCCAGCCTCCCACCGCGTAGACGGGACACTCGACGGCGGCGAAGTCCTCGCAGACCGACCCGTGCTTCCAGTACGCGTCGCGGCGCTGGTGCGAGAGCCAGGCCTCGACGAACGGCGGCGTCTGCTCGAGCCGCTCGAGCCAGCGGTCGCGCCAGCCGTCACCGGCGTAGAGCGGGTCGGGCGGCGCCGCGTTCCAGACCAGCATCTGGGAGGCCCACGGCAGGGCGTCGATCGCCAGCACGCAGCCGCCGATGTAGTGGACGTCGTCGGCGTAGCGATCGTCCGTCGAGCAGAGGGTCATGATCGCCTTCAGCGCCGGGGGCCGCCGCGCGGCGACCTGGAGCGCGTTGAACCCGCCCCAGGAGATGCCGGTCATGCCGACGGCGCCGGTGCACCACGGCTGCTCCGCGATCCAGGCGATGACGGCCTCGATGTCGTCCTGCTCCTGCGGCAGGTACTCGTCGAGGAGCACGCCGTCCGACGAGCCGCTGCCGCGGAGGTCGAGACGAACGACGGCGTAGCCGTGGCCGGCCACGTACGGGTGTTGCAGCGCGTCGCGCCGAGCCGTCCAGTCGTCCTTCCGGTAGGGAATCGCCTCGAGGACGGCCGGCACCGGATCCGCCTCCGCGTCCTCCGGGAGCCAGATTCGAACGGCCAGCCTGATCCCGTCGGGCATCGTGACCCAGTCGTTCTCGATCAGCCGGACCGGGCGCGGGAAGTCCTCGACGATGCGCACGGGGCCGAAGTCTACGGGCGCCGCACGGCCGTGTTGACCCTGCGAACGGGCCGCGAATGCGGGTAGATTCGCCGCCCATGCCGGCCAAGGCGACGCGGTTCGGACGTCCGCTCCCCCCCGGCGGGACGATCGGCGTGCCGGCCCCTGCGACCCCGTACCACAACCGCTCCGAGGTCCTGCGCGGGGTCGAGTGGTGGGAGGCCCGCGGCTACCGGGTCAAGCTCTCCGAGGGGATCTACGCGCGCGACCACTGGGTGGCCGGCGACGCAGAGCTGCGGGCACGCGACCTCGAGGCGATGTTCGCCGACCCGGAGGTCGACGTCGTTCAGTGCGCCCGCGGCGGCTACGGGTCGGCCCAGCTGATTCCTCACCTCGACTTCGATCTGATCGCGGCGAATCCGAAGCCGTTCGTCGGGTACTCCGACATCACGGCGCTCCACGTCGCGTTACGACAGAAGGCCGGGCTGGCGACGTTCTACGGCTACGGCCTGCACGGTGTCGGCGACCCCGAGACGACGCCCTTCACGCTGGAGCGCCTGCTCGCCGTCCTCGGGGGAGAGACGACCGGGCCGGTCCCGCGGAACCCCGACGACCCCTACGTCCGGGCGATCACGCCGGGCAAAGTGACAGCGCCGCTCGTCGGCGGGTGCTTCTGGCTCCTGATGCAGACCATGGGCACGCCGTGGGAGTTCGACGCCGACGGGTGCATTCTCTTCTTCGAAGACACGGACGACCAGGCCTGGTACGTCGACGGCTTTCTCGTGCAGCTCGAGCAGGCCGGCAAACTCGCGGGCGTCGCAGGCGTCGTAGTGGGCGAGATGACCAACTGCGACTGGCCGCACCCCGGCTCGAACGACTTCCCACGCGTGAAGTCGATCGAGGACGTGCTCGAGGAGCGGCTGGGGCCGCTGGGCGTCCCGGTCATCCACAACCTCCCGCTCGGCCACGGCAAGCACCTCGCGACACTGCCGCTCGGGGTGACCGCCACGCTGGACGCGGACGAGAGGACGCTGACGATAGACGAGCCGGCGCTCGAGGCATAGGATCGCGGCCCGGGGAGGCCGCGAGGAAGGAGAGGGCAGATGAGGATCCGACTACTGGCGATCGTGGCGTTCGCGGCTCTGGTCGCCGTCCTGGCGACCGGCTGTGGGGGAGGCTCCGGCGGAGGCGGCGACGAGGCGCCTCCGGCCGAGACCGGCGCGGCGGGCGAGACGCAGGGGGGCGAGGCGCCTGCCGGCGAGATCAAGAAAGGCGGAATCCTCCGGATCGGGACGATCGACTACATCGACTCGTTCAACCCGTACAACTACATCGAGGCGCAGGCGACGAACGCGTTCATCATGCTCTACCCGCAGCTCGTCCAGTACGGACTGAAGGAGGACGGCGAGGGCATCGAGATCGTCGGCGACTGGGCGAGCTCATGGGAGACGTCGGCCGACGGCAAGGACTGGACGTTCGAGCTGATACCGGGTGCGCAGTGGTCGGACGGCACGCCGATGACGGCCGAAGACGCAGCCTGGACGATCAACACGACCGTGAAGTACGCGGACGGCCCGACCGCCGTGCAGGCGCCCGGGCTCGCGCACGTGATCGACGCAGAGGCGACGAGCGACACGACGCTCGTCATCCACTACGAGCAGCCCGTCGGCAACACCCTCGAGCAGCTCGAGCAGTTCTTCATCCTGCCGCGCCACGTCTGGGAGCCGCTCGTCGGAACGGACGGCAAGGGGCTGAAGACGTTCAAGCCCGAGCAGAACATGCCGATCGTCTCGGGCGGCGCGTTCACGCTCAAGGAGTACGAGCGCAAGGGTACGACGGTCTTCCTCGCCGATCCGAACTACTACGGGACGCCGGCGAACGTCGAGGCCGTGACTCTCACCTACTTCACGAACGCCGACTCGATGGCGTCGGAGCTCCGCGCCGGGAATCTCGACTGGGTCGACCAGGTTCCCTTCAACGCGGTCGACGTCCTCAAGGAGGACGAGAACCTGGTCGTGCAGGAGGTACCGGGCGCCGAGACGACCAACATCACCTGGAACTCGAATCCGCTCAAGCCGCAGAACCGAGAGCTCCTCGACCCGCAGGTGAAGAAGGCGCTGTCGATGTGCGTCGACCGCGAGCGCATCATCGAGGTGGTCTTCAACGGCTACGCGACGCTCGTCGAGAGCCTCGTCGGCCACATCACGGGTGACATGGAGAACCCGAACCTGGGGCCGCTCGAGTACGACTGCGCGGCGGGCAACCAGATGCTCGACGAGCTCGGCTACACCCGCGGTTCGGACGGCATCCGGGTCGCGCCGGCCACCACCGGCGAGTACGCGCAGGAGGCGCACCCGATGGTGTACGAGATCGTCACGCCGACCTCCACCGACTTCAACGTCGACCGGTCGTTCGAGGTCGTTCGCGACGGCTTCGCCGAAGCCGGGGTGACAGTGACGCAGAAGGTCGGGGGCGATTCGACCGCCACCTACGCGATCGAGACCGGCGACGACTGCGATCCTGCGGCGTCGACCGGGTACACCGGTTGGGACATCGCGATGTGGGACTGGGTCGGCTATATCGATCCCGACTTCATGCTCTCGGTCGTGACCAAGGGCCAGTGGTGCTCGTGGAGCGACACCGGCTGGGACAACCCGGAGTACGACGAGCTCTACTCGAAGCAGGGCACGACGGTCGACCGCGAGGAGCGCAAGCAGATCGTCTGGGAGATGCAGCAGATGATCTACGACGAGTTCCTCTACACGCAGCTGACGAACCACGTCGCGCTCGCGGCGCACACCAAGAACTGGACCGGCATCCACATCGACCTTGCCGGATACGGGAAGGAGTACTGGACGCTGCCGGGGATGATCGAGTAACCGGCGGAAGCCGACGAGGAACGAGCGAGCGCGACCCGTGAGAGGAGCCGACTACATCCTCAAGCGGGTCGCGTTCGCGCTCGTGACCGTCGTCGTCGCGATCACCCTCAACTTCGTCCTCTTCCGTGCGATACCCGGCGACGCGGTCTCGGCGCTTCGCTGCCGCCAGTGCACCCAGGCCTTCAAGGACTACCAGCGCGAGCAGCTCGGCCTCGACAAGTCGACCTGGGACCAGTACTGGATCTACGTCGGGAACCTGCTCCAGGGCGACCTCGGCAACTCGCTGCGCAACGAGCAGGCGGTGACGACCCTGCTCTGGGACCCGCTCAAGAACACGCTGCCGATGATCGCGCTCGGGACGATTTTCGCCGCCATCCTCGGAATCGGCGTGGGCGTGATCTCCGCCTGGCGGCGCGGCACTCTCGTCGACAAGGGCGGCCTCTACACCGGGCTCGGGTTCTTCTCGATGCCGCCGCAGTGGCTCGGCCTGCTGATGGTCCTGTTCGTCGCCGGCGCCGTCGGCTTACCCACGTCCGGGATCGAGGATCCAACCCTCGGCGTGCTCGAGGACGCATCGACCTGGGACGTCTTCGTCGACCGCCTGAAACACATGATCCTGCCGGCGCTCACGCTCGGGCTGGTGCTCTACGGTGAGTACGCCCTCATCACCCGGTCGGCGATGATCGAGACGCTCGGGCAGGACTACGTGCTGACGGCCCGCGCCAAAGGGCTTCGCAACTACTCGATCGTCTGGCGTCACGGCCTGCGAACCGCGCTGCTGCCGATCGTCACCCTGATCGCCCTCTCTATCGGCCTGATCATCGGCGGCTCGATCACGATCGAGTACGTCTTCTCCTACCCGGGCATCGGCCTCGAGACCGTCGAGGCGATCGACCAGCGCGACTTCACCCTGCTCCAGGCGATCTTCCTGCTCCTGACGCTGTCCGTCATTCTCTTCAACCTGATCGCCGACCTCCTCTACTTCAAGCTCGACCCGCGGGTGACGACGTGAGCCACTCCGCCCCAACGCCTTTCACGGAAGACGCGACCGTAGGCGCGCCCGCCGTCACCGCGACCTCCCGCCCGGGAACCTTCCGGCTCATGATCGGCCAGAAGCAGGCGATCGTCGGCTTCGTCATCCTGGCCGTCTTCGTCGTGATGGCGATCTTCGCGCCGCTCCTCGAGCCGTACGACCCGAACGCGAAGACCGGGGAGGTGTACGAGGCTCCGAACAGCTCACACGTCCTCGGCACCGACGATGCCGGCGCCGACATGCTCTCCCTGATCATCGACGGCTCGCGGGTGTCTCTGATCGTCGGCTTCGCGGCGGCGCTGGTGGCGACGGTGATCGGAGGCGTGATCGGACTGATGTCCGGCTACTTCGGCGGCAAGACCGACGTCACGCTCATGCGCATCACCGACTACTTCATCGTCATACCGGACGTCCCGCTCATGATCGTCGTCGCGGCGTTGTTCGGGCGCTCGCTCCTGAACATCATCCTCATCATCGGAGCGATCTACTGGACGACGACGGCCCGCGTCATCCGAGCGCAGGTCAAGACCGTCCGCGAGCACGTCTACGTCAAGCGGGCGAAGTCGATCGGCGCCGGGAACACGCGCATCATCCGCCACCATGTCCTCCCCCAGGTCATGCCCCTCGTCATCGCCAACGCGGTGCTGCTCGCCGCCTACGCGATCTTCGCCGAGACGTTCATCACCTTCCTCGGCCTCGGCGACCCGAGCAACATCTCCTGGGGAGGGCTGATCGAGAATGCGTTCGCCGGTGACGCCGTCCTCAACGATGCCTGGTGGGCGATCATCCCGCCGGGCGTCTGCGTCACCCTGGTCATCCTGGCCTGCACGATGATCGGCCAGGCCATGGAGGACGCCCTCAACCCGCGCCTGCGCGTCGGTCACCTCGCGGTCAAGCGCTTCCGCGTCCGGCCGCTCGAGGGGAGGCTCGACTCGGAATGACGGAGCCCGTTCTCGAGGTCGAGGACCTCCACGTCTGGTTCGAGCTCGAGAGCGGCCGCGAGCTGCATGCCGTCCAGGGCGTGAGCTTCGAGCTCCGTGATGGCGAGCGGCTCGGGCTCGTCGGAGAATCCGGCTGTGGCAAGACGACGACGATCCTCGCGATCATGGGGCTTCTGCCCGCGTCGGCCAGCGTTGCCGGCCGCGTCGTCTTTCGCGGTGAGAACATCCTCGAGCGCGGTGAGGAGACCGTGTCCGAGTACCGCTGGCGCGACATCTCCATGGTCTTCCAGGGCGCGATGAACGCGTTCAACCCGGTCAAGCGGATCGGTGACCAGATCACGGAGCCGATCAAGCTGCACCGGACGGCAGACTCGAAACAGACCGAGCGAAACGTCGGCGAGCTGCTCGAGTTCGTCGGCATCCCGGCCTCGCGCGCCCGCGACTTCCCGCACGAGTTCTCCGGAGGGATGCGGCAGCGCGCAGCGATCGCCATGGCGCTCGCCTGCAATCCCGCCGTCCTCCTCGCCGACGAGCCGACGACCGCCCTCGACGTGATGGTGCAAGCCCAGATCCTCGAGCTCATGACGCGGCTGACGGACGGCCTCGGCCTGGCGCTGGTGCTCGTCACGCACGACCTCGCCGTCGTGTCGCAGACATGCCACCGGGCGGCGGTCATGTACGCGGGCAAGATCGTCGAGAGCGGCGCGACCGAGCAGCTCTACCACGATCCGCGGCACCCGTACACGCGCCTGTTGTTCGCTGCGACGCCCGACCTCGCCGGCCAGGAGGAGGTCGCCTCGATTCCTGGTGCGCCGCCGAGGCTCGACCACGAGCTCGTCGGCTGCCCGTTCGCACCGCGCTGCGACCGCACGTTCGAGCCGTGCCCCACCGTCGAGCCGCGCCGGCTCACGATCTCGCCCGGTCACGAGGCGTCCTGTCACCTCAACGACCAGGCGGTCAAGGCAGCCTCGTGAGCACGGCCGCTCCGCTGCTCGAAGTCGAGGGCATCGTCACGCACTACTCCGCGTCGCGCGGGTTCGTCGGAGCGGTCACCCGCCAGCCGAAGCAGGCAGTGCGCGCGGTCGAAGGCGTGTCCTTCACCCTCCGCGAGGGGGAGATGCTGGCACTCGTGGGGGAGTCCGGCTGCGGGAAGACCACGACGGCGCAAACCGTGATGCGGCTCGTCGATCCCGTCAGCGGCCGGGTCCGCTTCAAGGGCCAGGACATCACCGCGCTGAAGCCGGCGGAGCTTCGCCCTCTGCGCCGCCGCATGCAGATCATCTACCAGGATCCCTACGAGTCGCTCGACCCGCGCTTCCGGGTGCGGGACACGATCGAGGAGCCGCTGCTCGTCCACGGGCTCGCCGGCAAGGGGGAGGAACGCGCCCGGAAGGTCGCGGATGCGCTCGTCCGAGCGGGACTGACCCCGCCCGAGCTCTTCCTCGACCGCTATCCACACGAGCTGTCGGGCGGTCAGCGCCAGCGCGTGGCGATCGCGGCCGCCCTCGCGCTCGAGCCCGAGCTGCTCGTCGCGGACGAGCCCGTCTCGATGCTCGACGTGTCGATCCGGGCCGGCATCCTGGCGTTGCTCGACAGCCTGCGGAAGTCGGGGCTCGGGATTCTCATGATCACGCACGACCTGTCGACCGCCGCGCACTACGCAGATCGCATCGCGGTGATGTATCTCGGGCGGATCGTCGAGGAGGGGCCCGCCCTCGAGGTCGTCGGCAACCCTCGGCACCCGTACACGCAGGCGCTCATCTCGGTCGTGCCGAAGCCGGATCCACGAGACCGAACGACCGCGCAGATCCTGACCGGCGAGACGCCGAACCCGCTGAACGTCCCGCCCGGCTGCCGTTTCCATCCGCGCTGCCCCGAGGCTTTCGAGCGCTGTCCGGTAGACGATCCGGTGGAGCTCCTGCCGACCGGCTCGCGCGGTCACGGCGCCGCCTGCTGGCTGCTCGACGGTTGACGCAGGTCCGCCAGAGGTGGACGCTCGCCGCCTGTTGCTGCGCGCAGTTCCTCATCCTGCTCGACGTCACGACGCTGAACGTCGCGCTGCCGTCCATCCAGCGGGAGCTCGGCGTCTCGGGCGGCAACCTCGTCTGGGTGATCAACGCCTACGTTCTGCCGCTCGCGTCGCTGATCCTCCTCGCCGGGACGCTGGGCGACCGCTACGGGCGCCGGCGCGTCTTCCTCGCCGGCTTCGTCCTCTTCACGGTCTTCTCCGTCGGCTGCGCCCTGTCGACGAGCGACGAGCTGCTGATCGTCTTCCGGGCGCTCCAGGGCGCCGGCGCGGCGCTCCTCGCGCCGCTCTCCCTCTCGATCCTCGTCGACGCCTACCCGCCGGAGCGACGAGCGTGGGCGATCGGCATCTGGGCGACGGTGGCCGGCATCGGCTTCGGCGGCGGGCCGATCGTCGGAGGCCTCCTGATCGAGCTCTTCGACTGGTCGGCGATCTTCTGGATGAACGTCCCGATCGGCATCGCCGGAGCGCTCCTGACGCTCGCGTTCGTGCGCGAGTCGCGCGACCCGAACGCCCGCCGCCTCGACCTGCTCGGAGCGGCGCTCGTCTCGGCAGGGCTCTTCTGTCTCACCTTCGCGCTCATTGAGACCGACCAGCACGCCTGGACGTCAGCCTTCACGCTCGGCTTCCTCGGCGCAGCGGTCGCGCTGCTCGCCCTGTTCGTCCTCCACGAGGCGCGGACCTCCAGCCCGATGCTCCCGCTCGCGTTCTTCCGCCGCCGGGTGTTCGCGCGCGCCAACCTCCTCTACGCCGTCCTCTACGCGGCCCTCGCGGGGACGCTCTTCTTCGTGTCGCTCTACTTCCAGAACGTCCATGGGTATTCGGCGCTTGAGACCGGGATCTCGTGGCTCGTGATGAACGTGCCGTTCCTCGCCGTGTCGATCGTCGCCGGACGCATCCAGGGCCGCTTCGGCGCCCGCCGAGTCGTCCTCGTCGGCACGGTGCTCGGCGGCCTCGGCGTGCTCCTCTTCGTCCCGCTCGGGGTCGACTCGTCGTTCGCGCTCTCGGTACCGGGCTACCTCGTCATCGGCCTCGGCTACGGGCTCTGCGTCCCCGCCCTCTCGACGGTCGCGATGGGAGCGATCGAGGTCGAGCACGCCGGCGTCGCCTCGGGCGTCCTGAACACGTCGCGACAGGTCGGCGCCTCCGTCGGGCTCGCCGCGCTGACGTCGATCGGGCTTGCGGCCGCAGACGGCCCCTGGAGCGACGACGCGGCCTTCGTCACCGGCATGCGCTGGGCGATGGGCGTCGGCGGCGATGTCTGGTGCTGGGAGCGACGCGTTGCTGTTCGCGCGCAAGCAAGCCGCGTAAGGGCGGGGGGCTGTCCCGCCCGAACGATCTCCCGCCGAGGAGGGCCGGACAGGTCCGGCCCCTACAAGACACGACTGGCCGGCTTAGCCGGCCAGTCTGTCCCGCCATGGCGCGAAGCGCCAAGAAGGGGCTCACGGGGGAACATGGTTTCCCCCGTTCTCCTAAAGCGAGAGGGCCGGGATAACCCGGCCCTCTCTTCGAAACGTCGCAGCCTGACGCCTTCGGCGCGGCTGCTGTGCGCCCGCTTCGCGGGCTTACATCATGTCGGGCATGCCGCCGGGCATACCGCCGGCAGCGGCGCCTGCCTTCTCGGGTGCCTCGGCGACGATGGCCTCCGTGGTGATGATGTTCTTCGCGATCGACGCAGCGTTCTGAAGCGCCGAGCGCGTGACCATGGTCGGGTCGATGATCCCGGCCTTGACGAGGTCGATGTACTCGCCGGTGTCGACGTTCAGGCCCTCGCCCTTCTTGCCGTTGCGGATCTTGTCGACGACGACCGAGCCCTCGAGACCGGCGTTCGTCGCCAGCTGGCGGATCGGCTCCTCGAGCGCGCGGACGATGATCGAAGCGCCGGTGCGCTCGTCGCCGTCCAGCGTCTTCAGGTCGATCGAGCCGGCCGCGGAGAGCAGCGCGACGCCGCCGCCCGAGACGATGCCCTCCTCGAGGGCAGCGCGGGTGGCCTGCAGCGCGTCCTCGACGCGGTGCTTCTTCTCCTTCATCTCGGTCTCGGTGGCCGCACCGACCTTGACGACCGCGACGCCGCCGGCGAGCTTCGCCAGCCGCTCCTGGAGCTTCTCGCGGTCGAAGTCGGAGTCGGTGTTCTCGACCTCGGACTTCAGCTGCTTGATGCGGGCCTTGATCCCCTCGGAGTCGCCGGCACCGTCGATGATCGTCGTCGAGTCCTTGTTGACGACGACCTTGCGGGCGCGGCCGAGCTGCGAAAGCTTCGTGTTCTCGAGCTTGAGACCCATCTCCTCGGTGATGACCTCGCCGCCCGTCAGGATGGCGATGTCCTCGAGCATCCGCTTGCGGCGGTCACCGAAGCCGGGTGCCTTGACCGCGACAGCGGTGAACGTGCCGCGCAGCTTGTTGACGACGATCGTCGCGAGCGACTCGCCCTCGACGTCCTCCGCCACGAGCAGCAGCGGACGGCCGGCCTGGATGACCTGCTCGAGCACCGGCAGGATGTCCTTGACGGCGCCGATCTTCGAGTTGGCGATCAGGATGAACGGATCGTCGAGCGTCGCCTCCATGCGCTCGGCGTCGGTGATCATGTACGGCGAGAGATAGCCCTTGTCGAACTGCATTCCCTCCGTGAACTCGAGCTCGAGACCGAAGGTCTGGCCCTCCTCGACGTTCACGACGCCGTCCTTGCCGACCTTCTCGATCGCGTCGGCGATCACGTCGCCGATCTCGCGCTCTCGCGCGGAGATGGTCGCGACCCGGGCGATGTCCTCCTTGCCCGAGACTTCCTTCGACTGCGTCTTGAGGTCGTCGACGACGTTGCCGACGGCCTTCTCGATGCCGCGCTTCAGCCCCATCGGGTTCGCACCGGCGGCGACGTTCTTGAGGCCCTCGCGGACGATGGCCTGGGCGAGCAAGGTCGCGGTCGTCGTGCCGTCTCCGGCGACGTCGTTCGTCGCGGTTGCGACCTCGCGCACGAGCTGCGCGCCCTGGTTCTCGAACGCATCCTCGACCTCGATCTCGCGGGCGATCGTGACCCCGTCGTTCGTGATCGTGGGCGCGCCGAACTTCTTGTCGAGGACGACGTACCGGCCCTTGGGGCCGAGCGTCACCTTGACGGCGTTGGCGAGGATGTTCACGCCACGCTCGAGCGCGCGGCGGGCATCCTCATCGAACTTGAGATCCTTGTGTGCCATTCAGCGTTCCTCCGTCTCTTCCTACGTTCCTATGCGGCCTTCTTGGACTTCTTGCCGGCCGTCGCGACGACCTTGGCGAGAACGTCGGACTCCCGGAGAATGAGGTAGTCGTCGGTTCCGAGCTTGATCTCGGTGCCGCCGTACTTCGAGAAGATGATCTCGTCACCCTCTTCGACGTCCATCTCGATGTGCTTGCCGTCCTCGTCGCGCGGGCCGGGGCCCACGGCGAGCACGCGACCGCGCTGCGGCTTCTCCTTGGCCGTGTCCGGCAGCACGATCCCGCTTGCGAGAACCTCCTCCTCGTCGAGAACCTCGACGATGAGCCGGTCTCCAAGTGGCTTCAGATCCATGAAGCGCTCCCTCCTTCGAGACGATCTACTGGCACTCAAACGATTCGAGTGCCAAAACTCTGCCGGGGGGAACTGTAGCCGATCGGGCGTGGGTTTCGCAACCGCGGGCTGGCACTCGCTGGTTGCGAGTGCCAGAAAGCGCCATGCGACGTGAGTTCTCGGCCGGGGGCGTCGTCGTACGCCGCCTCGCGGGTCGCTGGCACCTGGCGGCGATCCAGCCGGGCGGCAAGGAGGGCACCTGGGCGCTGCCCAAGGGCAACATCGGCCGGGACGAGCAGGCGGTCGAGGCGGCCGCCCGCGAGGTCGGGGAGGAGACCGGCGTCTCGGTGCGGCTCGTCGGCAAGCTCGGCGACGTCCGCTACGTCTACACCTGGCAGGGAGAGCGGATCTTCAAGATCGTCAGCTTCTTCCTCTTCCGCTATGCCGGCGGCCGGCTGGGCGACCTGGCGCCCGAGCATCGCCACGAGGTCGCCGGGACCGCCTGGCTGCCACTCGAGGAGGCGCCCACGCTGCTCGCCTACCGCGGCGAGAAGGAGATGGCCGCGAAAGCGCTCGCCGAGCTGCAGGCCGGAGATACACCTCCTGCGTCCCGGCCTCTATGATCTGCCGGCCCCGTCCATGCCGACCTACGCCCTCAACTTCTACAGCCCGATCGTCGCCGACCAGCTGCGGAGCCGGCGCAAGACCGCCACGATTCGCCTCGGCGACAAGTCCCTGAAGTACAAGAAGGGCATGATCGTGCGCGTCCTGGCCGGGACGCGCTTCGGGCCGCGCGAGCTCATCTTCGACGCAGTGATCGACCGCGTCGAGGTCAAGCGCCTCGGCGATCTCTCGCCGCGCGAGATCACGCACGACAACCCCGAGCTGCGGCGTACCGAAGAGATGGTCGAGTTCCTCAGCCAGCTCTACAACCGGCCCGTCACCGGGGAGGACACGGTGACTGTCATCCAGTTCTCGGAGATCGTCGAGCGCCGCTGAGATGCGCTGCCTGACCGCTCGCTGCTGACCGCAGGCGTCAGGGAGCCGCGCGCCTGATCGAGACGCCGAACCCGGTCGGATCGCGAAGCGGCGCGCTGCACTCCTCGCACGCCACCGCGAAGACCGACGGGATCCGTGCCTCGCAGGCCGGGCAGCGGCTCACGAGCTGGGCGCCGCACGTCGGACAGCCGCTCGGCGGAGCCTGCTCGCTCTCCTCGAAGTAGCGCTGCGCGTGCCCGCAGCCCGGACAGAGCGCGACCCAGTCGCCGAGCGTCCGCCGGCGCTCCTCCTGAAGCCATGTTCTCTTTGCGGCCACCGGTGGAACTGTAGTCCTCGACCCGTCGGCTAGAGTGAGACTCGAGAAGGAGGCGCGGGTGGCAATCGCCAGGGAAGCCGAGCCGGTCGGCTCGCTCCACGAGATCAGGGAGGCCGGGCTCGATCGCGAAGACCTCCTCCGCATCTACCGAAACCTGCTCGTCACCCGCGGGATGGAAGAGCGGGGTCACATCCTCTACAAGCAGGGGAAGATCCCGGGAAGCTTCTACACGGGACGCGGGAACGAAGGCGCGGCTGTCGCCGTCGCCACCGCGATGGGACCGCACGACGTCGGCGCACCGCTCCACCGCGACATGGGCGTGCACATCGTCCGCGGGGTCGAGCCGTGGCGCATCTTCGCGAACTACCTCGGGCGGATCGACGGGCCGGCGAAGGGCAAGGACGGGAACAACCACCTCGCGGACGATCGCGTCGGCCTGATCTCCATGGTCAGCCACCTGCCGGCGATGCTCCCGGTCGCAGTCGGCGCCGCGCTCGCGTTTCGCATCCGTGAAGAGCGCCGGGTCGCACTCGGCTGGTTCGGCGAGGGCGCCTCCGCCCGCGGCGACGCGCACGAGGCGATGAACCTGGCCGGCGTGCGCAAGCTCCCGGTCGTCTTCGTCTGCGACAACAACCAGTGGGCGTACTCGACGCCGGCGCGTCTCGAGTACGCGTGCGAGCATGTCGCCGACCGGGCCGAGGCCTACGGGTTCGAGGGCGTCGTGGTCGACGGCACCGACGTCCCGGCCGTCTTTCTCGAGGCACGACGAGCGATCGAGAAGGCGCGCGAGGGCGGTGGGCCGACGCTGCTCGAGTGCCTGACCCTGCGGATGGAGGGCCACGCGGTTCACGACGATGCCTCCTACGTTCCGAAGGAGACCTTCGAGGAGTGGGAGCGAAAGGATCCGATCGAGCGCTTCCGGGGCTGGCTTCGCGAGCAGGCCGAGCTCACGGAGGACGAGGACGACGAGATCCGCTCCGAGGTGAAGCGTCAGCTCGAGGACGCCGTCGAACGCGCCGAGGCGAGCCCCCTTCCCGACCCCGAGACGGCGCTCGAGGGCGTCTACGCCGAGCCGGAAGAGCTCGACGCGCCCCACTTCCGGTAACGCCGTGCCCGTCAAGACGTACCTGCAGGCGATCTCCGACGGTCTGCGCGAGGAGTTGCTGCACGACGAGCGTGTGTTCCTGATCGGCGAGGACATCGGTCACTTCGGCGGAGCCTTCAAGGTGACGAAAGGCTTCCAGGAGGAATTCGGGGAATGGCGGGTCATCGACGCGCCGCTCTCCGAGGTCGCGATCGTCGGCGGCTGCACCGGCGCGGCCCTGGTCGGCATGCGTCCGATCGCCGAGATGCAGTTCTCGGACTTCGTCTCGGTCGCCTGGGATCATCTCGTGACCGTCGCCGCGAAGCAGCACTACCGGGCCGGTACGCCCGTGCCCCTGGTCGTGCGCTGCCCGTCCGGCGGCGGCTTCTCGGGAGGCCCGTTTCACTCGCAGAACCCCGAGTCGAGCTTCGCGCACGTGCCGGGCCTCCGGATCGTCTGCCCCTCGACGCCCGAGGACGCGAAGGGCCTGCTCGCGAGCGCCGTCGAGGATCCGAATCCCGTCCTCTACTTCGAGCACAAGTACCTCTATCGCCGTCTCAAGGCCGAGGTGCCCGACGGGCGCTTCACGATCCCGTTCGGGCAGCTTCGCGTCCACCGCCCCGGAACCGACGTGACGGTCGTGACCTGGGGAGCGATGGTGCACACTGCCGACGAGGCCGCCGAGCAGCTCGCAGGCGAGGAAGGCCTGTCGGTCGAGATCCTCGACCTGCGAACGATCACGCCGTGGGACACCGCCGGGGTGATCGCCTCCGTCGAGAAGACCTCACGGCTGCTCGTGCTCCACGAGGACACCCGCACCGGCGGCTTCGGGGCCGAGATCGCCGCGACCGTCGCCGAGGAGGCCTTCGAGGTGCTCGACGCCCCGGTCACGCGCATCGCCGCGCCCGACACCCCGGTTCCCTTCTCCCCGCCGCTCGAGAAGCGGTTCCTGCCGCAGGTCGAGGACGTCGTGGCGGGCCTGCGCGAGCTCGCCGCCTACTGACCGAGGAGACACCTATGGCCACCGGAACCGCCGCGGACGTCGTGATGCCCCAGATGGGCGTGTCCGTCTCGGAAGGAACGATCACCAAGTGGCTCAAGTCGGAGGGCGATCCGGTCGCCGCCGACGAGCCGCTGCTCGAGATCTCGACCGACAAGGTCGACACCGAGGTGCCCGCGCCCGCGAGCGGCGTTCTCGGGCCGATCCTCGTGCCCGAGGGCGAGACGGTCGACGTCGGGACGCCGCTGGCGACGATCGTGCCCGCCGGCGCAGAGGCAGCGAGGCACCGACGACACCGGGCCCTCCGCTTCTGCATCCGAGGCTCCCGCCGAGGAGCCGGCGGCGGAGGCTCCTGCCGAGCCCGAGGCGCGGCCCACGCCCGAGCCGGCTCCGACGCCCTCCGCCGACGACAAGGGAAACGGCGGCGGGCGCGCCTTCGTCTCCCCCGTCGTCGCCCGGATCGCGGGCGAGCACGATATCGACGTCTCGCTCGTCGCCGGCACCGGCCGCGGCGGCCGGGTGACGAAGCGAGACATCCTCGACTTCATCGAGACCTCGGGCGGCAAGCCCGCCGGCGGAGCCGAGCCGGCAAGCGACGCACCGCCTCATCTCGAGCCGCCGGCGCCCGCCGCCCCCGCACCCCGGCCGACGCCGGCTGCCGCACCTCCGCCCGGCCGCCCCTCGCGCCGGCTGCCCCTGCGCCGGCGGCCGGTGAGCCCCAGGCGGGAGAGCAGGTCGAGCCGATGAACGCCATGCGCAAGGCGATCGCCGAGCACATGATCCGCTCGATCCAGACCTCGGCTCACGTCACGACCGTGTTCGAGATCGACATGGCGCGCGTCGTCGCGATCCGGGAACGGCTGAAGAAGGAGTTCGCGGAGACGCACGACGTGAAGCTCACGTACCTGCCCTTCATCGTCCGCGCGACGATCGACGCGCTCGCGAAGTGGCCACGGCTGAACGCGGAGCTCCGCGGGGACTCCATCGTGACGAAGAGCGCGGTCAACCTCGGCGTCGCGGTGGCGCTCGACGACGGCAAGGGCCTGATCGTCCCGGTGATCCGAAACGCCGAGGAGAAGAACCTGCTCGGAATCGCCCGCGCGATCGCCGACCTGGCGGAGCGGGCGAGGACGAAGAAGCTCCTTCCCGACGACGTCCAGGGCGGCACGTTCACGATCACGAACCCGGGCGGCTTCGGCGCGATCGCCGGTACGCCGATCATCAACCAGCCGCAGGTCGGGATCCTCGACGTCGAGGCGATCGTCAAACGGCCGGTCGTCGTCGCCGACGAGCACGGCAACGACACGATCGCGATCCGTCCGATGATGAACCTCTGTCTCTCCTACGATCACCGTGTCGTCGACGGCGCGTACGCTGCCCCGTTCATGCGCGACCTGCGCATCAACCTCGAGACCTGGGACGAGGACGCGTATTAGCCGCGGCGCCTACCTTCTGAACCTCGGCGTGACGCCCTACGCCGAGGCGCTCGAGCTCCAGCGCTCGCTGGCCGGAGCCGTGACGCAGGGTGCGATCCCCGACACGGTGATCCTCCTCGAGCACCCTCCGACGGTCACCCTCGGCCGGCGCACGGACGACGGGGAGCTGCATCTGCCGGCGGGCGCCGGCGTCGAGGTCGTCGAGACCGACCGGGGCGGCAAGTCGACGTATCACGCTCCGGGTCAGCTCGTCTGCTACCCGATTCTCGACCTCGACCGGCACGGCCGCGACGTGCGGAAGTACTGCCGCGACCTCGAGGAGACGGTCATCGTCACCCTCGCCGGCTTCGGCCTGACGGCTGTGCGGATCGACGGCCTGACCGGCGTCTGGCTCGAGGAGCCGCCGCGCAAGATCGCGTCGCTCGGCGTCCATGTGTCGCGCTGGGTGACGACGCACGGCTTCGCGCTGAACGTCTCGCTCGATCCGACGCCGTTCACGGAGTGGATCACCGCCTGCGGGCTCGAGGATGCCGCGTTCACGACGATGTCGCTCGAGCTCGGCCGCTCGGTATCCGTCGACGAGGTGCGTCCGGCCGCGGCAGCAGCGCTTGCGAACGTCTTCGACCTCACGCTCGACGAGCTCCCGGCCGACGACGGCGCGGGTCTCTGGGAGCAACCCGTTCATGACAGGATCGCTGCCGGTAGCCGATAGACCCCGCCGCCCGGAGTGGATGAAGGTCCGCGCTCCGAGCCGCGACTCGCGCTTCTACGACGTGCGGGCGCTCATCCACGGGCAGAGCCTTCATACGATCTGCGAGGAGGCCCGCTGTCCGAACATCGCCGAGTGCTGGGGCCGGGGCACCGCGACCTTCCAGATCCTCGGCGAGACCTGCACGCGGGCGTGCCGCTACTGCTACGTGAAATCGGGACGTCCCGAGCATCCACCCGACCCGCTCGAGCCTCTCCGTCTGGCGCAGACGGCGAGGCAGATGGGGCTCCGCCACGTCGTCGTCACGTCCGTCGATCGCGACGATCTCCCCGATCGAGGCGCCGGACACTTCGCGGCCACCATCCGCGCCCTGAAGGCGCGCGTGCCCGAGGCATCGGTCGAGGTGCTGACGCCCGACTTTCTCGACGTCGAGGAGGCGGCGCTCCAGACGGTGCTCGCCGAGCGGCCCGAGGTCTTCAACCACAACATCGAGACCGTCCGCCGGCTGCATCGCCGGATGCGCGGCGCCAAGGTCGACTACGACCGGGCTCTCTGGCTCCTCGCCCGGGCGAAGGAGATGGCCGGCTACGACGTGCTGACGAAGTCGGGGATCATCGTCGGCCTCGGCGAGACGAACGACGAAGTGCTCGAGACGATGCGCGACCTTCGCGCCCACGGCGTCGACGTGGTGACCATCGGCCAGTACCTGCAACCCTCGCCGCGCCACGCGCCGATCGACCGCTGGGTGCATCCGGACGAGTTCCGCTCGTTCCGCGAGGAGGGCGAGAAGATGGGCTTCGGCTCGGTCTTCGCGGGCCCGCTCGTCCGCTCGTCGTACCGCGCCGACGAGCAGCGCCACGCGGCCGAGACCGGCCGCGGCGCCGTCTCGATGTAGACACGCGCCCGGGCGGCTGGGCCATCCGTTCGTCGCCGGCTCGCGGCCCCGTTCGTGCCAGAAGCGAACCATCTCGTCTACAGGGCAGCGCGCTGATTCCGCTGCGCGCGGCGGTCCGATCAGGCCGGTCGCGGCGGCCCGGGGAGGCCGCTTTGTGTCAACCTCGAATCGAACCCGCGCCTTCTTCGAGAAGAGATCGGGAGGGGTCTGACCCCATGTCGGGCGCCTCAGACCGAGGGTTCCTGCCCTTCTGCGTTCGGCTCTCGACGGGGGCGGGCGCTAGATCAGGCCGCCGCGCGTCATCGCGCGGTAGTCGAGCGCCTTCTCGAGGACGTCCTCGGCGACGCCCTTGTCGCGGGCGACGTCACGGAGCGGGCGTCCCGTCGCCACCGCCTCCTTCACGATCTCCGAGGCGAGGTCGTACCCGATGTAGGGGTTCAGCGCGGTCGCCGCGGAGAGCGTCAGCTCCGCGTACTGAAGGCAACGCTCCCGGTTGGCCTCGATGCCGTCCACGCACTTTTCCGCGAAGACACCTGCGGCGGCGGCGAGCAGCGTGATCGAATCGATCAGATTGCGTCCCATGAGCGGCACGAAGACGTTCAGCTCGAAGTGACCCTGCATCGCGCCGGCGATGATCGCGGCGTCGTTGCCGATCACCTGAGCCGCAACCTGCGTGACGACCTCGGGGATCACCGGGTTGACCTTCCCCGGCATGATCGAGCTGCCCTTTTGGAGCTCCGGCAGGAAGATCTCGGCGAGCCCCGCTCGAGGTCCCGAGCCCATCAGCCTGATGTCGTTCGCGACCTTCGTGAGCGAGACGGCCACCGTCTTCAGCGCGCCCGACATCTCGACGAGGCCGTCGCGCGCGGCCTGGGCCTCGAACGGATCGGCCGGCGGGTTGATCGGCAGCCCCGTGTCCCCCGAGAGCCTGGCACGTACTTTCGCGGCAAACTCGGGGTGCGTGTTCAGGCCGGTTCCGGTGGCGGTACCTCCGAGCGGGATCTGGCCGAGCCGCGGGAGTGCCGCCTCCACCCGCCTGACGCCCTCGCGGACCTGGGCCTCGTAGCCCCTGAACTCCTGGCCCAGCGTCACCGGGACGGCGTCCATGAGATGGGTGCGACCGGACTTGACGACGTCGTCGAACTCGCTCGCCTTCGCACCGAGCGAGTCGGCGAGCCGGCGCAGGGCGGGCAGCAGCCCGTGCACCGCCTCGTCGAGCGCGGCCAGGTGAACCGCGGACGGGAAGACGTCGTTCGACGACTGCCCCATGTTCACGTGATCGTTCGCATGGACGCCCTCGCCCGCGAGGGCGGCGATGACCTCGTTCGCGTTCATGTTCGAGGACGTCCCTGACCCCGTCTGGAAGACGTCGAGCGGGAACTGGTCGTCGAACTCGCCCGCGGCCACCCGGTCGGCCGCGGCGGCGATCCGCTCCGCGAGAGCCGGGTCGAGAAGCCCGAGCTCGGCGTTCACGCGCGCCGAGGCGGCCTTGATGCGCGCCAGCCAGCGCGCGACCTGCGTCGGAATCGGCTCGCCCGAGATGGGGAAGTTGTCGATCGCCTTGCGGGTCTCGGCGCCCCAGAGCTCGCGCGGCGTGGTCGTTTCGGCCATGTCGTCGAGTCTACCCGCGCGCTTCCGAGCGCACGCGAGCGGTCTCCTCCGTGTCGGTTCGGCCCGAGGCGAGGAGCTCGTCCCACCCCAGCAGCTTGACGCGCGGGCGACCCTGCTCGTCCCCGCGCGCGCGTTCGATCGCGTCGATCGCCTCCCAGCCGCTGTGGCTGACCACGTCGACGCCCCGCTCGGCGAGGGCGGCGTCGACCCGGCCCGCGCTGACGTCCTCGCGTCGTGGCAGAGCGCCCGAGGCGGCGTCCTCGAGAATCGCCGCGACCGTCTCGGCCGCGTCCTTCTTGTTCGTGCCGATGATCCCGGTGGGACCGCGCTTGATCCAGCCCGCGCAGTAGAGCCCCGGAACCTGTTCGCCGCCCGCGTCCAGCACCCGTCCGCCGCGGTTGCTCATCGTCCCGAGCTCCTCGTCGAACGGCACGCCCGGCACGGCCACGCCGCGATAACCGACGCTCCGGAAGACCGCGCCGCACGGGATCACCTCCGTCTCCCCCGTCGGAACTGCGCGCACGCGGCCGCCTTCGGCGACGAGCTCGTTGCGAACGACCTCGATTCCCTCCACCCGGTCCTCCCCGAGGATCGCGACCGGAGAGACACGGAAACGAAGCCGCAGCACGCGCCGCTTCCCGCTCGGCCGTCGCGCCGCGTACTCCTGCAGGACTGCCAGATTGCGCGCGACCGCGGACTCGGCGAGGGCAGGCTCGCTCGCCGGTTCCAGCTCGAGCTCGGCGGGGTCGACGACGACATCCGTGTCCGCAAGCTCGCCGAGCTCCACGAGCTCCGGCGTCGTGAACGAGGCCTGCGCGGGCCCGCGGCGGCCGAGCACGACGATCTCCTCGATCCCCGATCCGAGGATCGCCTCGATCGCCGCATCGGTCGTGTCGGTCGGTGCGATCTCGGGCTCCGCGAGCGCCAGCATCCGCGCGACGTCGACGGCGACGTTCCCGTTTCCGACGACCACCGCCCGGCCGCAGGAGAGGTCGAAGGCGAGCTCCTGGAAGTCTGGATGGCCGTTGTACCAGGCGACGAAGGCGGTTGCCGGCCAGGAGCCGGGGAGATCCTCGCCGGGGATGCCCAGGCGCCGATCCGTCTGGGCGCCGACCGAGTAGACGACCGCGTCGTAGAGCTCCGCCAGCTCCGCGTGCTCGAGATCGCGTCCTACCTCGACGTTCCCGAGGAACCGGAACCCGGGCCGCTGGGCGGTCTTCTCGAACACTCGGGAGACCGCCTTGATGTTCGGGTGATCGGGGGCTACGCCGAGGCGGACGAGCCCCCAGGGTGTCGGCAATCGCTCGATCAGGTCGACCTCGATCGGCGTGTCCGCCGCGAGCAGCTGCCCGGCCGCGTAGAACCCCGCCGGCCCGGAGCCGACGACTGCGATGCGCAGGGGGCGGTCAGCGTTCACGGACGCCCAATCCTTACGGAAAGTGAAGCGAAGCTCGGCTAGTGGCTGCAGCCCGAGCCGCAGCCGCCACCGTCGCCACCCGCGTACGCGGGCTCACCCTCGACGTCGTCCTTCGCCTGGAACGACGACCCGCAGCCGCACGACGCGACGACGTTCGGGTTGTTGATCGCGAACCCGGCCCCCTGAAGAGCGTCCACGAAGTCGATCTCGGCACCCTGGAGGTACGGGGCGCTGTGGGGGTCGATCACCACGCGGACGCCGTGGTACTCGGCCTCGTTGTCCCCGTCCTGCGGCCCGCGGTCGAATCCGAGCGCGTACTGGAAACCCGAGCAGCCGCCGCCCTGGATCGCCACGCGCAGCACCTCCGCCTCGCCGACGGGCTCCTGCGCTGCGAGCTCCTTGAACTTCGTTGCTGCGCTCTGGGTGAGGGTGATCACGTGGTGGGTCTCCTTCCGTTCCTGTCCGATTCTAGCAACCCTCCCCGGCGATCAAGAACAGCGTCCCACACGGGAACTTGTAACACCCGTATCAGCCACAACTTCCCCGCTTAGAGCCTGGTTTTGTCGGCAGTTCGCGAGGTCGCTTGTGCCTGTAGCATGCGGGTGTTAGATTCGCTGGCCGGGCTGGGCAAGGGAGACATACGGCGTGCGCGTGAACCGGGCAAGACCGCGACACACACGGAAGGCAAGCAGGTAGTGCTCGACGCGTACTTCCCCCTCCTCATCTACGGCCTGCTCGCCCTCCTCATCCCACTGACGCTCGTGACGGCAGCGTACTTCGTCAGCACCAAGCCGCGTCGAAAGGTGAAGGCGCGGACGACCCCGTTCGAGTCGGGCGTGTCGACCGGCCCGCCGGCGAAGCAGCGGTTCACCGTGAGCTTCTACCTGACGGCGATGCTGTTCATCGTCTTCGACATCGAGATCGTCTTCCTCTATCCGGTCGCCGTCGTGCTCGACGCGGTCGGCTGGTTCGCGGTGGCCGAGTTCGGCTTCTTCATCGCCATCCTCGTGCTCGCCTACGTCTACATCTGGAAGAAGGGCGCGCTCGAGTGGCGGTGAAGCGGCTCGCCGATTACGGGCTCTCGTCCGAGCGCGTCCTCATGAAGTCTCGGGCCCCCGGCAAGTTCGAGCGCGAGCTCGGCGACCTCGAGAGCCGGCTGGGCCTGACGACCGTCCAGAAGGCGGTGGCCTGGGCCCAGAGCGGATCGATCTGGCCGGACACGTTCGGCCTCGCGTGCTGCGCGATCGAGATGATGTCGATCGTCTCCGCGCGCTACGACGTCGCGCGCTTCGGCGCCGAGGTGTTCAGGGCCTCGCCGCGCCAGTCCGACCTCCTGATCGTGTCGGGTCGTGTCTCCCACAAGATGGCGGCGCCCCTGCGCCAGATCTACGACCAGATGCTCGAGCCGAAGTGGGTCATCGCGATGGGCGCCTGCGCGAGCTCG
Organism: uncultured Thermoleophilia bacterium; assembly: GCA_963819905.1. Classification (GTDB taxonomy): domain Bacteria; phylum Actinomycetota; class Thermoleophilia; order Gaiellales; family Gaiellaceae; genus CAWCQC01. The sequence goes on from CAWFXP010000009.1 coordinate 243,002, forward strand.
GGCGGGATGTTCAACAACTACGCCATCCTCCAGGGCGTCGACCGGATCGTGCCCGTCGACGTCGACGTGCCCGGCTGCCCGCCGCGCCCGGAGGCGTTGATCGAGGGGATCAACCGGCTGCAGGAGAAGATCAAGGCCGGCGTGCCACCTGCGTACGAGCTTCGCAAGGTCGCTACGTGAGCTGGGAGCACGTCCCGGGCTACGTCTCCGAGCGGGAGTCGTTCGGCGAGACGACGGTCACGATCGAGCGCGGGCAGCTCCTGGAGGCCGCGCTGCACATGCGAGACGGGGAGGGGTTCAACATGCTCTCGGACGTCTCGCCGGCCGACTACCTCGGCTGGGGCGAGGCGGGCGTCGCGGGCTACTGGGGAAGCGTGGCCGGCCGCGACACGAACGAGCCGGGCTCCTGGGGTCTCGCGAAGACCCCTGCCGCGAAGCCCCGGCGGTTCTCCGTCTCGTACCACCTGCTCGCCATTCCGCGGGCTGACCGGATTCGCCTGCAGCTTTGGTGCGAGGACGGCGAGCCCGTCCCGAGCGTCGTGCCCGTCTGGCCGACTGCCGACTGGCACGAACGCGAGGCCTTCGACCTGATGGGGATCGCGTTCGAGGGGCACCCGAACCTCGTCCGCATCCTCATGGAGGACGACTGGGAAGGCCATCCTCTCCGCAAGGACTACCCGATCGGCGGCGAGCCGGTCCGCTTCTCCGAGGCTGAGTGAGGGGCCTCGCAGCCTGATGGCGACGACGGCCCCCGGGGTCAGCCCCCTCACGGGACATCCGAAGCCCTACGAGGGCTCTCACATCCCGCACCCGATCCCGACGATCCTGCAGGTGCCGGAGGGGCTCCGGGACGAGGACGACATCCTCGAGATCAACTTCGGCCCGAACCACCCGTCGACGCACGGCGTGCTGCGGCTCGTGGTCTCGCTCGACGGCGAGACGGTCGTCGGCTTGCGGGCCGTGATCGGCTACCTCCACACGGGCTTCGAGAAGTCGATGGAGTCGAAGACCTGGTGGAAGGCCATCACCTACCCCAGTCGGATGGACTACCTCTCGTTCCAACAGAACGAGATCTGCTTCGTGATGGCGATCGAGAGGCTGCTCGAGGTCGAAGCTCCGCCCAAGGCGCAGTGGATGCGGACGCTCCTCGCGGAGCTCGCACGCATCCACTCGCATCTCGTCTGGCTCGGGACGACCGGCCTCGAGCTGGGAGCGATCTCGATCTTCTGGTACACGTTCCGCGAGCGCGACCTGATCCTCGACCTCTTCGAGATGGTCACCGGGGTGCGCATGCACACGCGGTACGTGCAGGCCGGCGGGCTCGCCGAGGACGTCCCGCTCGGGTTCGCGGAGGAGTGTCGCAAGTTCGTCGACGTCATGCCGAAGCGCGTCGACGAGTACGAGACGCTCCTCTCGAACAACATCATCTTCCTCGAGCGGACTCGGGGGATCGGGCTTCTCTCCGCCGAGGACGCGGTCGCGCTCGGCCAGTCGGGCCCCATGCTGCGCGCGTCGGGGGTCGACTGGGACCTTCGTAAGGCACAGCCGTACCTCGCGTACGACCAGGTGGACTTCGACGTTCCGGTGTACACGGAGGCGGACGTCTACGCGCGCTACAAGGTGCACATGGACGAGATGCGCGAGTCCGTTCGCATCGTCCACCAGTGCCTCGAAGGAATGCCGGACGGGCCCTGGATCCTCGACGACCGCCGGTTCGTCCTGCCTCCGCGCAACGAGCTGCACACGTCGATGGAGAGCCTCATCCACCACTTCAAGCTCGTCACGGAGGGCTACCGCGTGCCCGAGGGCGAGGTCTACCAGGTGATCGAGTCCTCGCGCGGCGAGCTGGGCTGCTATCTCGTCTCGGACGGCGGGCCGCGGCCGTGGCGCGTCCGCTTCCGCGCCCCGTCGCTCGTCGCCCTCGAGGCGACGGCGACGTGCCTGTCGCACTCCCTGATCGCCGACATGATCGCGATCGCCGCCTCGCTCGACCCGGTCATGGGTGACGTCGACCGATGACCGAGCCGGTGCGTGAGATCGACCTCTACGAGGAGATCCAGGCGATCGCCGCGCAGTACCCGCTGCGGCGGTCGGCAGTCATGCCCGCGCTCCGCCTCGCGCAGGAGAAGCACGGCTGGCTGCCGCCGGAGGCCTTCCGCGAGGTGGCCGAGGCGCTCGACCTGACCCCGGCGTACTGCAAGGCGGTCGCGAGCTTCTACGACATGTTCCACCTCGAGCCGATCGGCAGGCACCTCGTCGAGGTCTGCACGAACGTCTCGTGCGCGCTCGTCGGTGCCCAGCAGACGCTCGAGGCCTTCGAGCACGAGCTCGGGATCCGGGCAGGCGAGACGAGCCCCGGAGGGGTCGTCACCCTGCGCCTGCTCGAGTGCGCGGGCGGCTGCGGTTGGGGGCCCGTCGTCTCGGTCGACCACCGCTACCGCGAGCCGGTCAGAGCCGAGGACGTGCCTGCGATCGTCGAGGAGCTCCGTGCCGGTTAGGGAGATCCTCCTCGCGCACGCCGACGAGGCAGACCTCACGAAGCTCGCCGAGTACGAGCGCTTCGGCGGGTACGAGCAGCTTCGCCGCGCGCTCGCGATGGAGCCGGCGACGATCAAGGAGGAGGTTCTCGCGTCGGGGATCCGCGGTCGCGGCGGGGCAGCGTTCCCGATGGGCCGGAAGATGCAGTTCGTCCCGGGGCCCGACCAGACGCCGAAGCCGATCTACTTCGTGGTCAACGCCGACGAGTCGGAGCCGGGCACCTTCAAGGACCGGGAGATCATGCTGCGGGTGCCGCACCTCCTGCTCGAGGGGATCCTCATCTCGAGCTTCGCGATCGGCGCTCGTCACGCCTTCATCTACATCCGCGGTGAGTATCTCGATGCCTACGAGGTGCTCCGCGAGGCACTCGACGAGGCCGAGAGCCGCGGTCTCGTCGGCGCGAACGTCCTCGGCTCGGGCTGGTCGTGCCAGATGGTGATCCATCGCGGCGCGGGCGCCTACATCTGCGGCGAGGAGACCGCGCTCCTCGACTCGCTCGAGGGCAAGCGAGGCAAGCCGCGGACGAAGCCCCCGTTCCCCGCCATCGAGGGGCTGTACGCGTCTCCGACCGAGGTCAACAACGTCGAGACGGTGGCGTCGGTGCCGAAGATCATGGCCATGGGCGGCGAGGAGTACGCGAAGGTCGGCGTCGAGAACTCGACCGGCACCCGCCTCTGCTCGCTCTCCGGCAACGTCGTGCGAGGCGGCAACTACGAGATCGAGCTCGGCAAGGTGACGATCCGGCAGCTGATCTACGACCCGGACCTCGGCGGCGGGATCCCGGACGGCCGCGGCCTCAAGGCGGTGATCCCCGGCGGCTCGTCGACGCCGATCCTCTCGGCGGCGGAGATCGACGCCACCTGCGACTACGACGCGATCGCGAAGGCGGGCTCCCAGTTCGGGGCGGCGGCCTTCATCGTCATCGACGACCGCTGTTGCATGGTGCAGCTCGGCCTGCGCTTCGCGCAGTTCTACCAGCAGGAGTCCTGCGGCAAGTGCACGCCGTGCCGCGAGGGCGTCCGCTGGCAGGTCGACATCCTCAGACGGATCGAGGAGGGCCGCGCCGCGCAGGGGGAGCTCGACCTGCTCCTCGACGTCTGCGACCGGATCCTGGGCCAGTGCCTCTGCCCGCTCGGCGACTCCTCGGCCGTCATCGTCGCGAGCTACGTCGCGAAGTTCCGCGACGAGTACCAGCGGCACCTCGACGAGGGCGGCTGCCCGTTCGGCGGCGAGTCGACGCTGGCCGGGCTCGTCGCTCCGGTCGATCTTCAGAACGCCCACGTGCGGGCGATGATCGAGGTGCCTGTTTGAGAGGCCTCCGGGGATCGCTCCTGAAGAAGGGGGCTCACGGAGGAAACATGGTTTCCCCCGTGCTGAACGCCCATGTGCGGGCGATGATCGAGGTGCCGCGTGACGTGAGCGTGCCCGAGCTCGTGACGATCACCATCGACGGCCGGGAGCTCCAGGTGCCGAAGGGCACCGGCGTCGTCGAGACGGCGCTCGCGGCCGGTATCGAGATCCCCGTCTTCTGCTACGAGCCGCGGCTCGGTCCGCCGCTCGGCGCCTGCCGCATGTGTCTCTGCGAGGTCGAGGGGCTCCCGAAGCTGCAGGCGGCGTGCACGCTCACTGCACAGGACGGGATGGTCGTTCAGACCGCCCAGGCAAGCGAGAAGGCGAGCTTCGGCCAGAACGCCGTCCTCGAGTTCATCCTCCTCAACCACCCGCTCGACTGCCCGGACTGCGACAAGGGCGGCGAGTGCCCGCTCCAGGACCTGACGTTCCGCTACGGCCCGGCGAAGTCGCGCATGGTGGTCGAGAAGCGAACGCTCGACAAGCCTATCCCGGTGTCGCCGCTCATCGCCCTCGACCGCGAGCGCTGCATCCTCTGCTACCGCTGCACGCGCTTCTCGGAGAGCGTGGCCGAGGACGGTCAGCTCGTCGCGGTCGACCGCGGCGCGAACACGCACATCGCGACCTTCGAGGACGAGCCCTATCGCGCCCACTTCTCGGGCAACGTCGTCGAGCTCTGCCCGGTCGGTGCGCTCACCTCGACCGTGTATCGCTTCCGCGCGCGGCCGTGGGAGATCCAGAACGTGCCCACCGTCTGCGGCCTCTGCCCGGTCGGCTGCAACGTCTGGGCGACGACCCGGGAGGGCAAGGTCGTGCGCATGCTCGGCCGGAACCATCCCGAGGTGGACGAGGGCTGGCTCTGCGACAAGGGGCGGTTCTCGCACGACCATCTCCACGCGGAGGACCGGATCCGCGAGGCGATCGAGCGCGTCAGGCTCCGCGGCCTGACGCCGGTCTCCCTCGAGCGCGCGCTCGACGTCGCCGAGGAGGGCTTGCGTGCGGCGCGGGGCTCGGTCGTCGTCGCCTTCTCGGGCGCCGAGACGCTCGAGCAGGCCGACGTGATGGCGGGTCTCGTGCGCCGGGGCCTCGAGTCCCACGCGGCGCTGGTGCCGGACGATCTCGACCCCGCCCTCGATGCGTTCCGGGCACCGCTCTCGGCGATCCGCGAGGCCGAGGTGTGCCTCGTCGTCGGGGACGACCCCGTCGTCGAGCGCGCTCCGGTCGTCGACCTCTGGCTCAGGTCCGCCCGCCGGGCAGGCGCCGAGGTGATCACCGTCCATCCGGCCGGGACGGTCGCAGCCCCGCCCGACTCCGCCGCCTACGTCTGCGCGGAGCTCGCGTCCGACTCGCCCGAGCCCGAGGAGCTTCGCGCGATCGCGCGCCGGCTCCGAGAGGCGACGAGGGTGGCGCTCGTCTGGTCTGGCGACGACGCCACCGGAGGCCGCCACCTCGCGGCGCTCGCCGGCGCGCTCGGGGTCGGCGACCGGTCGGGCGCCTACTTCCTCCCCCGCACGCCGAACGGCCGCGGCGTCGCGGGCGCCTGGCGCTCTGCCGGCGAGGGTCGCGGCGAGGAGCCTCCGGCAGACGGCGAGATCGGCGCGCTGATCGTCTCCGGCGACGAGGCGCTCCACGACCCGCGGGTGCTCGCCCTCGCCGAACGCGCCGGCTTCGTCCTCTCCACGAGCATGTACATGACCGAGGCGACGGGCTGGTCGCACCTCGTCCTCCCCGGGAGCGGCTACCTGGAGCGCGACGGGACGTTCGTGAACCTCGAGGGACGCCCCCAGCGGCTCCGGCGGGCGGTGGCGCCTCCCGCGGGCTGGGACGAGCTCGAGTTCTTCGCCCGCCTGGCGCAGCGGTTCGGTCTCGAGGCTCGGCCCTGGGCCGCGCCCGCCCTCGACGCGCACGCTGCCCTGCCGCCGCGGCCGGCGACCGCACAGGTCGAGCGACCGCCGGTCCCCGCGCCGCGCCGCCTCTCGGGCGACGGCTTCCAGCTCGTTCGCTTCCGGCCGCTCTTTGCCGGCGCGGCCGTCGAACGCGTCTCCCAGCTCCAGTTCCAGCGGCCGGTCGCCGAGGTCGAGCTCCCGGCCGGCCAGGCACGCGCGCTCGGCATCCGCACCGGCGACGGCGTTCTCGTGCGCTCGAACGGAACGTCACACGAGCTCAGGGCACGCCTCAACCGCCGCCTGCGGACAGGCGTCGCGCGGGTCGCGGCCGATCACGCCGGCGGGCTCGGCGAGACGGTGTCGATCGAGAAGGCCTGACGTGGATACGACCTCCCTCAACCAGCCGTGGTGGATCGACGTCATCAAGTCGCTCGTGATCATCAACATCGTCATGCTCGTCTTCGCGTACATGACGCTCATCGAGCGCAAGCTGCTCGGGCGGATGCAGCTTCGCTACGGCCCGAACCGCGTCGGGCCGTTCGGGCTTCTCCAGCCGATCGCCGACCTCGTCAAGCTCGTGCGCAAGGAGATCTTCTTTCCGGAGAGCGGCATCGCGCTCCTCATGGTGTTCTCCCCGGTGATCGCCACCTTCACCGCGCTGCTCTCCTTCGCCGTGATCCCCTGGGGTGGCGTCTGGCACTGGGGCGACTACGACGTGACCGGTTGGATCGCGGACGTGCCCATCTCGCTGATCCTGATCTTCGCGCTCGGCTCGATCGGCATCTACGGCTTCATCGTCGGCGGGTGGGCGAGCGAATCGAAGTACTCGCTCCTCGGGTCGATGCGCACCTGCGCGCAGATGATCTCCTACGAGGTCGCGCTCGCCCTCTCGGTGCTCGGCGTGGTGCTCATGGGCGGCTCCCTGTCGCTCGTCGACATCGCCGTGAAGCAGCAGGAGACGGTCTGGTTCGCCGGGCCGCAGTTCGTCGGCCTGCTCGTGTTCTTCATCGCCGGGATCGCGGAGACGAACCGCCCGCCGTTCGACCTGCCCGAAGCCGAATCCGAGCTCGTCGCGGGCTACCACACCGAGTTCGGCGGCATCCGCTGGGGCGCCTTCCAGGTCGCCGAGTACATCAACATGATCGTGCTCTGCTCGCTGATGGTGACGCTCTTCTTCGGCGGCTGGGGCGGCCCGGGGCTGCCGGGGCCGATCTGGTTCATCATCAAGCTCGCGCTCGCGATCACGGCGTTCATCTGGCTGCGGGCGACCCTGCCGCGGCTTCGCTACGACCAGCTCATGCGCTTCGGCTGGAAGGTGCTCCTGCCGGTCGCCACCCTGAACGCCCTCGTCACCGCCGTCCTCGTCGTCGCCGTGGAGTGAGCTGAGCGATGCCGCAGCCGATCAAGACGTTCCTGGGCTTCGCCGTCACCATGCGGCAGGTCTTCAAGAAGCCGATCACGCAGCAGTACCCGGAGTACAAGCGGCCGGTCTACCCGCGCTTTCGCGGACGCCATCGGCTGCACCGCCACGAGAACGGCCTCGAGAAGTGCGTCGGCTGCTCGCTCTGCGCGGCCGCCTGTCCGTCGGACTGCATCCGCGTCGTCGCCGCCGAGAACACCCCGGACAATCAGGTGTCGGCGGGGGAGCGGCACGCCCGGATCTACGAGATCAACCTCTCGCGCTGCATCTTCTGCGGCTACTGCGAGCTCGCCTGCCCGTTCGACGCGATCACGCTGGGGAACGAGTTCGAGCTGTCCGAGTACACCCGTGACGACATGATCTACACGAAGGACATGCTCCTCGAGCCGCCCCTGAAAACGGTGCCGGTCGCGGACAAGGAGCTCTACGACACGCCGGACCCGGTCTGGAAGGCGGAGAGTTGACCTGGCTCGTGCTCGCCTCGACAGCGGGCGACGTCATCACCTGGATCGTCTGGGTGGCCGCCGCAGTCGGCCTCGTCACGACGGGCGTCGCCGTCATCCTCTTCTCGAACCCGTTCTACAGCGCGCTTGCGCTGATCGGGAACTTCGCCGCGCTGGCGGTGCTCTACCTGCTTCTCTCGGCCGAGTTCGTGGCTGCCGCGCAGGTGCTGGTCTACGCCGGCGCCGTCATGGTCATGTTCCTCTTCGTGATCGGGTACCTCGGCGGCCGCGCCGACGCCCCCTGGGCGGGTGGGCGGACCGCGCTCCGGCTGGGCGCGATCGCGGTGGGCGTCGCGATCCTCGTCGAGGTCGTCGTCGCGCTGGCGCTCGAGGCGAACGGGGCGCTCTCCTCGGCGGCCGAGATCACCGGCTCGTTCGGAAGCCCAACCGAGATCGGCGAGCTGTTCCTCTCCGACTACCTGATCGCGTTCGAGATCACCTCGATCGTCCTGCTCGTCGGCGCGCTCGGCGGGGTCATTCTCGGCTCCGGCGCCCGGCGGCGGCCCGACCCACCGACGGCCGATCGCGACAAGGAGCCGGACGCGACTCCCGAACGCCCCGAGGCGGTGAGCGCCGAGTGAACGGGCCCGGGATCACCGCCTACCTCGTCCTCTCGACGATCCTCTTCACCACCGGCGCCCTCGGAGTCCTGCTGCGGCGCAGCCCCTTGATCGTCCTCCTCGCGCTCGAGATCATGCTGAACGCCGGGAACCTCGCCCTGATCGCCTTCGCCCGGCATCACGGCGACGGCGCCGGGCAGATCTTCGCGCTGGCCGTGATGGTCGTGGCCGCCGCCGAGGTGGTCGTCGGCCTCGGCCTCATCGTCGCCATGTCCCGCAGGCACGTCGAGCTCGACGTCGACCGCCTCGACAGCTTGAAGGGCTGACGGGCGCATGATCACCGCCGCCTGGATCACGCTGTTCGCACCGGCCGGCGCGGTCGCGCTCCTGGCCGCGGCCGGGAACCGGGTGAGCGGGCGTCAGGCCGGGCTCGTTGCGACCGGCTCGGTACTGGTCTCCTTCGTCTGCTCGGCGATCGTCTTCGCGACCCTTCTCGGCGAGAGCCCGGAGGAGCGCGCACATGCCTCGACGCTGTGGACGTGGCTGAACGCCGGGAGCTTCACGGCCGGTTTCGACATCTACATCGACCAGCTCTCGGTGTTCATGATGCTGATCGTCTCCGGCGTCGGCTTCCTCATCCTCGCCTACGCCACCGGCTACATCCGCGGCGACGAGGAGGAGCGCCGCTACCACGCCTACAAGGCGCTGTTCGTCTTCTCGATGCTCCTGCTCGTCATGTCGGGGAACCTCCTCCTCCTGCTCGCCGGCTGGGGCATGGTCGGGCTCTCGTCGTACCTGCTGATCAACTTCTGGTGGCGGCGCGAGAGCGCAGTCGCCGCCGGCAAGAAGGCGTTCATCGTCAACGCCTTCGGCGATGCGACGTTCGTGCTCGCGCTCTTCCTGATCGTCCAGCACGTCGGCGGCCTCGAGCTCGGCACGGTCTTCTCCGGTGCCGAGGAGGCGCTCGAGCCGGGCAGCGCGGTGGCCGTTCTCATCGCGCTCGGCCTGCTCGGCGGCGCCGTCGCGAAGTCCGCGCAGGTTCCGCTCCATACCTGGCTCCCCGACGCGATGGAGGGCCCGACGCCGGTCAGCGCACTGATCCATGCGGCGACGATGGTCACCGCCGGCGTCTACCTGATCGCCCGGACGCATGTGTTCTTCGAGCTCGCCGAGGTCGTGCACGACACGGCGGCGGTGCTCGGCGGCGGTCACGATCGTCGTGGCCGGCCTCGTCGCGCTCGTGCAGACCGACATCAAGCGCGTGATCGCCTACTCGACCATGAGCCAGATCGGCTACATGTTCGTCGGGGTCGGCCTCGGGGCCTACGGGCCGGGCATGTTCCACCTGATGACGCACGCCTTCTTCAAGGCGCTCCTCTTCATGACGGCCGGCGTGATCATCCACGCGCTGACGGCCGAGCAGGACATTCGCAAGATGGGCGGCATTGCCCGCGAGCTCCCGTGGACGTACCGCTTCTTCCTCGTCGGCGCGCTCTCGCTCGCAGCGATACCACCCTTCTCGGGGTTCTTCTCGAAGGACTCGATCCTGTCGAGCGCGATCGACGCGGGGCCCCTCGGGGTCGCGATGTGGATCTTCGGGATCGTCGGCGCCTTCCTGACGGCGCTCTACACGTTCCGGCTGCTCTACATCGTCTTCTACGGCAAGCAGGACCCGTTCGTGAAGGAGCACCTGCACCGCGAGCGCTTCGAGGGCCCGCTCGCGATGATGTGGCCCGTCGCCATCCTCGCCGTCCTCGCGACGGTCGCCGGCTGGCTGCAGGTACCGGGCGGCTGGGCGCTGGTCGACGAATGGCTCGACCCGGTGGTCGAGTCGATCCCCGAGGCCTCGGGCGGCCTGCTCGTCCTCTCGATCGCAGCATCGCTCCTGGCCGCGGGCCTCGGCATCCTCCTCGCCTGGCGGCTGTACGGACGGCCGAGCGAGGCGCCGGCCCGGCTTCGCCGCCGGTTCGGCTTCGCCGATCGGGTGCTCGAGCACAAGTTCTACTTCGACGAGCTCTACGACCGGGTCTTCTACGCGCCGTCCGTGGCGCTCGCGCAGGCGCTCTACCGGGTGGTCGAGAAGCCTCTCGTCCTCGCCTCCGCCGGAGACCTCGGCTCGGGCGTGCGCAGCCTCGGCCGGCGGGTCGCCCACACGGAGAGCGGGCTCATCCGCCTGTATGCGCTGCTGATCGCGGCCGGCCTCGTCGTCATCCTCGTCGTCTTCCTGGCGGTGCAGTAGGTGCTCACGACCTGGCTCATCTTCATGCCGATGGTCGCCGGGCTCGTCCTCTGGCTCCTGCCCTGGAGCTGCCGGCTCGCCGGCGCCGTCGCCGCGCTCGCCCTGCTCGCCGAGCTGGGATTGTGGATCGCCGCCGTCACCGGCTTCGACTTCGCCGTTCCCGGCCTGCAGTTCGACACGACGGCCGTCTGGTTCGGCGACCTCGGCGTCTCCTACAAGGTCGGCCTGTACGACTTCTCGCTCTGGCTCGCCGGCCTCACGATCGTGGTCTCGCTCGCGGCCGTCGCCTACGGCGTCTGGACGGGCCGCGACCGGCCGCGGACCTACCTCGGCCTGATGCTCTTCCTGCTCGGCGCGACGGTCGGCGTCTTCACCGCCCAGGACCTGCTGCTCTTCTACGCCTTCTTCGAGGCAATGCTGATCCCGCTCTACGTCCTGATCGGGATCTGGGGCGGCCCGGGCGCGCGCGCTGCGACGCTCAAGTTCGTCATCTACACGATGGTCGGCTCGCTCCTGATGCTGGTCGCGATCGTCGCCTTCGGACTGACGGCGGGCACCTTCGACCTGACCGCGATCGGCACGAGCGACAGCGTCTGGATCTTCCTCGGCTTCGCCGTCGCTTTCGCGATCAAGGCGCCGATCTGGCCGTTCCACGGGTGGCTTCCGGACACCTATCGGGAGGCGCCGGCCGAGGTCTCGGCGCTGCTCTCGGGCGTCATCTCGAAGACCGCCGCCTACGGCTTCCTCTTCATCGCCATCGCGCACTTCCCCGAGCCCGTCGGCACGATGCGGGACACGATCCTCGTCCTCGCGTCGATCGGGCTCGTGTACGGCTCGCTGCTCGCGTTCCGCCAGCCCGACTTCCGGGGCGTGGTCTCGTACTCGAGCCTCGCTCAGATGAGCCTGATCGTAATCGGCCTGTTCGCCGTCAACGACTCGGGCCTCGACGGCGGGCTCCTGCAGATGGTCAACCACGGGCTGATCTCCGCGTCGCTCTTCCTGCTCGCGGGCTTCGTGGAGCGCCGAACGGGCACGGGCGAGCTCTCGCGCCTCGGCGGCATGGCGCGCGGGCGCCCGATCCTCGCGACCCTGCTCATCACCGTGGGCGTGATCGCCCTCGCGGTTCCCGGATCGAGCGCCTTCGCCGGGGAGTTCCTCGTCCTGAACGGGATCTTCACGCGCGGCTGGGGCTGGGCCGTGGTCGGGGCGATCGCGATCGTGCTCGCCGCCATGTACATGCTTCGCGCGATCTCCGCCACCCTGCACCGGGAGCGCGGCGAGGCGGTGCGTGACCAGATGCCGGATCTCCGCCTCGCCGAGGTCGCGATGCTCGCCCCGCTCGTCGCCGTCCTCCTCCTGCTCAGCTTCTGGCCTGCCGGAGTCACCGACCACAGCTTCACGGGCGAGCCCGAGGCGGCCGTCACCTCCCAGTTCGAGGGCCCGTGATCGCCGCGATCGACACGCCGACGATCGACTGGGCGGCGCTCTCGCCGTATCTCGTCCTGCTCGCGGGGATCGCCGTCGTCATGCTCGCCTCGGTCTTCGCTCGAGGGCCCGCCCGGAACGCGCTCGGCGCCGTGATCGCGACGCTGACGCTTGTCGGCGCCGGTGTGGCCGCGATCGTCCAGTTCACGAACGATGCGACCGGCGAGGGGCTGATCGCCGACTCGCTGCGCTCCGACCGGCTCGCCGACCTCACGCAGGTGATCCTCGTCGCCGCCGGTCTCCTGGCCGTTCTGGTGGCGTTCCGCGAGCCTGTCGGCGAGGAACGCTGCGGCGAGGTCTACGCGCTCCTTCTCTCGGCGGTCGGCGGGATGGCGTTTCTCGTCGCCTCGAACGACCTGATCACGCTGTTCCTCGGCCTCGAGTGGTTCTCGATCTCCCTCTACATCCTCTGTGCGATCACGCTCGAACGCACGGAGTCGCTGGAGGCAGGGCTCAAGTACCTCGTCGCCGGCAGCTTCGGCTCGGCGATCCTCCTGTTCGGCTGCGCGCTCGTCTACGGCGCGACCGGTGAGATCGGCTATGCGGAGATCGCGGCGGCTGCTCCGGCGAGCGACGACTTCCTCCTCGTCAGCGGCCTCGCGATGCTCCTTGTCGGCCTGGCCTTCAAGGCCTCCGCGGCGCCCTTCCACCAGTGGACTCCCGACGTCTACGAGGGCTCGCCGACGCCGATCACCGCCTTCATGGCGGCCGCGACCAAGGTGGCCGCGCTCGTCCTCACGCTCCGCTTCCTGACCGTGACGTTCCCGAGCGAGGCGGAGCTCTGGACGATCGCGCTCGGCGTCATCGCCGCGATCTCGCTCGTCTGGGGAAATCTCGGCGCGCTCGTCCAGCGCAACGTGAAGAGGATGCTCGCTTACTCGAGCATCTCCCACGCCGGCTTCCTCCTCATGCCGATCGCCGCCGGGAACGAGCTCGGCGGGCGGGCGCTCCTCTTCTACCTGATCCCCTACGCAGCGCTCTCCGTCGGCGCGTTCGCCGTCGTGGCCGCACGTGAGCGCGAGCTCGGCGGGCGGAAGGTCACGTTCGAGAACATGGCCGGCTTCGGCTGGGAACGCCCCTTGTACGGTGCCGCGATGGCCACGTTCATGCTCGGCTTCGTCGGGCTGCCCCCGACCGGGATCTTCGTCGGCAAGTTCTACGCCTTCTCGGCGCTCTACGAGCGGGGCTGGATCTGGCTGATGGTGCTCGGGGCGGTCTTCACCGCCGTCTCCATCTACTACTACCTCGGCCTCGTCCGCGCGATGTACATGCGCCCGGCGGTGGGAGCCGTGCCCGTGGTCGCCGGCGGCTCGCCGCCCCGCGACGCAGCGCTCGAAGGCACGGTGCTCGCGGCGCTCGTCGTCGGCGTCGGCACCTTCTTCGCGGTCGAGCCGCTGATCGGCGTCATCGAGAAGGCGGTCGACTTCCTCCCCTACCCGTTCTAGCGTGGACGAGCGCGTCGTCGTCCTCGGAGGCGGGTCGACGGGCGAGGCGTTCGTCGCCGCCCTCAGGCGCCTCGACGAGCACGTCGCGATCACGCTCGTCGAGCGTGAGCTCCTGGGCGGCGAGTGCTCCTACTACGCGTGCATGCCCTCGAAGGCGCTCCTCCGCCCGGCCGAGGCAGTCGCTGCCGCCCGCGCCGTGCCGGGCGCCGCCGAGGCCGTGACCGGCGAGCTCTCACCGGAGCGGGTCTTCTGGCACCGCGACAAGGTGACGAGCGGCTGGGACGACTCGGGCCAGGAGGACTTCCTCGCCGACCTCGACGTCGAGCTGGTGCGCGGCACGGGCGTCGTCGAGGTCCCCGGCACGATCCGCGTGGACGACCGGGAGCTCACGTACACGAAGCTCGTCCTCGCGACCGGCTCCGTTCCCTCGATTCCACCTGTACCGGGTCTCTCCGAGCTCGACTACTGGACGACGCGAGAGGCGACCTCGACTCACGAGGTTCCGGGGAGCATCGTCGTCCTCGGTGCCGGGCCGGTCGGGTGCGAGCTCGCGCAGTTCTTCAACCGCATGGGCGCCCGCACCGTGCTCGCCGACGTCGCCGACCACCTGCTCCCGCGGGACGACCCCGAGGCCGGCGAGCTGCTCCGCGAGCGGCTCGCAGAGGAAGGCGTGGACGTCCGCCTCGGCGTGCGCACCGAGCGCGTCGAGGCGGGGTTCCGGATCGTCCTCGAAGGCGGCGACGTGCTCGAGGCAGAGCGCCTGCTCGTCGCCACCGGGCGCCGGCCGAACGTCGAGGACTACGGGCTCGAGCAGCTCGGCCTGACGATCACGAAGCAGGGTATCGAGGTGGACGAGCGGCTTCGCGCGGCCGACGGCATCTGGGCGATCGGTGACGTCAACGGCATCGCGATGTTCACGCACGTGGGCAAGTACCAGGCCCGCGTGGCCGCGGCCGATCTGGCCGGCCGGGAGGCGCGGGCCGACCACCGCGCGATCCCCGCGGTGACGTTCACCGACCCGCAGGTCGCCTCGGTCGGGCGCACGGACGGAAAAGGGCTCGTCGACTCGTCGTGGAAGGTCGAGTCGACCGCGCGCAGCTCGACGTACGAGCGCCCCAAGCATCCCGGCTTCCTGAAGGTGTTCGCGGACCCGAAACAGCGGGTGCTCGTCGGCGCGGTGGCCGTCGGACCGGAAGCCGGTGAGTGGATCGGGCAGCTGACGCTCGCCGTCAGGGCCGCCATCCCGGTCGACCTTCTGCGCGAGACGATCCAGCCCTACCCGACCTTCTCGGAGGCCGTCTTCTTCGCCGTTCGCGATCTGGAGCTCTGATACAACAGACGCATGGCAAGGGCGACGCTGACGTGGCTCGGGCACGCGTCCTTTCGAATAGACACCCCGGACGGCAAGCGGATCTACGTCGATCCCTGGCTCGAGGGAAACCCGCGCTGCCCCGAGGCCGAGGCCGAGCCCGAGCGCTGTGACCTCGTCGTCGTCACGCACGCCCACTTCGACCACGTCGCGAGCGCGGTGGAGCTCGGGCAGCGCTTCTCCGCCCGGCTCGTGGCCATGGCCGAGCTCGCCGGCTGGCTGGAGAAGCAGGGTTTCCCGAACGGCTCGAGTGGCGGCATGAACAAGGGCGGGACGCAGGACGTCGACGGCGTGAAGGTCACGCTCGTCAACGCGTTCCACTCGAGCGCCACGCCCGACGGCACGTATGCCGGGGAGCCTGCCGGCGCGGTGATCGAGCTCGAGAACGGGTACCGCCTCTACCACGCGGGCGACACCTGCGTCTTCGGCGACATGCAGCTGATCGGGCGCATCTACCGTCCCGACCTGGCGATCCTGCCGATCGGGGATCACTACACGATGGGCCCGCGCGAGGCCGCGGTGGCGCTCGAGCTGCTCGGCTTCCCGCGCTGCGTCCCGTGCCACTGGGGAACGTTCCCCTTGCTGACCGGGACGCCGGCGGCGTTGCGCGAGCTGGCTCCGGACGCCGAGATCCTGGACGTCGAGCCCGGGCAGACCGTCGAGCTCTAGTGACCTACTCCCTCGTGGCGTGCGACCTCGAGCGGCGCGAGTGGGGAGTCGCGGTCCAGTCGAAGTTCCTCGCCGTCGGAGCGGTCGTACCCTTCGCGCGGGCCGAGGTCGGCGCCCTCGCGACCCAGTCCTACGTCAACCTCGCCTACGGACCGGACGGGCTCGCCCTCCTTGCCGACGGCCGGCCCGCCGAGGCGGTCGTCGGCTCGCTGACGGGCGCGGACGACGGGCGTGACCTTCGCCAGCTCGGGATTGTCGACCGGCACGGTGGGGCGGCGACCTTCACCGGATCAGGGTGCCACGACTGGGCAGGCGGCGTGACCGGCGAGGGCTACGCGGCGCAGGGCAACATCCTCGTCTCCGAGGAGACGGTCACCGCGCTCGCCGAGACATTCGTCGCGACCGCCGGACGACCGCTCGCCGAGCGGCTGCTCGACGCGCTCGCGGCCGCAGAGGCCGCAGGCGGCGACCGGCGGGGAAGCCAGTCGGCTGCGCTGCTCGTGGTCCGCGAGGACGGCGGCTACGGTGGTGGATCCGACCGGCTCGTCGACCTGCGGGTGGACGATCACCCGACGCCGGTCGCCGAGCTGCGGCGCATCTTCGGCCTCCACGAGCTGCTCTTCGGCGAGACGCCCGACGAGGAGTGGCTCGACGTCGACTCGGCGCTCGCCGCGGAGCTTGCCGAGCAGCTCGCCGTGCTCGGCTTCGCCTCGGGCGACCTCCGGGCCGACCTCGACGCCTGGGCCGGGATCGAGAACCTCGAGGAACGCGTCCGCGGAGCCGGGCGGGTGGATCCGGTCGTGGTCGACGAGCTCTGCCGCCGCTCGTCAGCTGTCCCCGGGGAGATGCCTTCCGGCCGCGAGCTCGCGTAGCGCGGGCACGGGGTCGGATTCCGGCCTCGCGACGAGGAGGGCGGCGCCGGGCTCCTTCCCGACGAGGGACTCCACGAGCAGCTGTAGGCCGAGCGCCAACGCGAACGCCTTGTGGGCCTGCTCGCCGCCGAATGGAACGAGGTCCGCCGGATCGGCGGCTCCGAGCAGGACGTCGCCGTGGGTCACCCTGCCCATCGACACGTCGGTCACGACCGGCCTGCCGTCGGAGCTCGGGATCCCGATCGCGAGCGGATTCGTTCCCGTCAGGGGCGGACCGCCGTCCGGGTGGGCGAGCCGGCGCGGGGAGGTGGCGGTCAGCACGGCCACGAGCCCGCCCTCGGCGAGCCGCCTGACCCAGTAGCCGAGCACCCCTGTCGGGAAACACCGCGAGGCGACGACGAGCCGGGCGTCCCCGGGCGGCTCGGCCAGCTGTGCGTCGCAGAGGGCGGCGAGCGTCAGGTAGCCGACGGCGCCGCGACCGTCCCAGCGCTCGTACCCCGGCTCGGCGAGCACCCGCTCTGGGCGTGCCGAGGGATCGAGATCCGGCAGCGCCGCGAGGAAGTCGATCCTCGCCACGCCGTGACCGGGCTTGCCGCGCACGTCAGCGTCGGCGACGTGGTCGGCGATCGTCCTCGCAGCCCGATCGTCGAAGCCGAGCGCGAGAAGTCGCTCGAGGGCGCCGTCCGTCAAGCGCCGACGAGCGGCAGCGTCTTCGTGATGCCGACGCCGAGCTCTCGCTGCGTGGCGTGTATCGCCTCGGCGACTGCGAGAATCGCCCGCGCCGACTCCGCCTCGGGATCGCGCAGGACGATGGGATCGCCCTCGTCCGAGGCGACTCCGAGCGCCGGGTCGAGCGGGACGCGGCCGATGAGCGGCACGCCGATCTCGGCCGCGAGCGCCTCGCCGCCGCCCTCGCCGAAGACCTGCTCGCCGCTGCCGACGAGGTAGGACATGTTCTCGACCACGCCGAGCAGGCGCATGTTCGTCTTCCGGGCCATCTCGGCCGCGCGAACCGCGACCTCCTGCGCCGCGCGCTGCGGGGTGGTGACGACCACGACCTCGGCCCGCGGGAGAAGCTGGCCGAGCGAGATCGAGACGTCGCCCGTGCCCGGCGGCATGTCGACCACAAGCCAGTCGAGCTCGCCCCAGTGGACGTCCGAGAGGAACTGCTCGAGGGCCTTGTGAAGCATCGGGCCCCGCCACATGATCGGTGCATTGTCGTCGAGGAAGAAGCCGATCGACATGACCTTCAGGTCGCCACGGACGGGCGGGACGATCATCTGATCGACCGCGACGGGCCGCTGATGGACGCCGAGCATGCGCGGAATCGAGTACCCGTAGATGTCCGCGTCGAGGACACCGACGCGCTGCCCCAGCGTTCCGAGCGCCGCGGCGAGGTTGACGGTCAAGGACGACTTGCCGACGCCGCCCTTGCCGCTCGCGACCGCGAGAATGCGCGTCGAGGCGTCGACCGAGATCCCGCGCGTGCGCTCGGTGACGTCGCCTCGGAGCTTCGTCGTGAGAGCCGCCTTCTCGTCGGGCGTCATGACGTCGAAGTCGAGGCTGACGCGTTCGACCCCGGGCACCGGGAGCACTTGCCGCTCGACCTGCTCCTGGAAGCTCGCCCTGAGCGGGCACCCGGGCACGGTCAGCGCGATCGTGACGGCGACCGAGCCGCCGTCGATCGAGACGCTGCGAACCATGTCCAGCTCGACGACCGAGCGACCGAGCTCGGGGTCGATCACGCCCGCGAGCGCCTTGAGGATCTCGTCCCGGGAGGGCGCCATGAGCCCAGGCTACCAGCCAGGCGGAGCCGCCCCTTCCGCCGCGCTGCGGGTTACTGCGCACGCGGGTGTGCGGCGAACCCGCGCCCTGATCAGGTCTGGCCCCGATTGCAGGGGCGAGCCGCTGTGGGACCCTCGAGGCTCCCAGCGGTGCGACCAACGCAAGGAGGACGAGATCGATGAAGAGAGGGATCAGGCTCCTCGAGATAGGCGGCTATGCGGCGGGTGTGATTCTCGTCGCGTTCGGTATCGCCGCGCTCGTGATGGGCATCAACGGGCGCTCGACGGTACGCGACAACATCGAGCAGGAGTTCATCGTCGGCTCGGCCGACATGACCCCGGCCGCAATCAAGGAGGAGGCCGCACAGGCAGGCCTGCCCGCCGACGTGAGCCTCCCCACGTGCGACGTCGCCGACGAGCCGATCTCGACGGGTGACGAGGCGCGCTGCTTCGCGCAGTACATCCGTGTGCACGCGCTCGAGGCAACCGGCGGTCAGACCTACTCGCAGCTCCCGCGCTTCGCGACGGACGACGGCCAGGGGACGAACGACGCCGAGCTCGCCTCGGTCGGCGAGGACGGACAGCCGGTGAGCAATCCTGTCCGGAACCTCTGGGTGACGGCGACGGCGCTCTCGACCGCGTTGAACACCTCGTACATGGCGGAGCGGATCGCGATGTTCGGCATCGTCGTCGGGATCGCGCTCCTGCTCACCGGCATCGGCTTCCTGGTCCTCGCGGCAGCGGTCTTCCACGGCCGGCGCGCGAGTCCGGTGACGAGCGAAGCGGAGAGCGTCGCCGCCCCGACGGGCGCGCCCGCGACCTGATCGCGAAGGGTCAGAGCGACAGCTCGAGGAACATCGCCCCCTGCACCGGGTTGTCGGTGTAGGGGGCGATCTCCACGAAGCCGAGCGAACGGTAGAGGGCGATGGCCGGCCCCATCTGCGGCAGCGTGTCGAGCCGCATGCGTTCGTAGCCGATCTCCCTGGCCACGGCGAAGATCGCGAGGGCGAGGTGCCGCCCGAGCCCGTCTCCGCGCGCCGACGGGCGCACGTAGAGCCGCTTCATCTCGCACACGTCCCGGCCGAGCGGTCTCAGCGCGACACAGCCGAGCGGTGGCGCCGGGCGGGCCGGCGAGGAGGAAGCGGCCACGCGGGGGCGCGTACGCTCCGGGAAGCTCGGCCAGCTCACGATCGAAGCCCTGGAAGCAGAGATCGACGCCGAGCGCCTTCGCGTACTCCCGCAGGAGGAGCCTCGCCTCGGCCAGATCCTCCGCATCGGCCGTCCGGATCTCGAAGCTCACGCGAGCAGTGCCGTAGCCAGCCGCTCGCACACGTCCGTGGTGGCGCCGGCGACGACGCGAGACCGGCTGACGACGTCGAGCGGCGCGTCGCCGAACGCGTCGCCGTCGGGCAGCTCGATCGGGATGCCTCGCTCGCGCAGGAGAAGCTGGCCCGCCGCGATGTCGACGCTCCGGATCGGCTTCAGCGAGACGACCGCGTCGATCCGGCCGGCCGCGAGATGGCAGAGCGACAGGGCGAGCGAGCCCATGATCCGCATCCTCGGCGCGAGATCGAGGAACGCCGCGGCCTTCGCGGCCACGAAGTGCGTCATCGTCGCCTCGAAGGACAGGATCTCGATCTCCTCCTTCGGGCCCGGTGTCTCGAGCGGAGCGCCGTCGAGCTGGGCGCCGCCGCCGCGCTCGGCGACCCACTCCTCGCCGCTTCCGAAGTCGTGGACGAAGCCGAACACCACGTCCTCCATCGCCGGGCCGGTGGCGACCGCGACCGAGAGCGAGAAGAAGGGGATGCCGCGCTTCGCGTTGATGCTTCCGTCGATCGGATCGACGATCACTCGCATCGTCGGGTCGGAGCCGAACCTCCGCTCGCCGAGCTCCTCGGAGACCAGCGTGAAGTCGTGGCCTGCCTCGTGCAGCGCCTCGAGCCGCTCGACGATCGCCGACTCGGCTGCCGCGTCGATCGCGGTCGTATCGTCTCCCCCCTCGCCGACGCCGACGTGCGGCTCCCGCTCGTACCGGGTCGGAAGCTCGGTCAGGACGGCACGCAGGTCGGAGGCCGCCTCCCGGCAGAATGCGAGCCAGGGAGTCACTCGTCGAACGGCGAGAAGACGAGCCCGCTGATCAGCTTCGGGTAGAAGTAGGTCGATTTCTCGGGCATCGTCCGGCCCGCGCGGGCGACCGACTCGACCTCGTCCACCGTCGGAGCCCGAACGAGCAGGGCTGCCGACGCGCGGCCGGTCTCGACGGCATCCTCGGCCTCACCGAGAAAGGGCGTGAACGTGACCCCGCCGAGCCTCAGGCGGTCGACCTCCGCGACGTCGAGGCGGTCGAGCGGGTCCTGCCCCACCCCGCGTCGCTCGACGAGCGTCACCTCGTCCGGGCGCACGCACACGAACGCCGGATGATCGCGGGGCAGGCGTTCGAGGAGCGCGTAGCCCTCCCGCGCGCTCCCGCCGCCGGGGGAGAGCACGAAGTCGCCGTTCAGCGCGGGCATCGCGCCGGCGACGAGGCGATGGGTCGGGAAGATCGTCAGCCCCGGCTCGTCGCGGCTCACCAGCGCCGCCAGCACGTAGGCGGTCTCGGCGCTCCCCTCCTCCTCGTGGAAGCGAAGGGCCGCGTCGTAGCGGTGGTGGCCGTCGGCGATGACGAGCGGCCCGGCAACCGCTGCCAGCTCGCGCTCGATCGCGGCCGGGTCGTCGATCCGCCACAGGCGGGTGGTGACGCCGTCGAGCGCCCCTTCCAGGTCGGGCGGCCGCTCGGCGGGCGAGGCCGGAGGCCCGTCGTGCAGGACGAAGACGGGCGAGAGCTTCGTGCGCGTCGCGCGGAGGAGGTCGAGGCGGGTCGAGGCGGGCTCCGGGAAGATCCGCTCGTGCGGGAGGACGAGGCCCTCCTCGTAGGGCACGAGCCGGATGCGCGCGAGCAGGCTCCGCCGCGTGCGCGCCACACCGTCCGGTCCGGTGAACTCCTCCTCGCTGCGCCAGACGGCGGGGGCGTCCTCGCGAACGAGCACCCCGCGCCCGCGCCAGTCCTGCAGGCGGGCGGCGGCCAGGTCGAACTCCTGCGGACGGATCAGCCGGATGACGTTGTACGGGTTGCGCGCCGCGAGCTGCTCCACTCCGGCGGGCGAGATGACGTCGTAGGGCGGGGCGATCAGGTCGTCGAGCGGGCCGGCGGTCGCGGTGTCGTAGCGCAGCGCGCGAAACGGCTTGACGAGCGGTTCGCGGGCCTCCACGCGCCGAGCTTACCATCAGGCTTTCCGCCTACACTTCGGCCGTGAGCGTCCCCGTTCCGATTGCGGAGCTCGACGAGGACCGCGTCGTCGAGCAGGTCTTCGCCGTCGCTCGCAAGCAGCGGTTGCGAACGAAATCCGGCGCGCCCTACCTCGCGCTCGAGCTCGTCGATCCGAGCGGGCGAATCGACGCGCGGGTCTGGAGCGACGTCGAGCTGCTCGATCCCCGCTTCACGGAAGGGGACGCCGTCCGGGTCCTCGGGCGGGTCGAGCGCTTCCGCGACCGGCTCCAGCTGGACGTCCGCTCGCTCGAGAAGGCGGATGTCGATCCGGGCACGCTCGTTCCGGCGGCACGTCGCGACCTCGACGAGCTCGACGGGTTTCTCGAGTTCCTCGCGGCAGAGGTCGCGCATCCGGGCCTGGCCGCCCTGCTCGGCGGCGTCCTCGGCGACGCGGACGTCCGCGGACGGCTGCGAGCGCTGCCCGCGACCCCGGACGGCCATCACGGCTACGCAGGGGGACTGCTCGAGCACACGGTCGCGGTCGCCACGCTTGCCCGCGAGACCGCGGGCATCCACCGGCGGCTGCGAAGCGACCTCCTCGTCGCGGCGGCGATCCTGCACGACCTGGGCAGGATCCGCGAGCTCGGGCGCGGCCCCCTGTTCCTGCCGACCGAGGAGGGGCGCCTGCTCGGCCACGTCCATCTCGGCTTGCGCCTCCTCGAGGAGCGGACGGCCGAGCTCGCACCGGACGTGCGGGCCGAGCTGCTGCACGCGGTGGCCGTCCACCACGATGCGCGGGCCGCGCGTACCGCCGAGGCCGCCGTCCTCTACCACGTCAACCAGCTCGACGCGGTCGCGGCCACGAGGCCCGTGCCGCAGTAGGCGGAGGTGAGCGGGCAACCCGTGCCGGAGCGAACCGTCCGGGCCGCGTGTCCGCACGACTGCCCGGACACGTGCGCCATGCTCGTGACCGTCGACGGCGACGGCGTCGCGACAAAGGTGAGCGGCGACCCGGATCACCCGATCACGGCCGGCTTTCTCTGCGGCAAGGTGTCGAACTACCTCGACCGCGTCTACCACCCGGAACGCCTGCTGCAACCGCTCGTCCGGGACGGCGAGAAGGGTGCGGGCAGCTTTCGGACGGCGACCTGGGAGGAGGCGCTCGACCGGGTCGCTGACGGGCTCGAGGCGGTACTCGACCGCTTCGGCGGCGAGGCCGTGCTGCCGTACAGCTATCTCGGGACGATGGGAGTCCTCCAGAACGACTCGATGAGCGCGCGGTTCATGAACGCGCTCGGCTCGTCGATCCTCGAGCGGACGATCTGCGCCAGCGCCGGGGCAGCGGGCGTCGCCCTCACCCAGGGCAGCTCGCCCGAGGTCGATCCCGAGGAGTGGAGTCACGCCCGCTACCTGCTCGTCTGGGGGTGGAACCCGATGTCGACCGCCCCGCACCTGTGGCGCCTCCTGCTCGAGGCGCGCCGGGCGGGCGCCCGCCTCGTGGTCGTCGATCCGTACCGCAGCCGTACGGCGCGGGTCGCCGACGAGCACGTCAGGCCGCTGCCCGGCACGGACGGCGTGCTCGCGCTCGGGATGATGAGGGCGATCGCCGACGCGGGCCTCGCGGACGACGACTGGTGCCGCCGCTTCACGGTCGGCTACGACGACCTGCTCGCGCGCCTCGGCGACTACCCCGTCGAGCGCTGCGGCGAGATCTGCGGCGTCGACGCGGCGACGATCACCCGGCTCGGCTGCGAGTTCGCCTCGACCCAGCCCTCGCTCCTGCGCGCCGGCGTGGGCGCGCAGCGCCACCTCGGCGCGCCGATCGCCTACCGCACGCTCGCCTGCCTGCCCGCGCTCGCGGGGTCGTGGCGCCACCGCGGCGGCGGCTTCTCGTACATCCCGTCCGCGACCGGCGACGCGCTCGATCTCTCCGGCCTCCGCCGCGCCGACCTGCGGCAGAAGCCGGCCCGCGTCGTCAACATGGCACGTCTCGGGGACGCGCTCACCGACTCCTCGCTCGCTCCTCCGATCGCCGCGCTCGTCGTCTGGAACGCGAACCCGGCCGCGATCGCGCCCGACCAGGAGCGCGTGCTCGCGGGCCTGCGGCGGGACGACCTGTTCACGGTCGTCCTCGAGCAGTTCCAGACCGACACGACCGCGTTCGCAGACGTCGTCCTGCCGGCGACCACGCAGCTCGAGCATCTCGACGTCGTCCCGTCCTGGGGGCACCACTACCTCACTGCGAACGCCCCGGCCGTCGCGCCACGAGGGGAGGCGAGACCGAATACCGAGATCTTCCGCCTGATCGCCGCCCGGCTGGGCCTCGACGACCCGTGCTTCGCCGAGTCCGACGAGACGATGCTCGAACGGCTCTTCGCCTCGTCGGCACCGGCGGGGATCGAGCTCGCCGACCTCATGTGCCGCGGCTTCGCGAAGATCGACCTCGGCCAGGGCCCGACGCCGCACGCCGAAGGCGGCTTCAAGACGCCGAGCGGGCTGCTCGAGCTGCGGGCGGACCGCCTCGAGGAGCTCGGCTTCGACGCGCTGCCCTTCTACGACCCGCCGGCCGAGGTCGGCGACACGAAGCTCGCCGAGCGCTTCCCGCTCTGCCTGTTGACGCCGAAGACGCACCTGTTCCTCAACTCGACGTTCGCCAACCAGGGCCGCCAGGCGGCGGCCCAACCGAGGCCCTACGTGGTCGTCCACCCCGACGACGCCGGCCCCCGCCGGCTCGTCGCCGGCGACCCGGTCCGCGTCTTCAACGACCGCGGCTCGTTCACCGCGGAGGCGGTGGTCTCGGACGACACCCGCCCGGGCGTCGCCGTCGCTCCGATGGGCTGGTGGAACCGAAGCTGGCAGACCGGGACGAGCTGCCAGGCGACGACGCCGCAGCGCCTCACGCCGATCAGGCCGGCGCCCACCTTCAACGACAACCGCGTCGAGATCGAGCCGGCCCCGGCTAGGGCACCAGCGTGAGCACCAGCTGCGGCGGCGTGCCGGACTCCCGGCTGCCGTAGAAGACCGGGCCCGATCCCCCGCCGGCGACCGCGATCGTGTACGTGCCGTTGCCCGTGATCGTCGAGCCGAGGTCGAGCTCCACGACCTGGCCGGAGGCGACGCTACCCGCAGTCGAGAGCGCCTCGCCGACGAGAGCAGGCGCGCCCGCATAGGTTACTGCCGCAGCACTCCCGAAGCCGTCGTTCGCACTATTCCGGCGTCTGTGGATTACGTCAAGCGCGGCCGCCCCGTTTCAAGAAAACCGCGGTCGAGGCCGATAGAGGCCCGAGGGAACGAAGCGATGCGCTTCAGGTTGATCATCCTCGCGCTCCTCGTCGGAGCGCTTCTCCAGGCCGGACACGCCGCGGCGATGGGCCGGCCCGGAGTCGCAGCCCTTCAGGTGGCGCTCAGGTCGAGCGGGGACTACGGGGGCGCGGTCGACGGCATGCTCGGGCCCGCGACGAGGCGCGCCGTCCGCGCGCTCCAGCGCAGGTCGGGCCTCGCGGCCGACGGCGTGGTCGGGCCGAAGACGCGGAGGGCCCTCGGCAGGCTCGGCAGGCCGACGCTCGGCAGCCGGCCGCTGTCACGCGGCAAGGTGGGCTGGGACGTGGCCGCGCTCCAGTTCCTCCTCGCGTGGCACGGCTTCCCTTCCTGGGAGTTCGACGGAGTGTTCGGTGAGCGGCTCGACTCGGCGGTGAGAGGGTTCCAGCGCTTTGCCGGGCTCGCCGCGGACGGGGTCGCAGGGCGGGCGACGATCGCCGCGCTTCGCGGGCCGCTCCCCCGGTCGCCGGTGGGTTTTCGCTGGCCGGTGAACGGCTCGCTCAGCGACGTCTTCGGCCCACGCTGGAACCGCTTCCATCCCGGCCTCGATCTCGCAGCGCCGACCGGGCGGTCGGTCGTGGCGGGCAGGCGGGGGACCGTCACCTACGCCGCCTGGGGAGGCAGCTACGGCAAGCTCGTGATCGTCAGCCACGGCGGCGGCGTCGAGTCCTTCTACGCTCACCTCTCCCGGATCGCCGTCAGCGTCGGCGAACGCGTCGCGTCGGGCGAGCTGGTCGGACGCGTCGGCGCAACGGGTCGCTCGACCGGCCCGCACCTCCACTTCGAGGTACGCCTGCGGGGCGCTGCGGTCGACCCGCTCCGCGCGCTTCCCTGAACCGGCCTCGTCGGGACGCCTCCGTACACTCGCTGCGTGGCCGTTGCGTTCCGCGCCGAGCCGAGCCGTCCCCTCGAGCACCTACGCTCGGTGCTCGCGGTGCACGCCGCGCACCTGGCCGTCCTCGAGCCGGACGCCGGCGACTGGGAGGACGACGAGCTGCGCCGCTTCCGCGTTGCCGCGCGAAGGCTTCGCGCCCTCCTGCGCGCAGCCCGGCCGCTCGTCGACGAGAGCTGGGCACGGCGGCTCCGGGAGGAGCTCGCCTGGCTCGCCCGGGGAGCCGGCGAGGCTCGCGACCTCGACGTGCTCCTCGCCGGGCTGCGTGAGGCGGCCGCCCACTTCGAGATCGGCGAGCGGTTCCTGCTCGCGCGGCCGTTGCAGCAGCTCGAGCGCGAGCGCACCGCGGCGCGGGCGGCCTTCGTCCAGACGCTTCGCTCGGAGCGTGCGATCCGGCTGATCGCGTGCCTCGAGCTCGACGTCGCCGACGCCCCCGCCGGCACCGGCGCGCCGGTCGCGCTCGACGAGATCGCGGCGGCCGCGTTCGGCCGCCTCCGCAAGTGCGCCCGGCGGCTCGATCGCGAGGCCGCCGACGCCGACCTCCACCGGCTCCGCCTGGCCGTGAAACGCGCCCGCTATGCGGCCGAGCTCGCCGCCGAAGAGACCGGGAAGCCCGGCGCTCGCTTCGTCGAGCGCGCCAAGTCGCTCCAGGATGTCCTCGGCGAGCATCAGGACGCGACCGTCGCCGAGGTCAGGCTCCGGCAGCTGCTCGGCAGCCGCGAGGGCTCGCGCTGGGCCGTCCCGGGTGGACGCCTCATCGAGCACCAGTACCTTCGCAGACAGGCAGCGCGTACAGCGTGGCCGGGCGCCTGGTGGGAGCTCGAGAAGGCGGGACGCGCGGCGTTCGGTCAGACGTTGAAGCGGATGTTGAGCACGTCGCCGTCCGCGACGGCGTAGCCCTTCCCCTCGAGCCGCTGCAAGCCCCGGCGCTGGGCCTCCGCCCGGGATCCGCACTCGACGAGATCGGCCCAGCCGATGACCTCGCAGCGGATGAAACCGCGCGCGATGTCGGTGTGGATGGTGGCGGCCGCAGCAAGCGCGGTCTCGCCGCGCCGGAGCGTCCAGGCCCGTGCCTCCTTGTCGCCCGCCGTGAAGAAGACGATCAGGTCGAGAGCGGCGAAGAGCCTGGCCGCGACCTCGTCGAGCGCCGAGTCGTGCCCGTCCCGAAACGCCATCGCCTCGTCGGGATCCAGCTCCGCCAGCTCGGCCTCGAGCTTCGCGTCGATGCCCTGCGGGCCGTTCGCGATCGCGAGCAGCGGCTTCGTGGTCAGCGGCTCGAGGGCGGGAGGCAGCTCGCCGGGATACGCGCTGAGCGGCTGCTCGGCGTCCAGGTGGGCAAGCACGACCTCGAGGGCGGCGACCTCGGCCCTCAGCGCGGGATCGCCGGACTTCGCCTGCGCCCGGACCCGCTCCAGGCGACGCTCGACGTGCTCGCGGTCGGCGACGAGCAGCTCGAGGCGGAGCGTCTCGAGATCGTGCTCCGGATCGGCCAGCGGAGAGAAGCCGTCGAGCACCGCGAGCAGCGCGTCGACCTGGCGAAGGTTGCCGAGCAGCGCGGCGCCCGTGCCGGGCACGTCCACGACCCGGATCGCGGCCGGCGTCACCTTGGGGGAGCCCTCGACCGCCGCCACGCGTGCCAGCCGCTCGTCCGCGAGCGGTGCCATGCCGACGTTCGCCTTCTCCGACACCGTCGCGTACGCCGTGATCTCGGCGCCGGCCCGCGTCAGCGCGTTGAACAGCGTCGTCTTGCCGGCGTTCGGCAGCCCGACGATCCCGACCTCGAGACCCACCGGGTAGCGCTAGAGCGAGCCGAACCCGACTCGGCTCTCGCGGGCGTAGCGCTTCACGTACAGGACGTGCGAGAGAACGACGATGCAGCTGCCGTCCTCGACCGTGAGCTCGACGGTGCCGTCGCCCCCGGATGCGAGGTGCCGCTCGAGCCGCTCGGCTTCCTCGGACGGAACCATGACGCCCATCACCTGGCCGCCCTCGAAGCCGATCTCGAGACGAACCTGCACGTCAGCCATGCGCAACGACCTCCACCAGAACGCCGTGAACCGATTCGGGATGGACGAATGCGACCTCGTGCCCGCCGAGGCCCCGACGGGGCTCCTCGTCGACCATCGTCGCCCCCTCCGAGATCAGGGCCTCGATGGCGGCCGGGACGCTTCCGACCTCGTAGGCGACGTGGTGTACGCCCGGGCCGCGGCTGGCCAGGAAGCGCCCGACGGGGGTGTCGTCGTCGAGTGGGGCGACGAGCTCGACGCGGCTTTCGCCGAGTCGCAGGTAGGCCGCGTCGATTCCCTGATCCCCGAGCCGGCCGCGAAGCTCGACCTCGGCCCCGAAGAGGCGCCGGTAGGTCTCGACCGCCTCGTCGAGCGAGCTCACGGCCATGGCGACGTGATGGATCGCGCGGGTGTCCACGCGCTCGATCCTACCGATCGTCGGCGACCGCTCCCGCCTGGGCCGCGGCATCGCGCAGCTCGAGCTCGAGACATTCGCCGAGCGCAGCCTGCGCGACCTCGAGCTGCTCGGGCGTCGGCTCGGCGGTGAGGACCCTCGTCTGCAACTCCCTGCCGGGCCAGGCCAGCGCCCGGCTCACCGGGTTGTCGGGATGACGAAGCGTCCACGCGAAGATCTCGGTGGCGAGGGCGAGAGAGCCCACGCCGACGCCGAGGCGAGCCAGCGAGCGGTTGCGGCTGCTGCCGGCCATGCGGCTGACCAGCGCGTTGCCGGCTGCGGTCGTGACGAGGAGGGGCCCGAGCAGGTGCGACCCGCAGCGCTCGTGCTCTCTCGGACGCAGCTCGCCGTGCTCGTAGCTGCCGATCGAGATGTGCTCCGCCCCGTGGTAGGCCGCCAGCTCGGAGCCCCGCAGCGTCGCGGTCGCGGGCACGATCGCGAGCAGCGCCACCGCGATCTCCTGGAGCGTGGGGCTCAGGCCGCTCGAGCGGAGCGAGCGCACCGCGATCGTCGTCCCGAGCATCGCGGCGATCGCCCTGGGAGCGAGAAACGGAAGCCTTGCCTCGGGCAGCGCGCGCTGCACCGCCGGGAGCACGGCGAGCGCCTCCGCGACGCGGGCGGGCCCGCGCAGGATCGGCGACGTGACGTCGACCGAGCGAATCGTCTTCTCCGCCGAGGCAACGACGAGCTCCCCGTTCTCCGTCCGCACGGCGCACGCCCAATGGCGCGGCCCGTGCACGAGGACCCCGTTCTCGAGCGCCATGCCGCCCAGGCGTATCTCTCCGCTCATGCCTGCAGCTCCCGGGCCAAGCGGATCAGGAACCGCGTCCCCAGCTCGAGATCCTCGACCGCCGCCCGTTCGTCGGCCGAGTGCACGAGAGCCGCGGCGAGCTCGGCGTCCATGGCGCGCATCGGGAAGAAGCCGTAGACGATCGTTCCGAACGCCTCGCGAAGGAAGTGGCTGTCCGTGAAGCCGGGCAACAGGATCGGAACGAGCGCGGCGCCGTCCTCCTCGTCTGCGACGAACGACTCCATCGCCTCCCAGAGCGGCGTGTGAAGCGACGAGCGGGTGCCGCCGGTTCGCTCGAGCCATTCGATCTCGACGCCGCGGTCGCCGAGCGCTTCGCGGACGAGCGGCTCGAGGTCGTCCTGCGTCTGACCCGGCAGGAGCCGGCAGTCGCAGACGATCTCGACGAGGGCCGGGATGACGTTGCGCTGCCCCGACGCCGAGATCTGGGTCGGCGCCACGGTGGCGCGCAGCATGGGCTCGTTGATCGCAGCGGCGCGAGGCGAGCGGGCTCGCAGCGCCGCGAGCGCGGCTGCTGGATCGTCGACCGGTCCGACGAGCACCTCGAAGAACGACTTCGCCTCGGGGCCCAGCTCGAGCGGCGTCTCGAGCCTTCCGAGACGCTCGAGCACCGGCGCCGCAGCGAGCAGCGCGTTGTCCGCGATGCCCGGCGTCGACGCGTGCCCACTCGTGCCGCGGACGCGCACGACGAACGGGGAGGTCGCCTTCTCGGCGGTCGAGCACAGGTACAACGGCCGCTCGTCGATCACCACGCGGTCGCCGCCGCCCTCGTTCACGCACCAGGTCGCCCGGACCGCCTCGGGATGCTCGCTCACGAGCCAGGAGAGGCCGAAGCCGGCGCCCACCTCCTCGTCGGCCGCCGCGACGAAGACGACGTCTCCGGCCGGCTCGAACCCCTCGCGTGCGAGCGCCGCGATGGCGACGGCCGACGCCGCGACCTGGCCCTTCATGTCGAGCGCCCCGCGGCCCCACACGTGGCCGTCGCGAAGCTCGCCCGACCACGGATCGACGGCCCACTCGCCCGCATCGGCCAGCACGGTGTCGGTGTGGGAGAGGAAGAGAAGGCGTGGCGCATCGGGGTCACGGCCGGGAAGCCGCGCCACCAGGTTCGCGCGCTCGGGAGCCCGCGCGAAGAGCCGGCACTCGACGCCGCTCGGCTCGAGGAACGCCTGCAGAAGCTCGGCGGCCGCCGTCTCGTTCCCCGGCGGGTTGACGGTGTCGATGCGCACGAGCTCCTGGAGCAGCTCGGTCACCTCGTTCCTCAGCGAGACGAGGGCCATGCGGTGAGCATACTTCCCACTGTGAGCGATCTGTTCGCAGACGCGGCAGCAGAGCGGCTGACCTCGTCGGCCCCTCTCGCGAGCCGGCTGCGTCCGACGCGGCTCGCCGACTTCGTCGGCCAGGAGCGCGCGGTCGGCCCCGGCTCGGCGCTGGCGCTCGCGATCGCCGAGGACCGCGTGTCGTCGTGCGTCTTCTACGGCCCGCCCGGCAGCGGCAAGACCACGCTCGCGCGCATCGTCGCCGCGTCGACCGGAGCGGCGTTCGAGGAGCTCTCGGCCGTGTCGGCGTCCGTCGGCGACGTGCGGGCGGTTCTCCAGCGCGCCCGTGACCGGCTCGGCGGCGAGGGTCGTCGCACGATCCTCTTCCTCGACGAGATCCACCGCTTCAACAAGGCCCAGCAGGACGCGCTCCTACCGGCGGTCGAGGAGGGCCTCGTCACGCTGATCGGCGCGACCACGGAGAACCCGTACTTCGAGGTTAACTCGGCCCTTCTCTCGCGCATGCAGCTCTACGAGCTCGAGCCCCTCGGGCTCGAAGACGTCGAGACGGTCGTCCGGCGCGGCGCCTCCGAGCTCGACACGGAGCTGCCGCCCGAGCTCGTCACGCTGATCGCGAAGCGGGCCGGCGGCGACGCTCGCGCGGCGCTGAACATCCTCGAGCTGGCCGTACAGAGCGCTCGGGCCGAAGGGGTCCCGGTCGGCGAGAGCCACGTCGAGGACGCGGCGCGCAAGCGCCCGCTCGTCTACGACAAGGCCGGCGACGCCCACTACGACTTCGCGTCGGCCTTCATCAAGTCGATGCGGGGGAGTGACGCCGACGCCGCGCTCTACTACCTGGCCGCGATGCTCGAAGCCGGCGAGGATCCGCGCTTCCTCGCGCGGCGCATGGTGATCTTCGCCTCGGAGGACGTCGGCAACGCCGACCCGCGCGCGCTGCTCGTCGCCGTCGCGGCGGCGCACGCGCTCGAGCATGTGGGCCTCCCCGAGGCGCGACTCAATCTGGCGCAGGCGGCCGTCTACCTCGCGCGCGCCCCGAAGTCGAACGCCGTCATCCGCGCGCTCGGCGAGGCCGCCCGGGACGTACGGGAGCACGGAGCGCTGCGCCCGCCCGCCTTCCTCCAGGACGCCCACTATCCCGGTGCGAAGCAACTCGGCCGCGGCGAGGGATACGTGTATCCGCACGACGATCCGCGCGGATTCGAGGTCGATCACCTGCCCGAGACCCTCAAGGGCCGCACGTACTACCGGCCCTCGGGCGCGGGCGAGGAGACCGACCCCGCGTAGGAGCCCATGGGCCGGACAGGTCCGGCCCTTACAGGATTCTGGCGCCGAGCGCGCTCGCAACCAGCTCGACCGCGAGCCTCGCGGTCGCGTTCTCGTGGTCGAGGAT
The DNA here is from genome assembly GCA_963819905.1 of uncultured Thermoleophilia bacterium. Classification (GTDB taxonomy): domain Bacteria; phylum Actinomycetota; class Thermoleophilia; order Gaiellales; family Gaiellaceae; genus CAWCQC01. The sequence goes on from CAWFXP010000009.1 coordinate 274,517, forward strand.
CGGGTTCACCTCGACGATCTCGAGCGAGTCGACGACGCCCGCCTCGGCGACGAGCTCCATGGCGAGGTGCGCCTCCCGGTAGCTGAGCCCGCCGCGGACCGGCGTACCGACCCCGGGCGCCACGTCCGGGTCGATCACGTCGAGGTCGAGCGACACATGGACGAACGGCGCCCCGCGCACGCGGTCGAGCGCCTCGCGGACGACGGGCTCGAGGCCGCGGCGGTCGATCTCCGCCATCGTGTGGACGGCGAGGTCGAGGTCGAGGATGAGCTTGCGTTCACCGTCGTCGAACGCCCGGCCGCCGATGAGCGCGACACGCTCCGGGTCGACGGCGGGGAGCGGCCAGGCGTCGGGCTCGAACGCCTCTCCGGCGCAGCCCAGGGCGGCCGCCAGCGGCATGCCGTGGACGTTCCCGCTCGGCGTGGTCGCCGGCGTGTTCAGGTCGCCGTGCGCGTCGATCCAGAGAACCGCGCCCGGGCCGTGAACCGAGGCCATCCCGGCCAGCGTTCCGAGCGCGATCGAGTGGTCACCGCCGAGGACGAGCGGCACGAGGCCGTCGCGCGAGACGGCGGCGACCCGGCCGGCGACCTCGTCGCAGGTCTCGAGGATGGCGGCGAGATACCTCGCCCTGGCATCCCCGGGATCGGCCCGCTCGCGGAGGGGGGCGACCACGTTGCCGAGATCGCGACAGGCGACACCCAGCTCGTCGATCCTCTCGCCGAGACCCGCGTAGCGGATCGCCGACGGCCCCATGTCGACCCCGCGGCGACCACCCGCCCCGAGGTCGAGCGGGGCACCCAGGATCGCGATCTCGCGCCCGGTCACGCCGCAACGATACGCGCCGAGACCGGCGCCGAGCGCCCTCGCTAGACTTCTCCCGCTCGGCGAGGTAGCTCAGTTGGTAGAGCACGCGGCTGAAAACCGCGGTGTCGCCGGTTCGATTCCGGCCCTCGCCACTCGCCCCTGCCTGCGATCGGTACGGTGGCTCGCAGGATGCCTCCGTTCGGCCTGGTGCTCGCCTCGATCGCCTCCGTCCAGTTCGGCGCGGCGCTCGCAGCGACGCTGTTCGACGAGCTCGGCCCGGTCGGGACGACGCTTCTGCGCACCGCCTTCGCCGGCGTCATCCTGGTCGCGCTCTGGCGACCGCGCCTCCGTGGCCACGACTCTCGCGACCTTGCTCTGGCCGGGCTCTTCGGCCTCGTCCTGGCCGCGATGAACACCTGCTTCTACCTCTCGATCGACCGCATCCCGCTCGGGCTGGCCGTGACGCTCGAGTTCGTCGGGCCGCTCGGCCTGGCCGTCGTGATGTCGCGCCGCGCGCAGCACGCCCTCTGGGCGCTGCTCGCCGGCGCCGGTATCGTCGTGCTCTCGGGCATCGGCGGAGAGCTCGATCCTGTCGGCATCGCCCTGGCGCTGACCGCAGGCTGCCTCTGGGCCGGGTACATCCTGCTGGCCACACGCGTGGGTCGGGCGTTCCACGGCGGCTCGGGTCTGGCCCTCGCCATGGCGGTCGCCTCGGTCGTCATGCTCGTGCCGGGCGTCGCAGACGCCGGCAGCGAGCTCCTCGACCCACGGCTCCTCGCGCTCGGCCTGGGCGTCGCCGTGCTCTCGTCGCTCGTTCCTTACTCGCTCGAGATGGAGGCGCTCCGCCGCCTGCCGGCCCGGGTGTTCGGCGTCCTCATGAGCCTCGAGCCGGCCGTCGCCGCGCTCGCCGGGTTCCTCGTGCTCGGCCAGGACCTGACCGTGCTTCAGATCCTCGGCATCGCGCTCGTCGTCGTGGCGAGCGCTGGAGCCGTTCTCACGACGGGGTCGAAGCCCAAGGCCGCGGCCCGGGCGGCCGAGCCGCAGACGTCCTCCGGCGGCTCCTAGCCCGCCTCGCCGCGGCGGGCCACGAGCGCCGTCCCCTGACCCGCGGCCAGCTCCTCGAACGCGCCGAAGCCGACGGCTGCGAGCCGCTCGCGCAGTGTCGCGGGCGGCACGTAGATCGGGGTCGTCGCACCGCCGACGAAGGCCAGGGCGAGCGTGCCGCCCGGGGCCGTGACCCGGGCCAGCTCAGGGAAGAACGGGATCATGTTCAGCAGCACGACGAGATCGAACGCCCCGTCAGGAAAGCGAAGCGCAGCGGCGTCTCCGACCTCGAACCGCACGCGGCCCGCGAGCGCGGCAGGAAGGAGCGCCTGCGCCTGGTCGATCATCTCCGGCGAGAGGTCGACCCCGATCACGGTCGCAGCCGAGAACCGCTCGGCGACGAGCCTGGCCGCCTTGCCGGTACCGGTGCCGAGGTCGAGCGCGCAGTCGCTTCGTTCCACCCGGGAGAGCGCCGCCTCGAGGGGCGCCAGCGCCTCCCGGCCGAACCTCCACTCCCAGGTCGGCGCAATTTGATCCCATTGCCGGCGCAGCGGCCCGCGGAACGCACCCCAGAGCCACGGGTGGCGAACGAGCGCGACGGTCGCCAGCCTGGCAAACCGGCGGCGAAACTCACCGCGCCAGTCGAGCTGCGGGCTCACCCCGGCAGCGCCGTGAGCGTCACCGCCTGTCCGGCCAGGGCCGCCATCAGCCGGGCGGCGCTGCCGCGGTTGATCGCGAGCGCCATGCTTCGCGTCGAGTCCTCGTAGAGGATCGGCTCTCCCGGTCCGACGTCGTCGTAGGTGCGCGCGACCAGCGCCGCGCACCGCCGCGCAGCGGCCTCGATCTCGACCGTGTCACCCGCGTGGATCTCGGCGCGGCCCAGATCGGCTGCCCGCACGTTCAGCCTGACGTTGCCGTAGCGGTCGATGGCGAGGACGGTCGCCTGGATCCGTCCCGGCTCGACCCTGGGCTCGGGCAGCTCGAGGCGCACGAGCTCGTCCCGGTGGATCGCCGGGCCGAGCCCGACGAGCGGCATGCCGAGGGCGAGATGGGCGGCGGCCGGAGCGAAGACGTCGCGGCCGTGGAAGGTCGGCGACACCGCTTCGAGCATCACCGCGGGGTTCGTGATCTCGACGGCGTCCGCGATTCCGCCGAGCCGATCGGCGGCAACGAGGAGCAGGCCGTTGTCCGGACCGACGTAGAGGCGTCCGTCCTCGCCGCGAAGAGCCACGGGCCGGCGCACGCCGCCGACCCCGGGATCGACCACGGCCAGGTGAACGCCGGTCGGCATGTACGGGAGCGCATCGGCGAGCGTCAGTGCCCCGCGCATCACCTGCTGAGGGGGAATCCCGTGCGTGATGTCGATCAGGACGGCCTCGGGAGCTATGCGTCTGATGACCCCGTGACAGATGCCCGCGAAGGCATCCTCGACGCCGAAGTCGCTCAGGAGGGTGATGACGCGAGCCGGGATGCCGCAAGCGTAACGGCTCGCGCGAGCCCCTCCAGGTCGTGCGTGGTCGCCTCCTCGACCACCGCGAGACCTCCTCGTCGTGCCGCCTCCGTCGTGATCGGCCCGATCGACACGCAGGGACGATCGACGCGCAGAGCCGCGAACGCCCGCGCGGCCGAGGCGGAGGCGAGGACGACCAGGTCGCCGTCGGGAAACGACCCCGGCCGCAGCTCCACGGAGCGATAGAGCGTGACCACATCCGCCCCGAGGCCTGTCGCGAGCGTCTCCCGGGCGCCCTCGGCGCCCGCGAACAGGACCCGCCCCGGCGGCTGCGGAAACGCTGCCAGCAGCCCCTCCTGCGTCGACTCGCCGGCGACGAGCGCCGGTTCGACGCCTTCGCCGCGAAGTGCGTCGGCGGTGCCGGGCCCGATCACGGCGACGGCCGGAAGCCCGCCGCGGAACCCTCGCCGCCAGAGCTGCTCCACGGCCCGGGCGCTCGTCAGCACGAGCCAGTCGTAGCCCCCGAGCTCGACCGGCGGGCCCTCGATCGGCTCGATGCGGACGAGAGGGCACTCGACGACGTCGAGCCCGGCGTCGCGCAGCCGGGCGGCGAGGGCGCTCGACCCCTCGGCTGCTCTCGTGAGAACGACCTTCACGCGCCCGTCGGAATCGCGGCCAGCAGCTCGTCGGCGATCCGGATCGGATCGGCTCCGGTGCGGCGCTCGAGCCAGGATCCGTCCTCGGCCGCGACGAGCGCCGTCAGCGACTCACCGTCGTGGAACGCGGCCACCGGCGCGAGGCACCCGCCGCCGATCCTGGCGACGCAGGCCCGCTCGCTCGCGACACGCCGGTGCGTGGCGGGATCGTCGGCGCCTGCGACGAGGGCCTCTTCTCCCGAGCGCACCTGGAGCGCCACCGCCCCCTGTCCCGCCTCGGGCAGCATCACGTCCGGGTCGAGACGGCAGCCGATCTCCCCCGAGAGCCCGAGCCGGTCGAGGCCGGCGGCGGCGAGGACGATCGCGTCGAGTCCCCGCTCTGCCCGTTTGCGAAGCCGCGTGTCGACGTTTCCCCGCAGCGGCTCGACCGACAGCGACGGCTCCAGGGCGAGCAGCTGCGCCTTCCGGCGAACCGAGGCGGTTCCGATCCGCAGGCCCGGACGGATCGCCTCGACGCCACACAGCGCGTCGCGCGCGTCCTCCCGCGGCAAGTACGCGCCGACGGCGAGGCCGGCGGTATCCGTCGAGGTCATGTCCTTGGCCGAGTGGACGGCGATGTCCACTCGTCGGGCGAGCAGCGCCTCCTCGAGCTCCTTCACGAACACCCCGCGGTCGCCGATCTCGCCGAACGGGCGCCTCCGATCCCGGTCACCCGTGGTGGTGATGGGCACGATCGCCACCTCGAGCTCCGGCCTCGCCGCGCGGATCGCCCCGGCCGCGAGCTCGGCCTGGGTCAGCGCCAGCCGGCTGCCGCGCGAGCCGAGGCGGACGACCATCGCGCGCGCTAGCGCTCGTCGCGCGGGAGGTCGAACAGGTGCCGCACGGTATCCGCGTACGCCGTGCCCTCCGCGGCGGCCGCGGCTTCCTTGAGACGGACCGTCGGCAGGTGAAGGAGCTTGTTCACGATCTGCGCGCTGAGCGACTCGACGGCGAGCCGCTGCTTCGGGCTCAGCCCTTCGAGGCGTGCGAGCGCGCGCTCGAGCTCCGCGGCTCGGATCTCCTCGGCGCGGCGGCGCAGCGACGCGATGGCGGGCACCACGTCGAGCGAGAGGCGCCAGGCGTGGAAGGCAGCCGCTTCCTCGCGGACGATAGCCTCCGCGCGGGCGCCTTCGTCCCGGCGAACACCGATGCTCTCCTCGACGACCCGTTCGAGATCGTCGATGTCGTAGAGAAAGCAGCCGTCGAGGTCGTTGATGGCGGGATCGAGATCGCGCGGTACCGCGATGTCGATGAAGAAGACCGGCTCACCGCGCCTCTGCCGGCGCGCCCGCTCGACCTGCTCGGCGCTCAGCACGAGCCCCTGCGAGCCGGTCGAGGCAATGACCACGTCGGCCTCGGCGACCTCGGCCTCGAGCTGCTCGAGGGAGACGGCGCGGCCGCCCAGGCGTTCCGCGATCGCGGCCGCGCGCTCGGGCGAGCGGTTGGCGACGACCAGGGAGCCGACGCCGCGCGCGATCAGGTCGGCCGCCGCCAGCTCGCCCATCTTGCCGGCGCCGACGATCAGTACCCGTCGAGCCGAGAGGTCGTCGAACACGCGCGCGGCGAGACCGGCGGCCGCGGCCGAAACGGAGGCCGGCGTCTCGCCGATCGCCGTCTCCCGCCGAACCCGCCTGCCCGTGTGCAGCGCCTGGCGAAAGAGACGGTGGACGACCGGGCCGGCAGCGCCGGCGGCGTCCGACGCCTCGTACGCCGCGCGCACCTGCCCGAGGATCTGGGCCTCGCCGGGAATCAGCGAGTCGAGCCCGGACGCCACCCGGAAGAGGTGGTGGGCCGCGTCGTCGTCGTACTTGACGTAGAGCGAGGGGTCGAGCCGCCCGGGCTCGAGACCGGCCAGCGTCTCGAGCTCGCTCACGGCTCGCGTACGGGCCGCCTCGCCTTCGGGCGCCGCCACGTAGAGGCAGGCCCTGTTGCACGTCCCGAGTGCGACGGCCTCGCCGTCGGTGCCTGCGGCGCGAACGGCGATCTCCGCGCCCTGACTCGGCTCGAAGGCCATCCGCTCCCTGAGCTCGACCGGAGCGAGGCGGTGCGAGGTTCCGACGAGAACGAGGGTCGGCATGCTCAGACGTGGGAGACGGGAACGGAGCCGAGACGAACGACGACGACGAGCAGGAACCCGGCGAGGGCGAGGTACGCCGAGCGGCGGCCGCGCCACCCCGCCTCGAAGCGGAGGACGAGGAAGGCCGCGTAGATCACCCACGTCAGGAGCGTGACGGCCATCACCGCGTCGAACCCGCCGCCCTCTGTTCCGAGCCTGCCGAGGCCGACGCCGATCCCGAGCGTGAGCGCCGGCAACGCGACGGCGACGACCCGCGCGGTCAGAGTGTCGAGCGTCGCCAGCGACGGCGCCCGGACGCGAAGGAGGCTGGCCGAGCGGCGCTTCAGCCGGCGGTTCTGCCACAGGTAAACCGCCGAGAGAGCGGCCGCGAGAGCGAAGCCCGCGAACGCGGCGACGACCAGGCCGACGTGGAGCGCGAGGAAGACGCTGCCGAAGTCGGTGCTCGCGTCGGCGCCGGCGCCGCCGGCCGCCCAGGCGAGCGCGAGCAGCACGGCCGCGGGCGGCATCACGGCGAGCCCGAGCAGCCGATACGGAGCGCGGCAGCCCCAGATCAGGTAGGCGCCGACGCACATCCAGACGAAGAGATTGAGCGATCCGGCCCAGGAGTCCCACGGGAACGCGTCAGCGCCCATCGCCTGGGCGACGAGGAGGGCGGTCTGCGCGAGCCAGCCGAGCCGTACGCCCCAGATCGCGTACCGGCCGAGGCGGCCCGGGCGGATCGTCTCACCGACGTAGGCGAGCGCAGCCTCTGCGTAGCCGAAGACGGCCGGCCAGACGAGGAGGAGCGCCGCCTCGCCCATCAGCCGACCGGCGTCTCCTCGCGCGTCTCCCCGGGTAGTCGCTCGGTGCGCGCCCGCGCCCGTTCGGCGAGCTCCGCGAGCTCCTGCGAGAGGCGGGCCATGCGGAACGAGTAGATCACCACGTAGAGGAGGACGACCGCCAGGACGACCAGGTAGGCGGCCGTCACGTACTTCTCGGCGGTCGTCACGCGAGCGCCTTCCTGAGCTCGCGCAGGCGGAGGTCGATTCGCTTGCCGGCGAGCTCCGTGTGGTAGAGCGCAAAGCCGAGGGCGAGCATCCCGGCGAGGCAGACCAGGAAGCTGGCGAACATCGAGCCCGTCATGCCGATCCCTTCTCGGGTGAAGACCGCCGGATGGAGAAGCGTCCCCAGGATCCGGATCGCCAGGAAGCTGATCGGGATGAGCACCACCCCGAAGAGTGCGTACACGGCGCAGGTTCGCGAGCGCCTCGGGCCCGGATCGATCGAGAAGCGGAGCATGAAGTACGCCGAGTAGAAGAGGAAGAGGATGAGAAAGACCACGAGTTGCCGCTCGCCCCAGGTCCACCAGACCCCCCAGGAGATCTTGGCCCAGATCGTGCCGGTCGCCAGCGTCAGGACCCCGAAGATCGTCCCGATGTGGATCGCTGTGTAGCTCTCGAGGTCGTAGCGCTCGCTTCCCGTCCAGAGGAGGCGGAGCGCCTTCCACGCCCCCCAGCCGAAGCACGCATATGCGGTCAGCGCGACCGGCACGTGGATGTAGAAGATCTTCTGGCTGAAGCCCTGATCGCCGTCGATCGGCGCCCACCAGAGCGCGAGCGCGATGCCCGCGAGGAGGAGGACGAACGCGCCGACCGCGAGCGGCGGCCCCGGTCTATTCCGTAACGACGTACTCAAAGGAAGCCCATGAGATGATCGCAAAGATCGCGTCGTAGAGGATCAGGAACCAGAGAAACCGCCCGGGCTCGTCCGAGATCGAGGCGCCGACTCCGCCGATCACGATCGGGATCGCGAGCGGGATGAAGAGGAGCGGCAGGAGCAGGTCTCCCGTACGGCTCGCCAGGGCGATCGCCGAGAGAAGCGCGCCGACGGCCGCGATGCCGACGTCGGCGAGCAGGACGGCCGCGATCATCGTCCCGTCGACCGGGGCGTAGAAGAGCGCGAAGGCGGGCAGCGCGATCGCCTCCATCACGACCAGGAAGACGATGACGCTCGCCGTCTTCGCGAGCCAGATGGCGCTCCGGTCGCAGGGCGCGAGGACGAGCCCGTCGAGCAGGCGCTGCTCGCGCTCGGCAGCGTAGACGCGGGTGAGCCCGAGCAGGGCGGTGAAGAGGATCGCGATCCAGAGGAGGCCGCGCGCGGCGTCGTCACCGGCCGACTCGGGAAGCGCGAAGTGGAAGACGACGAGCGCGCCGACGACGAACAGGAGCATCGCCGGGACGGTGTCGCGCGAGCGGAGCTCGAGGAGCAGGTCCTTTCGCGCCAGCACGGCGACGTCCTGGAAGTAGGCGGTCACGTCAGCTCCAGCCGCAGCGTGGCGAGCTCCGCGAGCCGCTCAGGATCGTGCGAGGACACGGCGAACGTCCGCTCCTCCGCCAGCTCTCGCAGCTCGCCGTCGAGGATCGCGGCGCCTTCCCGGTCGAGCCCTGCGTACGGCTCGTCGAGGAGGAGCAGCTCGGGCTCGTGCAGGAGCGCGCGGCAAAGCGAGAGGCGCTGCTGCATGCCGCGCGAGTACGTCTGGACGCGCTCGTGGCGGGCCTCCCAGAGCCCGTAGCGCTCGAGCAGCATCCCGATCCGCTCGCGCCGCTCGGGAACGCGGTAGAGACGCCCGTACAGCTCGAGGTTCTCGAGCCCGGTCAGCTCCCGGTAGACGAGCGGATCGTGGCCGACGTAGCCGAGCGCCCGCCGTTCAGCCGCGACGAGGAGCTCCCCCTCCGAGGGAGCGAGCAGCCGGGCGAAGAGCCGGAGCAGCGTGCTCTTGCCCGCGCCGTTTCGCCCGGTGACGAGGAGGAAGCCGCCCCGCGGCAGCTCGAGCGAGACGTCCGTCAGCACCTCCTTCTCTCCGAAGCGCTTGCCGAGGCCCCGCGCCGAGATCACACGAGCACCTCTCCGAGGACGAACGCGAAGAAGACGAGCGAGATCACGCCGTTCATGGTGAAGAACGCCGTGTCGAGCCGGCGCCAGTCCCGGGGCGAGACGAGCGACTGCTCGTAGCCGAGGAGGAGCGCGACCGCGGCGACGCCGAGCCAGTAGAGCGCGCCGACCTCGAGCCCGAGACCGGTGCCGACGAGCAGCGCGACGGTGGCGACGTGGCACAGGCGGCTGACGAGGAAGGTGGCCCTGACACCGAAACGGGCCGGGAACGAGTGGAGCCCTTGCGTGCGGTCGACGTCGAGGTCGAAGAGCGCGTACAGGAGATCGAAGCCGGTGACCCAGAACGCGACCGCGCCGCCGAGGAGCCAGGCCGGCCAGGGGAGCTCGTTCGTGATCGCCGCCCAGGCTCCGAGCGGCGCGAGCCCGTCGACGACGCCGAGCCAGAAGTGGCACAGCCAGGTGACGCGCTTGAGGTACGGGTAGACGACGAAGCCGACGACGGGGATCGGCCACAGCCAGTGGACGATCGGCGCGAGCTGGTAGACGGCGACCAGGAAGACCGCGAGCGAGCCGAGCGCGAACGCGATCACCTGCCAACGAAGGAGCGCGCCCCGCGGGATCTCCCGCCCCGCCGTGCGCGGGTTTCTCGCGTCGATACCGGCGTCGATCAGGCGGTTCAGGGCCATCGCGAAGCTCCGCGCCCCGGCCATGGCGACCGTAACCCAGACCAGGTCGTGGGCACTCGGGACGCCGTCGACGGCGAGGAAGGCGCCGACGTACGCGAACGGCAACGCGAACAGCGTGTGCTCGATCTTGACGAGGGACGAGAAGAGCTTCGTATACCGAAGGGTTGTCGCCTCGCTCATGTCTGGCGATGCCCGGCCGGCCCGGCGGGCGTGTCCGCGAGCAGCTCGGCCGCGTGGCCGAGCGCGGGCGCGAGGACGGCGTAACCGTCGCGGCAGCCGCCCGGCGACCCGGGGAGGTTCACGATCAGCGTCCGGCCGAGCGTGCCGGCGACACCCCGCGACAGGAGCCCGTGAGGAGTCTTGGCGATCGAGTCCGCCCGGAGCGCCTCGGGTATTCCCGGAACGAGGCGCTCGACCACGCCGAGGGTGGCCTCGGGCGTGACGTCGCGCGGCGCGAGACCCGTCCCGCCGGTCGTGAGGACGATCCGGGCCGAGGCTGCGAGCTCGCGCAGTGCGCCGGCAATCGCCTCGTTCTCGTCGGGGACGACGCGCCGCTCGACCTGCCAGCCGTCCCCGGCGAGCAGCTCGGCGAGCACCATGCCGCTCGTGTCTTCTCTCGTGCCGCCGTGGACGCCGTCGGAAACCGTCAGCACCGCCGCTTTCACGCGGGCTCCTTCGTCTTCTCGACGAGCCGCACGTCGGTCACCGTCATCTCCTTGTCGATCGCCTTCGCCATGTCGTAGACGGTGAGCGCGGCCACGGAGGCCGCGACGAGCGCCTCCATCTCGACTCCGGTGGTCGCGGCCGTCTCCGCCGCTGCCGTGATCCGGACGCCCGCATCGACGACGTCGAGCTCGACGTCGACCACGGACAGGGGAAGCTGGTGACAGAGCGGGATGAGCGCCGAGGTCTGCTTCGCGGCCATGATGCCCGCGATCTGCGCCGTCGCCAGCGCGTCGCCCTTCGGCAGCTCGCGCAGCCGCCGCGCGGTGGCCGGCGCCATCGTCACGGTCGCGTGGGCCACCGCCCGGCGGCGCACGACAGGCTTCGAGCCCACGTCGACCATGCGGACCCGGCCCGCCTCGTCAACGTGGCTCAGGCGCGGATCCTCGTCGCTCACGGGAGTTGAAGTGTACTTCCGGCTCTGGCGCCGGCCCTCGTGGCGGCTGCGTCGAGATCCGTCAGCTGGGCCGTGATCCAGGCCTCGATGTCGTGCTCCCGGACGTGCCGGCGGATCGCCTCGACTCGCCGGCGGCGATCGTCGGCGTCCATCGTCAGCGCGAGGTGGATCGCCTCCGCCTGGCCGGCGACGTCGAACGGGTTCACGGTCAGCGCCCAGGGTGCGAGCTCCTCGTGGGCGCCGGCGTTCTCCGAGAGGATCAGCACGCCTGCGCGCTCGTTGACGAGCGGCGCCTCCTTCGCCACGAGGTTCATGCCGTCGAAGATGGCGTTCACGAGCAGGGCGTCGTACTGCTTGTACGCGGCCACCGCCTGCTGGAAGTTGTCGGCGATCTGCAGGTCGAGGGGCAGCCAGTCCTCACGCTGAAACCGGTCGTTCAGCGTGCGCGCCGCGCGCTGGATCGCACCCAGGTACTCCGCGTACTCAGGGATGTCCTGCCGCGACGGATCGAGAAGCGCGAGCATGGTCACGCGTCCGTGCATCTCGGGATGCGCCTCGAGGTAGTACGCGAACGCGTGGAAGCCGCGGACGACGTTCTTCGACGGATCGGTGCGGTCTACCCGCAGCACCAGGAACTCCGGTCGCTGGTCGACGATCCGCTGCTCTTCGGCGAGCACCCCCTGGCTCGCGGCGAGCTCGTCGAACTCGAGCGGGTCGACGGAGATCGGAGCGACCCGGGCGCGCACCTCGCGCCCGCCGAACGCCACCGCTCCCGACTCGAAATGCGCGTCCGCTCCGACGATGTCCTCGCAGCTGCGCAGGAAGTTCGTCCGCCAGCGGTCGGTGTGGAAGCTGACCACGTCGTTCGCGAGGAGCCCCTCGTGTAGCTGCCGACGGATCGCCTCCGGCAGGACGCGCCAGTAGTCGGGCTGGGGCCAGGGGACGTGAACGAAGTGTGCGAGAGGTGCCTCCGGCGCCTGCTCGCGCACGATCGCCGGCGCAACGTAGAGGTGGTAGTCGTGGAAGAGGACGGCCGCGTCCTGGCACGCCTCGAGCTCCGCCGCGACCGCGTCGGCGAAGTTGCGGTTCACGGCCACATAGCCGTCCGTCCACGCGTGGTGGAGGGCCTGGTCGACGTCCGGCGCCTGCGCGAGTCCCCAGAGGTAGTGCTGGATGAACCAGAGCGTCGGATTCGAGACGACGTTGTAGTACCAGTCGTAGGCCTTCGGGTCATGGGCGACGAGGCGCAGCCGGTAGGGAGCGCCGTCCCACGCGATCTCCGGAATGGCCTCGTGGCCGGCCTCGGAAGCCACCCGGCGGTCCTCGTCCGTCATCGCGCTCGCGATCCAGGTCACATCGTGATGCGAAACAAGACTGCGGAGCGCGGTCACGAGGCCGCCGCCGCCTCGGCGGGCGACCCGGGCGCCGTCCCCGTCGCGGTCGTAGGTGACGGGGCCACGGTTCGAGACGACGATCAGGCGCCGGCGCTCGGCCATGGCGCCTACGGTACCGGCAGCCCTCGCGCAGCCGGGCGGCAGCGCCTCACGGCGTGTCACCGACGACGGCCAGCGCGGTATCGCCCGTGTCGTTTCCGAGCAGACGATTCATGAGCGCGAGCCAGTCGCGGAGCAGGCGGGGCATGAGGAAGCGCCGTCTCACGTCCTCCTTGCCGTGGAGCGCCATCGTCCGCGCCCGCTCGGGATCGGCGAGGATCTCGAGGCACGCGTCGGCGCACTCTCGCGCCGAGCCGACGAGGAAGCCCGTCTCGTGGTCGCGGATCTGGCTGACGATGCCGCCGACCCGGCCGGCGACCACCGGGCGCCCCTTCCAGAGCGCCTCGGAGACGGTGAGGCCGAAGCCCTCCCGAATCGACTTCTGCAGGATCGCGGCGGAGCTCACCTGGAAGGCGTTGACCTCGACCGAGCCAACGTTGTTCAGGTTCGAGAGGATGTAGATGTCCGGGTCGGACTGGGCGTAGGCGACCGTCTGGTTGTAGAAGTCCCAACCCTCCGGATCGTCGTGGGCCATCGAGCCGACGAGGGCGAGCTGGACGTCCGGCCGTTCGGCGCGGACGGCCCGATACGCGTCGATGACCCCGAGCGGGTCCTTCCACGGATCGAAGCGCGAGACCTGGGTGAGAAGCGGCCGCTCGACGTCGATTCCGAACTGGTCCACGATGTAGCGGGCGTCCTCCACCGACAGTGCCATGTTCTTCGGCGCCAGCGGGTCGATCGCCGGCGGCCAGATGAAGGCCGGCGGCAGGCCGTCGACCGGCGGGACGTACTCCGGGCGGTGGAAGACGGCGGCGTCGTAGCGCGCGAGCCAGGGCCCGAGGAAGTCCACAACCGACTGGTTCGGCGCCGAGAGGTCGATGTGGCAGCGCCAGATCCAGTGCGCGGCGGCGCCGGCTGCATACTCGACCATCGCCGCAGGCTGCGGGTCGTGGACGATGACGAAGTCGTAGCTGTCCTCGAGATCGGCCGCATTCCGGCGGTTGTAGGCCTCGAAGATCCCCTTGCGGGCGTCGTCGAGGCCCTCCGGGCTCCCTTGCAGGGCGTTGTGGATCGTCTTCGTGACCTCGTAGAACTCCTCCTGGCCGTAGATCACGCGCCATTCGGTGTCGAGGCCCGCGTCGAGCATGAGCGGGATGAGCGTGTAGTTGATCTCGGCGACGCCGCCGCCGAAGGCGGTCGCCGACAGGTGGAGGACGCGCTTGCCCTGGAGCGGCGCTGCCAGGTCGCGGATCTGGCCCATGATCGTCGGGCCGACGAGCGTCGCGTAGTCGCCGAGCGACTTGTGGCCGACGTTGATCAGCTGCATAAGGCGGCGAGGATACCGGTCGGCGAAGCGGGCTCGGTCAGCGCGGGGCGTCGGGGTTCGCCGGACGGTCGCCGAGGACGACCGGCACGACGAGCCGCTCGCCGTCCCGCAGGACGGTGAAGCGCGCCGTCTGGCCGGGAAAGAGCCGGCTCGAGACGATACGGACGAGATCCTCGCTGGATGACACCCGGCGCCCGTCGACGGCGATCACGACATCTCCTCCGGCCCGGACGTCGGTGCCCTCGAGCCGGAGATCCGACGTCCCGCCCCGGAGCCCGGCGCGCGCGGCGGGGCTCGCGGGAACCACGGACTCGATCGCGGCGCCGTGGAGGACGGGAAGGTCGAGCTCCCGCGCGAGCGAGGGCGTCACGGTTCTCGTCGCCACCCCGAGCCACGCGTAGCGCACCTCGCCCGTCTCGATCAGCTGCTCCATCGAGCGGCGCGCCGAGTTGATCGGCACGGCGAAGCCGACTCCCTCCGCATTCCCGCTGTCCGAGCGGATCTGCGCGTTGATGCCGATCACCTCGCCGCGGGCGTTGAAGAGCGGGCCGCCCGAGTTGCCGCGGTTGATCGGAGCGTCGGTCTGGATGGCGTCGACCAGGTTGTAGGCGCTCGTCAGAGACTGCACCGAGCGCTCGGTCGCCGAGACGACGCCGACGGCGAGGGACGTGGACTGGCCGAACGGGCTCCCGATCGCCGCCACCGGCTCGCCGACGACGACCGCCGACGAGTTCCCGAGCGGAACCGGGGCGAGGCGGTGGTCGGCCGGGTCGACCTTGATCAGGCCGGTGTCGTTGAAGAGATCCCAGCCGACGATCGTGGCCTGCGAGCGATCGCCGTCGCGGAACTCGACGTAGACCTGCTCCGCCGCCACGACCGGCCCCTCGCCGGCGGTCGTGATCACATGCGAGTTCGTGAGGACGTAGCCCTCGGGCGAGACGACGAATCCCGATCCCTGGCTCTGCGCGCCGGCGTCGCCGGTCGCATGGCCGGGGAAGAGACTGTAGATGGTGACGACGCCGGGCGAGCGCTGACGATAGACGGTGGCCGGGTCGAAGCGGGCGCCGGTCAGCGGCGCCGGCACGGAGTCGTTCGCAGCCGGGGTACCTCCTGCCCCGCCGTTCGCGCTCTCGAGAACGACCGTCTCCGCCGAGCCGAGCCAGCCCGTCACCGAGGCGATGCCGACGGCGGCCAGGCCGCCGAGAACTGCGGCCACGGCCGCGATCGCGACCGCGGCCGCGAGGCGAGGCCCGCGGGGCTCGCTCACGAGGGCACCAGAGCGTTTTCACGTGAAAACGGCGAGGGCTTCTGGGCCGCCGGCAGTACCAGCGTGAAGCGCGTGTCACGCGGGACGGAGGAGAGCTCGATGTCGCCGCCCATGCGAACGGCGAGCTCTCGGGAGATCGCGAGTCCGATGCCGCTCCCGTGCGCCGCGCTTCCCTCGCCCCGGTAGAAGCGCTCGAAGAGCTGTTCCTGGTCCTCCGGAGGGATGCCCGGGCCCTCGTCCCGCACGACGAGCGTCGCCAGCGCCCCTCGCGGAGCCGTTTCCACCGTCACCGCGGTCCCCCGCGGCGTGTGCCGTAACGCGTTCTCGATCAGCGATCGTCCGATCTGGAGCACCCGCTGCTCGTCGCCGGTTGCCGCAACGTCTGCGATCGCACCCAGGCGCAGCTCGTGCCCCGACGTCTCGGCCAGCGCCTGAAAGCCCTCGACGAGCTCACGGGCCGCCGCGGCCACGTCGACCGGCTCCGCCTCGAGCCCGAGCTGCCCGGCGTCAAGCCGCGAGAGGTCGAGGAGATCCGTCGCGAGCCTCGTCAGGCGGTCGACCTGCCCGCGGGCCGTCTCCAGGAAGTCGCGCCGCGTTCCCTCGTCGAGATCCTCGTCGGCGAGGAGCTCGAGGAAGCCGCCGAGCGCAAAGAGCGGGGTGCGAAGCTCGTGCGAGGCGTTGGCGATGAACTCGCGCCGCGCGTGGTCGAGATTCGCGAGCCGTACGCGCATGCGGTCGAACGTCCGTGCCAGCTGTGCGACCTCGTCCGAGCCCTTGCCGTCGATCTCCACCGCGAAGTCACCGCCCGCGAGCCGGTCGGCGGCCACCTCGAGGCGCCGGATCCGCCGGGTGAAGCGCAGCGCGGCGAGCGTGCCGACGAGCCAGGACACGACGAGAGCGACCCCTCCGAAGAGCAGGATGTCCCGCCTGACGACGGCCACCGCCGACAACCGCTCCGCCAGCGGCTGCGTGACGAGCATCGTCGTCGGCACGGGCAGCGAGGAGTTCTGCGGGGGAACCGCCGGCCGGGCCACCTCCGCGAACTCCTGGCCGGCCCTGGTCACGACCGCCTGCTGCACGCGGCCGGTCGCCGCCGATGCGTGGGCGACCGGATCGTCGGCGATGTCGGCGGCGCCCTGCGGACGCGAGTCGGCGACGACCTGCAGGGTGTCAGCTGCGAGCTCCTCGTAGATCACGACCCTCGCGTTCAGCTGCTCGCTGAACGTCTCGGCGAGGTCCTGGTAGAGGGTCCTGTCGGTGCGGCCGACGAGCCGCGCCGGCAGGGCCGAGGCCTGGGTCAGGTCCTGAAAGGTCGCGTCGATCAGCCGCGACTCGAGCGGCGGCACGACCGCGACGTAGACGATGCCGACCGCGCCGGCGACGACGACGAACAGGACGAGGCCGAGCTTGACGCTCAGGCTCTTCAGCCACGGCACGGGGTGATTGTTCATGGTCCGATCTATCTGTCGCGGAAGCGGTAGCCGACGCCGCGCACGGTGAAGATGTACTCCGGCTCCCGGGGATCGCGCTCGATCTTCTCGCGCAGGTGCCTGATGTGGACGTCGATCGTCCGCGGATCGCGGAAGTCCGAGCTTCCCCAGAGCGCCTCGAGGAGCGCGGCGCGGGAGTAGACCCGGCCCGGATGCGCGGCCAGCGTGCGCAGGAGCTCGAACTCGACGTAGGTCAGCTGCACCGCTTCGCCCCGGGCGTCGACCGACCGGCGGGCCAGGTCGATCACGAGCCCGTCGCTCTCGATCGTCTCCGCGCGCGGATCCGGCGGCGCGAGCTGCGCGCGGCGCAGCAGCGCCCGCACCCGGCTGCGAAACTCCCTGATCGAGAACGGCTTCGTGATGTAGTCGTCGGCCCCGAGCTCGAGCCCGAGCACCTTGTCGACCTCGTCGTCGCGCGCGGTCAGCATGATGATCGGCACGGTGCTCGAGGCCCGGACGCGGCGGCAGACCTCGAGCCCGTCGACCCGCGGCAGCATCAGGTCGAGGACGATGAGGTCGACGTGGTCGGCCTCGAACCGCTCGAGGGCCTCCTCGCCGTTCCGGGCCTGAACGACCCGAAATCCCTCGCGCTCGAGCGGGTACGTCAGGAGCTTCTGGACCGACTCCTCGTCGTCGACCAGCAAGATCGTCGCCGTGCCCGCCACAGCCGTCAGCTCGCGTGCACGCCGGGCAGCGGGAGGACCATCGCAACTACTATAGCCCCGCCCGATGGCCGCTCCGATGCCACGCACGCGTGCCGACGGGCGCCGCCGGCCCCGGCGCGGCACGATCCAGAGACCGATCAGCGGCCGCATGTACCGAGCCGCCTGGGCGCTCGTGTCGCTCCCCCTGCTCGTGCTCGCTTTCACGATCGGGCGACCCGAGCCGTTGCCGGCGGCCACGCTGCCGCCGTCCTTCGAAACGGAGGCCGCGCGCCAGCTCGCCGTCGACTTCGCCCAGGACTTCGCGAACCGTACGCCCGGAACGCAGACCGCCGAGGACGCGGCCGCCTGGGTGGAGGAGAACCTGTCCACCTACAACCTGAACGTCGAGCGCCAGACGTTCGAAGCCGACATCCCCGGCCTCGGCACCGTGCAGCTGACGAACCTCGTCGCGCGCCCCTTCAGGGTCGGCCCGGCCCGATCGGCGGAGGAGATCGTCGTCGTCGCCCACCGCGACAACCTGGGGACCGCCCCCGGCGCGAACGACAACGCGTCGGGCACCGCCGCGCTCATCGAGCTGGCGCGGAACCTCTCGACCGTCTCCCTCGCGCACACGGTGGTCTTCGTCTCCACGGACGCCGGCGCCTGGGGAAACGTCGGCGCCGCGCGCCTCGCTGCCGACCCGTCCTTCACCGACGGGGTTCTCGCAGTGGTCAACCTCGACGCGCTCGCCGGGTCGGGACCACCCCGGATCGAGCTCGGTGGAGACGCGCCGCGTTCGCCCGCTCCGGTGCTTCTCGCGACCACGGACGCCAGCGTGGCGGCGGAGACGCGGACGCGCCCGCTTCGCCCGAGCGCCGGTGACCAGCTGCTTCACCTCGCGTTTCCGTTCAACCTCTACGACCAGACCCCGTTCCTCGGGCACGGCGTCTCCGCGCTGACGATCACGTCGGCCGGGGATCGACCACCCGATCCCGCCACCGACACGGTCGACGCCCTCGACGCGGACAAGCTCGGCCTGCTCGGCCGCTCGGCCCAAGCGCTCGTCCAGTCGCTCGACGGCGCCGCCGAGGTGGCGCGCGGCACGGACTCCTACCTCGCGATCGGCGGTCGCCTCATCCGCGGCTTCGCGATCGAGTTCGTCCTCCTCGTCGCGCTCCTGCCTCCCGCGCTCGCGGCCGTCGACTTCGCCGTGCGCATGCTGCGGCGCGGCATCTCGTTCGCCCCGGCCTGGCGCAGCCTCCGCAGTCGCTTGATCCTGTGGCTCTTCGCCGGGGGGGTCGCCGCCCTGTTCGCGTTCATGGGGCTGTTCCCGCGAGGCGACGAACGGCCGATAGCGCTCTACAGCCCGCTCGCGGACGACTGGCCGCTCGGGGCCATCGTCGGGTTGCTGGCGATCTCCACGATCGCCTGGTTCGCCGCACGGGTCCGGCTCGTCCCTCGCGGGCGGGTCGCCCGCGAGGACGAGCTCGGGGCGCACGCCGTGATGATGCTCACGCTCCTCGCGGTGTCCGCCGTGCTCGCGGTCTGGAACCCGTACTCCCTCCTCCTCGTCCTCCCGTCGCTCCACGCCTGGCTCTGGCTGCCGCACCTCCTCGACCGGCCGGTGCTGCTTCGCGCCGTGACCTACGCCGTCGGGTTCGTTCCCCTGGTCGGGCTGTTCGTCTCGTTCGCGATCCGCTACGAGCTCGGCTTCGACGCGGTCTGGTACGTGGCGACGCTCTTCAGCATCGGCTACGCGTCGCCGGTGCTCTACGTCACCTTCCTCGTCTGGGCAGCCGCCGCCGGGCTCGCCGGTGCGATCGCCTTCGGCCGCTACGGCCCATACCCGGCGCCGGGGACCCTGGGGCCAGGGCCGATCCGGCGCACGATCGCCCGTCTCGCCGGCCGGCGACGGCCTGTCCTAGCCGAGTGGGAGGACTCGGACGACGCTCCCCGCCGGGAGGACGCCTTCGCCACGGGGGATCTCGACGAGGAGGTCGTTCTTCGCGGCCGAGACGATCATGTGTGACTCCTGACGATCGCCGCAGCTCGCGCGCAGCTCCCCGTTCGGGCCGTGCCCGTCCCGGCGGCCGCGCACGTACTCGTCCCGCTCGGCGTTCCGGGGCACGTCGCCGGCGAGCT
Source organism: uncultured Thermoleophilia bacterium (assembly GCA_963819905.1). GTDB lineage: Bacteria > Actinomycetota > Thermoleophilia > Gaiellales > Gaiellaceae > CAWCQC01. Next base: position 293,627 of record CAWFXP010000009.1, read on the forward strand.
CTCCGGCCAGGAAGGCAGGAAGTGGGTCGGCAGCGCCCGACAGAGCTTCGACGGCCGGCCGCACGAGCAGCTCGAAGCAGACGAGCGCCGACACCGGGTTGCCCGGAAGGTTGAAGACGAGGTGGTCGCGGCGCACGCCGAACGCGACGGGACGGCCGGGCTTCATCGACACGCCCCAGAAGACCTCCTCGACCCGCAGCCCCGCCTGCACGCGCCGAACGAGATCGTGCGGCCCGACCGAGGCGCCCCCGCTCGTCACGAGCATGTCGAAGCCGAGCAGCGCTCGTTCCATCGCCTGACGATGCTCTTCCTCGTTGTCGGCCACGACTCCCAGCTGGGCGGGAACGGCACCGGCCGACGAGAGCTGGGCGGCCAGCATCAGCCCGTTCGACTCGTAGATCTGGCCGGGCTCGAGCGGCTCGCCCGGTGAGCGGAGCTCCGAGCCGGTGACGAGGATGCCGACGCGCGGCCGCTTGGTGCAACGAACCTCTCCGATCCCGGCGGCGGCAAGCGCCCCGACCTGTGCCGCCCCGAGCTTCGCGCCGGCACCCAGTACCTCTTGGCCCGCGCTCACATCGCCACCACGACCCCTGACGTTGTCGCCGGGCGAGGCAGCTGCGCTCAGCTCGATCCGTCCGTCGCGCTCGACGACGCGCTCGAGCGGCACCACGGCGTCGGCTCCCTCCGGCACCACGCCGCCCGTGGAGATCGCCATCGCCTGCCCGGCCGAGAGCGCAGCAGCCGCAGGGCTTCCCGCGGCCACGCGGTCGACCACGGCGAGGCCCGCGCCGGCCTCGGTGTCTGCCGCCCGGACGGCGAACCCGTCCATGGCCGAGCTCGGGAACGGCGGCAGGTCGCAGACGGCCTGCGCCGGCTCGGCCAGCACCCGCCCGTACGCCCGCTCGATCGGAACGCGCTCCGCCTCGAGCCGTCCCGCGCGCTCGAGGACGAGCCGTTGCGCCTCGGCAACGGTGATCGGCTCGCTCATCGCCTGGAATCTACAGGGGTACGGCCGCGCGCAGCAGGTAGGCGCAGATGCCGAGCGAGACCAGCTGCGCCGCGCGGTCGCGCTCGATCGCGGCGAGGGGAACCGCCCACACCGCGTACCAGGGCACGAGCCAGGACGCGGTCAGGAGCAGGAAGCAGGCGCACAGCGCGAGCCGGGCCCGGCCGCGCCAGGCCTCGCGCAGGAGCCAGACGTAGCCTGCCGCGAAGGCCACGGTCAGGATCGTCACCGCGGCGTTCTCGGAGAGGCCGGCTCCCATGAGCCAGCGGGCGGTGCTGACCGACGTCGTTCGGCGGAGCTGGCCGGAGAAGTTCCCGAACGACTCGAGCCAGTCGGGCCCGTAGCGCCAGAACGCCACCGCGACGATGAGCCCGGCGGCGACGGCGAAGCCGAGGTGGCCGACCTTCCGCCCCTGACGGTATGCCTCGACGGCCCGGAGCGGTAGGAAGACGAGCGGCACCCACTTGATCGCGATGGAGGCGGCCCAGGCGGCGCCGGCGAAACCGACCCGCCGCTGTGCCGCGAGCAGGAGCGCTCCCAGAACGAGCGCCATCATCAGCGCGTCGTTGTGCCCTCCGCCGGCGAACTGCACCGCGAGCAGCGGATTCCAGCCGACGAACGCGGCGGCGAACGGCCGGTCACGGGCGAGGGCAACCGCGAGGCCGATCAGCGCGAGCATCGATGCGGCCGCGAGCCCCCGGTAGAGATAGGCGGCCGTGGCCGGCGAGTCGCCGGCGGCCCGGGCGTGTCCCTCCGAGAGGAGCGTGAAGGCCGGCCCGTACCCGGTTGGCCGGTCGCGCCAGGAGGCGCCCATCCGCGAAAACGACGGATCGTCCGGGAACGCGCTCGGAGCCGTCGTGTACGGATCCTCACCGTGAATCGCCGCGACGCGGCCTCTCGCCCAGTAGGTGTAGACGTCCGTCGAGAGGAGAACGGGGCCGACGAGCGGCAGGAGCTGGATGGCGACGCCGAGAGCGACGACCGCGCCGAGGCGCGCGCCCCTCCGCGAGAGCGCGAGCAACCCCGCCAGGTAGAGCACGAAGCCGGCGACCATGGCTCCGAGGTAGAGCCAGGCCCAGCTCGGGTCGCCGCCTTCGTGGTCGGGCGAGAGGGGCGAAGCCTCGGGAAACGCGGCCGCGAGCGCGACGCCGAGAGCGACGAGCGTGCCGGCTCCGGCGAGGAGCGCCGCGACCGACGACCGGTTCGAGAGCCACGGCCGCGCGAGCGCGCCGGCCGTCGCGGTCATGGGCTAGCCCCCGCCCCTTGCCGTGCGTCCCGTGATCGTCGGCGGCGGCGTCGTTGCGGGCGGCGGCTCGGTCGGCGTCGAGGGCTCGGTCGGCGTCGAGGGCTCGGTCGGCGTCGGCGGCGGCACCGGTTCCTCGCCGCCGTCGGGCGGTGGCGCCGGCTCGGTGTCCGTCTCGCCGGTGTCCGTCTCCACGGTGGCGCTGTCGGTGTACTCGCCCGAGTCCTGGTAGTCGCCTTCCCACGGGCGGAACGCCGGTTCCTGCCTGGGAAGCGCGAAGTCGGCCACCGGTGTCTCCGAGAGCGCCCGCGAGACGAAGAGGTTCCAGATCTCCGCCGGGAAGCTCCCTCCGGACACCGAGATGCCGTGGACGCTCGACATCTCGACGGTCGAGTTCGGATAGCCGACCCAGACCGCGGTCGCAAGCGTCGGCGTATAGCCGCAGAACCAGGCGTCCGTATGGTCGTCGGTCGTGCCCGTCTTGCCGGCCGCCGGGCGGCCGAAGTAGGCGCGGGTGCCCGTGCCGCTCGTCATGTTCTGCTCGAGGATCTTCGTGACCTCGTAGGCCACGCCGTCGGGGATGACTCGCTTGCGGTCGGGCTCGCCCCAGCCCGCCTTCGTGTCGACCACGCCCCCGGGGAGCACGACCTTGCGGATGGCCATCGGCTCGGAGTAGACGCCGCCCGCGGCGAGGGTCGCGTACGCGGAGGCCATGTCGAGGACGGAGACGACATTCGAGCCGAGGCCGATCGAGGGCACGGCCTCGAGCGCGGAGCGGACGCCCAGAGAGCGCGCCATCCTCGCGACGTTCTCGGGCCCCAGGTCGAGCGTCAGGCGCGCGTAGACCGAGTTGTCCGAGCGAAGCGTCGCCGCGGTGACCGTCGAGGGGCCGTAATAGCTCCCGTCGTAGGTCTTCGGCTCCCATGCCTCGATCGCCGGGTCGGGTTGGTAGAAGAGCGGCGCCGAGAGATACGTGGTCGAATCGGGGTCGATCCCGCGCCTGATCGCCTCGGTGAGAGCGAACGTCTTGAAGGAGGACCCTGCCTGTCGCTTGCCCTGCGCGGCGAGGTTGAACTGCGAGCGCTGCCCGCTCGGCGTGACCGAGACCATCGCCCTGATCGCGCCGTTCGCGGGGTTGATCGCGACGATCGCGGAGGCAGGGTCGGTCGGCTCGTAGAGGGTGTCGCGAATGGCCTCGGCGGCCAGCTTCTGGAAGCGGAGGTCGATCGTCGTGTAGACGCGTAGGCCCCCGGTCCGGACGTAGGCGGCCCCGTACTCGGCGATCAGCTGGTCGCGGACGTAGCTGAAGAAGAACGGCTCGCGGATCTTCGTGTAGAGCGTTCCCGGTCGCAGGACGACCTTGCTGGCGACGGCCTTCCGGTACTGGGGCTCGGAGACGAAACCGCCCGCGAGCATCGCCCTCAGCACGTCGTTCCGGCGCCTCACCGCCTCGCGCTGGCGGGTGAACGGATCGTAGAAGGACGGTGCCTGCGGGAGCCCCGCGATCAGCGCTGCCTCGGCGAGGGTGAGGTCGACGGCGCGCTTCGAGAAGTACGTCTGCGAGGCCGCTTCCACCCCATAGGCCCGGTTGCCGTAGTAGACCTGGTTCATGTACGACTCGAGGATCCGGTTCTTCGACCACGCACCGTCGAGCTTCAACGCGAGGCAGGCTTCCTTGACCTTGCGCTCGATCGTCTGCTCGGTTCCGACCGGGCGGTAGAGGTTCCGAACGAGCTGCTGCGAGATCGTCGAGCCGCCCTGGACGACCTCCTGCGCCTTGTAGTTCTCGACGGCCGCGCGCACGATCCCCTCGTAGTCGACGCCGCCGTGCTCGTAGAAGCGGCGGTCCTCGATCGCGACCGTGGCCTTTCCGAGCCAGGGCGACATCTTGCGAAGCGACACCGGCTGGCTGTTGTTCTCGGCCGGAATGGCGCCGAGGAACGAGCCGTCGGCCGCGTACACGAACGAGTTCTGGCCGATCTCGACCTGCGCCAGCGAGGTGATGTCACAGCTCTCGCGGAACGCGGCCACGCTCGTGAACGCGGCTGCAGCCACCGCGGCTGCGCCGCCCAGGACGAGGGCCACGCAGAGCACGACGAGCGCTTTGCGGCGGGTCCGGCGCCTCTTCTCGCGCTCCTTGCGTCGTCTGCGGACGGCCTTGTGGCCGTTCCCGTTCCGCGCCCCCGCCCCGTTCCGCTGACCGTGGTCGGGCGGCATCAGGCAGCGGTGAGGAGGCCTTCTCGCCGGAGGCGATCCTGGATGCGAAGGCGCAGGTCGGCCGAGACCACCTCGGCGGCCGCGTGGTCGGGTACCCACACGCCGAGGTCGAGCTCGGCGCTGTCGGATGTCAGATCGCAGACCGTCATCGTCGGCTCACGCCCATCGAGAGTACCTGGAACGCCGCGCGCCTCCTCGCCCAGGAGCACGAACACGCGGTTCAGGTCGGTGTCGACCGGAACCGCGAGCCGTACGGAGGCGATGCAAGCCGGGTTTACGATCGTCCAGTTCGTGATGACATCCGCTGCGAACATGCCGTTCGGGATCAACTGCCAGGCGCCGTCCGAGGTGCGGACCTTGGTGTAGGTGCGCGCCACGCTCTCGACGACGCCGCTCTTGCCCTGGAACTCGATCCGGTCGCCGATCCGAATCGGCTGCGAGAACGAGATCACGAGACCCGAGATGAAGTTCCCGAGACTCGCCTGGGCGGCCAGGCCGATGACGATGGAGAGGAAGGCCGCCGAGGAGAGGATCGCGCCGGCCACGCCGCGAACGTTCGGGAAGACGAAGAGCGCCATGCCGATCCCGACCACGATGATCGCGGCCTGGATCGTGTGGCGCAGCGCGTTGAAGCGCGTCCGGGCCGCCGGCGGCAGCCCGGTGTCGGCGCGCTTGCGCATCGCCCGGTCGACCACCGTCGCCACGACGAGCGTACCGACGATGATCGCGCTCGCGGTCACCACCTGGTCGACGTTCACGCTCACCGCACGATGTTCGTTAGAACGGCAGTGGCTTCCTGCCGGCGAATCCCTCCTCCAGCTCGTGCCAGAACTCGATCTCCTCCTCTCCCAGCCGCCAGCACAGGAGCACCGTGTCACCGCTTCGCGGGTGGACGGCCGGGAAATCGACGAGCCCCGTGTCCACGTCCTTCACCTGGGCGCCGGCGGCTTCGATCCCCTGGATGGCCCGGTCGATCTCGCGCGCCGCCTTCGCGGCCGAGGCGCCGTGGGCTCCGACCTTCTTCGGGTCGAGACCGCCGCCGTTCCCGGCGACCCGCCTGCCGACCCGCTGGAGCTCGTCCTCGTGCCGTGCGAGGATCCGCCGATGGTGCACCATTCGCTCGGCGAGCGGCCTCACCTCGGCGAGGGCATCGTTCGCTTCGTGAACCGTGAAGTGCCTCATCCGGTGCCGGCTTGCTGCTTGGATAGATAGCAGGTGCTCCGCTCGTCCCTGATCCGCGCTGCCGCCCTCGTTGCGATCGCACTGTCCGTCGCGGCGTGCGGTGCCCGGTCGGAGCCGACCGGCGAGCTCGCGCCGGCCTACCCGGTGACGGCGCCCGGCGCCGGCGAGACGCCGACCACGCTCTCCGCGCAGCCGCAGAGGATCGTGGCACTCGACCCGGGCTCGGCCGAGCTGGTTGCCGCTCTCGGCGCCCGCGACCAGCTCGTCGGCGCTCCCGCCGGCGTCCGTCTCGGTGAAGGAGAGCGGCCGGCCGTCGTGCTGAAGGACACGGGCCAGATCGACGTCGACGAGATCGTCCGGCTGAAGCCCGACCTCGTCGTCGCCACTCCCGACACCGACCCGGTCGACCTGGCCCAGATCGAGCGCCGCACCCGAGCGCCGGTCTACCTCCAGCCCTCGCGAACGATCGAGGCAGTCGAGCAGGCTGCAATCGAGCTCGGGTTCCTGCTCGGCCATCCGGCCGAGGGGCGCCGGCTCGCGGGCTCGCTCCAGGAACAGGCGGCCGAGGTCCTGCAACGGCTCGAGGGCGTGGGCACGAGCACGGTCTTCGTCGACACGGGCTTCTTCATCACCATCTCCGACCGCTCGCTCCTGGGCAACCTCCTCCGCACGGCGAAGGGTCGGAACATCGCCAGGGACTACGCGGGCCTCGGCCCGTTCCCGGCTTCGCGGCTGAAGCGGGCGAACCCGGACGTCTACCTCGCAACCTCCGACAGCGGGGTGACCCTCGCTGCGTTGCGGCGCGACCCGGCGACCAAGGGCCTGAAGTCGGTGGAAGAGGGCCGGTTCCAGGAGGTGCCCGTGGAGCTCGTCACGCGACCGGGGCCGAACGTCGCGAGAGGGCTCGAGGCGGTCGCGGTCGCGCTCCACCCGAATGCCTTCCGGTAGCGGTCGCGTCGCCCGTCTCGACGCCGTGACCGTCGACGGCTTCGGCACGCTCCTCGCGCTCGAGGATCCGACCGAGCGGCTGACGAACGCGCTCCGCGCGGTCGGGATCGACCGGTCGCCCGGTGAGGTCGCCGCCGCATTTCGGGCCGAGGCCGCCTACTACCGGCCGCGGTCGCACGAGGGTCGTGACCCGGTCTCGCTCGAGGCTCTCAGGGTCGAGTGCGTCGGAATCTTCCTCGCCCACCTCGCGGCCGACCTCGAGCCGCGAAGCTTCGTGGTCTCCTTCGTCGACTCGATCGTGTTCCGGCCCGCCGACGGGGCGCTCGCCGCCGTCGATCGGCTCCGCGCCGCCGGCCTCGCGCTCGCCTGCGTCGCGAACTGGGACATCGGCCTGCACGAGCACCTCGACCGGCTCGGCCTGACCGGTCGGTTCGCGGCAGTCGTGACCTCTGCCGACGCCCGGGTCGCCAAGCCCGATCCGGCAATCTTCACGCTCGCGCTCGAGCGGCTCGGCGTTCCCGCGGAGCGGGCACTCCACGTCGGGGACGAGGACGTCGACCGGGACGGCGCCGCGGCGGCGGGGCTCGAGTTCGAGCCGGCGCCCCTCGTTACGCTGCCGGAGCGCCTCGACCTGTGATCCGTCAGCCGTGACGACCCCGACGACCTCGCTCGAGCGGTCTCCCGCTTCCAGGGAACGCCTCGCCCTCGCGATCTGGCTTGCCATCGCAGCGATCCAGATCGCGAGCTCGTTCGCCCTTCGAGGCGACGGGGGCTCGACCGACGACCAGCCGATCTTCGAGTACTCCCTCGGGATCGGCTCGCTGTTCATCTACGGGGTGCTCGTCGCGGTTACGTGGGCGACCGGCCGCCTGTACGTCGAGCCGAAGGACGCGCTCGGAATGCGCAGCTTCGCAGGTCGGTACCTCGGCTACGCGGCCCTCGTCGTCATCGCGTCCTTGATCGTGGCTGCGGCGCTCGAGCCGGTGCTCAACGCAGGCGAGGAGCAGGGTCTCGCCCCGCAGGATTGGGAGTCCGGCAAGCTCGCTCCCTTCCTCTTCAACGCGGTCGTCATCGTCACGGTCGTTCCGTTCGCGGAGGAGCTCTTCTTCCGGGGGCTCGGGGTGACGGTGCTCTCCGCCTTCGGCCCGGTCGTGGCGGTCGTCGGCACGGCGCTCGTGTTCGGCCTCGCCCACGGCATCCTCGTCGCGCTGCCGCCGCTCGTCTTCTTCGCGCTCGGCCTGGCCTGGGTTCGCCTGCGGGCGCAGAGCGCCTGGCCCGGGATCATCGCCCATTCGGCCTACAACGCGATCGGGCTCGCGGCGGCGGCCTTGACCGCGGCGTGAGCGCCCTCGCCGACCGAGGCCTGTCCCTGCGGAGGCGGTGCCGGATTATCCTTGGCTCTGATGCCCGATCAGAGCCTGGATCCCGTCGTCCAATCCTTCCGCGAGCGGATCTCGGAGGCCGACCACGCGATCCTCGAAACGCTCAACCAGCGGATCAGGCTCGTGTCGGAGCTGCACGCCTACAAGCTCGAGCACGGCTACCCGCTGAGCGACCCGGCTCGCGAAGCCGCGCTCGTCGAGCGGCTCGAGCAGGCTAACGGAGGTCCGTTAACGGCCGAGGGCCTCCGCGAGATCTACGCCGCGATCATCGCGGAATGGAAGCGTCACGACGAGGCGCAGAACTCGCGGTCGCGATAGCCGGACGGCACGTCAGGAGGCGGCGGAGAAGTCCTCCGGCGTGACGTCGTCGAGGAAGCGCTTGAACTCCTCGACGATCTCGTCCTCGTTGACGTCGTCGTTCTCGAACTCGATCGCGCTCTCCTCGATCACCGCGTCGGCCGCGAAGATAGGGGCGTCCGAGCGGACCGCGAGAGCGATCGCGTCGCTCGGGCGTGAGTCGATCTCGATCTCGCTGCCGTTCACGGCGAGCGTGATGAGGGCGTAGAAGGTGTTGTCGCGCAGATCGGTGACCGCGATCTTCACGACCTTCGCCTCGAGCTGGGACAGCATCTCGGTGACCAGGTCGTGCGTCATCGGCCGAGGCGTGGCGGCGCCCTGGAGCTTCATGAGAATCGCGGCCGCCTCCGGGTGACCGATCCAGATCGGCAGGAACTTGTTCCCCTCGGCGGTCTTCAGCAGGACGATCGGCTGCTTCCCGACCATGTCGAAGCTCACGCCGTAGATGGTCATCTCCTGCATGGCGCTCGACCCCATTGTACTGCGCCGTCCGAGAGGCCGAACCGGGGGTGGGCGGGCACGGAGAGATGGGCGATCCTGGACTCGAACCAGGGGCCTCCGCCTTATCAGAGCGGCGCTCTAACCGACTGAGCTAATCGCCCGCGCGAGCGGGAATTGTAGCCGCTCCGGAATCGAGCGACGCGCAGGCGCGCTCGAGCGCTTCCGCGATCTCGGCCAGCGCGGTCTCGTCGGCAAAGCGGATTTCGAGCCGGTCGCGCGACACCCTCACGGCCCCGCCGGTGAGGTGCTCGAGCGCCGTCCGCGCGCGCTCGGCGAGCACCGGGTCGAGGGTGGGCGCGGCCCTTCGCGCCTTCGTCTTCGCGCCGGCTCTCCTGGCCGCGAGCTCGGCCGCCCGGACCGACATTCGCTGTCGGACGATCCGGCGGGCGAGACGGCGCCTCTCTTCGTGGCCGTCCACCGCGAGCACGGCTCGCGCGTGGCCTTCCGTGAGGCGACCGTCGTGGACGAGGGCGAGAACGTCCTCGGGCAGCTCGAGAAGCCGCATGCGGTTCGAGATCGCAGGCTTCGAGCGGCCGACGCGCTCGGCCAGCTCCCCGAGCGACAGGTCGAACTCGTCGACGAGAACGGCGTACGCCCGCGCCTCCTCGACCGGCGACAGGTCCTCCCGGGCGACGTTCTCGACGAGAGCGAGCAGCATGGCGTCGCGGTCGTCGGCGTCCCGCAGCAGCGCCGGCACGGTCGCGAGACCCGCCAGGCGGGCTGCCCGCCAGCGCCGCTCGCCGGCGATGAGCTCGTAGCGGCCGTCGCCTGCCGGACGGACGAGCACGGGCTGGACGATCCCCTGCACGCGGATCGACTCGGCCAGCTCCTGAATCGCCTCGAGATCGAACTGCGTTCGCGGCTGCCTCGACCCCGCGTGGATCGAGCCGATCGGGAGATGGACGAGCTGGTCGCCCGCCGCGACCGGGCCGATCAGGAGCTCGAGGCCCCGGCCGAGACCGCGGCGTCCCTTCGCGGACGGCTCGATCATCGCCGGTCGATCAACTCCGTTGCCGCGCGGTAGTACGCGTCCGCGCCGGGAGACGACGGGTCGTAGGCGGTGATCGGCAGGCCGTGGCTGGGAGCTTCGGCAAGCCGTACGCTCCGGGGGACCACCGCGTCGAAGACGAGGTCGCCGAACGCCCGTCTGACCTCGTCCGCGACCTGCGCCGCGAGCCGGGTGCGGCCGTCCGACATCGTCAGGAGCATGCCGGCGACCGTCAAGCGAGGGTTCAGCCGAGCTCGGACGAGGTCGATCGAGTCGAGGAGCTGGGCGAGCCCCTCGAGCGCGTAGTACTCGCACTGCACCGGGACGATGACGCGGTCTGCGGCCGCGAGCGCATTGACCGTCAGCGGGCCCAGCGACGGCGGGCAGTCGACGAACACGAACGAGAATCGGCCGTTCGCCGCGGACAACGCGCTCGCCAGGTAGGTCTCGCCGTCGGCGCTTCTCGAGAGCTCGACGACGGCGCCGGCGAGGTCGGGGCGCGCAGGCACGAGGTACAGGTTGCGAAACCGGGTCTCGTGGACGACCTCCGCGAGCGCGGCCCCGTCGAGGAGGTCGTACGACGACGTCCCGTTCGCCCGCTCGCCGAGCCCGGAGGTGGCGTTCGCCTGCGGATCGAGGTCGACGACGAGGATCTGCTCGCCCGCCTCCGCGAGGCAGGCAGCGAGGTTCAACGCCGTCGTCGTCTTGCCAACGCCGCCCTTCTGGTTCGCAACCGCGTAGATACCGCCGGTCATCACCCGGATCCGAGTCTATTGACGAAGGTGGACGTGCCTTTCCGTTCGCCGCCCGGGTGGGGGCCCCTGCGTCGCTCAGCCGAGAGGACGCTTGCGGGCCAGCCCGGCACGGCGAGGAAAGCGGGCTGGGGTGGGGCCGAGCTTGCGAAAGACGAGCAGGCGCCGGTCGGCAGCGCCACGCTCGCACACCACCTCGGGCGGAGCGGTCGCGAGCGCGTCGGCAACCACGGCGAGGTCGCCCTCGTCGGCGGCGCCGGCGAGGAGCACGAGCCGCCCACCCGGCCGGACGAGCGGAAGGCACCATTCGGCCGCGACGGGCGGTGGGGCGAGGGCGCGCGCGACCGCCACCGCGTACGCGTCGCGCCCCTCGCCGCGGCCGTGCTCCTCCGCCCGCCTGCAGACGACGCCGACGTTCGAGAAGTCGCGCGAGACCGCGCGCAGGAAGTCGCACCTCCGCTGCTTCGCATCGAGCAGCTCGACGCGAAGATCCGGGCGGGCGGCCGCGATCGGGAGGCCCGGCGATCCACCGCCCGAGCCCACGTCCACGACAGGGCCTTCCTCGACGAGCGGAATCGCGGCAAGCGCGCCGTCGAGGTGAACGCGCCAGGCGTCGTCCGACTGCGTCACGCCGGTCGTTCCCGGCGTCTCGAGCAGCGCCTCGATCCACGCCCGCAGGCGAGGGTCTCGCCGGAGCGCGGCGCCGAGCCCCTCAGGCGGGGGCGACGACAACGTGGCGGTTCGGCTCGGTGCCCTCGCTCGTCGTCACGACGTCCGCGCGCTCCTTCAGCCGTACGTGGACGATCTTCCGCTCGGACGCGGACATCGGGTCGAGCGGTACCGGCTCGCCCGCCGCGACCGCCTGCGCGGCGGCGCGGTCCGCGACCGACTCGACGGTGGAGCGCCGCCGCTCCCGGTACCCGGCCGCGTCGATCACGACCTCGGTTCGGCTCTCGCTGACGCGGGCGGCGGCGGCCGCCGCGAGATACTGGAGGGCGTCGATCGTCTGGCCGTGCTTGCCGATGACGAGCCCGAGATCCCTGCCCTGAAAGGTCGCCGTCAACCCGTCCGGCGACTCGCGCACGTCGACCGTCGCCTCGAGGGCGAGGGCATGGCGCACGTGCTCCAGCAGCTCCCGCAGGCGCTCTGCCGGCTCGGCCGACGGCACCTCCGTCAGCGGCACCGCCGGTCGCCTCGGCTCCGTCGCCGTCTGCGCCCGGGCGATCACACGGGCCGGGACGTAGCCGACCCCGAGCAGCCCTCGCTCGCCCTCGGACAGGACGACGAACTCGACCGCCGACTTGTCGAGGCCGGGGAAGCGCCGCTCGAGCTCGCGAAGGGCCGCCCACTTCGCCTCGCCGACCGTTTCCCCGGTCGCCTCGGTCTCGGTCGACGTCTCCGCGCCGTCCGGTTCCGACGGGACGCTCACCGGCGTGCCCGCGGGCCCTTCTTCTTGCGACGGCGCACGGGTCGCGGCTGCTGGCCCGTCTTCTGGGCCGGCGCGCCGTCGCCCTCGGTCGCCTGAACCGCAGGCGCGGGCGAGGGGCGCGGCTTGGCCGGCCGCCGCTGCTTCCCGGCGGCCTTCGCCGGCTCCTCGGGCGGCTTCGTCTTCGACTCGGTGCGGCTCGAGCGCTTCGGCAGCTCGGGAGTCGTTTTCGGGAACATGCGCCGGGTAACGAGCCCCTGACCGGTCGTCCAGAGGTTCGTCGTCACCCAGTAGATCATCAGGCCGACCGGGAAGTTGATGATGAAGAAGACGAACGCGAACGGCATGATCAGGAACAGGATCCGCTGCGTCCTGTCCATTGTGGTCGACATGAGGAAGGTCGAGAGCAGCTGGCTGCCGACGTAGATGACGAGCAGCAGCCATCCCGACCAGTGCTCGTTCACGTTGTCGGTGATGTTGGGGACGATCCCGTTCAGGAAATCGAGACTCGAGTTCGGGTAGCTCGGGAGCACCTCCGTGTCGAAGTCCCTGAGGACGTAGAAGAGGGCGATGAAGATCGGGATCTGGAAGAGGACGGGCAGGCAGGACGCGGCCGGGTTGACCTTGTTCTCCCGGTAGAACTTCATCACCTCTTCGTTGAGCCGCTGCTTGTCGCCCTTGTACTTCTGCTGGATGGCCTTCAGCTGCGGCGCGTACTGCTGCAGGCGCTGCATCGACTTGACCTGCTTGACGGTCAGCGGCACGAGCAGGATCCGAACCATCACCGTCAGCACGACGATCGCCCAGGCCCACGAGATCCCGATCGAGCCGTGCAGCCACTCGAGGATCGCCGTCAGCGGCTCCTCGATCGGGCTGAGGAGGCCGGCGAGGACGACGAGCTCGCTCATGCGGGCCGCCGTCTGACGAAGATCGTCTGGCTCGACGGATAGTCGACGCCGCCGTGGCTCCACGGGTTGCAGCGGAGCAGGCGCCAGCCGGCCAGAACCGAGCCGCGAACGAGACCGAACTGGTCGATGGCGTCGATGGCGTACTGCGAGCAGCTCGGGTGGTACTTGCAGCGCCCGCCGAGGAACGGCCCGAGCGTGTAGCGGTACGCGTGGACGGCGAGGATCCCGAGGCGCTTCACGCGGCCGCGCCCTCCGCGGCGCCTGCCTGGACGAAGACGTCGCGAACCTGCTCGACCAGCCAGGCCTGGCCGCGGGCCGCCGCCGCCTCGACGAGCCCCGGTCGCGCGATCAGGACGTAGTCGCGGTTCGCCTGGACGACCTCGCTGAGCTCGCCGAAAGCCTCCCGCAGGCAGCGCTTGATGCGGTTTCGCTCCACGGCCGAGCCGGCCTGGCGCGGAACCGCGAGGCCGAGCCGCGGAACGACGTCCCCGCCGTCGTCCTCGCGCGCGAACGCGTAGAGAACGAGGTAGCGGCTCGCCACCGAACGGCCCCGCCGATAGACGGCGTCGAAGTCTCGCGAGCGCGAGAGGCGATGGTGGCGTTTCATCGAGGCGAGCCGGCCCGAGCTCGCGCCGTCAGGCGGACAGCCGCTTCCTGCCCTTGGCTCGGCGACGCTTCAGGACGGCGCGGCCGGCCCGGGTCGACATGCGGGCTCGGAATCCGTGCCGCCGTTTCCGGCGCCGGACGTTCGGCTGATACGTGCGCTTCATCTGGGGCGGTCAACGTAAGGTCGCGAGGGCGACCGGGGCCAGTATAGAGGAGCCCCGTCCGGTGACCGCGCAGGAGAAGTTGGGGGCGCTCTGAATCCACAGCCACGAAGCCGCATGACAGCGCGGATCGCGTACGCTGTCCACAGCTGTGGAGAGGTTTGTGGATAATGCGATATCCCTGCACAGGCGCTGCTTTTGCCCGGTTCGTCGCGGTCGCCCTGGACGTTGTGAGAGCAAGAGGCCGTTGTTATGATCGCCGCTTCCCGACCCCGGCGGAGAAGGCGAGGCACGGCAGTGGCGCAGCAAGTCGAGCTGACGAGTGAGCAGGTGTGGTCCGACATCTCGACGGGCCTCAGAGACGCCCTGAGCGAGCAGACGTTCCAGAGCTGGTTCGGCGAGGTACGCGCGACCGAAGTCAGTGACCTCGGGGTCGTGATCTCCGTCCCGAACGACTTCACGCGAGAATGGATCGAGGAGCACTTTCGCGGGCTTCTGCGCGCCGTCGTGCGAGACGCCGTCGGGGATGACCGGCCCGTCAGGCTCGTCGTCCGCGAGGAGACCGCCGGCGACCCGGCGAACGCCCAACCGCCGGCCCAGGCCGTGGAGGGGCTGAACCTCAAGTACTCGTTCGACACGTTCGTGATCGGATCGTCGAACCGCTTCGCGCACGCGGCCGCTCTGGCGGTCGCCGAGGCGCCCGCGAAGGCCTACAACCCCCTGTTCATCTACGGCGGGACCGGCCTCGGGAAGACACACCTCCTCCAGGCGGTGGCGCTCTACATCAGCCAGCACTCGCCGCGGCTCTCGGCCCGGTACGTGACGAGCGAGACCCTGACCAACGACTTCATCAACTCGATCCGCGAGAAGCGCGTCGAGGCCTTCAAGCAGCGGTACCGCCACTACGGGGTCCTGCTGGTGGACGACATCCAGTTCCTCGAGCACAAGGAGCGGATCCAGGAGGAGTTCTTCCACACCTTCAATACGCTCTACGAGGCGGGCCGGCAGATCATCCTGTCCTCGGACCGGCCGCCGCGGGACATCGCGACGCTCGAGGAGCGACTTCGGTCTCGGTTCGAGTGGGGTCTGATCGTCGACATCCAGCCGCCCGACCTCGAGACGCGGATCGCGATCCTGCGCAAGAAGGTGGCGCTCGACGGGATCCACGTTCCGGACGCGCAGGTGCTCACGTTCATCGCCGGGCGCGTGTCGACCAACATCCGCGAGCTCGAAGGAGCGCTCACCCGTGTCGTCGCGTTCTCGTCGCTGACCGGGCGTCCGATGACCGTCGAGCTCGCGCAGGAGGTCCTCGAGGACGTCTTTCCCCAGGGGGAACCGCCCGAGATCTCGATCGAGCGCATTCAGGAGGTCGTCTCGCAGCGGTTCGGCATCTCGATGCAGGAGCTCCTCGGACAGCGGCGGTCGCGAGCGGTCGTCTACCCGCGCCACGTCGCCATGTACCTCTGCCGGGAGCTCACCGACAGCTCGCTGCCGAAGATCGGAAACCGCTTCGGGGGCCGTGACCATACGACGGTCATCAACGCGACATCGAACATTACGAAGCTGATCCGCGAGGACCGCGGCGTCTACAACCTCGTCCAGGAACTCACAGCCCGCATCAAGCAGATGCACTGAGGGCTGTGGATGACCCCGCCGGATCGTGGACAACGCCCTGCACCAAACCGTGCCCTGTTCGTAACCGGCGGCTGTCCACACGCGTCTCAACAGCACGCTTCCCTCTCAGAGAGCGGCCTGGGCGATGTCCTCCACCGAATGCACACTCCCTATGACTACGACGATCTACTTCTCTTACCCTAGACATGGCAGTTGACACCGTCTCTCTCACCCCAGTGAAGATCACCTGTTCCCGGGACGAGCTCTCCCAGGCGCTTCAGCTCGTCGGAAGAGCCGTCTCGACGAGATCCTCCGTTCAGATCCTCGCCGGCGTTCTCCTGACGGCGGAGGAGGACAGCTTGGGTCTGGCCGCGACGGACATGGAGATGTCGCTGCGGGCTTCGCTGCCGGCGACGATCGTCGAGAGCGGCTCGGTCGTCGTTCCCGGGAAGCTTCTGCTCGAGATCGTCCGGCTTCTCCCACCTGGTGAGGTAACGCTCGAGCACGAGGCCGCAGACGGTGTCGTCCAGCTGCGATGCGGCTCGGCTGCGTACCGCCTCCACACGTACGACCCGAACGACTTCCCGCGACTTCCCGAGATCGACCCGGCCTCGACGATTGCGCTCGACCGACAGGCGTTCCTCGAGACCGTGACGAGAGTCAGCCGTGCGGCCTCGCGGGACGAGTCCCGCCCGGTGCTGACGGGTATTCTCGTTCGCCTCGAAGGCAGCACGCTCGTCATGGCTGCCACGGACTCCTACCGACTCAGCGTCAAGGAGACGACGCTCCCGTCCGACGTCGGGAGCGAACTCGAGGCAATCGTCCCAGCGCGCGCCCTCGGCGAGGTCGCCAGGGTCGCCCAGGGAAGTGAGAGCGAGCAGCTCGAGCTCAGTGTCCAGGAGAACCAGGTCGCCTTCTCGCTGGACGGAGTCGTGCTGACGGCGCGCCGGATCGACGGGCAGTTCCCGAACTACCGGCAGCTGCGGCCCGAGAGCTTCGAGGTCGAGATGACGCTCCCGAGAGAAGAGATGTTGGAGGCGGTCCGGCGCGTCGGCGTCATGGCGCAGCGGAACTCGCCGCTGCGGCTCCGGTTCGAGGAGGGCCAGCTCACCATCCAGGCGCAGACGCAGGATGTCGGCGAGGCCCACGAGACGCTCCCCATCGCCTACGCGGGCGACCTGCTCGAGATCGGCTTCAACCCCGACTTCCTCCGGGAGGGCATCGACTCGGTCGACGAGCCGGAGATCCAGCTGAAGCTGATCAGTCCGCTTCGCCCCGGCCTCGTAACCGGCGCGGGTGACGACTTCTGGTACCTGATCATGCCCATCAGGCTCGCCGGCTGATCGTCACGAGCCTCGCCCTCGCAGACTTCCGCTCCTACCCGCGCGAGGAGGTAGAGCTCCCGCCGGGGCTCGTCATGGTCGTCGGCCCGAACGGAGCGGGGAAGACCAATCTCCTCGAGGCGGTGCACGTGGGTACGCAGGGGGCGTCGCTCCGGACGAGGCGCGACACGCGGACGGTGCGGCTCGGCGCGGATGCCGCCCGGGTGAAGGTCTCGGGCACCGGCGCGGGCGGCAGGGTGTTCGCGACCGAGGTGACGATCGGCGCGGCGGGCGGCAAGGCCGTACTCCTCGACGGCGCGCCGCTCGAGAGCGCCGAGCGGCTCCGCCGCCGCTTTCCGGTGCTCGCCTTCACGCCCGACCGCCTGGCGGTCGTGAAGGGTGGCCCGCTCGTGCGCCGCACCTATCTGGACAGGGCCCTCGCCCGGCTGTTGCCGGCGAGGGCCGATCTGCCGGCCGAGTACGCGCGGGCTCTCGCTCAGCGCAACGAAGGCCTCCGTCGAACACGTGCCGGCGCCTCCTCCGCCTCCGCTCTCGCGCCCTGGAACGAGACGTTGGCCCGCGTGGGAAGCTCCCTGGACGAGGCGAGACGAGAGACCGTGTCGAACCTGGCGCCGCGGTTCGCTCGCCGAGGCCGCGAGCTCGGGCTGGAGGACGCTTCGCTCGGCTACGACGGCGAAGGGCTGACCGTTGCGGAGCTCGAGTTCCGGCTCGAGCGCGACCTCGAGCGCGGGACGACCGGCGCCGGGCCCCATCTGCGCGACGTCTCGATCAGGGCGGGCGACCGCGATCTCCGCTCCTTCGGCTCGCAGGGAGAGCAACGAACAGCCGTCCTGGCCCTCCTGCTGGCCGAAGCCGAGAGCCTGGCGAGCTCGCGCGGCGAGCCGCCGCTTCTCCTCCTCGACGACGTCCTGAGCGAGCTCGACAAGAACCACAGGGCCGCGCTCGTCGAGGGGCTTCCCTCCGACGGGCAGGCCCTCGTCAGCGCGACCGCCCTTCGCGCGCTGCCGGGCTCCGCCTCGCCGGCGGCGGTCATCGAGGTGACGTCCGGCCGTGCGCTGCGCCGATGACGCGAGGCCGCGCCTCCCGGCTTCCCGAGCGCCTCGGCGACAGCGTGGATCGCGAGCTCGGCCGGCTCGGCGATGCGCCAGGTGACAGCGCCGGCCTCGCGGAGATCGTGCGGGCCTGGCCCGGGGCAGTCGGGGAGACGATCGCTCGCAACGCCTGGCCGGCGCGCTTCGCGCGGGACGGCGCACTCGTCGTCCACACGGCGTCGAGCACCTGGGCGTTCGAGCTCACGCAGCTCGCGGAGACCGTGCGGGGACAGCTCGGACCGGCGGCGCCGGCGCGGCTGACGTTCGTCGTCGGCGCGATCCCGGAAAGCGGTGCCGAGACCGTCACGAGGGTGGACCAAGAGCTCACAAGGCCCGGCCCGGGAGACGTCTCGGAAGCGGCCCGGATCGCGAGCGGAATCGCCGATCCAGGGCTGCGCGCGGCGATCGCGAGGGCCGCCGCGGCGTCCCTGGCGAGGTCGCGCCGAGGTGCCGGCTCGACCGGTCCGTCTGATACACTCTGACATAGCAAAATCTCTGCGATCTGCAGGGCTTTTTTTATGAGCGAAGCCAGTTACACCGCCAGCGACATCACCGTTCTCGAGGGTCTCGAGCCGGTGCGGCTGCGGCCCGGCATGTACATCGGATCGACAGGGAGTCGCGGTCTCCACCACCTCGTCTTCGAGGTCGTCGACAACGCCGTCGACGAGGCGCTCGCCGGGCGCTGCGACGCGATCGAAGTGACCCTCCGTCCGGACAACTCCGTCAGCGTCTCGGACAACGGCGGAGGCATCCCCGTGGACGTCATGCCGGAGCAGGGCCGTCCCGCCCTCGAGGTCGTGCTGACGAAGCTCCACGCCGGCGGGAAGTTCGGCGGCGACGGCTACAAGGTCTCCGGCGGTCTGCACGGAGTCGGCGTCTCCGTCGTCAACGCGCTGTCCGAATGGCTCGTCGCCGAGGTCCATCGCGACGGCAAGAGCTGGCGCCAGGAGTTCACCCGCGGCGTCCCGAACGCCGACATGGAGGCCGTTGGCGACTGGTCGGGCCCGACCGGCACCACGATCACGTTCCTGCCCGATCTCGAGGTCTTCGACGAGCTCGAGTGGTCGGCCCAGACCCTCGTTCAGCGCTTGCGCGAGACGGCCTTCCTCACGCGGGGCCTCCGGATCACGCTGGTCGACGAACGGGCAGGAGACGAGCGCCACGAGTTCCACTACGAGGGCGGCATCCGCGACTTCGTCGGCTACGTGAACCAGGCGAAGGACCCGGTTCACCCGCACATCGTGTACTTCGAGGGCGACGCGACGGAGAACGAAGGCCATCTCGAGGTGGCGATGCAGTGGAACTCGTCCTACGTCGAGTCCGTCTTCTCGTTTGCGAACAACATCAACACGCACGAGGGGGGCTCTCATCTCTCGGGCTTCAAGGGGGCGCTGACGGGCACGCTGAATCGCTACGCGCGCGAGAAGGGGCTTCTCAAGGAAAAGGAGGAGAACCTCGAGGGCGAGGACGTGCGCGAGGGCCTGACGGCCGTCATCTCGATCAAGCTCCGCGATCCGCAGTTCGAGGGCCAGACGAAGACGAAGCTCGGCAACCCGTGGGTACGGGGCCTCGTCGAGCAGATCGTCAACCAACGTCTGGCCGAGTTCCTCGAGGAGAATCCCTCGGACGCCCGCCAGATCATCACGAAGGCGGTCTCCGCGGCGCGAGCTCGCCTGGCGGCCCGCAAGGCGCGGGAGCTGACGCGCCGAAAGAGCGCGCTCGAGAACTCCTCGCTTCCCGGGAAGCTGGCCGACTGCTCGATCCGAGACCCTGAGTCGGCGGAGCTCTTCATCGTCGAGGGAGACTCGGCCGGCGGCTCCGCCAAGATGGGCCGCGACCGGACCTACCAGGCGATCCTGCCGCTGCGCGGCAAGATCATCAACACCGAGAAGAACCGCATCAACAAGGTTCTCTCGAACAACGAGATCCAGGCGATGATCACCGCGATCGGCACCGGCATCGGTGACGAGTTCGACATCGCGAAGCTCCGCTATCACCGCGTGATCGTGATGACCGACGCCGACGTCGACGGCTCGCACATCCGGACGCTGATCCTCACCTTCCTCTACCGGCACATACCGGAGCTGATCGAGCGCGGGCACGTCTACATCGCCGTGCCCCCGCTCTACATGGTCAAGCTCGGGAGCAAGGAGATGTACTTCGAGAAGGACGCCCAGCTCGAGGACCTCCTCGTCCGCGAGCGGGTGGGGAGCCTCGAGATCACCGACCGCGCGGGCGAGCCGGTCAAGCTGAGCGAGGCACGCTGGAGCAGGTTCGTGCGCGCGCTGTCCGAGTTCGAGGGCTGGTCGAACCGTCTCCGGTCCGACTTCGGCCCGCCGGCCGCCGACTTCATGGTCGCCCATCGCCTCGTCGAGTCGGAGTCTTCGACGGCGGACGAGGTCGTCGAGGCAATCGCGGCGATGGACGACAACGGGTTCTCGCTGGCCGTGCTCGAGCAGGACGGCGCAGGGATGCGCGTGAAGGTCATCGAGAGCGAGACGAGCGCGGCGAAGCACGTGACCGTCCCGTTCGAGCTGCTCACGTCGCCGATCTACGCGAACGTGAGGCGGGCATACGGGAAGCTCGCCGACGTCGTCGGCCTGCCACCCTTCACGGTGCGTCACGGAAAGAAGTCCGGCGTGGCGCTGACCTTCGAGCAGCTTCGCGGGACCGCCCTCGAGCTCGCCAAGGAGGGGATCCAGGTCAGCCGCTTCAAGGGGCTCGGCGAGATGAACGACACCCAGCTCTGGGAGACGACCATGAACCCGGCCAACCGGCTTCTGATCCGGGTCGAGGTCGAGGATGCGTCGGAGGCGGACCGGTTGTTCTCGATGCTCATGGGCGACCAGGTCGAGCCGCGGCGCGACTTCATCGAGCGGAATGCGCGGGACGTGCGCTTCCTCGACGTCTGAGGTGAGTCATGGCTGAGGTCGAGACAGGGGCGCTCGGCCCCGGCCGCATCGAGCCGCGCGAGCTCGAGCAGGAGATGCGCTCGAGCTACCTCGACTACGCGATGAGCGTCATCGTCGGACGCGCGCTCCCCGACGCGCGCGACGGGCTGAAGCCTGTCCACCGCCGGGTGCTCTACGGCATGCACGAGGCCGGCATGCAGCCGAATCGACCGTACAAGAAGTGCGCTCGGGTCGTCGGCGACGTGATGGGCTCGTACCACCCGCACGGCGACCAGTCGATCTACGACACGCTCGTCCGCATGGCGCAGCCCTTCTCGCTGCGCTACCCCCTGGTGGACGGGCAGGGGAACTTCGGCTCGGTCGACGACGACCCGCCGGCAGCCATGCGCTACACCGAGTGCCGGCTGTCGCGGCTCGCCACCGAGATGCTGCGCGACATCGACGCCGACACCGTCGACTTCCAGCCGAACTACGACGAGTCACGCCGCGAGCCGACCGTGCTCCCGTCGCGGTTCCCGAACCTGCTCGTGAACGGGTCCGCGGGCATCGCCGTCGGGATGGCCACGAACATCCCCCCGCACAACCTGAGCGAGGTGATCGACGCGATCGTCGCGTCCATCGATGACCCGTCGATCGACGTCGATCGCCTGACGCGCCACGTCCGCGGGCCTGACTTCCCGACGGGCGCGATCATCGTCGGGCGCAGCGGCATCCGGGACGCGTACCGCTCGGGACGCGGCCGAATCGTGATGCGCGCCAGAGCTCACATCGAGGAACTCCGCGGCGGCCGCTCCGCGATCATCGTGACCGAGCTCCCCTACGGGGTGAAGAAGGGCGGCGACGCCGGGGTCATCAAGAAGATCGCCGACCTCGTCCAGGACAAGGTCCTGACCGAGATCGCCGACCTCGCCGACCACTCGGATCGTACGGGGATGCGGATCCAGGTCGAGCTGAAGCGCGAGGCGATTCCGCAGGTCGTCCTGAACAAGCTGTTCAAGCACACGGCGCTCCAGTCGACCTTCGGCTACAACGCGGTCGCGCTGGTCGGCGGAGTGCCGAAGACGCTCTCCCTGCCCGAGATCCTGAACCACTACCTCGACTACCAGCGCGAGATCGTCACGCGCCGGTCGAAGTACGAGCTCAGGAAAGCCGATGAGCGGGCCCACATCCTCGAGGGCTACCTGATCGCGCTCGAGAACCTGGACGCGGTCATCTCGCTCATCCGGGGCTCCGACGACGCGGACGAGGCCCGCGAGGGTCTCATGGAGCAGTTCGGGCTGACCGAGATCCAGGCCCAGGCGATTCTCGACCTGCGCCTCGCCCGCCTCACGGGGCTCGAGCGAAAGCGGATCCAGGAGGAGTTCGCCGATCTGCAGGAGCGGATCGCGGAGCTTCGCGCGGTCCTCTCCGACGAGGCCAGGATCGACGCGATCGTCCGGGAGGAGCTGCTCGAGATCAAGGCGATCTACGCGAAGGCGGACGACCGGCGAACCGAGATCGTGGCCGCCGAGGAGGAGCTCGAGCTGGAGGACCTGATCGCCGAGGAGGACATGGTGATCGCGATCACGCGCTCCGGGTACATCAAGCGTCTCCCGGTTACCGCCTATCGCGAGCAGCGACGCGGCGGCATCGGCGTGATGGGGATGGACCTGAAGGACGACGACTACATCGAGCACCTGTTCGTGGCGTCGACGCACGACTACATCCTCTTCTTCACCTCCGTTGGCAAGGTCTACCGCCTCAAGGTGCACGAGCTGCCGCTCGGTACGCGGCAGGCGAAGGGCCGGGCGATCGTCAATCTGCTGCCGTTCCGGCAGGAGGAGCAGGTGCGAGCGGTCATCGCGACACGGGACTTCAAGGACGCGGCCTACCTCGTGATGGCGACGCGGAACGGCATGATCAAGAAGACGAAGTTCGCCGACTACAACACGCCGCTCAAGGCGGACGGGATCATCGCCATCAACCTCAAGGAGGGGGACGAGCTCGTCGCCGTTCGGCACTCGTCGGGTGACGACGACGTTCTCATGGTGTCCCGCAAGGGCCAGGCGATCCGGTTCAGCGAGCGCGAGGTCCGCCCGATGGGCCGCGCGACGGCCGGGGTCAAGGGAATGGGTCTGCGCAAGGGCGACGAGGTGATCGGTGTCAGCATCGCCCAGGACGACGCCGACCTCCTGGTGGTCACCGAGAACGGGTACGGAAAGCGCACGCGTGTGGCCGACTACCCGAGGAAGGGTCGGGGCGGCCTGGGCGTGAAGACCGTCCAGCTCACCGAAGCGCGCGGTCAACTGGCGGGCGCCCGTGTGGTGCGCGACGGCTATCAGGTGATGCTGATCTCGACCGGCGGCACCGTGATCAGGATGCCCGTCGAGGACGTCAAGCGGCTCGGGCGAGCGACCCAGGGTGTGATCGTCATGCGCCTGCGCGGCGACGAGCAGGTGTCGAGTCTCGCCCCGGTCGTCGAGAACGGCGACGACGAGCCGGCCGAGATGCTCCCCACCGAGTCAGACGGCGCGGAGGCGTAGCGCCGCCTCCTCGGGCGGGAGCGGGTTCACGTAGATCCCGGCCCCGAGCTCGAGGCCGGCCGCAACCGTCAGCCGCGGGACGAGCTCGAGGTGCCAGTGGCGGCCGGTGTGCAGCCAGGCGTTCAGCGGGACCCGTCCCTCGACGGCGTGCAGGCGGCGGGCGGCGTCGGCGAGCAGAGCGAGCGCCGGGGCCAGGAGTGGGCTCGTGAAGGCGTCGGCTTCCGGCCGAAGCGGCGCCACGAGGACCTCGTAGGGCGAGCGCGAGGCCCGCGGGCAGAGCGAGAGGAGCCCGTCCGCGGTTGCGACGATCCGCTCGCCGCCCGCGTGCTCGGAGGCCAGCAGCGCAGCGAGCGCGCCGGCATCCTCGCCGGCGACGGCGGGTGGTATGTCGGTGAGCCAGACGAGCTGTGAATGGCTGTGCGCGAGGCTGCCCCCGGCCGGCCGACCCTCGTTCAGCAGGGCATGGACGTAGCCGAACCCGGCCGCTCGCGCCGATGTCGCCCGCTCGCGCCAGGCGTCGGCCACGTCCCCGATCTCGGTCTCGGCGAGGTCGGCGAGCGAGGTGACGTGCCGCGGCGAATGGACCACCACCTCGTTCCGACCGGAGCTCCCCGTGAGCGCGGGGTACAGGTTCGGGACGACCCTGACACGCCAGCCGGGCGAGTCCGGCGCGCGCCCCGCCGGCGCCAGCGCGAGCACCTCGGGCGGCGTCTCCCCCTCACGGCCCTCGCAGAAGGGGCAGTCCGGCTCGGAGGCAGGGGAATCGAGACCGGGAATCGGTGCCCCCGGTCGGCGTGCCCGCCCCGGCGCGACTGCCACGAGCCTGCCCGAGAGCGGGTCGCGGCGAAGCTCCGTGGCGTCGCTCAGGTCTCGCCCTGGCGGTCTTCCAGCCGGTTGAGGAATGGCCGGAACAACTCGAGCGGCAGCGGCAGGATCATCGTCGTCGTCCGCTCGGCGCTCATCTCGATCATCGTCTGGAGGTAGCGAAGCTGGAGCGCGGTCGGGTTCACGCTGATCACGTTCGCGGCGTCCTTGAGCCGCTCGGAGGCCTGGAACTCGCCCTCGGCGGCGATCACCTTGGCGCGCCGCTCTCGCTCGGCCTCGGCCTGGCGCGCCATGGCGCGCTGCATGCCGGTCGGTATCTCGACGTCCTTCACCTCGACGACCGAGACCTTGATCCCCCACGGCGACGTCGACTCGTCGATGATCTGCTGGAGGATCGCGTTGATCTTGTCTCGCTCGGCGAGCAGCTCGTCGAGCTGGTGCTGGCCGAGGACGCTGCGCAGGGTCGTCTGCGAGATCTGTGACGTCGCGTTCATGTAGTTCTCGACCTGGACGATCGCTGCGGTGGGCTCGACGATCCGGAAGTAGGCCACGGCGTTGACGCGAACCGGGACGTTGTCCTTCGTGATCACCTCCTGCGGCGGGACGTTCAGCGTCACCGTCCGCAGGTCGACCCGGACCATCTTGTCGACGATCGGGATCAGGAAGAACAACCCCGGCCCTCGCGGAGGTTGGAGCAGACGGCCGAGGCGGAAGACCACACCGCGCTCGTACTCCCGGGCGATCTTGACCGAAGCCGAGATCAGCAGGATGAGGATGACGACCACCGCGACGACGGCGATCAGGGCAGCGACCATGTGAGTCCTTTCGTCGAGCGGTCCGTCGTGTGCGGGGAGGGTAGTCGGATCACCGGTGGGCGAGGGCGGGTTCGGCGGCGCGCGCGACGTCGAGCACGAGCCCGTCGCCGATTCGCTCGACCGTGACGGCGGCACCGGCGGGTATCGAGTCGCCGTCGGCCGCCCGGGCCTTCCAGAGCTCGCCGTGGACGAAGACGAGCCCTTCCGGGTCGAGCGGCTCGCGCACGATGCCCACCTGGCCGAGCATCTCCTCCCTCCCGGTTGCCGGCGGCCGCCGGCGGGCCGCGATCACCTTCGCAACCGCGAAGGCGACGAACAGGGCGAGCGTGGCCGCGATCGCGATCGCGACGGGGAGCGACACCTGGTAGGCGTCGCCTGCCGGATCGAACAGCATGAGGGCTCCGAACACGAAGGCGACCGCCCCTGCCACCGCCAGCGCCCCGTGGCTGGTGATGAACGCCTCGGCCACGAAGAAGCCGAGCGCGACGAGCATGAGCAGGATCCCTGCCCAGCTGAAGGGGAGAACCTGGAGGCCGAAGAGGCCGATGATGAGCGAGATCGCACCGAACGCGGCCGGGAAGATCAGGCCCGGGTTGAAGAGCTCGACCGTGATCGCGAGCACGCCGAGCGACATGAGCAGGACGATGATGTTCGGGTCGATCACCACGTCCAGGATCCGATCCCAGAACGACATCTGCACCTCGCTCACGGCCGCGTCCGCCGTGTCGAGGACGATGTCTTTCGCGAAGGTCGTCGTCCCGTCGATCTCGGTCAGCAGCGTAGTGAGGTCGGGCGCAATCAGGTCGATGACGTTCATCTCGAGGGCCTGCGTCGCGGTCAGGTTCGACGCCTCGCGCACCGCCAGCTCGGCCCAGTCGCCGTTGCGGCCGTTCAGCTCGGTGACCCCGCGCAGCGAGGCGGCCGCGTCGTTGACAGCCTTCTTGCGCGCGTCCTTCGGGATGTCGGCTCCTCCGACCTGGATCGGCGTCGAGGAGCCGATGTTCGTGGCCGGAGCCATCGCGAGGACGTCGGCGGCCTCGCCGATCCAGACGCCGGCGGAGGCGGCGCGCGACCCGCTCGGCGAGACGTAGACGATGACCGGCACCTCGGAGGCGAGCTCGCGCTGGACGATGTCCTGCATCGAGTCGCTCAGACCGCCGGGGGTGTTCAGGAGGATGACCACCGCGGAGAACCCCTCGTCGTTCGCACGGTCGATCGCCTCGTTGACGTAGTCGGCGCTGACCGGGTTCACGTCGTTGTCGAACTCGACGGCGAGCACCCGCGGCTGCGCCTGCGCACCTGCGGCAGACGCGAATGCGAAAGCCGCGGCGAACGCTGCCAGGACGACCGGAAATGCCCGGAAAAGCCGCACTTTCGACCTGCTGGAAGTCTACCTGCGAGAGCGCGGTAGCCCCGCAGCGCGGGCGCGCGCCCCGTCAGGCCACGGATACCTCGCCGCCCGAGACGAGGACGGTGCCGGCCGCCGTCTCGACGACGAGCCGCCCGTCCGGGGCGATGCCGCGAGCGGTACCGGCGGTGTCGCCCACGCTGACGGCCCGGCCGCAGAGGGCGTCTCGCGCGGAGAGCCCCGCCTGCAGCGGGGCGAGGCCCTGCCGCGACCCAGCGATCGTAGGCTGCCTCGAGCGTGGCGAGGAGATCCCCGAGCAGCGGCGCACGCTCGCGCTCGACCCCGTCGACGGTACGCAAGGACGCCGCCGGCGTCCGGGTCTCGGCCGGCAGCTCGGCCTCGGTCTGGTTGACGTTCAGGCCGATCCCGAGAACGACTGCCCGCTCGCGCGCCTCGGCCAGGATTCCCGCCACCTTGCAACCCTCGACGAGCACGTCGTTCGGCCACTTGATGCCGGCGGAGCGCCCAAGCGCACGCTCGACGGTCTCGGCGGTGGCGAGCCCACCGACGAGCGACAGTTCCGCCGGCTGCCGCCCGGCCGGGGGCCGCAGGAGAACCGAGCAGAGGATCGAGGTGCCCGAGGGCGCGAGCCAGGCCCGGCCGAGGCGCCCGCGTCCGGCGGCCTGCTCCTCGCACACCGCCACTGCCCCTTCGGGCAGGTCCGGTGCGAGCGCTCGTTGCGTCGAGTCGCAGCGAATCGCGTAGAGGTAGGGATCGCCGAACCGGCCGCGAAGAAACGGCGCAACCGCGTCCGGCGCCAGCGAGCCGGGCATCGAGCGAAGTAGAATATCCGCGCAATGCCAACCGCCGAGACCGCCGGCTCGCTGCCACCGGTTCCGCGGCCGTTTCTCGGCTATGGACGGCTGAGCGACGCGGACCTCGTCTCGCGGGCGAACGACGGCGACGGGCGCGCGCTCGAGGCGCTGCTCGAGCGACATTCCGCCCGCGTGTCGCGGCTGACCTCCCAGATCCTCGGCGACATCGAGGACGCCCGCGACGCCGCGCAGGAGTCGCTGCTCAAGCTGGCCGTCCGGCTGCGCCAGTTCCGCGGCGACTGCCAGTTCTCGACGTGGCTTCATCGAATCGTGGTCAACACGTGTCGCGATCTCGCCGCCCGGCAGCGGCTGCGGAAGAGCGAGGACCTCGACGGACGGTGCGACGCCGACGTGGATCCCGACGGCGATCCGTCGCGACTCGCGCTCCTCGGCGACCTGCGGCGCGAGCTGGCGGCGGGTCTCTCTCGGCTGTCCGTCGAGCAGCGCCGCGCCGTGCTCCTCCGGGATGCCGTCGGGCTGTCCTACGAGGAGATCGGCCGGGTGGTGCGGCTGCCGGTCGGGACCGCGAAGAGCTACGTCCACCGCGGGCGCACCCGTCTTCGGAGCCGGCTGGAGGGGTACACCAGCGCGTGACTCCGCTCCAAAGGGCGGAGATCGAGGCGATCCTTCCCCACCGGGAGCCGTTCCTCCTGCTCGACGAGGTCGTCGTCCTCGAGCCGGGGTCGCGCGTCGTCGCGCGAAAGCGCGTCTCCGAGGACGAGTGGTACCTGGCCGGGCATTTCCCCGGCAACCCGATCATGCCGGGTGTCCTGATGGTCGAGGCGCTCGCCCAGGCGGGCGCCGTCGCGGTTCTCTCCGAGCCCGCGAACAGCGGGAAGCTCGTTCTCTTCGCCGGCATCGACGACGTGCGCTTCAAGCGCATCGTCCGACCCGGCGACGTCCTCGAGCTCGAATGCGTGCTCGAGCGGATGCGGGGGCCGGTCGGAAAGGGGACGGCGAAGGCCACGGTCGAGGGCGAGCTCGCCGTGCGGGGAACGCTGACGTTCGCAGTGGCGGACGCTCCGCCGCAGGACAACTGACCGGATGCTCGGCCGCGTTCGGGCCGACGCCCGGGTCGGTATCACCGGGGTCGGCGGATGCTTGCCGGAAGGGGTGCTCGCGAACGCTGAGCTCGCCGACCGGCTGGGCGTGACGCCGGAGTGGATCTCGGAACGAAGCGGCATCGCCGAGCGCCGCGTGGCCGCCGGACGCGAGGGCGTCACGACGCTGGCCGCCGGGGCGGCGACGGAGGCTCTCGCGATGGCCGGCCTCGAGCCGGCGTCGCTGGACCTGATCACCGTGGCGACCGCGACTCCGGAGCTCCTGACACCGGCAACTGCGGCCCGCCTGGCGGCACTGCTCGGGGCAACCAGAGCGGCCGCCTACGACGTCTCGGCGGCCTGCACCGGCTTCGTCTACGCCCTCGCCCAGGCGAGCGCGGCGATCGCCGCGGGCCTCGCGGAGCGGGCGCTCGTCGTCGGCGCCGAGGTGCTCTCGCAGGCAACCGACTGGGACGACCGGGTGACGGCGATTCTCTTCGGGGACGGAGGAGGGGCGGTGACCCTCGAGCGGGTGGCCCGCGGCGGCTTCCTCGGGTTCGAGCTCGGCTGCGACGGGTCGCATGCCGACGACCTGGTGCTGCCGCTCGGAGGCACGATCAGCATGAACGGTCCGGCCGTCTACCGCTTCTCGACGCGGGAGGTACCGTCCTCGGTGCGCCGCCTGCTCGACCGGTGCGCTGCGACGATCGACGACGTCGACCTTTACGCCCCCCACCAGTCCAACATGCGCATCATCGACCACACGATCCGCAGGCTCGGACTGCCGCGCGAGAAGCTGCTCGCGAACATCGACCGCGTGGGCAACACCTCGGCAGCCTCGATCCCCCTCGTGCTCGCCGAGGCGGTCCGGGCGGGGCGGCTCGCGCCGGGCACGACGGTGCTGATGACCGCCGTGGGCGCGGGTCTCACCTGGGGGTCGGCGCTCATCGAGTGGAACGCCGAGGCGGCGTGACGGTCGCCCTCTGCTTTCCCGGCCAGGGCTCGCAGGCTGTCGGCATGGGCCGGGAGCTGGCCGAGGCGCTGCCCGCAGCGCGTGCAGTGTTCGAGGAGGCGTCGGCCGCTTCCGGGCTCGACCTCGAGCGGATCTGCTGGGAGGGACCGCTCGAGGAGCTGACGGAAACGGAGATCCAGCAGCCGGCCCTGGTCACCGCCTCGCTGGCGTGTCTGCGAGCGGTGGAGAGCGTCGGCGCCGAGCCGGCGGCGGTGGTCGGGCATTCGGTCGGGGAGTACTCGGCTCTCACGGCGTGCGGGGCCCTGTCGGTGGCCGCTGCGGTGTCCCTCGTCGCCGAGCGCGGTCGCGCGACGGCGGCCGCGGCGCGCGAGACGCCGGGGTCGATGGCCGCGATCCTCGGTCTCGACGACGAGGTCGTCGAGGAGCTCTGCGCGGGAATCGACGGGGTCTGGCCGGCGAACTACAACTGCCCCGGCCAGATCGTCGTCTCTGGGCGGGTCGAAGCGGTCGACCGGCTCGTTGCCGCGGCGACCGAGCGCGGTGCCCGGCGCACGGTCGTCCTTCGGGTCACCGGCGCGTTTCACAGCCCGCTCGTCGGGTCAGCGGCGGCGGTCCTGAGACCGGCGCTCGAGGAGGCCGAGTGGCAGGATCCCGGCATTCCGTTCATGTCGACGGTGACGGCCGACTTCGAGGGCCGGGAGCGATTCGCCGAGCTGCTCGTCGACCAGCTCACGGCGCCGGTGCGGTTCACGCAGGCGGTGGCCGCCCTGGTCTCGGCCGGCGTCGACCTCTTCGTCGAGGTCGGGCCCGGCCAGGTTCTCAGCGGGCTCGTCCGCAGGATCGACCGTTCCGCGAGGACGGTCTCGGTCGGTGATCCCGCCTCCCTCTCGAAGCTCCAGGAGGTGCTCGATGGCTGACGGCTTCTGCCGGCTCGACGGCAAGGTGGCGCTCGTGACGGGGGGTGCCCGTGGAATCGGCGCCGCCGTCGCACGGGAGCTCGCTGCCGGCGGCGCCAGGGTCGCTGTGAACTACCGCGCCGGTAGCGAGGCTGCCGCCGCAGTCGCCGCCGAGATCGGCGGCGTCGCGATGCAGGCGGACGTCGCCGACGACGCCCAGGTAAGCGGTCTGATCAAGCGCGTCGAAGAGGAGCTCGGCCCGATCGACGTCCTCGTCAACAACGCGGGCGTCACCCGGGACACCCTCATCGTCCGGATGAGCGACCGCGAATGGGACGACGTCATCGAGACGAACCTCAGGGGTGCCTTCCAGACGTGTCGGGCCGTCGCGAGGGGCATGCTGAAGCGGCGCAGCGGGGCGATCGTGAACATGACGAGCGTCGTCGGAATCCACGGAAATCCCGGCCAGACGAACTACGCCGCGTCGAAGGCGGGCATCATCGGCTTCACGCTGTCCCTCGCCAAGGAGCTCGGCAGCCGAGGCGTTCGGGCGAACGCGGTTGCGCCCGGGTACATCAGCACGGAGCTGACCGACAGCCTTCCCGACGAGCTGAAGGAGACCATCCTCCAGGCGACGCCGCTCGGCCGCCTCGGTGATCCGGCGGACGTTGCCGGTGCGGTACGCTTCCTGTGCTCGGAGGAGGCCCGGTTCGTGACCGGAGCGGTGCTCCAGGTCGACGGCGGTCTTGGGATGTAGTGGGGTAGGAGGAAACGTGGCAGGCGACAACGGACGACGGCGTGTCGTGATCACGGGGATGGGGGCGTTCACGCCTCTCGGCAACGACCCCGAGACCTTCTGGGAGAACATCGTCGCCGGCAAGAGCGGCGCCGGGCCGATCACCCAGTTCGATCCAACCGGCTACATGGTCTCCTTCGCCTGCGAGGTGCGGGGCTTCGAGCCGACCGAGTGGATGGACGCGAAGAGCGCCCGGCGGATGGATCGCTTCGCGCAGATGGCCATCGCCGCCTCGCGGATGGCCGAGCGGGACGCCGGCATCGACGTCTCCGCCGAGCCCGAGCGGGTCGGCGCGGCGCTCGGGACGGGGATCGGCGGTCTCTGGAGCTTCCAGAACTGCCACCTCGACCTGCTGAACAAGGGCCCCGACCGTTGCAGCCCATTCTCGATCCCGTCGATCCTGCCGAACATGGCCGCGGGGTGGGTCTCGATGGAGCTCGGGACACAGGGACCGCTGTCGGCGCAATGCGAGGCCTGCGCCGCCTCGAACATGGCGATCGGCGACGCGTTCGACCAGATCCGCTACGACCGCGCCGACGTGATGTTCGCCGGCGGCACGGAGTGCGGGATCGCGCCGGTGGGAGTCGCCGGCTTTGGCGTCATGCGGGCCCTCTCGCGGCGAAACGACGAGCCCACGAAGGCGAGCCGCCCGTTCGACGCGGAGCGGGACGGCTTCGTCATGGGGGAGGCCTCGGGCATCCTCGTGCTCGAGGAGCTCGAGCATGCGAAGAAGCGCGACGCGAAGATCTACGCGGAGCTGATCGGGTACGGCTTGTCGGCGGATGCGCACCACATGACCGAACCAGATCCGTCCGGCCGCCAGCCCGCCCGCGCGCTCTCGCTCGCGGTGGCCGACGCCGGGATCTCGACCGACGACATCGACTACATCAACGCCCACGCCACCTCGACACCCGTCGGCGATTCGAGCGAGACGCGCGTGATCAAGGTCGCGCTCGGAGAGGAGAAGGCCCGGCGCACCCCGGTCTCTTCGACGAAGGGGGCGACCGGACACTGCCTCGGCGCGTCGGGCGCGATCGAGGCGATTCTCAGCGTCTACGCCACGCAGCGCGACGTCGCGCCGCCGACCATCAACTACGAGAACCCCGATCCGGAGTGCGATCTCGACTACGTGCCGAACGAGGCGCGTGAGGTTCCCATCGACGTCTCGCTCTCCAACAACTTCGGCTTCGGCGGTCACAACGCCTGCCTGATCTTCCGCAAGTTCAAGGGTTAGAGCCGTCGCCTCCAGATGACGCGCTGGGCGACGTTCGACTGCTACGGGACGCTCATCGACTGGAACGGGGGTATTCGCTCCACGATCGTCGAGCTGTGGCCCGACGCCGACGCCGACCGCCTGCTGGGGCGCTACCACGAGATCGAGCCGATAGTGCAGCGGGAGAGCCCGACGATTTCCTACCGCGAGGCGATGCAGAGGGCTCTCGCCGGCACGGCGGAGTCGGAAGGGCTTCGCCTTCGCGAGGAGGACGGCGACGCTCTCGGGCGGTCGCTCCCGGATTGGGCGCCGTTCCCCGAGGTTCCGTCCGCGCTCGAGGAGCTCCGCCGGCGGGGCTGGCGGCTGGCGGTTCTGTCGAACACCGACCCGGACCTGATCGCGGCCTCGCGCGAGCGGCTCGGCGTCCCCTTCGACGAGGTCGTCACGGCGCGCGAGGCGGGGTCGTACAAGCCCGCGCACGGACACTGGCGCTGCTTCGCCGAGCGTACCGGGGCCACCCCGGCCGAGCACGTGCACGTCGCGGCGAGCCTGTTTCACGACATCGAGCCGGCCAATGAGCTCGGTCTCGACTCGGTCTGGATCAACCGGCTCGGGAAGGAGACGCCCGTGCCGGGGCCCACGCGGGAGCTTCCCGACCTCGGACGCCTGCCGGAGACGCTCGACGAGCTGCGACCGTGAGCGTGCCGTCGGGGTTCATCCGGCGAGCGGCGACCGCGGCCGACGCGGCGCGGGCGGCTGCCGTCGTGCAGGCGTTCGAAGAGCACCAGACCGGGGCAGCGGAGACCACGCCGGGAGATGTCGCCGAGGAATGGCGGGAGCTCGACCCGAGCGCGGACGTCTGGCTGATCGACGACGCGGGCGGCGATCCGGCGGCCTACAGCGGCCTCTACAAGGAGAGCGAGGAGCGGATGGTCGCGGACGGCTACGTCGCTCCGGCGGCCCTGGGTCGCGGCCTCGGTGCCTATCTCGTCGCCGAGGCCGAGCGGCTCGCGGCTGCGCGCGGCGCCGCCGTGCTCGAGAACGGCGTCCTCGAGTCCGACACCGCCGCGCAGGCGCTCCTCGAGCGCGCCGGGTTCGCCCCCGTGCGACGCTTCGCGCGCATGCTGATCGAGCTCGAATCCCCGCCCGAGCCCTCCGAGCTGCCGACCGGCGTCGTCGTCCGGGCGTTCCGGCCCGGCGCCGACGACGAGGCCTTCCACGCCGTCCTCAACGAGGCGTTCGCCGAGCATTGGGGCCACGTTCCAGAGCCGTTCGAGCGCTGGCGCGAGACGACCATGGGTTCGCCGCGCTTCGATCCCGGCCTCTGGCTGGTCGCCGAGGAGAACGGCGCGCTGCAAGGCCTCGCGCGCTGCACGTGGAAGAAGACCGACATCGGCTGGGTGAACGACCTCGGCGTGAGGCCGGCTGCCCGCCGCCGGGGGATCGCGCTCGGCCTGCTGACACGCGCCTTCGCGGGGCTGTACGACAGGGGCGAGCGCACGGTCGGGCTCGGGGTGGACACGCAGAACCGGACGGGAGCGACCCGGCTCTACGAGCAGGCGGGGATGCACGCCGTCTACCGGGCCGTGATCTTCGAGAAGAAGCTCGCATGAGCCGGCTCCGAGCCAGGTGCCCGCACTGCCGGACACTCACCGCGGTCGCAGTCGACGACGGCTACCAGTGCCACGCGTGTGGCGCGACCTTCCGAGCCGGCCTCGTGCGGGTGCCGCGGGCGTGGGGACGGGGCGGAGACCGCATGGCGCAGGCCGCGGACCTGCCGCTCCCCTACCCGGAGGTGGCGCGGATCGACGAAGCGACGCTCGCGGAGCAGAGTCTCGCGGTGGCAGCCGCGCTGCCCACGAGGCCGCTCGTGCTCGGCGGCTGCTGCTGTGCCCATGTCGGCGCCGTCGAGGGCGTCGCGGCGAGGCACGGCCGGGTCGGGGTGGTGTGGCTCGACGCCCACGGCGACCTGAACACCCCCGGGACCTCGCCGAGCGGGAACGAGTGGGGGATGCCGCTGCGCATGCTGATCGACGGCGGCGCGGTCGACGCCGGGGACGTGGTGCTGCTGGGGGCCCGCAACCTCGACCCGCCGGAGGAAGAGTTCATCGCCGCGTCCGGCCTGTTGCGGGGAAGCGACGGCATCGGTCCCGCGCTCGCCGGCGTAGACGCCGTCTACGTGGCTCTCGACGCCGACGTCCTCGATCCGGGCGAGGGCGTCGGCGTCTTCATGCCTGAGCCGGACGGCTTGTCCCGGGCAGCCGTCGAGGACGTTCTCCGCACCATCGCGGGCGGGCCGGCGCCGGTCGTCGGCGCGGGGATGACCGGGCTCGTCGACGACGAGCGGAACACGGCCCCCCTGAGCCGGCTGGCGGGCGCGCTCGGGCTCTGAGTCCGACGGCCCGTAGAATAGGCGGTCATGGCGAGCCGGATCGACGTGTCGATCGAGCATCGCGGCGCGTCCGACGACGGAGCCGCGCCTCCGGCGAAGCGCGATCCGAACACGTGTCCCCGGTGCAGCTCGCACTACCGGGAAGACGAGCTCGAGCGCTCCCTTCGCGTCTGTCCGCAATGCGGCTACCACTTCCCGGTCCGTGCGCGAGCCCGTATCGAGCAGCTGGCCGACCGGGGCACGTTCACCGAGGAGGCGGCCGGGTTGCGGTCGGCCGATCCGCTCGGGTTCTACGACCTGCGCCCGTACACGGAGCGCATCGCCGAGGCCGAGGTCTCGACCGGTCTCGGTGACGCGATGGTCATCGGCGACGCGAAGATCGAGCGCCGGGACTGTGAGCTGGCCGTCATGGACTTCGCCTTCATGGGCGGGTCGATGGGCAGTGCGGTCGGGGAGAAGTTCGTGCGGGCGTGCGAGCGCGCGGGCGACCGGCGCGTCCCGCTCGTCTGCGTGACCGCATCCGGCGGCGCGCGCATGCAGGAGGGGATTCTCTCGCTCATGCAGCTGCCGAAGGCCGTCTGCGCGGTCGAGGATCTCCGCGACACGCCCGGCGCTTTCATCGTCGTCATGACGCACCCGACGACGGCCGGCGTTCTCGCGAGCTTCGCCAGCCTCGCGGACGTCACCCTCGCCGAGCCCGGCGCGCTGCTCTCGTTCACCGGCCCCCGCGTGGTGCAGCAGACCGTCCGCGAGAAGCTTCCGGACGACTTCGGCCTTGCCGAGTCGAACCTCCGCTTCGGCCACCTCGACGCGATCGTCCCGCGCGACCAGATCAGGCCGTTTCTGGGGCGGCTGCTCGCCCTCTTCGCCCATGGCGGCTAGGAGGCGGACGCCGGCGGCGGAGCAGCTGCGGCTTCGCGAGCGCCTGGCGAAGCTCGGCGACCTGCCGCTCCTGCGCGGCGCCGGCGTCTCGGCCGAGCTGAGCCGGCTGAAGCGCCAGCTCGACCGGATCGGCGACGAGCCCAGCGAGGACGACGTCTGGAACGCGGTTCTCCTGGCCCGGCACCAGGAGCGTCCGTACACGCTCGACTACGTGGAGCGCATTCTCGACGACTTCATCGAGCTCCACGGCGATCGCTGCAACCACGACGACGCCGCCCTCGTCACGGGGCTCGGCAGGTTCAGGGGGCGCACCGTCGTCCTCGTCGGACACCAGAAGGGCCGCGATATCCACGAGCGAACGAGGCGGAACTTCGGAATGGCGCTGCCGGAGGGCTATCGGAAGGCGATTCGGGTAATGGAGATCGCCGACCGCCACGGCTTTCCGGTCATCTCCCTGATCGACACGCCGGGCGCCTACCCAGGCGTGGCCGCCGAGCAGCACGGCCAGGGTGGCTGGATCGCCCGTTCGCAGCTCGCGATGAGCAGGTTGCGCGTCCCGGCGGTCGCCTGCGTCATCGGCGAGGGCGGTTCGGGCGGCGCGGTCGCAATCGCGCTCTCGGACAGGGTTCTGATGCAGGAGAACGCCATGTACTCGGTGATCTCGCCGGAAGGCTGTGCGACGATCCTCTGGCGGGACATCGGGGAGGCCCGCAAGGCCGCGGCGGCGTTCAAGCCGGATGCGGTGCACTGCCTCGAGCTCGGTGTGATCGACGGGATCGTGCCCGAGCCGCCGGGCGGTGCGCACACGGACTACGACGCGGCCGCGCAGATGCTCGCAGACGGGCTCGAAACGGCGCTCGGCGAGGTCGAGAACGACTCGCCGGAAGCCAGAATCCGGCTTCGCCGGGCGAAATTCCGCGATATCGGCGTGTACACCGCCTGATATCCCCCGATGGGAGTATCCACGGGATCCACAGAGTTATCCCCGGATCGGTTTCCGGGCTGGGAATGACCGGTGGCGGCCTGTTGACAGAGGGGTCTCGATCGGGTGATGGCCGACCCGCCGCGCCTCGCTGAATACCGGCGCAAGCGCGATCCCGCGCGGACGAAAGAGCCGTTCGAGCCGGGTGAGACGGGCGGGCCGCCGATCTTCGTCATCCAGCGGCACGCCGCCAGGCGCCTCCACTACGACCTTCGGCTCGAGCGCGACGGGGCGCTCGCGAGCTGGGCTGTCCCCAAGGGCCTTCCGATCGACCGCGGCTCGCGCCGGCTCGCGGTCCACGTCGAGGATCATCCCCTCTCCTACGCGACCTTCGAGGGCGAGATCCCGAAGGGCGAGTACGGCGCCGGGACGGTCGAGATCTGGGATCGCGGCACGTACGAGCTGCTCGAGGAGAAGCGCGACGGCGGTCTGACCTTCCGTCTCAACGGCGAACGGCTACAGGGGGTGTGGACGCTCGTCCCGGCGGCGCTCGACGGCAACGAGCGGAACTGGCTTCTCCTGCGCAAGGACGACGATGCACCGGCGTTGCGTGAGCTCACCCGCTACGAGCCGATGCTCTCGACGCTCGCCGAGAAGGTTCCGGGCGGCAAGGGCTGGCTCTACGAGGTCAAGTGGGACGGCTATCGCACGATTGCACGCGTGCACGAAGGGGAGGCGACGCTCACGAGCCGCACGGGGAAGGATCAGACGGCTGGCCGCTTCGAGCCCGTCGCCAGGGCGCTTCCACGGGCGCTCCGCGGACCGGAGTGCGTCCTCGACGGCGAGATCTGCGCACTCGATGGGCAGGGCCGGCCGAGCTTCGCCGAGATGCAGCGGGGAACCGGCACGCTCGTCCTCTACCTCTTCGACCTGCTCGAGCTCGACGGCGAGCCCCTGCTCGACCGGCCGTTCACGGAACGGCACGAGCTTCTCCGGGAGCTAGTCGTGCCTGACCAGGCGACGGTGCGGCTGTCCGAGGTCTTCGAGGACGGCCAGGCGTTGTACGACGCCGCGGGCGGGCAGGGGCTCGAGGGAATCGTGGCGAAGCGTGCGTCGTCCACGTACCAGCCGGGTAAACGGAGCAAGGACTGGGTGAAGGTGAAGGTGCATCGTCGTCAGGAGTTCGTGATTGCCGGGTACACGCGCGGCGCGGGGCGCCGCGCGGCCACGCTCGGTGCGCTCGTGCTCGGGATCTGGGACGGCCGCGACCTCGTCTGGGCCGGAAACTGCGGCACGGGCTTCTCGGAGGCCGACGTCGACGACCTCCTCGCGCGCCTTCGCCCGCTGGAGCGTGACGGCTCGCCGTTCGCCACGACCCCGAAGATGCCCCGGGTGCGCCGCGACGACGTCGTCTGGGTCGAGCCCGAGCTCGTGTGCGAGGTCGAGTTCGGCGAGTGGACGCGCGAGGGGCGGTTGCGGGCGCCGTCCTTCCAGGGCCTCCGAACGGACAAGCCTCCGGCAGAGGTGCGCCGAGAGCGGGCGGTCGAGGAGGAGATCGGGCACGGCTCCCGCACGCTGCGCGTCCGCAACCTCGACAAGGTCTTCTGGCCGGGCGAGGGGATCACGAAGGGCGACCTTCTCGACTACTACCGGCGTGTCGCGCCTGTCCTCGTGCCGCACCTGCGGGACCGGCCGTTCACGATGAAGCGCTATCCCGACGGGATCGAGGGCGGGCACTTCTTCCAGAAGGACGCACCCTCGCACATGCCGTCCTGGATCCGCACCCGGCCGTTCCCGGCGAGCTCGCGTGACGGGAAGCGGACGCGGACGATCCGCTACCCGCTCGTGAACGACGAGCTGGCGCTGGCGTGGATGGTGAACATGGGCTGTATCGACATGAACGCGTGGCTTTCGCGCGTCGACAAGCCTGAGCGGCCGGACACCGTGCTCTTCGACCTCGACCCGTCGGAGGGCGTCCCGTACGACGTCACGGTCGAGGTCGCCCGGCTCGTCAGGACGCTCCTCGACGCGCTCGGGCTCGAGGCGTATCCGAAGACGAGCGGCTCGGACGGGATCCACGTCCTCGTTCCGATCGCCCGTCGCGCAACCTTCGAAGAGGCGCGCGACTTCGCCGAGATCGTCGCCGGAACGCTCGCCCGGACGAATCCCGACCTGGTCACGACGCAGTGGGCGAAGGCCAAGCGCCACGGCGTGCTGATCGACGCGAACCAGAACCGCCAGGGAGCGACGATCGCGTCGGTCTACTCGGTCCGCCCGCACCCGGGCGCCCCGGTCTCGACGCCGCTCTCGTGGGACGAGCTGAAGCCGGGGCTCGACCCGAGCGAGTTCACCATGCCTGTGGTGCTCGACCGCGTCACCGGCCGCGGTGATCTCTTCGCCCCGGTGCTCGGCGGTCGCCAGTCGCTCTCCCGCGCCCTCGCGACGCTCCGGTGACGCGGGCGAGGCAGATCGCGGTCGCCGGAGCGGGTCACGCCGGCGAGGATCTCCTTGCGGTCGCCGAGGAGGTGGGCCGGCTGCTCGCGGGCCGCGGCGCAACCGTCGTCTGCGGCGGCCTCGGTGGGGTCATGGAGGCGGTCGCGCGCGGCGCCCGCACGGCGGGTGGCACGACGATCGGGATCCTCCCCGGCGAATCGCCCCAAGAGGCGAACCC
The DNA here is from genome assembly GCA_963819905.1 of uncultured Thermoleophilia bacterium. Taxonomy (GTDB): domain Bacteria; phylum Actinomycetota; class Thermoleophilia; order Gaiellales; family Gaiellaceae; genus CAWCQC01. The sequence goes on from CAWFXP010000009.1 coordinate 332,434, forward strand.
CTGGATCGAGCATGCAGTCGCGACCGGGATCGGCCATGCCCGGAACCTCGCGGTCGCGGCGAGCGGCGATGCGCTGATCGCGATCGGCGGCAGCTGGGGAACGGCCTCCGAGATCGCGCTGGCGCGTCGGCTCGGCCGGCCCGTGGTCGTTCTCGGCGCAGGCCCGGAGATCGCAGGCGACGGCATCGTCCCTGCGGCGACGCCCGAGGAAGCGGTGGCCCACGCCCTCGCCGCCGCCTCGACGTAGGGCCCGGGCCTCGTTGTAGGGGCCGGACCTGTCCGGCCCGACCGTCCCGCCGGTCAGGCCGCCTGGAGCATCGCGTGCAGGAGCCGACGCGCTCCGCCCTTGTCGAGGGGCTCGTTCAGGTTCCCGCACTTCGGCGACTGCACGCAGGACGGGCACCCGTGCTCGCACGGGCAGCCGGCCAGCAGGCGTTCCGTGTCGGCCACCCACCCCTCGAAGCGCTCGAATCCCCGCTCGGTGATCCCGACGCCGCCCGGGTGTCCGTCGTAGACGAAGATCGTCGGGCGCCCGGTCTGGAAGTGGACGTTGGTCGAGAGGCCGCCGATGTCCCACCGGTCGCACATCGCCCAGAGCGGGAGCATCGCGATCAGGGCATGCTCGGCTGCATGCAGCGTGCCGAGCAGCCGGACGACGGCCTCGTCATCCGTGAGCATCGACGGCTCGGGGCAGAACCAGACCGCCTCTGTCTCGAAGGTTTGCGGCGGTAGGTCGAGAGCGCAGAGGTCGATCTGCTCCCCCGTCGCGATCGAGCGGCGCTGGTAGCCGATTACCTGCTCGGTGACCGACACGGCGCCGTGTGACAGCTCGAGCCCGAGCCGGCGCTCTGTCCGGTAGGCCGCGCCGATCGCGGTCTCCGTCTCCCGCTTCGTCTGCGTGTAGTAGTTGCCGGTGAACGGCTCGACGAGCGCGACGCGGGCTCTGAGATCGAGCTCGAGGACGGCGTACGCCTCGCCGAGGTGGAGGTAGACGGCGCCCTCGTGAACCGTCGAGAACGCGCGTCCCTCCTCGACCAGCCCGAGCACCTGGCCCGTCTGTCGGTCGACGACCGCGATCGCGTCCGTCCCGGTCGAGCGCAGCGAGAGCCTTCCGGCCGGGTAATCCCCGCGTCCCGCCCAGACGTAGCCGGCGGGACTCCGCTTCAGCTCGCCGGCCTCGGCGAGGATCTCCGCTCGTGCGAGCGCTTCGCTGCCGAGGAACCGGCTGTCGGCTTCGCCGATCGGCGCCTCGTAGGCTGCGGCACGGACATGCCCGTCGAGGACGCGCGGGTTCGTGTGATCGAGAATCGCCGCCTCGACCCGCCTGCCGAGGAGCGCGTCCGGCTCCCGCATGAAGAACTGGTCGAGTGCGTCGTCGCTCGCGATCAGAACGGCAAGTCCCGCCTCGCGCCGGCCGGCCCGGCCCCACTGCTGGCGGAGGCTCGCCACGGTTCCGGGGAAGCCGACGGAGATCGCGCAGTCGAGCAGCCCGATGTCGATCCCGAGCTCGAGCGCGTCGGTCGCGGTCACGGCGAGAAGCTCGCCGTTCAGAAGGCGCCGCTCGATCTCCCGCCTCTGGGCCGGGGTGTACCCGGCGCGGTAAGGCGAGAGCCGGGTGGCCAGAGAGCGATCGAGCCGGTCGCACGTGAAGCGATGGATGAGCTCGGCCGCCTTGCGGCTCTTCGTGAAACAGATCGTCCGCAGTTCGCGTTCGACGAGCGAGGCAAGAAGCCGGGACCCCTCACCGAGGACGCTCGCCCGCTGGCCGAGCTCGGCGTCCAGGAGGGGCGGGTTCCAGAGCGCGATGGTCCGGTCGGCCCGCGGCGCACCGTCATCGTCTACGACCTGAACGGGCTCGCCGAGGAGCGACTGCCCGAGCTCCCCGGGGTTGCCGATGGTCGCGGAGGCGAGCAGGAACTGCGGCTCCGCGCCGTACAGGGCGGCCACGCGGCGCAGCCGCCGAAGGACGTTCCCGACGTGCGAGCCGAAGACGCCGCGGTAGACGTGCGCTTCGTCGACGACGACGTAGCGGAGGTTGTGGAGGACGTCTGCCCAGCGGTCGTGGTGGGGCAGGATGCCGACGCTGAGCATGTCCGGATTCGTGAGGATCGCGTTCGCCCATTCCCGCACCTGCCGCCGCCGCTCGTGCTCGGTGTCGCCGTCGTAGATCGCGACGCGGAGCTCGGGAAGCGCGAGCTCGGCCAGGGAGCGCGCCTGGTCCTGGGCCAGCGCCTTGGTCGGATAGAGGTAGAGGGCCCGTTGCTTCGGGTTGCCCGCGAGACCGTCGAGCACCGGGAGGTTGAACGCGAGGGTCTTCCCGCTCGCGGTGCCGGTGACGACGAGAACGTGGCTTCCTCCGGCAGCGGCCGCGTAGGCGGCGGCCTGATGGGTGTAGAGCTGTCCGATTCCCCGGGCAGCCAGCGCGTCCGCAACGGCGGGGTTGAGGCTCGCGGGCAGGGGTGAGGTGCGAGCGCCCCGCGCCTCTTCGCTGCCGAGCATGGCGAGCTCCTCGCCCTCGAGCAGGCCGTGCCACGGCGCGAGCAGCGTCTCCATCGCCCGATGGTAGCCTCACTCCCGGTGATTCCTCGCTGCCTCACGATCGCCGGCTCGGACTCCGGCGGCGGCGCCGGGATCCAGGCCGACCTGAAGGCGTTCGCCCGGCTCGGCTGCCACGGTATGAGCGCCGTCGTCGCGCTGACCGCTCAGAACACGGTCGGCGTCACGGCCATCCACGAGGTGCCGGCCGACGTCGTCCGCGCCCAGCTCGACGCTGTCTTCGGCGACCTCGGTGCCGACGCCGCCAAGACGGGCATGCTCTTCAGCGCGGGGATCGTCGCGACCGTCGCGTCGGCCCTCGACGAGTATCCGGTGCCTCTCGTGGTCGACCCGGTCATGATCTCGAGCTCCGGCGCTCGTCTGCTCCGAGACGATGCGGTCGGCGTCCTCGTCGAGCGGCTGTTTCCGCGTGCGGTGGTCGTGACTCCGAACCTCGCCGAGGCGTGCGCGCTGGCCGGCGTTCCCTTCCGGGATGACGCCGACCGGCGCGAGCTCGCCGAGGCGATCGTCGCGCTGGGCGCCCCGGCCGTCGTCGTCACCGGCGGCCACGGTGACGAGCCGGTCGACTGGCTCTTCGACGGCGCCGCCCACGTTCCCATTCCGGTCGAGCGCCACGAGGGATCCGCCACGCACGGCTCGGGGTGCACGCACTCCGCCGCGCTCACGGCGCTCCTCGCTCACGGCGAGAGCCTCGCGGACGCGGCCCGGGGCGCCGCCGGCATCGCGGGCGAAGCGGTTCGCAACGGCCTGCCGATCGGAGCCGGCAGCGGTCCCGTCGACGTCTTCGACCTTGCGTCTGTCAGCGCTCGGTGAGTTCGGCCTGATCGGCGAGCTCGCGCGACGCGGGCTCGCCGAGGGAGTCGGAGACGACACGGCCGTGCTCGGCGACGGGGTGGTGGTCACCCAGGACGCCCTCGTCGAAGGGATTCACTTCCGGCTCGAGTGGACGTCCTGGCGCGACCTGGGCTACAAGGCGGCCGCGGTCAACCTGAGCGACCTGGCGGCTGCGTGCGCGGAGCCGGAGGCCCTCGTCGTCTCGCTCGGCGCGCCGCCCGAGCTCGAGGTCGATGCGATCATCGAGCTGTACGAGGGCCTGAACGAGGCAGGCGTCGCGGTGCGAGGCGGCGACACCGCCCTGGCCGACCGGCTGTATCTGTCCGTCACCGCCGTCGGCCGCAGCGAGCGCGTGCCCGGGCGGGCGGGCGCGAGCCCCGGCGACGTGCTCGTCGTCACGGGCCCGCTCGGCGGCTCCGCCGCCGGCCTGCGCGTGCTCGAACGTGGCCTGTCCGGGTTCGACGAGCTCGTCAGGGCCCACCGCCGGCCGCCGCTCCGGCTCGCCGACTCGCGCCGGCTCGCCCCGTTCGCCCACGCGCTGATCGATCTCTCCGACGGGATCGCCGGCGACGCGGGGCACCTCGCCGAGCAGTCGGAGTGCGCGATCGACGTCGAGCTCGACGACCTGCCGCTCTTCCCCCGGATCGAGGAGGTCGGCGACGAGCCCTTCTGGACGATGGGCGAGGACTACGAGCTGCTCGCAGCGGTCTCCGAGGAGGCGGCCGCCGAGCTCGGCTACCCGGTCGTCGGCCGCTGCCTGGAAGGACGTGGCGTGCGCGTGCTGAGTCATGGGACACCCGTCGAGGCAGCCGGCTGGGACCACTTCCGGTAGAGGTAGAGCTCACCAGCGTCAGAGGCGGCCGCGGATCTCCTGCCAGCGCAACTTCGGCAGCGCCGTCATCGCCTCGAGAGCGATTGCGTGCGACATCTTCGATCCGCCTGCGACCCGGTCGACGAAGACGATCGGCAACTCGACGACGGTGTAACCGGCCCGTATCGCCCGGTAGGCGGTCTCGATCTGGAACGCGTACCCCTTGGAGGCGATGCGGTCGAGACCGATCCCCTCGAGGACGGCGCGCCGGTAGCAGCGAAAGCCGCCGGTGAGGTCTTTCTCGGAGAGGCCGAGCACCGCCCGGGCGTAGAACGAGCCGAAGCGGCTGATCGCCCGGCGACCGGGGCCCCAGTTCCGCGTTCCGCCGCCGGCGACGTACCGGGAGCCGAGCGCGAGGTCGGCTCGTTCGCAGGCGGCCACGAGACGTGGCACGTCCGCGGGATCGTGCGAGAAGTCGCAGTCGATGGTCACGACGAGCGTCGCGCCGAGAGCGAAGGCGCGGCGGAAGCCGGCGATGTACGCCGGTCCGAGCCCCTCCTTTCTCTTCCGGTGCAGGACCTCGACGCAGGCGATCTCGGCCTCGAGCCGGGAGGCGATCTCGCCCGTCCCGTCCGGCGAGGCGTCGTCGATGACGAGGATACGGGCGTCGAGCCCGGCATCGCGACAGACGTCGACGAGCGTCCGGGTCATCCGCTCGACGTTCTCGCGCTCGTTGTAGGTCGGCAGGCAGACGACGAGCATGGGCATATCATCGCGGTCTGATGGGTCGCACCCTTCCCCGCAACGACGATCTGGCGGCCGTGTTCGAGCTGCTTGCGGACCTGCTCGAGCTCGACGGGGCGGACGCGTTCCGCCTCCAGGCGTACCGCCGCGCGGCAACGCGCATCAGGGAGTCGGCCGTCCCGGTTGCCCAGCTCGCCCTCGAGGGGAAGGCGACGGGGCTGTCGGGCATCGGCGGGACGATCCAGGGGAAGATCGTCGAGTACTCCGACACCGGCGACCTGGCGGCGCTCGCGAAGCTCCGGGATCACATCCCGCCCGGCCTCGTCGAGGTGATGCACGTTCCCGGCCTGGGGCCGAAGACGGCACGACGCCTGTGGCAGGAGCTCGGCGTCACGAGCGCCGACGAGCTGAGGCAGGCGGCGGAGGCGCACCGGCTCCGGGAGCTTCCCGGCCTCGGTGCCAAGACCGAGGAGAAGGTGCTCGAGGCCCTCGCCGACGTCAAGGCCTCGGCCGACGGCAAGCACTCGGGGCGGGCGCTTCTCGGTCGCGCGCTCCCGTTCGTGGCAGGCGTCGTCCACGAGCTTTCGTCCCACCCTGCCGCCGATCGCGTCTCCGAGGCGGGCAGCGTGCGCCGGCGGACCGAGACCGTGCGCGACCTCGACGTTATTGCGACAGCCACGGATGCCACGGCGCTGATCGACTTCTTCACCGGGCTGCCCTGGGTGGCAGAGGTCGTGGCAAAGGGCTCGACCAAGGCGACCGTGGTCTCTCACGACGGCCTTCGCTTCGATCTCCGGGTCGTGCCACCGGACTGCTACGGCAACCTGCTCCAGCACTTCACCGGCTCGAAGGAGCACAACGTCGCGCTCAGGGAGGAGGCCGTGCGGCAGGGGTTGTCGGTCTCCGAGTACGGGGTCGAGACGACCGAGACCGGGGAAGTCGCCCGGATGGCCGGCGAGGAGGACCTGTACGCCTATCTCGGCTACGCCTGGATCCCGCCGGAGCTCCGCGAGAACGGCGGCGAGCTCGAGGCCGCCCGAGAGGGCGCGCTGCCTGCGCTCGTCGAGCGCGACGACGTGGCCGGCGACCTGCACATGCACACCACCACCTCGGACGGCAAGGCGACGCTCGAGGAGATGGTCGCCGCCGCCCGTGCGAGAGGCCACCGCTACATCGCGATCTGCGACCACGCGAGGCGGTTGCGCGACGGCCGCCTCGAACGCCAGGTGGAGGAGATCGTCGCCCTCTCGCGCGACCTCGACGACATCGAGATCCTCTCCGGGGTCGAGGTCGACATCCGCGCCGACGGGTCGCTCGACCTGCCCGACGAGGTTCTCGCCGAGCGCGACTGGGTGGTGGCGTCCGTTCACTCCGGCTTCCGCGACCCGCCCGAGGCGATCACGCGAAGGATCGTGTCGGCGATCGAGAACCCGCACGTCGACTGCATCGGACATCCGACGGGACGCAAGATCAACCGGCGCGCGCCCTGCGACGTCGACCTCGAGCTGATCTTCGAGCGGGCAGCCGCGACCGGGACGTGCCTCGAGATCAACGGCCAGCCGGACCGCCTGGACCTCCGCGACTCGCACGCACGCGCGGCGGCCGCCGCCGGCGTCAGGATCATCCTCTCGAGCGACGCCCACTCGACCGGAGCGCTCGACTACGTCGACTTCGCGGTGGCGCAGGCAAGGCGCGCGTGGCTGACAGCGGCCCAGGTCGTGAACACGAGGCCGTGGCCCGAGGTGCGGCAGCTCATGGGCCGGTGAGCGCCGACCTTCGCTCGGACGGCGCCGCCGCGCTCGAGTGGCTGGCGCGCTACCTCGAGCGCGTGGGAGACCTGCCCGTGCTGGCGCGTAGCCGGCCGGGCGACATCCGCGCCGCGCTGCCGGAGTCCCCACCGGAGCAGGGAGAGCCCTTCGAGGCGGTGCTCCGCGACGTGGACGAGATTCTCCTCCCCGGCTTCACGAACTGGCAGCATCCGCGCTTCTTCGCGTACTTCGGGGTCTCGTCGACGGAGCCCGCGATCCTCGCGGAGCTTCTCGCGGCCGGCTTGAACCAGGTGGCGTTCCTCTGGCGGACGTCGCCGGCGTCGACGGAGCTCGAGCTACACGTCATGCAGTGGCTCGCGGATCTGCTGGGGCTGCCGGCCGGCTGGCACGGCCATATCGAGGACACCGCGTCGACCTCGACCCTCGCCGCGCTCGTCGCCGCCCGCCATCACACGGGGCGGAACGCGGTGGTCTGCTCCGAGCACGCGCACTCGTCCGTCGAGAAGGCGGCGAAGCTCCTCGACCTCGACTGCCGCCGGGTCGCCGCGGACCACGAGTTCCGCATGCGGACCGATCTTCTGGCCCGGGAGCTCGAGAGGGGTGACGTCGCCTGCGTCGTCGCCACCGTCGGCACCACGTCCCAGACGGCGGTCGATCCGGTACCCGAGGTTGCCGACCTGTGCGAGGAGGCCGGGGCATGGCTTCACGTCGATGCCGCGTACGCGGGCTCCTCCTGGGTCTGTCCGGAGCTGCGCTGGTCGCAGGCCGGCGTGGAGCGGGCGGACTCCCTGGTCGTCAACCCGCACAAGTGGCTCTTCGTTCCCATGGACTGCTCGGCGCTCTGGACGAGCCGGCCTGACGTCTTCCGCGAGACGTTCAGCCTTACGCCCGAGTACCTGCGGACGGACGACGACGCCGAGAACCTGTCCGACTACGGGCCCGCTCTCGGGCGCCGGTTTCGCTCGCTGAAGCTGTGGGCCGTGATCCGCTGCTACGGACGCGAAGGGCTGCAGCGGCTGATCCGCGAGCACGTGCGCCTCGCCCAGCTGTTCGCAGCGTGGGTCGAGGCGGAGCCCGGCTGGGAGATCTGCGCGCCGCATCCCCTGTCCGTCGTCTGCTTCCGTCGAGAAGGACCGGATGCCGCGAACGAAACGTTGCTCGAGCGGGTGAACGCGGGCGGTGAGATCTTCATCTCGCACACCCGCCTGAACGGGCGCTATGTCCTGCGGCTCGCGGTCGGGAACGCGTGGACGGCGGAAGCCGATGTCCGGCGGGCCTGGGACGTGCTCCGGGCCGAGGCCGCGCGCTAGCCGTTCCGCGTCTCCTCCGCGTCCAGCGCCTCGAGCGCGGCGTCGTGGAGCGCCACCCGGTAGCGCCAGAGAGCACGACCCGTCGCGAGCAGTCGCTCGCGGATCGGCCCCGCCAGCTCCTCGAGCGTGCCCCAGCGGGCGGCGGCGATCTCGTGCCTGTCGATCGGCGTTAGCTCGGCGGCGCCTGTACTTGCCGCGAGCACGTGCGTCTGCCAGGGGATCCGCACGTCTTCGCAGGTGAAGACGGCGCTCACGTGCACGAGGTAGCGGTGCAGCTCGATCGTCACGCCGAGCTCCTCGAGCGCCTCGCGCTGCACGCCCTCGTCGAACGGCTCGTTCCGCTTCAGGCCGCCTCCCGGCGGGCGCCACAGGCCGGGCGCGTAGTGCGGCTTGCGGATGAGCGCGAGGCGCCCGCCGTTCGTGACGAAGAACGTGACGTCGTGGTGGCGGCCCTTGCGGGTGCTGCGAAGGACGTTCTTGCACTCGACGGAGGAGAGCTCGAGCTCGAGCTCGAGCGGCGTGGGCTCGCCGTACCGCGCCCGGACGGCGGCCAGCAGTTCCTCGTCGACCCACATCAGAGCCGACGCATGAGCTCGAGCAGGCCGGCCGGGCCGTTCGACGACGAGATCGGCTTCGGCGACTGAGGCGGGGGTCGGCCTCGGCGGAAGCCACCGCGACTCTGACGAAGGTCTCGAGCCCGGCTCCGGCAAGGCCGCGAAAGGCGTCGAGGTCGGTCGTGTCGTCTCCGGCATACAGGCCGAGTCGCGCGCCCGCGTCGGCGACGAGTGTGCGAACCGCGGTCCCCTTGTCCTCGTCGACGCGGGGGCGGACCTCGAGCACCTTGCGTCCCCAACGCGCCTCGAGCCCGGCCTTCTCCGCGCGCCGCGCGACCAGCGCGAGGCGCTCCACGGCGGCCTGCTGATCGGCCGATTCGCGGAAGTGGAAGGACAGCGTGAGGCCCTTGTCCTCGACGCGCAGGTCGCCGTCGAGAGACGCTCGGAAGGATGCGATCGCCCGCGCGAGCTCGGCTCGGCGCGGGCTCAGCTCGAGACCGTGGTTGCCCACCGTCCGCACGCCGGGAACTCCGACCATCGCCTCGGCCTCCGTGCCCGGGCCTGCCGCTGATGCAGCCGACGAGCAGGTAGCGGTCGCGAAGCCGCGTCAGCACCGCCCGCGTCTCCTCGGGAACGGCGGCGAGCTCCGGCCGAGGCGCGATCGGCGCGAGCGTGCCGTCGACGTCGAAGAGGAGGGCGGTCCGGCCGGGCGCCCCGACGAGCGCTGCCAGGCGGGCATCGGCGTCCACCCACCCTAGAATACGGCGGTGCCCGTGGCGCGGCGTCCCACCCTCGCGTACGCGGGCATCGGACTCGTCGCCGGCGTCTTCAGCGCGCTCTTCGGGGTCGGAGGCGGACTCGTCGTCGTGCCGCTCCTGATCGCGCTCTGCGCCCTCGCGCCGAGGGTCGCAACGGGAACCTCCCTGGCCGCGATCGGGCTGACGGCCGTCTTCGGGGCGGCCGCCTACGGGGCTCTCGGAGACGTCGACTGGGGCAAGGCCGCGACCGTCGGCCTGCCGGCCGTCGCCGGCGTTCTCGCCGGCGTGTGGCTCCAGCAGCGGATCGGGCAGCGCCTGCTCGTCTTCCTGTTCGCGGGCTTTCTCGTCCTCATCGCCGTCCAGCTTCTCGTGCGATGAGCGCCGGGCTGGTCGAGCTGGTGCTGGCGGGAATCGGTGCCGGCATCCTGGCAGGCATGTTCGGTGTCGGCGGCGGGGTCCTGTTCGTGCCGGCCCTCGTGTTGGTCGCCGACCTCGGCCAGCTGGAGGCGACCGCGACGTCACTCGCAGCGATGGTCCCCGCGGTCGCGGTCGGCGCGTGGCAGCAGCACAGGAACGGCAACGTCCGGTGGCGGCCGGCAATCCTCGTCGGCCTCTTCTCGGTGGCCGGGGTAGTCGCCGGAACCGTGCTCGCCAGGTCGCTCCCCGAAAGCGCGCTCCGGTCGCTCTTCGCGGGTCTCCTGATCGTGACGGCCGCGCACCTGATCTGGTCGGAGCTCCGCTCCCCACGGCGGGAAGCCGACGCCGGCAGCGACTGAGATATATGGTCTACGACTTCTTTCCCGAGCCCGGAGGGACGACCGTGAGTGAGCGCATCGTGATCCGGAACGGCATCGTCGTCACCCTGAACGACGCCGACGACGTCCACTTCGGCGGTACGGTCGTCATCGAAGACGACCGCATCACGGAGGTCTCGGACGGCTCGACGTCGTCCGCCGCCGGCGACCGCGTGATCGACGCAACCGACCGCATCGTGATGCCGGGCCTCGTCGACTTCCACTACCACACCGCGCTCGGCAAAGGATGGAGCGATCACCTGCCGCTCTGGGAGTACCTCCAGACCTGCTGGTACCCGATGATCCGCGCGATGAGCCCCGAGGACGCCTACTGGGCGGCGCTCGCGAGCTACAGCGAGTCGATCAAGTGCGGGGTCACGGCCGTCAACGACATGTACCGGCGGCTCGAGGCTCTGGCCGACGCAGCCGAGAAGATCGGTATCCGCGCCGTCCTCTCGAACGACGTCGCCTGCGACGAGCACGACCTCGACACGCTGGCCGACAACGAGAAGGCGTTCCGCGAGAAGCACGGCGCGGCCAACGGCCGGGTCAAGATCCTCGTCGGGATCGAGTGGCTGCCCCTCGCCTCGGAGGAGCTCCTGAGGGACGCGCGGACGCTGGCGAACGAGCTCGGCACCGGGATCCACATCCACCTGAACGAGTCCCTCTCCGAGGTCGAGATCTCGAAGGAGATGTTCGGGCGCCGGCCGACCGAGGTGGCCTACGACAACGGCATCCTCGGGCCGGACTGCATCGCCGCGCACTGCGTGTGGCTCTCCGACAAAGAGCTGGCGCTCATGCGCGAGACGGGCACGCAGATCTCCCACAACCCGAGCTCGAACGCAAAGCTCGGAAACGGCGTCGCCCGGCTGCCCGAGATGCTCGCCGCGGGGCTGAACGTCGGGCTCGGTCACGACGCGGCCGAGTGCAACAACAGCCGTGACATGTTCGAGGTGATGAAGTTCGCGTCGCTCATGCATCGGGCGACGCGGGTCGACGCGAGCCTCGGGCAGGCCCCGGACGTCGTCCGCATGGCGTGCAAGAACGGCAACCGCGGGCTCGGCATCGACGCCGGGGAGCTGTCGGCGGGCAGGAAGGCGGACCTGATCCTCGTCGACACCCAGAGCCAGATGTTCACGCCGCTCATGCCCGGGTCGAAGGAGCACGTCTACTCGCACCTGGTGTTCGCCGCGAACGGGAGCTGTGTCGAGACCGTCGTCATCGACGGACAGGTCGTGTACGAGGACCGTGAGTTCACGACCATCGACGAGGGCGAGGTGCTCCGCCAGGCGAATCGCGCCTTCCAGGAGGTGGTCGAGCGGATGGACGTCCCGGACCTCGAGTCCGTCAGGCGCAGCTGAGCACGCGACGGAGTAGGGCCGGACAGGTCCGGCCCCTACATCCAGGTTGTCGAGGGTCTTCCGATCGAACCGGACCGTCAAGGCGCTCCGGAAGCCGTAGGGGCCGGACCTGTCCGGCCCGACCCCCACGAGTCACTTCTAGCTGCAGCCGTTCGGGTTGTAGTCGTTCGTCGCGACGGTGGCGACGTCGATCGGCTCCTTCAGCAGGTCCTTCTCGACCATCCAGTCGCCGAGCGCCTGCCAGTTGTCGAGGTCGAAGCAGGTGATCGTCCGGCCGTCGGGCGGCGTCAGCAGCGCCAGGGTGTCGGGCACCATGCCCTCGATCTCCTCGGCCGAGTAGTCGGTGTTCTCCGTCATGAGCGTGACGGACCCTTCCTCGTCCGCGATCGCTCCCTCGACGCCCTGCTTCAAGCCGGCGATGAAGCGGCCGACCGCGTCGGCGAAGGCCGGGTCGTCCGCGAGTCGTTCGCTGTTGGCAACGATCAAGAGCTCGTCGTAGGTCGGGACGCCGAGCGCTTCCATGCTGATCACGTTCGGCGGCGTTCCCTCCTTGATCTCGATCGAGGTTGCCTCGATGTTGAAGTAGGCGCCGATCACGGCGTCCACCTTGCCGGAGAGCAGGGCCGGCTCGAGGTTGAAGCCGACGTTGACGGCCTGGACGTCGTCCTCCGAGAGACCCTGCGAGTCACGGATCGTCTTCAGCACGGCATCGTCGAACGGGAGCCCGGCGACGCCGATCTTCGCCCCCGCGATCGTCTCGGGCCCGGTGACCTTCGAGTCGGCGAGGGAGATCATCGAGTTCAGCGGCACCGGGATCATCGACGAGACGGCGATCACCGGCACGCCCTGCTCGGCGGCGAAGTACGTATCGGCGCTGTAGTAGACGGCGAGGTCGAACTTGCCGGTCGCGACCAGCTTCAGTCCTGCGGACGGATCGGAAGGCGTCTTGAGCTCGACCGTGAGAGCCTGGTCGTCCCAGTAGCCGTTCTCGAGCGCGTAGTAGAGGGCAATGTGATCGGGGTTCGGGAACCATTCGAGGGCGACTCTCAGGCTCGCCGGCTCGGGAGCCGGCTCGGTCTCCTCGGTTTCGACCCCGGCCGCCTCCTCGGTCGTGGCCGCCGGCGCCTCGGTTTCGGCAGGCGGTGCGGCGTCCCCGGTCGATTCGTCTCCTCCGCCGCAGCCGGCGGCCACGAGCGCGAGCACGGCCGCGAGGACAACGAGGAGGAGGAACCAGCGTGGCTTGGCCGAGCGGGTGGTCATGGGCGATCTCCTTTCAGCGGGCGCTTCCGCGGGGACGGCGTGGCGAAGGGCGCCTCATGTCTTTGCCCACGGGATCGTGAGGCGCTCGATGAGCGTGACGAGCAGGAAGACCGCGACTGCGATCAGCGTGACGATCAGGACCGCGGCGAAGACGTAAGGGGTGTCGAGGCGACCCTGGGCCTGGAGCATCCGGAAGCCGAGCCCGGCCTCGGAGCCGGCCCACTCGCCGAACACGGCGCCGATGGCCGCGTAGGTGGCCGCGATGCGGGTCCCGGAGAAGATCAGGGGCAGCGCTGACGGGAACTCGATGCGCCGGAAGATCGCCATCCGGGAGGCGTCGAGCGTCAACATCATGCGGATGTACTCGCGGTCGACGGAGCTGAGCCCGTCCACGGTGTTGACGACGATCGGGAAGAAGCAGAAGAGCGCGATGATCGCGAGCTTCGGCCCGATGCCGAAGCCCATGACGAGGACGAGCACCGGGGCGAGCACAACGGTCGGGATGCTCTGGGAGGCGATCAGGAGCGGGAGGACTGCCCGTCGAAGGAGGCCCGAGAGGTGGAGGGCGATGCCGATACCGAGCCCGGCGGCGACCGCGATCAGGAAGCCGTAGATGACCTCCCTGAGGGTCACCCAGGTGTCGGACCCGAGCTCGCCGGCGTTGTCGACGAGGGACGAGACGATCAGCGACGGCGTCGGCCAGAGGTAGTCGGGCACGTCGAGCACCCGACACAGGAGTTCCCACAGGCCGATCGCCAGGACGACGAGGATGATCGGCGGTGCGTACGTCTTCAGGATGTGGCGCGCACGCCCTTCCTTTCGGCGGGGCTGCTGCGCCACGCCGAGGCTCTTCCGGGGCTCTTCGGCCGTCAGCACTCGAGCGCCTCCAGCGCCTGCTCCTTCATGACGACGAACTCGGGCGAGGTCACGATCTCACGCCGGGGAACGTGCCGCGGGAAATTGGTGTCGAACCGTCGGATGATCCGTCCGGGCCGGGCGGAGAAGACGACGACCTGCTGCGTCAGGAGGAGCGCTTCGTCGACGTCGTGCGTGACGAGGAGCGCCGTCTTGGGCTCCTGCTCGAGCGCGCCGAGGAGCCATTCCTGCATCGTCGCCCGGGTGATCGAGTCGAGGGCCGCAAAGGGTTCGTCGAGGAGCAGCACGCCCTTCTCGGCCATCAGTGTCCGGAGGAACGCGACCCGCTGCCGCATCCCGCCGGAGAGCTCGGCCGGCGTGCGCTCCTCGAACTCGCCGAGCCCGAAGCGCTCGAACAGCGGGCGGGCGCGCTCGCGGGCGGCCTTCCGCGCAAGGCCACGGTTCTCGAGCGCGAGGCACGCGTTGTCGAGAGCCGTCCGCCAGGGCACGAGCAGGTCCTTCTGCGGCATGAGCGCGCACCGTGCGAGCCGCTCGCGCGGTGTGGTGGCGGTCCCGATCGAGATGGTGCCGTCGTCGGGCTCGAGCAGCCCGGCGATGTCCGAGAGGAGCGTCGACTTGCCGCACCCGCTCGGCCCGACGATGCCGAGGCGGGTATGCGCCGGGATCGACAGGTCGATGCCGTCGAGGGCGACCACCTCCTCGAACGTCTGTCGCACGCCGCGGATCTCGATCGACGCCGCGCTCTCACCACCAGCGGGACCGGTCGACGACGCCGTGAGCTGCTGCTCACCAGCCATCGCATATCGATATGACGGGGAACGGCACCGCTGGTTAGGTGGGCGTGACTCCCTCGGGCAGGGAGCGTTGATATATCAGATATGGGTTGGGTACGCTAGTCGCCTCGGAAGGCGAGGAGAGGAGGGGGCACGTGCCGACTGCGCTCTGCTGGGACGATCGCTTCGCCACCCACGACATGGGCCGTGGCGGCCTCTACCTGCCGGTCGAAGGGCTCGTCGAGGACGACCTCCACGTCGACTCGACCGCGCGCATCACACGGACTCGGAACCTCATCCGGCAGGCAGGGCTCGAGGCGATTCTGCGTCTCGCCGAGCCGGGGCCGGCGACTGTCGACGAGCTTGCCCGAGTCCACTCGCGCGAGCACATCGAGCGAATGCGGGCCGTCTCGGAGGCCGGAGGCGGCGACGCCGGCGGGGGTTACACGCCGATGGACGGCCGCTCCTACGAGCTCGCGCTCCTGAGCGCGGGCTCGGCTCTGACGGCGCTCGAGCTCGTCATGGGCGGCGAGGTGGAGAACGCGCACGCGATGCTTCGCCGATCCGGACACCACGCGTGGCACGACTCCGGCTACGGCTTCTGCATCTTCAACAACTGTGCCGTCGCCGCCCGAGCCGCGCAGGCCGAGCACGGGCTCGAACGAGTTGCGATCGTCGACGTCGACGCTCACCACGGCAACGGGAGCGAGTGGATCTTCGCAGCCGATCCGAGCGTGCTGACGATCTCGATCCACCAGGACCGGAGCTTTCCGAGCGACTCCGGATTCGTCGAGCACGTCGGGGAGGGAGAGGGCCGCGGCTCCAACGTCAACGTCAACCTCCCGGCCGGAACCGGCGATCCCGGCTACCTGTACGCCCTGGACACGATCGTCCTGCCGGCGTTGCAGCGCTTCGCTCCCGAGCTGATCGTCGTTGCCTGCGGGGTCGACGCGAGCCTCTTCGATCCGCTTTCTCGCCTCGGCGTGACGGCCGCCGGCTTCGCTGCGATAGCCGGCCGGCTGCTCGGACGTCGCGGACGAGCTCTGCGGCGGCCGGCTGGTGTCGGTGCAGGAGGGCGGCTACAGCCACGTCTACGCGCCGTTCTGCTGGCTGGCGGTGCTCGAGACGCTCATGAGGATGCCGGAGCGCCACGCGGATCCCTACGAGCTCTTCATCGCCGACCAGCCCTGCTGTCGCGAGTTTCCGTCCTGGCAGCGCGAGCAGATCGACGCGCAGCGCCGCGTCCTGGCTTCCGCCGGCGCGGTCTGAGCCGGCAGCGCTCAGGCGGGCTCGAGCGAGTCGTGCTCGATCGAGTGGATGTGCCGCTCGGTGGCCGCGGCAGCCGCCTCGGCGTCGCCGGCGCGGAGCGCGGCGAGAATCGCCTCGTGCTCGGCGATCGAGCGCTCCTCGCGCCCGGGTGCGCGAAGGGACGTGTTCCCGATGAGGAGGAGCACGCTCCTCAGGTCGACCAGCAGCTTCACCATCCGGCTGTTGCCGCACGCGCCGGCGAAGATGTCCGAGAAGGCGGTGAGGCTGTCGAGTAGCTCCTGCTGCGCCCCCGCGGCGAGTGCCGACCGGCTCGCGGCGACCGAGTCCTCGAGCACGTCGAGCACGTGCGCGGATCCCGTGACCGCGAGGTCGCGGGCGATCTGGGACTCGATCACCAGCCTCAGCTCGAGGATCTCGCGGATGTCCTCCGCGGAGGGCTCGAGCACCCGCGCTCCACGATACGGCTCGATCTCGACCAGCCCATCCCTTTGCAGGCGGATCAGCGCTTCGCGGACCGGTGTCTTCGAGACGCCGAGGTCGGCGGCGATGCGGGCTTCGACAAGCTGTGCTCCGGGCACGAGCGCTCCCGCGACGATCTCGTCGCGAAGACGCTCGTAGACGCGTCGTTCGAGCTGTGCCGGGACGATCTTCTCTCGTGTGTCCTGTGCGGTCACCGGGTCGTACATCGTATCTCGGCGGTTCCCGGACGGAGGGCGGGCGCTTGACGCCATCTGCGCCGGCACCCTAGACTGGCGCGTCGTATCTCATATCTGATCCGTGGCTCTCACCCCGACACCCGCCCAGCTCGAGGCCGTCAGTCGTCTCGTGGACAGCGACGACGCCGTTTTGCTGACGCAGGAGATCGTCCGCATTCCGAGCGTTCAGGGGGAGGAAGGCGAGCTCGCGTTCGCCCTCCATGCCCGCATGTCACGGATGGGCTTCGACGAGGTCTACCTGCAGGACGCGCTGCCGGACCGCCCCAACGTGGTCGGGGTCGTCGACTCGGGCCGTCCCGGCCCGACCCTCGTCCTGACCGGCCACATCGACACGAAACCCGTCTGCGTCGGCTGGACGGACGATCCGTACTCGGGCCGTCTCGTGGACGGCAGGCTGCACGGGCACGCGGTCATGGACATGAAGGCGGGCGTTGCGGGCGTCGTCGAGGCAGGGGCCGCGCTGGCCCGGGAGCGCTCCACGTGGCGCGGACGCATCCTCGTCGCAGCGGTGGCCGACCACATGGGCCAGCAGCAGGGCGCGATCCGTTTCTTCGAGGAGCATGCGGCGGACTACTGCCTGCTTGCCGAGCTGACCGACCTCGACATCTACCTCGGGCATCGGGGGCGGCTGTACTGGGACCTCACGTCGATCGGCAGAGCCGCGCACACGTGCCATCGCCACCTCGCGATCAACGCGATCGCCAAGATGGTGCCGCTGATCGAGGAGATCGAGGCACTTCGTTACCGGCCGGAGCTCCCAGACTGGGTGTCCGAGCTGTTCGGACCCGAGCTGTACACCGCGGTCGGCCGGATCTACGGTGGGCTCCCTCCCGGCGGCCCGTCGATGATCCCGGACGAGTGCACGATCCGCGTCGATTCGCGCCCGCAGCCAGGCGTCGAAGAAGCCGAGGTCGAGGCGCTCATTCGGGCAGCGATCGAGCGTGCCGGCGCCCGGGATCCCGAGGCGCGCTACGAGCTCGTCCTCGCCGACCGCAAGCGGCCACACCTGATCGAGCAGGATCACCCGCTGACACTCGCGCTGGCGCAGGCCTACCGTTCGGTGACGGGAGAGGAGCCGGCGTACGGCGCCGGGTCGTGGCTTGCGGACACCGCGAGCACCGGCCACCACTGCCCGACCGTGATCTTCGGCCCCGGACGGGAGCCGGTCTACACGCCCGACGAGTGGCTCGACGTCTCGGACATCACGACGGCCACGAAGGTGAACGCCGCGATGGCGGCGATCGTGCTCGCCCCCGAATGACGCGCCTCGAATGCCTGCCGGCGCTGCGCACGCTCGCGACGGCGTGTGCAGGTGTCCGGGAGGGCGAGCAGGCGCTCGTCGTCACCGATACCGCCGCCGACCAGGAGATCGTCGGGGCGATGGCCTCGGTGCTCGAAGCGCTCGGCCTCGCTGTCGTCGTCGTCTCCTCGGCACCGGCCGACCTCCCCGGCGACGAGCCGCCCTCGGAGGTGAGCGCCGCGATGCTCGAGGCGGACGTCGTGTTCGAGCTGACCTCCGTCTTCATCGGGTCCTGCCCGGCGCGCAGACAGGCGTGTGAGCAGGGGGCTCGCTACCTGACCGTGCCCGGCCTGAGCTGGACGACGCTACGGCCCGGCGGGCCCTTCGCCGCCGACTTCCACGAGATCGGCGACCGCGCGAAGCTCCTCGCCGAACGGCTCGACAGCGCATCCGAGTTCCGGCTCACGAGCCCGAGTGGGACCGATCTGCGCGGCAGCTTCGACGGCCGCCGCGGCCGGCCGCTCTGGGGCATCGCCGACGCGCCGGGCGGTTACGCCGCGCCTCCGGACATCGAGGTCGGGGCAAGCCCGGTCGAGGGCACGGCCGAGGGACTCGTCGTGGTCGACGGCTCGCTCCTGTTCCTCGGCCCCGACCAGCTCGCGAGCCCCGTCGAGCTTCACTTCGCAGAGGGACGGCTCGTCGATCTGGCGGGGGCGGAGTCGTGGCGGCTCGCCGACGCTCTCGAGCGTTCGGGTGACGAGCGCATGTGGAACCTCGCCGAGGTATCGATCGGGCTGAATCCGCACTCGCGGCCGGGCGGTTCCGCGCTCGAGCTCGAGGGGATCGTCGGCGGCGCCCACGTCGCCGTCGGGAACAACGTCGCCTACGGCGGTTCGATCGACGCCAGATCGCACATCGACTGCGTTCTTCTCGAGTCGACGCTCGCGCTCGACGGGACGCCGCTCGATCCCGTTTAGTCCAGATGCCCGGCGGGGCTGGACGCACACGCAGCTGAGCCGGAGCACCAGCTCGATCGCCTGCGCGTCGTCGAGGCTCTGCTCTCGAACGAGCAGGCGCCACGTGTCGAAGCTCACGGCCAGCACGATTCCTGCTCGCAGCAAGCTTCGGCGGCGCCCTCGCGCGCGCCACGGAGCGAGGAGGACGTCCGCTGCCGTCTCCCAGTGCGCGTGGTAGGGCGCCATGACGGGGTGGTTTCACGCGTCCGCAGGAGCGTTCCATGAGCAACACCGTCGACACAACCGTCAGCCCGATCGCCCTTCAGGCGCAGGAAGGCGCTGCGCTCTGGTTCCTCGGCACGCTCGCGACCATCAAGGCCTCGGCCGACACGACGGGCGGCCGCGTCGGCGTGATCGAGCATCTTGCACCCCAGGGAGCAGGATCACCGCTTCACGTTCATCGCAACGAGGACGAGTGGTTCTACGTTCTCGACGGACAGCTGACCTTCCGGGTTGGTGGCCGGACGATCGACGCCCCTGCCGGGTCCTTCGTCTACGGCCCTCGTGGCGTCCCGCACACGTTCACTGTGTCCTCGGCCGAGGCGCGGTTCCTCCTCGTGGGCCGAGCCTGGCGGCTTCGAGGGCTTCCTCCGAGCGGTCGGCGAGCCTGCCCAGGCGCTGACGCTCCCGCCGGCCCCGGATGGCCCGCCCGACCTCGAGAGGCTCGTCGCGGTTGCCGCCGAATACGGCGTCGAGATCATCGGTCCGCCCGGTATCCCCGACTGACTCTCGCGCGGTCGACTGTTTAGCCTGCCCGGGTGGCGACAGCTGGCCTGATCGACGATCTGCTCGAGCTGGCCGCGATCGCGGCGCCGACGTTCGCCGAGCGCCCACGCATCGACTGGCTCGAGCAGCGGCTCGCGGGCGCTCCCGGACGCCGCCACCGTGACGGCGTCGGGAATCTGATCTGGAGCTGGGGCGAGGGACAGCCGCGGCTCCTCGTAGCGGCGCATGTCGACACCGTGTTTCCGGCCGAGACGGCGCTTCGTTTCGAGCGAGACGACTCGTGGCTGGTCGGCCCTGGGATCGGCGACAACGCGGCTGCGGTCGTGGTCGCGATGCACGTCGTCGGCGAGCTGCTCGGCGCCCAGAAGGTGGCCCCGGGCGCCCTCGTGTTCACCGTCGGCGAGGAGGGCCTCGGCAACCTGCGCGGGATCACCGCCGCCTGCGCGGAGCTTCGGCCGGACGCGGTGCTCGCGTTGGAGGGCCACGGCCTCCACCACGTGATCGTGGATGCGGTCGGGAGCCTTCGGGCCAGC
The DNA here is from genome assembly GCA_963819905.1 of uncultured Thermoleophilia bacterium. GTDB lineage: Bacteria > Actinomycetota > Thermoleophilia > Gaiellales > Gaiellaceae > CAWCQC01. The sequence goes on from CAWFXP010000009.1 coordinate 352,334, forward strand.
GTGCGCGTCACCGGGCCCGGCGGCCACTCGTGGGTGGATCGCGGGCGGCCGAGCGCGATCCATGCCTTGCTCGAGCTCGGGGTGTCGCTCGCGCGCGAATCCTCGGCAGACGTTCCCGTGAACGTCGGTCTGGTATCCGGCGGACGCTCGGTCAACGCCATCGCCGACGAGGCGGAGCTGACAGTCGAGGCCCGTGCGCTCGCCGAGGACGTGCTCGAGCGGTTCGCCAAGCGTCTCGCCGGCCTCGACGTCGGACCGCCGCTACGACTGGACGTCGAGATCATCGGCAGGCGGCCGGCCGGGCAACTCGACCGTGGGTCACCACTTCTCGAGGCCGTTCGCGCCGTGCGCGAGGAGCTCGGTCTGCCGGACGCGCTCGGCAAGGGCTCGACCGACGCGAACGCTGCCCTCGCTGCGGGCATCCCGGGGTTGACTCTCGGTGTCGCGAACGGGGATGGCATGCACACGCCCGGCGAGCGCATCGACGGGGAGTCTCTCGCTCTGGGTGCCGCTCAGCTCGAGCGCGTCCTCGGGCGCCTCCTCGCTCCCTCGCCGGGGCACGCAGTCGCTTGACCGGGGCGGCGCGGCAGCGGTACGCTGGCGCCCTCGTATCTGATATCTCATCGGTCTGAAAGGTGGCCGCGGATGGCAACGGCAGTGCTCGACGGGGTGACCGGCTTCCTCTCGGAGGAGCATGGGCTCCTGATTGCGGGCGAGGAGAGGGAAGCGGTCTCGGGCGAGCGGTTCGACGTGCTCAACCCGGCCACGGGTGAACCGATCGCGTCTGCGCCCTCGGCCGGTCCAGGATGACGTGGACGCGGCTGTCGCTGCGGGCCGCGAGGCGTTTCCGGCCTGGCGTGATCTTCCTCCTGCCCGGCGGGCGGAGCTCCTCTGGAACCTCGGCACGCGGATCGCGGAGCTCGCCGACGAGCTCGCGCAGCTCGAGGCGCTCGACAACGGCAAGCCGGTCGCCGAGGCCCTCGTCGTCGACGTCCCGCTCACGTCCGAGCTCTTTCGTTACTACGCCGGCTGGGTGACGAAGATCGAGGGCGCGGTCGGGACGCCGTCGTTCGGAAGCTTCCACACCTACATGCGCCGCGAGCCGATCGGGGTCGTCGGCGCCATCATCCCCTGGAACTTCCCGCTGCTCATGTGCGGCTACAAGCTCGGCCCTGCTCTCGCCGCCGGAAACACGGTCGTCCTCAAGCCCGCCGAGCAGACGCCGCTCTCCGCGCTGCGCCTCGCCGAGCTGTTCACGGAGGTCGGGTTCCCGCCAGGCGTCGTGAACGTGATCACGGGCTTCGGCGAGACGGCAGGGGCGCCGCTCGCAGCGCACACGGATGTCGACAAGATCACGTTCACCGGCGAGCACACGACCGGCGCAGAAGATCGCGGAGGCGGCGAAGGGGAACCTGAAGCGGGTGTCGCTCGAGCTGGGCGGAAAGTCCCCGAGCATCGTCTTCGACGACGCCGATCTCGAGTCCGCGCTCGCGGGAACGCACGGCGCGGTGTTCTTCAATCAGGGCCAGTGCTGCATCGCCGGTGCCCGGGTCTTCGTGCACGAGCGCGTGAAGGACGAGTTCGCGGAGCGGCTCGTCGATCGTGCCCGCTCGATCCGGCTCGGCTCCGGGCTCGAGCCCGATACCGACATGGGCCCGCTCGTCTCCGAGGAGCAGCTCGACCGGGTCAGCGGCTACGTCTCGACCGGTCGCGACGAGGGGGCGACGGTCGCCTACGGCGGCGACCGCCCGAGCGGCGAGGGTCTGGCGGGCGGCTACTTCCTCCAGCCGACCGTGTTCACCGACGTCGAGCCCGGCATGCGAATCATGCGCGAGGAGATCTTCGGGCCGGTGGCGATGGTCGCGTCGTTCTCGGACGAGGACGAGGCGATCGCCCTCGCGAACGACACGCCCTTCGGGCTGGCCGCGGGGATCTGGACGCGTGACGTAAAGCGGGCGCACAGGGTGGCAGCAAAGGTCGAGGCGGGCACCGTCTGGGTCAACACGTACGGGATGTTCGACGCTGCGATCCCGTACGGCGGGTTCAAGCTGTCGGGCTACGGGAAGGAGCTCGGCCGCGAGGCCCTCGAGCAGTACCTGCAGACGAAGACCGTGTGGGTCGACCTGAGCTAGCCACGGCGTGTCGTTCTGCGAGACGCTGCGCGAGGAGTCCTCGGAGCTGTGGGAGGGCCTTCACCGCCACCCATTGCTGCGCGAGATGGCGGCTGGAACGCTGCCGCTCGACACGTTCCGTTTCTTCATCGAGCAGGATCTGTACTTCTTCCTGCCCGACCTCAGCCGCGCGGTGGCGATCGGCGCGGCCGTCGCCCGGGACGAGCGTGAGATGCGCCACTTCGCCGAGGAGCTCGTCGCCGTCGTGGAGAGGGAGAGCGAGAACAACCGTCTGCTGCTCGAGCGGCTGATTGCCATGGGTGCCGCCGACCGCGGCGGGTCGTCGGTGCCCGGGCCCGCCAGCGTCGCCTACGCCGGGTACCTCGTCTCGACCGCCGTGCGGGGTGGCCCGCTCGAGGTTATGACCGCCCTCTTGCCGTGCACGTGGAGCTATGCCGACATCGGCCTGCGCCTGCGGGACGAGATCGCGGCTCATCCCGTCTACGCCGACTGGGTCGGCTTCCTCTGCGGGGAGGAGTACCAGGAGCTGATCGTCGGACGCCGCCGGACGCTCGACGAGCTGGCGGAGCGGGCGGACGAGAAGTATCGTCGCCGGCTCGCGGAGATCTTTCGGATGGCGACGAGGCTCGAGCATCTGTTCTGGGACATGGCCTACCGCTGCGAGCAATGGCCGGACGTGAGGGAGGAGCGATGAAAGCAGCCGTGCTGGTCGAGGGTGGCCAGGTGCGCGTCGAGGACGTCCCGGATCCGGTCGCTGACGGATGGGCGCTCGTCTCGGCCCGCGCCGGCGGGGTGTGCGGAACGGAGCTCCACTTTCTCGAAGGGATGATCCCGCCGCCGCACGACCGCTTCGTGCTCGGGCACGAGAGCGCCGGCGTCGTGCTCGAGGCCCCGGCAGGGAGCGCTGTCGGTGAAGGCGATCGGGTTGCCGTCTACAACTTCGTCGGCTGCGGGCGCTGCGCCTCCTGCCGGACCGGTCGTGACTCGCTCTGCACCGATCCTGTCGGGCAGCTCGGCTTCTCGCTCGACGGCGGGTTCGCCGATGTCGTGCGCGTCCCGGCAGGGAACCTGATTCCACTGCCCGACACGGTGTCTTTCGAGACCGGCGCCGTGCTCGCCTGCAGCGGCATGTCGGTCGTTCACGCCTCGCGACTGGCGGGTATCGGGCTCGGTCACACCGTGGTCGTCAACGGGATCGGCGGTGTCGGCCTCATGGCGGTTCAGGTCGTGGCCGCGGCGGGAGCCCGCGCGATCGCCGTCGCCGACAGCGCCGAGAAGGCCGCGCTCGCGGCGGAGCTCGGGGCGAGCGAGACGGTCGTCCTCGAAGGCGGGGAGGGATACGACGGCCTGCCCGAACAGATCAAGCAGCTGACCGGCGGCGCAGGCGCCGACCACTACGTCGAGCTCGTCGGGACGGAACAGACCTTCGCCGCCGGCATCCGTTCGCTCGGTCGCGGCGGGAAGCTCGTCGTCATCGGCTACACGGGCGAACATCTGAACATCCATCCGATCGAGCTGATTCTTTCGGAGATTCAGGTGATCACCTCAGTCGCGGCGTCGCGGCGCGACCTCGAGACCGCGGTCCGACTCGCCGCGGACGGGCGCCTGACCGTGACGATCGACACCCGCTACCCGCTGGCGGAGATCGAGACGGCTCTCGAACGGCTCCGTGCGCGCCAGGTGCGCGGCCGCAACGTGGTCGTCTGGTGATGCGCTACGGCGTCACGCTGCAGGGCGTCTACGAGCCGGACGAATGGGTCGAGCTCGTCAAGTGGATCGAGGACCTCGGCTTCGACAACCTCTGGCTCACCGACTCGTCGATGCACGCGGGCGACTGCTACGTCTACGCGACGCTCGCGCTGCAGGCGACGTCGAGCATCACCGTCGGAACGGCAGTCACGAACCCACTGACGCGCCATCCGGCGATCACGGCCAACGCCTTCCGCTCGCTCGAGCAGCTAGCCCCGGGTCGGGTGGCCTGCGGCATCGGGGTCGGCGATCGACCCCTCTACGAGCTCGGGCTGCCGATGGCGAAGCTGCAAACGCTGCGAGACGCGATCGACGCCATGCGACGCCTGTGGCGCGGCGAATCGGTCGAGGGCGAGGTCGGGCCCTGGCGGCTCACGGGAGGCCACCTCCGCTCCGCCGTCCCCGAGCCGCCCGTCTACATCTCCGCGAGCCGCCCGAGGGCCCTCGAGCTGACCGGCGAGGTCGCGGACGGGCTGATCCTGCTGGCCGGTCTCTTTCCCGAGGGCCTCGCCTTCGCCCGCGAGCACCTCGCCCGCGGGCGAGCGGCGAGCAGCCGCCCGACGTTCGACGAGACGCTCTTCCTGTACGGCGCGATCGCCGACGACGAGGCCGCGGCCATCGACTCGGCACGCTCGATCGCCGCCTGGTTTCCGAAGACCGCGCCGGACTACGCGAAGCTCGCCGGCATGAGCGACGAGCTGATCGAGGCGGTCAACACGGCATACTCGGGCGGCGAGTTCCAGCATGCCAAGGAGGCCGCGCGCATGATCCCCGACGAGCTAGTCAGGAAGATCGCCTTCTGCGGCAGTCCCAGGACCGCGCTCGAGAAGCTCGAGTGGCTGCGGGAGGCCCGGGTCGGCGGGATGAGCATCTTCCCGCTCGGGCAGGACCGGCGTGAGACGATCGCGCGGTTCGCAAGCCTCGCCTTCGAGCGGGTCTAGATGATCTGCGAACGGCTCCGCTCCGACTGCGACCGTGTCTGGGAGAGCCTGCACGCGCATCCGTTCATCCGCGAGCTCGCGGCCGGGACGCTTCCGCCCGAGACGTTCCGCTTCTACGTCGAGCAGAACCTACAGTACCTGCCCGAGTACGCTCGCGCGATCGCGCTCGGCGTCGCCAAGGCCGACGACGTCGAGACGATGAAGCGCTTCTCGGCGGACCTCGCCAACATCGTCGAGAGCGAGATCCCGGAGAACCTTGAGCTGCGTCGCCGGGTGCTCGAGCTCGGCGCTGCCGATCGTGGCGGGGCGACTTGCATGGCGCCTGCGAACGTCGCCTACACCGGCTTCCTGGTCTCGGTCGCGGCGACCGGTGGGCCGCTCGAGATCATGGCCGCGATCGTGCCGTGCACCTGGAGCTACGGCGACATCGCCTCCGCCCTGATCGCAGAGGGGCTCGTGCACGACCACCCCGTCTACGCCGAGTGGATTCGCTTCTTCGGTCAGCCCGAGTACGGCGGTATCGTCGGGGTCATGAAGGCCGATTTCGAGGCGTTGGCCGCCGGCGTCGACGAAGCGACGACCGAGCGCCTGTCGGCGATCTTCACGATGAGCACGCGCCTCGAACTCGGATTCTGGGACATGGCGTACGGCCTCGAGCAGTGGCCGGACGTCACGAGCTCGTGAGCCCGCCGCACGCCGGACGGGGCGTCTTCGTCTCCGGCGGGACGACGGGGATGGGGCTCGCAGCTGCTCGCCGGTTCGTGACCGAGGGGGCGAACGTCTTCCTCGTAGGCCGAAGCTTGGAGAAGCTCGACGCGGCGCTAACGGAGCTGGGCCCGGCAGCCGCCGGCCGTCCCTGCGACGTGTCGAGCGAGGCGGAGGTCGAGGGCGCCTTCGAGCAGGCGATGGGATTCCTCGGTCGGCTCGACGCCGTCTTCGTCAACGCCGGCATCGACGGCCAGAACCGCGGCTGCCTCGACATCGACGTCGACTTCTTCCGCCGGGTGATCGACGTGAACTGCGTCGGGTCCTTTATCGTCGCGCGGGCAGCTGCCCGCCGGATGCCGGACGGCGGCGCGATCGTCTTCAACGCCTCTATCAGCGGGCTGGCCTCCGAGCAGGGCTTCGCCGACTACAGCGCGTCGAAGGGCGGCCAGGTGCTGCTCGCCCGGACGATGGCGAAGGAGCTCGGCCCACGCGGGTTCTGGGTGACGATCGTCTGCCCGGGCTACGTCCGCACGCCGCAGGTCGAGAAGTACCTCGACGACCCCGAGATCGCAGCCGACATCGTCCGCCACATCCCGATCGGGCGGGTCGGCGAGGCGGACGAGATCGCCTCGCTCGTCTCCTACCTCGCCCGGCCCGAGGCCGCCTACCTGAACGGGAGCGTCATCCCGATCGACGGCGGCCGGCTCGCCTGACTGGAGGCGGCGTCAGTCCCAGCCGGCCTCGTCGGCGTCGCCGAGACGTGGCGGCGGCTCGGGCGACGTCGAGCGGGCGTCCGAGAGGGTCAGCGGCAGGCGCACCGTCGGAACGTCCCCGGCTGCCGGATGGGCGAGCGTCCCGACCATTGCGAGGATCTTCGCCTGCTCCGAGTCGAGCACCTCGTGGAGGCGCTGGACGGGTGCGCAGGCCACACCCGCTGCTTCGAGCCTCTCGACCCAGTGGGCGTTCGGCTCGCGCTCCAGGACGGGCTCGAGCTCGCGCGCGGAGCTCCTCGGCGTTGGCCACGCGATCGGCGTTCGTCGCGAAGCGAAGGTCCTCGATCAGCCGCTCGATCCCGAGCTCGCGGCAGAGATTCCCCCAGGCGTCTTGCCCGCCGGTGCCGACGACGACGAGGTAGCCGTCGGCCGTCCGATACGCCTCGTACGGGGCGAAGAACGGGCTCCGTGAGCCGAGCGGACCGGGCTCGTCGCCGCCGAGGAGATACGTGACGACGTGCATCGAGAGCCAGCCGAGCGCGCACTCGAGGAGCGAGGTCTGAACCCACTGGCCGCGGCCGGTGCGCTCTCGCTGGACGAGCGCCGCCTGGATTCCGACGACGCCGTACAGCGCGCTTCCGAAGTCGAGCGCCGCGACCGGGACCTTCGCAGGCGGTTGGCCCGGATGGCCCGTCATGGCCATCAGGCCCGAGAGGGCCTGGATCGTGACGTCGTAGCCGCCGGCGCCGGCGAGAGGCCCCTCCTGGCCGAAGGCCGAGATCGAGCAGTAGACGAGCCTCGGATGGCGAGCGGCGACGGCGTCGTAATCGAGGTCGAATTTCGCGAGTGCCCCCGGGCGCATGTTCTCGACGAGGACGTCCGACGCGGCGAGCAGCTCCTCCAGCCGTTCACGGTCGGGCTGCAGGCCAAGGTCGAGCTCGATCGAGCGCTTGCCCCGGTTCAGCGTGAGGAAGCTCGCGCTCTCGCCGTTCGCGAAGACGGGCCCCTGGAGACGGTAGACGTCGCCGCTCCCGGGGCGCTCGACCTTCAGCACGGCGGCGCCGAGGTCGGCGAGAACCTGGGTGCAGTACGGCCCGGCAACGTACTGCGTCAGGTCGAGAACGCGGAGGCCCTCGAGCGGGAAGCCGGTGGCTGTCACCCGGGGCGAGGGCCTTCGACGAGCTCTACGAGCACGCCCCCGGTCGACGACGGGTGCAGGAACACCGAGGGCCGACCGTCGGAGGCAGGCTCGATCTCGCCGGCCGGCTCGATCCCCTCCTCGCGCAGCCGGACGAGGACGCCGGCAAGCGGCTCGTCGACGCGGAAGGCGACATGGTGGAGCCCCGGCCCGCGCCGCTCGAGGAAACGCTCGATCGGGCTTCCGGGCCGCGCCGCCTCGACCAGCTCGAGCTGCTCGTCGGGCCCTAGCCTGCCCACCGCGACACCGCTCGGCATCTCGGTGAGCTGCAGCCCCTGCGCGCCGAGCACCCGTGCGAGCGGGCTGTCTGCGGCGGCCGAAACCGCGATCCCGACGTGGTCGAGCGCGACGGCCGGCAGGCTTGCCTCCATCAGACGACGGTGGACGCCCGGTGGTGCCCGAAGACGGCCGCCAGCGCCTCCGAGATCTCGCCGACGGTCGCGTACGAGCGGACCGCTTCGAGGATCACGGGCATCGCGTTCGCAGCGGACGCCGCGGCGGCGGTCACGCCGGCGAGCGCTGCTTGGACCCGCGCCTCGTCGCGGGACGCCTTCGTCTCGGACAAGCGCGCGAGCTGCCGGGAGCGGACCTCCTCGGGCACGGCGAGGAGCTCGATGGCCTGCTCGTCGGCGTTCGAGCTCGCGAACCGGTTCACGCCGACGACGATCCGAGCTCCGCTCTCGACTTCCTCCTGCTGGCGGTAGGCAGCCTCGGCGATGGCGAGCTCGAGCGAGCCGTTGGCGATGCTCTCGAGCACGCCTTCTCGCTCGACCTCCTCGAGCAGCCGTGAGGCGCGATCCTCGAGCTCGTTGGTGAGCGCCTCGACGTAGTACGAGCCGCCGAGCGGGTCGACGGTTCGCGTGACCCCGCTCTCGTGAGCGACGATCTGCTGTGTCCGGAGGGCGAGCAGCGCCGCCTCTTCGGTCGGCAGGGCGAGTGCCTCGTCCCAGCCCATCGTGTGGACGGCCTGCGCGCCCGACAGGACGATCGCGAGCGTCTGCAGCGTGGTGCGGGCGACGTTGTTCAGCGGCTCGACGCTCGTCAGCGTCGTCCCGTCACCGCCCGAGAAGAGCCGCAGCGTCCACGAGCGAGGGTCGGTTGCGCCGAAGCGCTCGCGCAGGATACGCGCCCAGATCCGACGCGACGCGCGGTGCTTCGCGATCTCCTCGAAGAAGTCGCGCATCGTCGAGATGTTGAACGAGAAGCGGCCGGCGAACCGGTCGACGTCGAGGCCGCGGTCGACAACCGCCTGGACGTACGCCGCGCCGTTGGCGAGGGTGTATGCGATCTCCTGAACGGCGTCGCATCCTGCCTGGCGCAGGTGATAGCCGCACACCGAGATGGGGTTGAAGCGAGGCAGCTCCCGGGCTGCGTACTCGATCACGTCGGCGACGAGCCGGAGCGACGGTGCAGGCGGGTAGATGTACGTCTTGCGGGCGAGGAACTCCTTCAGGATGTCGTTCTGAACGGTGCCCCTCAGGTCGGCGGCGGCGACTCCCTGCTGCTCGCCGACGACCTGGTACATCGCGAGGAGGATCGGGGCGGTCGCGTTGATCGTGAACGACGTCGAGACGCGGTCGAGCGGGATCCCCGCGAAGACGCGCTCCATGTCGGCCAGCGTGTCGATTGCCACTCCGACCTTGCCGACCTCGCCCGTCGCGAGCTCGTGATCCGAGTCGAGCCCCATCTGCGTGGGCAGGTCGAGCGCGACGGATAGGCCCGTCTGGCCCTGTCCCAGCAGGTAGCGAAAACGCTCGTTCGTGTCCTCCGGGCCGCCCCAGCCGGCGTACAGGCGCATCGTGAAGAGACGCCCGCGGTACATGCTCGGGTGGATGCCGCGCGTGAACGGATACTCGCCGGGAACGCCGATTCGCTCCGGCGAATCGGGCGGCAGGTCGAGCTCCGTATAGAGGGGAGCGACGCGGATCCCGGAGTCGGTCTCCGCCTCGGGCAGATCGCCGGCGAGCTCACGCCAACGTGCTACCGCCCGCTCGAGCTCGGCGCGGGCCTCGGCAATCGCGCGCTCGCCGGTCGCGGACACGACGTCGTAATATATCGTATCTCGCCTGGTTTCCGAGTCCTCTGATCCGCTGCCGTTCACGCTTCCCGGCCGCTGGACGGGCAGGCGCGTGCCGCGCCTCGAGGATCCGCGGCTCCTGGCCGGGCGAGGGTGCTTCCTCGCAGATCTGCCCTTCCCGGACGGGCTTCATGCAGCCTTCGTCCGCTCGCCGCTCCCCCACGCGGACATCGCGGGGATCGACGCGGACGCGGCCCGGGGGGTGGACGGTGTCGTGGCCGTCCTCACGGCGGCCGATCTCCCCCACGTTCCGCTCGTCGATCTCCTCCCGATCGACGGGCTGCGAAAGACGCCGCAGCATGCCCTGGCGAGCGGGCGTGCGCGATTCGCCGGCGAGGCGGTCGCGCTCGTCCTCGCGCGTGACCGCTACGAGGCGGAGGACGGAGCAGAGCTCGTCGAGGTGGACTATTCGCCGCTGCCACATGTCGTCGACGCGGAGGCGGCGGCGGCTCCGGGAGCGCCGCTTCTCTTTCCCGAGCTCGAGTCGAACGTCGTCTACCGCGCTCTGCGCACGAGCGGCGACCCGGACGCCGCTTTCGGGCGGGCCGCCCACGTCGCGACCGCGGTCTTCCATGGGAACCGGTACACGGCGGTGCCGCTCGAGGGGCGGGGATGCGCAGCGTCGTACGAGCCCTCGAGCGGGGAGCTCACCGTCTGGAGCTCGACGCAGTCGCCGCACCTCCTCCGCCGGCGCCTGGCGATGGCGACCGGCATCGGGGAGGCGAGGATCCGCGTGATCACGCCGGACGTTGGCGGCGGGTTCGGCCAGAAGATCCCGCTGCACCCCGAGGAGCTCGCGGTCGCGCTCGCGGCCCGCGTGACCGGCCGTACGGTCGTCTGGATCGAGGACCGGCGCGAGAACCTGCTCGCCGCGCCTCACGCCAAGGAGCAGCGGATCGAGAGCGAGCTCGCACTCGGTCCGGACGGCGGGTTTCTCGCCCTCCGCACGAGGATCGTCGGCGACGCCGGGGCCTACTCGTTCAACAACGCGAGCGCGCTCATCGAGCCGTACCTCGCCGCCGGCCTCATGCCGGGCGTCTACCGGATACGGAACCTCGCCAGCGAGGTCCTCGCGGTCGTCACGAACAAGGCGCCCGTCGCGCCGTACCGGGGCGTCGGCTGGACGGCCGGGCACTGCGCCCGGGAGCTCCTGATCGACCAGGCCGCCCGCGAGCTCGACCTCGACCCTGTCGAGCTGCGACGGCGCAATCTCGTGCGTCCCGACGAGTTCCCCTACGAGTCGGCGACCGGGATGGTCTACGACTCCGGAAGCTTCCGCGAGTCCCTCGACCTGGCGTGCGAGGCGATCGGCTACGACGACTTCCGGGCGGAGCAGCGGGCCGCCCGGGCGACCGGGCGCTGCGTCGGGATCGGGGTCAGTCCCTATGTCGAGCCGACCGGCTGGGGCACGGAGGGAAGCGCCCAGTCGAGCTGGGTCCTCGTCTCGCACGATGCGGCACGGGTGACGCTCGAGCCCTCGGGCGAGGTGACGGTCGCGATCGGGACGCCTTCCCAGGGCCAGGGCCACCGCACGACGGTCGCGCAGATCGTCGCGGACGTGCTCGGGGCCGCCGTCGAGGACGTCTCCCTGGTGGCGAACGACACGGCGGCGACGCCGATCTCCATTCCCGGGACGCGTGCGAGCCGGACGGCGGTCGTGCTCGGCGGCGCAGTTCTGAAGGCGGCCGTCGAGCTCCGCGAGCGGCTGCTCGCGATCGCCGGCGTCCTGCTCGAGACGGATCCCGCGGATCTCGAGGTGGTCGACGGCGGCGTTGCTCTGCGGGACGCACCCAGCCGTGTGGTCTCGCTTCGTGAGCTTGCGGAAACGGCGTACTTCCAGCCCTGGATCCGCGACGCCGTCGCGGAACCGGACCTGTCCACCTCGGCGTTTCACGACCCCAGGGCGACCTACGCGAACGGCTGTATCGTCGCGGTCGTGGACGTCGACCGAGGCACAGGCCGGGTGACCGTCCGCCGAGTGGTCGCGGTCGAGGACTGCGGCACGGTGCTGAACCCGGAGATCGTCGAGGGGCAGGTGCGCGGCGCCGTGGCGCAGGGGATCGGCGGCGCGCTCCTCGAGCGCCTGGTCTACGACGAGGACGGGCAGCCCCGCTCGAGCACGCTCATGGACTACTTGCTACCGAGCGCGACCGACGTCCCGTCCATCGACGTCCTGCACTGCGTATCCCCGTCTCCCCTCACCCCCGGTGGGATCAAGGGCATGGGCGAGTCCGGGCTGATCGCGACGCCCGCCGCGGTCGCGAACGCGGTCGCCGACGCGTTGGCCCCGTTCGGGGCGAAGGTCGATCGGCTTCCGCTCACACCCGAGCTGGCTTCCGACCTACTCACCACCTGAAAGCGAGGATCCATGTACACGATCACGCCGATGGTCGTCGCCCTCGGCCCGCAGCGCGAGAAGAGCCGCTTCACCTACATGCACAACTTCGGGGACAAGGTCGACATCCCGTACGTCTCGTGGCTCATCCGCGGCGAGGGGCGAATCATCCTCGTCGACGCGGGCTGCTCGGCCGACGACTACCGGACGCAGATACGGGGCGAGGGCCCGCTCATGCTGGCGGGCGAGCGGTTCCAGGACGTCGTCGACGTGAAGCCGATCGAGGAGCACTTCGCGGAGCAGGGGCTCACCTTCGACGACGTCGACACGTTCGTGCAGACGCATCTCGACTGGGATCACTGCATGAACACGCCGAAGTTCGGGACCTCGAAGATCCTGATCCAGAAGGCCGAGTGGGAGCGGATTCCCGTCCATCCGCTGTTCAACTCGACGTACGCCCCGAAGTCGCACTACAAGGTGATCGGCGGCCTGAACGTCGAGTTCGTCGAGGGCGACGTGGAGATCTCGAAGGGCGTGAGGACGATGCTGACCCCGGGTCACAGCCCCGGGGGCCAGTCGGTCGTGGTCGACACGGACGACGGCACGTACGTCATCGCCGGCATGTGCACGATCCGCGAGAACTTCTACCCTCCGGAGGAGGTGCTCGCGAAGGGCACGTACAAGGTGATCCCCACCGGCATGCACACCGATCCGATCCTCTGCTACGACTCGATGCTGCGCATCCTCGACGTGGGCAAGGACAAGGTGCTGCCCTTCCACGACGACGCCGTGCTGACGATGGGGACCCTCGGCTGAAGCCGGCCCGCTTCGACTACTACGCGCCGGAGACGATCGAGGAGACCTGCGACCTCCTCGCCCGGTACGGCGACGACGCGAAGGTGCTCGCCGGCGGACAGAGCCTCGGTCCCCTTCTCAACCTGCGTCTCGCCACGCCTGCAGTCATCGTCGACGTCAACGGGGTTTCCGGCCTGGACGGCGTCGCTACCGGCGACGGCTTGCGGCTCGGGGCGCTCGTCAGACAGCGGATTCTCGAGCAGGACGAGCGGATACGGGCCACCTGCCCCCTCCTCGCGGAGGCGGCGCCCCTGATCGGCCACGTGGCGATCCGAAACCGCGGCACGGTCGGCGGCAGCATCGCCCACGCCGACCCGGCGGCCGAGCTCCCGGCCGTCGTCACGGCGCTCGACGCGGAGCTCGAGCTGGTGAGCGTGCGCGGGTCGCGGGTCGCGAAGCCGAGCGAGCTGTTCGACATGCCGCTCACGACGACCATCGCTCCGGACGAGCTGCTCGTCGGCGTTCTCGTCCCGGCGGTCGCGCCGCGCACGGGTCACGGCCTGGCTCGAGGTCGCGGAGAGGCACGGCGACTTCGCGCTCGCGGGCGTCGCCGTCGCCGTCTCTCTTTCGGAGGATGGAACGATCGGCAGGGCGCGAATCGCCTGTGCCGGCGTGGCACCGGTGCCGTTCGACGCGCGTGAAGCGGCCGCACAGCTCGAGGGGCGGCGACCGTCGTCGAGCCTGCTCGACGAGGCGGCTGCCTCGGTCGGCGCGACCTGTGATCCCTCGTCCGACGTCCACGCCTCGTCCGCCTACCGGCGCCGGGCTATCCAGGTGCTGGCCCGCCGGGCCCTCGAACGGGCACTCGCCCTCGCTCAGGCCGGCGATGGTGCATAGGCGCGACGTCACGATCGTGGTGAACGAGGTGGTCTGCGAGCGGACCGTGGACGTCCGCCGGACGCTCGCCGACTTCCTCCGCGACGACCTTCGCCTGACCGGAACCCATCTCGGCTGCGAGCACGGCGTCTGCGGTGCGTGCACGGTCCTGCTCGATGGCGCGAGCGTCCGCTCGTGCATCCTCTTCGCCGTCCAGGCGGACGGCCGGCGGGTCACGACCGTCGAGTCACTGGCGCCGGGGGCCGGCGAGCTGCACCCGTTGCAGGAGGCCTTCCGACGTCGCCACGGGCTGCAGTGCGGTTTCTGCACGCCCGGATTCCTGATGACGGCCTACGAGCTCCTGCGCGACACGCGGGGCCCGGACGACGAGCTCATCCGCCGCACGATCTCCGGGAACCTCTGTCGTTGCACGGGCTACCAGGGCATCGTCGAGGCGATCCATCTCGCCGACGAGCTCTGGCAACGGTAGGAGCTCAGCGCCAGGCGAGCCCGGTGGCCTCGAGGGGGAGCACGTAGGCCGCCTCGGAGCGCTCGGCGCCGGCGATCACGATCTCGTCTCCGGTCGAGCGCGCGAACCACGCGCCGTCAGGTGACCACGCGAAGCCGCTCACCGGAACGAGCTCGAGCGCGATTCGCCGACGTGGCGCATCGACGACGAGGAGCTCGATGGCGCTGCGCGGAAAGCCGACCGCGATCTCGCGTCCCGTCGGGCTGAAGCGAACGAGCTCGCCGAGGACGCCGCGTCCGGGAACGACGAGCAGCGGGAGGGACACCGCCCCCACGAGGGTCCCCTCGCGCCACAGCTCGAGAACGGCCCGGGGGAACGTGTCGCTGAACGACGCGACCGCCACCGCGAGGAGGCCGTCGGGCGCGCGGTCGAAGCCGAGCACGTCGATCCTGGCGTCGGGCAGGCGAAACGGCCCGTTCAGATCGAGCGGGCCGAGGATCGCTTGGCCTTCCTCGAGCACGCTGTCGGCGACCGGCTCGTCGGGGCGGGTGAGCACGCTGTCGTTGCCGAGGGCCGGGCGGCAGCCGCGGACCGAGCGCCGTCGATCCGTCTCGAGGGTGAGCACGGTGGTCGTCCCGTCGGGCCCGCACCACGCGAGCTGCTCGCCGTCAGGCGACCAGCTCGGATCGCCCTGGACGAAGCCGAGCTCGCGCAGAAGCTCCGGGGGGTCGCCGAGGCGGGCCAGCCAGAGCTCGTCCCAGAGGCCGTGATGGCCGCGTGTAACGGCTGCCAGCCGGCCCGTGGGCGCGGCCCACAGGTCGCACGTCGACCTCGGCCCTTCCTCGCCGAGGCTCGCGTCGTCGAGGCTGACGGTCTGGAGCCGGCAGGCGGCGCCGGCGGCGAACGTGAGCGTGCCGGCGAGCGAGCCCGGCTGAGGGACGCCGGGGCCTGCGAGCTGGGGCTTCGGCGCGGCGGCGGGGCGCTTCGTCTCGCCCCCGGACCCGAGCACCGCGTCGATGGCGACGGCGATCGCGATCGCGACGACCGCCGCGAGAGCCGCCCGGCCGGCCCAGAGCCGGATCAGCGGTCGCCTCCCGGGCTCACCGTCCTCGGAGCGCCGCGTCGGCCTTCTCCTTCAGGTCCTCGACGATCGCCGGGTCGCGGAGGGTGGTCGTGTCACCGAGGTCCTCGCCGTCGGCGATGTTGCGAAGCAGTCGGCGCATGATCTTTCCCGACCGGGTCTTCGGCAGGTCGTCTCCGAAGAGAACGGCGGCCGGGCGGGCGATCTTGCCGATCTTCTCGGCGACGAAGTCGCGCAGCTCGGAGGCGAGGTCGTCTGAGGGCCCGAAGCCGCTCTTGAGCAGGACGAAGCAGACGATCTGCTGGCCCCGCTGCGGGTCGGTGGCGCCGGTCGCTGCCGCCTCCGCGACCGACGGGTGCTCGACGAGGGTCGATTCGATCTCGGTCGTCGAGAGGCGGTGGCCGGCGACGTTGATCACGTCGTCGATCCGCCCCATCAGCCAGAAATACCCGTCCTCGTCCTGCTTCGCGCCGTCTCCGGTGACGTAGACGGACGGTCCGTACTTCGAGAAGTAGGTCTCGACGTAGCGCTCGTCGTCACCGAACAGCGTGCGGAACATGCCCGGCCACGGGCGCTTCACGACCAGGAAGCCGCCGTCGCCCTGCCTCACCGGGGCGCCACTCTCGCCCACGATCTCGGGCTGGATGCCCGGAAACGGGATGGTCGCCGACCCGGGCTTCGTCGTGACGACGCCCGGGAGCGGGGTGATCAGGATGCCTCCGTTCTCGGTCTGCCACCACGTGTCGACGATCGGGCAGCGCCCGCCCCCGATCACCTGCCAGTACCAGACCCAGGCCTCGGGGTTGATCGGCTCGCCGACCGTGCCGAGCACGCGCAGGGAGGAGAGGTCGTGACGGGCGGGATACGCCTCGCCCATCTTCACGAACGAGCGGATGAGCGTCGGCGCCGTGTAGTACGAGGTCACCCCGTAGCGCTCGACGATCTGCCAGTGGCGGTCCCAGTCGGGGTAGGACGGATCGCCCTCGTACATGACGCTCGTCGTGCCGTTGTTGAGCGGTCCGTAGACGATGTAGGAGTGGCCGGTGATCCAGCCGACGTCGGCCGCGCACCACCAGACGGAGTCGTCGTGGATGTCGAAGATCCACTTGTGCGTCACTGAGGCGTGCAGGAGGTAGCCACCGGTCGTGTGCAGCGCTCCCTTCGGCTTCGCCGTCGAACCGGAGGTGTGCAACAGGAAGAGGGTGTCCTCGGCCCCCATGCGCTCGGGCTCGCATTCGTCGGGCATCTCCTCACACAGCTCGTGCCACCAGACGTCGTGCGTCTCCCAGGGGACCGGGTTGCCCGTCCGCCGGTAGACGACCACGTGACGGACGTCCGGGGCCCTGGAGCACGCCTGGTCGGCGTTCGCCTTGAGGGGGACGGCGCCACCCTTGCGCCACCCCTCGTCCTGCGTGATGAGGACGGTCGCGCCAGTGTCCCGGAGGCGCTCCGCGAGGGAGTCGGCCGAGAAGCCGCCGAAGACGACGATGTGCGGCGCGCCGATCCGGGCGCACGCGAGCATCGCTACGGCCACCTCGGGCACCATCCCCATGTAGATCCCGACCCGGTCGCCCTTCCGGACGCCGAGCGAGCGCAGGCCGTTCGCGAGACGCGATACGTCGCGCAGCAACTCGGCGTACGTGACGTCACGGGTCTCGCCGGGCGGCTCTCCGACCCAGTGGTAGGCGACCTTGGAGCCTCGGCCCGCCTCGACATGCCGGTCGAGGCAGCCGTGGGAGGCGTTGAGCTCGCCGTCGGCGAACCACGTGCAGTGAGGAGGATCCCACGCGAGCCCCTGTGTCGGCTCGCGGTACCAGGCGACGAACTCGCGCGCGAGGCGCGACCAGAACGCCTCGAAATCGGTCTCCGCCTCCCGGTAGACGGCCTCGTCGGCAATCAGCGCGCCGCGGCGGAACTCGTCGGACGGCGGGAACGTGCGCTGCTCGTGCACGAGGCCCTCGATCAGGGCCAGGGTTTCCGCCTTTGCCTCAGGCATGGAGCGTCGTCCTTTCTCGGTTGGCCGTCGCGATGGATGGTAAACGCGTGCGGTCCGCCTGGCTGACCGGCGGCCTCCCCGCTACCCTCCGATGGTGCCGATCCGCCTCGCAGTCGCCGCGCTTGCGGCCGCCGCGCTCTGGTTCGCGGCAGGTGTCGCGCCCGCGGCCGGCGGTGTGAAGGCGTCGGCCACGGCGTTCGCGGTGCTCGTCGAGGTTGCGGGCCAGGACACCGTCACGGGAGGCTACGCGTCGGCTCCGCCGGCGGCCTCGGGATCGGCCGCCGGGTTCGCCTACCCCGGCGACGGGAGCGTCGTGACCGTTGGTGTCGCCTCGACGAACGCCCGTACCGGGCCGGGCGCCGCGGCGCATGCGAGCGCGACTGCCAAGGTCGAGAGCGTTGCCCTCTTCGGCGGCGAGGTGAACATCGCGAGCATCTCGGTGTCGGCCGAGGGCCACGCCGGAAGCTCCGGCGCCTCGGGCGACGTCTCCGCCTCGTCCGTCTCGGGCTTTGCGGTCGAGGGGAACGGGCTGGCCGTCGGCGCGAACGAGCGGGTCGAGCTCGGGGACTGGGGCTATGCCGTGGTGCTCGAGCAGGCGGTGCAGCGGGAGGACGGCGCCGGGCCCGGGTTCCGCGGCTTCGTGACCGGCGTCCACATCTACGTGACGAAGAACCACAAGGGGCTTCCGGCGGGGTCAGAGATCTCGATCGGCTACGCGGAGGCGGCCGTTCAGGCTCCGCCTCCGGTCGACTCCGAGCCGTCCGGCGGTTCCGGCGGTTCCGGAGGCTCAGGGGAGCCCGGCGGCGGCGGCGGCGGTGCCGGACCCGAGAGCCCGCCGCTCGTCGACGGTGGGGCGCGGGGTCACGACACGAGCCGTGACCCGAGACCGCTCCCGCCCGGCGCGGATCACGATCAGCCGCCGATCGTCCGCAACCCACCCGCCGACGTTCGACCCGACATCACGGGCGCCGGCTACGTCTTCCCCGTCTACGGCTCGGCCTCGTTTACGAACGACTTTGGCGCTCCGCGCGCGGACACCGTCTGGCACCACGGAAACGACATCTTCGCGCCCCTCGGGGCGCCGGTCCTGGCTGTCACCGGCGGAACGCTGTTTCTGGTCGGCTGGAACGATCTCGGCGGGCAGCGGCTCTGGCTGCGCGACGACCAGGGGCACGAGTACTACTACGCTCACCTCTCGGCCTTCTCCCCGCTCGCCGTGAACGGCGCCCGCGTGGAGGCGGGAGACGTCGTCGGGTTCGTCGGCACGACGGGCGACGCGGTGGGGACGCCGCCGCACCTCCACTTCGAGATCCACCCGCGGGCGCTGCTCGGGCTCGGCTACGACGGCGTGATCAACCCGTACTCGTACCTCGTCGCCTGGCAGGCGGCCCGCGACGAGAGCTTCCGTGTCTCGATTCCGTCCGAGGCCCGCGGCGGCGCACCGCAGCCCGGCGCCGTCATTCTCGAGAGCCGGGACATCTCGGCAGCGAGCGGGCTCGATCCGGATGAGCTGACGGAGGCTCGCGCGCTCCCGGCGCTGCTCGAAGAGATCGGCTTCGCGCGTCCGGTCGCGGCGCCGCCGCTCGTCGGCGCCCCGCCGGGCTTCGCGGCCTGACTAGATGATTGATCGGAAATTGACCGGAAACCGTGGCGGCGCCGGATGACACCCGTGACACATCGCCTGAGTCCCCGCTCGTCCTCGCCGATAGCGCTGCTATAGGCGGCGGACGATCACGGCCTCATGCTCGGTCTCGGATGTCCCCGACACCACCACACTTTCCGATCAACCATCTAGACGCCGGCGAACGCCAGCGTGCCCACGTCGAGGGCCGTCGAGCCGCCGTCTGCGAGCACGACCGCGCCGGTCACGAACGACGCTTCATCCGAGGCGAGGAAGAGCGCGACGGACGCGATCTCGTCGGGCTCGGCAACGCGTCGAAGCGGCAGGTCCTTCGTCACGAGCCCGAACGCGCGCTCCCGGTCGATCCCGTGGGCGGCCGCGAGGGTGTCCATCTCGCGCTCGCTCATGGGCGTCCGCACCCAGCCCGGGCAGAGGGCGTTCACGCGGACGCCGGCCGGCCCGTAGTCGACGGCGAGCGACCGCGTCAGCCCGATCAGCGCGTGCTTGGCGGTCACGTAGCCGGCCATCTCGGGGCCTGCGAGCACACCGGCGACGGATGAGACGATCACGATCGAGCCGCCGCCGCGCTCCACCATGGCCGGCAGACACGCCCGCGCGCAGACGAAGGCTGCGTCGAGGTTCGCCCTCATCCCTGCCCGCCACGTCTCGTCGTCCGCGTCGAGGGCCGCGCCGCCGCCCTCGCCACCGGCATTCGCGACGAGGATGTCGAGGCTTCCGAACCGCTCTCGCGTCTGCTCCGCGGCTCCGCGAACCTCGTCGGGATCGGCGGCGTCCCCGGGACAGGCGAGGCCGCCGATCTCGCCCGCGACACGTTCGAGGGGCTGGGCGCGGCGGCCGGCAACGGCGACGCCGGCGCCCTCGGCAGCGAACCTGCGGGCGATCGCAGCACCGATTCCCGTCCCGCCGCCGGTGACGAGCGCCGCCTTCCCCTCGAGCCGCACGCACCGGACGATAGCCGTCCCGGTTGCATATCGTGGCCGCGTGAGCCTGGGCGACTTCGATCGCGTCCCCCTGCTGTTCGGCCCCTCGCCGGTACACCGGCTCGCTCGCCTGAGCGAGCACCTCGGCGGCGAGGTCGAGATCTGGGCGAAGCGCGACGACGTCAGCTCCGGTCTCGCCTACGGCGGCAACAAGGTGCGGAAGCTCGAATACCTCGCGGCCGACGCGCTCGCGCAGGGCTGCGACACGCTGGTCTCGATCGGCGGTGTCCAGTCGAATCACACGCGCCAGGTGGCGGCTGTCGCTGCGCACCTCGGCCTCGGCTGCGTGCTCGTCCAGGAGCGCTGGGTCGAGTGGCCGGACGCCGTCTACGACAAGGTCGGGAACATCCTCCTGTCGCGGATCATGGGCGCGGACGTCCGTCTCGATCCGGCCGGCTTCGACATCGGCATCCGGCCGAGCTGGGAGGAGGCGCTCTCCTCGGTACGGGAGGCCGGCGGCGCGCCCTACGCGATCCCGGCCGGCGCCTCGGACCACTCACTCGGCGGGCTCGGCTTCGCCCGGTGGGCCGAGGAGGTCGCCGCTCAGGAGCAGGAGCTCGGCCTCTTCTTCGACACGATCGTCGTCTGCTCGGTCACCGGGTCGACGCAGGCCGGGATGATCGCCGGCTTCGCTACGCAGCCGGAGCGGCGGGCGGTGCTCGGCATCGACGGCTCGGCGACGGTCGCCCGGACGCGGGATCAGATCGCCCGCATCGCGCGACTGACGGCCGCTGCGATCGGCCTCGAGCGCGAGCTCGCCGACGAGGAGATCGTGCTCCTCGACGAGTGGAACGCCGGCACGTACGGCATCCCCGACCGGCAAACGATCGAGGCAATCCGGCTCTGCGCCCGGCTCGAGGGCGTTCTCACCGACCCCGTCTACGAGGGCAAGTCGATGGCGGCCCTGATCGACCTGGTCCGCTCCGGACGGATCGAGGGGGGCTCGCGCGTCCTCTACGCGCACCTCGGCGGCCAGCCGGCGTTGAACGCCTACGCCGGCGCCTTCTGAGCATGCCGAGGCTCGTCCTCGTCCTGAGCGAGAACACCACCCTCGTCGACGAGCGCGACCTCCGCGCACTTGTGCGGATGGCGGTCGAGGCGGAGGACGCAGGCTTCGACGCGGTCATGGTAAGCGAGCACATCGTGCTCGGGCGAGGAGCCGACGCGGACGGCCTGATGGCGAATCCCCGCGACTACGCGCTGCCCGGGAACCAGGATCCGAGGACGCCGTGGCCGAGCTCGATCGTCCTCCTGAGCGCGGTCGCGGCGGTCACGACCCGGCTGCGCCTCGCGGCGGCCGCGGTGATCGCACCGCTGCGCCATCCGCTCCTGCTCGCGAGGGAGCTGGCGACGCTCGACCTCCTTTCGGAGGGACGGCTGATCGTGCAACCGACCGTGAGCTGGCACGAGCCCGAGTACGAGGCGCTCGGCGTTCCGTGGAAGGCTCGCGGTGCGCTGCTCGACGAGCACCTAGCCGCCTGGGAGATCCTGTGGCGGGAGACGCCGGCCTCGTTCGCCGGCGTGCACTACCAGTTCGAGGACGTGTACTTCGAGCCGAAGCCCTATCGGCCGGAAGGCCCGGCGCTCTGGTTCGGCGGCAGCTCGCTCCATCCGCCCCTCCTGCGCCGGATCGTCCGCTACGGGAGCGGGTTCCATCCGCTCGGCCAGCCGAAGACGGAGGAGCTCGAGAGGCTTCGCGCAGCGATGGCCGAGGCCGGGCGGGAGATGGGCGAGTTCGAGCTCGTCGGCGGCGTGCGCGGAACCTTCCCCGATCCCGAGTCAGTCGCCGATCTCGATCGGGCGTTGGCCGCGATTCCGGGGCAGCTCGAGCGGGGCTTCACCTCGATCTGCATCAAGCCGTCGCAGTATCTGGACGACGCGGGGCGGTTCCACGCCTGGTGTCGCGACGTCGTCCGCCGGGTCGCGGAGCTCGCCTAGCCGGTGCGGCCGGCCGGCCCGCCAGAAACGCGCCCACGACCTCCCCGAACCGGTCCGGCTGGTCGAGATGGACGTCGTGCCCTGCACCCTCGACCCGAACGTAGCTTCCGTGCGGGATCGCGGCGGCCATCTGCCGCCCCTCGAGCTCGGGCCAGCCGGACTCGGCACCGGCGACGACCAGCGTCGGGCAGCGAACTCGGGCCCACTCCTCCGCGTGATCGGTATCAGCGTCTGCTGCCACGGACGCGACCATGTCGTCGATCTCGAACCGCGGTCGGTACCCGTCCGCCCGGCGTACGAGCGTCGTCGCCCAGGCCGGTGAGACGCCGACCGACACGAAGTACCCGGCGGCGGCGGCCCGCGAGGGAAACGGGGTCGGCCAGGCCTCGAGCCAGCGGCGTATCCGTCCCGTTGCATCCGGATCGGGCGACGTGGCCGCCTCCACCACCACGAGCTCCCGAACGAGCTCGGGGCGTCGAGCCGTCGCCAGGTAGGCGTTCGTGCCGCCCATCGACTGGCCGATGACGACGGCGCGGCCGCCGAGGCGCTCGAGCACCGCCATCGCGTCGGCGACGTAGGCATCGCGGGTGTAGTGCCCCGGCTGCTGGCGCCGTGGCCCCTCTGGTCGAACGAGACGACCCGAAGACGGCGAGTCAGCGACGACGCGGCCTCCCGCCACTCGACGGCCGCGCCGGCCAGGCCGTGCACGAGCAAGCACGGAGGCCCGCCGCCGCCGAAGTCGAGCCCCGACAGCCGAACGTCCCGCTCCGCAGGGTGAATCGAGATGCTCGCGCCACGGGCGTTATCGTGGCACGGACGTCATGGATATCGGAGCCTTTCTCGCCGTCTCCCTGGTCGTCATCGTGACGCCCGGCCAGGACACGGCGCTGACGATCAAGAACGCCCTCGTCGGCGGCCGGCGGGGAGGAGTCTCCACGGCGATCGGCGTCGCGGCGGGGCAACTCGTCTGGGTGGTCGCCACGAGCCTCGGCCTGAGCGCCCTGATCGTTGCGTCGGAGCCGCTGTTCGACGCGATCAAGCTCGCCGGCGCCGCCTACCTCGTGTTCCTCGGGGCGAGATCCCTGCTCGCGGCGGTCCGCGGCCGGGCGGAGCGGGCCACGCCGGGCCGAGCACGTGATCGCTCGCTCCGCCCGGGAGCCGCGTTCCGGCAGGGTCTCGTCAGCAACCTGGCCAACCCGAAGATGGCGGTGTTCTTCACCAGCCTTCTCCCCCAGTTCGCGCCGGCCGGGGACACGTCCTTCGCAGTCTTCGCCGCGCTCGGCCTCACCTTCTGCCTGCTGACGCTCCTCTGGCTGACCGGTTACGCACTCGTGGTCGCGCGGGCCGGGAACGTCCTGCGCCGGCCGTCGGTGGGGCGCCTTCTCGACGCCGTCACGGGACTCGCCCTCGTCTCGTTCGGGATCCGGCTCGCGGCCGAGCGGAGGGCCTGACCGTGGCGGCCTTCCACGTCGTGCTCAGCCGTTCGGGCCCGCGATACGACGTGTCCCGGCCGCTCGAGGAGCAATCCGACTGGCCGGCCCACGCGGCCTTCATGGACGGGCTCGTGGAACAGGGGTTCATCGTCCTCGGCGGGCCGCTGGGCGACGAGCATCGCGTGGTGCACGTCGTCGAGGCCGAGTCCGAGGAGGCCGTTCGCGCCACCCTGGCCCGCGATCCGTGGAGCGAGACGCACCTCGTCGTCGACGCCGTCGACGCCTGGACGATCCGGCTCGACGCGAGGCGTTCCGTCCCCTAGGCGCTTGCTCGCACCGAGGCGCTACGAGGTCGACCCCTCCAGGATCTGGAGCGTCTTCAGGTCCGAGTAGAAGTCGAGCGCGTAGTCGCCGCCCTCCCGCCCCATTCCCGAGATCCCCATCCCGCCGAAGGGCGCGGTCAGGTCGCGTACGAGGAACGTGTTGACCCAGACCGTTCCGCCTCGGACGCCCCGGCCGACCCGTTCTGCGCGCCCGGCTGAGCCGGTGTAGACGATGCCGGAGAGCCCGTACTCGGTCGAGTTCGCGAGCTCGATCGCCTCTTCCTCGCCGGTGAACGTCTGGAAGGTCAGCACGGGTCCGAACACCTCGCGCTGGACGATCTCCGAGTCGTTCGACCGTGGCTCGACGAGCGTCGGCTCGTACCAGAGGCCCCCGATCTCGGCGCGCCGGCCACCGCGGACGATCCGGTCGCCGGCCGCCCGCGCCCGCTCGACGAACTGCTCGACCCGGGCGAGGTGGTCGGGGTGGATGAGCGGTGAGATCGTGGTGCGATCGTCGCGCGGGTCTCCGAGAACGTGCTCGTCGACGTGGCGGTTGAACGCTTCGAGGAACGCCTCCGCGATCCGCTCCTCGACCAGCAGCCGGGTTCCCGCCAGGCAGACCTGCCCCGAGTCGTCGTACTGCCCGGCCGCCTTCCTCGCCGCGGCGTCGAGGTCGCAGTCGGCGAAGACGATCAGCGGGCCCTTGCCGCCGAGCTCCGCGGTGAACGGAGCCAGGTTCTGGGCGGCGGCAACGCCGATCAACCGGCCGGTCTCGGGAGACCCGGTGAACGAGACGCGGCGGATCAGCGGGTGCGAGACGAGCGCCGCGCCGGCCTCCTCGCCGATGCCCTGGACGATGTTGAAGACGCCGGGCGGGAAGCCGGCCTCGGCGACGAGGTCACCGAGCAGCGAGCACGCGAGCGGCGACCACTCGGCGGGCTTGAGGACGACGGTGCAGCCTGCGGCGAGGCCGGGCGCCGTCTTCCAGGTGGAGAGCATGAACGGCGCGTTCCACGGCGTGATGACCGCGGCCGGGCCGGACGGCATGCGGATGACACGGTTCCAGGTGCCGTTCGAGCGCCAGTCGCGCTCCTCGTAGGCGACGGCCAGGTCGGCGTAGGCACGGTAGTTGCGTGCCCCGCGGTGGATGACGCGGGCCCTGAGGGAGCGGAGGAGCATCGCCATGTCCTCGCACTCGACCGTGGCCAGGCGGTCGAGGTTCGCGTCGATCAGGTCGGCGAGGCGGTGGAGGTACGGTGCGCGCCCGCCCGGCCCCAGGGCGGCCCAGCCCGGAAAGGCGTCGTGCGCCGCCCGGACGGCGAGGTCGACGTCCTCCGCACCCGCCCGCGAGACCGCCGCGAGCCGGCGCTGGTCGATCGGCGAGATGTCGTCGAAGCGCTCCTCGCTCGCCAGCCTCTCCCCGCCGACGAAGTGGTCGGTCGAGACGGAGACGCCGGCGACGTCGACCCGGTTGCCGGCGGTCGCGACGCTCATAGCCCGCGAACCGTGGCGAGGTCGTCGACCGTGTAGGCGAACGTGAAGCGGAAGCCCTTGCCCATCCGCACGGGCGCCAGCGCGTCGTGCTCCTCGTTCGGTGCGCCGTAGAGCTCGAGCGTTGCCGAGCCCTCCCAGATCTCGGAGATCGAGCGCTCGCGGCTCCGCGCTCCGACGAGCTCGTGCACCGAGGGATCGTCGTGGCGGCCGGTCTCGAGGCGCGGGAAGTGGCGCACGTTGACGAGCCGCGGATCGTTGTGGGTGGGGCCCGACTCCGAGACGCGCTCGAGCGTGACGGTTCCCTCGGCGAGGCGCCGGTCGTTCGCCGCGAGCGTGCCGCCGTAGACCGCGCCTGCCCTCAGCCCGGGGTCGGCGAGGCAGTCGAGCGAGAACGTCCTCGTCATCCAGACGGAGCCGAGCTTCTTCGGGAACCCCTGGATCCAGCCGCGGACGAGGGCAAAGTCCCGATCGACCCAGATGTACGGACAGGTGGTCACCTCCTCACCGTCGAGCAGCGCATTGACGACGAGGAAGAACTCCTTGTACTGACTGCGGGCCGGGTCGACCAGCTCGTGCCCACCGTCGGTGCACGACTGCCAGTCGACGAAGAGCGCGGCGGCTCGTCCGGGATCGGCGGGGCTCGGCTCGAGGCCTTCGGGAAGGACGGCCGCGACCGCGTCCGGGTCGGCCCAGTACTCGATGACGAGGAAGTCGCCGACGTAGTGCCACGGCGGCCTCGGGACGAGGCTCGCCCGGCCCTCGGGCGAGCGCGGCAGCGAGTAGCCCTGGACCGCCATCAGTCGTGGAGGAACTGCTCGACCAGCCCCACGGCCTCGTCCTTGTCGGCGATCTTGTACGCGAGCGCCGTCATCCGGAAGGAGTCGGACAGGTAGAAGCGTTCGTAGAGCTCGCCGCGTCCGCCGAGGTCGGAGCCGAGGAAGTCCCAGGCGAGCCGGAAGAGGCGGATCCGCCGCTCGGCGTCCGCGCCGGCCGCCTGGAAGTACTTCGCGATGGCGTCCGCCATCGGGCCCTTGAGGTCCGCCTCGGACGGGGTGCACATGAAGCCGCCGCCGCCGATCAGCTGCAGCAGCTCGTTGACGCGCGGCATCCACTTCGGCATCTCGCCGCGAAGCGCGAGGAACGGGCGGTCGTCCGGATACCAGACCCCGCCGTCGTCGAGGAACGAGCCGGCCTCGGCCGCGACGATCGCCGCGCGCGAGAGCTCGACCATGTTCCAGATCTGTCCCAGCTTCTCCTGAATGTGGTCGAAGCGCACGACGCCGGTCGTGTTCGCCATGAGGTGCCCGAGACCGAACGCGAACGAGAGCTTGATGTGGGCCCTGCTCATCGCCTGGTGCATGATGTGGCCGCGCCAGCCGGTGTCGGTGATGACCTCGGAGTAGCTGACCGGATCGCCGGCGAGGAAGACGCGGTTCCACGGGACGACGACGTCGTCGAAGACGGCGACCGCGTCCATCTCGTCGAACCGGGACGAGAGCGGGTAGTCGAAGTGGCTTCGGCTCTTCGCGTACGTGTCGCGACAGAGGAACTTAAGCCCGGGAGTCCCCATCGGGATCGCGAAGGCGAGCGCGTAGTTGCCGTCCTGGGGACGGATGTCCGATCCGGGATAGACGGTCAGCTCGTCGGCGAACGGCGCGAGCGTGGCGAGCATCCTGGCGCCGCGGACGACGATGCCCTCGTCGGACTCGCCGATCCTATGGAGGGCTACCTCGCCGGCAGCCTGCTCCGCCTCCGGCTTCGAGCGGTCGACCTGCGGGTTGATGATCGTGTGGGTCGTCGCGAGATCGCGATCGCGCATCTCCCTGTGGTAGGCGACGATGTTGGCAGCGCCCTCCTCGTTGCCGCGCCGGGCCCAGACGTCGGAGCGGCCCGCGAAGCAGGCGAAGGTGACGTTCAGGTAGTCGGGCGTGCGGCCCATCATCCCGGCCGTCGCCGCCGCGACGATCTCGAAGGCGCGCCGGCGGCGCTCGAGGTCCTCCTTCGAGCGCGGGATGAGGTGGGTGACGTTCACGAGCGAGCCGTCGTCGGGCGAGGGCATGAGCATCTCGTCCGCGTGCTCGTGCTGGAGGTCGAACACGCGGGCGATCGACTCGGCGCCGCTGGCGAGGAGGGGATGCTCGAGCGGGTGCGTGATCTTCTCGCCGTCGAGCCAGATCTCGCGCTCGTCCTTCCCGAGCTCGTCGAGGAACTGCTTGCCGGTCCTGGCGCGGACCGTCGTCTCGGTGGTGGCCATGACGTCTCCTTACGCGGGTGTGAGCGGGGCCAGGGGTACGCCGAGCGTCTCGAGGCTGAGGCGCTCCGACTCGACGGCCGCCTCGTCGAAGCGGAAGTAGGAACGGGGTGGGAGGGGCCCCCAGGTATTGGACGAGTAGCGGTCGTCGGGGTAGACGCGCGGAACGTGGTCGTCCTGAAGCTGTTCCATGTCGCAGTACAGCTCGACGAAGCACTCCTCCTCGACGATGCGCACGTAGCTCGCGATGTTGCCACCGATGCCGTGGCGGGTCGGTCCCCAGCCGAGCCAGCGGCCGTGGCGGGCGAGGTGGTCGAGCATGTCGCGCATCTTCCCGATGTCGACGGTCTCGAAGGCGAAGTGGTGCAGGTGCGGGTAGCCCTTGTCGACGAGCGCCATCACGTGGTGGTCCGTGTTGATGAAGAACCAGACGCCGCCTTCGCCGAGCCAGTCCGTCACGCCCATGCCGAGCACCTCGGTGTAGAACGCGGCACCGTCGTGGATGGCGGCGGTCAGGCAGTTCACGTGGCCGAGCTTGCGCGGCCCTCCCGGATGAACGGTGGTCGAGGGGCGTGCATGCTGGGGCCAGCGATCGACGTCGGTCGCCGGCTCCCGGTAGGGCATGAGCTGGATGCCGCGCCCGTCGTGATCCTCGAGGAACAAGCAACCCTCGCGCTCGTCCCAGTGCACGTCCTTCGACTCGAGATGGCTCCGTGCGTCGTCGAGCGTGCAATCCCGATGGAGCTCGAAACCGGTGTGGTCGTGCCCCGGCTCGCCTTCGAGGAGCTCCAGGCAGTACGGCTCGTCGTTGCAGGCGAGCAGCGCCCGGCCTGCGTGCCGTTGCCGCTCGGCGAGACCGAACTGGATCGCCCAGCGTGCGGTGGCCTCGTCGAGGTCGGCCACGCGCAGACAGGCGTGGTCGAGCCGGTGCAGTCTGATCATGAGGGGAGCCTCCCTTCGGCCACTCGACGCTCGGCCTCCGCTTCCGGGATCGCGAGCGCGACGTGGAGCGTGTTCGCCGAGACCTGCATCTGCTCGCCGGGGCCCGAGAGATCGACGTCCCAGTCGACCACCGTGTTCGTCAGCCGCCCGAGGCCGGTGACCTCCACCTCGACGACGTCGCCCACCTCGAGCGGGCGCGAGTTGGCGGGAGTCCCGGTGAGCACGACATCGCCGGGCTCGAGCGTGATCAACCGGCAGAGGTCGGCGAGCTGGTATGAGATGGGCCAGAGCAGGTCGTCGGCGCCTGCCTCCTGGACGACCTCGCCGTTCACGAAGGTGCGCAGGACGTAGTCGGACGGGTCCCACTCGTCCGCCGGCACGAGCTCTGGGCCGAGCGGGAGGAAGCCGTCCTGGCCCTTCACCCGCAGCATCGAGCCGCGGTCGGCGTGGCGGAAGTCGTGGAGCCCGACGTCGTTGGCGCAGGCGAAGCCTGCGACATGGGCGAGCGCGTCATCAGGCGGCACGCCCTTCATCCGCCGGCCGACGACCGCCGCAACCTCTCCCTCGTAGTTCAGGAAGTGAGAACCGCGCGGCTTCGGGATCAGGCCCCGATGTCCGTTCAGGGTCGTCGGCGGCTTCATGAAGTACGAAGGCTCGGCAGGCGTCTTCGCCTCGTACTCCTCGATGCGGCTCCGGTAGGTCAGGTGAACGGCGAGGATCTTGGTCGGCTCGGCGGGAGCCAGGTACACGGCGGAGGCCTCCGGGATTCGCTCACCGGACTCGAAGACGACCTCCCCACCTTCCCGCCGTCCCCAGGCCGGCCCCGAGGGCGTCTCGATGCGGACGCGGCCGCTCACCAGCCGATGCCCTCGTCGAGGAAGTCGATGAACGACCGCGGCGCGGGCTTGTCCGGGTCGACGCCGCCGAACTGGCCGCCGTGGAATACGAGCGGCTCGCCCTTGCCGGAGAGGAACTCGACGACGTGCCCGATGACGAGGTCGTGGTCGCCGGCGGTCACCACCTCGTGCACGTCGCAGTAGAGCTCGGCGAGGGCCTCGCGAACCGGGTAGAAGCCGTACGCCGTGCGGCGGACGTGATGGTGGGGGAAGTCGCCGCCGCGATGCGCGAAGTCGAGCGCCATCTGGCGCTGCCCGCGGTGGAGGATCGAGAGCGCGAAGCGGCCCGAGTTCCGCACCGTGCCGAGCGTGCGCGTGTCGTGTGCGAGCGAGACGAGGACGAGGAGCGGTTCGAGGGACACCGAGGTGAAGCTGTTCAGCGTCATGCCCGAGGTACGACCGCCGTGGTGCGCGGTGATCACGCAGACGCCGGTCGGGAAGGAGCCGACCGCCTTGCGGAAGGCATGCTTGAGGTCCGGCTCGGCCACGGACTCGAGTCTCACGGCGGCGAGAAGCGCACGGGCATGCGCTTGATCCCGTGGAAGAAGTTCGACCGCAGACGCTCGGGCGCCCCGGCGAGCTCGAGGTACGGAAGCCGCGGGAGCATGAGCTCGAGCCAGATCCGCAGCTCGAGGCGGGCGAGGTGGGCGCCGAGGCAGAAGTGCGGGCCCCCCAGCCCGAACGCGACGTGACGGTTGGGTGTCCGACCGACGTCGAAGCGGCCCGGATCGGGAAAGTGTGTCTCGTCCCGGTTGCCGGAGATGAACCAGAGGACGACCTTGTCGTTCTCGCGGACGACCTCGCCGTTCAACTCGACGTTCCGCGTGGCGGTGCGGCGGAAGTGGAGAACCGGCGTCGCCCAGCGGATGATCTCCTCGACCGCGGTCGGGATCAGCGCCGGGTCGTCGGTCAGCCGGCGCACTTGCTCCGGGTCGGAGAGAAGCGCGTGCGTGCCGTGGCTGATCGTGTGCCGGGTGGTCTCGTTCCCGGCGGTGATGAGCAGGAGGAAGAACAGGTCGAACTCGTGCTCGGTCAGCCGGTCTCCGTCGACCTCCGCCTCGACGAGTCTCGTCGTGATGTCGTCGCGCGGGCATGCGCGACGGTCGGCGGCGAGCGCGTGCGCGTACTCGAACATCTCGAGCGCGGCCGGGCTCGAGAAAGGAAGATGCGCGTACTCCGAGAGGTCGGCCTGCCCGTGCACGTACTCGCCGGCGGTGTCCGGGTCGGTGTTTCCGAGCATGGCGTCACCGAGCTGGATGATCCGCTGACGGTCCTCGACCGGGGTGCCCATGATGTCGCAGAGGATCCACATCGGCGTCTCCATCGAGACGTTCGCGACGTAGTCGAACTCCTCGTGCTCGAAGGCGCGGTCGAGGATCTCGGCGATGAGCTCGCGGATGCGCCCCTCGTAGGCCGAGATCGCCCGCGGCGTGAAGGCCTTGTTGACGATCGAGCGAAGGCGGGTGTGGTACGGCGGATCGGCGTCGAGCATGGACATGCGCGCCTCGACCTGCTCGGGCGTGAGATCCATCAGCGACGAGCCGCCGCGCGCGTTCGAGAACGTCTCGTAGTCCTTCGATGCCGAAACGACGTCGTCGTAACGCGTGAGGGACCAGAAGCCGCGTCCGTCTCGCTCGTCCTGCCAGAACACCGGCGCCTCGCGGCGGAGGAGCGCGAACCAGTCGTACGGGGTACCGCTCGCCCAGCGGTCGAGATCCGTCAGGTCGATGTCGGCGAGTCGGGGCTCTGTGGTCGTGACCATCTCGCTCCTTCCGCTCTCAACCCTCGTCGGGTATCCGGACGCGTAGCTCTCCGCCTGCCGCCTCGACCTCGAAGGTCCGGATCGGCTCCGTCGCGGGAGGGCGGAGCACGGCTCCCGTCCAGATGTCGAACTCCGAGCTGTGGCAGTAGCAGAGGACCTTGTCGCCCTCCAGGTCGCCGTCCGCCAGGGGGCACTCCTCGTGCGAGCACCACTGGTCGAACGCAGCGTAGCGGCCGTCCTCGGTCCGCGCGAGAGCGACGTCGACGCCGTTCACCGAGACCGCGCGCATCTCACCGGGATGCAGGTCGTCGGCCGAGACACCGGTGGAGGACCAGTCGCTCATCGCCTTCCTCTCAGCCCGGCTACGCGCATTTTGGATACATTACACACCGCGTCGCTCCTGTCAAGCGCTGCGATTGCCGCTTCGGCCATGACCAGGGGTCTGACCCCTTCGAGGGTCGATGGATAATGTATCCTCGGCGCGGAATGGGAGTTGGCCCGCTTCGGATCGAGTCGGTCGTCGATCGCGTCTACGACTCGATCCGGCAGCGGATCGTCGCCGGGGAGCTGCCGCGCGGAACGCGTCTCCGACAGGAGGCGCTGGCGCTCGAGCTCGGCGTCTCGCGGACGCCCCTGCGGGAGGCGCTCCGCAGGCTCGCTGCCGAGGGCCTCGTCGAGCTGCACCCGAATCGCGGCGCCCAGGTGGCCGAGGCGTCGCCTGCCGACGTTCGCGCCAGCTACGAGGCTCGTCTCGTGCTCGAGCCGGGTGCTGCCCGCCTCGCAGCCGCGAGGCGACCGGAGGCCGAGCTGACGAGGATGTGGATCGCGGTCGGCGACGAGCGGGAGAGCGAGACGGACGCCGAGGCCTTCGCTGCGAGCCGCGAGTTCCACCTGGCGCTCGTCCGCGCGTCGGGGAACGAGCACCTGATGCGCCTGGCCGACGCCCTCTGGGTGTCCGCCATCGGCCGGCCGATCTTCGAGCGCCAGACGTCGCTCGATCCCGAGCGCGTCACTGCGGACGTCGTCGAGCACGAGCGGATCGCGCGAGCTGTGGCGACGGGCGACCAGGACCTGGCCGAGCTCCTGACCCGCCACCACATCGCAGCCGCGCTCGCCCGCCTGCTCGACGCCGAGCTCCCCGCGGTCGGCGAGCCCCGGCTCGTTTCCGAAGACGACTGATCGACGGCGCGCGCGTCAGCCGCGCGCCAGCCGAGGCTCCCAGCGGAACGTCCGCGCGGCCAGGAGCAGGCCGCCGACGCCCCACGCGGCGAGCACGCCCAGGTTCTCGGCCGAGAGCCCGGTGCTGTCCGCCGACGGCGAGAGAGCGGTCTGAAGTCCCGTGGCGAGATGCGAGAGCGGGAACACACGCCCGATGTTCGCGAGCCACTCCGGCAGCTGCTCGACGGGGATGAAAACACCCGAGATGAACGAGAGGATGACGACGCTGAACGGGGCGAGCGCCGACGCCGCCTCGGTCGACCGCGTGAACGTCGTCAGGGCGGCGCCCAGGCAGCAGAACGTGAACGTGCCGAGCAGGATGTAGACGACGAGCCCGCCGACGCTTCCGGCTCGGAACTCCACGCCGTAGGCGAAGCGCGCGACGAGGCCGAGCGCAAGAACGGTCAGTACCACGAGGACGAGCGAGCGAAGGACGAGGGAGGTGATGAACGTCCAGGAAGGGACGGGCGTTCCGCGGAACCGCTTGAGGAGACCGGACTCGCGCGCGGTCGTCAGCGTGATCGCGAGCGTCGTGAACGTGTCGCCGGCGATCGCGTAGGCGATCATTCCCGCTGCGTAGTAGGCGTTCAGCTCGAGCTGGAGGCCCCCCGGGACGTTCGTCGAGTCGTCTCCTCCGAAGATCGACGAGAACAGGACGTAGAGCACGATCGGGAAGACGATCGTGAAGACGACGGCCTGCTTGTCGCGGCTGAGCGAGACGAGGCTGAAGCGGGTCTGGTGGAGGACGACGCCGAGGTCGCTCACGTCCGCGGGCTCCCGGTCACCTCGAGGAAGACCTCCTCGAGCGTCGGACGCTTCACCGACAGCTCCCCGAGCTCGATCCCGCGCTCCTCCGCCCAGCGGGTGAGCCGGTAGAGCTCGCGTTGCGGGAGGTCGGACGTGACGGTCGCGATCACGCCGGAGACAGCGAGCTCGACCCCGGTCTCCGACTGGATGGTGGACGCCTCGACGCCCGCCGGAACCCTGAAGCTGACGACCGCGGCCCGCTGCAGCTCCGAGACCAGCTCGTCCGCCGAGCCTGTCGCGACGATCTCGCCGGCGCTCAGGATGATGAGCCGGTCGGCGAGATGCTCGGCCTCGTCCATGTAGTGCGTGGTCAGGACGATCGTCTTGCCGAGCTCCTTCAGGCCCTCGATCATCGACCACGCCTCGCGGCGCGCGGCTGGATCGAAGCCGGTCGTCGGCTCGTCGAGGAACACCAGCTCCGGATTGCCGATCAGCCCGAGCGCGACGTCGAGGCGACGCTTCTGTCCCCCCGACAGCCCCGCGACCCGGGTCCGCCGCTTCTCGGCCAGCCCGACGAGCTCGATCGTCTCGTTGCGCGGCCGGGGCCTCGCGTAGAAGCCCGCGAATTGCGCCACCGTCTCGTCGACGGTCAGGTTCGGATCGAGCTCGACCTCCTGCAGGACGATGCCGATGCGCTCGCGCCAGGCCCGGTTCGGCCTCGCCGGATCCGTGCCCAGCACGGAGACGCTCCCCGCGTTTCGCTTGCGGTAGCCCTCGAGGATCTCGACGGTCGTCGTCTTGCCGGCGCCGTTCGTCCCGAGCACGCCGAAGCACTCACCGGCGCGCACCTCGAAGTCGATGCTCTTGACGACCTCGTTCGCACCGTAGGACTTGCTCAGCCCGGCGACGCTGACGGCCGTCTCGGACACCGGCCGGGCCTACGCCTCGTACTGAGGTCCCGCGACGCAGGTATTTCGCATGATGCCGACTCCTTCGAGCTCGGTCGTGACGACCATGCCCGGCGCCAGGTAACGGGGTGGCTTTCGCCCGTCGCCCACGCCCGAGGGCGTGCCGGTGAAGACGAGGTCGCCCGGCTCGAGCGTGCAGATCCGCGAGACCCAGGCGATCAGCTCGGAGACCGGGAAGATCAGGTCGCCGGTGCGGCTCGACTGAACGGTCTCGCCATCCACCGCGCAGGAGACGTGGAGATCGTCCGGGTCGCCGAGCTCGTCCGTCGTCGTCAGGACCGGGCCGAGCGGCGCGTAGGTGTCGAACGACTTCGCCATCGTGAACTGGCGCAGCGCCCGAAACTGCTCCTCCCGGTCGGAGATGTCCTGTCCGGCGGTCACGCCGGCGATGTAGGACCAGGCATCGGTGGCCGGGACATGGCGCCCGCGCTTGCCGACGGCGAGCACGAGCTCCGCCTCCCAGTCGACCCGCAGGCGTCCGCCCGGGATGACGATGTCGTCGGTGGGCCCGCAGAGCGCGCTCGGCAGCTTCGTGAACACGATCGGCTGGTCGGGGACGTCGAGCCCCGACTCCTCGGCATGGCCTCGGTAGTTGAGGCCGATCGCCAGGATCTTCGACGGGCGCGGCACGGGCGGCCCGAGCACCGCATCCTCGAGTGCGGGGGCGTCATCGGGAACGGCTAGCTCGCCGATCTGGTCGAGCGTGCCGACGAGCGCCGTCGGGTCGGCGGGAAGGCGTCCGCCGCTCGCCTTCTCGACGTCGACGAGCCTGCCGTCCACGACGAGGTGTGCTCTTCCGGAAACGTTCGCGATTTTCATGCGCGAGACCCTACCATCCTCCTCGTGGCGCCAAGACAGCCCGCGCGCGCGGAGGTCGTGGGCAGCCTGCTGAGGCCGTCCGAGCTCCGGGCAGCCGTCAGGGACCGCTCCGATGCCGCGCACCTGGGAGCCGTCGCCGACGAGGCGATCGAGCGCGTCGTGGGGCGCCAGGTCGAGATCGGCCTCGACGTCGTCTCCGACGGCGAGTTTCGTCGCTGGATGTTCGTCAACTCGTTCTACGACGCTCTCGAGGGCGTCGGGACGAGCAGCGAGGTCGAGTTCCGCAACGACCGCGGCGAGACCGTCCGGCTGAACGTGCCCTCCGTCGAGTCCCGCCTGCGCAAGGTCGACAGCCCGGCGGCGCGCGAGGCAGCGTTCCTCGCGTCGATCACCGAGCAGCCGTTCAAGATCGCCTTTCCGGCCGCCTCGTTGTTCGTGCACCCGTTCGGCGTCTCGACGGACGCCTACGCCAGCAACGAGGAGTTCGTCGCGCATGCGATCGCGATCGAGCGCGAGCTGATCGCCGAGGCCGTTGCGGCGGGCTGCCGGTACGTGCAGCTCGACTTCCCGCTCTATCCCTACCTCGTCGACCCCGACTGGTCGGCGCGCTTCGAGGCGGCGGGGCACCGGCCGGACGAGCTCCTCGAACGCGCGATCGCCGCCGACGTCGCGGTGCTCGACGGCATCCCGGACGGCGTCACGACCGGGCTCCACGTGTGCCGTGGGAACTATCGCTCGCGCTGGCTCTGCGCCGGGGCGCTCGACCCGGTGGCCGAGCGCCTGTTCGGCGAGCTGCCCTACGACGTGTTCCTGGTCGAATGGGACGACGTCGGCCGGGACGGCGGCTACGGGCCGATCCGGTTTACGCCTCGTGGCCGGGTGGTGGTCATGGGCCTCGTCAGCTCGAAGCGTCCGGAGCTCGAGACCGAGGACGACGTCGCCCGCCGCCTGGACGCGGCTGCCGCGTTCCTGCCGCTCGACCAGCTGGCCGTCTCCACGCAGTGCGGCTTCGCCTCGGTGATCGAGGGAAACGAGATCGACGAGGACACGCAGTGGCGGAAGCTCGATCTTGTCGCGCGCGTCGCCGACCGGATGTGGGGCTCGTGACGGCGAACATGGAGCCACTCGAGCGGGCCGAGCTGGCCGAGCTGGAAGACCTGTGGCTGCGCTACGACGAGACGCTCTCCTTCGTCCCGACCAGCCTGTACACGATGGCGAGGCGGCCCCACATCGTGCGCGCGCTCAGCGACCTGATTACGGTCGTCTGGCGAACAGGGACGCTGCCGTCCGATCTGAAGCCGCTGATCGCGCTCGTCTCCAGCACCGCCGCCGGCTGCCGCTACTGCCAGGCGCACGAGGCCGTCGACGCGCGCAGCGGGGCGTTGCCGAGGAGAAGATCGCGGCCGTCTGGGAGTTCGAGACGAGCGACCTCTACTCGGAGGCCGAGCGCGCCGCGCTGCGCTTCGCGCGTGACGCGTCGCTCGTCCCGAACGCCGTGACGCCCGGGCACTTCGACGAGCTGCGCCGGTACTGGGACGAGGGCCAGATCGTCGAGATCCTCGCCGTCGTCGGCATCTTCGGCTTCCTGAACCGCTGGAACGACACGATGGCGACCTCGCTCGAGGAGATTCCTGCAGAGCTCGCCGCCGCCAGGCTCGCGTCCCACGGCTGGGAGCCGGGCAAGCATCGCTGACCTCGGCTCGGCGGCGACGAGCCGCACCTCGGAAGTAGGGCTCCCCACACCTCGAGACACCGGTCAGCGCGATTTTCGCGCCCTTCGCCCGGTGGCATCGTTCGGCCATCGAGCGAACGAACCGAAGGAGGGACGCATGACCGCCGTTGCCACCCCCATCTCCCTGGCGTCGCTGTGCGAGTTCATCAGCGGCACCGTCGTGCTCCCCGGTGACGCGGGCTGGGATGCTGCCCGGCAGGCCTACAACCTGACGATCGACCAGACGCCCGCCGCGGTCGCCTTCCCCGCCGACGACCAGGACGTCAAGGCGATCGTGCGCTACGCGGCCGCAAACGGCCTCCGGGTCGCGCCGCAGCGAACCGGCCACAACGCCGGGCCGCTCGAGTTGCTCGAGGACGTCATCCTCCTGAAGACTGATGCGCTCGACAGCGTCGAGCTCGACGTCAAGGCGATGCGGGCGCGCGTCGGCGCCGGAGCGAAGTGGGAGCACGTCGTCCCGCAGGCCTCCGACCTCGGCTTCGCCGTCCTCCACGGCTCTACCCCCGACGTGTCGATCGCCGGCTACGGCCTCGGCGGCGGCGTCGGCTGGTATGCGCGCAAGCACGGGCTGTTCACGAACAGCATCACCGCCATCGAGCTCGTCACGGCCGACGGCGAGCTACGCCGCGTCGACCACGAGAACGATCCCGAGCTGTTCTGGGCGGTTCGCGGCGGAGGCGGCAACTTCGGCGTCGTCACGGCGCTCGAGTTCCGGCTCTTCCCCGTCGACCAGGTCTACGCCGGGGTGCTCTTCTTCCCCTGGGAGCAGTCGTCGGAGGTGCTGCACGCGTGGCGCGAATGGACGGACACGGTGCCCGACGAGATGACCTCGGTCGGGCAGGATCATCCAGTTCCCGCCGATCGAGCTCGTGCCCGAGCCTCTGCGGGACAAGTCGTTCGTCGTCGTCGAGGCCTACTTCCTCGGCAACAAGGCCGACGGAGCCGAGCTGCTGGCGCCGCTTCGCGCGCTCGAGCCCGTCATCGACACGGTCGCGATGGTGCCGCCGGTCGGCCTCAGCGAGATGCACATGGATCCGCCGGACCCGGTGCCGTACTACGGCGAGCACCTCGTCCTCGGCGACCTGCCCGCCTCGGTCATCGACGACCTCGTCGCGGTCGCCGGGCCGGGCTCGGGCTCGAGCCTCGTGTCCGTCGAGATCCGGCACACGGGCGGGGCGCTGGCCCGGACCGACGAGAGCCACGGCGCGCGCGACAGCCTCCCGGGATCGTTCATGTACTTCGGGCTCGGGCTCACGCCGGACGATGTGTCGATGGCTGCGGCCCGCGCCGATCTCCACCGCGTGACCGGCTCGATGGCCGCCTACCGGGTCGGCAGCTACCTGAACTTCGAGGAGGAGCCGGCCGACGCCGCTGCCTTCTACTCGCCCGAGACCTACACGCGGCTGCGCCAGATCAGGGCCGCGGTCGATCCCGACGAGCTGTTTCTCTCGAACCACGTCATCCCGCCGGCGAGCTGAGACTCGCAGGTACCCGCGTAGGGAGCGGCTCGCGCCGCTCCCTACGGCTGCCAGCGCAGCCGAAGGCGCTCAGGGCGCCTGAACGCGAAGCCGTTCGGCTCGGGAGCATCGACGAGCTCGAGGCCCGGGAGGCGCTCGAGGATCGCGCCGACCGCGAGCGTTCCCTGCAGCCGCGCCAGGTTGAAGCCGAGGCAGTGGTGGACGCCGAAGCTGAACGCGAGATGGTGGCGGGCGTTCGAGCGCCGGACGTCGTAGCGGAGCGGGTCGGGGAAGACGGCAGGGTCGCGGCCCGCGGCGAGCGTCGAGACGCCCACGAACTCCCCGCGCTCCAGCGCGACGTCGCCGAGGGTCGTGGGCCGGGTCGTCCAGCGCTCGATGAACGCGACCGGCGGGATCAGGCGCAGCGATTCCTCGACGGCGTTCGCGACGAGGTCGGGCTCGGCGAGCACGGTCTCGAGCTCGTCCGGGTTCTCGAGGAGGAGCAGGACCGTGTTCAGGATCATCGACTCGACGGTCTCGATGGCGCCGAACAGGATCACGCGGAGCTGGGCGACGATCTCGTCGTCGCCGAGCGACGCCTCGGCGTCGTCCGCGACAGCGGACGTGATCGAGCCGTCGGGCTCCCGGCGCACGCGCGCGAGCTCGTCGAGCAGGATCGCGTCGAACGCCTCGCGCGCAGCGTCGGCCCGGCGCTGCGGCTCCGGGTCGCCGTCGTAGGTCATCGCACCGGCGAACGCCTCGTAGAACCCCTGGATCTTCGCCACGTCGTCGAGCGACAGTCCGAGGATGTCGCCGGCCACTCCGATCGCGAACGGCTCGGCGAACTCGGCTGCGAGCTCGCCGCCGCCGGCGGGGTGAAGACCGTCGAGTAGCCCGTCGATCCGGGCCGCGACGACCGTCTCGAAGCGCTGCCGCACCGGTCGCCAGCGGAAAGGCTCGTCGAAGGGCAGCCGCTGGCGATCGTGCTCGGGCGGGTCGCTCGTCAGCATCATGACGCCGAGCGAGGCCCGCACGAGGTTCGGCTCGGCCCAGACGGTCGTGTCGTCGCGCGGCCCCAGCAGCTCCCGCGCGAGCCCGTAGTCGGTGACGAGCCAGCCGCCGAGCACGGGCACCCAGGAGACGGGCTCGCTCTCCCGGAGCCGGTCGAGAGCGGCCGCCCGTCCGTGCTCCTCGAGGTCGGCGAACTCGATCGCGGCCCCTGCCGGGAAGCGCCCGCGGCGTTCCGCGAGCGCCTCGTCGTCCAGCTCGATCTGCGGAACGAGATCGAGCGGCATGCTCAGGCCGGGGCCGCCGCTGCTCGCCACCACGCGTCGACTCCGAGGTCGGTCGCGATCGCGCCGGCTGCGTTGTAGCCGCACGCGCCGCCGATCGACCCGCCCGGGTGGGTCGAGGAGCCGCACAGGTAGACGTTCTCGAACGCGGTCCGGTACGGGCCGTACTCGTGCCAGGGGCGGAAGATGCCCAGCTGATCCTGCGTCATCTCGCCGTGGTTCCAGTCGCCGTGCTTCATGCTCGGCATCACGCGCTCGATGTCGATCGGGCTCGAGATGTAGCGGCCGACGACGTTCTCCGCTTCGAGCCCGGACGCATAGGCGCGCCACCGCTCGAGAACCACCTCGGCGTAGGGCTCCCGCAGCTCCTCCCAGGCCTCGTGGCCTCCGTCGCGCAGGTCGTACGGAGCGATCTGCTCGACGAAGCACGCCTCCTTGCCGGCCGGTGCGAGGCTCGACTCGAAGAGCGACGGATGCACGGAGAAGAGGCCGGGGCTGCGGGGCGGTACCCCGAGCCGGCAGTCGGAGGCGTTGTCGTCCAGCAGGTCGAGCGTCTCGCACATCGAGACTGCGAAGCACTCCTCGACGCGCGGATCGAACTCGGCCGCGCGCCAGCGCACCGGCGTCTCGAGCGCCAGGTAGCAGCAGAACATCGACATCACGTCGTAGCGCCAGCGCTCGACGAGAGGGCGGAACTCCTCGGGCAGGTCGACGTCTCCGACGAGCTCGAGGAACGTGTGCTTCGGGTCGAGGTTCGAGACCAGCGTGGCTCCCTCGACGGACATCCGCTCGCCCGTGTCGAGGACGACCGCTCGGGCGCGGCCGTCCGAGACCTCGATCTGGCGGACGGTCGTGTCGACGAGCACCCGGCCGCCGTGGGCGCGGAGATGTGCCGCCATCGCCTCGGCGAGCTTCACCGACCCACCGACGCAGATCGCCCAGCCGTGCGGCGCGGTCGAGCCGGCGAGCATCACCGGGTAGTTGGCCCCGAGCCCGAAGACGTCGCCTGTGCCAGCGAGCTGCGCGACCCAGAAGCCGATCCACGTCTGCACCTCCGGAGACTCGAACAGGCTGCGGGCCAGGTGATTCGGCGACGTCAGGAAGTGCCGGGCGAGCTCGAGCCCGTCCGGCATCGACTCGAGCCCGGCGAAATCCTCCGACGGCGGGCCGGGCGGCGAGAACATCGCCGGGATCATCCCCTCGTCGAGCACGCGCATGTACGCGTGCACGAGCTCGCGCAGGGTCTCGGCGTCGCGACGGGAGAACCTCGCCGCCGTCCGCACCGTCTCGTCGAGGTCGCGCGACCAGACGAGCGCCTTCCCGTCCGGGAAGACGTGGGCGAACTGGTTCTCCGGCCACACGTACGAGGCGCCGTAGCGCTCGAGCTCGAGATCCCGGTAGACGGGGCCCATGTGGATGATCCCGTGGAAGTTCGAGTGGAAGTTGTGGCGGAAGCCGGGCGCCGCGA
Organism: uncultured Thermoleophilia bacterium; assembly: GCA_963819905.1. GTDB lineage: Bacteria > Actinomycetota > Thermoleophilia > Gaiellales > Gaiellaceae > CAWCQC01. Next base: position 392,766 of record CAWFXP010000009.1, read on the forward strand.
CCTCCTTCGTCGCACAGCCGCCGCCGACCACGTCGCGGGTCTCGAGCACGAGCACGCGCTTGCCCGCCTTCGCCAGGTAGCAGGCGCAGGTCAGGCCGTTGTGGCCGGCGCCGACGACGACCACGTCGTAGTCGCCGCTCACTCGTCCTCCCCCTCGTCGGGGCCGGCGCCGACCCAGAGCGTTCGCGCGCCGAGCCAGCCGGCCATCGGCGGATGCTCGTCCGATCGGGATGTAGCGGGCGCCGGGGAAGTGGTGCGTCGGCGGCGTGAAGGTACCGCGGTCGATCAGCCGCTGGATGTTCGCGCGGTACACCTCGTCGACCTCGGCATGGCTCTTCGGATGCTGCTCGAGCCACAGGTTGGCCGGGTGGATCGGCTCCTCGTACATCCGCCGGAACACCTCGGTGCGCGAGGTCCTTCAGCCAGTTCGAGTTCAGGTTCATCACCCGGAACTGCCGCAGCGCCTCGATGTCGACGATTCCCGTGACGAACGTGTTCATGCTCGACGCGCTGTACGAGACGACGTTGCCGAGGTAGTCGCAGACGTGCGAGCTGCCGCCGCCGATGTCGACCGGATGGCGCATCTTCGGGTGGAGGTAGACAGGCCCGACGTTCGGGCAGAGCATGTAGACCGCGTTGAACTGAGCGTGCGCGCGGTTCTGCAGGAGCCAGGTGCCGCCCGGCTCGGAGCCCCAGGTCGTCATCGGGACGGCCTCGCTCGGGCGGTAGACGACCTCGGCGCCGTTGAAGGCGAGCGCCCGCACCGCCTCCGGGTACTCGCCGTCCGAGCAGCAGATCGTGCCGATGTTGCCGATGTCGTCCGTTCGCAGCACGGGGTAGAAGGCGTCGATCCCGTCGCCGAACAGCTCGACCCAGCGGTCGTAGACGTCGTGCGGCGTGCACGAGCGCTCCCGGCACCAGAGGTGGTTCTTGGCTGCCTTGTGGACCACCTCGCCGCTCGGTGCGATCACGAAGAGCGTGTTGAAGTAGCGGTTCGGCATCACCTCGGGCCAGCGCGCCTTGCACTGGACGACGAGATACGTGTCGTAGTGCTTGGCGAGCACGCCGAGGCGCTCCGTCTCCTCGCCGGGGATGTCGATGAAGAGATCGTGTGCGGCGACGACGTGCGGGACGTCGAATGCTTCGTCGGTGAAACCGGTGAGCGCTCCCTCGGCGAGCGCGATCAGGCGGACCGGCATGTTGATCCCGATCACCGACATGGCCGCGTGCACGCCGTCCTCGATCGTGTCCAGGTTCCAGCGGATGTGCTTTCGCTCGCCGACCCCGTACACCACCGTCGACATCCCGACCGCGAGGTAGGGGGCGATCGGAGCCCGCTCGCCCGGACGCCCGTCCTGGCTCTGGTCAGTCACGCATGCCTCCTCAGATGAACCTGTGGCCGCCGTCGACGTTGACGGTCTGCCCCGTAATGAAACCTGCTGCGGGGCCGACGAGGTAGGCGACGCACTCCGCGACGTCCTCCGGCAGCCCCCGGCGCGCGACCGCCTGCTCACCGACGATCACGTCGAAGAGCTCGACCTCGGCCGGGTCGGAGAGCACGCCCGGCGTCTCCACGAAGCCCGGCGTGACCGCGTTGACCGTGATCCCGTGCGCGCCCGCCTCGGCGGCGAGCGACCGCGTGAGGCCGATCACTCCCCCCTTCGAGGCCAGGTAGTGCGCCATCTCCGGCGGCCCGACGTGGAACGCGGCCGACGAGATGTTCACGATGCGGCCGTAGCCGCGCGAGCGCATCGCCGGGTACACGGCCTGCGTGCAGACGAAGACGCTGTCGAGGTTCGTCGCGAGCACCCGTCGCCATTCCGCGAAGGTGATCTGCTCGAACGCCGCGTGGGGGTAGATGCCGGCGTTGTTGACGAGGATGTCCACCCGTCCGTGTCCCGCCAGCACGCTCTCGGCTGCGGGTCGAACGGACTCCTCGGCGGTGACGTCGACGGAAGGCGAGGCCCGCAGATCGAAGACCTCGACGACCGCTCCGTCCGCCTCCAGGCGCTCCGCGATCGCCCGTCCGATGCCGCGCGCGCCGCCGGTGACGATCGCGACCTGCCCGTCGAGCGCGCCCATGGCCAGATGCTATGCGCTCGCCCAGGGGCTTGAGTTTGCGTGCCGATCGGCCTCATACTGCGCGGCAGGCGACCGGGGAGGGATCATGGCGGCACAGGCGCAGGTCGGTGAGGTCGGGCTCGAACGGCGGGCAGTCGGCCTGCCGACCGCCATCGGCACGACGTTCAGCCTGATCGTCGCGTCGAGCGTGCTGGCGACCGTAGCCGGCGGCTTCTTCGCGAGCTGGGTCTGGCTGCTCGCTCTCGCGATCGGCTTCGTCACGATGATCTTCGCGGCGATGAGCTTCTCCGAGCTCGCGACCATGATCCCGAAGGCGGGCTCGATGAACGAGTACGTCCGCGCTGGCCTCGGGCCGTTCTTCGCAACCGTCACCGTCGCGGTGGGCTACATCGCGGTGCAGCTGTTCCCGGGCACCGCCGAGGCCTACGTGGCGGGGATCGTCACGTCCGACGTTCTCGGCGCGCCCGGGAGCTACAAGGTCTGGGTCGCGATCTTCGTCGGCTTCATCGCCGTGATCAACCTGCTCGGGATCCGGCCCTTCGCGGCTCTCGAGGTCGGCCTGACGTTCGCGGTCGCGGCTTCGCTGCTCGTCATCGGGGTGGTCGGGCTCGTGGGGGCCGGCGTCAGCGACCCGATCTCGAGCGCCCTCCCCTCGTTCGACCTCACCTGGAGCCTTCTCTCGGCTCTCATGGGCATTGCGCTCTTCACGTTCGTGGGCGTCGAGTACACCTGCCCGCTCGCGGAGGAGCTGAGACGGCCCTCCCGCGACATCCCGGTCGGGATCTTCGTGGGCCTCGCGCTGATCGCCGTGCCCGTCGTCCTCTACGGCCTCGCCGCCGCCCGTTACATCCCCCCGGACGAGCTCTCGACCTTCGCGCCGACGCTCCCGGTCTCGGCGGGCATCGCGATCTTCGGCGACGCGGGCCGCTGGCTGATGGGGCTGGTCGTGATCGCGGCCGCCATCGGCACGCTCAACGCCGTCATCGCCGGCGTTCCCCGGATCCTCTACGGCATGGCCCTGACCCGGCAGCTGCCCTCGCCGTTCGGCTGGCTCCTCCCGCGGACACGCGCGCCGTGGGTGGGCATCATCGTGCTTGCGGCCATCCCGATCCTGATGAACGCCTTCGGAGCGGCCGAGGGCGCGAAGTTTCTCCAGCTGATCCTCGCGGGCGTGCTCGGGTGGGTCACCGCGTACTTCCTGATCCACGTCTCGGTGCTCGTCCTGCGTCGTCGCGAGCCGGGCGCGACCAGGCCGTACCGCTCGCCGCTCGTGCCGCTCCCCCAGCTCCTCGGTGCTGGTCTGCTCGCGCTCGGCGCGTACAAGATCGCCCCGCCCGGCATCGAGGCGGACGCGATCTACTACCGCTGGCTGATCTTCCTCGCTATCGCGGCCGCGTTCTCCCTGATCTACAACCTGTACGCCTACAGGAGCGTGGGCGCGATCTTCAAGCCCGTGCCCCTGGCCGAGGTCTATCGCGAGACCGAGCTGATCGAGGAGGAGCTTCCCCTGCCGGTAGAGCCGGGTCTGCCGACGCATCCGCTCGACCCCGACCTGCCGTTCGAGGACGGAGATCAGCGCGACAAGCCCGATGGGAGCTAGCGTCCACGAGCTCGCCGAGGCGGGCATCGACCGGGTCAGGGTCCACTACTCGGATCTCCTCGGGATGACGCGCGCGAAGGTCGTCCCGCTCGATCTCCTCGAGGAGCTCTGCGCCGGCGGCATCAACTTCTGCGTCGCGGTGATGGCGATCGACCACACGGGCGTCATGCCGGACGGCACCGGGCTCCGGGACGAGGTCAGCTTCCGTGACATGCAGGTCCATCCCGACCTCTCGACGCTCCGGGTGCTGCCGTGGGAGCGGAACACGGCGATCTGCCTCGGCGACTGCTTCTTCGACGGTGAGCCGCTCGAGGCCGATCCGCGCGGGATGCTGAAGCGCGCCATCGCCGCGGCCCGCGAGCGCGGGCTCGAGATGTCGGTCGGGCACGAGCTCGAGTTCTATCTCCTGCGGCGAACGCCCGAGGGCGGCGTCACCCTCTACCAGCCGCACCCGGCCACGGTCTACCGCCTCGACCGGCGGGTCGATCCCGAGGGCGTGATCCGGGAGATGGAGGACAACGTCCGCGAGCTCGGTCTGCCGGTCGTGTGCGTCAACCAGGAGTACGACCCGTCGCACTGGGAGATCAACACGCGGTTCGACGACGCCCTCAGCGCGGCCGACGACGCTCACCTGCTGAAGCTCGCGATCAAGGAGACGGCCGCGGCGCACGGACTGGTGGCGACCTTCATGGGGCGACCGATCGACGGGGGCGGTACGTCTGGCTACCACCTGCACTTCTCGGCGTGGGACGAGGCCGGGCGCAACGTGTTCGACGACCCGGAGGGGGAGTACGGCCTCTCCGCCGGAGCCGTGTCGTTCCTCGGCGGCATCCTCGATCACACGCGCGGCATGACCGCAGTCTGCGCGCCGACGGTGAACGCGTACAAGCGCTTCATCGCGCAGGAGCTGGGGCCGTACTTCATCGACTGGGGAACTGACAACCGCTCGGTCGGCGTACGCGTCCCGGCCGAGAAGGGCAAGGCGGCGCGGCTCGAGTCGCGCTTCGCAGACGCCACGGCGAGTCCCTACATCAGCTCGGCCGCACACATCTTCGCCGGGGTGGACGGCCTCGACCGGGGGCTCGATCCGGGGCCGCCGACCGTCGCGGTCTACGAGCCGCCCGTCGAGCGACCGATGATGCCGTTCTCGCTCGGCGAGGCGCTCGACGCGCTCGAGGCCGACGACTGCATCCGGGCCGGCCTCGGCGAGCAGTTCGTCCAGGCGTTCACCGCCATCAAGCGAAACGAGTACCGCCGCTTCACGCTCGCGGTCACCGACTGGGAGCTCCGCGAGTACCTCGACGCGCTCTAAGCGGGCCGGCTGGGCCTTGGCGGGCGAACCGCGCTTCGAGGGACCGGCACGAAGGCGCGCGGTCATCGCTCTCGACCGGACGGTCGAGCTCTTCGAGAAGGCGGGCTACGCCCCGGCCGGCCGGCGCGAGCCGTTCGACGCTCGGGTCGCACGGGCGCCGGACGGCGAGATCCGCCTCTCGATGGCGCGCGAAGGCCGCGTCTTCGGCGGCACGTACGCGCTCGAGATCTCGACCGCCAAGCCTGTGCTTCCCCGCACCCGCGGCGTCACGGCGCGGGGCAAGGGGGTCGTCAAGCTCCAGGGGATCGAGTTCCGCGGCAAGCGCGGCGACGCGGCCGGGCGGGAGCTCGCGGCACGGCTGGCCGCCGACGAGGTGCTCGTCGAGCGGCTGTCAGCCGTGCACTTCGAGCAGATCCGGGTCGACCCCGAAGGGCGTGCGGTGATCCGTCATCTCGGCGGCTCGCTCGTCTGGATCGCCTTTCCGCCGCTCGTGAAGGCGATCCCGCTCGTCCCGGACCAGGTCTCGGCGACGATCGCGGCGCTGGCCGCCTTCGCCGCTACCGGCCGTTGATCAGGCCTCGTACTCGAACGTCTCTTCGGGCCCGAACGCCTTCTCCCGGATCCAGCGCCGCGTGTCCGGGCCGGTGAGCGGGTTGTAGAGGACGGTGACGACCACGCCGGCGATGAGCAGCATCGTGTTTCGCCTCGCGTGCGACGCCTTCTGCTGCGCGTTCTTCTTCGCCCGCTCGGCGACCTTGCGGAGCTCGTCCGCGGTGTTCCTCAACTCCTTCTGGAGCTTCTCGTCGGCCGCGATGCGTGTCGCGATGCCTCGCGTAGAGCCCTCGGCACCGAGCTCCGAGTAGACGACGCGGGCGGACTGGATCGCGTTCTTGACGTGCTTGCGCAGCTCCTCGTCACGAGCGAGCCGCTCCGCCACCGGTCGGACGGCGTCATAGGCGCTCTTGGCCACGTAGGCCCGCCTGAGGGTGTCTCCTGTCGGCATGGCGAGTCCTTTCGTTGCGTTTTCGTGCTCTCGTCTCAGTGTAGCCCCGGTTTGGGGGCGACCCGTCAGTTAGGCCCTGCCGCCTGGCGGTCCGACCCCGTCACCGCTCGTGGAGCCGTCCCGGCGCCGTCGAGCGCGGTCTCGATGACCTCGTCGATCGTCTCGGCGAACCGGAACTGCACCTTCTTGCGTACGTCCGCCGGGAGCTCCTCGAGGTCCGGCTCGTTCTCCTTCGGGAGAATCACCGTGCCGATCCCGGCCCGCTGCGCGGCGAGCGTCTTCTCCTTCACCCCGCCGATCGGGAGCACCTGCCCGGTGAGCGTGATCTCGCCGGTCATGGCCACGTCGTCCGAGACCGGTCGTCCCGTGACGAGCGAGACGAGCGCCGTCGCGATCGTGATCCCCGCCGAGGGGCCGTCCTTCGGAACGGCGCCGGCCGGAACGTGGATGTGGATGTCGTTGTCCTCGAACCAGGAGTCGTGCACCCCGAGGGCGATCGAGTGCGAGCGCACCCACGAGAGCGCCGCCTGGGCCGACTCGCGCATCACCTCGCCGAGCTGCCCCGTGATCGTCAGCGCGCCCTTGCCGGCCATCGACGTCGCCTCGACGAAGAGCACGTCGCCGCCGACGGCGGTCACGGCCAGGCCGGTCGCGACGCCGGGGTCGGAGGTTCGCTTGCGCACCTCGCTCGAGAAGCGACGCGGCCCGAGCCACGAGCGCACGCGCTTCTCGTCGATCCGCGCCCGCTTCAGCTTGCCCTCCGCCACCTGGCTGGCCGTCTTGCGACAGAGCGCGCCGATCTGTCGGTCGAGACCGCGGACGCCTGCCTCCCGCGTGTACTCGCGCACGAGCAGCCGCAGGGCGCGGTCCGTGAAGACCGCCTGGCCCTTCTCGAGGCCGTTCGCCTCGAGCTGCTTCGGGATCAGGTACTTGCGGCCGATCGCCACCTTCTCGTCCTCCGTGTAGCCGGCGAGCTGGAGGATCTCCATGCGGTCGCGAAGCGGCGCCGGAATCGGCTCGAGCTGGTTCGCGGTGCAGATGAACAGCACCTTCGACAGGTCGAACGGCAGGTCGAGGTAGTGATCGCGAAACGAGGAGTGCTGCTCGGGATCGAGCACCTCGAGCATCGCGCTGGCCGGATCGCCGCGCCAGTCGGCCCCCATCTTGTCGATCTCGTCGATCATGAAGACCGGGTTCCGGGCGCCCGCGTCCCGGATCGCACGGACGACCGTGCCCGGCATCGCCCCGATGTACGTGCGGCGATGGCCCCGGATCTCCGATTCGTCTCTGACGCCGCCGACCGAGATGCGGACGAACTTCCGGTCGAGGGTGCGGGCGATCGACTGGCCGAGGGACGTCTTTCCGACCCCGGGCGGGCCGACGAAGCAGAGGATGGGGCCGGACAGGTCGGCCTTCAGCTTCGAGACGGCGAGGTACTCGACGATGCGCTCCTTGACCTTCTCGAGGTCGTAGTGATCCTCGTCGAGGATGCGCCTGGCCCGTTTCAGGTCGAGGTTGTCCTCGGTGCTCGTGTTCCAGGGCAAGGACAGGATCCAGTCGAGGTACGTGCGGATGACGCCGTACTCCGCCGCCGCCGAGGGCAGGCGCGAGAGCCGGTCGAGCTCGCGCCGTGCCGCGCGGTCGGTCTCCTCGGGAAGCGCGGCCTCGTCGAGCTGGCGCCGGAGCTCGGCGAGCTCGGCCTGGTCGGCGTCGCCCTCGCCGAGCTCCTCCTGGATCGCCTTCAGCTGCTGGCGGAGGAAGTACTCGCGCTGCGAGGCCTCCATCTCCGACTGCACCTGCGACTGGATCTTCGCGCCGAGCTCGAACGACTCGAGCTCGCGGCCGAGGATGGCAGACAGGCGGCGCAGCCGCGCCTCGACGTTCGCCTCCTCGAGCAGCTCCTGCTTCTCGGCGATCGGGAGGCGCAGCGTCGAGGCGATCAGGTAGGTGAGCTGGCCGGGCGTGTCGACGTTCGCAACCGCGAGCTCGAGCTCGGAGGGCAGGTAGGGCGCGAGGTCAACGATCCGCGAGAAGATGCCCTGCACGTTCTTCGAGAGCGCCTCCACCTCCGGTGCCTCGGGGACGACGTCCGGGACCGGTTCGAACTCGCCCGCGAGGTAGGGCTCCTCCTGCGTGAGCCGCTCCAGGCGGACGCGGCGGAGACCCTGGACGAGCACCCGAATGGTTCCGTCGGGGATCCGCAGCATGCGATGGATGACCGCCGCCGTCCCGACGGCGTGGATCTGCTCCGCGCCGGGTGTCTCGACCTCGGGATCCTTCGAGACGAGGAGCGCGAGCATCCGGTTGCCCGCCATCGCGTCGTCGATCAGCTTGATCGAGCGCTCCTGACCGATGGCGAGCGGGCTCATCGACTCCGGGAAGACGACCGTCTCCCGAAGGGGCAGAACGGGCAGGAGCGACGGGATCTCCGGTTCCTGGCCCGCCTCGCTCTCGAGCGCCTCGCTCTCCTCGGCCTGCTCGCTCACCCCTGCCTCACCACGGCCACGTAGAGCGTTACCGGCTGCTCACGCTTCGCCTCGAGCGGCAGCCGGACGGTCAGGATCCCTCGGTCGTACACGGCCTCGGCGCGATTGCCGTCGACGTCCCCGCCGACGCCGATCAGGCGCTCGAACGGCCCGTAGTCGAGCTCGACCTGCTGGTAGTGCACCGACTCCGACGGCGGCCGACGGCGGACGCCCGCAATCGTCAGAACGCCGTCCGAGATCTCGAGGTGGATCTCCGCCGGATCGACGCCGGCGAGCTCACAGACGACCGTGACCGTGGGTGGGTCGTCCGTGCGGAAGACGTCGGCCGGAGGACGGAAGGCGCGGCGGCGCCTCGCCACCGGGCGAGCCCGGCCCAGATCCGAGAAGAGCTCCTCCATCTCGCTCTGCAGCCGCTCGCGGTCGCGCCTCGTGCTCACGTGGCCATCCTAGCCTGGGAGAACCGCTACTCTCGGCGCGTGGGCAAGTACCTGAAGCTCGGCGCGATCGGGCTCGGAGCGGTGCTCTGGGTCTGGTACTCGGCCGTGCACCACGTCGGCGAGGTGAAGGCGAGGAAGGCCGCCAGGCGCGGAGAGCTCTGACCGGTGCTGGCACTCTCCGTCGTAGACGGCGACATCACGCAGCTCGAGGTGGATGCGATCGCGAACGCCGCGAACGACCATCTCTGGATGGGCGCAGGCGTCGCGGGCGCCATCAAGCGGGCCGGCGGCGAGGAGATCGAGCGCGAGGCCGTCGCCAAGGGGCCGATCGAGGTCGGGAACGCCGTCGCCACCGGGGCCGGCGCGCTTCAGGCCCGCTGGGTCGTCCACGGCGCGGTGATGGGCCAGGACCTGCGGACGAGCGAGGCGCTGGTCGAGCGGACGACCCGGCGCTGTCTCGAGGTGGCCGACTCGCTCGGAGCGAGGTCGCTCGCTCTCCCTGCGTTCGGAACCGGCGTCGGCGGCTTCCCGGTCGAGGACTGCGCCCGGATCATGGTCGGCGTCGCGCGCGGGTACGAGCCGGAGACGCTCGAACGCGTCGTCTTCGCCGTCTTCGGCTCCGACGCCAGCCGGGCATTCGAGATGGCGCTCGGCGGGAGCGTCGAATGACCCCGCTCAAGGGCCTCGTCTGCGCCGGCGGCGAGGCAACTCGGCTCGACGAGCTGACGCGTGTCACGAACAAGCACCTGCTGCCGGTCGGGCGCTGGCCGATGGTGTACTACTCCCTCCAGCTGCTCGAGCTCGCGGGCGTTCGCGAGGTCATGCTCGTCACCGGCAAGCAGCACGCGGGCGACTTCATCGACCTCCTCGGCGACGGCCGGGTCGAGCATCGGGACGGCAGCGGGCCCCTGTTCGAGCTCGATCTCACGTACAAGGTGCAGACGCAGGCGGGCGGTATCGCGCAGGTCGTCGGGATGGCCGAGAGCTTTGCTGCGGGCGACCGGCTGGTCGTCTGCCTCGGCGACAACGTGTTCGAGTACGCGGAGACCGAGGCGATCCGGGCGTTCGCCGAGGGGCCGGAAGGCGCCCGCATCTTCGTCAAGGACGTACCGGACCCCGAGCGGTTCGGGGTCGTGGCCTACGGGGACGACGGCCGGATCGTGGACGTCGTCGAGAAGGCCGGCGTCGTCGACCGCCGGTACGACGTGCCGCCCTCGAGCGATGCGGTCGTCGGCCTCTACTGCTACGGCCCGGACGTGTTCGACGTCATCCGCGGGCTCGAGCCGTCGGACCGCGGCGAGCTCGAGATCACGGACGTCAACCGAGCCTATGCCCTCCGCGGGGACATGGCACACACGCGTGTCGCCGGCTGGTGGCGCGACGCCGGCACGCACGAGTCGCTCGCCCGGATCGGGACGCTCATCGGCGAGACCGGGGTCAACAAGGTGCGATGACGGTTTCCGGCGTCCTGCTCCTCCCGATCACACGATACGAGGACGAGCGCGGTTGGTTCGTCGAGCTGCGCCGCGAGAGCCTCCTGCCCGGGCGGACGGTGCAGACCAACGTCTCGTTCTCCCGCCAGGGGGTGATCCGCGGGCTCCACTTCCACGAACGCGGCCAGGACGACCTGTTCGCCTGCTTGACGGGGATGGCCCGGGTCGTCGTTCTCGATCGCGAGAGCGGCGACGCCATGGCGGTCGACATCGGCGACGACAACCCCGTGGCGGTCTACGTGCCGGGCGGGCACGGACACGGCTTCGAGGCGCTGACCGACTGCCTGATGAGCTACCACGTGACGCGGGAGTACGACCCCGCGAGTCCCGACGAGCACACGCTGCCCTGGAACGACCCGCGTGTCGAGCACCTGTGGAGCACGAGCACCCCGATCCTCTCGACGCGAGATTCCCCCGCGTCCTGATCAGCGGCGCCGGAGGCCAGCTCGGCCTCGCGCTGGCCGAGGTCTTCCCCGGCGCGGCTGCACTCACGCACGGTGAGTGGGACGTGGCCGCGGGGGAGTCGCCGCCCGAGCCGCCCGACCTGGTTCTCCATTGCGCGGCCTGGACCGACGTCGACGGCGCGGAATCCGACCCCGAAGGCGCCCGCAGGGTCAACGTCCTCGGCACCAGGCGGGTCGTCGAGCTCGGGGCGCCGGTCGTCTACTACTCGACGGACTACGTCTTCGACGGAACCTCTCGCGAGCCCTACGTCGAGTCGGCGCCGACCGGGCCGCGGTCGGTCTACGGCGAGACGAAGCTTGCGGGCGAGCTGGAGGTCCGGGAGGGCTGGGTCGTGCGCACGTCGTGGCTCTTCGGCTCGACCGGCCACAACTTCCTGAGGACGATGCTACGTCTCGGCGCCGAGCGCGCCGAGGTCCGCGTCGTCGCCGATCAGATGGGCTGCCCCACCTATGTCGGGCACCTCGCGGAGGCGACGAGGGCGCTGCTCGAGCTTCCGTACGGCACCTACCACCTCGCCGCGCAGGGGGAGTGCTCGTGGGCCGACTTCGCGTCGGCGATCTTCGCGGAGGCAGGGCTCGCCTGCCGCGTCGTTCCGATCTCGAGCGAGGAGCTCGACCGCCCGGCGCCGAGGCCCGCGTACTCGGTTCTGCGAAGCGAGCAGCCCGGGACGCCCAGCCTGCCCCACTGGCGCGAGGGGCTCCGCGCGTGCCTCGAGCGGCTGCCGTGAGCCGGGCCGTGGCCCGGCTCGCCGACTACCATCGCGCGTGATGCGCATCCTCGTCACGGGCGGCTGCGGATTCATCGGCAGTCACTTCGTCAAGCGCCTCCTCGCCGCCGGCGAGGAGGTCGTGGTCCTCGACAAGCTGACCTACGCGGGGAATCCGAGGAACCTCGAGGACACGGGCGTCGAGGTCGTCGAGGGAGACATCGCCGACGCCGAGCTGGTCGCTCGCGTTGCCGACGGGTGCGAGGCGGTCGTCAACTTCGCCGCCGAGACCCACGTCGACCGGTCCATCCTGGCTGCCGCAGAGTTCATCCAGACAGACGTCTACGGCACCTTCGTCCTGCTCGAGCATGCGAAGAGGACCGGCGCGCGCCTGGTGCACGTGTCGACCGACGAGGTCTACGGCGACGTGCCGCCCGGCAGATCGTCGCGGGAGGACGACCCGCTTCGCCCCTCGAGCCCGTACTCCGCGTCGAAGGCGGGCGGCGATCTCCAGGTGCTCGCCTACGTGCGGACGTTCGACGTGGATGCGCTCGTCACCCGCGGCTCGAACACGTACGGCACGTTCCAGTACCCGGAGAAGATGATTCCGCTCTTCGTCACGAACGCGCTCGACGGGCAACCCCTGCCGCTCTATGGCGACGGGCGCCAGACGCGCGACTGGCTGCACGTCCGGGACCACTGCGCCGCCGTCGAGGTCGTCCTCCGCGGAGGGGCGGCCGGTGAGATCTACAACGTCGGCGGCGGCTGTGAGCTCGAAAACGCCGATGTCGCCTCGCGGATCCTCGACCTGACCGGCGCCGACCCGGAGCTGCTCCGCCACGTCGACGATCGCCCGGGCCACGACCGGCGCTACTCGCTCGACTCGTCGAAGCTGGTGGCGCTCGGCTGGCAGCCCGAGCGAGACTTCGACGTCGGCCTGACCGAGACGATCGACTGGTATCGCGGGCGCCGCGACTGGTGGGAGCCCCTCAAGTCGGGCGAGTACCTCGACTACTATCGCCGCCAGTACGCCGACCGGCTGAACGGCTAAACGCGGCGGACGCCGGCTCCGGTCAATCCGATACGGCCGATGATCACGAAAGCCTTACGACCATTGGCTACCCTGGGCAGGAAGCTCGACCGGCCTGCCGCCCTCGATGCGCCGTCTCCTGATCCTCCTCATCGCCGTTCTCGGCCTGGCTCTTCCGAGCGTCTTGCTCGGGTTTCCCGAGGGGGGTACGACGTTCGTGATCAGGGGCAACGGCTGGGGGCACGGCGTCGGGATGAGCCAGTGCGGTGCGTACGGCTTCGCCAAGCAGGGCCGCGGCTACCGCGAGATCCTCGCTCACTACTACCGGGGAACGGAGATCGGCCGGGTGAGCGGCCCGCGGATCCGGGCTCTCCTCGCCGCGGGTCGAAGCTCGGTCGAGATCGGCGCCGACGCGCCGTTTCGGGTCGAGCACGGCTCCGGCACGCGAGAGCTGCCGGCCGGGCGCTACCGGGTTACGGAAGGCCTTCGGATCGAGGTCGGCGGCAAGCAGGTCCAGCTGGACGGGCCCGTGACGTTCCTGCCGGGCAAGGCGCCGCTCGAGCTCGATCGCGCATACCGGGGGCGGATCGTTCTCTCCCGGAAAGACGGTGGTCTTCAGGCCGTGAACGATCTCGGGATCGAAAAGTACGTTCGCGGAGTCATAGCTGGTGAGATGCCGGCCGACTGGCACCCCCAGGCGCTCAGGGTCCAGGCCGTGGCGGCGCGGACCTACGCGCTCGCGAGCCGCAAGCCGCAGCAGGCCTTCGACGTCTACGCCGACACGAGGAGCCAGGTCTACGGCGGCGTCCAGGCCGAGAAGCCGTCGACGAACGCCGCGGTCGCCGACACGCGAGGCGAGGTCGTGCGCTTCAAGGGCAAGATCGCCTGGACGTTCTTCTCGGCAAGCTCGGGCGGGAAGACGGCCGCGATCTCGGACGTCTGGGGAGGATCGGAGCAGCTGCCGTACCTCGTCTCGGTCGACGATCCCTTCGACGACGTCTGCCCGTACCACCGCTGGGGGCCGCTCACGTTCTCGGTGTCCGAGTTGCGCGCCAAGCTCGGCAGCAAGATCCCGCCCAACCTCCAGAGCCTCACCGTGAAGCGCAATGCGTCGGGCCGCGTGGACGTCGTCATCGCCAGGGGCGGCGGCCGGCAGACCGAGATCTCCGGCTCCGAGATGCGCAGCGCGCTCGGCCTGCGGTCGACGTGGTTCAGGATCGCCGAGCGGTGAAGCGCACGGTCAGGGCCGCAGCGGCCTCGCTGACCGCCGGGTCGGCGCTCGTCCTGCTGCCCGCTGCCGTTGCCGCTCCCGGCACGATCGCGGTCGGCGCAGACGGCGAATCGACGGCCGAGGTGGCCGCTCTCGTCGAGCAGGTCACCGGCAGCGAGCCCGACCTGTCGCTCGAGGCGATCGGGGCGATGACCGTTCGGGTTCCGGACGTGGGCGCGGCCCTCGAGGCGCTCGAGGACGTCGAAGGCGTCTCCTTCGTCGAGAAGGTGACCCGCTCGCGCTCGCTCGCGTTCGTCCCGAACGACCCGCTGACCTCCTACCAGTGGTACCTCGACGCGGTGCAGGCTTTCACGTTCTGGGACCTCCGGCCGGCCCTCGCGCCGGTTCGCGTCGCGATCGTCGACTCCGGCATCGACATGGGCCATCCCGAGTTCGCCGGGCGCGTCGTCGGCGCCAAGAGCTTCGTCCCGGGCGAGGGCACGGAGGACACCGTCGGGCACGGGACGCTGGTGGCGGGCGAGGTGGGAGCCGCGCTCGACAACGGCGAGGGAATCGCCGGCGTCGGCATCTCGGCCGAGCTGCTGATCGCGAAGGTCGTCGCGCCGGACGGCTCGATCAGCCTCGAGGCCGAGGCCAAGGCGATCCGCTGGGCCGTCGACCGCGGCGCCCGGGTGATCAACCTCAGCCTCGGCGGGCTTCGCGACCCACGGGACCCCTCGCGCGACCAGTTCTCCGCGCTCGAACAGGCGGCCATCGAGTATGCGCGGTCGAACGGCGCGGTCGTGGTCGCGGCGGCGGGCAACTGCGATCTCCCCGGGGAGTGCCCGTACCCCTACGCGAGCTATCCGGCCGCGCTCTCGCATGTGGTCGGCGTCGGCGCATTGAATCCGACGGCCGGAGTGCCGACCTTCTCGAACCGCGACCCGCGCTACGTCGACCTCGGAGCTCCCGGGGTGCAGATCGTGTCCACGTTCCCGTTCGGGCTCACCTACCCGACCTGCGAGCCGCGCGGCTACTCGCTCTGCGCGTCGAACGACCTGATCGCCGGGAACGGCACCTCGTTCTCGGCCCCACTCGTCTCGGCGGCAGCCGCAGTCGTGCTCGCGCTCTACCCGAACCTCGACGCGAACCAGGTGACGAACATCATCGAGCAGACCGCGACCGACATCGGCAGCATCGGGAGGGACGCGGGCTCCGGGAACGGACGGCTGAGCGTCCGCGATGCGCTCTCGGCCGCAGCGGTTCCCTCGTTTCCGTACCCCCGCGACGCGCACGAGACAAACGACGACGCCGGGCAGAAGGCACAGCGGCTCTACGGGTCTCGGCCGTCCGTCCGCGCGACGATCGACTACTACGACGACCCCCAGGACGTCTACGCCGTCTACGCGCGGGCGGGGCAGCGCCTCCGAGTCTCGGTCGACGGTCCGAAGGGACAGCGCCCGACCCTCGTTCTCTGGCGACCGGGGACGACGCACGTCACGCCGGTGACCCAAGTTGCCCTGCGGACCGGCAAGATCCTCGCCTTCAAGACCGGCTTCGACCCGGTCGTCTCCGTGCGGGTGAGCCGGTCCGGCTGGTACTACCTCCACATGCGGGCGCAGCCGAACTACTACGGCCCGTACCGGCTGACGGTCAGAAAGACCGGCTGACGGTCAGAGGAGCTCCTCGTCCGGCACCTGGCGGATCGGCTGTGCCGGGTTGCCGACGACGACGGCGCGGGCAGGGACGTCGGTGAGCACGACGGCGCCGGCGCCGACGAACGCCTCCTCGCCGATCTCGATCCCCGGCAGGAGCACTGCGCCGCCGCCGATGCGGGCACCGCGACGGATCGTCGGCCCGCGCATCAGCGCCAGGCGCGCCTCCGTGCGGCCCATGAAGTTGTCGTTCGTGGTGACGACGCCCGGTGCGATGAAGACGTCGTCCTCGAGCTCCGAGTAGGCGGTCACGTAGGCACCGGCCTGGATCCGGCAACGGTGGCCGATCGCGACGTCGTTCTCGACGAACGCGCCGCGCCCTATGACGACGTCGTCGCCGATCGTGCAGCGCTCACGGAGGCAGGCCTGGTCGCCGACGATGACCCGGCTGCCGAGGGCCGAGCCGGCGAAGACGACGGCGCCGGCGAGAATCGCCGATCCGGGGCCGACGACGAGGGGCGGCAGAGGCTCCCGCTTTGCGGTCGAGCGCCGGCCGAGGGTCGGCTGCTTGCCGACGACCGCGTGATCCTCGACGGTGACGTCCTCTCCCAGCTGCGTCCCCTCGTGGACGACGGCGCTCGCGGCGACGGCCGTCATGCCGGCTGCTGCTCGAGCGAGCGCTGGAGCTGCTCGAGCGCTCTGACGACTGCGACCCCGTCCCTGGCCGCCTGCCTGGGTTCGCCGGTGCCGCCGACGAGCGAGAGGAAGTGGCGGCACTCGAGCCGGAGCGGCTCGTCGTTCGCGACGCGCGGGCTGTAGATGTCTCCGCTGCGGGTGCGCCACTCACCGTACGTCCCGAGCGACTGCTCGGCCGCGCTGTCGTAGACCGTCACCTTGCGGTCGAGCTCCATGTCGTCGAAGACCGCCATCTTCTCGGAGCCGACGACCGTCATCCGCCGCATCTTGTGCGGGTCGAGCCAGGAGAGGTGCATGTGGGCCACCTTTCCGGACGGGAAGCGCAGGTAGCAGAAGACGACGTCCTCGACCCCGTCCTTGAGAAAGGACTCCCCGCGCGCCCACAGCTCGCCCGGCTCCTCGCCGAGGAGGAGCAGGATCACCGACAGGTCGTGCACGCCGAGGCTTCCGAGCGCGTTCTCTTCCGGCCTGATCGTGCCGAGGTTCTGGCGGTTCCCGTAGACGTAGAGGACCTCCCCCAGCTCACCCGAGTCGACGATCTCCTTCAGCTTGCGAACGCCCGGGTGGTAGAGGAGGAGGTGGCCGGGCATCAGCACCCGCTCCTGCGCCTCCGCCAGGTCGACGAGTTCCTCTGCCTCGCTCGACGCGAGCGCCATCGGCTTCTCGACGAACACGTGCTTGCCAGCGGCGAGCGCCTGTCGGGCGAGCGCCGCGTGCGTCGGTACCGGCGTCGCGACCACCACTGCCTCGACGGCCTCGTCCGCGAGCACGTCCTCGAAGCGCTCCGTGAGCTGCGCCGAGGGGAAGCGCGCCCGCAGGCCCTCGACCCGCGCCGAGTCCGCGTCGCAGAGCCAGCGGAGCTCGGCGAGCTCAGCGAAGTTCCGCGCCAGGTTCGCCCCCCAGCGGCCGAGTCCGACCTGGGCGACGACCGCGCTCACAGCTTCCACACCTTCCGGCCGGCGCTTCCGTTCATCCCGGTCGCGTTGCGAAGGTCGACGACAAGGCGCGCGCGCTCCGGGAGCGCCGGGTAGTCGATGCCGGCGTGCGCGGTGACGATCACGACGCAGTCGGCGGTGTCGAGCGCCGCGTCGAGGTCCTCCGAGGCGAGCCCGAGCGCGGGGAGCTCCGGCACGTGGGCGTCCGTGTAACCGATCTCGGCGCCGCTCTCCGTCAGGAGCTCCATCAGCCGGAGGGAGGGAGACTCCCGCACGTCGCCGACGTTCTCCTTGTACGAGACCCCGAGCAGATGGACACGGCTGCCTTTGAGCGCGAGGCCCTGCTCGTTCAGCGCCCGCCCGATCTTCTGGTAGCAGAAGGAGGGCATGTTCTCGTTGATCTTCCCGGCCAGCTCGATGAACTCCGTGTAGAAGTCGAACTCGCGCGCCTTCCAGGAGAGGTAGAAGGGGTCGACCGGCAGGCAGTGCCCGCCGAGGCCGGGCCCCGGCTTGAAGCTCATGAACCCGAACGGCTTCGTCGCGGCCGCCTCGACGACCTCCCAGACGTCGACGCCGATCCGGTCGCACAGCTGCGCGAGCTCGTTGACGAGGGCGATGTTGACCGAGCGGAAGATGTTCTCGAGCAGCTTCACGAGCTCCGCCGCGTCCGGCGAGGACACGGGCACGATGGTCTCGAGGGCGCGGCCGTAGAAGGCGCTCGCGCGCTCGGTGCACGCTTCCGTGAGCCCGCCGACGATCTTCGGCGTGTTGCGCGTCGTCCAGTCCGTTCGTCCAGGGTCGACCCGCTCCGGCGAGAAGGCGAGGTGGAAGTCCTCGCCGGCGACGAGGCCGCCCTGCTCGAGGATCGGCCTCAGCTCCTCCCGCGTCGTTCCGGGATACGTCGTCGACTCGAGCACGACGAGGTGTCCCCGGCGAAGGCGGCGCTGGAGCTCCCGGCCGGCCCCGAGGACGATCGACAGGTCGGGCTCGCGCTGCCTCGTCAGCGGGGTGGGAAGCGCGATGAGGACGGCGTCCGTCTCGGCGGTGACGTCGTAGTCGGTCGTCGCGCCCAGAAGCCCCTCGCCGACGAGGCCGCGGACGGTGTCCCCGGGGACGTCGTCGATGTGGCTCTCGCCGCGATTGATCCCCTCGACGACGCGCTGCGTCGATGTCGACGAGAACCGTCGGGACACCGGCCTCGGCGAAGACCTGCGCCAGTGGCAGGCCGACGTAACCGGCGCCGATGACCGAGAGCTCTCTGGTCACAGCCGCCCCATCGTACAGAGCAGGTCTGCGATCCGAACCGCGGCCTCGCCGTCTCCGTAGAGCGCCGGATGCTCCGTCGCGGGAGCGGCCTCGGCGACGGCCGCGAGAATCAGGTCGGGATCGTCGCTGACGAGGCGGTTCCAGCCCACCTCGACCGTCTCCACCCACTCGGTCGACGTCCGCAGCGTCACGCACGGGACGGAGTACCAGTAGGCCTCCTTCTGAACGCCTCCCGAATCGGTGAGGACGAGGCGAGCCTGGGAGGCGAGCGCGGCGAAGTCGATGTACCCGGCCGGCGGCACGAGCCGAACGTGTGGCTCGAGCGCGATCCGGTTCGCGGAGAGCGCCTCGACCGTGCGCGGATGCGCGGGAAAGACGATCGGCTCCGAGAGCGCGTTCAGGGCGCCGACGATTCGCGCGAGCGACGCCGAGCGGACGTTCGCCTCCCGGTGGAGGGTGAGGAGCAGATACTCCCCCGGCTTCACGCCGACGCTTTCGAGCGCGCGTGAGCGCTCGCGCGCGAGCGGCGCGAGCCGGAGGTTTGCATCGAGCATGACGTCCCCGACGACGTGAACGCCTGCGGTGATCGCCTCCGCGGCGAGATTTCGGACGGCAGCCTCGCTGGGGCAGAAGAGGAACGTGGAGAGGCGGTCGACGACGACGCGGTTCAGCTCCTCCGGCATCGAAGCGGTCGAACGAGCGGAGCCCCGCCTCGACATGGGCGACCGGCGTGCCGAGCTTGGCCGCCGCGAGCGTTCCCGCGAGCGTCGAGTTGGTGTCGCCGTAGACGAGCACGGCATCCGGTTGCTGCTCGACGACGGCGCGCTCGATCCCGGGCAGCATGCGGGCCGTCTGCTCGGCATGGGTCCCCGAGCCGGCCTCCAGCCGGTACGCCGGCGGGTCGAGCCCGAGCTCGTCGAAGAAGATCTCCGACAGCTCCCGGTCGTAGTGCTGGCCGGTGTGCAGCACAACCTCCTCGCACCGCCCCCGAAGGGCCAGCGAGAGCGGCCCGGACTTGATGAACTGGGGCCTGTTCCCGACGACGGAGAGAATGCGCACGCAGCCGAGGTTACGGGAGCGGCTGGGCGGCAGGCGGCAGTGATCCAGCCCGCGTGCGAGCCGCGGATCCGCGCCGACGTATGGCGGTCAAGGCGGCGCTCGGTGCGTCCAAGAGCCGTCCGGGAGGACGGCGACCCGGGGCTATACTGGCCCGCCGGGGCCGTTAGCTCAGCTGGTAGAGCAGGGGACTCTTAATCCCAAGGTCGAAGGTTCGAATCCTTCACGGCCCATTCGGGGCTTGGCTGAGCGCAAACCCGCATGGCTCCATGAGTCAGGCGTGTCAGATGTGTCGGGAATGCTCATCTGGTGCTGTCCCCGGTGCTGTCCTCGGCCGGGAGTGGTGAGCGCCGACGCCGGGGCTGGCCCGAGCGCGGCTCGACCGACCTGCCCTAGGTGCCGCTCTCGAGTCGTCGCTTCAGGTTCCGCTGATTCCTAGGCATCTCCGTGCGCGCCTGCCGACGCACAACGAGCGGCAAGAGCAGCTTGCCGATTCCGTGCCCTTCAAAGTCGAGCGCAATCTGTCAGGCGCGAACGCTCGCCGTCCCCAAGCTCCTCGATCGTGCCTTTGACGATCCCCCTGACCGGGCCGTCGACGCCGCGAATCGCCCAGCTGCTCGGACGGTTCAGCTCAGTCAACTCCACGGTCATCGCGTGCTCACGGCGACCGACCCGCCGGGTGACCACGGCGACCCTTGCCGGATGGCTTCGGGCGAGGAGAGGGCGACGGCAACCTCTGCGGCGAAGCTGTGAGACCGAATTCCTACCGCCCCGCGCACCGACGCGACGATGCGAGTCGAAGACAATACGTGCGTCCACGCTTGACGGGTGTCGGACGATGCGCCATGCCCGGGTGGCTCGGCCTGGTTAGGATCAGGACCGATGGTGCTGCGGGTTGTGTCTAGGCGCTGGTCTCGCCTCGTCTTGTTGCTTGCGGGGCTTGCCGCGCTCGCCACGTGCGGCTCTGCGCAGGCGCACGCGGTGAAGGCTGATTCCGTGCGGCAGATCGAGTCGCAATCGGCTCGGCGGATTACCGTCGGCGCCGTGCTCGATCTCTCGGCCGGCTGGACCGCGTTGGGGCAGTCGAGCAGGGTTGCGCTGCGGTTGGCCGTTTCCGATGCGAATGCTGCTCTTCGCCGTCGTGGTCTTGCCGATCGGGTCGTGCTGCGGATCAGCGATGCCGCCGGGAGTCCTGCGGAGGCGGCTCGGGCTGTGCGGCGTCTGGCTCGTGCCGGGGCGCGAATCATCGTCGGGCCGGAGGGGAGCTCGGAGGTGGCGGCAGCCAAGCCGGTCGCGGATGAGTTGAAGGTGATCCTCGTCAGTCAAGGCTCGACGGCGCACTCGCTGGCCGTCCGTGACTGGGTGTTTCGCTTCGTTCCTGACGATGTTCAGGAGACGCAAGCTGCCGCAGCCCTGATCGCCCACGACGGGGTGACCGCGATCGTCCCGATCTGGCGAGACGACACGGGCAATGCCGGGCTTGCGAGTTCGATCCGCCCGGCCGTGAATGCCGAAGGAGGCACGGTCTCCGAGGGTGTCCCCTACGCGAGCGATAGTCCCGATTTCCCGACCGCCGTTCAGTCGCTCTCCGAGCAGGTTGTGGCGGCGATCGCGGCGAACGGCGCCGAGAAGACGGCCGTGTACCTTGCCGGGTTCGACGAAGTCGTCGATCTGCTCGTGCTGGCCGCAAACGATCCTGTTCTCTCGTCGGTGCGCTGGTACGGGAGCGACGGAGTCGCATTGACACCAGCCTTGATCGCGAACGAGGCGGCTTCGGCGTTTGCGGCCAAGGCCGGGTATCCGAATCCGACACTCGGGCTCGACGAGGCGGCCGAGCGGCGCTCAGCGGCTCTTCGGGCGAGGATCGAGGCCGACCTCGGCCGACAGGCGGACGCGTTCACGCTCGCCGCCTACGACGCGCTTCGCGTCGGCGTCGACTCGATCGTCGTCGCCGGACGGAAGGCCTCGAAGGTACGCCTGAGGAGGGCCTTCATTGCCCGAGCGGACGGCTACCTGGGCATGAGCGGTCTGATCGAACTCAACAGCGCCGGGGATCGCGCCTTCGGAAGCTTTGACTTCTTCTCCGTCTGCCCGACAGACTCGGGGTATGAGTGGCTTCGCACCTGGAGCTTCCTCGTCCCGCGCCCGGGCGGCGGCACGCTCGTCGAGCGCTCCAACTGCACGATGTAGCGCCGAGATCCCGGTCGGGGGGAGGGGTCGGATAGGTGTGCGTTCTTGCGGCACCCCACCTAGCCAACCCTTTGTCGGCCGGGTCAGTATGCGCGGGTCGAGGACGCGACGGGCTGGCGAGGACGCGCCCGTGTTCGGTTTGCCGGACGCGCCCTCGCAGCGTCCGGGAGCTGGCGGCACCGCGCGCCACGGCGCTGCTCAGACTTCGACGGCTTCCTGCCTCCGAGCAAGGCAGCGCAAGTGCAGGGCGTCTCGCTCGAAGAGCTGGCGGGCCTCTGCGATCGGGGGATGCTGTCCACCAAGCGAGTCGGCACGACGACATACGTCCGGCCGGCGGCGGTCTGGCGGCGATGAGATTCCGCTGCGATCAGTGTGGCGCAGTCTACTCGCACCCGGCTTCGGCTTTCTCCTGCTGCCTGCGCCGAGCGCCGCGAGAACCGACGCACGAGGAAGCGAGCCGCGTCAAGGCCGAGCACTGTTCGCGGCTCAACTTCCCCGAGTGGTCGGCTACCGGTCTGTCGCGGCCTCGCCCCTGAGCCGACGGCCCGGCAGCGAGGACGGCCAGGCTAGGAGACGCTGATGAGCCGCTTAATGGAACGGCCGACTAGAGCGACCGTTCCAACCGCGACCGCTGATCCGAGCGCAATCAGGTTCGTCGTAGTGCAGGTTCGGCAAGCGTTGCAACAAATGGCGACCATTGGCGCGTGCTCGGACGCACGGTTCGCGATCGGGAGCATCCGAGCGTTAAGGCGATCAAGCATCACGTCGAAGTCTAGTCCGCGCCCGCATCCGTGAGACCGAGGACGAGCACAAGGCAGACTGACGGGGTGCGCCGCGCGCGCAACTTCCTGATTAGAACCATCCGCGCCGCCACCCTCGTGATCCGCGACGGCCGCATCCCACGGCCCATTCGGTGGGGAGCCGCTCTCGGCCTCCTGCCGATCCCAGGTCCGTTCGACGAAGTCGTGCTGCTCATCATCGGCGGAATCCTCTGGGTCTTCTACCGCGACCGACTTACGGAAGCCTGGAACCATGCCGGTGAACGGCCCTAGCCGAGCGGCCTGGCCGATCGCGACACGTCGCAGTCGTCGGACGGGGAGCGGGTGAAACCTCTGGCGCGATCGCCGAAAAAGCCGTTCCCGCTCCGCGCGTGGCGACGCAAAAATCGGCGTTGAGCCCAGTTTTACCGGCCGCCTCGACGTCTATAGTCGGCGACATGACGGATGACCTGGAACGGCGAGAGCGCGAGCTGGAGCTGCGCGAGTGGGAGGCGAGAGTCGTCGAGCTGGAGGGGAGGGGTCGGTCGGTTCCGGCCCCTCCCGGCGGCCTGCTCTAGCCGTCCTCGACCGGAGCGCGGGTCGAACCACGCGAGGGAAGGTCGAAGCGCAGGCGAGGAGGTTCCCTGGGTGGAGTGCCACCGGCTGGTCCCGGCCGCACCAAACGTAGCGTTCAGCTCAAGTCGCAAGGGAAGTCGGCCCAATCGTCGAACCCCCGATCGATGGGCGACAGTGATCCCATGCCGAAGGCGATGGACCTCTCCTTTATGGGCCGTGCGATCCAACGGGTCACCAACGCGAAATACGTCACTATCGGCTTAGCCCTCACCTTCTTCGCGCTGGCGATCATTGGAGGGGCCGTCATCCTGATTGTTGACAAGGAGGACTTCCCGACCTTCGGTTCGGGCGCTTGGTGGGCGCTGCAAACAGTCACGACGGTTGGCTACGGCGACAACGTACCCACGACCGGCGTCGGAAAAGTGGTCGGTGCCATCGTGATGGTGCTCGGCGTCTCGTTCATCGCGTTCCTCACCGCTGGCGTGACGAGCGTCGTGCTTGAGCGCGCTGCAGCACCGGCACAGAAGGCCGAGCGAGCGGAGCGAGAGCGAGAGCTCCAGACGATCGTCGGCGGACTAGCCCAGATCAGAGAGGCGATCGCCGGCCTGGAGAAGCGGCTCGACGACATCTCGGGCCAGCCAGGAGCCGAATCTCGCTAACGTGCGGGGCCGGCGAAACACTCGGCAGGCGCCGCGCTGGCCGGGGGCGCATCCAGCACCGACTGACGTCACCACGGCCAGCAGTCGGCCCCTGGTGGGCTGGGTCTGGCAACGCGTCGATCCGGTATCCGACGCGTAACGAGGTCGTGAAGTTCCGGTGCCAAGCGGGCTTACTCCACTAGGGTGCCGCACGTCGCCGAGCCCGAGGAGGAACATTGGTCGAGGTCAATCGCATCAGGTCGATTCCACTTTTTGAGGGTCTGTCGGAAGAGGAGTTGACACGAGTCGCGACCTGGATCGAGCCCCGCAGCGTCGAGGCCGGCCGTGTCGTTGTCCCTGAAGGCGAATCGGGCTACACCTTCTTCGTCATCGAGCAGGGCACGGTTGTCGTCCACCAAGACGGCAGAGATCTGGCCCATCTCGGACCCGGCGCTTTCTTCGGCGAGATGGCCATCCTTGGCCAGGGCAAGCGGGTCGCGACGGTCACTGCGTCGACAGACGCCACGTTTCTCACACTGTTCGGGCTCGAGTTCCGGCAACTCGAGGCCGAGATGCCTGGCGTCGCTGAGCGAATCGCCGCCGCCGCCGACGCACGTGGGCAATGGGCGCAGAGCGCCGTAGCCTGAGCCTCCTCGCCGTTCCGTTCAGGCGCCGATGTCTCGTATCGATCTCCTGTCCACTCTCACGTCGTCGACGCGTAACGGGAGAACCGTGAGAGAACGGGATCGCATCCGCTTGCCTCGTGTAGCCTCACCCTGCACGATCAAGCAAGCCTGATATTGCAGGCCTTTTCTCTCTCGGACATGTTGTTTCCGCCAGGTGCGTCGGACGCTTGATCCCAAGGTCGAAAGTTCGATCCTTCACGGCCCATCGCGGACGGCCCGGCCAGGCCGCACTGCTAGCGTCGATCCCATGACCCAGGGGCTCCGAACCTTCTTGACCTTTCAAGACGGTGCCGCCACCGCGGCACTCGATCTGTACCGGGACGTCTTCGACGACTTCGAGCTCATCGAGATCAAGCACTACGACCCAGGCGACAGCGGACCCGAAGGCACGGTCAAGTTCGCGAAGTTCCGTCTCGCTGGCAGCGAGTTCAGCTGTGCCGACAGCCCCGTCGGTCATGAATGGGGGTTTACTCCAGCGGTGTCACTCTGGATCGACTGCAACGACGACAACGAACTCGAGCGACTCTTCGATCGGCTTTCCGACGGCGGCGAGGTGTACATGCCCCTCGACGACTACGGGTTCAGTACCCGCTTCGGCTGGGTTGGTGATCGCCACGGGGTGACCTGGCAGCTCAACCTGCCGTGACGCCCTCCTGAGCCGGTCGGTCCTACAGGCGACGCGGGTCGCTTCGGCGGGCCGCCATGATCGGCTCGCGGCCGACCAGCTCGACGATCGCCCAGCACGGACTCTCCCAGATCACGACCTCTGTTTCGGGGTTCTCGTGGTCGCGGGCGAGGAGAAAGTGGCTCGCGTGAGCGCGCACCCTCTCGTACTCGAGATGTGTCAGGTAGACGCCGTACCAGCAGGTGCTGTCGCCGCACTCGCACGCGTAGAGCTCGGTCTCGTCGCGTCGGTCGAGGCGTGTGTGCGCTACTGCGATCGATTCGTTGAATGCCCGCGCAGACTCGCGCCTGCGGCTCTCCGCGTGGCTCGAGCTGACGAGCGGCTTGCTGAGGCGTACTTGCGCCAGTACTCCCATGCGCGGGGGCGCCGTCAGAGTTCTCCGACTTCTAGAGTCCATAGATACCGCGTCGAGACCCTCCGGCGCTGAGACGTGGAGTCCGATCGGGCGGGCAAGGATCGGAGTGAAAGCGCCGGTCAAGGTTCAGGACCGACCGTGCCTGTCAGCCGCTCACTGGGGCTGGCCCGGGGACTCTATCACTCGTAACATGTCCTGAACGCAGTTCTCGACGAGCGTCGATTTCTCAGGCGGAGGAGGAGTTGGGGTACCAAGAGACGCACAACCTTCGCGTATTGATCGCGAACCAACGGAAGGATCGACTCGAGGTCGTTGCAGCAACGGTCGCATCGCTCGGGCATGAGGTGATCGCGCGGGAGATCGATGTCGCCGACGTCGGGAAAGTCACGGCTCGGGAACACCCCGATGTCGCCCTCGTGGGCCTGGGAGAAAGCTCCGAGCACGCCCTGCAGTTGATCGAGCGGATCGTCAAGGAGGCGGCCTGCCCCGTCATCGTCATCATTCACGAGCCCGCCCCGTGGTTCATCAACGAAGCCGCGAAGCGCGGCGTATTTGCGTACATCACGGACGGAGAGGCGAGCGAGTGGCAGAGCTCGATCGACATCGTCCTCAGACGGTTCAGCGAGTATCAGAATCTGGAAGGCGCGTTCGGGCGCCGGGCCCTCATCGAACGGGCGAAGGGCATACTGATGGAGCGCCACACGGTAGGTGAGCGAGACGCCTTCGAGCTCCTCCGACATCACGCGCGTAACAACCAGATGAAGGTCGTCGACGTGGCAATCGCGGTCGTAGAAAGCCACGCGTTACTTCCCGGCGATCCATCGCCGTCTATCCGCGAGGCTTAGGGCACGGCCCACCGAATCACTGATCAGCAAGCGCCTCGAACCCGCCGGGGGGTTCTCTGGCGGTGAAAGTGGCGGGCGCGCGGCCAGCTGTAGCGCCGTGTGCCGTCTCGTAACGTAGCCGGGAACCCGTCGGTGACGGCATCAGCGGCTTGGCGCCAGAGCCGCAGGATATCGAGGCGGAGGATCTCGGTGGCCTCCTTGTACCCGCGCCCGTTCCACGCCAGCCCGGAGAAGTCCATCGGCTCGCCGTACACGACGCAGCACGCGCGGCGGTTCCTGCGCGACCACCCGAAGGTCTCGATGCCCACCGGTATGACGGGCACGTTCTCCTTCATGCCGATCATGGCAGCTCCCGAGTGCACGGCACCCGGGTAGCCGAACCGCTGACGAGTTCCCTCGACGAACAGGCCGACCACGTGGCCCTCGCGCACGAGATCACGCGCTGTGCGCAGCCCTTCTCGGTCGCTCTCGCCCCGGCGAACCGGGAAGCCACCCGTCCAAGCGAGAGCCTCGCCGACCACGGGGATCTCGAGGATCTCCGCCTTGGCCATGTAGAAGATCGTCCGGGTGGAGAACGAGCCGACCAGCGGCGGATCGATCGCCGCGAGGTGATTTACGGCGAGAACGGCGCCGCCCGCAGACGGGATTCGGTTCGTGCCATAGGCCCACGATCCCGGAGCCATGATCATCGTCGTGATCGGGACGACGTTGAAGCGCATGAAGATCCATCCCTTCTCGACGTCTGCTCCCCATAGCCAGGGAATGCCGAGCCGGGTCATGAAGCTCGTCGACAGCTTCTCAGTCGTACTGCTCCGTCAGTCGACGCGGCCGAAGAGCACGCAGCCGTTGTGACCGCCCAGGCCCATCGCATTCGATAGAGCGACGTCGATGTCAGCCGCCCTCGCGACATTCGGAACGTAGTCGAGATCGCAGGCCGGGTCAGGGTGACGATAGTTGATCGTCGGCGGTATCACGCCATGATGGATCGCGAGTACGGTCATGATCCCCTCCACCGCCCCCGCCGCGCCCAGCAGATGGCCCATGGTCGATTTCGTCGAGGAGACTGCGAGCTCATCGGCGTGCTTGCCGAAGACATCTCGGATCGCCCGCGTTTCAGCCTCGTCGTTGAGCGGCGTCGACGTGCCGTGCGCGTTGACGTAGTCCACGCGCGTGGCCTCCACGCCGCTCTTCTCGAGCGCAGCGCGCATCATCTCGGTCACGCCCAGCGCTTCGGGATCGGGAGCCGCCATGTGGTAGGCATCGTTCGAGGCGCCGTAGCCGAGGACCTCCGCGTAGATCGTCGCTCCGCGCGATTGCGCGCGCCCGAGCTCCTCGAGCATCAGTACGCCGGCCCCCTCTCCCATGACGAATCCGGCACGAGTCGCGTCGAATGGCCTCGACGCCTCTGACGGGTTTTCGTTCTCGGCGACGAGACCGCGCATCGCACAGAAGCCCGCGAACAGAAGCGGATGGATGCATGCCTCGGTACCACCGGCGAGCACGGCGTCGGCATCGCCGCGACGGATGAGCTCGGCCCCCTCGCCGATGGCATGCGAGCCGGTCGCGCATGCCGACACGACCGCGTAGTTCGGCCCGCGGATCCCAAGCGCGATGGCGATCTGCCCGCACGCCGAATCAACGAGGATGTTGGGCAGGAAGGTCGGAGAGACTCGACTCGGCCCGCGCTCCAAGAGCACTTCGTTCTGACGCATCAGCTCGTGAAACCCGCCGATCCCCGAGCCCAGGACAACGCCGACACGATCGGGCCGATATCCGTTGATGCCCGCATCGCCCAGTGCCTCCTTGGCGGCCGACAACGCAAAGAGGATGCAGCGGTCGAGGCGCTTCATCTCCTTCGTCGAGGCGAGCCCGTTCGCATCGAAATCCTTTACCTCGGCAGCGATATGAACCGGGTAATCGCTGGTGTCGAAGGTCGTGATGAAATCGACGCCGCTGCGTCCCTCGATCGCTCCCTCCCAGGTCGATTGCACATCGTTGCCGAGCGGGGTGACCGCCCCCATCCCGGTGACCACTACCCGTTCCATCGCCTCACTCGCTCTCTGCGTGGGTTCACGCCGTCGGGCTCGCCCCGGCGACGCCGCGGTGCGCCAAGCGCTTTGCGCGCTGGACGCGTCCTACATTCCTTCGATTCATCAGACTCCCAGCGCTCGTAGCCTGCCCTGACCGTGAGTTCGGTCTGGGATCGCCGGCTAAGGTCTGGGCCGGTGGATGCTGGTCGCACGGGCATGGGACCAGCTGGCTGAGGGTAGCACCGGGCGCGGGAAGCTGCCCACCGCGCCCGGGGCGTCGATGCTCGTCGAGCCCGCGGCGGAGGTACACTTCCGCTTCAGCTCACATCTCCGCCATCCGATTGACCCTGCCCATAGGCCTGTCGCCTGGGGAGGGAAGGAGTGGCCGGGATGGCCCGTTACCTCGTCATTTTCGAAGGCTCGGACAACAGGCGTCACTCGATGCTCGCAGACCACGTTTCCGGCCTGATCTACAAGGGCCAACCCCTCGAACCGGGCGCGATCATCACTGCGTTCGGACAGGACTGGTTGATCACAGACCTGGCGGACGCCGACGGCGAGCTGCCCCAGGTCACATGCACGCTCCACCCCGCAGGCTAGGCGCGCGGAGGACGCTGGCGGACCGGCTGGCTGCCGGCCGTTAGGCTGTCCCCACAGCGCGAGCGACGACGGCCCTCAGGAGGTCGAAGATGACCCTTCCGTTTCCGGTCTACGAGGTCGGCGCGGACTCCGCGTTCGAGCGCGGCGTCCAGCACGGACAGCAGGCGCGCGAGCGCATCGGCGCGACGATCGACACGTACCGCCAGATCTTTCGCGACTTCGTGCGCATCGACTGGGAGGAGGCCAAGCGCGTCGGCCGGTCCTACGCCGAGCCGATCGCGCGTTACGAGCCGGACATCGCCGAGGAGATCCGCGGCGTTGCGGAGGGAAGCGGCTTCGAGCATGCAGAGATCCTCGCCCTCAACTCCCGCTCGGAGATCGCGCTCAGCGCGCGGGTGGTCGACGGCTGCACGGCGTTTGCCGCCTTCGGGCGCTCGACCCCGGGCGAGACGACGGTGCTCGCGCAGAACTGGGACTGGCGCCCGTCGCTGTCGGAGTCCATGGTCCTGCTCCTCATCGAGCAGCCCGGCAAGCCGTCTCTGACGATGCTCACCGAGGCCGGCATCGTCGGCAAGCTCGGCTTCAACTCGGCCGGTCTCGGGGTCTGCCTGAACGCGATCGTCACCGACCGGCTCGAGGCGGGAGGAACACCGCTCCACGTGGTGCTCCGGGCCATCATCGACTCCCGAACGCTCGGCGACGCGATCGGCTCGGTGGCCCGCGCCGGAATCGCCTGCTCGGCGAACTTCCTGGTCGCACAGCACGGAAACGGGGCGGTCGACATCGAGGCCGTGCCCGGCGAGCTCGACGTCCTTCTGCCCGAGCGCGACGTCGTCGCGCACACGAATCACCTGCTGAGCCCGCGGCTGGTCGGCGTCCGAGACCTCGGCGCTTCGGTCTTCCCGGACACCTATGTCCGCCTGGCTCGCGTACGCCGCCTGCTGGAGGAGCGCCACGAGCAGCTCGACTGCGAGGCGGCCCGTTCGATCCTGCGCGACCACGCGAACGCGCCCGACTCGATCTGCCGCCACGTCGACGAGATCGTCGACCCGGAAGGCAGGCGCCTCCACTCGGTGTTCTCGCTCGTGATGGATCTCGACCAGCGACGGCTCGAGGTCACGGGTGGGCCGCCCTGCTCGACCGAGTACGTCGATCTCGTCGAGGCGGCCGCGCTCGCGGCGGCGCCGGCATGAGCACGCGCTGGCGCCCCGAGATCGTCGATCTCTCCCACCCGTTGACGGAGGAGACGGGCGTGAAGATGTTCGGCGACCTCGCGAGCGACGACTACAACCGCGTCGACATCACATACCTGGCCACCTGGGAAACGGCGAACGGGATGATCGCGCGCGTCTCCATGTTCGACCATCTCGGCACGCACATGGACGCGCCGAACCACACGAACGAAGACGGGTACGCGCTCGAGGGCGTCGACATCTCGCGGCTGATCGGTGAGGCCGTCGTCCTCGATCTCTATCGCGGCGATGTCGACTACGGCTACACGGTGGACGACCTCGCGGGCGCGACGCCCGCGATCGAGTCGGGCGACATCGTCCTCGTCCACTCCGGCTTCGAGCAGGTCTCGCGCCGCGAGGATCGGATCAAGCAGACCTACCTCACCGTCGAGGCGGCCGAGTGGCTTGTCGAGCGGGGTGTCCGGGCGGTGGGGTGCGAGCCGGCCGGAATCGAGCATCTTCCCGACGGGTACTTCGTGCACCGCTGGTATGCGAAGGACACGCCCGATCCGCCCTCCTGGCCTGCCCACCGCGTGCTCCTCGGAAACGACGTCTACATCATCGAGGGGCTGACGAACCTCGATCGCCTGAAGGGCAAGCGCGTGCGCTTCGCGGCGCTGCCCCTGAACGTGCCGGGGTTGACCGGCTGTCCGGTGCGGGCGGTCGCCTGGACCGAGTAGCCGCTCACGGGTTCCCGCTCAGTCGTCCTCGTCGACTCGATTCGCCTCGAGCCAGGCTCGCGCTTCGCGCTTGTGCGCTCGGGTGAGCCACGCCTCCGCCACGTGCTCACGCAGCTCGTCCCGGTCGAGCGTCGCGAGGTCGCGAATGCGGATGAGGACGGCCGGATAGCCGCGGAAGTGCGGCGTCGTGAAGAACACGCCCCGCTCGTCGGAAAGGAGCAGCTCCTTCACGTCGAGGTCGGCCACGCGGAACATCAGGACGTCGTCCAGTCGCTCCCCGGTCGCCGGATCGACGGCGTCCGGCCTGCGGCTCCGGTGGAGGCAGAACAGCTTGCCGTGGACGCGGTAGGCGGGCCGACCGTCCTCGGACAGCTCCCTGGCTGCGCCCGGCATCGCGAGCGCGAGCTCGTCGAGGTCGGCCATCGTCGCCATGGCTTCGGCACGGAGACTACGACAGCCGGTGTAGCATCCGAGGCATGAGCCGGGAGTCGGCCAGCCAACGCGACACCGGGCGCCCGTCCCTTCTCGCGCGGGTCAGCCGTCGCCTCGCGCGTGATCCCCGCCGGCACGCCAGGCGGGAAGGCGCGCGCCATGCGGCCGCCTACAACGACGCCCGCATTCGCGAGCTCGGCCTCAGGTACCGCTCGCTCAGGTAGCGCCGCTCCTCAGCGTCGCCCGGAGAAGCCGGTCGACAACTTCGCAAGATCCCTGGCACTTACCGCCGCTGAGGAGTAGCCTCACCGCTGCGTGAACGAGGAGGAGTTCGACAGCCTGAGGCGGTGGGGAGATGCGCTCGACGACGACCCGCGTCCCGAGGTGCGCGCCGCGGGCCGGGCGATCCACCTGCTCGCGAAGGAGGTCGAACGGCTACAGGTCGAGCTGTGGCATGCCCGCATCGGCGTGACGCCGCCGGAGGCGGGCGGCGACGCGCGCCCCTCCGCAGAGCACGCCGACACGGACTCGGAGCAGTCGGGTACGGACTCGGATCCAGCGATGGAGTCGGAGCTCCACTCCGTGTTCGCCCGCCTCGCGCGTCGCCTCCAGGCGACGCGGGTCTTCATCGGGACTGACGCCGAGCCGGCCGCGCTACTCGGTCGTCACTGTCTGGCCGCCGGTGCCGGTCCCCTCGAGCTGTACCTGGTGAACCGTCTGCTTCGCGTTGGTCGCGATCGTCAGCAGGGCGCTCCGGGCGCCTGCCGTGCTCGGCTGGAAGAGGACCAGGATCGTGCACGAGTCGCCCGGAGCGACCCGCTGCTCGGTCGAGCAGGTCCCGTCCGAGCCGATGGTGAAGTCGCTCTGGTCGTTGCCGCCGATGCCGATCGCCTGGAGCGCGAGCGGCCCGGTGCCGTTGTTCCGGACGGTCACCGTCTGCGGATCGCTCTGCGAGTCGACGTCGACTTGGCCGAAGTCGACGGGCTCCGAGGGCAGCTGGACCTTCGGCTGCCCGACGCCCGAGCCGCGGAGCTGGACGTCCGCCGGGCTGCCCTCGGCGTCGTGGCGGATGACAAGCGTTGCGTTCTGCTGGCCCGTCGCGGACGGGGCGAAGCGCACGCTGATCGTGCAGGCGGCGCCGGCCTTGAGGTTCTTGTCGGTCGAGCACGTCGACTTGTCCGTGATGGTGAACTGGTCGGCGTTCTCCCCCTGGACGGCGAAGCCGTCGAACGCGAGCGGCGCGTTGCCCGCGTTCGTGACGCTCAGCTTCTGCGTCTCGTTCTTGCCGAGGTTGACGTTCCCGTAGTCGAGACGGGAAGTCTCGACGACGACAGCCGGATTGCCGACCCCGGTGCCCTGCAGGTCGGTCGAGGTCGGCGCGACGCCCTGGTCGAACGAGACGACGAGCTCGGCCGTCCGGTCGCCGCGGGCCTTCGGCTTGAACCGGACCGCGATCGTGCACGACTGGTCGGCGTTCAGCGGCGCCTCGGTTGTGCAGTCGGTCGCGTTCTTGCCGATCGTGAAGTCCTTCCTGTTCTCGCCCTGGATCGCGATCTTCGCGATCCCGATCGGCTGCGAGCCGCTGTTCGTCAGGGTCAGCGACTGGGCAGCGCTCCGCTGGCCGAGGTCCTGGTCGCCGAAGTCGACATTCGAGGAGCTGAGCGCGACGTCGGGGGTGTCTTCGCCGCCGTCCGAGCGGAAGACGAAGTACCAGATGAGGAAGCCCGCAACCGCGAGCAGCGCGATCAGGGCGACGACCAGCCAGCCGCGATGCGTCGGCTCGGGCGGGCGCCGCCCGGGCGGCCTCGACCTGGCTGCCGAGCGGCTGCGGTAGACGGAGGTCGCCTCGGGGTCACGCTCGATCGGAGTGGTGGGCGCCTCGGGCCCAACCGGGGAGCTCGGCTCGCGCGGCGGCGGAGGAGGGGGGGAACCGGGATCGTCGGGAGTCACTGGCGGCGGCGTCGTCTACCCGATCGCATCCAAGGATAGCCGCCCCCAAGGACACCACTCGGCGGTCATGCTGTGCCTATGATCAAGACCGCCGGGGCTCCCGCCGATGCCGGAAACAGCCCTTGACCTGGCAGCTGTCGCTCACAGGGCTCCTCATCGGAGCGCTCGTCGGCCTCACCGGCGATGGGCGGCGGCTTCCTCGTGCCTGCCGGTGCTCGCTCGTGCTCCAGCTCAAGCCGGCGAAGGCCGTCGGTACCGACATCTTCCACAGCGGCCTCGCGCTCCTGTGGGTCGCGGGCGTCGCGCGCACTGGGCAGCGCGGCAACGTCCGAGCCCTGGCCGCGGTCGGCCTGGCTACTCGTGCGCTCGGGTCGCATCTCGGTGGAGCGCTGATCGGGTGGCGCAGTCCTCACCGTCCGGGTACCCGAGTCGCTCCTGCGCATGATGCTCGCGCTCGTCCTCACGCTCAGCGGGCTGCAGCTCGTCGGGTTTCCCGGCAGCTCGATCGTCGTCCCCGTCCTGCTCGTGCTCGGGCTCGGCGGCCTGGCCGTGTTCGCGTTCGTGACCCGGCGGCCGCGAAAGGAGGCGGAGCCGGCCCGCGCCGCAGAGACCTAGCGGGGTCAGTCGAGCCAGGCGTGGTCGGGGTCGCCGTACGGGCGGCGCAGCTCGCGTACGACGGACTCGACCTGGGCGATCAGCTCGTTCGCCGCCACGATCGTCGGCTTCGCAGGCTCGACCGGGATCGGGTCGGCTACGAGGACGCGGACCCGCGGAAGCCCTACCCCGAACGTGCCCGGTCGCAGGATGCCCTCGGTCCCGACGAGACAGACCGGGACGATCGGGACGCCCGTCTCGAGCGCGAGCCGGGCCGCTCCCCGCCGAAACGGGCGGACGCGGTGCGGGACGCAGGTTCCTTGCGGGAAGATGCCGACCTGCTCGCCGGCCGCGAGCACGGTTCGCGCTCGGGCCATCGCCTCCCGGTCGCCCCGGCCGCGCTCGATGCGAATCGTCCCGAAGCCCTTCATCACCTGGCGCATGAGGAACGGCTCCCAGAGCTCCGCCTTGGCCAGGTAGTGGATGACCCGCTTCGAGGCCAGTCCGAGGACGAACGGGTCGACGGTCGACTCGTGGTTCGCGGCGAGGATGCAGGGACCGTCGGGCGGGATGCGCTCTGCGCCCGCGACCTCTGCCCGGTACACGAGGCGCAGCAGCGGGCTGATGGCGTGGAAGCCGATCGTCCGGTAGAGGATCGGCATCAGAACGTCAGGCGGCGTGACGGGTAGCGGGGCAGCGAGTCGTTCAGGGGCCGCGTCAGGACGAGCTGTAGATCGCGCAGCGACCGGGCCCGGAAGAGCGCCTCGCAGCTCGCGAGGTAGAAGTCCCAGGTGCGCACGAACCGCTCGTCGTAGCCGAGCTGCCGAACCTCGTCGATCCGGGCGAAGAAGCGGGTGCGCCACTCACGCAGGGTGTCGGCGTACCCCGGCCCGATGTCCTCGAGGCCATGGACGACGAGTCCCGAGGCGCGAGTCGCGGCCACGGCGATCGCCGTCAGGCTCGGGATCAGGGAGCCGGGGAAGATCGTCGCCTGGATCCAGTCGGGGCTTCGCCGGTAGCGCTCGAACCTCTGGTCGGGTACGGCGATCGTCTGCAGGCCGACAAGCCCGCCGGGGGAGAGGAGGCGGTCGCAGGTCGAGAAGAACGTCCCGAACTGCTTCTCGCCGATCGCCTCGAACATCTCGATCGAGACGATCTTCGAGAACGAGCCGTGGACGCGGCGGTAGTCGACGAGGAGGATCTCGACCCGGTCTGCGAGCCCCGCCTCGCGCACCTGGCGGCTCGCGAGCTCGTGCTGTGCGCGCGAGATCGTCACGCCGGTGACCCGCGCGCCGCGCTCGGACGCGGCGTGCAACGCGAAGGAGCCCCAGCCGCAGCCGATCTCGAGGACGTGGTCCTCGGGGCCGATCGAGAGCTTCTCGCAGAGGCGGCGCATCTTGGCGCGCTGGGCGTCCTCGAGCGACTGGCCCTCGTGCTCGAAGTACGCGCAGGAGTAGGTGAGCGAGGAGTCGAGGAACAGCTCGAAGAGATCGTTTCCGAGGTCGTAGTGATAGGCGATGTGGCGACGGGCCCGGGCGGGGGAGCTTGTGCGAAGCAGGGACGGCCGCAGCTCCTTCAAGCGGGCGAGCGTCGAGAACGGCTGGCGCCGCGAGGCCCAGTCGGCGTTTCGGATCAGGAGCTCGAGGAGTGCCGGCAGGTCGTCGGTCTGCCAGTCGCCGGCGACGTAGCCGTCGCCGAGGCCGATCTGGCCCCGGGTCGCGATCCGCCGGAAGAAGTCCTCGCGCACGATTGTCGCTCGGACCGTCGGGCCGGCCGCCGGGTCGCCGAACCGCCGCCGCGATCCGTCCGGGAGCGTGAGCAGGAGCAGGCCGCCGCGAAGCTGCTCGAGCGCCCAGAAGACCGTCGCTCGGGCGAGCCGCTCGAGCCCGGCGCGTGGCGGCGCCGGGGGACGCCGAACCGAGGCGGCCGGCCCGGCCGTCGCGGTCATACCCGCACCGAGCCGCGTCCCGGCACGAACGGCGGCTTGTGGTGGAACGGCACGCGCTTCGCGAGCAGTTTCAACGCCTGCCAGTGGATGAGCCCGGTCACCCGGGCCGTCAGCAGCGGGTAGCGGACGAGGGCCTGGGCGAGGGACGCGTTGCTGAGCTCCTGCCGCTCGCCCGCGAGCACGGAACCGAGACGGCGCTCGCCGTCCTGCCAGACGTCGACTCGGGCGTGGACGCGCTCGCCGGGCTCCGAGAAGAAGAAGCGGTACTCCTGCGCGAGCTCGAAGAACGGCGACACGTGCAGCCGCTTCTCGTGCGTATACGCCAGCGGGCTCGCCGGATCGAGCCGCTGCTCGGTCGAAAGCAGGTACGGGAACATCTCGCCGAACGTGTTCGAGACCTCGGCGACCATGCACGCGAGGGATCCATCCGGGCGGTAGCAGTAGTAGAAGCTGACCGGGTTGAACACATAGCCGAACACGCGCAGGTTGGTCAGCAGGAGGATCCTGCCGCCGCGCAGGTCGATCTCGTTCTCAGCGAGGAACCCGAGGATGTTCTCCCTGATCGGGAGCCGCGGGTTGCCGAGGTGGTCGCGCCGCCGAAGGGTGAGGACGTTCGGGCGGTCGACCGAGAAGAGCGCCAGGCGGCGGTCGAGCTCGGCCAGCTCGTCGAGGTCGAGCAGGGTGAAGTAGACGCCGTAGCGGAAGACGTTCTCACGGGGCTCGCGCCGCGCGTGGACGAGCGTTCCGGTGTAGAGCCCCGACCTCACCAGCGGGCCCCGAGCGCACGCGCCGCCGCGAGGCCTGAGACGAGGCCGTCCTCGTGGAAGCCGAAGCCGTGGTAGGCGCCGGCGTAGGCCGTGTTGCGAAGTCCGTTGAGGCGGCCGAGCTCCTCCTGCGCGCGCAGGCTCGCCAGCGTGTACAGCGGGTGGTCGTACTCCATCGACGCGACGATTCGATCCTCGCGGATCTCCTCCGTACGGTTCAGCGTGACGCAATAGTGCATGGGTTCGTCGAGCGCCTGCAGGCGGTTCAGGTAGTACGTCATGGTGGGTCGCCTCGCCGGGTTGCGGCAGTCGTCGATCTGGTAGTTCCAGGAGGCCCGGGCGGCCGCCGCCCGCGGCAGGAACCGCGTCGTCGGTGTGCAGCACCGTCTCGTTGGTCGTGTACGAGAAGGCGCCGAGGAGGCGCTGCTCCTCGGTCGACGAGTCCGCCAGGAGTGCCAGAGCCTCGTCGGCGTGGGTGGCGATGACGGCCCGGTCGAAGCGCTTCGTGCTGCCGTCTCCCATCCTGAGCTCGACCCCGGCGGAGTCGCGCGCCGCTCCGACGACGGGCGTCCCGAGCTGCACGGGGACGCGGATCCGGGCCAGGAGCGCGCGCACGTACTCGCGGCTTCCGCCGCAGACGGTCTTCCAGCGGTGGCGGCGGAACCCGAGCATCCCGTGGTTCTCGAAGAAGCGGACGGCGTAGCCCGCCGGGAAGTCGAGCGTCCTCGCCGGTGCGGTCGACCAGATCGCCGAGGTGAGCGGCACGAGGTAGTGGTCGACGAACGCTCGAGAGTACCTCTCCTCGGAGACGTACTCTGCGAGCGTCGCCGTCGCGTAGCGCGGCTCGTCGAGAGCCGTTCGGGCTGTCCGAAGGAAGCGGACGATGTCGGCCACGAGCCGTCGGAAGCGAGGGTCGAGCGCGTTCCGAGGTTGCGCGAGCGGCCGCCGTCCCGAGTACTCGAGCCCGCACCGGCGACAGCTGACCGAGAACGACATCTCCGAGTCCTGCGTCCGGACGCCGAGCTCACGGAACAGCGCGCGTGAGGGCCGGGTAGTTGGGCTCGTTCATGACGATGAAGCCCGTGTCGAGCGCGACCTCCCGGTTCGCCCGGCCGACGGCGATCGTGTTCGTGTGCCCGCCCGCGTAGGGGTTGCGTTCGTAGAGCTCCACGTCGTGCACCCGCGAGAGCGCGTACGCAGCGCCCAGTCCCGCGATGCCGGTTCCGACCACGGCGACTCTCATCGATCCGAATTCGTCGCCGCGGCGAAGAACGGTTGACTCCGACCCTTCGCCTCTAGACTCACGCCCTGATGGATCACGCCGTCGAGCCGCGTCCGCGCGTGGCCACCGTTCGCCCGCAGACGACGTTCTGGAGTCAGCTCGCGGGAGTGGTCGCGGTCGTCGTGCCGCCGATCGGCGTCCTCTCCGCGATGGGTCTCCTGTGGGGTGTCGCCTTCCGCCCGCTCGACCTCTGGGTGCTCCTCGGCTTCTACGTCTTCACCGGCCTCGGCATCACGCTCGGCTGGCACCGGTACTTCTCGCACAAGAGCTTCGAGACGTCCGCGCCGATGAAGGCGCTGCTCGCGATCTCGGGCTCCATGGCGATGCAGGGGCCGCTCACCCAGTGGGTGACCGACCACCGCAAGCACCACGCCCTCTCCGACCGGGACGGCGACCCCCACTCGCCGCACGCCGGCCGTGAAGCAGGCTTCGGAAGGGCGTTTCTCGGCCTCCTCCACGCCCACGTGGGCTGGCTCTTCCTGACCAAAGGGATGGAGCGCGGCCCCGCCTACGCGAAGGATCTCTACGCCGACCGGATGATCCGGGTGATCGACCGCGCCTACGTCGCCTGGGTCGTGCTCACCCTCGGCATTCCGTTCCTCGTGGGTTACCTCGTCGGCGGCATCGAGCTCGGGCTCGAGGTCATGGTGTGGGGCGGGCTCGTTCGCATCTTCGTCTGGCAGCACGTCACCTTCAGCATCAACTCGATCTGCCACATGTTCGGCCGTCAGGCGTACCGCTCGCGCGACGAGAGCCGCAACGTCCGTTGGCTCGCGGCGCTCTCGTTCGGCGAGTCGTGGCACAACAACCACCACGCTTTCCCGAGCTCCGCGCGGCACGGAATCGACAGCGGGCAGCTCGATCTCGCGTGGCTCGCCTGCCGCGGGCTCGAGCGCCTGGGGCTCGTCTGGGCGGTGAGGCGCCCGACCTCCGAGCAACGTGAGCGCCGGCGGCTCGCCCTCTCGGCAAGCGATCACGAAGCCTGACCCGCGCCGGCGAACCGCCGTAGCTCGACGGCGACGAGCTGCGTCCAGTGCTTCGCGCGCGGCAGGGGAAGAAGCCCACCGCCCGGGGCGCGGAGGGCGACGCCGTGAAGGGCTCCCGAGATCAGGGTGTGGCTCGTCTCCACCCCGCGCGCGCGGATCCGGTCGAGGCCGCGCAGCGTGTGCCGTGGGCTGACGCCGGGGATGCCAGGGGCCCAGGCGTCGAGCTTGCCGTGGACGACCGCGAAGCGCTTGCCCTCGAGGGTCGCGCCGTCCATCCGGTCGGGGATCCACGGCGCCAGGCCGATGACCGAGCGCACGGCCGGGTGCTCTGCGATGCCGATCGACACGGCTCCTCCCATCGAGAAGCCGAGCAGCACGATCGTCTCCGCCCCCTGGTCGACGGCGGCCGCAATCGCAGCCCGGCCGTCCTCGATGCAGAGGTCGAGCCGGTTCCAGGACTTGATCCGGTAGCGCACCTCGAGGAAGCCGAGCTGCGGGAACGCGGGAGCCAGCTCGCGTACGAGGTACTCGAGCGTCGCGCTCCAGTCGCCCTCGACCTCACCCGAGCGGCCGCCGTTGAGGCAGATGACGGCGTGCGAGGCGACCTCGCCGGTGAT
Source organism: uncultured Thermoleophilia bacterium (assembly GCA_963819905.1). Taxonomy (GTDB): domain Bacteria; phylum Actinomycetota; class Thermoleophilia; order Gaiellales; family Gaiellaceae; genus CAWCQC01. The sequence goes on from CAWFXP010000009.1 coordinate 432,046, forward strand.
CCGCGCGTCGGCGCCCGAGGCGAGGGAGACGACCGCCGACACTCAGTCGACGGCTACCACTTGCCCCTGTTGCCCGGCACTCGGTGCCAGTTGACGAGGCTCGGCTTCCACTTGGTCGCGAACGAGGAGTAGAGGCGCGTGACGCTCGTCGATCCGCAGGCGGGGCAGGGCGGGGGCGACGCATCTGCCGACGGCATGTACTCCTCGAACTTCGTCGCGCAGCCGTCGCAACCGTACTCGTAGATCGGCACTCCGGCGAAGTGTACAGTCGGCCTCGTGAGCGGATCCGTGCCCACGATCGACGAGCTGCGGGTCCGGGCCGCCCGTGAGGGCGTGTCTCCGACCGACGACGATCTCGAGCGCGTCCGCGGGTTCCTCGAGGTGCTCCTGCCGGCGCTGGCGGGCCTCGAGCAGCTCGTTCCGGCGGACACCGTCCCGGCCGGGATGTTCCTCCCGGCTGACGAGCCGTGAGCATCGCCGGCCTCGCGGCGCGCCTCCGGGCGGCCGAGCTCTCCCCGCGCGAGGCGGTCGAGAGCTACCTGGAGCGAATCGCCGCGGTCGATCCGCTCGTGAACGCCTACATCTCGCTCCGGGCAGAGGACGCCCTCGCCGAGGCCCGGGCGCTCGAGCGAGACAAGGGAGAGCGCGGGCCCCTGTTCGGGGTGCCGGTCGCGGTCAAGGACGTCATCGACGTCGCCGGCGTCCCGACGACGGCGGGCTCACGAGTCCTCGCCGACGCGCCTGCGGCGCCCGCGGACGCGGCGGCCGTCGAGCGGCTTCGCGCTGCGGGGGCGGTGGTGATCGGGAAGCTCAACACCCACGAGTTCGCCTACGGCGCGATGACCACCAGCTCGCACTTCGGCCCGGCGCGAAACCCGTGGTCGACCGAGCGGATCTGCGGCGGCTCGAGCGGCGGCTCGGGAGCTGCCGCCGCGGCGGATCTCGCTGCCGGAACGCTCGGAACGGACACGGCCGGCTCGATCCGGATCCCGGCCGCCTTCTGCGGCGTCACCGGGGTCAGGCCGACGACGGGCCGCGTGTCGAACCGCGGCGTGGTACCGGTCAGCTGGACGTTCGACACGGTCGGGCCGATCGCACGCTCGGCCGAGGACTGTGCGCTCCTCCTCGAGGCCGTCGCCGGGCACGACCCGCACGATCCGTCCACGATCGCGGTCGGCGTTCCTCCGTACGCGTCGCGACTCGGCGGAGGTGTTGCGGGCCTTCGCATCGGAGTCGTCGAGGCCCGTTTCGAGGGGGATATCGACCCGCGGATCGTCACCTCGGCGCGCGCCGCCCTCGGCGAGCTCGAGGCGGCGGGGGCAAGGTTGATCGACGTGGAGCTGCCGCTTCTCGAGCAGCTCGGGACGATCCAGCAGGCGATCCAGTTCACCGAGGCGACGGCGGCGCACCTCCCGTGGCTGCGGACGCGCCTGCCCGACTACGGCGAGGACGTGCGGGCGCGGCTTCTGACCGGTCTCTTCCTGCCCCCGTCCGTCTACGTCGCCGGCCAGCGTGCGCGCCGCCTTGCCTACGAGAGCTTCCGCGCTGCGTTCGCCGAGGTCGACCTGCTGGCCGCCCCGACGATGCCGGTGCTGCCACCCGAGATCGGCGAGGACACGGTAGAGGCCGGCGGGACACGGCTGGCCTACCGGCTGGCGCTGATCCCGTTCAACTCGCCGTGGAGCTGCGTCGGGGCGCCGGTCGTGAGCGTCCCCTGCGGTCTCGTCGACGGCCTGCCGGTCGGCCTGGCGCTCGTGGGCAGGCGCTTCGACGAGGAGACCGCACTGCGCGCCGCCCACACGTTCCAGCAGGTGACCGACTGGCACGAGCAGCGCCCGCCGCTCGCGCTCGACATGGAGGTGATCCCGTGAAGGCTCTGGTCGTCAGCGAGCTCGGCGCGGCTCCCCGGGTGCAGGACGTGCCCGAGCCGACCCCCGGCGACGGCGAGACGCTGCTCGAGATCCTGGCGGCGCCTCTCAACCCGATCGACGTCTCGGTCGCCTCGGGCAAGTTCTTCGCCGGTTCGCCGCCGCTCCCCTACGTCGTCGGCGCGGAGGGAGTCGGCCGGGTGCTCGCATCGGAGACCCACGCCGAAGGGACCGTGGTCTGGACCGGGATGCAGGGGCTCGGCGTCTCTCGGAACGGCTGCCTCGCGGAGCGAGCCGTCGTCCGCGACGCGTTGGTCGTTCCCGTGCTCGCGGAGGCCGATCCGGCACTCGCGGGCGTCTGCGGCATCGCGGGCGTGTCCGCCTGGCTGCCGCTGACTGTGCGCGCTCCCGTGCGCCAGGGCGAAACGGTCCTCGTCCTCGGCGCGACCGGCACGCTCGGCGCGGTCGCGGTGCAGGCGGCGAAGCTCCTCGGCGCCGGCCGCGTCGTCGCGGCCGGCAGGCGGCCGGACGCGCTCGCTCGAGCGAAGGAGCTCGGCGCCGACGCCGTCGTCCGCCTGGACGAAGCCGAGGATCTCGCCGCGGCGTTCCGGGAGGCGTGCGCGGGAGTCGGCCCGTCTCTCGTCATCGATCCCCTCTGGGGGGCGCCGCTCGTGGCTGCGCTCGAGGCGGCGGCGCCGTTCGCCCGCGTCGTCCAGATCGGTCAGTCGGCGGGCCCGGAGGCGACGATCCCGTCCGGCCTGGTGCGCGGGAAGTCGCTCGACATCCTCGGCTACACGACCCTCGCCGTCCAGCACGACGTCCTCTCCCGCGGGTACGGGGAGCTCGTCGAGCACGCCGCGGCCAGGAGGATCCGGATCGACCTCGAGCGCATGCCGCTCGAGGAGGCGGACGAGGCCTGGGGGCGACAGCGCGAAGGAGCCGACGCGAAGCTCGTCGTGTGTCCCTGAGCGACCGCGCGACGGCGGGCGGCTGTGCGCTCGGCTTCGCGGTGGGCTGGAACGTGTCGAACGTCGGCGCGGTCGCCGACCAGCTCGCCGACGACTACGGCGTGGCGCTGGCCACGGTCGGCCTGTTCACGACGGCGCTGTTCGTCCTGCACGCCGCGCTCCAGATCCCCGCCGGACGAGCCGTCGACCGCGCCGGAGCGCGGCGCGTCGGGTTCGCCGCGCTCGCGGTCCTCGCAATAGCAAACGGGCTTCTCCTGATCGCCCCCGACGCCGAGCTCGCGCTGGCCGCCCGGGCGCTGGCGGGCCTCGGCACGGCGCTCGGCTTCGTCGCCGGCATCGACTACGTGCGTTCGCAGGGCGGGTCGGCGTTCGCGCAGGGCCTCTACGGCGGCGTCGCGCTCTGCGCGGGAGGTGTCGCCCTCGCAGTCGTTCCGCAGCTCGCGGGCCCGCTCGACTGGCGGGCGGCCTACTGGAGCGCCCTCGTCGTCGCTGTGGTGGGCGCGCTCCTGCTCATGGTCGGGCCGTCCGACCGCCACCGCGCGCGACCGGAGCGGGCTTCTCCGGTCGGGAGCACGGCGGTGGCCCGGCAACCTCTGCTCGGAGACCGGCGCCTGTACGGGCTCTGCCTCCTCTACATGGCCTCGTTCGGTCTCGCGATCGTTCTCGGCAACTGGGTCGTGACGCTGCTCGAGCGCGCCGGCGGCTACTCGAACGCGACCGCCGGGCTGGTCGGATCGCTGATCCTCGGCGCGGGCATCGTCAGCCGTCCCCTGGGTGGATGGCTGGCGCGGGCGTATCCCGAGCGCATCCGCGCGATCATGGCGGGAAGCTACGTGGTGAGCGCGGCTGCGACCCTGGTGCTCGCGGTCGCGGGCCCGCCCGCCCTCTCGGCCGTGGGGGCGCTCGCGCTCGGCCTCGCCTCGGGCATCCCGTTCGCCGCGTCGCTCGGCGCCGCCGCGCGGGTCCGTCCCGACGCGCCTGCCGCCGCCATCGCGATGGTGAACATGTCGGCGAACCTGCTCATCGTCGTCGGCACGCCGCTCGTCGGTCTCACGTTCGCTCTTCCAGGCGACGGGAGGATCGGCTTCCTCCTCGCCGTGGGCGTCCTGCTCGCCGCGATGCTGGCCGTGCCGGCAGTCCGCAGCCTGGCGCCGGCTCCTGCGCCCCGGGTCTGAACGGCGCCGGGCGAGGCGCGTGCCGGGAGGCACGAACGGGAGCGGTTCCTCGTTGCCCCCCGACCGTCAGGCCCATTACGCTAGCTACGGTCGCCCGAGCGGCCGCCGATTCCGTGCGCAGAAGCCTCGTCATCCAGCTGCTCGTGCTGTGCGTCGTCATCGGCGCGATCTCGGCCGCCGTCGCCATCTTCATCCCCTGGATGCCCGAGCTCGGGTCGGTCGAGGGAGGCCGGATCGACGACACGTACTGGCTCGCGACCATCATCTCGCTCGTCATCTTCACGATCGTCTTCTCGGTCTCCGTCTACGCGCTCCTCAAGTTCCGCGCGAAGCCCGACGACGAGGAGGACGGCAAGCCGATCCACGGCCACACGACCCTCGAGGTGATCTGGACGGCCATCCCGACCGTGCTGGTCACTGCGATCGCCGTCTACAGCGCGGTCGTGCTCGTCAAGAACGAGGAGACCCCGGCCGGGACGCCGGTCATCGAGGTCGAGGCCGAGCAGTTCGAGTGGAGCTTCACGTATCCCGAGCTCGGCGTGACGACGGGCGTCCTCTACGTGAAGCAGGGCGAGAAGATCGAGCTCTTGATGACGGCCAGCGACGTCATCCACTCGTTCTGGGTGCCCGAGTGGCGGGTGAAGCAGGATGTCGTTCCGGGAACGGAGCAGAAGATCGTCGTCACGCCGACGAAGGCCGGGAAGTTCCCGCTCATCTGCACCGAGCTCTGCGGTCTCGGTCACTCGACGATGCGGGCGAGCGCCGTCGTCCTCTCGGAAGCCGACTACGAGAAGTGGCTGCAGACGCAGCGAGGGGCCGCGGAAGCCGGAGCCGGCCCCGAGGACGGCGAGCAGATCTTCGCCGACGCGGGCTGCGGCGGCTGCCACGTCCTCGCTGCAGCCGATGGCGCGGGCGAGGTCGGGCCGAGCCTCGATATGGTTGTTCCCGAGTTGACCGCCGAGCAGGTGCGCGAGTCGATCGTCGATCCGGACGCGGACGTCGCGGCGGGGTACCAGCCTGGCGTCATGCCCGGCGACTACGGCGACCAGCTCTCCGAGGAGCAGCTGACCGCGCTCGTCGACTATCTGACCTTGAGCGCGGGGCAGGGCTCGTAGTGGCCGTCGACGTCCTCGAGCCGGAGCACGTCGAGCACGAGCACGCCGGGCCGCCCGCGAAGCCACGCGGCATCCGCCGTTTCACCGCGGGAGGCTGGTTGCGCGCGCTATGGACGACGCCGCTCGCGTTCGGCCTCGCGACCGCGCTCGTCTGCGGCATCCGCTACGGCGCGCACTGGGACCCGGTCTGGGATCTGCCCGTCCTCCTGACGGCGTGGACGATCGTCACCCCGCTCGGATTCCTGCTCGGCATGGGCGCGTTCGACTACTGGCTCTACTGGGTCTCGGGAAAGAAGACGCGTCCCGAGGATCACTCAGGTCACGGCGCGGACTCGTGGCGCGACTACCTCCGGGTCAACACCGACCACAAGGTGATCGGCGTCCAGTACCTCTGCACCACGTTCATCTTCTATTTGATCGCCGGCGTCCTCGCGCTCCTGATGCGGGCGGAGCTCGCCCAACCGGGGCAGGACGTGATCGACACGCAGGCCTTCAACGGGCTCGTGTCCTCCCACGCGGGCCTGATGATCTTCCTGTTCATCGTGCCCGTGTTCGCGGGCTTCGGGAACTACGTCATTCCGCTCATGATCGGCGCGCCGGACATGGCCTTCCCGCGGCTGAACGCCTTGTCCTTCTGGATGCTTCCGATCGCCGGCCTGATCATGCTGTCCGGCTTCCTGCTGCCGGGCGGCCAGTTCGCCGCCGGCTGGACGAACTACCCGCCGCTCGCCGAGGTGAACCCCGTCGGGAACCTCATGTTCCAGATGGGCGTCCAGTGGGCCGGCGCCTCCTCGATCGCGACGGCGCTCAACTTCCTCGTGACGATCATCACCATGCGCGCGCCCGGGATGACCTTCTGGCGCATGCCGCTACTCGTCTGGGCCAACTTCACGACCTCGCTCCTCGTCGTCCTCGCGACGCCGTTCATCGCAGGCTCGCAGTTCATGCTCCTGCTCGACCGGGTGCTGCACACGAACTTCTTCGTGGCGGCAGAAGGGGGGTGGGTCGTCGGCTATCAGCACATCTTCTGGTTCTACTCACACCCGGCCGTCTACATCATGATCTTGCCCGGCTTCGGGATCATCTCGGAGGTCATCGCGGTCTTCTCGCGCAAGCCGATCTTCGGCTACCGCCTGATGGCGCTCTCCCTGGTCGGGATCCTGATCCTCGGCTTCTCCGTCTGGGCCCATCACATGTTCGTCGCGGGCATGGCGCCGTGGCTCCGGATCCCGATGATGGTCACCACGCTCCTGATCGCCGTCCCCACCGGCATCAAGGTGTTCAGCTGGCTCGCGACGATGTGGGAGGGTCGCATCCACTTCAGAACGCCCATGCTGTTCGCGCTCGGCTTCATCTCGATGTTCGTGATCGGCGGTCTGTCCGGTATCTACCTGGGATCCGTGCCGATCGACATTCACGCGAGCGACACGTACTTCATCGTCGCCCACATCCACTACGTCCTCTTCGGCGGGTCGGTCTTCACGATCTTCGCCGGCGCGTACTACTGGTTCCCGAAGATGACGGGACGGATGTACAACGAGAGGCTCGGCAAGATCCACTTCTGGAGCACGTTCGTCGCGTTCAACGTGACGTTCTTCCCGATGCACTACGTCGGGCTCCAGGGCATGCCGCGGCGGGTCGCCGACTACTCGCCCCAGTTCGCCGACTGGAACATGGTCAGCTCGATCGGCGCGTTCCTGCTCGGTGCCTCGACGATGGTGTTCGTCTACAACATCGTCGTCAGCTGGGCCCGCGGCGAGCCGGCGCCGGGGAATCCGTGGCGCTCGAACACGATCGAGTGGCAGGTCTCCTCGCCGCCGCCGAAGTTCAACTTCGACACGATCCCCCAGGTCGTCGGGGGCCCGTACGAGTACGGCGTCCCGGGAGCCCGGCACGCGGTGTTCGGGGACACCGGGGCGGGCGTGAGAGAGCCTGAACGCGTGGGGGCTGCGCATTGAGCGAGCCGCGACACGTGCTCGTTCTGGCGAACGAGACCGTGGCCGGCAGGTCGCTGCTCGACGCGCTCCGCGAGCGGGCCGCCCACGGGCCGATCCGGGTGACCGTGATCTGTCCCCAGAACGAGCCGCGAACCGGGCTCGTCGTCTACGAGGGGAGCCGGGCATCGGCGGCAGACCGCCGCCTGCGACGCACGCTGGAGCTGCTCCACGAGGCGGGCATCGCCGCGCGCGGCGAGGTCGTAGACCCGGATCCACTGCAGGCGCTCCGGGACGGGCTCTACCGCTACCGGCCGGACGAGGTGATCATCTCGACCCATCCCCAGACCCGCTCGGGCTGGCTCCGCAAGAACCTCGTCGAGCGCGCGCGCAAGGTCGCGAACGTCCCGGTCGAGCACGTCGTCGTCGATCTCGCCTCACCGCGCGAACGGGCGCACGTCCTCGTCATCGCGAACCAGACGATCGTCGGCGACGAGCTCATGGCCGCGATCGGGGAACGCGCGTCGCAGGGCCCGGCCCACTTCACCCTCGTCGCCCCCGCTGACGAGCCGGGCACCGAGCGGCGTCTGGCGGCCGCGCTCACCCGGCTGACGGAAGCGGGCCTCGATGCCTCGGGCTACATCGGCGACCCCGACCCGTTCACGGCGGCCCTGAACGCGATGCACGACGAGCCGATTGACGAGATCGTGGTCTCCACGTTCCCGAACACGAGCTCAGGCTGGCTGCGGCGCGACCTGATCCAGCGACTGAGCGGTGCCTCGAGCCTTCCGGTCCGCCACGTCGTCACCAGCCGCCGCGGCGCCGAGGTACGCGCATGAGCGCCGTCGCCGACGCGCACGCGCACGGCCACGGCGACCATCCGCCGGCCGCGCATCACAGCTCGCGCGCCAACCCCGTCCTGCTCGGGATCTACCTGTTCCTCGCCTCCGAGGCGATGCTGTTCGGGTCCTTCTTCACCGCCTACTTCTTCGCCCGGGTCTCCGCCGGCCCGGAGGTCTGGCCGCCGGAGCCGTATCACCTCCCGGTCTTCCTCGCGGGCGTCAACACGATCATCCTCGTCACGTCGAGCTTCACCGTCCACTGGGCGACGCACTCGATCAAGCAGAACCACCGGGCGGGGCTCGTCGCCGGGCTCGGCCTGACCATGCTGCTCGGCCTGACGTTCCTCCTCATCCAGATCATCGAGTACCTGCGGATCGGGTTCAGTCCCCGGGATCTCGCGTTCGGCTCGACCTTCTTCGGCCTGACCGGCCTCCACGGCCTCCACGTCTTCGTCGGCCTCTGCCTCCTGTCGATGGCCTTCCTCCGCGCGGTGCGGGGCCACTACTCGCCGCAGATGCACCTCGGCGTCGAGGTCCCGGCGATCTACTGGCACTTCGTCGACGTCATGTGGATCGTCGTCTACGTGACCGTCTACGTCATCTAGCGAGGGATGCTCATCACCGAGCGCGGGTGGTAGGCTCGCGGCAGCCGACGAAAGGGGTCGCGACGCGGAATCCGGTCCGGACCGAGGCTGAGGCGTTCACCTTCGTGCTGCTGATCGGTGCGATCGGGGCGGCCGTCGGCATCGCCGGCTGGCTCGGCGGCGGCTGGGTGGCACTCGGCGTGTTCCTCGCTCTCGCGCTCGGGATCGGCGTCGGCGTCTACCTTCGCAGCCAGCCGCAGGTCATGGAGCCCGCGATCTGGGAGCGAGATCGCGGCGCGCAGCAGAGTCGCCACATCTTGGTGGTCGCCAACGAGACGTGTACCGGCGCCGCGCTGCTCGAGGAGGTGCGGTATCGGGCGCGGGGCTACGAGACCGAGGTGCTCGTCGTGGCTCCTGCGCTGAGCTCACAGGTCCGCTACTGGACCTCCGACGTCGACGGGGCGAGGGCCGCCGCGCAGGGACGGCTCGACGCGTCGCTCGCAGCGCTGTCCCAGGTCGGTGTCGAGGCCCGGGGGGAGATCGGCGACTCGGACCCGCTCCAGGCGATCGAGGACGAGCTGCGGACGTTCGGGGCGGACGAGATCATCATCTCGACGCATCCGCCCGGGCGCTCGAACTGGCTCGAGCGTGACGTCGTCCAACATGCCCGCGACCGCTTCGCTGTGCCGATCACGCACGTGGTCGTCGACCTCGAGCGCGAGACCGCAGCCTCGGCCTGACCGCTCTAGTCGAGGAGACGGTCGAGCCCGCGGATCACGCCGACGTGGTCGGAGACGGCGCGGATCGCGAGCAGCGTTCCGGCCACGTACGGGGTCGGGGTCTCGCCTGCGTCGTGGCGGAGCGAGAGCCGCTCGCCTCCGGCAGCGAAGACGACCTCCGTCGAGACGACGAAGCTCGGCAGTCGGACGGAGTGCACCTGCGTCCCGCCGACCGTAGCGCCTCTCACCCCGGCCGGCCCCTGCACCGTGTCGAGCGGGACACCGATCGTGGGCCGCCGGACGTCGTGGAGTCGCTCGGCGAGCTCGCGCGCCGTGCCGCTCGGGGCGTCCGGCTTGCCGGCGCTCGCGTAGTCGATCACCTCCCACGTCTCGAGGTGGCGCGCGGCCTCGGCCGCGAAGCGCGTGAGGAGCGCGGCCGTGAGCGAGAAGTTGCCCGCCGCGATCACGCCGACGTCCCGCTCTCGCGCGAGCCCGTCGATCTCGGCATAGTCGGCCGCGTCCAGGCCGCTCGAGCCGACGACGACCCCGACGCGCCGCTCGACGGCTGCGATGACGTTCGCCTTCACCGCGGCCGCGTGCGTGTAGTCGACCAGCACGTCCGCCGGCACCGCGTCCAGCGCCTCCGCGACCGAGGAGTAGCGTGCGGGGTCGGTGCGGGAGACGCCGGAGACGAGCTCCAGGTCCGGAGCCGCCTCGACCGCCTCGGCGACCGGGCGTCCGGTCCAGCCGGTGACGCCGGCGACGCACACGCGAATCACCAGGGCCTCACCATCCGGGAGCCGCTCAGCCGCCGGCGCTCTGTGCGACGAACTCGGCCACGGCCTGGATCTGCTCCTCGCTCAGCTGATCCTTGAAGGAGGGCATCTGGCCCTGGCCGTTCGTCACCCGATCGATCGCGACGTCGAGCGAAGGCTGGGTCTCGTCGAGGTTCGGACCGATCGTTCCTGCCGACCCGGCGGGCCCGAACGTGTGGCAGCTGCCGCACCCCGCCTGCGCGAAGATCTCCTGGCCGTCGGTCGCCGTGACGCTTCCCCCCTCGGGCGGCGCACAGGACGCGTCGTCGGCGTTCGCGGCGCAGCGGGCGACGAAGTGGGCGACGTCGTCGGCATCCTCGCCCTCGACGAGGTCTGCGGGCATGCCGAGGTCGATGCCCGGGTACGCGATCTGCTCGCGGACGACCTGCTCGAAGGTCGACTCCTCGAACCCCTGCTCACGGGCGCCGGCGAAGGCCCAGTCGAGGTTGGGGCCGATCGTGCCCTGCGAGCCGGCGGCCTCCATCGTGTGGCACGACGCGCACGACTGCTGGCCGTTCCAGCCCTGGTTGAAGATCTCGCGGCCGTTCGCGAGGTCTGTGCCCTCGCTCACGGACGGGCCGCTCGAGCCGCAGCCGGCGATGGCCAGCGCAGCGACGAGGAGCCCCAGCGGCACCAACCAGCGCACCGGGCGATCCTAACCCTGAACCACTTCGCCTTGTTGCTGGAGCAACTCGAGCTGGCTCTGGACGAATTCGGCATTCGGGTCGTCGGGGGCGAGCTCGAGGAACTTCTCGTAGGCCACGACTGCCTTCTCGTTCTGCCCGGCTGCCGCGAGCGCCTGGCCGAGCTGGATGTAGCCGGTCGCTTCGTTCGGCCTTGCCTTCGTGATCCGCTCGAGCGCGAGCGCCGACTTCCCGAAGAGCTCCTGTGCCCGGTCCGTCGCCTGCTGCGCCTGCTGGCTCGACCGGCTGGCGAGCGCGAGGTCGACCGGCCCGCCGGCCAGGGCGCCGAGGAACCCGGTCGAGCCGGGAAAGCTGAAGACGGTCTGGGCGAACGACGAGCTCGTCTGCTCGGTCAGCGCCTGGGCCTCGGCGGTAGCGGCCCGGGCCTGCTGGTCGTAGAGGCCAGCGAGCTGCGCGGCGACTGCCGTGTCGTTCGGTCTGAGCGCGAGAAAGCGGTCGAGCGTCTTGGCCGCGGCGGCGATCTGGCCCGCGGACTGCTGGGCCGTGGCGAGGTCGCGCAACGCCTCGACGTCCTGCGGGTTGTCCTCGACCTTCTGCTGGGCCTCCGACAGGGAGGTCCCCGAATCGCCGCCGAAGATGTCGCGCACGACGTCGCCGAGGCTCGACCCACTGACGCCGGTGCCCACCCCGAGAGCCACGAAGCTCAACGCGAAGATGCCGGCGAGGACGGCGAACACCCACTTCGCGTGGGTGCGGAGCCGCATGAAGAACATCGTGTCGTCGGCGCTCGACGCGTGCCTGCGCTCGGGCTTGGGCTCGGGCTTGCGGGCCGGCTTCTTCTCGGCTGCGGGCTTCTTGTCGCGCCGGGCGGGGGCCGGTGTCGCCGTTTCGTCGGCGGCGGACGCCTCGGGCTCCGAAACGGCTTGCGTCGGCTGCTCGTCGGCTACGCGCTGCGCAGTGCGAGCATTCGACCGCGGGCGCCTGCCGCGCTTCGCCGAAGCTCGTGCCATTCCGGACCTCCTCTCGAGTACCGCGTGATTCCTCCCACGATGGTACGGGACACGCACCACGGTGTGCCGCCGAGAACCACCGCGACCGCAGGATGCTCGACCGGCTCGAACGGCGTGCCCGTGAGGTCGAGCACGCAGATGTCGGCGCGCTTCCCGGCGCGGAGCGAACCGACCTCGTCGGCGAGTCCGAGCGCGGTCGCCGAGCCGAGCGTCGCGAGCTCGAGCACGGTGTCGGCGTCGAGAGCGCCTGGGTCCTCCGCACGGGCGCGGGCGTGTGCGAGCGCCGCCCGCATCTCGGCGAACATGTCGATCGAGGGCGCCGTGGCCGGGCTGTCCGTGCCGAGGCCCACCCGCACGCCCGCGGCGAGCAGTTCGTCCACCGGGGCGACCCCACAGCCGAGGAACGCGTTCGAGCGAGGGCAGTGGGCCACGGCGACGCCGTGCTCCGCAAGGAGATCGATCTCCTCGGCGTCGAGGGTCACGCAGTGGACGGCCACCAGGCGATCGCTCAGGAGACCGGCACCGGCGAGCGCACGGGCCCCGGTGGTGCCGGTGGGCGGAACGAGCAACGAGGGGTCGGCGGCGAACGCGCCGGACCCGTCCACCAGCCACTCCCGTTCCGCCGTGCTCTCGGCGAGGTGCGTCACGATAGGAAGCTCGAGCCCGAGACAGGCGGCGTACAGCGCGGTCGACGCCGTGTAGGGAGCGTGAGGCGAGATGCCGAGCCGGACGCGGTCCGAGAGCGATGCCTCGATGCGCTCCCGGTTCGGCTCGAAGCGAGCGGCCAGGTCGCGCTCGTCTGCCCCGAACACCTCGAGGTAGACGATGCCGCGCAGGCCGAGCTCTGCCAGTGCGAGCGCTGCGGCGCCGGTGAAGCACGCGTCGCCGGTCGTCGTGATGCCCGAGCAGAGGCTCTCGGCCGCGCCGAGCCGAGCGATCGCGACGTGGTCGTCCCAGCCGAGCCTCGCCTTTCGCGCGATGTGGTCGGCGAGCCACTCGCGAAAGCGAAGACCGTCGCCGAAGCCGCCGTAGGCCGCGTACTCGAGGTGGCTATGCGCGTTGACGAAGCCGGGGAGGATGACGCAGCCGGGGTGGCTCTCACCCGCGCCGAGCTCGGCGGCCGTGTCGACGGCTGCGATCAGTCCATCCTCGACGGCGACGGCGCCGTGCGGGATCGGTGGGCCCTCGACGGGGAGGACCCAGTCGGCCGAGTAGACGTCCACCTAGATGGTTACGTCTGGCCCGTACCGCTGCGCGCGAGCTCCTCGGCCTCGGCGGCTGCCTCCGCTGCCGCCTCGGCTTCCGCCTGGGCGGCCCAGCGTTTCTCGAAGAAGGCCGCTAACCAGATCGACGACTCGAAGAGGATCAGCAACGGGACGGCCTGGAGCGTCGTCGTGATCGGATCGATCCCCGGGAGCGCGACCGCGACGGCGAAGCAGATGACGATGCCGATGCGCCGGTTCTTGCGCAGCTTCGCGGAGCTGAGGATTCCGACTCGCGTCAACCCGAGGATGAAGACCGGGAGCTCGAAGAGGATGCCGATGGCGATGGATGTGATGGCGACGAACGAGTAGTAGTCGCGCGCCCGGATCTGGATGTTGTACTGCGACGCGTCGAAGTTGAGGAGGAAGGGCGTTGCGGCCGGGAGGACGACGAAGTACGAGAACATGATGCCGCCGACGAAGAGGATCGTCGCCACGATGACGAGGCGGGAGATGAGCTTCTGGTCTCTCTCCTCGAAGGCGGGCGCCATGAACGCCCAGAGCTGATAGGCGATGACGGGCAGCGCCACGGCCAGCGCCGCGTAGAGGCTGACCATGAAGGACGTCATGAACGGCTCCGCGACCCCGAGCGTGATCGGGATCTGGCCCTCGAGCGGCTTGTTCAACGCGTCGAGGATCTGTCCTCGGAAGCCGTACGAGAACCCGAAGGCCAGCGCGACAGCGACGAGCGAGACGATCAGGCGTCCCCGAAGCTCGTCGAGATGCTCGGTCAGGGTTACCTGGTCGCCGAACCGAAGGCGACGCGGAAGGCGCAACGCCTCTCCCGGCTAGCTGGAAGCGTTCTTGGTGGGCTCTGGTGCCGGCGCGGTCTCGACCGGAGGGGCTGCGACCGGGGCGGCAGCGACCGGAGTCTCGGGCGTAGCGGTCGCGGCGACGACCGCCGGCTGCTCCGGCTTCGCAGGCTGCTCCTCCTCGTCGTCCTCGTCCTCGTGCTTCGACTTGCCCGTGATCGAGTCCTTGAACTCGCGCATACCGTGGCCGAGCGAGCGGCCCATCTGCGGAAGTCTCTTCGGCCCGAAGACGAGCAGAAGCACCAGCAGGAGCAGGAGGATCTCCCAGATGCTGATGTTCGGCATGCGCCGAGGATAGCAGCGTTCTCCACAGGGGAACGAGGCACCCCGTGGGGCGACGTTAAGGCCGGGTTAAGGGCGTCTCGTGCCCTCGGCGGCGCTCAGGCTGCGTAGCGAGCAGCCGCGCGAGCGCGAGCCTTCGCCGCCTCGAGCTCGCGGTCCTTCGGCGGCGCTCCGCTCACGAGCCGGTCGAGCAGCGTCGTCGAGGCGGCGGCGACCGCGTCGACGGCCTGCTCGAACGCCTCCTCGTTCGCCCGCGACGGCTTCGTGAAGCCGCTGATCTTGCGGACGTACTGGAGCGCCGCCGCGCGGACCTCGTCCTCGCTGGCCGGCGGCTCGAAGTTGTGCAGCGTGCGAATGTTGCGACACATGCCGCGATCGTAGCTGTTCGCCGGAGACGGTCTAGGCGACTTCTTCGAGGTGCGCGGCACACACCCCGGGCCGCACGAACGGCGTCAGGCGGTCGGCCTCGACGTGCGCCCCGAGCTCCGCGAGCGCGCCCTGCATGAGACCGAGGTGCACCGAGCAGACGATCTTGCGGTAGGAGTCGGCAACCTCGCCGAACGGGCAGTGCTGCATGAGGAGCGTGTGGCCGTCGTCGCCCGCCTCGAGCGACGGCTCGAAGCCGAACTCCTCGAGCAACCGGACGACGGCCTGGATGTCCTCCTCGGCCGACGAGCTCGTGTTCGGCGCCTTGCGGTCGACGAGATACCGCCCCCAGGCCTCGCCGGCACGCTCCGCCTGCTCGGTCGAGCCCTGGCCGGCGCCCGCCAGGTGGCTCGCCAGGATCTCTGCGAGAAGCCGGTAGCCGGCGGACTCCCCGACCTCGGGCGGCTCGGCGGCCTCGTAGACGAGGCGCGGCCGGCCGCGGCGGTTGCGCTCCTCGGTTGCCGCCGAGACGAGCCGCGCGTCGGCGAGGACTCGAAGGTGGGAGCGCACGGTGTTCGGGTGGAGCCCGACCTCCTCGGCGATCTGCGACGCGTCGAGCGCCTCCGGGGCGGCGCGCAGCGCCTCGAGCACGCGCACCCGGCTCGAGTCCGAGAGCGCCCGGTGGATCCGCGACTCGGCGTCCTGCACAGGTTGATTTTACCCACTGCGGATGGTAAAAAACAAGGGCATCGTATGAAAACGAGAAAGGGGTTGAGCACACCCTTGGCGCTCTTCGAGATCAAGAACCTCCACGTCGCCATCGAGGACGGCACCAAGATCGTCCGCGGGGTCGACCTGACCATCAACCCGAACGAGATCCACGCGGTCATGGGGCCGAACGGCTCCGGCAAGAGCACGCTCGCCTACGCGCTGATGGGTCATCCCGCCTACGAGATCACGGAGGGCGAGATCCTCCTCGACGGGGAGAACCTGGTCGATCTCGAGGCCGACGAGCGCGCGCAGCGGGGTCTCTTCCTGGCCTTCCAGTACCCGCACGCCGTTCCCGGGGTCAGCGTCGCCCAGTTCCTGCGCTCTGCCGTCAACGCGGTGCGCAAGGCGCGAAACGGCGGCGAGGACGATCCCATCTCCGTGGCGGAGTTCCGCAAGGACCTGACCGCCGCGATGGAGGAGTTGAGGGTGCCGCGGGAGATGACCAGCCGCTACCTGAACGAGGGCTTCTCGGGCGGCGAGAAGAAGCGGGTCGAGATCCTCCAGATGGCGATGCTGAAGCCTCGCATGGCCGTCCTCGACGAGACCGACTCGGGGCTCGACATCGACGCGCTCAAGGTCGTCGCCGAGGGCGTCCGCAAGCTGGCGAGCCCGGACACGGGCGCGCTCGTGATCACGCACTACCAGCGCATCCTCAACTACATCGAGCCCGACTTCGTCCACGTCTTCGTCGACGGTCGAATCGTCGAGAGCGGCGGTCCGGAGCTCGCCCACAAGCTCGAGGCGGAGGGCTACGACGCCTTCCTGCCCGAAGCAGTCGGAGGTGTTTCCTGATGACGACGTCCGAGACCGAGGTCGTTGCCGGCATCGGCAACGACTACAAGTACGGCTTCCACGATCCAGAGATCTCCGTCTTCAAGTCGAAGCGTGGCCTGAATCCCGAGGTCGTCGCGGAGATCTCCGAGCACAAGAACGAGCCGGAGTGGATGCGGGCCTTCCGCTTGAAGTCGCTCGAGTACTTCCGCGCGCGCCCGATGCCCACGTGGGGCGGCAATCTCGGCGAGATCGACTTCGAGAACATCTTCTACTACCTGAAGCCGACCGAGAAGCAGGCCAACACCTGGGAGGACTTGCCGCCCGACATCAAGAACACCTGGGACCGGCTCGGGATCCCCGAGGCCGAGAAGAAGTACCTCGCCGGTGTCGGCGCCCAGTACGAGTCCGAGGTCGTCTACCACAAGCTCCAGGAGGAGCTCGAGAAGCAGGGCGTGATCTTCCTCGACATGGACTCCGGCCTGCGCGAGCACGAAGAGCTCGTCAAGCAGTACTTCGGCACCGTCATCCCGCAGAACGACAACAAGTTCGCGGCCCTCAACTCGGCCGTCTGGTCGGGCGGCTCGTTCATCTACGTGCCCCCGGGCGTGAAGATCGAGATGCCGCTGCAGGCCTACTTCCGCATCAACGCCGAGAACATGGGCCAGTTCGAGCGGACGCTGATCATCGTCGACGAGGGCGCGTACGTGCACTACGTCGAAGGCTGCACCGCACCGATCTACTCGACCGACTCGCTGCACTCGGCGGTCGTCGAGATCATCGTCAAGGACGGCGGCCGCTGCCGCTACACGACGATCCAGAACTGGTCGACGAACGTCTACAACCTCGTGACGAAGCGCGCCGTCGCCTACAAGGACGCGACGATGGAGTGGGTGGACGGCAACCTCGGCTCGAAGCTGACGATGAAGTACCCGGCCATCTGGCTGATGGGCGAGGGCGCGCACGGCGAGGTGCTGTCGATCGCGTTCGCGAACCAGGGCCAGCACCAGGACGCCGGCGGGAAGTGCGTCCACGTCGCGCCGAACACGTCGTCCGTGATCACGTCCAAGTCGATCTCGCGCAACGGCGGGCGGGCCGGCTACCGCGGCCTGCTCGAGGTGGCGAAGGGCGCCAGGGGCGCGAAGTCGAAGGTCGTCTGCGACGCGCTCATCCTCGACGAGGAGTCGCGCTCCGACACCTACCCGTACATCCGGGTCGACGAGTCGGAGAACGTCTTCACCGAGCACGAGGCGACGGTCTCGAAAATCGGCGAGGAGCAGCTCTTCTACCTCATGAGCCGCGGCCTCTCCGAGGACGAGGCGAGCGCCATGATCGTCTCCGGATTCGTCGAGCCGATCACGAAGGAGCTGCCGCTCGAGTACGCGGTCGAGATGAACCGGCTGATCCAGCTCCAGATGGAAGGAAGCGTCGGCTGATGGAGGTGCGAAAGCTCGACTTCGTCGGCATACCGTCGCGCGACGCCGACCGAGCCCGGGCCTTCTACGGCGAGACGCTCGGCCTGCGCCGCGATGCGAACGCCGAGTACGAGTTCTGGGTGGGTGACACCTGCCTCGGCATCTGGGAGCCCGAGCGTCTGGGCATGTCCTTCGAGCCGCAGCGAAACGCCCACCTCGCCCTGCACGTCGACGACGTGGAGAAGGCACGCACGGAGCTCGAGTCAAGAGGCGTCGAGTTCCAGGGGGACACGTTCGACACCGGGGTCTGCCACATGGCCCTCTTCCGCGATCTCGACGGCAACGATCTCATGCTCCACCACCGCTACGCGCCGAAGTGAGCAGGGCAGACCTGCTCGAGCGCTACGAGGCGCTGCCGCTCCCGTCGACGAAGGACGAGCACTGGCGCTTCACCGACCTGTCGGGCTTTGATCCGAACGCCTTCGACAGGGAAGCGGGCGGCACCGGCGCACGGCCGGACTCGATGCTGCGGCTCGACACGGCGGGCACGGCGTTCGTCAGCGAGGCGGGGGTGGAGATCGTGGAGGCGCCCGCAGGTGTCACGTTCGCGCCGCTCCACGACCACGAGCTGCTTGGCACCCTCGTCGGCACCGACGACAAGTTCACCGCCCAAAACGCGGCCCTTTGGAAGCACGGGTTGCTCGTGCACGTGCCCGAAGGGGTGGAGCTCGAGAAGCCGCTCTACGTGCGCTTCACGAGCTCGGCGCCGGGCGGTGCGTCGTTCTGGCGCCTGCTGGTCGTCGGCGAGGAGGGAAGCCGCTTCTCGCTGATCGAGGAGGAGGTCTCCGAGTCGCCGGGCCTCGCCGCCTACACGAACGTGGCGGCCGAGCTGTTCGTCGGCCGTGCCGCGAAGCTCGAGTACGTGTCGATCCAGAACCTGTCGTTCGAGACCTGGCACTTCGCGTCCCACCGGGCGCGGGTCGACCGTGACGCCGAGCTCGACTGGGTCGCGGGCGGCTTCGGCTCGAAGAAGGGAAAGATCCGGATCGAGAACGACCTCGCAGGACCGGGCGCCACCTCGCGCGTTACCGGCGCGTACTTCGCCGACGGGTCTCAGCACCTCGACTACGACACGTTCCAGGAGCACGCTGCGCCGCACACGACGTCGGACTTCGCGTTCAAGGGCGCGTTGCGCGACTCGGCGACCGCGGTCTGGCGGGGGATGATCCGGGTCGAGCCGGACGCGCAGAAGACGAATGCCTACCAGGAGAACCGCAACCTGATCCTCTCCCAGCAGGCGCACGCCGACTCGATCCCCGGGCTCGAGATCCTCGCGAACGACGTGCGCTGCACTCACGGGGCGACGTCGAGCCCGGTGAACCGCGACGAGCTCTTCTACTGCATGGCGCGCGGGCTGTCTCGGGCCGAGGCCGAGCGCCTGATCGTGCGCGGCTTCTTCCAGGACGTGCTCGACCGGATCGCGCTCGCGCCGGTGCGCGAGGCTGTCGCGCACGCGCTCGACTCGCGCATCCCCGAGGCCTGATCGACCAGTCGGAGGGGTCGGACGGGCCCGACCCCGACGGCGCCGGGATCGGGATCGCGGGCGCCTTTCCATCGTCTATCGGCCCGCGGGCTGCTAGCGTCGAGCCTGGACGCGCTTCGTGACCGAGACGAGCCTGAGAACGCAGCCCTTGCCTCGCACGGCGACCGGCCTCTCGGAAGCCGAGGCGGCGCGGCTGCTCGCCGTCCGCGGCCCGCAGGAGCCTCCCCAGACGAGTCGCTCGTACGCGAGCATCGTCCGGGCCAACGTCTTCACGGTCTTCAACCTGATCCTCGTCGTCGCCGGAGTGGCGACGTTCGTGTTCGGGGCCTGGGAGGACGCGCTCTTCATCGCGATCCTCGTGGCCAACTCGGGGATCGGGATCCTCCAGGAGGCGAGGGCCAAGCGCGCCCTCGATCGGCTCGCGGCCCTCGTCGCGCCAACCGCAACGGTCATCCGCGACGGCCGCCCGCGGCAGGTCGCGGTCGACCAGGTCGCGATCGGAGATCTCGTCCGGGTGCAGGCAGGCGACCAGCTCGTCGCCGACGGACGGCTGGAGCAGAGCGCCGGGCTGACCGTCGACGAGTCGATCCTGACCGGGGAGTCGCAGGCCGTGCCCAGGCACGCCGGCGAGGAGGTGAGGTCGGGGTCGTTCGCGGCGGAGGGCTCGGGCCTCTACACCGTCACGGCCGTCGGAGCTGGGAGCTACGCGGAGCGGGTCGCCGACGTGGCCCGGTCGTTTCGCCACCCGCGGTCGCCGCTCGAGCACTCGCTGAACCGTCTCTTGCTCGCGCTGGTCGCGATCATGATCCCTCTCGGCGCGATGCTCGGCTACTCGCTCTGGTCGCAGGAGAGGCCGCTCTCGGAAGCTGTCACGACCGCCGTCGCCGCCGTCGTCACGCTCGTGCCCGAGGGCCTGATCCTGCTCACGAGCCTCACGTTCGCGGTCGCCGCGCTCCGCATGGCCCGCCGCGGCGCGCTCGCGCAACAGCTCAATGCGATCGAGTCGCTCGCTGCCGCGGAGATCATCTGCCTCGACAAGACGGGAACGCTGACCGAGAACGCGCTCGAGGTCGTCGAGGCGATACCGGCGGAGGGCGTCGAGCAGGAGGCGCTCACCCACACGCTCGGCCGCTACGCGGCCAGCGCGAGCGCGAGGAACGGCACGCTGCAGGCGATCGGAGCGGCGTTCGACGCACCGGGCGAACCCGTCTCGAGCGAGGTTCCCTTCTCCTCGCGGCGGCGCTGGAGCGCGGTGCGGATCGGCACCTCGGCCTATGTGCTCGGTGCTCCCGAGCTCTTCTCGCTCGGAGCGCTCGCCGACCGGGCGCGCGACGAGCAGGAGGCCGGTCGCCGCGTCGTCGCCATCGGCCAATCGGCGTCCACGCTCGCAGAGATCGACGTCTCGGCGGATCCGGGCCAGGGGCCGCCCGCCGGCCTGACGACGCTCGGCCTCGTCGTTCTTTCCGAGCGGCTGCGCCCGGACGCGCGCGAGACGGTGGCCTACTTCCTCTCCCAGGGTGTCCAGCTGAAGGTGCTCTCGGGCGACTCGCCCGTCACGGTCGCGGCGGTCGCCGCGGATGCGGGCATCCCGTCGGCCGGGCCGCCGCTCGACGGACGCACGCTGCCGGAGGATCCGGCCGCCCTGCGCCGTGCTGCCCTCGAGTCGACCGTGATCGGGCGAATCTCGCCCGAGGGCAAGCAGCGGGTCGTCGAGGCGCTGACCGAGGCGGGCCACTACGTCGCGATGGTGGGCGACGGCGTCAATGACGTCCCCGCGCTGAAGAAGGCGCGGCTCGCGATCGCGCAGGGCACCGGCTCTCAGATGGCGAAGAGCGTCGCCGACATCGTGCTCGTCCGCGGCGACTTCGCGGCGGTGCCGCCGATGGTGGCGGAGGGCCGGAAGGTGCTTCGCAACCTCCAGCGCGTGACGAAGCTGTTCGTCACCAAGTCGGCGTTCGCAGCCTTCCTGATCCTCACGATCGGGATCACCGAGCAGGAGTACCCGGTCCTGCCTCGCCATCTGACCCTCGTCGCGACGCTGACGATCGGCATCCCCGGCCTCTTCCTCGCGCTCGCCCCGAGCTCAGGGCCCTGGCGGATGCCCCACTTCCTGCGGGAGGTGGCGAGCTTCGCGATTCCCGCCGGAACGGCCGCCGGCCTGGGCGTCGCCGCGAGCTACCTGTTCGCGTCGGAGGTCCTCGATCTCGGGCTGGTCCCGTCGCGAACGGTCGCGGTCACCGTTCTCGTGATCGTCGGCCTCTACTACATCCTCGTTCTCGAGGCCTCGGGACGGACGCGTGCGACCGCGGTCGGCGGGCTCTGCGCCGTGCTGTTCGCGTTCTACTGCCTCTGCCTCTCCTTCGAGTTCACCCGCGACTTCTTCGACCTGGCGGTCCCGAGCGCCGGAATCGTCCTCTGCTCGCTCGGAGGCGCGTTCGTGGCGCTCGCCGGCCTGGCGCTCATGGACGACCGCTTCATCCCGTCGTTTCTCCGCAGGGAGCCGTCGACAGACCTCCCGGTACCATGAGCTCATGGCCCAGGTCGCGCCCGTCACCGCGCTCGATCCCGCCCGTCTGCGGCGCGATTTCCCCATCCTCGAGAGCGAGAGGAACGGAAAACCGCTCGCCTATCTCGACTCGGCGAACTCCTCCCAGAAGCCGCGGCAG
Organism: uncultured Thermoleophilia bacterium; assembly: GCA_963819905.1. Lineage (GTDB taxonomy): Bacteria > Actinomycetota > Thermoleophilia > Gaiellales > Gaiellaceae > CAWCQC01. The sequence goes on from CAWFXP010000009.1 coordinate 453,608, forward strand.
GTGCTCGACGGCATGCGCGACTTCTACACGACGTCGTACGCCAACGTCCATCGGGCGGTCTACGAGCTCGGCGAGCTGGCGACTGCCGGCTACGAGGGCGCGCGCGAGAAGGTTCGGGTGCTCCTGAACGCGCCGAGCGTTCGCGAGGTCGTCTTCGTCCGCAACGGCACCGAGGGCCTCAACCTGGTCGCCTACGCCTGGGGGCTCGACAACCTGGGCCCCGGTGACGTGGTCGTCGCGACTGAGCTCGAGCACCACTCGAACTTCGTGCCCTGGCAGTACATCGCGCAGCGCACCGGCGCCGAGTTCGCGGTCGTTCCGATCGACGACACCGGCGAGCTCGTCCTCGACTCGCTCGCCGAGATCGCGCAGCGCGGGCACGTCAAGCTCGTTGCCTGCGCCTACGTGTCGAACACGCTGGGCACGATCAATCCCGTCGTGGAGCTGGCCGCCTGGGCGCACGAGCGCGACGCCGTCATCGTCGTCGACGCCTGCCAGGCGGTGCCGAACCGGCCGGTCGATGTGCAGGAGCTCGGCTGCGACTTCCTCGCCTTCACGGGTCACAAGATGCTGGCTCCGACCGGGATCGGCGTCCTCTGGGGTCGCCAGGAGCTGCTGCAACGGATGTCCCCGTACGAGCTCGGCGGCTCGATGATCCGCAAGGTGACCCTCGAGCGTACGACCTGGGCCGATCTCCCCTACAAGTACGAGGCCGGGACGCCGCCGATCGCGGAGGCGTTCGGTCTCGGCGAGGCGATCGACTACCTGAACGGCGTCGGCCTGACGGCGATCGAAAGGTACGAGCGGGAGCTCACCGACTACGCGCTGGCACGCCTGGAGGAGCTCTCGTACGTACGCGTCTTCGGCCCACCGGCCGAGCGGCGCGGGGGGATCGTCTCCTTCGAGGTCGAAGGCGTCCACCCGCACGACGTGGCGCAGATCCTCGACAGCGAGGGAATCGCGGTGCGGGCGGGGCACCACTGCACCCAGCCGATCATGGATCATTTCGGCGTCACCGCCACGACCCGCGCGAGCTTTTACCTCTACACGCTGCGCGAGGAGATCGACCGGCTCGTGGACGGCCTCGCCCGCGTCCGGAAGACCTTCGCCTGATGCGCTCTCCTGCAGCCCTTTGGCCCGGGCGCGACGCCGGCGAGGATCGCGGATGAGCGACGACCTGTACCGGGAGGTCATCCTCGATCACTACAAGAATCCTCGCGGGTTCGGTTCCCTCGAGCCGTGCGACGCGAAGGCGGAGGGCCAGAACCCGCTCTGCGGCGACGAGGTCGCGATCACCGTTCGCTTCGACGGGGACAGCCGGATCGAGGAGATCGCCTTCGAGGGTCGCGGCTGCGCGATCAGCCAGGCGGCGACCTCGATGCTGATGGAGATGGTGGAGGGAAAGACCGTCGAGGAGGTCGCCGCGCTCACGAAGGACGACCTGCTCGAGGAGATCCACGTGCCGCTCAGCCCGATCCGGCTCAAGTGCGCGCTCCTCGGCCTCGGCGTGCTGAAGGTCGCCCTCCATCGTGCGAAGGGAACCCCGCTTCCGGAGGAGTGGGCGGGCCTGGAAGAGCTCGAGATCACCTAGGTGATACTCGGGAGCCCGTAGATGCCGCGGGTCGTCGAGGTCTGCCCGGCGGAGGATCTGCCCCCGGGGACGGTGAGGATCGTCCCGGAGGGCGACTTCGGGATCGGTGTCTTCAACGTCGGCGGGACGCTCTGCGCGATCGAGGATCGCTGCTCGCACGACGACGGGCCCCTTGCCGAGGGCGAGTTCGACGCAGAGCGCGGTGTCGTCGTCTGCCCGCGCCACGGCTCCGAGTTCGAGGTGTGCTCGGGTCGTCCGCGGACGCTGCCCGCCTACGTCCCCGTGCAGACCTACCGCGTGTGGGTCGAGGACGGTCTCGTGAAGCTGGAGGTGCCGTGAGCGCTGCGCTCGACGATCAGGTCACTGCGGTCCTCGCGCGGCTCGAGGCCGAGGATGCCCGGGAGCGTGCAGAGGGCCTCCCGGCCGGGCTGCGGGCGCGTCAGGTCGAGCCGACGACGGGGCGCTTTCTCCTCTCCCTCGTGGCGCCGCAGGCCGGGTGCGAGGTGCTCGAGATCGGCGGCTCGCGAGGGTACTCCGCGATCTGGCTGGCGGCCGGCGTCCGGATCCTCGGCGGGCACGTGCTCTCGCTCGAGCGCGATCCGGTCAAGTGCGAGGCGTGGCGGCGGAACGTCGCCGACGCCGGCCTCGACGAGTGGGCGGAGCTGGTGGAAGGCGACGCGTTCGAGACGCTCGAGCGGCTCGAGGACGTCTATGCCGTCGTCTTCCTCGACGCCGAGAAGGACGACTACGAGCAACTCTTCGCGCTCGCCCGACGTCGCGTCGAGCCGGGCGGGCTGATCGTCGCCGACAATGTCCTCTCACACGCCGACACGCTCGAGGCCTACAGCCGGGCGCGCCAGAAGGATCCCACCCTCTCGAGCGTGACCCTGCCGCTCGACCGAGGGCTCGAAGTCACGGTCGTCCTATCCGTAGGTTTATGATGGCGATACCACGGAAAGGAGGTGATCCGGACTTGAGCGAATGCGACAGTACGGGCAGTGGAGGTACTCGCTCGTAGGGGCGTGTCCCCTGAACCTACGGGGAATCGCCTAGCCAGCGTTGGGGGCTAAACGCTCCTACGAAATACAGGCGAGCTTTCCGACGAGGGGGCTGGGCAACCAGCCCCCTCGCGTGTTCCGGGGTTGGCTCAGGAGCCGATCGCGCGGCGGATCTGCTCGTCGAGCGGGAGCAGGTCGAGGCCGAACGTGTCGACCGCCGGACGCGGATCGCAGACGTTGTCGCCGAGGTCGAGCATCTCGATCTGGTCCCGCGTGACCGGGGGGCTCGGCAACCGCTCGAAGAGGGTGGCCGGCGCCTTGGCCAGGCCGAACGGGACGTGGACGAGGGGCCGACGCTTGCCGAGGGTCTGCGCGATCCTCTGCCAGAGCTCGTTCCAGGTGACGACGTCGGGCCCGCCGACCTCGAAGACGCCACCCTCGGGTGGCACGTCCAGCCCACGCGTCAAGCAGGTCACCACGTTGTCGATCCAGACCGGCTGGATGCGCTGGGTGCCGGGTCCGAGAACGGGAATCACCGGTGAGTAGCGGACGATCTTGACGAACTGCGACAGCGCTCCTCCACCCGGGCCGAAGACGAAGCTCGGTCTGAGCGTGACCGACGGGATCCCGGACTCCGCGACCGCCTGCTCCATCGCGAGCTTGGCCCGGTAGTACGGAACCGATTCGGCCGAGTTGCTGTCGGCGCCGAGCGCGCTCATCAGCACGAACCGGGCCACCCCGGCCTCGTTCGCGGCCTCGAGGAGAGCGTTCGTGCCGCGGGTCATGATCTGCTCGAACTCGTCGGGCGAGCCGGCGATGATCGCGACGAGATGGACGACCGCATCGCAATCGCGAGCGGCCCGCCGCAGGCTCTCGTGGTCGGTCATGTCTCCTTCGGCGAGCTCGCACCCGATCCGTGCGAGCCCTTCCCCGCCTTTTCGGTCACGAACGAGGCAGCGGAGCGGCCGGTCGTCCGCCCGCAGCGCGGCGGCGACCTGCCTGCCGATGAATCCCGTTCCGCCGGTCAGCAGGATCATCGCGACTCGGTGAAGTTCCGCCAGTAGCGGCTCGGCGTGGGCCCCGTCTGTCCCTGGTACTTCGAGCCGACGGCCGCGCTTCCGTACGGCTCCTCTGCGGGCTCGGTGAGCTGCACGAACGAGATCTGGCCGATCGCCATCCCGACGTAGATCGTGATCGGCAGGTTCGCGACGTTCGAGAGCTCGAGGGTCACGTGGCCGTCCCAGCCCGGGTCGATGAAGCCGGCCGTCGAGTGAATCAGCAGGCCGAGCCGGCCGAGCGAGCTCTTCCCCTCGAGCCGGGCGACGAGATCGTCCGGGAGCGTGATCCGCTCGAGCGTCGACGCGAGCACGAACTCGCCCGGGTGGAGGATGAAGGCCTCGTCGTCGGTTGTCTCGACGAGCTCCGTGAGATCCTCCATCTGCTGCTTCACGTCGATGTACGGGTAGCGCGAGTTGCGAAACACGCGGAAGTAGCGGTCGATGCGAACGTCGACGCTCGAGGGCTGGATCAGGCCCTCGTCGAACGGGTCGATTCCGATTCGTCCCTCGGCCAGGAGGCGTCGAATCGTGCGGTCGGAGAGAACCACAGGGGCAATCTATAAGCTGCGTTCGCCCATGGTCAGACAGCGTGTCATCTCCGTGTCGACCGCCCTTCCCGGCCCGCGCTCGCGCGAGATCCTCGAGCGAAAGCGAAGGGTCGTCGCCGAGCCGCTCTCCATCTACATCCCGGCCGTGGTCGCCGAGGCGAGAGGGGCAACCATCACCGACGTCGACGGCAACGTCTTCATCGACTTCACCGGCGGCGTCGGTGTCCTGAACGTCGGCCATGCCGCGCCGCGGGTGGTGGCCGCCGCCGGCGAGCAGCTCGCGCGCTTCACCCATACGGACTTCACGGTTCTCCCGTACGAGAGCTACGTGGAGCTGGCCGAGCGCCTCGTCGATCTCGTCCCGATTCCGGACGCGCGGGTGGCGTTCTTCAACTCCGGCGCGGAGGCGGTCGAGAACGCCGTGAAGATCGCGCGGGTGACCACCGGCCGTCCCGGCGTCATCGCGTTCGACGGAGGCTTTCACGGCCGGACCTTGATGGCGATGACTCTGACCTCCAAGACCCATCCCTACAAGGCCGGGCTCGGCCCGTTCGCGCCCGAGGTCTACCGGGTGCCCTTCGCGGATTCCTACCGGGGCCCGGACGCCGCCGAGGCCCTCGCCGAGCTCGAGCGCGCGTTCACGACCCGGGTCGCCGCCGAGCAGGTCGCCGCGATCGTCTTCGAGCCGGTGCAGGGCGAGGCCGGCTTCATCGTCGCTCCCCCCGAGTTCGTTCACGGCCTCCGCCGGATCTGCGACGAGCACGGGATCGTCATGGTCGCCGACGAGGTGCAGACCGGCTTCTGCCGCACGGGAAAGCTCTTCGCTATGGAGCACTACGGCGTCGAGCCGGACCTGATGGTGGTCGCCAAGTCGATCGCAGGCGGGCTGCCGCTCTCGGGCGTCATCGGCCGCGCGGAGATCATGAACCGTGTTCCCGACGGCGCGATCGGCGGGACCTTCCCCGGGAACCCGGTCGCCTGCGCCGCCGGCGTGGCGGTGCTCGAGACGATCGAGGAGGAGGGCCTCGTCGAGAGGGCTGTGGCCGTCGGTACCGAGATCCGCTCCCGCATGGAGCGCTGGCGCGAGCGCCACCCGGCGATCGGAGACGTCCGCGGCCTCGGGGCCATGCTCGCCATCGACCTCGTGCACGACCGGATCACGAAGGCTCCTGCCCCGGAGCTCGCGACCGCCGTCGCCGAAGCGGCCGCCGCCCGCGGGCTGCTGCTCCTGAAGGCCGGCGTCTACGGGAACTGCATCCGGGTGCTCGTCCCGCTCGTCATCGCCGACGCCGAGCTCGAGGAGGCGCTCGACGTCTTCGAAGAGGCGCTCGACGCCGTCCTCGCCTAGGCGAGGACGGTCGGTCGGCCGGCTCGACGCAGCGCTCGGCTCCCGAAACGAGTTCAGGGGCGGGCCGAAACGCGCCGATCCGCAAACGTTTCGTCCACAGCGATGCCGTCCGCGCCGGACGATCCCCCGCCCGCGTCTAGCAGAGCGCGGCCGCCCCCGCTGCGTCCGAGACGGCCCGAGCTGTGACGAAAGCGTGTCGGAAGTGCGCCAGCTTCGAGGAGCCTTCGGGAGGGGTCTGACCCCTGTCGTGGTGGCGAATCTGGTAGGCGGGCGGGCGGTCGGCGAGCTGCTGATCAGTAGCGGAGCGAGCGGCGTCGTTCGTGGCGCGCGACGGCCAGCTCCACGAGCCGGCGCAGGAGCTCCGGGTAGCCGATGCCGGTTGCCTCGAAGAGCTTCGCGTAGACCGATGTGCTCGTGAAGCCCGGGATGGTGTTCAGCTCGTTCACGAGCACCTCGCCGTCCTCTCGGACGAACAGGTCGACCCGGGCCATCCCCTCGCAGTCGGAGGCGACGAACGCGCTCACCGCCAGCTCCTGCGCGCGGGTCGCCTGGTCGGGCGTGATCCGCGCGGGGACGACGAGCTCCATGCCGCCCTCGTCGTACTTCGAGGCGTAGTCGTACCAGTCGCTGGCGAGCGGCACGATCTCGCCCACGACGGACGCGAGCGGCTGCTCGTTGCCGAGCACGCTGCACTCGACCTCGACCCCGGAGACGAACTCCTCGACGAGAACCTTCTCGTCGTGCTCGAACGCGAGCTCGACGGCCGCCTCGAGCTGCGCCGGCTCGCGGACGATCGAGATGCCGACGCTCGAGCCGAGTCGCGCCGGCTTGACGACGACCGGGTAGCCGAACGGGCTCTCGGGCCGGCCCCGGCCCTGACGGACGGTGACGCTCTGCGTCACGGGAATGTCGTTCGCCCGCATGACGGCCTTGAAGAGATCCTTGTCCATCGAGACGGCCGACGCTGCGACGCCGGGGCCGACGTAGGGGACTCCCGCGAGCTCGAGCAACCCCTGCACGGTGCCGTCCTCGCCGAACGGGCCGTGCAGCGCAGGGAAGACGACGTCGACCGTGCCGAACGGGGCAGGGCTCGTGGCCGTCGAGGGCACCGGAACGGCGACCGAGGCGCCGTTCGCAGCCTCACCCTGCGGGCCGGCCGCGACGGCGCGTGTCACCGGCGGCAGCTCCCAGGAGCCGTCGCGCCCGATCTCGATCGGGATCGCTTCGTAGCCCGCCTCCGCGAGCCCCGCGAGAACGGAGCGACCCGAGGCGAGCGAGATCTCGTGCTCGCTCGAGCGGCCGCCCATGAGGACCGCGACCCGCAGCCGGCTCAACCGCCGTCGCCGATCGGGAACAGGGCGACGAAGATGATGACCGTGGCTCCGGGGTCGACCTCGGAGCCCTCGCTCGGATCCTGGTCGATGACGAGGCCGTCCTCGGCAGGATCGATGGTCGGCACCTGCTCCACCGCCACCTCGAAGCCGGCGTCGTTCAGCGTCTGCGTCGCGGAGCCCTCGTCGAGCCCGATGACACCCGGCACCGAGGCCGTCGGCGGCGGCCCCTGGGAGACGCCGATCTCGACCGTGCTGTCCTTGTTCACGGTCACGCCGGGGTCGGGGCTCTGCGAGATGACGAGCCCGGCCGGCTGGTCGCTCTCGACGAGCACGGCGTTCGGCTCGAGGCCCGCCGCGCGGAGCTCCGCCTCCGCGCTCTCCTGCGGTTGCTGCAGGACGTCGGGGACGGTCACCGTCTCGACGCCGCGGGACACGCGAATCGTGACGGTGGAGCCCTTATCGAGCGTCTCGCCCGGCTTCGGATCCTGGGAGATGACGACGCCGGGATCGACCCGGTCGGAGAAGACCTCCTTGACGCTGGCCTGAAGATCCACGGCGTTCAGGGCCTGGATCGCCTGGTCGACCGGTAAGCCGGACACCTTCGGAACCTGCACCTTCTCGACGCCTGTCGAGACGAGGATCGTCACCTCCTCTCCCTTCGAGATCCGGGTGCCTGCCTCGGGGCTCTGCGAGATGACGATTCCTGCCCGCACCTCGTCTGACGCCGATCGCTGGACGGCGGCCGTCAGGCCGGCATCTTCGATCTTCTGGACCGCGAGCTCCTGCTTGATGCCTTCGACGTTCGGCACCGGGACGGGCTGCGACTCCTCGAGGCGCTCCTGGACGCGCTGGTACACGTACCAGCCCGCGACCGCGGCGCCGGCGACGAGGAGCAGGACGAGCAGCCAGGGCCAGATCGACCGCCTCTTGCGGGCGCGATCGTAGGGATCGTAGGGCGGCGGAGGTGGACGTCCCGACGGTTGGGTGGGAGGCGCCTCGGGTCGCCGGAGCACCTGCGTCGGCGCAGCTCCCGCACCGGCCAGGACGGCGGTCGCCGCCTCGGTCGTCTCCTGCGCGACCGGCAACCCCGCCTCGATTCTCGCGAGGTCGGAGTCGAGCTCCTCGGCGCTCTGATACCGATCCTGCGGGCTCTTCGCGAGCGCCCGGACGACGACGCGGTCGAGGTCGGCCGGGATTCCCGGGGCCTTCGACGACGGGGGTCGTGGCGGCTCGTTCAGGTGCTTCATGGCGATCTCGACCGGCGTGTCGCCGGTGAAGGGCACCTCGCCCGTCAGCATCTCGTAGAGGACGATGCCGACCGAGTAGAGGTCGGCTGCGGCCGTCACCTGGGCCCCGCGCGCCTGCTCGGGAGACAGGTACTGCGCGGTACCCATGATCGAGCCCGTCTCCGTCATCTGCGAGGCGCCCGCGCGGGCGATGCCGAAGTCGGTCACCTTCAGCCGCTCCTCGGCGCCGATCAGGATGTTGTGCGGCTTGATGTCCCGGTGGATGATCCCGTTGCGGTGCGCGAACCGCAGCGCCGACAGGATCTGGCGGGTGTACGCGATCGCTTGGGCCGGCCGGAGCCGTCCGCTGGCGCGAATCGTCTCCTTGAGGCTCTTCCCGTCGACGACCTCCATGGCGATGTAGTACGTACCCTCGGCCTCGCCGCGGTCGTAGATCGAGACGATGTTCGGATGCGAGAGGCCGGCGGCCGACTTCGCCTCGCGATGGAAGCGCTCGACGAACAGGTCGTCGTTCGCGTACCGGTCGTTCAGGATCTTGATCGCAACCGGCCGTCCGAGCTCGGCGTCCTCGGCGAGATAGACGTTCGCCATGCCGCCGGCGCCCAGCCTCCGAACGATGCGGTAGCGGCCGTCGAAGATCGTGTCTATGAGCGTGTCCGAGAGGCGTGCCATCAGCGATTCGGCTCCGTCAACAGGCTACGCGACATCACGGAGCACGGCCTCCATGATCGCTCGCGCGATCGGGGCAGCGACGGCGCCTCCGGTCGCGTCCTGATCGGACAGCGCGACGGCGACCGCTACCTGCGGATTGTCGGCGGGCGCGAAGCCGATGAACCAGACGTCGTTCCGGCCCTCCCGCCCGGTTTCGGCCGTCCCGGTCTTGCCGGCGACCCGGATGCCCGGAATCTGGGCCGCGGTGCCCGTCCCCGACTCCACGACGAGCTCCATCATGGCGGTCAGGTCGGCCGCCGTGGCGGGGCTGACTGCCTGGCTGAACTCCTCGGTCGCCGTCTTCGTGAGGATCGAGCCGTCCGGCTTCAGGATCCGGTCGACGACGAACGGCCGCATCACGCTCCCTCCGTTCGCGACCCCGGCCGCGACCATGGCCATCTGGAACGGTGTCGCGAGCAGCCGCTCCTGCCCGAATGCAAGCCGGCCCGGATCGACGGCGTTCGGATCGCTCGGGAGGAAGAGCTCGCCGCGGCGGTAGAGACCGCTTGCCTCGCGCTCGTCCTCGGGCGTCTCGAGCGGGGGCTTCTCGTAGAAGCCGAACCGTTCCGCGTACTCGAGCACGAGCTGCGGGCCGAGCTCCTTCCCGATGTCGCAGAACACGGCGTTGATCGAGTGCTCGAGCGCCTCGGCGAGCGTGACGCGGCCGAAGATCTCCGGGCCCTCCTGGTCTGCGAAGTTGAACACCCGCTTGCCGTAGACCGTGCAGAAGCCGCGGTCGTCGAACTCGCTCGCGGCCGTGAAGGCGCCGGAGTCGATCGCGGCTGCGGCCGTGACGACCTTGAACGTCGAGCCCGGGATGAAGAGCCCGGCGCTCGCCCGGTTGAGGAGCGGCGCGGCCGGCTCGCACGGACCTCGCTGCGCGAGGACCCTCGCGAAGTCGTCCTCGACGAGGTTCTGGTCGTAGGTCGGCGAGGAGGCGATCGCGAGGACGCGCCCCGTGGCCGGCTCGAGCGCGACGGCTGCGCCGCACGCGTCGGCGAGCTGCTCCATCGCCACGCGCTGGGCATCCATGTCGACGGTCAGCGTGAGCGAGTTCCCCTTCTGCGTGAGCCCTCGCACCTTGTTCGTGATCCGGTCGAGCACGGTCGAGAGGTTGTCGTTCGAGCCCGTCAGGAAGTCGTTCAGCGAGCGCTCGAGCCCGGCCCGCGAGCGGGAGACGGTCGAGTAGCCGACCGTCTGGCTGAGGAGGCCGTCCGGCGGATAGCGGCGCACGTAGATCGTCCTGCCCTCGAGCTGCTCTCGCCGGTTGCGGGCGAGAACCGTGCCGTCGGCTGCCCGGATCAGGCCGCGCTGGATGGTGAGCTGCCTGACGACGAGGCTCGGGTTTCCCTGCCGCGCCTCGAGCTCGGGAGAGCGCCAGAGCCAGTACGCGCCGATCCCGACGACCGCGACGAGCGCGACCGCGACGAACGTGAAGAGGCGGCGAACCTGGCTGTTCACGCGGGGCCTCGTGGTCGGCTTGTCAGGAGGTTCATCTAGCGGGCGGTTCGGGCGTTGACGCGGTTCGAGACGGCGAGCAGCAGGCCAAGGAGGATGAAGTTGGCGACGATGCTGCTTCCTCCGTATGAGACGAACGGAAGCGTGATTCCGGTAAGTGGGATCAGTCCGGTGACGCCGCCGAGGATGATGAAGGCCTGGATGCCGATCGTCGCCGTGAGCCCGGCGGCCAGCAGCTTGGAGAAGCCGTCGGCCGCCAGCATCGCGATCTTGAAGCCGCGATAGACGAGCAGCACGTAGAGGAGGACGACGCCCGCGGCCCCGGCCAGGCCGAGCTCCTGCGCGATCGCCGAGAAGATGAAGTCCGTCTCGAGGGAGGGGATGTACGGGTCGCCTTCTGCGCCGAGGAGCACGCCCCGGCCGAGCCCGGTGCCGAAGAGGCCGCCGCTCGAGATCGCATAGATCGACTGGACGAGCTGGTAGCCGTTGCCGAACGGATCCCCCCACGGGTCGAGCCAGATCGAGACGCGCTCGGAGACGTGCGGGACGACGTGGTACAGGCCGTACGCGCCGACCGCGAACAGTGCCAGGCCGATCACCACATAGGCGAGTCGGCCTGTGGCGATGTAGAGCATCGCGAGAAAGACGGCGAAGAACAAAAGGCCGCCGCCGAGGTCGTTGCTTACGAACAGCACGAGCATGGCGCCGCCCCAGATGACGAGCAGCGGGCCGAGGTGCTTGGGCGAAGGGAGCCCGAAGCGGCCCAGGCCCCCTGCGAGCATCTCTCGGTTGTCGCGCAGGTAGCCGGCCAGAAAGACGACGAACAGCACCTTCGCGATCTCTCCGGGCTGGAACGTGATCGGCCCGAGCTTCACCCACAGGTTCGCCCCGTAGATCGTCTGCCCGACTACCGGGAGCGCGGGCAGCAGGAGGAGGACGATCGCCGTGATGCCGAGCACGTACTTGACGCTGTCGAGCCGGCGGTAGTCGGGGAGGAAGATCGCGATGAGGGCGTACAGCGCCAGCCCGACGATGACCCAGAGCCCCTGGCGGAGAGCGAGATCCGGCTCGATCCGATAGATCAGCGTGAGGCCGATGCCCGTGAGCAGCGCTGCGATCGGGAGCAGGTACGGGTCGGCGAAGGGGAGCGCGATCCGGGTGACGAGATGCGCGGCCAGGAACAGGCCGAGAAAGAGCGCCGCGTACGAGAGCGAGGCGCCGGAGATCGTGGACTGCCGGGCGATGTAGACGCTCGCGAAGCCCACGCCGGTGATGACGCCGACTGCGAGGAGATTGAGCAGCTCGCGATTCCTGAGACTCATGTGCGCTCCTCGCCCCCCGCGGCTCCGGACCGAGGAGGGCCCAGGGGCCGGCTCACGAGGGGAAGGCCTGGCGCTCGTACGTGGCGATTTGCCGCCGCGCCTCTTCCTCGCTGACGAGGTCGTGGTCGAGGAGCGCCTGTCGTTCCTCGGGGGTCAGCTGCACGGCGAGCAGGTTCGAGACGTAGACCTCCCGGTAGAGGTGGACGCTGCCGACCAGGTTCCAGGGGACGCCCTGGTAGACGGCGATCCGCCCGTCGCCGTCCACACCGACGAAATGCGCCCGCGAGAGGCCCCAGAGCGCGACCCCGGCCAGCGCGGCGAAGAGTGCGAGAACGAGGACGACGATGATCACGGCGCGTCCGACGCGCCGCTCCGGCTTCGGTCGGGCCGGCGCCGCCTGTGGGAGCGGGGCCGCCGGCCGCCCACCGTTGGGAGCGACCGCGCCGCTCAGCTCCGGCGAAGCTTCGCCGACGGCCGTGGTCGGCGCGCCTGATAGCGGGAGCGGCTCCTGATCGCCCTCTCCGATCGAGAAGAGGATGACCGTGATGTTGTCCTCGCCGCCCGCCTTGTTCGCCGCTTGCACGAGCGCGCGGCCCGCGGCCTCGAGCGACGAGCTCTTGCGGAGAGCCTTGAGCACGGCCGCCTCGTCGACCATGCTCGTCAATCCGTCCGAGCAGAGCAGGAAGACATCGCCTGGCCGGACGTCGACCGAGAAGCTGTCGACCTGGACTGCGGCGTCCGTTCCGAGCGCACGGGTGATGACAGAGCGCTGCGGGTGGACCTCGGCCTCCGCCGGGGTGAGCCGCCCCGAGCGAACCAGGTCGGCGACCAGAGAGTGATCCTGGGTCAGCTGCTCGACCTCGCCGTCCCGGATGCGATAGCCGCGCGAATCGCCCACGTGGCCGACGGCGACGCTGTCCCCGGCCACGATCGCGGCGGTGACGGTCGTGCCCATTCCCGAGACCTGGGGGTCGCTCGCCGCGCGCGCGTAGATGCGGCGGTTCGCCTCCTGGATGCTCGAGCGCAGGTGCGTCTCGGGATCGAGCGCGACCTCGTTCCGATACTCGCGAAGCGCGGCCGCGGCCAGGCGGGACGCGAGCTCACCCGCCTGGGCGCCGCCCATCCCGTCGGCCACCGCGAAGAGCGGCGGCTCGCAGACGTAGGTGTCCTCGTTCCGCCGTCTGACCCTGCCGGGATCGGTCAGGCCGGCCGTCTCCGCGATTCTCATCCCGTCACCCGCAGCTCGGTGTCACCGATGCGGACGCGGTCGTCGTCGTGGAGCTGTTCCCGCCCGTCGACTTCCTGCCCGTTCACGTACGTGCCGTTCGTCGAACCGAGGTCGACGACCCAGACGCCGTCGACCTGCGGCTCGATCCGGGCATGGCGAGCCGAGGCGAACTCGTCGGCCGGGAGCGCGATCTCGTTCTCCGCCGAGCGTCCGATGGTGAGCCCGGCCGCCCGGATCTCGAACGTCAGGCCGGGGTCGAGAGACGGGCTGCTCTCCACCACGACCGCGGCCTTCGGGGCGGTGTCGAGGCCATGACGCCTTGCCTCGGCCGGGGCGAGCACGAAGCTCTCCTGGGCGAGGCGCAGGTCGCGGCGGCCGCTGCGCACGACCATCCAGATGAAGAGGAAGAGAAAGGCGAGGAACAGCGCTTGCAGGAGGAGCAGAACCTGGTCGATCATGGTGCGCGCTCCGCGGGCCCGCGCCTCACGCGAGGCGCTCGAAGGTGAGGGTCGTCTGCCCGACCGTGATCCGGTCGCCGTTGCCGAGCCGCAGCCGCGAGACGCGCTTGCCGTTCACCTCCGTGCCGTTCGTCGAGCCGAGGTCGACGATCCAGAACTCGCTTCCGTCGAGCCTGATCTCGGCGTGCCGCCGGGACACGCTCGGATCGTCGAGGATCGCGACGGCACAGTCCTTCGTTCGCCCGACGACGGCGACCGCCTCGTCGAGCGCGAAGCGCCGCTCGCCGCTCACGAGCGCTGCCCGGGGCGGAGACGTCGCCGCCGGCGGCGGAACGACGCTCGTGACGTCTGCGGGCTCGGGCTCGAAGACGCGCGTGCCGCCGGGATCGACGACGGGCACCGGGATGGGCTCTGCTGCGGGCTCAGGCGGCGGCGCCGGCTCGGGGGTAGGCGCCTGCGGTGCAGGCTGGGACGCAGGCGGTGGTGGCGGCGCGACGGGCGGACCGGGCTGGGGCGCTGCGTCGACCTGCGGGGGAGGCGGCGGCGCGACGGGCCGGCCGGCGAGCTGCGGGGCCTGGACCAGTCGGGTGGCGATTCCGAACTCGCCTACCGAGAGATCGTCGTCCTCCTCGAGCAGGACGCGCGGCGGCGAGAGCAGGGTGTACCCCTCGCGGCGGGCATGCTCGGCGAGGTAGTCGGCCAGCTCGACGAGCAGCGAGGTCTCGTAGCCGCGGAACTGCTCGCGATCCCGCGGCGCCAGGTAGAGCACGTACTCGTTCGGGACGTAGACCCGGGAGACGGACACCGAGCGGTGGTCGTCCATCTCCTTGACGAGCTTGCGGGCGATCTCGACGGGCTGTACGTGCGAACGGAACGCGCGGCCGAAGACCCCCTCGAAGAGGGACTCGATCCGGTGCTCGATGCTACGAAGCACGCTCAGCGCGCTTCATTGTACGGTCGGCTGCGCACGCCTCCCGGCCCAGGTGTCGCGCAGCGCCGGGGTTGCCGCGACCGCGCAAACGAGCAGGGTGCCGGCAGCGAGGCCGAGCGGCTCGACCGTACCGGCTCCCGCGAGCGGTGGCGCCGCGAGAGCGGCCGCGAGCAGCGAGACGCCGTAGACGCCGATGCCGACGAGCCCGTGGCGGCGGGCCAGGGGAAGCGTCGCGGCGGCAGTCGCGAGGACGGCAGCCTCGATGGCGATCGCGGGGTTGGCCTCGAGCGTGCGCCAGAGGGCGCCGGCGACCGCCCGCGGGCTCTCGCTGTCTGCGATACCGAGCCCGAGTGGAGGCGACTCCCCGGTGAACGGCAGTGGCAGGCCGCGAGCCCCGACGACGACGGCGGCGAGCAGCACTGCCGCCCCGCCCTGAAACGCGCGGCGCACGGCACCGTGCGCCTGCTCCGCGACGAGCGGCACGAGCGCGAGGAGGCCGACCAGGGCCAGGATGGGGCCCGCGGCGCAGAGGAACGCGTGGCGCGCATCACCCCAGAAGAGACCGAGCCAGACCGCGGCGAGCGGGAGGTACGCGAGGGCGAGGCCCAGCGAGACGTCGCCGAGCGGCAAGACGGGAACTGCGAGGGCGACGGCCAGGCCGAGCCGTGGGGCGAGCAATGCCGCGAGGCCGGCGGCGACCGCCGCGAGCACGACGAGGATCGACGGGTAGAACGGGAAGAGGAGCGCCGCGCCGGCGGCGAACCCACCGGCGAGCACAGCGCCCGTAACCCGCTCCGAGAGAAGCCGAATCGAGGAGACGGGTCGCCGGCGACGGCGCGCGGCCGCTTCGCCGAGGCTCGCACGCAGCTCACGGGCGAGGACGCGTGGATCCGGGCGCCGGCGCGGGTCCACCGCAAGCGCGCGGTCGACCGCTGCGACGAGTCGCTTCGGGAGATCGGGCCGCTCGTGCGCGAGCGACGGGGCTCCCACACCGATCAGCCGGGCGGTCTCCACCGGCGACGCCGTGAAGAACGGCTGATGCCCGGCGAGCGCCTCCCAGAGTATGACGCCCACGGCCCAGACGTCCGCGGCGCCGGTCGCCTGCTTTCCGGCGAGCCGCTCGGGCGAGATGTAGGCGAGCGTGCCCGGGACGTCGCCCGTCGCGGTCAAGCCGTCCGACTCGTCGAACTGGGCGAGCCCGAAGTCGAGCAGGCGCACCGACACCCTCGGCTCGTCCTCGACGAGGATGTTGGCCGGCTTCACGTCGCGATGGACGATCCCGCGGTGATGGGCGTGCGCGATCGCGTCCAGCACCTGCGCGGCGGCCTCGACGGACGCCGCATCGTCGAGGGCGCCCTCGCGCAACGCCTGCCGCAGGGTCTGGCCGGCGACGTACTCGTAGGCGACGTAGACGTGTCGCGCGTCGCGCTCGACGGCGTAGGCGCGCACGCAGCGGGGGTTTCGGAGCTTCGCGACCGCCAGGGCCTCGCGTTCGGCGCGCTCGCCGGCCTTCCCCTCGCGCGGCACGATCTTCAGCGCGACGTCCCGGCCGTCGATGACGTCGTGGGCGAGCCAGACCGACCCGGAGCCGCCGCTTCCCAGGGGCTTGATCGGCCGGTAGCGGCCGAGGATCAGGTTCCGCCCGCCGGTGGCTGCAGCTGCTTCGGCCATGGGGTCGAGCGAACCTTGGCCGCGGCTCGGCGAACTCCTGCCGGCACCGGGGAGGCGGTGCGCCGGAGCCCGGACAGGCAACGGAAGGGGTTGCTGGTATGCTCGCCGAACGTTTGGGGGATGCGTTTGCGCGTCCTCACAGCCCCTACAACCACCGCGTTCGCCAGTGGCCGATCGGGATAAGACCGACGCCGACGTCGACCTCGAGTTCGACTTCTTCGAGGACCTGCCGACTGTCGAGAAGCCGCCCACCGAGCCTCGCCGGCGGGGCGGCTCGAAGCCGCCGCAGCCGCCGAAGGGGCCGCGGCCTCCACGCGGGCCGAAGGAGCCGGGCGGCCGGCGGGGCAACGCGGCGCTTCTGCGGCTCGCGGCGCTGATCGTTGCTGCGATCGCCGTCGCGGTCGTGCTCGTGCTCTGGGTCTCGAGCTGTCGCAGCGACTCGACGAGCGACGTGTTCTCCGGATACATGGAGGACGTCGGCGGGGTGACCCAGGCGTCGGCCGCGGTCGGCCGGAGCCTGACGACCCTGTTCACGACCCCCGGCGTGACGCTCGAGGAGATCGACACGAGGCTCGGCGGCCTGACGGAGCAGCAGGCGCAGGTCGTGGCGCAGGCGGAGGAGCTGTCGCCTCCCAACTCCCTCGTTGCCGAGCAGCAGAGCCTCGCCGACTCGATGCAGCTCCGTGAGAGCGCGTTGCGCGGTCTCCAGCGGGCCTTCGCGCAGGTGCAGCCGGCGAGCGACTCGGCTGAGGCAGGGGCCTTGCTCGCCGAGCAGGCCCAGCGGCTGCTCGCCGCCGACGTGGTCTACGACGATCTCTTCGCGGCGCGCTCGCAGGAGGTCATGAAGCAGGAGGGCGTAACCGGCGTGCAGGTCCCCGAGGCGCCCTTCCTGACCGAGGGCGACCTCGTGACCTCGGACTCGCTCGGTGATCTCGTCGAGCGAATCACGACCGGTGGCACGACGACCGAGGGAGGAGAGACGCCGGCCGGGCTGCACGGCAACCAGCTCGTCTCGACGAAGGCCCAGCCGGGGGACCAGACGCTCTCGCTGGATCAGGAGAACACCGTCATCGCCTCCGACGAGCTCGCGTTCCAGGTGCTCGTGCGCAACTCGGGTGACTTCCAGGAGACGCAGGTCGAGGTCACGCTGACCATCCTTCAGGCGGAGCCGATCACGAAGACCGCGACGATCCCGCTCGTCAACACCGGCGAGTCGGAGGTCGCGACGTTCAGCGACTTCACGAACATCACCTTCGCGACCTCGACGACGCTGAAGGTGACCGTCGAGCCGGTCGCGGGCGAGGAGAAGACCGACAACAACACGGCCGAGTACCCGGTCATCTTCACGCTCGAGTAGCCGTGTCGAGCACCGTCGCCGGTCTGATCGCGGTCGGTGCCCTCGTGGTCGCTGCGGTGGCGCTCCTGGTCGCCCTCGCCTACTGGCGCTCGCTGCGGAGGGTCAAGCGGGCGCAGACGGTGCTGCTCGGCTCGGGCCGCGAAGACCTGGTCAACTTCGCCGTCTCGCTCCAGACCCGGATCGACGAGCTCCATCGAGCCGTGGACGAGGTCGCGGCCGGGCTCGTCCGGGTCGACACACGGGTCGACGGGTCGCTGTCGCGGACGGCGATGGTTCGCTTCGACGCGTACGAGGACGTCGGCGGACAGCAGTCCGCATCGCTCGCGTTCCTCGACGCCGGCCGTTCCGGCATCGTTCTGACGGCGATTCAGGGGCGTGACTACGCCCGCATCTACCTCAAGGAGCTCGACCGCGGTCATGCCCCGGTCGGCCTCTCGCCGGAAGAACGGGAGGCGGTCGAGCGCGCGATGGCGTCGGTCTAGGGCGAGCGGTCGCCCGCTGGGAACGGCGGCGCTCCCCGTAGAATTCGGGCCGTGCAGCAGGTTCTCGTCCTGAACGCGAGCTTCGAGCCCCTGAACGTCTGCTCCGTCAGGCGCGCGCACGTCCTCGTCTTCAAGGGGAAGGCGGAGGTCCTGGAGGAGGTCGCCCGCCCGTTTCGCTCCGCGTCGACCACGTTTCCCTGGCCGCACGTCATCAGGCTTCTCAACTACGTCAAGGTCCCGCGGGCGGTCCAGCGGCGAATCTCGCGGCGGGCGCTCTTCGCCCGCGACGGCTGGCGTTGCCAGTACTGCGGCTCGAGCGGGCGCCTGACGCTCGACCACGTCGTTCCGAAGAGCCGTGGAGGGGACTCCGTCTGGGAGAACGTCGTCGCCTCCTGCGCTCCCTGCAACCTGCGCAAGGGGGACCGACTCCCGCACGAGGCGCAGATGCACCCGAGCGTGAAGCCGCGCCCGCCGGCGCCGGCCCTGTTCATCACGCTCGCCGCGTCGCACATTCCGGACCGCTGGCATCCGTACCTCGGCGGCCTGGCCCCGGGCGCCTCCGCCGCCTACGCGGCCGCAGTCTGAACGTCGGGGCGAGGTGGGGCGGAACTCCGGGTAGGCCGGCACGGTCTAACGGATCACGAACGAACCACGGATGGGGGAGGGAACCATGAAGGCTGGATGGAAGAGGGGCGCCGCGGTCGCCGGCGTCACGGCGCTCGTCGGCGCAGCCGCGCTCTACGCCGGGGCCCTGGCCCCCGCGGGAGCGAACGGCCAGACGACGGGCGGCGGCGGACCGCTCGGTATCACCGTGACCGGTGTCGGAATCGTCAAGGCAACCCCCGACACGGCCGAGTTCTCGTTCGGCGTCGAGACCCAGGGCGCGACGTCCACGGAAGCCCTCGAGAAGAACAGCGCCGCCGTCAAGAAGGTCATCGAGGCGATCAAGGGCGCCGGCGTTGCCCCGAGCGACATCCAGACGCAGCAGGTCTCCGTCTTCCCCCGCTACACCGACGACGGCGCGACGATCGTCGGCTACACGGCCCTCAACACGGTGACCGCCAAGATCCGCAACCTCGGCAAGGCGGGCGCCGTGGTCGACGCAGCCGTCAAGGCGGGCGCCAACCAGGTCTACGGGCCGACTCTCAGCATCTCCGGCCAGAAGGACCTCTACAACGACGCCCTCCGCAAGGCCTTCGCCGACGCCAGGTCGAAGGCGGGCACCATCGCCGGAGCGGCCGGCGTCTCGGTCGGCAAGGTGGTCAACATCGTCGAGGGCGGCGGCTTCACGCCCGTGCCGGCCGGCGACGGCGCCGAAGGAGGAGGCGGAGACGTCCCCATCGAGCCGGGCCTCCAGGAGGTGCAGGCGACGATGATCGTCACCTTCTCGATCGTGTAGGGGCCGGACCTGTCCGGCCCGTGGGCCGTCGATCCTGTAGGGGCCGGACCTGTCCGGCCCGTCGGCCGGCCCTGCCGGGTATACTCCCCCCGTCATCGAGGCGACGAGGCCTCAGGCGCATGCGGGCGTCTGGGGTCTTTTTGCGTTCTGGGAGGTGCTGATGGGAAGGGCAACGAGCGAACCGGCGATGCGCAAGGCGGTGCTCGGACGGGTCTCGGAGGAGAACGTCGACTTCGTCCTGCTCTGGTTCACGGACATCGTCGGGCAGCTGAAGAGCTTCGCGGTCACCGTCGACGAGCTCGAGGGAGCGCTCGACGACGGCATGGGCTTCGACGGGTCGTCGATCACCGGCTTCAACTCGATCGAGGAGTCGGACATGGTGGCGATCCCCGACCCCGGCACGTTCCAGGTCATGCCCTGGAGGACGGGCGAGTACAAGGTCGCGCGGATGATCTGCGACGTCGTGACGCCGGACGGGAAGCCCTACGAGGGCGACCCCCGCTACGTGTTGAAGCGCGCGCTCGAGCGGATGCAGAAGATGGGCTTCGAGACGTTCAACATCGGCCCGGAGCTCGAGTACTTCTACTTCAGGGACGACGACGGCACCCAGGCGCTCGACCACGGCGGCTACTTCGACCTGACGACGCTCGACGCGGCCTCCGAGTGGCGCAAGGAGACGATCAAGGCCCTCGAGTCGATGGGCATTCCCGTCGAGTACGCCCACCACGAGGTCGCTCCGTCCCAGCACGAGATCGACATGCGCTACGCGTCCGCGCTCGAGATGGCCGACCACACCGTGACCTATCGCCTGATCGTCAAGGAGATCGCGACGAAGTACGGCATCTACGCCACCTTCATGCCGAAGCCGCTGTTCGGCGAGAACGGGTCGGGGATGCACACCCACCAGTCGCTGTTCACGAACGGCAAGAACGCCTTCTACGACGCCGACGACGAGTGGCACCTGTCGCCGACGGGCAAGCACTTCATCGCCGGGCTTCTCCACCACGCCCGCGAGATCTGCGCGATCTTCGCGCAGTGGGTGAACTCGTACAAGCGGCTCGTGCCGGGGTACGAGGCGCCGGTCTACGTGGCCTGGTCGCGGCGGAACCGCTCCGCGCTGATTCGCATCCCGCTCTACTTCCCGGGCAAGGAGCAGGCGACGCGGGCCGAGATTCGCTGCCCCGACCCCGCCTGCAACCCCTACTTGACGTTCGCGGCGCTGCTGCAGGCCGGCCTGGAGGGCATCGAGAAGGAGTACGAGCTGCCGGAGCCGATGGAGGAGAACCTGTTCGAGCTCAGCCCGGACGAACGAGAGGAGCGGGGCATCATCAGCCTGCCGCAGAACCTCGGTGAGGCGATCGAGGAGCTGGCGCATTCGGAGCTCTGTCGCACGATCCTCGGGCCGCACATCTTCGACCGATACGTCGAGCTGAAGCGCAGGGAGTGGGACGAGTACCGGCTCCAGGTGACGCCGTGGGAGCTCGAGCGATACCTGTCCATCCTGTAGGGGGGACCTGTCCCGCCCCGGAATCGGAGCGGGCTGTGGGCCAGACGGGGGCGGGACGGGGCCCGCCCCTACGCCGCGCGAAGCGACTCGCGCTCGACGCTGAGCGCGATGACCTGGGTCGTGGTGTCGATCTCCTCGATCGCCGATGCGGGCACGATGCGCCTGCGGCGGAGCGGAAACCCGCCTCGGACAGTGAGCCGCGGGTCGTCGTCGGGCGCGGCGGCGCGCTCGACGCGCCCGATCACACGCCCGCGCGCGTCCGCGACGAGGTACCCGGTGACCGACCGGAGCACGTTCGGGTCGCGGGGAGCCACGGCGCCCAGCCTAGCGAAGCGCCCGAAGGGGAGCGGCGGGCGACACGCGGCCTATCATCGCAGGACATGAACCGGACGGAGCGCCATCTGCGGCTCGTCACCGAGACGATCGAGGCGGTCAACTCGACCCTGGATCTGGACGAGCTGTTCGAGCTGATCGCCACCAAGGTCGCCGCGGCGCTCGAGGCCGACGCCTGCTTCGTGTACCTGTACGACGAGCGGGCAGGCGAGCTCGTGCTGAAGGCGGTGGTCGGCTCGCGCGTCGAGGCGGAGACCAGGCGGCCGAAGATGCGTCCGGGCGAGGGCATCACGGGGGCCGCGGCGCTCGAGCGCGCGCCGATCATGATCGCGAGCGCCGCCCACCTCGACCCCCGCTTCAAGCGCTTCCCCAACCTGCACGAGGAGCAGTACGAGTCGATCCTCGCCGTGCCGATCCTCGCCAAGGACCGCCTCGAAGGCGCGCTCAACATCCGCACGGTCGAGCCGCGGGCGTACGACGAGTCCGAGATCGACCTGCTGATGGCGATCGCGGGTCAGGTCGCCCAGGCGATCGAGAACGCGAAGCTCTACGACCACGCGCAGCGGCGGGTCGCCGAGCTCGAGGCACTTGGTCGGATCTCGGAGGCGGTGTCCGAGTCGCTCTACCTCGAGGAGTCACTCGCGGCGATCGCCGAGACGACGGTCGACGCCGTCGGGGCGACCGGCGCGGCGATCGTCCTCGAGGACGGCCGGGTCGTCTGGCCGGAGGGCCGGGCCGGGAGCCACGCCGAGCGTCTGCCGCTTCGCTGGAAGGGACGGCAGATCGGTGAGCTCGTCTGCGACCGCGACGTCCCGTTCACGGACGAGGAGCGGACGCTGCTCGCCTCGATCGCCCACCACGCGGCGGTCGCGCTCGAGCACAGCCGGGCGGTCATGCGGGGCGTCCTCGCCCAGGAGATCCACCACCGCGTGAAGAACAACCTCCAGACCGTCGCCTCGATGCTCCGCCTCCAGGCCCGCTCGACCGACGTGGACGCCCGTCAAGCGCTCGAGGACTCCGTCAACCGGATCCTCGCGATCGCCGCCGTCCACGAGGTGCTCACCGAGCGCCGTGAGGACGACGTCGACCTCGGCGAGCTCGTCGAGCGGCTGCGGCGGATGATCGTGCAGGGACTCGGCGCGGGGAAGGACGTCGAGGCGATCGTCGAGCCGGTCTCGCTGGCCGGCGACCGGGCGACCGCGCTCGCGCTCGTGTTCAGCGAGCTTCTCCAGAACGCCCTCGAGCACGGCGGCAACTCGGTCAGGATCGAGCTCTCACGTCGAAACGGGGACGTGCTGCTCGCGGTCGTCGACAACGGCGGCGGCGTCGGCGGGGCGAAACAGGGAACGGGGCTCTCCATCGTCCAGGCGCTCGTCCGCGACGAGCTGAAGGGCTCGCTCAGCCTCGCGGGCGAGGACGGTCTGCGTGCCGAGGTGGTCTTCCCGGCATGAGTCGAGGGGCCGGCGTAATGCGGATTCTGGTGGCCGAGGACGAGACGCTCATCCGGCTCGACCTGAAGGACATCATCGAGCGGGCGGGCTTCGAGGTCTGCGCGGAGGCGCGCGACGGCGAAGAGGCGGTCGAGCTGGCCCGGAGCGAGGAGCCGGATCTCGCCATCCTCGACGTCAAGATGCCGAGGCTCGACGGGATCGAGGCCGCCCGGCGCATCCTCGGCGAGCGCCCGATTCCGATCGTCATGCTGACGGCCTACAGCCAGGCCGACCTCGTTGCCCGGGCGGTGGAGGCGGGCGTGTTCGGCTACCTCGTCAAGCCGTTTCGCGAGGCCGACCTGCTGCCGGCGATCCGGGCCGCAAGCGCGCGCCACGACGAGCTCGAGGCGCTTCGGGAAGAGGCTGAGTCGCTCGCCGAGGCGCTCGCGACCAGGAAGATCGTCGAGCGGGCGAAGGGCCTCCTGATGGACCGCGAGGGACTGACCGAGCAGGAAGCGTTCGCCCGCCTGCGCCGCGCGAGCCAGATCTCGGGCCGGCCGATGCGCGTCGTGGCCGAGGCCCTGATCGCAACGTTCGAGGGTGACGGCGAGTGATGGACGACGCTCGCCTCGCGCTCCTCGTCGGACGGACGGTCGAGGCGCTTCGCGCCCTGGTCGAGGAGCTCGAGATCACGAACGACGAGTGGTACTCGGCGCTCGAGTTCCTGAACGAGGTCGGCAGGCGCGGGGAGTTCGTCATCCTCTCGGACGTGAACGGCCTCTCCGTCCTCGTCGACGAGGTGACGCACCGACTCGAGGGCGGCGCGACGCCGTCGAACGTGCTCGGTCCGTTCTGGCTTCCGGACGCGCCGCTCATGGACTCGCCCGCACAGATCTGCCGTGCCGACGAGCCGGGCGAGCCGCTCGTGCTCACCGGAGTCGTTCGCGGTGCGGAGGGAGAGCCGCTTCCGAACGCGGTGATCGACGCGTGGCAGACGGCGGCCAACCGCCTGTACGAGAACCAGGACCCCGACCAGCCGGACATGAACCTCCGCGGCCGCATCCGCGTTTCTCGGGACGGTTCGTACGAGCTGCGAACGGTGCGACCCGTCCCGTACGAGATCCCGACCGACGGCGCGGTGGGACGGTTCCTGTCGGCGTTCGGCCGCCACGCCTGGCGGCCCGCCCACCTTCACTTCAAGGTGGAGGCCCCCGGCCACCAGCCGCTCACGACGATGGTGTTCATGGCGAGCGATCCGTGGCTCGGCGACGACGCAATCGGGGCGGTCAAGGACTCGCTGGTCATCGCTCCCGAGCAGACGCCTGACGGCCCTGCCCGCGCGCGCTTCGACTTCAGGCTCGCCCCGGGCGATCCGTAGCCGGGCCCCGGAGCCGCGTGGGTCCGCGCAGGCCGACGCGGGTATGGTGTTCCCGTGAGCGCCGACCTCGAGCAGCTGTCGATCGACACGATTCGCGTCCTCGCAATGGACGCCGTCCAGAAGGCGAACGCCGGGCATCCCGGCACGGCGATGGCGCTGGCGCCGGTCGCCTACACGATCTATCGCGAGCTCCTGCGCGCGAGCCCCGAGAACCCGTCATGGCCCGACCGCGACCGCTTCGTCCTCTCGGCCGGACACGCCTGCATTCTCCAGTACTCCGCCCTCCATCTCACCGGCTACGACCTGCCGATGAGCGAGCTCCAGCGTTTCCGTCAGTGGGAGTCGCGAACGCCCGGCCACCCCGAGCACTTCCTGACACCCGGCGTCGAGACGACGACCGGCCCGCTCGGCCAGGGCTTCTCGAACGCGGTGGGAATGGCGATGGCCGAACGAGTCCTCGCCCAGCGCTACAACCGGCCGGGGCACGAGATCGTCGACCACCGCGTCTTCGGCATCTGCTCCGACGGCGACCTGATGGAGGGCGTCTCCGCCGAGGCGGCCTCCCTCGCCGGCGCCTTCGGCCTCGGCAAGCTCGTCTTCGTCTACGACGACAACCGGATAACGATCGACGGAACCACCGCGCTCTCGTTCGACTCGGAGGACACCGGCGCGCGGTTCGAGTCCTACGGCTGGCACGTCGAGCACGTTGCCGACGTGAACGACCTGGGCGCGCTCCGGCAGGCGTTCGCGCTGGCGAGGGCCGAGACCGCCCGACCGTCGCTGATCGTCGTCCGTAGCCACATCGCCTACCCCGCCCCACATGCCCAGGACACGGCCAAGGCGCACGGCGCGCCGCTGGGTGAGGCCGAGGTGAAGGCCACGAAGGAGGTGCTCGGCTGGGATCCCGAAGCGACGTTCGTCGTGCCCGACCGGGTCTACGAGCACATGAGCCTTCGCGACCGCGGGCGCGAGGCCGAAGAGGAATGGCGCGGGCGGTTCGCTGCCTGGAGAGCTGCCTTCCCGGACCTCGCCGCCGACTGGGACCGAACGCAGGCCGGAAGGCTCGTCGACGGGTGGCAGGAAGCGCTTCCGGTCTTCGACCCGGCGGACAAGCCGAAGCTCGCGACGCGCAGCGCCGGAGCGGCCGTGATGGAAGCGTTCAAGCC
The DNA here is from genome assembly GCA_963819905.1 of uncultured Thermoleophilia bacterium. Lineage (GTDB taxonomy): Bacteria > Actinomycetota > Thermoleophilia > Gaiellales > Gaiellaceae > CAWCQC01. Next base: position 478,563 of record CAWFXP010000009.1, read on the forward strand.
GTTCGCACCCACGATGGTCGGCGGCGCGGCCGACCTCGTCGAGTCGACGAAGACGGTCTTCGACGGAGCGGGCGTCTACTCGGCCGACTGGGCCGGCAGGAACATTCCGTTCGGTATCCGCGAGCACGGCATGGGAGCGATCGTGAACGGCCTCGCCGTCCACGGTGGCATCGTCAAGCCGTTCGGCTCGACGTTTCTCATCTTCAGCGACTACATGCGAGGCGCCGTTCGCCTGTCGGCGCTCATGAGCCTGCCGGTCGTCTGGGTCTGGACACACGATTCGATCGGGCTCGGCGAGGACGGTCCGACGCACCAGCCCGTCGAGCACTACGCGGCGCTGCGCGCGATTCCGAACCTCTGGGTGATTCGGCCGGCCGATGCCAACGAGACCTCGGTCGCCTGGAAGATCGCGCTCGAGCGCTCCGAGGGCCCGGTGGCGATCCTTCTCACCCGGCAGGACGTGCCCGTTCTCGACCGGAGCGAGGTGGCGGCTGCGGCCGGTACCGAGCGCGGTGCCTACGTGCTCTGGGACGGGACGAACGGCAACGGCGCTCCTGACCTTCTCCTGCTGGCCACCGGCTCCGAGGTGTCGCTCGCCCTCGACGCTGCCAGGCTCCTGGCCGAGGACGGGCTCGCGGCCCGCGTCGTCTCGATGCCCTGCTGGGAGCTGTTCGAGCTGCAGCCGGAGGACTATCGCGACGAGGTGCTGCCGCCGGCCGTCGAGGCCAGGCTGGCGATCGAGGCCGGCGTCCCGCTCGGCTGGCACCGCTGGGTCGGCGAGCGGGGCAGCGTGCTCGGCGTCGACCGCTTCGGCGCCTCGGCACCGGGTGCCACCGTGCTCAAGAAGTTCGGCTTCACCCCCGAAAACGTCGTCGCGCGGGCCGAGACGCTCGTCGAGCGCCGCCAGCCCGTCTGAACCCGCGGCCCAGGAGGAACCCATGGCCAAGACTCCGCTCCAGCGCCTGGCGAACGAGGGCCAGAGCGTATGGATCGACTACCTCTCTCGCGATCTGCTCGAACGCGGCACGCTCGCCGGGCTGATGCAATCGGCGGGCGTCGTCGGCGTGACGTCGAACCCGACGATCTTCCAGAAGGCCCTCTCCGAGGGAAGCGCCTACGACGAGCAGCTGCGCGAGGTTCTCGCCGAGACTGACGACCCGAAGGAGATCTTCGTTCGGCTCGCGGGCAAGGACGTCGGCGACGCCTGCGACCTCCTGCGACCCGTGTGGGAGAAGACCGGCGGGCGCGACGGCTTCGTCTCGATGGAGGTCGACCCGCGCCTGGCCTACGACACCGAGGCCACGGTCGCCGAGGCCGTCCGACTCCACGAGCTCGTCGACCGCCCCAACCTGCTCGTGAAGATCCCGGCCACGAAGCCGGGGCTTCCCGCGATCGAGGAGATGATCGCGAAGGGCAAGTCGATCAACGTGACGCTCATCTTCTCGCTCGAGCGCTACGCGGAGGTGACCGAGGCGTACATCCGCGGGCTCGAGCGCCTCGTCGCCCACGGCGGCGACCCGAGCCGGGTCCACTCCGTTGCGAGCTTCTTCGTCTCACGGGTGGACACCGAGGCCGACCGGCGGCTCGACGAGATCGGCGGTCACGACGAGCTCAAGGGCCGGCTGGCGGTCGCGAACGCCCGTCTCGCCTACCAGCTCTACCTCGAGACGTTCGCGGGCGAGCGCTGGGACTACCTGGTCTCGAAGGGCGCCGCCACGCAGCGGTGCCTCTGGGCCTCGACGTCGACGAAGAACCCCACGTATTCCGACGTGCTCTACGTCGACGAGCTGATCGGCCCGGCGACCGTCAACACGATGCCCGAGGAGACGATCGAGGCCTTTCAGGATCACGGGACAGTGGCGCCGACGCTCACGCGCCGCGTCCGCAAGTCGGTGAAGCTCTTCGAGCAGCTCGCCGAGGCGGGCGTCGACTACGCAGACGTCACGGAGACCCTCGAGCGCGAGGGCGTCGAGAAGTTCGATGCCTCGTTCGTCGAGCTGCTCGAGGGCATCCGCGCCTCGAGCGGGGAGCTCGTCACGGCCTGAGCCGGCGTTCATGACCGAGGTCGCCGAGAACCCGCTCCTCGCCGGCCTCACCGTGCGCCGGACGGGCGAGCCGTGCGCGCTCGTCATCTTCGGCGCCTCCGGCGACCTCACCCAGCGCAAGCTCTTCCCTGCGCTCTACACCCTCGCCGTGAACCGGCTCCTGCCGCGTGAGTTCGGCGTCGTCGCGGTTGCCCGGACGCCGATGAGCGACGAGGAGTTCCGCGAGCGGATGCGCCGTGCCGTGGAAGAGCACGGAAGGGAACCGCTCCGCGAGGACGTCTGGTCGTGGCTTGCCGAGGGCACGAGCTATGTCTCGACCGAGTTCACCGCCGAGGGTGGTGCGGACGAGGTCGTCGAGCGGCTGCACGAGCTCGACGAGGCGCGCGGGACGCGGGGCAATCGCGTGTACTACCTCGCCGTGCCCCCGAAGGCGATGGAGCCGACGGTGCGGCAGATCGGCAGGCAGCGGTCGGCGAGCGGCTTTACGAGACTCATCGTCGAGAAGCCGTTCGGACACGACGCGGCGAGCGCCCGCGAGCTGAACGCCCTCCTGACCCGCGACTTCGACGAGTCGGAGATCTTCCGCATCGATCACTACCTGGGCAAGGAGACGGTCCAGAACATGCTGGTGCTGCGGTTCGGCAACGGCATCTTCGAGCCGATCTGGAACCGCAATCTCGTCGACCACGTCCAGATCACCGTGAGCGAGTCGCTCGGCGTCGAGGGCCGGGCGGGCTTCTACGAGCAAGCGGGAGCGATCCGCGACATCGTCCAGAACCACGTGCTGCAGCTCGTCGCCCTGACGGCGATGGAGCCCCCGATCGACTTCACTGCGGAGTCCGTCCGCAACGAGAAGGTCAAGGTCCTGCGGGCGATTCACACCCCGGGCCCGAAGCACGTCGTCCGCGGCCAGTACGGGCCGGGCTTCGTAGAGGGCGACGAGGTCCCCGGGTACCGGCAGGAGCCTGGCATCGCCCCCGACTCGACGACGGAGACGTTCGTGGCCGCCCAGCTCTACATCGACAACTGGCGCTGGGCGGACACGCCGTTCTACGTCAGGACGGGCAAGCGGCTCCCGCGCCGCGAGACCACGATCGCGATCCAGTTCAAGCGCGCGCCCCATCCTCCGTTCGAGATCGACCCGGCGGACGTGCTGCGTCCGAACGTGCTCCTCCTCCACATCCAGCCCGACGAGGGCGTCTCGCTGACGATGAGCGCGAAGGTGCCCGGCCAGGGCATGACCATCCGGCCCGTGCACATGGACTTCTCGTACGGCGGCCACTTCCGCAGCAACCTGCCGGAGGCCTACGAGCGCCTGATCCTCGACTGCATGCGCGGCGACGCGACGCTCTTCACGCGCGCGGACGAGGTAGAGGAGCAGTGGGAGCTGGTCGACTCGATGGTCGCGACCTGGCGCCGCGACCGGCCGGCGTTCCCGAACTACGCGGCGGGGACGTGGGGGCCGAGGGCGGCCGACGAGCTCCTCCATCGAGACGGGCGCTCCTGGCGCCGGCATTGATCGAGAACGCAAGCATCCGCGCGATCGAGGCGGAGCTCGGGCGGCTCGGCGAGGAGGCCGCCGAGCCGGGGCAGCACTCCGTGAACCGGACACGCGTGCTGACGCACATGGCCTGGGTGCCGCCCGAGTGGGAGGCGGCCGCCCGCGCGGTGCTCGACAACCTCGGCGAGCGTCACCCGTCCCGGACGATCATCCTGCTCCCGGACGCAGCCTCCGCGCGCGACGCGCTCGATGCGGAGGTCGATCTTCGCTGTTTCGCGTACGCCGGGCACGAGCGGAGCGTCTGCTCCGAGGTGGTGGCGATCTGGCTGCGCGGGAGGACGGCGCATGCCCCCGCGAGCGTCGCCCAGCCGCTGCTCGTGGCCGACGTGCCGACGTTCCTTCGCTGGCGCGGCGCTCTTCCCTTCGGCGAGCCCGAGCTCGAGCAGCTCGTCGGCGTCGCCGACCGGTTGATCGTCGACTCGACCGAGTGGCCGGGCGCGACCGAGGCGTTCGAAGCCCTTCCGTCGCTGTTCGAGCAGGCCGTGGTCTCGGACCTCGCCTGGGCCCGGATCGAGCCCTGGCGGCGGGCGGTTGCCGCCATGTGGCCGGACGTGGCGACCCCGGCGCTGCTCCGGGCCAGAGCCCCGCTCGCCGAGGCGCTCCTGCTCGCACGGTGGCTGGAGACGCGCCTCGGCCGGCCGGTCGAGCTCGAGCACGAGCCGGCCGACGCCACGGACCTCGTCGAGATCGACGGCCGGGCAGCGGTTCCCGATCGCTCCGAGCCGGTTTCCCCGAGCGCTCTCCTCTCCGCCCAGCTCGAGATCCACGGGCGCGACTCGGTCTTCGAAGCCGCTGTGCGCGCGCTCACGTAAGGGCGGGGCGACGAACGGCCGATATCCTGGTCGGAAAGCTCTGATGGACGCCAAGGCAGCATCGCGGCCCTTCGCCACGGCGTTCCGACGCTGGTGGTGGATGATCGTCGTCGCGACGATCGTAGCCGGCATTGTCGGATACGTCGTCGCGTCGCGTGAACGGCCCATGTACGAGGCCGAGGTGCAGGTGCTCGTCGGACCCATCAACGCGGATGCCGATACCCAGGCCGCCGCAGGCAGCCTTGCGGCTACCTACACGGCGCTGGTGACCAGCGAACCCGTGCTTGCCGCGACGAGCGAGGCGCTAGGAGCGGCCAACGACGACGAGTACGCGTGGGGCCCCACTGGTGCCAGCGCGAACGTGACCACCCGGATCCTGACCATCACGGTTCAGAGCGATGACCCGGAGTTGGCAGCACGGATTGCGAACACGCTTGCCGAGAACGTGGCCAATCGGGTCGCGGCAGTGACCCCCTCGACCGAAACGAGCCAGCTGCGGGTGATCGAGCCGGCTACTCCTCCGCCGACGCCAAGCCACCCGCTCCCCGCCCGCGATGGGATCTTCGCGGCCCTGGCAGGCTTGTGCGCATCCATCGCTCTGGCTGTCGTCTTCGAGGCGATGCGTACTGTAGGCAGGCGGCGCAGAGTCGTCGTCGATCGGCCTGACACCCGAGCAGAGGCGTCTTAAGACAGGACCGGAAACCGCCGATGAAACGTCAGTGCGGCGACCGACCATGAATCCGGTCGCTGCGCGTGATCGAACTGCACGTGCACGACATGGATCCAGACGTCACCGTTATCATCCCGACCCGTAACCGCTGGAACCTCCTGAAGCGCACCCTTGGGAGTGCGCTTGGCCAGCAGGGCGTCAACCTCGAGGTGATCGTTGTCGACGATTCATCGACTGACGAGACCCCGCTGGAGTTGGCTCGTGTGAGCGACACCCGTCTTCGCGTCATCCGAAACGCGAATCGCCAGGGTGTCGCAGCCACGCGGAATCGTGCCCTCGACGAAGCCGCAGGGAAATGGGTCGCCTTCCTCGACGACGACGATTTGTGGTCACCCACAAAGTTGAGTAAGGTGCTCGCGTCCGCATCCGAACGTCGTGACGCAGCTTGGGCGTACAGTGCCGCTTTCGTCGTCAATGACGCGATGGATGTGCTTCAGGTCGCCGCTGCACCCGATCCCTCGCAGATCAGCACGGTCCTCCTAACGCGGAACGCCGTCCCCGGTGGTTGTTCCAACGTCGTTGCTGAAGCGGCCCTCGTCCGCACTGTGGGTGGCTTCGATACGGAACTGAGCCTGCTCGCCGACTGGGACCTGTGGATCCGACTCGCTCTCGCTGCCCCGGCCGCGAGTTGCGCCGAGGCCCTGGTGGCGTACGTGCGTCATCCGGGCAGCATGGTCCGTGGCGGAGAGGAGCACGTGATTCGCGAAGTTGACCGCCTTGTTGCAAAGCATCGAAACGAAGCTGCCGCGCACCGCGTGGAGCCGGACCTTCGGCGACTCTACCGCTACTTCGCTCGGTCGCATCGTCGCGCGGGCCGGCGTTTCTCGGCCTCGAGGATGTACGTGGAAATGGCCCTCGCTCACCGTAGTCCCGGCGATCTGCTACGAGCGGGTGGAGTCCTGCTAGGCGAGCGCGTGCTTCGAACCGGCGCCTGGACGAAACGAACGAAGCCAGCTGCCACGTTGCCTCTATCTCGGCCGGCATGGCTGGCTGCGTACCGTACAGATGCCAGGCCGGGTGATCCGAGCAATGGCGAGGGTGGGAGTTGCGCAAGACCGCTGGCGAAGAGGACGGGCTCGTAGTGATGTCCCGCACGAGGCTTCAAACTGCGAAGGTCTTTCACGTTGCGCTCGACGAACCTCTTCGCCCGCTCGCAGTGGAACCTCACTATCGAGAGGCTCTCGTCGTTCTGACGCGCCACGGTCAGGTACTTGGCAGAGTCTATATCCCGGCTCTAGAGACTATCCAGGTCGATATCTTGGCCGCCGCAATTGTGGAATCTGTCGGCGATCGGCTCTGGCAGCGGGAATATCTCGAGACCGTGTTGGAGGCTTCGCGGCGAGTGCCTCCGGAAGCAACAGATCGTACCATATCGGTGGTCGTATGCACCAAGGATCGATCTGAGGTGCTGGCAAGGTGTCTCGATAGCTTGCTCGCTCTCGCGACCCGGCCGTACGAGATCATTGTCGTCGACAATTGCCCCAGCGACCAGTCCACCCGAGCTTTGTGTGAGCGATACTCCGTTCGCTACGTGTTAGAAGACGATAGACCCGGTGTCTCGCGAGCGCGCAACCGAGGAATCATCGAGGCGGCAGGCGAACTGGTCGCGTTCACGGACGACGACTGCATTGTCGATCCGCATTGGTTGGACGGTGTTGGCGACGAGTTCGAAGATCCTCTGGTAATGGAAGTTACAGGATTTGTCGGGCCGGCCGAGTTGGAGACGCGCGCGCAGTACCTTTTCGAGCGGCAGGGCGGCTTTCACCGCGGATTCGAACGCCGAGTGTTCAACGGAGCATGGGACGATCCCGTCACCTCCGCTGGACGCGCAGGCGCAAGCGCGAACGCGATCTTCCGGCGCTCGGTCTTCGAGCACGTAGGCCTCTTTGCCGAGGATCTCGGTCCTGGAACCCCAGCGCGCTCCGGAGAAGATACATACGCCAACTATCGCATTCTTCGAAGCGGATACAAGATCGTCTTCGATCCGAGCCGGATCGTTTGGCACCGACATCGTCGTGACGATCGCGGTCTTCGAACCGTTCTGTTCGACTATGCGGTCTCATCGTTCGCATACGCGACACGGTGTCTGGTGAAACACCGGGAGGCGACCGCGTTCCGCTTCGTGAGATGGTGGTGGTTCGATCACATCCCACACGAGCTGTGGGCAATCGCCCGTCGGAAGGCGAATCGCCTACCGCTGCGCGTTGTGCTCGCGGAGGCGTACGGGACGGTCGTGGGCCCATGGCGACTGAGACGGTCGGTGGCCAGCCGACGTGGGACTCCGCAGCTTCAGCTCCCCGAGCTACCGGATGAGGCGGAGGAGAGAGAGCTCCGCGTGAGCAAGGAAGCACCCCGCGTCTCGGTCGTGATTCCGTCACACAATCGTCGGGATTCCCTCGGTCGAGTGCTCGACGGACTCGCCGCGCAGACGTACAGCACTGACTCGATCGAAGCGGTGGTCGTCCTGGATGGGTGCAGCGACGGGACCGCTGAGATGCTTCGATCAGCGAAATGGCCTTTTGACCTTCGGGTTTCGGAAGGATCACACGCTGGAATCGCCGCTGTGCGCAATGTTGGGTTGTCTGCCGCTCGCAACGATGTGATCCTCTTCCTCGATGACGACATCGTGCCGGATCGTGATTGCGTGACCGCACATGCGTCTGCGCATGAGTCGAGGAGGAATCACGTTGCTCTTGGATATTGCCCTCCTGTGGTGGACGACGGCGGTTGGTGGGCGTACGTGCTTCGATCCTGGTGGGAAGATCACTTCAGGCGGAAGCGTGAACCCCAACACACGTGGACATATATGGACCTGACTACCGGGAACTCGTCCCTCCCACGTTCGCTACTGCTCGATTTCGGCGGTTTCGACGAAGATTTCACGAAGCGGCACGAGGACTGGGAGCTCGGAGTCCGAATGCTCGAGCGCGGCATCGTGCTCGCGTACTACCCGGACGCAATCGCCCGTCATTATCTCGACACGAGCCTGCGGGCAACGGTGCGAAACCAGCGACAAGAGGCACGCGATGACGTGCTCCTAGCTCGAAAGCATCCACACGTCATGAGCCAGCTCCCGCTTGCGCAGTATGTGGACGGACGCCCGAGCGCTAGCGAACGATTTGTCGAGCGATACGTACCGTTGGCCGATCGGCTGGAGACGCTAGGTATGAGAGGGACCTGGCAGCGCCTCGCGCGGCGTCTCGTTCGAGAAGCGTACGTACTGGGACTCAAAGACGCTGTTCCTGCCGCTGAGGAGTTCTTCTCACTTCTCGCTCCCATCTGGGCGTCGGCGCAGAAAGTCACCTGGAGCCTCGACGAGCATGCAATGGGACATATCGCTCCGGTCGGCTCGGCCGAGCTCGCTATCGAGTGGGGAGGAGAGGCCGTCGGTCGCGTCGTCGCTGTCGACCCAGGCGAGCACTGGGACTGGCGTTCCGTCGTAGAGCGTGTTGCACGGGAAACAGCTCAGTCAGCAAGAGTCGTCAGTCTGTGCGAGTTCCTCGAGCTGCGTGAGGCGGGCCTAGGGGCGCTTGCCGATCTGGAGCCGATGCATGTCCGTTAGGCTCGTCGAGCTTGATCTCGCGGCGCCGGGTGGGCTGCCCGACATCTCGATCCGACACGCATGGATCCGGGTGCTTATCCGGTTGAACGGCGCCCCGATCGGATTCCTCCACGTACGAAACACGGGGCAGGACTTGGACTCCCTCTCCCTCGGCCGGCAGGCGGTCGCCGAGCTGGCAGCGCCCATCTGGGCCGAGCTCGAAGCCAGCCGGCTCCGAGGTGACTTCGGCCGCCACGACCCTGCCGAAGCGCCCGCGGTCTCGGTTGTCGTGTGCACGAGGGACCGAGCGAAGGATCTCGACGAATGCCTTTCTGCTGTCAGCAGGCAGTCGTATCCGGAGTATGAGGTGATCGTCGTCGACAATGCGTCCAAGGACGAGTCGGCTCGCCTCGTGGCTGCCCGCTGGTCGGCTCGATACGTTCGCGAGGACAAGCCGGGTTTGGACTGGGCCCGCAACCGCGGCTTCGCCGTGGCGCAGTCGCCGATCGTCGCCTACACGGATGACGATGCTCGTCCCGATCCGGGCTGGCTCCGCGCGATCGCGGCCGGATTCTCGTCGGCTGACGTGGAGGGCGTTACCGGACTCGTGGTTCCTGCGGAGCTCGAGACGAGGGCACAAGGCATCTTCGAGGACATATACGGTGGAATGGGCAAGGGATTCCGGGTTCACGTTCACACGCGCCGCGGCCGGGAGATGACCTACCGACCGGAGCGAATCGGCGTCGGCTGCAACATGGCTTTCCGACGCGCTACCCTCACGCGTCTCGGAGGCTTCGATCCCGCACTCGACGTCGGCACCGTAACCGGCGGTGGCGGGGACCTCGATATGTTCCAGCGTCTCATGGAAGGCGATGGTGTTCTCGTGTACCGACCAGACGCGATTGTGAGGCATACACACCGGCGTACCGTGCGGAAGCTGCGCAGGCAACTCTATGACAACGGGCGAGGTTATTCCTCCGTCCTGTGGGCGTCGCTTCTTCGAGCCCGCGGACTGGATCGGGCGCGAGTGCTCAAGCGCTACTGCGTGTGGATCTGGAGCTGGCATCTGCGCAGAGTAATGCGACGGCTGACACGACGTGAGCAACTGCCCATGCGGCTTCTCATGGCGGAGCTCGCCGGCGCCCTTATCGGGCCCGTCGTCTATTCGAAGGCGCGACGAACCGCTCGTCGGATGACCTCCGCTCCGAGGAAGGATGCATGAGCGCTTCGGCGATGGCACAGCGGACCGCGATGCCGAGGCGATGGCTGCGCCTGGGACGGCTTGTTTATCTGCGGGATGTGGCTCTGCACTTGACGCGCCTCGAGCTCGCGTCGCGCCACCGGGGAACCATCCTTGGATGGATCTGGTCGATTACGCCGTCGTTGCTCATGCTTGGCGCGACGTACTTCCTGTTCACCAAGGTGATCCCACTCGATATCGAGAACTATCCGGTCTTCCTCCTGGTGGGGATCACCGCCTGGAACTGGTTTGCCCGTTCGCTGACACAAGCGACGACGTCGCTCGAGTCGCGACGAGACCTGGTTCTCCGGCCCGGTTTTCCGACGGGAACACTGCCGTTCAGCGCGGTCGTGGTCGGGCTCGTCGATTATCTGCTGGCATTGCCGGTCATTTTCATCGCGCTCGCGTTTACGACTGGAGTGCGGCCCGAGGCGGCGCTCTTGCCGTTGCTCATGCTCGTTCAGTTCGTGTTCACGCTTGGCCTGGGAGTGCTGTTTGCGCCGTTGCAGGCATATGCCCGCGATACGCGTCAGTTCGTGGCTCTCGCGGTCAGCGTTGGGTTCTGGATCACCCCGATCTTCTACCAGGCGAGACAGGTGCCCGCTGAGTTTCAGTGGATTCTGGAGATCAATCCCATGTCCTACGTGATCGAAGCGGAGCGTGCGATCTTGCTCGAGGAGGTTCCCACACCCGGACCTGCGGCTACGACGCTGACGTGGGTAGCGCTCGCGTCCGTGGCGATTCTTGCGCTTGGGTACGCGCTGTTCTCGAGGCTGCGATCATCCGTTCCGGAGCAGCTGTGACGACGGACGTCGCGATCGGTGTAGATGGTCTCTCGAAGCGCTTCACGAGAAAGGGCCCACGGCCGACGACGGTGAAGCGGCTCGTCGCTCATCCTCTCGCGAACGCTCGACGCGATACGTTCTGGGCACTCCAGGAAGTGAACCTCCAGGTGCGAGCAGGTGAGACGGTCGGAATCATCGGTGCCAACGGCTCGGGGAAGTCAACGCTGCTTCGCCTGATCGGAGGGCTCGGTAAGCCAACACGCGGCCGAATCGTGAGACGCCGCCGCATCGATGCGATGCTGTCGCTCGGCGATAGCTTGGATCCCCTTCTCACTGGGCGCGAGAATGCGATAACCGCGGGCATTCTTGCCGGGTACCGACGACGGGAGGCAATCGCGAAGCTTGACGAGATCGTCTCGTTCTCGGAGCTCGAGGAGGTCATCGATCGCCCCCTCCGGACATATAGCGACGGGATGAAGCTTCGGCTGGCGTTTGCAGTCGCGATCAGCGCTCGCCCCGAAGTTCTGCTGATCGACGAAGTGCTCTCGGTCGGCGATCTGCGCTTCCAGACGAAGTGCTTCGCGCGGCTCGACGAGCTCCGGGCCGGCGGAACGACGATTCTGTTCGCTTCGCACGACGAGATGCAGGTTCGGGATCTCTGCGAGCGCGTTCTCTGGCTGTCCCGCGGACGAGTTCAGGCCGTCGGCGAGCCTGACAGCGTCTTCGACGCATACAAGGGTGCCATGAAGGCGGAGACCGAACGGCGGACGAGTGTCCTGGGCATGGATCGGCACGTTGTCGCGGACGGCGGCGAGACGTCAGCCGAGCGTTTCGGCACGCTCGAAGTCAAGATCACGGGCGTCAAGGTGACGCCGTCGACGATCCAAGTCGGTGGACGGGATGGTTCGACGCCGATACGTCTCGAAGTCGACCTCTACGCTCCGGTCCCGATTGACGACCCGATCGTCGGGGTGTCGCTCCATCGCGTGTCCGACTTCGTCAAGGTTCTGGACGTGAGTACGGAGAGTGACGGCGCCCGCCTGGGGCGCCTGCACGGCAGCCGAACGGTCGCGCTTTCGCTGGACCATCTTGACGCGGAGGCCGGCTCGTACCGGTTCGACGTCGGCGTCTACGAACGCCACTGGTCGTATGTCTACGACTATCACTGGCATGCATACCCGCTCGAGATCGTGTCAGGGGGGGCGCTGCCTTCGGCCCCCTGCGCCAGTGGCACGACGTGTAGAGAGACGCTCTACGCTGGAATTCTGGGATCACCCGGCACGGGAGGCAGTGTGACGCTCATGCTGCGAACGGCCGCGGCCAATCATCGTCGGGTGCGGATATCGGTGGTCATCCCTGCCCGAAATGCGGCCGAGACCGTCACCGAGACGCTCGAATCGGTTCGGGCGCAAACACACTCCGAGTGGGAGACGATCGTTGTCGACGACGGATCGGACGATGTCACTGCAGAGGCCGTCGAAGCCGTCTCGAAGCTGGATTCTCGCATCCGCTTGGTCTCTCAACCCGCACGCGGTGTCAGTGCGGCGCGGAACGCCGGAATCGCGCTGGCGTCCGGGGAGGCGTTTCTCTTCCTCGACGCCGACGATCTGATCGACCCGAGTCAACTTGCTCTCCTCGGTGGGGCCCTCGATGCCGCGCCGTCTCTCGATGCCGTGTCATGCGGGTGGTGCCGACTAGCTCCCGACGGAACGCGAGTGGCTGCTGCGCTGCCATGGAGGGCAGGCGACCTCTTCGCCGCGCTTGCTCGGTTGTCTCCGTTTCCGATCAACGCCTGCCTCGTGAGGGCCGACGTCGTCAGGGCTGCCGGCTGCTTCGACAAAGGCCTCGTCACCTGCGAGGATTGGGACCTCTGGCAGCGGATCGCGCGGCGTGGCGCACGCTTCGGCCTCGTCAAAGACATCCTCGCTGTCTACCGGATGCGCGCCGGCTCGACGATGGCAGACGTCGAGCAGTACCTCCAAGATGCCATGCGGACAGTCATGCTCGGCCACTCGAGAGATCCTCGAGTCGCGGACCCAATAGCCGAGCACGCTGACGGCGAGCCGATCGCCCAGGCCGCAGGGGCCAAGCTCATGCTCGTTGCCTGGGCAGCGGGCGGACCTATCGGACGTGGAGAAAGCGCTCTCCCAACACTGAAACTCGTCGAGCATGACCGTGATCCAACGCTCGACCCAAGACACGTTGCGGCATATCTGTACGAGTCCGTTCCCGTTTCTGCGTGTCGTGCTCCGGCCGCCTGGATCAGGCTCTGGCCAGATGTGGAGCGAGACCTCCGCGAGTTTCTCGAGGCGCTCGAGACGAAAAGCGGAGCCCCATACCTGTCCGGGCAGGCTCTGCGGTTTCTCGAACAGCAGATCGTCTCGACCCAACCGCATCAGCGACCGATCGTGGTTGGGTCGACCTACGCTGTCGATGTAGAGGTCACGGAGCCCATCATGGACGCCGAGTGCCCACCGTCGGCTACGGTGCTCAGCTGCCGAGTTACGTTCGCGGGAACCGCAGTCGGAACAGTCGAGCTACCGGTCTTCGCCGGGCGCGTTCGCGCTGCAGTCCTTGCCGACGCCATCGCAGCAGGACACGCCTGGTCTCTGCTTCGCCTGTTCTTCGAACAGACGGTCTACCGGGATCTCCGGGTGGTGGAGGACGGTGGGCAAGCAATCGTTCTTCGCGGCGATCTCGAGCTTGGCTCTGGCCTGCCGCTCGATCGAGATGTGCTGGCGGCGCAGGTGCACGATGCCGTCGGTTGGACGATCCTCCTGCAAGAAGTCTGGTCACGGCCCGAGTGGCCAGCCGCCCGGTTCTACGACGGCGCGGCAGAGGAATCGACGGAGGAACGAACCGCCACGGACGCGTGGCTTGCCCTCGATCTCGCGGGCGATCCGCCCGATGTGGTCCTATCGGGAGATCGTCTCGACGTGGTTCCGACGGTGGCTGGCGTACCGCTCGGAATGGTGAGCTTCCCGGGGCCGGGGAGAATCTCGGCGAGCCGCATCCGCGCAGACGTCACAGGCGCTCTTGGAATCGAGCTGGCGCGTGTCGTCGTTCGAGAAGCTGTACTCGGCTGGCCGACTACCGACAATCAGTCGATCCGTGAACGACTCCGTTCACGGTCCGGTGACGCGTGCGAGCCGATCGCGGGTCTTGACGATCTGGACACGCCGCCGGCTTCTCGATGCGCTTTCGCCGCGCTGCCGGCGCGCGGGCGCGGACTTGTCCTGGCTCGCCGTCGACCACAGCACTTCGGTACCAGCGCGTCTCGTCTCGCCACGCTTCCTCCCGATGCCCTCGCGGACCTCGTCGACGCCACTGCTGCCGCCGGCGAGACCGCCCTGCGTGTCGACGAGTCGGACGAGGTCACGTACCTCCCCGGGCTGATCGTGCGGTCACCGACCTGGCCCGAGCCGACAAGGCCTAGGTCGGCCACCGACACTGGCGTCTACGATCGCAGCCATTTCGAGGCGCTCTTCCAGTCTACGGTTGACCCGTGGCAGTACACGAGCCAGTACGAGCGCGAGAAGTACGAGCGCACGCTCAGCCTGGTGCCCGAGGGGATCGAAAGCGCCTTGGAGGTCGCCTGTGCCGAGGGTCATTTCTCCGTGATGCTGGCGCCCCGAGTCGACCGTCTGTTGGCTACGGACATCTCGGACGTGGCGCTCGAACGGGCGCGCGAGAGAGGGATCCATCTCGAGAACACGACCTTCGAACAACTGGATCTCATTGAAGACGCATTCCCCGGGTGCTTTGACTTGATCGTCTGTAGCGAAGTCCTCTATTACGTGGGCGGAATTACAGAACTCGAGACGGTCGGCCGGAAGCTTGGAGATTCGTTGAAACCGGGCGGGTACTTGATCACTGCCCACGCGAATCAGGTCGTAGATGATCCAGAGAGCCCTGGATTCGATTGGGGCCTCCCTTTCGGTGCCAAGCGCATCGGCGAGGTGCTGGCGGGTCTTCCCGAGCTCGCACTCGAGGTGGAACTTCGCTCACCGCTCTACCGGATCGACCGGCTACGGCGTAGACGACGCGGCGATGTGGTTCGTCGCCGAAGAAGCGTGGAGATAGTCGACCTCGAGCAGGAGACCGTCCCGGAGACCGGAACGCGCGTGCTCTGGTCAGGGGAAGCGTCCGAGCCACCGCCGGAAGCCGAGCCGACGACTGATCGCCTTCCGATCTTGATGTATCACCGTGTCGCCCGCCATGGAGGCGCCCAGAGCCAGCGGTACTGCGTGACGCCGGAGGCGTTCGAAGCGCAGCTCGCGTATCTCCGGGACGCGGGCTTTCGAGGCGCCTCCCTCGAGGAATGGTGCGACGCTATTGGACGGAAGCAGCCGATCCTTGGACGAGCCGTGCTTATCACGTTCGACGACGCGTACACGGATTTCCTGACCGACGCATGGCCGCTGCTTCGCAAGTACGGCTTCGGCGCCACGCTGTTCGTCGTCACCGACGCGGTGGGCCAATGCAACGAGTGGGACGCTTCGCGCGGCGACCCTGTTCCCTTGTTGTCCTGGCCGGAGCTCCGGATGCTACGGGCGGAAGGGGTTCATATCGGCTCACACACCGCAACACATCGTGCTCTCACCGCTTTAGCCGCCGGAGACGTGGTTCGCGAAGCCACTCGCTCCCAAGCCGCGCTTCGGCGTCAGCTCGGAGAGAGCGTAGTGACCCTGGCGTATCCGCTCGGTGAGTCCGACGGCGTCGTGCGACATCTCGTCGGCGCCTGCGGCTACGACGTCGGCCTGACGGCTAGACCGATCTTGAGCAGGCTACAGGACGACATCCTCGCGCTCCCGAGGCTCGAGGTACGAGGTACGTACGGTATCGGTGAGTTCGCTCAGTTGCTGGCTGGCGACGTGCCGGAGTCCGACCCGGGACCGCCAGAGGGTCTCCGCCCCCGGCGTGAGCCTCATCGAGCCGCGGACGAGCCGCAGCTTGCATACGAACCAGATCTCATCCCGCCGCTCGAATTGATGCGGCAGGAAGGCGTCGAAGTAGTAGAGGACTGGTTCGCGTGGGCGAACGAGTGGAGCATGCTGCTTCGAATCTATGGCGGCCTCTCGAGCACGAGCAATGTACTCGAGATCGGCTGCGGTCTCGGTCGAATCGCATTCGCACTACGTGGCATTCTCACGCCGGGCGGTACATATGCGGGGTTCGAGATCGTACCCGAGAAGATCGGCTTCCTTCATCGCACATTTCAATCCGCTTATACAAACTTCCAGTTCACGTGGGCAGATGTTCACAACACCTATTACAACCCCAAGGGCCGCACGCGTGCATCCGAATACCGGTTCCCATACGATGATGCCACCTTTGACGTCGTGTACGCCGCGTCGGTCTTCACCCATACGCTCCCCGAAGTAGCGGCTCGGTACTTCCGCGAATCGGCGCGCGTCCTCCGGCCAGGCGGACGATGCGTGTTCAGCTTTTTCCTGCTCGACAATTACGAGCCTGGACGTACTCGACCATCGGGATTCGCTCACCCTCGGTTCGACATCGACCACGAGTACGGTGGCTGGGGCGCAGAGTTCGCGGTGGCGAACACTTCCAACCCGGAGGAGATGACCGGCTTCAGAGTGCGTTTGCTGGAGCGTCTCGGCAACGACGCCGGATTGGTCTTGGAAAGAACGCTGCCCGGCCTGTGGTCCGGGAGCTACGATGCCTGGATTGCGACTCAGGACGTCGTGATTTTCGCGAAGCCAGCCTAATCGCCAGTTGGTAGCGTTACGCTGGGCCCCTCGCCAGCGTAGCTTGGTCCCACACGTCCGTTGGCGGCTACGGGTATTCGCATGTCTTCGTCTGATCTGGAAACAGAGGTACGGCGGCTTCGAGAAGAGGTCGCTGCCTACCAGCTCGGGTTCCCGCCGGGGCACTTCTACTCGCCCATCCCGTCGCTCGACCTGGTACGCGAGCGGGAGCACGAGATCTTCAACGAGCCGGGCCGGACTCTGCCGGAGGTTGACCTCAACGAGTCCGGGCAGCTCGCGTTGCTCGCGGCTCTTGCTCGATTCTACGGCGATCAGCCGTTCGTGCCCGAGCCCAGCTCGCAACGGGGTTACCACTTCGAGAACGACTATTTCCGGTATGGCGAAGCGCTTGTCCTCTATGGGATGCTTCGCCATGTTCGGCCCAGGCGCTTGATAGAGATCGGATCAGGCTACTCGTCGGCAGCTATTCTCGACATCAGCGACCTCTTTTTCGACGGCGGGATCGAATGCGTTTTCGTGGATCCCCAACCGGAGATGTTCCGAGAACTCGTCTCCACGCGGTCGTACCGAAGTCGGTATCACCTGATGGCGCAGGGAGTGCAGGACGTCGCGGACGACGTGTTCGAGCGCCTCGAGGCTGGGGATGTGCTGTTTGTCGACTCGACGCACGTTTCGAAGATCGACAGCGATGTGAACCACCTCGTCTTTCGAGTGCTGCCGTTGCTCGAGCGCGGTGTATACGTCCATTTCCACGACATCTACTACCCGTTCGAATACCCACGCGAGTGGATATTCGAAGGCAGGGCCTGGAACGAGGCATATGTGCTACGGGCTTTCCTCCAATGCAATCCCTGCTATGAGATTCTGTTCTTCAACTCGTACCTTGCGCGCACCCATCTCGAATTGTTCGTCCATCACATGCCCTTGTGCCACAAGGGCACCGGCTCGAGCCTCTGGCTCCGCAAGGTTCGAGCGCAGGGGGCGTCGGGCCGACGTCGGTTCTTCAGTCGAGCGCCAGGTACAGGTACGAGACGCCGATCGTCGCGGCGGCGATGATGACGGCGAAGACGAGCAAGACGAGGCCAAGCCGGTTGTTGCGGGCGGCGAGATCGTCGTTCACGCGAGCACGATCGGGTCGATCGCCATCGCGACGAACAGGATGGCGAGATAGCTGAGCGAGAAGCTGAAGACGCTTTTCGCCCGCGCCGGCGTCGTGTCGCGGTAGAGGGCGAGCGCCAGGCCGAGGAACGCCGCGCCGAGGGCGAGGGCGACGCCGAGGTAGAGGTAGCCGAGCTCCCCGAAGGCGAACGGCAGAACCGTGATCGCGATCAGGAGCACCGTGTAGCGAACGATCGACGCCGCGGTCCGGCGGTCGCCGCTGACGACCGGCAGCATCGGTACGCGCGCCGCCTCGTACTCGCGCTTGATGAGCAGGGCGAGAGCCCAGAAGTGGGGAGGCGTCCAGTAGAAGACGATCAGGAACAGGAAGAGCGCCGGCAAGGCCAGGTTCCCCGTGGCGGCCGTCCAGCCGACGACGGCGGGCACGGCGCCGGCCGCGCCGCCGATGACGATGTTCTGCGGCGTCGTCCGCTTTAGCCAGCGCGTATAGACGAGCACGTAGAAGAGCCCGCCGAAGATGGCCAGCACGGCGGCGAGGACATTCGCGAAGCTGGTCAGCACGACGAACGACAGCGCCGAGAGCGCGAGGCCGAACTCGAGCGCCCGCTCCGGCGACACGCGGCCGGTGGCGACGGGCCTCCTGTCGGTGCGCTTCATGTGGACGTCGATGTCGCGGTCGAGCACGTGGTTCAGGGCCGAGGCGCCACCGCAGGCCAGCGCAAGGCCGCCGAGCGTCGTCGCGATCAGCCCGAGCGACGGAACGCCCTGCTCGCCGACGAAGAGCCCGCCGAGCGCCGTCAGGAGCAGGAGCACCATGATGCGCGGCTTCGTCAACGTGACGTAGTCGCGCCAGTTGAGGTGCCGGAGGCTGCCGACCCCGCCGCGGAACGCGAGGGCGCACGTCACGACCGAGGTGGCGAGCGAGAGCGCGCCGAGTGCCACGTGCAGCCCCTCGAGCCACGCGGAGGTGCCGGCCGTCGCGACGAGCGCGCCGAGGACGATCTGCAGCGAGAAGAGCGCGAGCGCGCCCAGCGCGAACCCGACGAGCAGAGGCCGATCCCGGTGGCCGAACCACGCCGAGACGGCGACGCCGATCGTCAAGGCGAGGGTGCCGAGCACCGCCGCCTCGTGCGAGCGGGCCCATTCGCCGGTCGCGACGACCAGTGCCGTGCCCAGGGCGGCGCCGACCGCCGTCAGGCGCAGCCAGGGCCCGGGTGCGGGATGCAGGTCAGCCACGTTCGGCAACCTGCTCTCCGACGCGCTGGCGGAGATCCCGAAGAGGACGGTGGCTGGTGACGTAGGGCACCGAGTCGAAGTTGTGCTCCGGCGGCGGCGAAGCCGCGTACCACTCCAGGGTATCGGCCTGCCACGGATCGTTCCCGACCCGTTGGCCGCTTCGCCAGCTCTTGATCATGTTGACGGAGAGCACGAGGATCGCGATCCCCATGATGAACGAGCCGGTCGTCGAGATCATGTTGTAGATCTCCCACAGCCCTTCGCTCTCGTAGGTGTAGACGCGGCGGGGCATCCCGAGCAGGCCCAGCATGTGCTGCGGGATGAAGGTGAGGTTGAAGCCGACGAACATGAGCCAGAAGCTCAGGCGTCCGAGCCGCTCGTCGTACATACGGCCCGTCATCTTCGGGAACCAGTAGTGAAGCCCCGCGAAGATGCCGAACGCCATGCCCCCGAAGAGCGTGTAGTGGAAGTGGGCGACCACGTAGTAGCTGTCGTGCACCTGGTAGTCGACCGGGAAGTTGCCGACGACGATTCCCGAGAGCCCGCCGATGATGAACAGGGCGATCATCCCGAGCGCGTAGAGCATGGGCGTGCGCAGGATGATCTGACCCTTCCAGAGCGTCGCCACCCAGTTCAGCACCTTGATCCCCGTCGGGATCGCGACGAGGTAGGTCGCGATCATGAAGGCGGCGTTCAGTCCGGTCGCGAGGCCGACCGTGAACATGTGGTGGGCCCACACGAGCATCGAGATGAAGGCGATTCCGAGACTCGAGAAGGCGACCGCCTTGTAGCCGAAGATCGGCTTACGCGCGAACACCGGCAGGATCTCCGAGATCATCCCGAACGCCGGCAGCACGAGGATGTAGACCTCGGGATGTCCGAAGAACCAGAACAGGTGCTGGTAGAGCAGGGCGCTGCCGCCGCCGGCCGGTAGGAAGAAGTCGGTTCCGGCCTGCCGGTCGAGCAGGAGCAGGAGCAGGGCCCCGGCGATGACCGGCACCGTCAGCAGGATGAGGATCGCCTGGGCGACGATCGACCAGACGAAGAGCGGCATGCGCGTCCAGGTCATCCCGGGGGCGCGCAGGTTCACGATCGTGACGAGGAAGTTGATGGCGCCGAGGAGCGACGAGACCCCGATCAGGTGGAGGCCGAGAATCCAGAGGTCCTGGCCGACCCCGGGGCTGTATTCGTTCTCCGAAAGCGGCGCGTAGGCCGTCCAGCCGGAATTGGCCGGGCCGCCCTCGGCTCCGAAGCTCCCGAGGAGAACGAGCGCGCTGATGAAGAACAGCCAGACGGAGACCGCGTTCAGGCGCGGGAACGCCATGTCCTTCGCGCCGATCATGAGCGGCACGAGGTAGTTCGCGAAGCCGGCCAGTATCGGCATGGCGAACAGGAAGACCATCACCGTGCCGTGCATGGTGAGGAGGCCGTTGTAGCCGTCCTCGGTGACCAGGTCCTGGTTCGCAGCGGCGAGCTGCGTCCGCATGATCAGCACCATGATCCCGGCGGCCACGAAGAAGAGGAACGAGCCGACGATGTAGAGGATCCCGATCCGCTTGTGGTCGACGGTCGTCAGCCAGCGCATGATCGTTCCGTTGCGCCAGCCGGGTGCGACCCGTTGCTCCGCCCTTACCGCCACGTCATCCTCCCGGCGCCGGCGCCGGCGCGAGCTCGGCCTGTTGCAGGTACGCGAGGAGATCGTCGAGCTGGGCGTCCGGCCAGCCGGTGCCGACCGCCGGCATGTAGCCCGGGACGCCCGCGTTGTCGAGGCCCTCGTGCAGAAGCGCGAGCAGGCCTTCGCGGTCGGCGAGCAGCGAGGAGCCGGCGATCGGCGGCCCGTAGTCCCCCTGGCCGTCGAGCCCGTGGCACTTGGCGCAGACGTCCTCCCACGTCTGCCGGCCGAGCGCGATCCCTCCCTCCGACTCCGGGTCGAGCTGCTGCGATCTCTGCGCGGCGAGCCAGGCGTCGAACTGGGCTGCGGGAATCACCTCGACCTCCGTGTACATGACGGCGTGCTCGGCGCCGCAGAGCTCGGCGCACTGCCCCTCGAAGACGCCGGTCTTGAGCGGGGTGAAGTCGAGGGTGTTCGTCCGGCCCGGGATCGCGTCGCGCTTGCCCGTCAGCTCCGGCACCCACCAGCTGTGGATCACGTCCGCTGCCTCGAGCTTCAGCTGCACGGGGCGATCGATCGGCAGGCGCAGGAGGTCGACCGAGACGACGCCGTTCGGATAGGTGTACTCCCAGTAGAACTGGTGCGCGTCGACCTGGACGACGAGCGGGTCGCTGCCGGCCGGAGGAGCCGAGTTCACGTCCGGAACCTTGACGATCGTGATCACCATGATGGCGACCAGGATCAGGGCCGGGATCGCCGTCCAGATG
Organism: uncultured Thermoleophilia bacterium; assembly: GCA_963819905.1. GTDB lineage: Bacteria > Actinomycetota > Thermoleophilia > Gaiellales > Gaiellaceae > CAWCQC01. The sequence goes on from CAWFXP010000009.1 coordinate 499,740, forward strand.
AGCTCGAGGCGGGTGTTGCCGTGGATCTGCGGCCCCTCGGCCGTATCGGCTGTCCCGCGCCGGCGCCGGTAGCGGAGGATGAAGAGGATCAGCGCGCCCTCGACGAGGATGAAGATCGCGGCGGTGATGCCGATGACGAGCCAGTAGATCTCGTTGATGGTGCTGCCGCTCTCGGTCGCCGAGTCGGGGGGAGCGATCCCGCCGTTCCCTCCGTAGGCGGCCGACGCGGCCGCGAGGACCGCCAGAGCCGCGGCGGTCGCGAGAAGAAGCGTCCTGGGGCGCACCGCCCGCGATTCTATGCGCCGTGCGGGGTGACGAGCCACTTCGAGGCGCACGCCGCGAGCGCGCTCGGGTCTACGATCACGGCGTGAGCGAGGAGTCCACCGTGGAGCTGCCACGGCAGGTGCGCGAGCCGTTCGAGGTCTACGTGAACGGCGTGCCGCAGCGGCGCGGGATCGACTTCGAGGTCGAGGGCCGGACTCTCCGCTTTCCGCGCCACCTGGCCAAGGAGGGGCGCCTGGGGGTCGTGCGCTGGCTCAGCATCTTCCTCGGCATCGCCGGCACGTATCGCAAGAACGACTCGGTCGACGTCGTCTACGAGGTGAAGGGCAAGCGCGTCGTCGCGGCGGCGCTCCCGATCAATCCGCCGGGCGAGGACTGAGCACGATCACCGGGATCTCCCGGTCGGTCTCCCGCTGGTACTCCTCGTAGGGGCCGTACATCGCGACGGCCTTCGTCCAGAGGGCGGCGCGCTCCTCGCCTTCCGTGACGCGCGCGCGAACCGGCCGCACCTCGCGGCCGATCTGCACCTCGACGTCCGGGTTCGCACCGAGGTTGAGAAACCACGCCGGATGGGTCGGCGAGCCGCCGTAGGAGGCGACGATGACGAGCCCGGCCTCGTCCGCGAGATACAGAAGGGGCGTCGTTCGCCGGTTGCCGGTCTTCCGCCCGGTGGTGCGCAGGAGGAGCACGGGCGCCCCGCCGTGCGTTCCCAGGACGCGCCCGCCCGTGCGTTCGTAGACCCAGCGGTTGAAGGGCACGAAGTATCCGAACAGGAAGCGGCGAACGGCGACGGCGCTCACGAGGCCTACCCCGCGATCCGCAGTGCGACCCGTCCGTCGGCTGCGACGGCGAAGGCGGTCGGCACGACCGCGACCCCGTACTTCCGCGCCAGCTCCGGGCGAGCCGAGACGTCCACGGTGACGACCTCCCGCCCTTCACCGCGCAATCGCCGCTCGAGCTCGCGGCAGGCGGTGCAGAGCGGATGCGTGAACTGGACGACCAGCTCTCCCGTGCCCGGAGCGGGGGTCCCCGGAGCGGCGGCGGGCTCGCCGACGAGCTCGCCGAGGTCGACCCGCTCGACGTGGAGCCGGCGGACGCCGCGGGCGCGGGCGATCAGCTTGTATCCCTCGCAGCCGACGCAGAGGCCGGTGGCTGCGGCCGTGAGCGCGAGCACGGCCACGAGCAACGCGAGCGCCCAGCCGAGCACGTCGAGGCCGAAGGCGAGCGCCAGGGTTGCGCCGGTCAGCACGACGGCTCCGATCGTGTTCGAGAAGCGCGGCGGCCGGGAGTCCTCGATCGGGCCTTCCCCGAGACGGGGCTGGACGAGCTCGAAGTAGGCGACGCACGGTAGGCAGTAGCGGCGACCGAACACGAGTCCGACCACGAGCTGCGTGGCCAGAATCGCGAGCAGCGGCCACCAGCCGGTCAGGAAGGCGACCAGGGCGAGCGAGCCGATCGTCGCCTGCAGGAATCTCGGAGCGCGCGCGTCGATCACGTCGAGGTCGCGGTACGGATCGGCTGTCCGTTGCTTCATTTTGGAAAGCTATACCAAGATGGAGCCATGCCGAGCGTCTACCTGGCCCGCCGCATCATGCCGCAGGTCGTCTCCGAGCTCCGGAGCTCGTTCGACCTGACGCTGCACGACTCGGAGTGGCCCCCCGCGCGGGCCGAGGTTCTCGCCGCGAGCGCCGGGATGGACGGTCTCGTCGTGATGGCCGGCGATCCGGTGAACGACGAGCTCCTCGATGCTGCCGGCCCCTCTCTGCGAGCGGTCGCCAACCACGCGGTCGGCTACGACAACGTCGACCTGGCGGCTGCGAGCCGGCGCGGCGTGATCGTCACGAACACGCCGGGTGTCCTCACCGGCGCGACCGCCGAGCTGACGATCGGGCTCGTGCTCGACCTCCTTCGCCGGATTACCGAGGGCGACCGGCTCGTCCGCTCGGGCACGCCCTGGATCTGGTCGCCGACGTTCATGCTCGGACACGGGCTCGACGGCCGAACGCTCGGCATCGTCGGGCTGGGCCGCATCGGGCGGGCGGTGGCACGGCTCGGTGAGGCGTTCGGCATGCGGGTCGTGTACACGAGTCGCAGGGGAGTCGGCGGCGCGCCGTACAAGCGTCTCGAGCTCGAGGAGCTGCTCGAGGTCGCGGACGTCGTCTCGCTCCACTGCCCGCTGACCGAGGAGACCAGGCACCTGATCGGCGCCGCCGCCCTGGGCCTCATGAAGCGTACCGCCGTGCTCGTCAACACGACGCGCGGCCCGGTCGTCGACGAGGCGGCCCTCGTCGACGCTCTGCGCGAGGGTGCGATCGCGGGAGCTGCGCTCGACGTGTACGAGCGCGAGCCGGAGGTGCATCCCGGGCTGCTCGGGCTCGAGAACGTGGTCCTGGCGCCGCACCTCGGCAGCGCGACCGCCGAGGCGCGGGAGGCGATGGGCATGCTCTGCGTCGCCGGACTGCGCTCCGTTCTGCTCGAGAACGAGTGTCCCGAGAATGCGCTCAACCCGGACGCGTGGGAGAGTGCGGCATGAGCCTCGCACCCGAGGTCGTTCGCCGGCTGGCTGCCGAGCTGGGGCCGGAAGGCCTCATCACGGCCCCCGAGCAGCTGCGCACCTACGAGTGCGACGGGCTCACCGGCCGCCGGGTCGTGCCGGCCCTCGTCGCGCTGCCCCGGTCGACCGCCGAGGTGCAGGCCGTCGTCCGCGCCTGCTCCGAGCACGGAATCCCGTTCGTCGCACGTGGGGCGGGGACGGGGCTGTCGGGCGGGGCAGTCCCCCATGCCGACGGCGTCGTCGTCTCTCTCGCCCGCATGAACCGCCTACTCGAGATCGACCTCGAGAGCGGGCGCGTGGTCGTCGAGCCCGGCGTCACGAACCTCGCAGTGACGCAGGCGGTCACTGCGGACGGCTTCTACTACGCGCCCGACCCGTCGAGCCAGCAGGTCTGCACGATCGGCGGAAACGTGGCCGAGAACTCGGGCGGCGCCCACTGCCTGAAGCACGGCTTCACGGTCACGCACGTCACGGGCCTCGAGGTCGTGCTGCCGGACGGTGAGGTCGTCCACCTCGGCGGCAAGGGCCTCGACCAGGACGACCTCGACCTGATGGGTGTGTTGATCGGATCGGAGGGAACGCTCGCCATCGCCACCCGCGTGACGCTCCGCGTCCTTCGCAAACCCGAGGCCGTGCGCACCGTCCTCGCGGGCTTCGACTCGCCGAGCCAGGCCGGTGTCGCCGTTTCCGGGGTCATCGCCGCGGGCATTCTCGCGGGCGCGATGGAGATCATGGACCGGCTGACGCTCGAGGCGGCCGAGGCGGCCGTCCACCCGGGCTACCCGGACTGCGGCTCGGTCCTGATCGTGGAGCTCGACGGCAACGCCGTCCAGGTCGAGGACGACCTCGAGCGCGTCGAGGACCTGTGCCGCGCCTCCGGCGCGGTCGAGATCAGGATCGCGGCCGACGACGTCGAGCGGGCGCTCTTCTGGAAGGGACGCAAGGCGGCCTTCGCCGCGATGGGACGGATCAGTCACGACTACTACGTCCAGGACGGCGTCGTCCCCCGCACGAAGCTGCCCGAGGTGCTCGACCGGATCGGCGAGCTCGAGCGCGACTACGGGTTGCGCGTCGGCAACGTCTTCCACGCCGGCGACGGCAACCTCCACCCGCTCGTGCTCTACGACCGCCGCAACGAGGGCGAGCCGGAGAAGGCGAAGGAGCTCGCCGAGGCGATTCTCGAGATCTGCATGGACGCCGGTGGCTCGCTGACAGGGGAGCACGGTATCGGCACCGACAAGGCCTGCCGGATGCCGCTCATGTTCTCCGAGGCCGATCTCGCGGCGATGCAGCGGCTCCGCGCCGCCTTCGACCCGGACGGGCTCTGCAATCCCGGGAAGATCTTCCCGACGCCTCGGCTCTGCGGCGAGGTACCGGGCCCCTACCGTGTCCACCCGCTGGAGCTGGCCGGCCTTGGCGAGCGTTTCTGAGGTCAACTCGGTCGAGGCGGCCGCCGAGCTGCTGCGGGAGGCATCGGCACGCGGCGCGACGGTGTCGATCGACCGCGAGGGGGGAGACGTGCTCCTCTCGACCGGCGCGCTCGACCGCGTCCTCGAGCACGAGGCGGGCGACCTGACCGCAACCGTCGAGGCGGGGATCCGGCTCTCGGCGCTGAACGAGCGCCTGGCCGAAGCCGGTCAGATGCTCGCGCTCGATCCGCCCGGCGATCCGACGGTCGGCGCATGCCTCGCCGGGAACCTGACCGGGCCGCGGCGGCACCGCTACGGCGGTCCACGCGACCTCGTCCTCGGGGTGACCGTCGTCCTCGCCGACGGAACCGTCGCGAGCGCCGGCGGCAAGGTGGTCAAGAACGTCGCCGGCTACGACCTGGGCAAGCTCTTCTGCGGATCGCGTGGCCGCCTCGGCCTGATCGCCCGCGTCAGCCTCCGCCTCCATCCCGCACCGGCGTCGGCGCGCACCCTCGTCGTCCCGGTCGACGATCTCGAGGACGCCTACCGGCGCTCGCAGCTCCTTCACTTCTCGACGCTCGTGCCGAGCGCGGTCGATCTCGCCTGGCAGGGCGGCGGGTCGTTTCTCGCCGTCCTCTTCGAAGGCTCCGAGCGTGCCGTGGCCTCGCAGATCGGCGCCGCCCGCGAGCTCGTCGGAGGGGAGGAAGGCGACGAGGGTGTCTGGGACGACGTACGCGACCGCCAGGCCCGCGCGCTCGGGCGCTTGTCGTTTCCGCCGCGGGGGCTCGTGCAGACGCTCGCCGGCGAGGACGACGCGTTGGCGCGGCCCGCCGCCGGGACGGCCTACGTGCCGCGCGCGGTGCCGGAGCAGGTCGAGGCGGGCGCACGGCTGCTCGCCGAGCGAGTCCGCGCTGCATTCGATCCCGACGGCGTGCTTGCCTGATGGACAGGGCGCTCGTCAGCGAATGCGTCCACTGCGGCTTCTGCCTGCCCACGTGCCCGACGTACGTGCTCTGGAACGAGGAGATGGACTCGCCGCGCGGGCGCATCTACCTGATGGAGGGCCTAATCGACGGGACGATGCGACTGTCGCCGACCGTCGTTCGCCACTTCGACCGCTGCCTCGGTTGCATGGCGTGCGTGACCGCCTGCCCGTCGGGCGTCAAGTACGACCGGCTGATCGAGCTCACGCGGGCGCACGTCGAGCAGACGATCCGGCGCCCGCGCGGCGAGCGTCTGCTCCGCTCGCTCGTCTTCAAGGTGTTCCCCCATCCGCGGCGGATGCGCGCCGCGCTCGCCCTCGAGCCGCTCGGCCGGCGACTCCCCGTACCGAGCGCGCTGGCGCCCCTTCTCGAGATCGCGCCGCCGTGGCGCTCGTCCGAGGCTCCCGCCCCCGTGACCAGCCCGGCAGGCGAGCGCGTCGCTCGGGTGGGCCTTCTCACCGGCTGCGTGCAGCGCGTCGTCTTCGGAAACGTGAACGCCGCGACCGCGCGCGTCCTCGCGGCCGACGGCTTCGAGGTGGTCGCGCCGCGCGCGCAGCGCTGCTGCGGGGCCCTTGCCGTGCACGCCGGGCGGCTCGAGGAAGGGCTCGCGCGCGCCCGCCGCTTGATCGACGTGTTCGAGCGGGAGGACGTCGACGTGGTCGTCACGAACGCGGCCGGGTGCGGCTCGAACCTGAGGGACTACGTCCACCTGCTCGCCGACGATCCGTCGCTACGCGGAGCGGGCCGCGGCGTTCTCGGCGAAGGTGCGGGACGTGTCCGAGGTCGTGGCCGGGGCGGAGGCTGGGACGCCCCGGAGCCCGCTCCCGCTGACCGTCGCCTTCCAGGACTCGTGCCATCTGCTCCACGCCCAGCGGGTGCGGAGCGCGCCGCGCGAGATGCTGGCCGCGATCCCGGAGCTCGTCGTCGCCGAGCCGGCGGAGCAGGAGCTCTGCTGCGGGAGCGCCGGCATCTACAACCTCGTCCAGCCGGAGGCGGCCCGCGAGCTCGGCGCCAGGAAGGCCCGAAACGTGCTCGCGACCGGGCCCGATGCCTACGCGAGCGCGAACCCCGGCTGCCTGATCCAGGTGACCGCCGGCCTTCGCCGGGCGGGCGCCCCGCTCCCGGCGTTCCATCCGATCGAGCTCGTCGACGCAGCGATCCGCGGGGTCGAGGCGACCGCCGTTCTCGCCGGGGCGCGACGGTGAGGCGACGAGTGCGCGCTCGCTCCCCGTGCGTCCGCGACCCTTCGTGATTCGTCCGTAGACTTCGTGAAGGCCTGATGATTCTCGAGCAGTACTACCTGGGCTGTCTCGCTCACGCCTCGTACCTCGTGGCCGACGAGACGAGCAGGGTCGCCGCGGTCGTCGATCCGCAGCGCGACGTCGGCCAGTACCTCGACGACGCGGAGCGGCTCGGGCTCGAGATCCGCTACGTGTTCCTCACGCACTTCCACGCAGACTTCGTCGCCGGCCATCTCGAGCTCCGCGACCAGGTCGGAGCGACGATCTGCATCGGTGCGCGCGGCGAGGCCGAGTACGACGCGAAGCACCTCTCGACGGGCGACTCCGTCGAGCTCGGTCCCGAGGTCCGCCTCGAGGTGCTCGAGACGCCAGGCCACTCCCCGGAGTCGATCTCGATCGTCGTGTACGACGTCGCGCACGGCGCCGAGCCGTACGCCGTTCTCACCGGTGACACGCTCTTCATCGGTGACGTCGGACGGCCGGATCTCCGGGCGGCGCTCGGGTGGACGGCCGACGAGCTCGGAGCCCTGCTCTACGACTCGCTGCGCGAGCGCCTCCTGCCGCTTCCCGACGACACGCTCGTGTACCCGGCCCACGGCGCCGGATCGCTCTGCGGGAAGAACCTGTCGACCGACACGGTCTCGACGATGGGGGTGCAGCGCCTCTACAACTACGCGCTCCAGCCGATGACGAGGGAGGAGTTCATCGGCCTCGTCACGGCCGACCAGCCCGACTCGCCCGCCTACTTCACCTACGACGCCGTCCTGAACACGAAGGAGCGGGAAACGCTCGAGGACACGCTGGAACGGGTGTTGAAGCCGCTCTCGCTCGAGGAGGTGCTCGAGCTGCAGGAGGCAGGCGCGCAGATCCTGGACGTCCGCGACCCGGCCGACTTCGCCGGTGCCCACCTCGAAGGAAGCGTGGACATCGGGCTGGGAGGCAGCTACGCGACCTGGGCGGGGACGGTTCTCGATCCCGCGAAGGAGATCGTCGTGATCGCGGACCCGGGCCGCGAGGAGGAGGCCGCGACCCGCCTCGGGCGGATCGGCTTCGATCGGGTCTCCGGCTACCTCGAGGGCGGGATGACCGCGCTCGACGGTCGCCCGGACCTCGTCTCCCGGATCGAGCGTGTCACGGCGCCGACCCTCGCGGATCAGCTGTCGGCCGAGGAGGGGCCGCTCGTGGTGGACGTCCGAACCGAGAGCGAGTGGGCGGCGAGCCGGATCGAGGGGAGCGTCAACATCCCGCTCAGCCGGCTCCAGGGGCGCCTCGACGAGCTGCCGCGTGACAGACCGCTCGTCGTTCATTGCGCGACCGACTACCGCGCGACGATCGCGGCGAGCCTCCTCCGGCGGGACGGGTTCGCCGACGTCACCGCGCTCGTCGGAGGGATCGGAGCCTGGGAGGCATCGAAGCTCGGCACCGCCGTCTCCGGCTGATGGCAACGCTCGAGCGGCTTCCCGAGGTCGACCCGCTGCAGGCCTGCGAGGAGCTCGCCCGCGACGCGGTGGCGCTCGACGTTCGGGAGGCCGACGAGTGGGAGGCAGGCCGCATCGCCGGGGCGCTCCACATCCCGGTCGGCGAGCTCGCCCTGCGCCAGAGCGAGATCCCGCGCGACCGGCCGCTCATCGTCGTGTGCCGCAGCGGCAGCCGCAGCTCCTACGTGACCGAAGCGCTCCTTCATGCAGGCTACGAGGCGGAGAATCTCGCAGGCGGGATGAAGGCCTGGAAAGCGGCCGGGCTCGGCCTCGAGCCAACCGACGGCTGGGTCGCCTGAGCTGGCGGGACGGGCCCGCACCCCTTCTGCAACCCCCGGTGAGACGGAGCCGGCGGCGGGCACGTCCGGCCGGCAGCCGACCTGGGCGAAGGTGATCGACCAGACGCGCTGCATCGGGTGCCATGCCTGCACGACGGCGTGCAAGTCGGAGAACGAGGTGCCGCTCTCCGTCACCAGGACGTTCGTCAAGTCCGTGGACGTCGGCCTCTTTCCCGACGTGCGGCGCTCGTTCCAGGTCACGCGCTGCAACCAGTGTGCAGACGCCCCCTGCGTCGCCGCCTGCCCGACCGCGGCGATGTACCAGCGCCCCGACGGGATCGTCGACTTCGACAAGCGGGTCTGCATCGGCTGCAAGGCCTGCATGGCCGCGTGTCCCTACGACGCGATCTTCATCAATCCGGAGGATCACTCGGCGGAGAAGTGCAACCTCTGCGCCCACCGGCTCGACGTCGGCCTCGAGCCGGCGTGCGTCGTCGTCTGCCCGGTCGAGGCGATCCTGGTCGGCGACCCGAACGATCCCGGTACGAAGGTGGCGGACGTGCTCCAGGGGGACGCCGTCTCCGTACGCAGGCCCGAGAAGCAGACACGGCCGAGGCTCCACTACCGTGGCGCCCACCCGGCGACGCTCGATCCGCTGGCGGCGAGGCGTCCGGAGGGGGGCCTCTTCATGTGGAGCGAGCAGCCCGCGGGAGGTGGAACCGTGGTGTCGGGGCACCCGCGCTCTGGCGCCTCCATGGCTGCGGCGATCGTCTCCTACGACGTCCCGCACCGGGTGCCGTGGGACTGGCGGGTCAGTCTCTACACCTGGACGAAGGGAATCGCCGCCGGCGCCTATCTCGCTCCCCTCGTCCTCGCGCTGGCGGGGCTCCTCGCGTGGTCGAGCTCGCTCTGGCGCCTCGCGGCGCCGTCCGTCGCCCTCGGCTTCCTGGCGGCGACCGGGGCGATCCTGATCGCCGATCTCGAGCACCCGCTCCGCTTTCCGCTCATCTTCCTGCGGCCGCAGTGGCGAAGCTGGCTCGTGCGGGGCGCGGTGGTGATCACGGCGTTCGCTCTCGTGCTCGCCCTCTCCCTGGTGTTCGTCGCCCCCGGCTGGACGCGACCTCAGGAATGGCTTGCGATCGCGGGCGCTCCGCTCGGCGTGGCGGCCGCCGTCTACACCGGGTACCTGTTCGCGCAGGCGAAGGGACGCGATCTCTGGCAGAGCAGGTTGCTCCCGCTCCACCTGCTCGTCCAGGCCATGCTCCTCGGCGCCGCCGTGATGCTCCCGTTCGCCCGCTGGCTCGCCGAAGACGCGGTCGGCGCGATCGCGTGGATGGTCTGCGGAGCCGCGCTCGCCCATCTCGGGCTCGTCGCGCTCGAAGCGCGCTTCCCGCACCCCACGGCCCATGCCCGGCTCGCCGTGCACGAGCTCGTTCGCGGACGCTTCGCCGTGGTGTTCTGGCTGGGCGCCGTCCTCGTCGCCGTGGCCGCCTTCGCTCCGCTGATCGGAATCGTCGCCGTGCCGTTCGCGCTCGTCGGAATGCTCGCGTACGAGCACGCCTACGTCCAGGCGGGCCAATCGGTGCCCCTGGCATGAGCGACGAGACGTTCTACCAGGGGCCGAGCGGCATCGACCTCGCCTCGTTCCCGCCGAAGGAGCGCTGGGACGACTGGGTCGAGCTCGACTCTCGCTCCTGGCCCGAGCGGGTCGAGCGCCGCTCGCTGCTCGTTCCGACGACCTGCTTCAACTGCGAGTCCGCCTGCGGGCTGCTCGCCTACGTGGACCCGGAGACGCTCGACGTGCGCAAGTTCGAGGGAAACCCCGAGCATCCGGGCTCGCGCGGGCGCAACTGCGCGAAGGGCCCGGCAACCCTGAATCAGATCACGGATCCCGACCGGATCCTGCATCCGCTCAGGCGGGTCGGCCCGCGCGGCGCGGGCGGGTGGGAGCAGGTGAGCTGGGAGGAGGCGCTCGACGACATCGCCGGGCGCATCCGGCGGGCGATCGTGGAGGACCGCGGGAACGAGGTCATGTACCACGTCGGCCGGCCCGGCGAGGACGGCTACACGGAACGCGTCCTCGCCGCCTGGGGGATCGACGGCCACAACTCGCATACGAACGTCTGCTCGAGCGCGGCGCGGGCCGGCTACCACTTCTGGATGGGGCTCGACCGCCCGAGCCCCGACCACGCGAACGCAGAGGTCATCGTTCTCGTCAGCTCCCACCTCGAGTCGGGGCACTACTTCAACCCGCACGCCCAGCGGGTGATCGAGGCCAGGTCGAGGGGCGCCAGGGTCGTCGTCCTCGACACCCGCCTGTCGAACACGGCGACGCACGCCGACCTGTGGCTCGCGCCGACGCCCGGCTCGGAGGCAGCCATCCTCCTCGCCGTCGCGAGCCACCTGATCGGCCACGGCCTCTACGACCGCGAGTTCGTGCGCCGCTGGTGGAACTGGGCCGAGTACCTGGCGGCAGAGCATCCGGGCGAGGAGCAGACGTTCGCGTCGTTCGAGCGCATCCTGGCCGAGCTCTACGCCCCGTACACCTTCGAGCTCGCCGAGCGCGAGTCGGGAGTGTCGGCCGGGACGATTCGCCGGATGGCGGAGATCGTCGCCACGGCCGGGACCCGGCTCTCGACCCACAACTGGCGCTCGGCCGCGGCCGGCAACCTCGGCGGCTGGCAGGTCGCGCGCTGCCTCTTCCTCCTGAACGCGCTGCTCGGCGCGGTCGCGACGCAGGGCGGGACGCACCCGAACGCCTGGAACAAGTTCGTGCCCGCGCCGATCCACCTGCCGCCCCACCCGGACAGCTGGAACGAGCTGACCTGGCCGGACGAGTTCCCGCTGGCGCTGAACGAGCTCTCGTTCCTCCTGCCGCACTTCCTGAAGGAGGGGCGCGGCCGCCTCGAGGTGTACTTCACGCGCGTCTACAACCCCGTCTGGACGAACCCCGACGGGTTCTCGTGGATCGAGGCGCTCACCGACGAGAGCCTCGTCGGCCTCCACGTCGCGCTCACCCCGACCTGGAGCGAGACCGCGTTCTTCGCCGACTACGTGCTCCCGATGGGGCTCGGCCCCGAGCGCCACGACCTGCACTCCTACGAGCAGTACGACGGCCAGTGGATCGCGCTTCCGCCAGCCGGTGCTCCGGGCCGCGCGTGAGCGGCTCGGCCGGCCCGTGAGCGACACGCGCGAGGCGAACCCCGGCGACGTCTGGGAGGAGAACGAGTTCTGGATCGAGCTCTCCTGGCGCATCGATCCCGACGGCGATCTCGACATCAGGCGGTACTTCGAGTCGAAGGAGCGACCCGGGGAGAAGCTCACCGTCGACGAGTACTACCGTCACATCTTCGAGCACTCCGTCCCGGGCCTGCCGGAACTGGCCGAGCAGGAAGGGCTGACCCCGCTCGAGTTCATGCGCCGGTACGGCGCCTTCGAGGTGAGCTCGAACGTCGGCGGGCTCCACGAGCGAGAGGTCCCGGAGGCCGAGCTCGTGGAGACGCGAGTCGCTTCGGGCGGCCGGGTGTACAGCGCCGCGCCGAAGCCCGTGTCGACGAACATCGTCCCGCAGCCGACGCCCGAGCCCGATCCGGAGGGACGGCGGCCCGTCGGCGTCGAGATCGACGGCAGGATTCTGCGCGGCTTCCCGACTCCGAGCGGGCGGCTCGAGTTCTACTCGCCGACGCTCGCCGAGTGGGGCTGGAGGGAGCTCGCGGTGCCGGCCTACTCGCGCAGCCACGTCCACCCGGACGAGCTGGCCGAGGACGAGCTCGTCCTCATCTCGACCTTCCGCCTGCCCGTCCAGATCCACACCCGAGGCGGCAACGCCAAGTGGCTCGACGAGATCGCGCACACGAACCCGCTCTGGCTCCACACTGCCGACGCCGGAAGGCTCGGAGTTCGCACCGGCGACCTCGTCCGGGTCGAGACGGCGATCGGCCACTTCGTGCTGAAGGCATGGGTCACCGAGGGGATAAGGCCCGGCGTCGTCGCCTGTAGCCATCACATGGGTCGCTGGAGGCCGCACGGGCACGGCCAACGACAGGTGATGGCCACCGTCGCCCTCAGCCGGGAGGGGAGCCGCTGGTCGCTCCGCCGCAAGGCCGGGGTCGGCCCCTACCCATCGGACGACGCCGACACGCTGCGGATCTGGTGGAGCGACGCAGGCGTGCACCAGAACCTGACGTTCCCCGTGCATCCGGATCCGGTCTCCGGCCAGCACTGCTGGCACCAGGCCGTTCGCGTGCGGCCGGCCGAGCCCGGCGACGAGAACGGAGACGTGGTCGTCGATACCGCGCGCGCCCACGAGATCTACCGGGAGTGGCTCGGGCGGACACGGCGGGCCACGGAGCACTCGGCCGACGGGACGAGGCGCCCGTACTGGCTGCTCCGCCCTCTCAAGCCCTCGCGCGAGGCCTACCGGCTTCCGTCCGAGCGGGCCTGATCTCTCCCCACCGGGAGGCTTAGGCTCGGGATACGAGAGGCAGTCGCTATGGTGTGAGCGGAGCGGATCTCGGTGCCTGACGACCACGTCGACGGTCTCAATCTCGGCTACGTCCGGGACCTGCTCGACCAGTATCTCGCCGCACCGAGCTCCGTCGACCCGGCCTGGCGCGCGCTGTTCGAGCGAGGCCAGGACGGGCTCGTCGAGGACCACCCCGTCGTGCAGCGGATCCGCGCCCTACCCCCGCAGGGGAACGGGAACGGGGCGGCGCCGCCCGCCTCCCCGCCGCCCGCCGACGCGGAGGCGTCGCTCGAGCTGCTCGGGGGCGTCGCTGCTGCGATGGCGCTCGTCAAGGCCTACCGCATGCACGGGCATCTCGCCGCGCGCCTCGATCCCCTCGGGATGGAGCCGGTGGGAGATCCCGGGCTCGAGCCCGAGAACCTCCACCCGCCTCTGACCCCCGAGCTGCAGGCACGCATTCCGACCAGCGTTCTTCGCACCGCTGTGCAGGGCGACACGCTCGCCGAGGCGCTGCCGCGTCTCCAGGAGACCTACTGCGGGACGATGGCCTACGAGATCGAGCACATCTCGAGCCACGAGCAGCGTGTCTGGCTTCGCCAGGCAATCGAATCGGGCGCCTACCGGCTTACGCTCTCGCCCCAGGAGCGTCACCGGCTTCTCGCCCGGCTCGCCGAGGTCGAGGGCTTCGAGCGCTATCTGCGCCGGACCTTCATCGGGCAGAAGCAGTTCTCGATCGAGGGGCTCGACGCGATGATGCCGATGCTCGACCAGACGATCGAGCTGGCGGCCGCGGCGGGCGCCAAAGAGGTCGTGATCGGGATGGCTCACCGCGGCCGCCTCAACGTGCTCGCGCACACGGTCGGCCGGCCGTACGACCAGATCCTGCGCGAGTTCGAGGGCGAGCGGGTGATCGACGCGGTGACGCACGACCCGGAAGAGGGGACGGGGGACGTCAAGTACCACCTCGGCGCCGAGGGGCACCGCCACACGCCGAGCGGCCAGGTGCGCGTCGTGTTGGCGGCGAACCCGAGCCATCTCGAGGCCGTCAACCCGGTCGTCGAGGGGCTCACGCGCGCCGCTCAGACCGATCACTCGACGCCCGATGCCCGGCACGATCCGGCCGCCGCCCTGGCAGTTCTCATCCACGGCGATGCGGCCTTCCCGGGCCAGGGAGTGGTCGCCGAGACGTTCAACCTGCAGGCGCTTTCCGGGTATCACACGGGCGGCACGCTGCACATCGTCGCGAACAACCAGGTCGGCTTCACGACCGACCCGGAGGAGGGGCGCTCGACGCGCTACTCGAGCGATCTCGCCAAGGGGTTCGACTCGCCGATCTTCCACGTGAACGCCGACGACCCGGAGGCGGCGATCGCGGCGATCCGGCTCGCGATGGCGTTTCGCTCTCGCTTCCGACACGACGTCGTCGTCGACCTCGTCGGCTACCGGCGCTACGGCCACAACGAGCAGGACGAGCCGGCGTACACGCAGCCGCTCATGGCCGAGCGCATCGAAGCGCACGCCTCGGTTCGGGAGCTCTACGCGGCCAAGCTCGCCGAGGAGGGCATCGTCGATCCGGCCGAGGACGATCGCATCGTCCACGAGGTCGAGCGCCTGCTCAAGGAGGCGCACGAGCGCCTGAAGTCGTCCTTCGGGAGCGGCCGGCACGCCGTCGAGCCGAAGCCTCCCCGTCAGCACCGGGGCGTGCCGGACACCGCCGTGCCCGCGGATGTTCTCGGCCGCCTGAACGACGAGCTCCTCGTCGTCCCGGACGACTTCACCGTTCACCCGAAGCTCCTCCGCCAGCTCGAGCGCCGGCGGGAGACGCTCGGGCCCGAGGGCGGGATCGACTGGGGTCAGGCCGAGGCGTTCGCGTTCGCGAGCCTCGTCACGAACGGTGTGCCGGTCAGGCTCACCGGGCAGGACACCGAGCGCGGGACGTTCGCGCATCGCCACCTCGTCCTGCACGACGCGGAAACCAACCGGCAGTGGGCCCCGATCCGGCACCTGACCGGCGCCTCCGCGTCGTTCGAGGTCGAGAACTCGCCGCTGTCCGAGTTCGCGACGCTCGGCTTCGAGTACGGCTACTCGGTCGCCACTCCGGAGGGCCTCGTCCTCTGGGAGGCGCAGTTCGGCGACTTCGTGAACGGCGCCCAGGTCGTCATCGACCAGTTCATCGTCTCGGGCTTCGCGAAGTGGGAGCAGACCTCCCGGCTCACGCTCCTTCTCCCGCACGGGTACGAGGGCAACGGCCCCGAGCACTCGAGCGCCCGGGTGGAGCGCTTCCTCCAGCTCGCGGCCCAGGGCAACATCCGCATCGCGAACTGCTCGACGCCGGCGCAGTACTTCCACCTGCTGCGCCTCCAGGCACTTGGCTCGACGCCCCGGCCGCTCGTCATCTTCACGCCGAAGAGCCTGCTGCGGCTGAAGCAGGCGACCTCCCGGCTCGCCGAGCTGGTCACGGGCGGATTTCGCCCCGTGTTCGACGATCCCACGCTGTCGGAGGACGAGCGCCTCGGGGTCAAGCGGCTCTTGCTCTGCACCGGCAAGGTGTACTACGACGTCGTCGGCCACGCGAGCCTTCGACGGCGCCCACAAGATCGCCGTCGCACGGCTCGAGCAGCTCTACCCCTTCCCGGTGCCTGCCTACACCGAGCTTCTCCGCTCGTATCCGTCGCTCAAGGAGCTCGTCTGGGTCCAGGAGGAGCCACAGAACATGGGGCCGTTCCGCTCGATCCGCCACCGGCTCGAGGATTCGCTCCCCCCGGGGGTCGCGTTGTCGTACGCCGGCCGGCCCTGGCGGGCGTCGACCAGCGAGGCGTATCCCACGGCGCACGTCGTCGAGCAGGACCGCTTCGTGCGGAAGGCGCTCGGCACGACCTGACAGGTGCTACCTTGAGCGCGTACTTGCAAGATGCGTGCGGTTCGGCGGCGCCTCGGCGCCTTCCTTACCCGTTCGAGCATTGGGAGGGAGGTGTTGGATTCGATGGCAACCGGAACCGTGAAATGGTTCAACGAGACGAAGGGCTACGGCTTCATCGCCCCGGATGATGGCGGCAAGGACGTGTTCGTCCACTACAGCGGCATCGCCGGCGCGGGCTTCAAGAAGCTCGCTGAAGGCGAGAAGGTGAAGTTCGAGGTGCGCGAGGGGACGAAGGGCCCCGAGGCCTCGGACGTCGAGCCGATCGCCTGACCGAGGCTCCGCGACCGTGTGATCGGGGGCGCCGGATTGGCGCCCCCAATCGTTTTGCGGCCATGTTCAGCGCAGGTTAAGAAACGATTTCGTCGTCGTTTAGGGGAAGGAAACGGGGGAAGACCCCGTTATAGTGAGCGGACACTAACTATGGACGGAGGGATCACCATCACGCAGCTCGACCACGATCTGGAGCTCGACAGCGACCGGAGCGGCGCCGCCGACGCGCGCCCGCTCGAGGTCGAGCTCGATCTCGCACTCGCCGAGGCGACGCCCGACGACACGGTCGACGACATCGACCTGACGCCGTCGGTCGCGCTCCTCGGGACCGACTCGCTACAGCGGTTCCTGACCGAGATCGGCCGCTATCCGCTGCTCACGGCAGCGGAGGAGGTGGAGCTCGCGAAGCGCATCGAGCGCGGCGACGAGCGAGCGAAGGAGCGGATGATCACCTCGAACCTCCGCCTCGTCGTCTCCATCGCAAAGCGCTACCGCGGAAACGGGGTTCCGTTTCTCGACCTGATCCAGGACGGCGTGATCGGCCTCAATCGCGCGGTCGAGAAGTTCGACTACCGCAAGGGCTTCAAGTTCTCGACCTACGCCACCTGGTGGATCCGCCAGGCAGTGCAGCGGTCGGTTGCGAACCAGGCGAAGACGATCCGGGTTCCGGTCCACGTCCACGAGCGCCGGCAGAAGCTCGGCAGGATGCGCACGAAGCTCGAGATCGAGCTCGGGCGCGAGCCGACGCGCGAGGAGCTCGCGGCAGCCACCGGCCTGTCGCTCCAGCACGTCGAGGAAGCGCTCGAGGCGGCGGAGGCCGGCGTCTCCCTGAATCAGCCGGTCGGAGCAGACGGCAGTAACGAGCTGGGCGATCTGTTCGCCGACTCGGAGGCCGTCGACCCGATCGACGACGTCGACGACTTGCTCCGCCGTGACGAGGTTCGGGATGCGTTCCTCCAGCTCGACGAGCGCTCCCGGCGGGTGCTCACCCTGCGCTTCGGCCTCGGCGGCGAGGAGCACTCCCTCGAGGCGATCGGTCGCGAGCTCGGCGTCAGCCGGGAGCGCGTCCGCCAGCTCGAGGCGGACGCTCTCGAGCGGCTCGAGCGCCATCTCGCCCCGGTGGTCGCCGGGGACCGCGAGCTGGCCCGCTCCGCCTGAAGCCGGCCTAGGCAGTGTAGGGGCCGGACCTGTCCGGCCCGAAAGGCGCAGGGCAGGTGTAGAGGCCGGCCTGCCCGGCCCCTCTCCGCAGGCAGGTGTAGGGGCCGGACCTGTCCGGCCCTAAAGGTGCCGGGTAGCCCCCTGCCCCAGCGAATCGGTCCGCCCCTACCAGGGCGGGACAGGTCCCGCCCCTACTTGTAGCGGTAGACGATCCGGCCGCGGTTCAGATCGTACGGCGAGAGCTCGATCTTGACCCGATCGCCCGGGAAGATCTTGATCCGGTAGCGCCGCATCTTCCCGGCCGTGTAGCCGAGCGTCTCGTGACCGTTGTCGAGCGCGATCCGGAACATGCTGTTGCGCAAGGCCTCGACGACCTCACCCTCGAGCTCGATCTTCTCTTCCTTCGTTGCGATGGGAATAGCCTCCAGGCCGCTCGGAACGACGGGACGTCGTCCCGTCCGTTCCCTCACTGTAGCGCAGAAATCCGCGGGATCCGCTACGGATGCCGCTCGGGATGGCGCGGGAGCCCGTCGTCGGGGATCGGCTCCCATGGTGCGGCATAGGCGACGAACTGACGGTAGGTCGGGCGTATCCCGGGGTCACCGTCGAACGCTCCGAAGCGCACGGCGATCTGCTCGGGGTTGGCCGGGTTCCGGCTGAAGAGCGCGCCGCCGCACGAGGAGCAGAAGACCTTCTCGAACCCCTCGGGCGGCGCATAGGTCGTCACGAGCTCCTCGCCGGCGACGATGCGGAACGATCCGGGCGGGACGCGCGCCGAGAGCGAGGCCGCGGTGCCCGTTCGGCGCTGGCAACGCTTGCAGTGGCAGTAGCCTGCCGCGACAGGCGGCTCGGACACCTCGAACCGGACGCTGCCGCACAGACAGGCGCCGGTCAGCGGGAGATCGGTCGCGCCGCCTTCAACCATCGCTGCGGAGACTACTGCTCACGCGGGCTCAGTACCACTTCCCTTTGACGAACCCGCCGAAGGCGAGGAGCCCGATCAGGGCAATGACGATCCCGAGCCAGAGGCTCCAGAGGATCGCGATGACGATGCCGGCGATGACCAGGATTCCCCCGATCCCGATTCCGGCGATCCCTCCGGACGTGCCGTTCGAAGCCATGACTCCCTTCCTTCGACTGCAACTAGTCTGCACGTGGGTGTACCCGGGCCGCGCAAGCCTCGAACGCCCGGCGTGACAGCAACCCTAGCGAGCGACGCCGTCCACGACGGACTGGCTGCACGCAGGCCCATGCCCCCGGCAAGAATCGAACTTGCGCACGCGGTTTAGGAAACCACTGCTCTATCCACTGAGCTACGGGGGCCCGGGAGAAGCGTAGCGCCGGCCGTGAGCCCGCTTCGTCTTGGCCATGCTGGCCTGAAGCGGGCTCAACTCGGCCGCGTCCTACGGACTGATGTCCGTGATGTCGCCACAGGCGACGTAGGTCTCGGCTTCTGCCTCGCTCTTGTGGACGTTGATTGCATACGACCCGCCCGCGAGCTCGTCGACCGTGACCTGAACGTCCGTCTCGGACGAGCCGTTCAGCACGTTTGCCAGAGGGAACGCGGGTTGCGGATCGAGCTCGGCACATGTACCAGCATGGATGTGTGCAGGCTGCTCGACGTCGGCCGCTCCGCCGGTAAGGGCGAGGACGACGTGGAGGGAACCGTCGTCGTTCACACTCAAGGTCGCGGTCCCTGACTCACCCGAGCCGTTCTGCTCCGAGAGAGCGACTTCCACTCCGCCGGCAACGTCCTCGGCGATGGAGCCGGCAGCCTCCGTCACGTCCCCGGCTGCCTCGGTAACAGTCGCCTCGACACTCTCGGTGTCGCTACCTCCACACGAAGCCACACCGATCGCAAAGAGAGCGACAGCGAACGCCAGTAACCCCGCTCTGGTCATGGTTCCTCCCTCGTCTTGGTCCGGGAGGTGCTACCCAATCGCCTCTATCTTGACGCCCGATCCGCGATCACGTACGTGGAGATCGTGAATCCCCCTTTCGCGGCACGGCGCGAGCCGGCGAGGCGTGGGACACTCGCCCGGTTGGTGGACGGCACGAGAGGGTTCGGTGCTGACGACGACGCGTCATCGAGTCGGGTGAGTATGCGACGGTCACGCAGCGTGCTGTTCGCGGCAGCCGTCGTCGTCACTTGCGCCGCGGTTGCTCAGCTCGCGGCGCCGGCCGCGTCGGCGACGGTTCCGGTAACGATCAGCATCAGCTCGATCACCCAGCTCGACGTCGAGGTCGATCCCGGTCTGTTCCAGGGTCCTGTCGGCGACTTCTACGCCGGCGTGACGATCGACGGCGGCGCGAAACAAGACAACTTCGCCGATCGGCTCGACTTCGGCTTCGAGTTCGGCGTCGGTTACATCTTCCCGTTCTCGATTCCGCTGGCTCCGGCGTGGGCCTTCACGCAAGACGCCGATACGGCAGCGGGCTCCGTTGCGGTCTCCGTCGAGCTCTGGGACAACGACGACTGCGACAGCCCGTTCTGCACTGATGCCGGCGTGCTCGGCAACCCCGACGATCAGGTGGACATCAGTCCGACCGCCTCGGAGACGCTGAACCTGACGATCAACCTGGCTGACGGGAAATGGAGCGGTGACGCAACGTGGCCGCAGAACTGCGTTCAGGGAACCGGCGGCGAAGGGGTTCGGATCTGCTTCGACGTGACGACCTTCTCGACGAGTGGGGATGCGGACGGGGACGGGTTGCTCGACGGGTGGGAGATCAACGGGTTCAACGGCGACGGCGATTCCTCGATCGACGTGGACCTGCCGGGGTTCGGCGCGAATCCGAGCCGGAAGGACGTCTTCGTCGAGATCGACTGCCTCGTGAGCGACGGAAACACGGATGGCGACCTCGCGGATCTCGTCGACCACTCCCACTGCCCGCGCCAGAACGCGATGACCGACGTCGTGCAGGGATTCGCGAATGCGCCGGTCGGCAACGTCGACGGGACAACCGGGATCCAGCTCCACCTCGACACCGGCACCCTGTACGGCGCCGGGCTCATCCCGGTCGCAGGAACGGGCGGCGTGGCGGGCAATGTCGGCGACATGAGCGGCGGCGGTAGCCAGATCGCCGAGGCGGGGAACACGATCATCGACTGGGACGGAGCGGCCGGCAGGCCGGCGACGAGCTTCTACGCCATCAAGAACGCCAACTTCGACCGTACGCATCGGGCCGGCATCTTCCGGTACTCGATCTTCGGTCACCAGACCAACGGGCGCTCCGCAACGAACGACTGCACGAGCGGCTGGGCCGAAGACGTCAAGGCGAACGACTTCTTCGTCACCCTTGGCGGTCGGCGCGATCTCGACGCCAACGGCACCACCGACACGACCTGCTGGGCGCCCACTCTCGCGGACTCCTTCGACGACGACGGCGACGGAGCGGTCGACGAGGACGCCCCGGACGGGATCGACAACGACGGCGACTGCGCGCCGGGGACCGACACCGACGACGACGGAACCATCTGCGACTCCGGCGATCTCGGGGTCGACGAGGACAACGGCCTCTCGATCGGGAGCCGGAGTCAACAGGCGGGGACGTTCATGCACGAGCTCGGCCACGCGCTGGGTCTCGGTCACGGCGGCGGCGACGGCGTGAACAACAAGCCCAACTACCTGAGCACGATGAACTACTCGTTCCAGCCGTGCACGGTTCCGACGTCACCGGCCGGCGCCGCCGCACCGATTCCGGGGGGCTGTGACTACAGCCGCACCGACATCGACCTGAACGAGGGCAGCCTGGACGAGTGCGTGGGCCTCGGCGTTCCGCTCGGGTTCGGGGCGAACGACTGGAACGCCAACACGGCCTTCGAAGGCGTCACCAACTGCGTGCCGCCGAACAGCAGCAACGTCCCGGCCGACATCAATGGCGACGGGAGCACCGGCTCGCTGGCCGGCTTCGACGACTGGAGCAATATCTTCTACCTCTTCCAGGGCCTCGGGAACTTCGGCGACGGTGGCCCCATCAATCCCGTGCCCGACGAGCCCGACCCGACGACGATCGAGCAGGCGCAGCAGTACCTCGGCGGATTGCTCGCTCCCGACGTTCAGGTCGCGGTGACAGGGCCCGCCACGGCCGTACCCGGCGAGACGCTGACCTACACGGTTCAAACCTCGAACGCCGGGAGCGGACCCGCCCTCGATCTCGAGCTGGCCGCGACGCGGCCGGACGGGTCGACGAGCTCGTTCGACGTCGGCGGCCTCGTGGCCGGTGCGCAGGACTCGCGGACGGTCGAGTACACCGTCCCGCTCGACACGTGTCCGACAACGCTCACGGTCGGCGCCACCGCCGCCTTCGTCGACTTCGTCGGGCAGCCGGGCTCGGCGAGCGGCTCGGCCGCTACTGAGGTCCTCGACGTCACGCCGCCGAACGTCCAGGTCTCGTTGAGCCCGAGCGTGCTGTCGCCGCCGAATCACAAGCTCGTCACCATCTCCGCCACCGTGACCGCCGTCGACGAGTGCGACCCTGACCCGCAGATCGAGCTGGTCTCGGTCACGAGCAACGAACCGGACAACGGCGTCGCAGACGGGGACAAGCCCGGTGATGTCGCCGGGGCAGCCGTCGGGACCGATGACCGATCGTTCCGCCTCCGCGCCGAGCGCGCCGGAACAGGTGCGGGCCGCGTCTACACGGTTACCTATCGGGCATCCGACGCGAGCGGCAACACGTCGCAGTCCACGGCGACCGTGCGCGTCCCGCACAGCAACTGACCAGCATCGCCGGCGAGAGCGGTGTCGCCGCCAACCCGATCGGGCGCCCGACTACGAGGTGATCGTCACGAGGTCTTGCGGATCGCGACCTCGTACTTCGACACGGAGAGCCGCCCTCCCGGTGTGTCTCCCGCCGGCATCGCGTTCAGTGCCACGTCGCCTCGCTGGTAGTCATCCTCGTTGTCGAAGAAGACGATCGCGAGGGACTTCCCAGCAGCGGCGTCGTGGAGAACCATGACTTCGGTCGCGGGAATCTCGTCGGGCTGCGGCTCGTTCTCGATCTGCCCGCGCAGCTCCTCGATGCGATCCGTCGTGACGCCTTCGAACTCGACCACACGTGCAAGCGCCATTTAGTTCCTCCTTGTCGACTTGGCTGACACTCTATGCGACCTTCAGGCCCAGCCGAGCTGGCGCAGCGCCACGCCGTCGTTCCAGATCTTCGTCAGGTGACTGATCTGTCCGTC
The DNA here is from genome assembly GCA_963819905.1 of uncultured Thermoleophilia bacterium. GTDB lineage: Bacteria > Actinomycetota > Thermoleophilia > Gaiellales > Gaiellaceae > CAWCQC01. Next base: position 521,966 of record CAWFXP010000009.1, read on the forward strand.
GTCGAAGTCCATCACGTACACGTAGTCCGTGCTCGCGCTCTTCCCGGTCGGCGGAACCGGGCCGCCCTCGCCCGTATGCGTGCCCGAGAAGACGCCGTACGCGCTGACGTTCCCTCGCTCCTCGTCGGCCGCGAACGACCTCAGCTCGTAGCGCCCGTCGGGAACTGGGACCAGGATGCCGGCCATCCAGGCCACGTAGCCCTCCAGCGTGCGAACGTCGGCGAGCGCGTCCGCCTGGGCCGAGAACGTCGCGTCAGGAGTGCAGTACTGCCGGCAGGCGTCCCAGCCCTTACCGGTCTCGCAGGCGTCGAAGAACGCCATCGCCGTGTCGAGCATCGAGTCCACCGGGGCCCCCTTCCGACTGTCGTCGTCGGCATCGTCTCATGGCCATGCCTCGGCGTCCATCCTGCGCGTTGGGTCGCCGGCGTCCCGGAAGTGGGGGTGGCGCGTGAGGCGCACCCGGATGGCGAGCCGCCATTCGCTCCGGAGCATGAACGGCGCTCGCCACCCGCTTGCTCAGAGGAAGCTCCCCCGTCGAACGGAGCCTCCCGCCGCGCTCTGATAGTACCCGGGACGCGCCGGCCGAAAACGTCCCCGCGTCGTCCGAATACCCGGCCTGAGGCTGGCAGAATCAACTCATGGCCTCCTACTCGGTCAACCAGCGCGCGGTCGCGCACGCCAGGGAGCTGATCGACGCACGCCGGTACGTGCTCGAGAGTGCATGGGGTGAGGTACAGCCGCGTGCCGAGGACGAGAACGCCTTTCTCGAGAGGCACTCGTGGGACGAGTACGCAGCCTGGCATCTCGGCCTCACCGAGGGTGTCTCCGACGACACCAAAGCGCGCTACGCGTTCGTCTACGGCGACTTCCGGCGTGTGCATCGCATGGGGTTGATCGCCTGCCACTACCGGGCCGCGGAGTGGCGGCACAAGGAGGTCGAGCTCGCCGCTCACGACCTCCTCCAGCATCTCGACGCCACGCGGGCCTGAGCCGCGCCGACGGGCGATCGACCACTGTGCCGCCGCACGGCGCTCGCTCACCGGCAGTAGGAGGGGGCGAGCGGGACCCCGTCCTACACCGTTCGCTCGTCGCTTCTCTTCTCAGGCTGTCGCCGTCTCGGGCATGAGGCCCAGCTGCGTGAGGATCTCCACCTGATCGAAGTAGAGGTGCTCCTCCACGATCTTGCCGCCGGCGACGCGCGCGACGTCGACGCCGCGTCCCGTCGCCTGACGGTTCGTCGGCGGGATGTCGCCTTCGGGCGAGGTGAGCGTTCCGGTATGGGTGCCGGTGAAGGTGAACTCCTGTACGAACCAGTCGCCGGCGACCAGCTCGTTGACGACCGACATCTGCGCGTCGGGGAAGGCGTGTAGCCAGACCATGGCGTACTCGGTCACGGCGTCGCCGCCTTCGAAACGCACGGGCCCCGGCGCCTCGAGCACCGCCTCGTCCGCGTAGGTCGCCCGCAAGCGCCTCTCGTCGTGAGCGTTCATCGCGGCAAGTCCCTCCGCCGCCACCTGTCGTAGATCAGCCATGTCGACCTCCGTTTCCGTGCGCTGACAGGACCATCCGACGATACGACGGCACATCGGCGCGGTCATGGGGCGTTCGCCTCATCTTGCGAGCGGTCCAGGGGCTCGAGCGTCTCGAGCAATCCCTGCCGCATCGCGGCGTCAGGCCGTCGCGCGCGCTGCGGCGGCGTGCGCCGATGCGGTGGCCGGCTGCCGTCAGCACCGCAGCAGCCGCGTCGGTGTCGAAGCGCCCGGCGCGCACGTCACGCTGGAGCTCGGCGGCGGCGTCCTTCGGGGTGAGCGGCGGACGGTGGGGGCGTGGCTCGGTCATGGCGTGATAGGCGTCGGCCGCGGCGAGGATGCGCGCCGGCGTCGAGAGAGCGGCGCCGGCGAGCCCGCGGTGGTACCCGAGCCGTCGAGACGCTCGTGTGGGCGGCCGCAATCGCACCCAGCCGGGCGAGGGCCTCCGGGCGGGCGAGCGCCCGCTCGGTGTAGTACGGATGCAAGCGGACTCGCTCGCGCTCGCTCTCCGTGAGAGTGCCCGGCTTGTCCCAGATCGTGTTCGGCACGCCGGTGCGACCGAGATCGTGGAGCAGGCCGGCGTGGCGTACGGTGGCGACATCGTTCGGCGTCATCCCGATCAGGTCGGCCGCGTCGGCCGCGAGTGCTGCCACGCCGCGCGAGTGACCCCGGAGGTACGGTGACTTGAGATCCGTGAAGTCGGCGACGACCGAGAACGCTTCGTCGAGGTCGTCGTCCGCAAACGGGGACGAGGGAGTGGGCTCGGCCGCGACGACCTCCTCCCAGGTCGTCGTGCTGTCGAGCCCGGCGAACACGTCGCCTGCGTGGCGTTCGAGCTCGGAGACGAGCGAAGGGTCGAACTGTGTGCCTGCGCGTGATCTCGCGACCGCCAGCGCCGCCTGCAGCCCGCCGACGCTTCGATGCGCCTCGACGATGTCAGCGAGCTGCACGAGCCGGATCGACAGCGCGATCGCGTCGCCGCGAAGCCGAGGCGTGCCTTTGCCGTCCCAGCGGGCGAACAGCTGACGCATCGGCTCGTAGAGGGACGGCCCCAGGCCGAGTCGCTCCGCAAGCGTCGCGGCGACGTCGCAGTGGGCGGCCATCGACTCGGCGGCGCCCTTGTTGCCCGTGGCGAGGAGCTCGGCAGTGAGCCGTACGCGCTCCCACGGCGACGCGCCGGCGCCGACGCGCCGCAGCATGAACCCGAAGAGCGGCAGTCCAACGAAGTCGATGTCATAGGTGGCGCTCCGGAACGCGTTGTCGTCGCCGAACCACGCGGCAAGCTCGCCGGCATCGATCGTGCAGCCCACCGACGACAGGAGCGCGACGTAGTAGGCGGCCTCGCGCTCGGGCGGCGGAGCGCCGATCCGCTCCCCGAGTCGGGTGGCGACGACGCACGAGCGGAGAGCGTGCTCGGTCGGCTGCCCGAGCCCCAGGTCGATACCGAGCGAGAGGGCGGCGATCAGCTCGGGTAGTCGAAGCCGCGGATCCCCCGCTTGCTCCATCGGCTCATCCTAGACAGGCGTGGAAACGATGAGACGTGCTCCGGCCCACGCTGGGTGCCGGCGGGCCGGAGCACGTCAAGGGGGGGTGCAAGTAAGAGCGCCCCGGGCAGCGAAACCTTGCGTGCAGATGAGTCTGCCCGTGACACGTACCCTGAAGGTCGCCCCTCTCATGCCCGGTGCCCTCCCCCTTACGTCGACGTGCCTCTGCGCGGGCCTCCTAGCTCTCGTCTGCGGTCTCCTGGCCGTGCCGGCAAGCGGGTCGACCATCGTTGCGCGCGATGCGAGCAACGTCCGGCTCGCGGTCGACGGGCAGGGACGTGCGCTCGTCACGTACTCGCAGGACGGCAAGCGCCGCCGTGTCCTCGCCTGGGGTGCGATCAACGGCCAGACGACCATGCGCCTCGACTATTCCGGCGGCTCTCAGTCGTTCGGAGCGCCGCTCTGGAGATCATTCGACGACCGCTCGCGGGCGTACGACGGCCCGAAGCTCACGTGGCTGGTCACCGCGCGCAAGGCCCCCGACGGCTCGTACTGGGCGCTCCAGGCGTGGCGGCGTCTGCTGCCCAACCAGGGTCGCACGCCGGTAACCTCGCTCGCTCGGGCGGTCGAGCTCCATCTCTCGCACTGGCGCGGGCCGCTGCCGAGGCTCTCGATCTGGCTCGACTGGATCGACCAGGGCACGACGACGCATCTCTTCGGCCGCTACACCTACCGGGGCAAGGGAGTGTTCGGATACAGCAACACGCCCGCCGGGAACCCGCTCGATCCGTACGGGCGAAACATCTACGTCGATACCCGGAGCTCGGCCTACGGCCCCGGCTGGGAGCGCGAGAACTCGTTCTTGACGCATCGGCCGCGCGGCACGTTCTGTTACGGGTTCTATGCGCGCGGAATCGCCGTAGGCACCGGCGATCGTTACCGAGCAACGGCGATCGGCCCCGGCGCGGCGCCGGATCCATACTGGGAGGCGCCGTCGCTCGGCGCCTACGATCCGGCGCTCGACCGGATGCTCGACGACGTCGCCGACCGCGTGCTCGGCGACGATCCGCGCTGCCAGGCTCGCTGACCCGGCGATATGGCCCGTGGGGCCGGCTGAGCCGGCCCCACGGTATGTGGTTGGTCAGGCTGTCGTCCTGGCAGTCCGACGCATTGCAGCGCCCAGGCAGAGGAGAAGCAGTGCGCTGAGCAGGATGGACAGTACGTCCGTCCCGGTCAGCGGCAGGGTGCCGCTCAGCTCCACCCGGTCAAAGAGCGCGTCGGCGGTCGATCCCTCGGAGGCGATGCTCGTTCCGCCGTCCGTGGCATCGCTTCCGCCGGGGCCCCCGGTTCCCGGCGAACCGCTGCCGCCGCCGGAGTTGCCACCGCCGGGGCTCTCGCCGGGGTCGTTTCCGTTCCCCGGGTCGCCGGGATCGTTCCCCGGCCCGTCGCCCGGATCGTCGCCGCCCGGCGGATCGTCGCCGCCGGGGGGATCGTCGCCACCGCCGCCTGGCGGCGAGTCGTCACCCGACGTATCGCATTCGCTTGCGATGCACACGGGTACGTCGACGTCAACCAGGCCGCCGCCTCCGCCCGTGCCTTGGTTGCTGCACACGGCGAGGACGCAGATCGGGGCGGTCACGTCGATCGTGCCGGTGTCCCCGCCGGTCGTCTCCGTCTCGCAGAGACTCGCGACGCAGACCGGCGCGTCGACGTCGAGAAGCCCGTCGCTGCCGGCGTTCTCGTTGTCGCAGGCTGCCAGCACGCAGATCGGCGCGTTCGCGTCGATCGCGCCCGGTGCTCCGGTCGTCTCCGTCTCGCAGACGCTCGCGATGCAGACCGGTGCGTCGAGGTTGGCGAGGCTCTCGCCTGTCTCCCCGGACTGGTCGTTCTCGCACGAGGCGAGGACGCAGATCGGCGCGTTCGCGTCGATCACGGCGTCGTTTTCGTTGTTGTCCTGGGTGGTGCACTCGCTTGCGATGCAAACGGGCGCGTCGATGTCGGCCAGCTGGTTGTCCTCGCCGGCCGTGTCCTCACTCGTCTCGCTCGTCCCGAGGACCGTTACGGGAGCGTCGATCGAGACGACGTCGTTCGACTCCTCGACCTGCTCGTTCTCGGTCTCGGAGGCGATGTTGACCGGCGCGTCGACGTCGATCACGGTGTCGCCTGCGCCTTCGCTCTGGTTCGTGCAGTCGCTTGCAACGCAGACAGGCGCATCCACGTCGATCCCGGCCTGGTCTCTATCGGTGTTTGCGTCGTCGTTCGTGCACTCGCTTGCGATGCAAACGGGCGCGTCGATGTCGGCCAGCTGGTTGTCCTCGCCGGCCGTGTCCTCACTCGTCTCGCTCGTCCCGAGGACCGTTACGGGAGCGTCGATCGAGACGACGTCGTTCGACTCCTCGACCTGCTCGTTCTCGGTCTCGGAGGCGATGTTGACCGGCGCGTTGACGTCGATCACCGCGTCCTGGTCTGTGGCGTTTGCGCCCGAGGGCTCGGAGAGGACCGCAACCGGCGCGTCGACGTCGACGAGCTCGTCCGCGGAAGCCGTTCCGACCCACAGGGCGAGGGTGGCTACGCACACCACCAGCGTTATGAGTGTCCGTTTCATCAGAACCTTTCTCCTTCGTTCTCAGAGCGTTGCTTGCGGCCGGAACCGAGTCGGTCCAGCCGTCACCGACAGGCCTGAGGGCCTAGCCGGGGCGCTCGAGAAGCGACGAGAAGGCCGAGCGCGGCGGTCCGCGCTCGTCGAGCTCCACGCGGCGCAGAACGCGCGGCGCGGCGAGAAGCAGCAATCCGAGAAGCGTCAGCCCGAGCAGGACGACCCCGGTTCCAACACCTGCCACTGCGCTCGGCGAGAGCGCGACCGGGCTCGGAACGTCGATCGGGAGCTCGAGACGGGACGAGCGATCTCCACGGGGCTCCGAGAAGACCGACGAACCGCCGTCTGCGAGCGGCGAGCTGGTGGCGAGAGCCGTGGCAGCGACGTCCTCGGCCGGCCCGAACGAGGCCGTCGGGCCGTCGATCGATCTGGGAAGCACGACGCCGGTGGAAGGAGCGAGCCCGGAGGCCGGCGATCCGACCGGGCCCGACGGCGGAAGGGTCGTTCCCGTGCCCGATCCCGGGCTCGGGGCTCCTGGCCCGTTCGCCCCGCCCGGTGCCGACGAGCCGGCGCCCGGGGCGCCGGAAGGCGCATTCGGAGCCTCCGGAGCGGCCTGCTCGCCGGCGCCGACGACCGACTCGACGAGGTCGACGACCGGCGCTGCGGCGTCCACGACCGGTGCAGCCGCATCGACGACGGGCTGCGCGGCCTCCTCGACCACCTGGACGACCGGCGCGACGACTTCCGTCACCGGCGCCGCGACGGTCTCGACGACCGGGGCCGCCGCCTCCGTCACCGGTGCGGCCGCCTGGGTAAGCGCCGACGTCCCCGCGTCGAGCGCCCCGCCGGCGGCTGCAGTCGTATCCGAGAGGGCATCGCCCAGACCCGCCTGTGCCACAGGCGCGGCCATGAAGCAGACGGTCACTCCGAGGAGCGCCGCCCAGAGCTTCGGCGAGCCGACGTTCATCTCGAGTACATGGTTCCCCAATACGGCGAGGTCGGTGTACCCGTATCGGGGGATCTTGCTGCTGCCGAGGTTCTGGATCGCACAGCGATCCGATGCGTAAGCGATCTGTAAATCCTTCCCGTCGTCGCGACTGGCCTGCGTTTGGGCTGCATCTGTGCGGGTAGGGCACGAGCATCAACCCCGAAAGGAGGCCAAGTGATTCGACGAATCACGCAGTTGCTGGCCACGATGACCACTGCCTTGGCAGTCGCCCCGGCGGCGTTGGGAGGAGGACCGATCATTCCCCCCGGGACGGAGGTCTTCAGCGGCGATCTCGATCCGGTGCCGCACACGGGCATCGCGGACGGAGGCTCGAACGTCAACGGGTCGGTGTCGATCATCAAGACCGATACCACCGTTCGCGTGACCATCGTGGCGCGAGGGCTCGAGCTCGGCTTGTCGCATCTGCAGAACATCGCCGGCGTCGGCCTGTCGCAGTGCCCCCCGGCGTCCGCCGACACGAGTGGTGACGGGCTGATCGCCCTGGAAGAGGCGCTCCCGTTCGCCGGTCCCCTCGTTCTGCCGCTCACGCTCGCGAGCGACCCGCTGCTCTCCCCGACGGCGGGGCAGACCCTGGGTATCCGCCCGCCCGGCGCGAGCGGCCCCGGGCGGAGCCCGGGACCACGGGCGTCGTCCTCTACAAGCGGGTTTTCGTCATCGGTCAGGACATCCCGATCGAGGTCGCGAACGCGCTCGAGGACTACCAGGTCGTGATCCACGGCGTCGACGTCGATCAGAGCGGCGTCTTCGAGATGGGCGAGGAGGTCATCCCCGCCGCCTGCGGAACGCTGAGCGAGGTCACGGGCGCGAACGCCTGGCACCCGATGATGCTCGACCGGCTCGGCCGGTACCCGCCGCCGGCAAGCCCGACCCCGCCGTTGACACCGACGGGCCCCACGGGACCGGGTAGGCCCTAGGCGGAATACCGCTCAACGGGCGCTCTCGGGGGCCGCGGACCACGCGGCCCCCGACGTTTCTTCAGCGGCTCCAGGGGATGAGCTCGCCGAGCTTCTGTCGGAGCGAGGAGGTCAGCATGCGGCCGCGCGCGGGATCGCCCCAGGCGGCCGCGAAGAGATTTCGAGCCTGTTCGCCGGTGACGTGCGGCGGAACCGGCGCGACCTCCGGGTCGACCAGTGCTTCGAGCACGACGGGGCGATCGGAGGAGAATGCGCGATCCCAGGCGGGCCCGAGCTCCTCCGGCGCACTCACGCAGATCCCGTTCAGGCCGAGCAGCTCGGCGAAGCGGGCGTAAGGGACGGGCGGCAGCTCCTGCGAGCGATCGAACTTCCGGTCGCCGCCGAGCGCACGCTGCTCCCACGTGACCTGGTTGAGATCGCCGTTGTTCAGTACGAGCACGATGAGCCGCGGATCGGCCCACTCCCGCCAGTGGGCGGCGATCGTCGCGAGCTCGGCGAGGCCGTTCATCTGCATGGCCCCGTCGCCCACGAGGGCGATCGTGACGCGATCCGGATAGGCCAGCTTGGCGGCGAACGCATAGGGAACCCCGCAGCCCATGGTCGCGAGCGTTCCGGAGATCGAGGCCATCATCCCCGGACGCAGACGGAGGTTCCGTGCGAACCAGTTCGCAGCCGAGCCGGAATCGGCGGCCAGGATGCAGCCGTCCGGCAGTCGTTCGCTGAGAGTGCTGAAGACGAGCTGGGGATTGACCGGGTCGGCGTCGTCGAGAGCGCGGGCTTCGACGATCTCCCACCACTCGCGAACCTCGCCCTCGATCTTCTCCTGCCACGACCGGTCGCGCTTGTAGTCGAGCAGCGGGAGCAGCGCGCGGAGCGTCGCCGCGCTGTCCCCGACCAGCGCCACCTCCATTGGGTAGCGAAGGGAGAGCATGCGGGCGTCGAGGTCGATCTGGACGCCACGCGCCGAGCCCTCGTCGGGGAGGTACTCGGCGTAGGGGAAGCCCGACCCGACCACGAGCAGGGTGTCGCAGCCCCGCATCAGGGCCCAGCTCGCCGTCGTTCCGAGTAAGCCGATCGCTCCCGTCACGTAGGGAAGGTCGTCCGAGAGGGCGGCTCGCCCGAGCAACGCCTTGGCCACGCCGGCTCCGAGCGTCTCGGCGGTGGCCATGACCTCCTCGCTCGCGCCGAGCGCCCCGGCGCCGACGAGCATGGCGACGCGCTCGCCTTCGTTCAGCACCTGCGCCGCCCGCTCGAGGTCGGCGCTCTCCGGCACGACACGTGGTCGCGCGTACCCGATGCCGGAATGCGCCGTTCCGTGCTCGTGCGGCGGTGTCTCGACCGCCGCGAGCTCCTGCACGTCCCCCGGGAAGATCAGGCACGAGACCGTTCGCTCTGCGAGAGCGATCCGCACAGCCCTGTCGACCGCATGGCGTACCTGCGCGGGGTCTGTGACCGTTACCACGTACTCCCCGGCGACGTCCTTGAAGAGCGATGGAAGGTCGACCTCCTGCTGGTAGCTGCTGCCGAGGGCCGTCCGTGCCTGCTGGCCGACGATGGCCACGACCGGCTGGTGGTCGAGCTTCGCGTCGTACAGCCCGTTCAGGAGGTGAATCGCACCCGGTCCCGACGTCGCCAGGCAGACGCCCGGCTCGCCGGTGAACTTCGCATGGCCGCAGGCCATGAGCGCTGCCGTCTCCTCGTGGCGCGACTGGACGAACTCGATCTGTTCACGCGCTCGATCGAGGGCTCCGAGAATGCCGTTGATGCCGTCCCCCGGATACCCGTAGATACGACGCACGCCCCAAGCGTGGAGGCGGGCAAGCAGGAAGTCGGCGACGCTGGGGGCCATCGTTCAAGGCTTCCTCCGGGCCCGCGGGCCGAAACCTGGCGAGAGGCGGCACCGCGGTTAGCACCTCCCTGCTTTTGGGTACTGCCTGACCGGTACAGCACGAGGGAAGGAAAACGATTCCGTGGCAGCGACAACCGACCAGAGCTCGCCGGCGCCGCAGGACCCCGGACAGCCGGGTCCCACACCCCAGCCGGAGCCGAGTGAGCCGAGGCTCGAAGACCCCGGTCTCACCGATCTGTCTGCGCGGGATGCCCTCGCCGTTGTCGTCCGGGCCGCGAAAGAGACGCTGGCAGACGGGCTGACTGACTCGGCGGCCGCTCTCGCCTACTACGCCTTCCTCGCCCTGCCGGCACTGCTTCTCCTGACCGTCGGCCTCTTCGGGTTGCTCGCGGGGGAGGAGGCCATCAACACGGTGCTCGACAAGCTCGGCTCGGTTGCGCCCGCGGAGGCCGTGACCCTCGTCGACGACAGCCTGACGAGGCTGACGGAGAACAGCGGGGGAAGCCTGATCATGATCGTTGTCGGCGCTCTGCTCGCGTTCTGGACGGCGACCGGCGCCATGACTGCGCTCATGCGGGCGCTCAACGTCGCCTACGACCGCGGGGAATCACGGGGGTTCGTGAAGCAGCGGGCCGTCGCGCTCGTCATGCTCGCCCTGGCCTTCGTGGCAGTCGCCTTGACGGTCGGCCTGCTCGTGCTCGGGCCGTACCTCTCGGACTGGATCGGCTCGGCAGTAGGGATGGAGAGCACGGTCACGTGGATCTGGTGGGTCGCCCAGTGGCCGGTCCTGTGCGGAGTGCTCGTGCTCGTCTTCGCCGGCCTCCTGTTCGTCGGGCCCGACGTCGACCATCCGCGCTGGCGCTTCATCACCCCGGGTGCGCTCTTCGCCGTCCTCGGCTGGCTCGTCGCGTCCGGGCTCTTTGCCTTCTACGTCTCCCGCTTCGGCTCGTACAACAAGGCGTGGGGATCGCTTGCGACCGTCGTCGTGACGCTGACGTGGCTCTGGATCTCGGCGCTCGTGTTGCTGGTGGCCGCCGAGATCAACGCGGAGGTCGAACGGAGTCGCGAGCTCCGTCGCGGCGAGCCTGCCGAGACCGAGCTGCAGGCGCCTCGCCCAGGGTTGAGGCGGCGTCCCTAGTCCTGCCGGTCGCCCGGCAGGGCGAGCTCGCTGTCGGTCTCGCTGTCCTGCATCCGCCGCCAAAGCGGCAAGCCGAGCCAGCACCAGGTCAGGAGGCCGCCCAAGAGGCCGGTCACGACCGCCGTCCAGCCGAGGCCGAACATGATGTCGGTCACGAGGAAGATCACCGCCGTGATAGCGAGCCCGAGGAAGACGATCCCGATGATCGCGAAGGTGTTGGACGTTCGCAGCAGGCGCTCCTTGTCCCGCTGACGCCAGCGAAGACGGTGATAGGCCGAGGGCGCGATGAGGAAGATCGAGGCAATCGCGGTGCAGACGAAGGCGGCGAAGAAGACTGCCCGCTGGTCCTTCGTGATCTCCTCGAAGCGCTGCGTGAACGGGACGGTCAGGAGGAAGGCGAAGAGCACCTGGACCCCGGGCAGGATCACCCGGAGCCCGTTCATGAGCTCGATCAGCTCGCGGTCGAGCCGTTCGCCGTGATCCTCGTCATCCGCCATCCCAGATCAGCCTGCATGATCGCGGAACCCGACCGGCTCCGCCAGCAGCGCCTAGCCCGAGCTCGCCGTCTCGTCGTGAGGGGCGCCGACCGGCTTCGACTCGGGCGAGCCGCGCTGGCGCAGGTAGATCGTGAACGCCGCCAACGTCCCGACGGCGAGGAACTCCGACTGCCAGTTCTGGAGCGTCCGCTCCCAGAAGTCGGGCCGCGCGAGGTACCCCGCCCACGAGACCGCCCGATCCCCGTGCTGCGCCTGTAGCTCGTTGAACTCGGTCCAGCCGGTGACCGACTGCCCGAACCAGGCAGCGAAGAAGATGATCGCCATGACGATCATCAGGGAGTTCGAGTAGATCGCCGTACGGATGCCGCCCACCCTTGCCCAGAGCGGCGAGCTCTGGTCGGCTGCGTAGCCGATGCGCTGCTGTCGCTTGCTCTCGAGCCCGGCGTCGGAGAGCCTCTTCGACTCGTTCGAGCCCTTCTGGACGAGCCAGATCGTGGCCAGGATGAAGAGTGCGAACTGGAGGTACTCGGATTGCCAGTTCTCGAGAACGGCGACGCCGAACTCGGACGAAGTGACGTACGCCCCCCAGGAGATCGCCTCTGCGCCGTGCTGCGTGGCTTCCCCGTTGAAGTCCCGCCAGCCGGCGAGCGACTGGCCGAAGAAGGCGACCACGAAGATCACGAAGAAGAAGAGCGAGAGCGAGTTCTCCCGCAGGAACGTTCGCATCGCTACCAGTGCAGCAGGCCCGCCGTGATGTACACGCCGAGCCCGGCTCCGATTGCCAGCACGTAGGCGGAGAACATGACGCGCATTGCTGCTCCTTCCTACTCGATGATTTCCACGGCCTGAGCAATACCCCTGTCGGCCACGCCGCAAAACGCACGCGTGGCGCGCGGATCGCTTGAAATCGGGCGTTACGGGGAGAACGAGCGAAAGGTCTTGTCGACAACCCGACATCAGGAGGTACATCGATGACGCGCATCGGTTACGCGCTGTCCAGTGAGGAACACACGCCGCTCGACCTCGTTCGGAACGCCCGTCTGGCCGAGGAGGCGGGCTTCGAGTTCGCCCTCGTCTCGGACCATTTCCATCCGTGGATCGACCGTCAGGGCCAGAGCGCGTTCGTGTGGTCTGTGATCGGCGGCATCGCGGAGGCGACCGAGCGCCTCGAGCTCGGCACGGGGGTGACCTGCCCGTTAATCCGAATCCACCCGGCCATCGTGGCCCAGGCAGCCGCAACGTCTGCGGCGATGATGCCCGGTCGCTTCTTCCTCGGCGTCGGCACCGGCGAGAACCTGAACGAGCACGTCCTCGGCGACGGCTGGCCCTCGGCGGACGTCCGCCTCGAGATGATGGAGGAGGCGATCGGCGTCATTCGCCACTTGTGGGAGGGTGAGCTGGTCAGCCACCGCGGCGCTCACTACACGGTCGAGGACGCACGCCTCTACACCCTTCCCGACGAGCTGCCGCCGATCATGGTCGCGGCGAGCAAGACCGGCGCCGCCGAGATCGCGGGACGGCTCGGCGACGGGTTCGTCGGCACGGCTCCCGAGGCGGAGTTGATCGAGACGTTCCTGGAGTCTGGCGGGGAGGGGAAGCCGCGCTTCGGGCAGCTGACCGTCTGCTACGCCTCCTCGGAGGAGGAGGCACGGCGCACCGCGTTCGAGTGGTGGCCGAACGCCGCGATCGGCGGCGACCTCGGCCAGGAGCTGCCGCTACCGGCGCACTTCGAGCAGACCTCCGAGCTGCTCACGGAGGATCAGGTCGCAGAAAGGGTGGTGTGCGGACCGGACCCGGATCGCCACCGAGACGCGATCGACCGGTACCTGGCTGCCGGGTATGACCACGTCTACGTGCACCAGGTCGGCCCCGACCAGGAGGCGTTCCTCGAGTTCTATGCGCAGGACGTCCTTGCGGCCTACGAAGCGAGCCCGACCACTGCACCGTGACGCTCGAGAGGCGTGTAGCCGGGGCGGCGCGGCGTTTGGGGGACATGCGCCGCCCCGGCGTGAGGAGGATGGTCGTCCGGGGCCTACCCGGCCCCGAACGCTCCTAAACACGGCGGCGGCGCGACCGGTTTCCGTGGCCGTCGACCTCCCGCGCCGCCGCGTTTGCCATGTTCCCGCCTCGGCGAGCTTCAAACCTCGCTCGAGTTCGTGGAGCTCTCAGGACCGATCTGAGCCGGAAGGCTCGGAGATCTCTGCGACGACGTCGCCGGTGTCCTTCGGCCCAGCCTCGCGCGCGACGTCCGCCTGAGCCAGGATGCCGACCAGGCTGCCTTCCTCGACGACCGGAAGCCGGCGCACCTTGTGCGAGGCCATCATCGCCAGGGCCTCCGCGAGGCCGCTGTCGGGACCCACGACGACCGGTTCGGAGGTCGCGACCTCGCCGACGGCCGTCGTTGCCGGGTCGCGGCCCTCTGCCACGACGCGCCTCACGATGTCGCGGTCGGTGATGACGCCGACCAGCCGCGACTCGACGACGACGGGAAGCGAGCCGACGTCTTCGGCAACCATCAGCGAGGCGGCGTCTGCAACCGTGGTCGAGAACGGAACGCTCGTGGGACTAGGGGTCATCGCATCACGGACTTCCGTGGCCATGTGGTGTCCTTTCGTCGGGTTCGCCGAAGCGCTTCCCGCTTGCAGGCTCCGGCAAACGAGCCCTCCCAGGGCCGGGAGGACGGCCAAACCGAGGTCGTGTTTCGTCCGCTGGGTTGAGGGGAACGGCAGATCGTGGCCACTGATCGCGACCGACCTCGGCGTGTCGAGCGATCTCGTCGACGAGTGAGCCGCCTTCGGCGAGCGGACTGTTCGGCGCCGGGCTTCACTCGGCGTCGCAGAGGGCGCGGCTTCGAGTACCTGGACGCGGTAGGAGCGACCGTCCGCGACGAGGACGTGCTCGCGCGGATCCGCCAGCTCGCAGTCTTGGTCACCTGCAGGCAACCGGCGTCGACGCCGCAGGCCGTAAGCAGTACCTCTACCACGAGCGCTGGCGAGTGCGGCGAGACCGCGAGAAGTTCGCCCGGATGCTCGCCTTCGCGTCGAGGCTTCCGATTCTTCGCAAGCGGGTGAGCACGGATCTGACCCGTGCCGATCTGGAACGGGAGCGGGTGCTCGCCTGCGCGACGCGCCTGCTCGAAGAACGTGGCACGCGACGGTGCTGGCCGCCGTGTCGGTCGCCGTCTACGGCGAACGGGCGCGCTCGGTCACCGCGCGTAAACGGGCGGGCGCGCTCGCAGTCAACGAGGTGGCTCACTACCTGGGCAATACGCCTGCCGTCTGCCGAAGCTCGTACATCGATCCGCGCGTGTTCGACCGGTTCAACGCCGGCGTGACCGTGCGAGGCGCCCTCGAGCGCCTGGGCGGCGATGCCGCGAGCAACCCCGCTGCCCGCGGCAAGATCGAGAAAGCGGTGCTCGGGATTCTCGTCGAGGATCGGGGCGCTCCCTGAGCAAGGTTCTGGGCAGCCGAACGGACTAGACTGGGTGGCCCGACCCGACCGTCTTCATGAACCGTGAATAGTCTCAGCTCCACGGTGCGAGACACCGCCGACAGTGTCGTCGTCGTCGTTCTCGAGGGCGAGCTCGACCTCGCCGCGGCGCCTGTCCTCGAAGAGGAGCTCGAGCGCGTCGAGCAGCGATCGCCACGGTACGTCGTGATCGATCTTCGGGACGTGACGTTCATCGACTCGAGCGGTCTCAGGCTCCTGCTCGCCACCGACGCGCGTGCCCGCAAGGCCGGCCGGCAGCTCGTTCTCGTGCGCGGTCCGGAGGTCGTTCAGCGGGTCTTCGAGATCTCGCTCCTCGACCGTCGTCTCGCCTTCGTGGACGATCCGGCTGACGTCCGTCCCCCGGGGTAGCGATGAGACGGCTGGCCGGCAGCGACCGCGACCACACGAGCGGTCTCCGGCGGCCACGGCTCGCCTGGCGAGGACTACTGGTCGCCGTCGCTTCGGCAGGGGTCGCAACCGGAATCGGGCTCGCTGCGGGCCTTGAGGGCCAGCCTGGTTCGGGTGCCCTCTACCTCGCTGCTGTCGTCACCTCGTCGTACGTCGGCGGTCTCTGGGCCGGGCTTCTGTGCGCGGCGCTCGCCTGGGTCGGCTTCGAGTACTTCTTCCTCGAGCCGAGCTACTCGTTCGACGTCCTCCACTCGGGGGACGTGATCGTTGCCGGAGTGCTGTTCCTGGTCGCGGCGATCGGCGTCGCTCGGATCGTCGAGCGACTCCGGGAGACCGGGCGGGCGGCGGAGAAGGCGTTGGCCGAGCGCCAGGCGAGCGAGGAGCGCTTGCGGGCAGTCGCGAAGGAACAGGAGGCGGTCGCCCGGCTGGGGCGGCGGGCGCTCGCCGGCCGTGACCTGGAAGCGCTGTTCGGCGAGGCCGTCGACACGCTCGCCGACGTGCTCGGCACGCGTTGTGTCGAGCTCCTGCGGGCGACGCCGGCGCGTGACGAGCTCACTATCGTCAGGGCGACCGGCCTGCCCTCCGAAGTCGTGCAATCAGAACGCATCGCCGTTCTCGAGTCGACCATCGCCGGACTGACGCTTCTCTCGGAGGAGCCGGTGGGCGGCCCGGACGCACAGGGTCTCCCGGCTCCACCCGGCTACTTGCAGGAGCTCGACGTCCAGAGCAGCTTGGCGGTTCCCGTGAGGGGAGCCGAGCGGCCGTGGGGCGTCCTGGCGGTGCACTCGTCGAAGCCGGACGCGTTCTCGAGGGCGGATGTCATCTTCACCCGCGCGGTTGCCAACGTGCTCGGTGCGGCCGTCCTGCGACGGGAAGCGGAGGAGGCTCTGCGCGAGACGCGGGACGAGCTCGAGGCTCTGATCGAAGCCTCGCCGATCCCGATCGTCGCCTACGACCCGGCAGGGATCGTTACCCTCTGGAACCCGGCCGCGGAACGGGTATTCGGCTGGACTGCCGAGGAGGCGACCGGCAGGATCGTGCCGTTCGTCGAGAGCGAGGCCGAGATGCTCGAGGAGTTCCACTCCGTGCGCGAGCGCGTGGTCGCCGGCCATGCGTTCTCGGGCTTCGAGACGGTGCGTCGCCGCAAGGACGGCACGCTGATCGACGTCTCGTTCTCGAATGCGCCGATTCGTGACGCCGGCGGCCGTATCCGGGGCGTCGTCGCCCTGGTTGCGGACGTGACCGACCGCAAGCGAACGGAGCGGGAGCTGCGGGAGGGCGCGGAGCGCCTCCGGCTGGCGCTCGAAGCCTCGCAGATGGGAACGTGGGAGTGGGACATCGAATCGGGCGTCGTGACGTGGTCGGACGA
Source organism: uncultured Thermoleophilia bacterium (assembly GCA_963819905.1). GTDB lineage: Bacteria > Actinomycetota > Thermoleophilia > Gaiellales > Gaiellaceae > CAWCQC01. Next base: position 538,248 of record CAWFXP010000009.1, read on the forward strand.
GATCGCTCCGATGCACGGCCTCGAGCCGGGCGCCTTCGATGGAACCTACGAACAGTACGAGACGCTGATCTATCCGGACGACCGCGAGTTCGTCAGAGGAGCGATCGAGGCCGCGCTCGAGCGCGGAGCCGGCTACGACATCGAGTTTCGCACCGCGTGGCCCGACGGCACGATTCGCTGGATCTCCGGACAGGGTCAGGTCCTGCGCGATCACACGGGTAAACCCGCGCGAATGGTGGGCCTCGCGCGCGACGTGACCGAGCGAAAACGGCGGGAGGATGCGCTCGCCTTCGCGGCCGACGTGAGCGAGAAGCTCTCGTCGCTCGACTACGAGAGAACGGTGCTCGACGTTGCCCGGCTGGCGGTACCCCGGCTCGCCGACTGCTGCGTGGTCGATGTGTTCGAGGGCAACGGCGACCTGCACCAGGTCGAGGTCGTCCACGTGGATCCCGCCAAGGAAGCACTCGTCCGAGAGCTCGAAGAGCGTTTTCCTGCGAATCCTCGAGACGACCACAGCGTCGTCGGGAGCGTCCTCCGCTCACGGCAGCCCCTCCTGGTAGCGGACGTCGACGATCGCGTCACCAAGGAGATCGCCCGCAACCTCGAGCACCTCGAAGGGCTGAGGCGGCTTCGCATCCGGTCGCTCCTCGTCGTTCCGCTCGTCGTCCGCGGAGAGACGATCGGCGCGCTGACGCTCCTCTCGGGCGAGTCCGGCCGTCGCCTTGGAGGCGAGGACGTCACGTTGGCGAGCGCTCTCGCGCACCAGGCGGCGGTGGCGATCGACAACTCTCGCCTCTACCGGCAACGGAGCCGGATCGCGTCGACCCTCCAGCGCAGCCTCCTGCCGCCTGACCTGCCCGAGATCCCGGGCGTGGAGCTCGCGGCGCGCTACTTCCCGGCCGGCGAGGGCCTCGAGGTCGGCGGCGACTTCTACGACGCCTTCCAGACCGGCGCCCGGAGCTGGGCCATCGACATCGGCGACGTCTGCGGCAAGGGCTCCGAAGCCGCCGCGGTGACAGGCCTCACGCGCCACACGCTGCGGGCGGCGGCCATACGGGAGCCGTCGCCGGCGAGCAGCCTCGCGGTGCTGAACGAGGCTCTCCGGGCGACCTACGACAACGGAACCTTCTGTACCGTCGTCAAGGCGCGGCTCCACAAGACCGGCTTCGGTGCCAGGCTCACCTTCGCCTGCGGCGGCCACCCTCTGCCGCTCCTGGTCACGGCGGATGGCCACGTGGCGCCGGTCGGACGGTTCGGCTCCCTCGTCGGGTTCTTCGAGGATCCGGAGTTCACCGACACGGTCATCGATGTCCACGGGGGCGACGTCGTGTTCTTCTACACGGACGGGCTCGTGGAGGGTCGTGGCCGCCAGATGGATGCCGGCGAACAGCGGTTGCACCAGATCCTCCGGGACGCGGCGGGCTCCTCAGCCGAAGAGATCGCACGCCGGGTCGAAAAGGCGGTCGTGGCCGAGGAACGCGGCGTCGTCAGCGACGACACGGCGTTTCTCGTCGTCCGGGTGAGCCCGAGGGCTCGGCGTCAGAGCACGTAACCGTCCGCGGGCGGGCGGTCGATCTCGAACCAGACGCAGTTGCGGTCGGCCCTCTCCGCCCCCCACCGGGAGGCAAGCTGGTCGACGAGATACAGGCCCCACCCGGAGGTCTGATCGGTCGACAGAATTCGCGGGCGCGGCGCGAAGCCGGGACCGGAGTCTTCGACCTCCACCCGGACCCGATCCGGATGAGTGAACGCGCGTACCGTGACCCGGCCGAGCGCGCCGAGCGATCCATGGCGAATGCTGTTCGTCACGAGCTCGCTGACGAGCAGACGCACGTCGTCAAGACGGCCCGAGGGAAGTTCCGGCAGGTCGGAAACCGCGTCGCGGGCTTGTCTCGCCGCTCGCGGGTCCGGCGGAAGCGTCATCGTCAGAACCGGCTCCATCAGGCCGCCTTCTGCGTCCATTCGGTTCTGATTTCCTGATCTCGGCAGATGGAAACCTTCCTCCGGCGTCGTTGGCGCGCTAGGCGGCCGTTCCGCTCAGCTCGTCGACGGCCGCCGATCGCTTCTCGTGGATCGTGAACACCCGGTCGAGGCCGGTTATTTCGAAGATCTTGCGGATGTTCCGGTCCGTGACGACGAGGGTGAGCTTCCCGCCGCTCGGATTCAGGCGCTTGAGGCCGCTGACGAGCACGCCCAGCGTGGTCGAGTCGATGAAGGTCGTGTCCGTCATGTCGATGACGACGTTCCCGGCGCCGTTCTCGATCACGCGTACGAGCTCCTGCTTCAACTCCGGGGCCGTGTAGAGATCGACCTCTCCGGTGAGCGCGATCACCGCCAGGCCGGCGGTGGGTTCCTCGGTTGCGATTGCGAAGTTCATGTCCTCCCCATGCGTCGCCTGTACGTATTCACGCGAGCCGCTTGACGAACCGGATCTGTGAGCCACTTCCTCCGGCACGGGCACCCATCTCGGTCTCGTCCATGACGGTTCTGATGATCTCGAGACCGAGCCCGCCCTCGTCGAGACTCGTGCCGTTCATCGCGGCCTGGACCGCATCGGCCGGCGGGTGCTCGAAGCCGGGCCCGTCGTCCGCGACCTCGATCGCCACGAATCCGTCGCCGACCTCGAACGCCATCTCGACCGAACCGGCTGTTTCGCCTCCGTACGCGTGGCGCATCGAGTTCGAGCAGGCCTCGGTCAACGCGAGCTTCAGGTCGGCGAGCGCATCTGCGTCGATCGGACGCACACGCGCGATTCCCGCCAGAACCAGCCGGCCGAGCACGAGATACTCGGGCCGCGAGGGAATCGTCAGGCGCAGCGTCTGGGTCGCGGCTTCGGGATCGGCAGTCACGAGCGCACTCTCTCGGTAGCCTCCAGCTCGTTTCTCATCGTCAGCAGCGCACGGCGAATCAGGCGAGAGACGTGCATCTGCGAGATGCCGATCTCCTCGGCGATCTGCGACTGCGTCAGGCCGTCGTAGAACCTGAGCTCGAGAATCCGTCGCTCTCGCTCGTCGAGCGCGGCGAAGCCCGGTCGTAGGAGCGTTCGGTCCTCGGATGTCTCGAAGCCCGGATCGTCGATGCCGATCGACCCAAGCGGATCGGTGTCGGAGTCGTCGTCGTCACCCGAGAGCGACAGCGCCGAGTACACCTGCCCGACGTCGAGGGCCTCGACGACTTCTTCCTCGTCGATCTTCGCGGCCTCGGCAAGCTCGGAAATGGTCGGCGAACGGCCGAGGCGCCCGCCGAGCTCTTCGACGAGCTGGTTCAGCTGGAGGTTGAGCTCCTTGAGCCGGCGTGGGACGTGGACCGCCCAGCCCTTGTCCCGGAAGTGCCGCTTCAGCTCACCGATGATCGTAGGAATCGCGTACGTGGTCAGCTCGACCCCGCGGTCGACGTCGAATCGGTCGACCGCCTTGATCAGGCCGATCGATCCGACCTGGACGAGGTCGTCGAGCGACTCCTGACGGCCTGCGTACCGCCGCGCGAGCGCCCGGACGAGAGGCAAGTAGGCTTCGATGACCGCATCGCGCGCGCTCGTATCGCCGTCCCGGTGGTACGCGCGAAGCAGCTCGCGGGTGGCGAGGGAGTCCATGGTCATAGCTGCCCCGGGACCGGCACGTGCTTCTCGAGCCGAAGCCACGTCTCGTTGCCGCGCTCCTCGAGGGCGACCGTGTCGACCACCGCGTCGAGCACGACCCGCAGGCCGATGCCGTCCGCATGCCCCAGCGCGTTGTCGAGCGCCGACACGTCGACCGGGCCGAGGAGCACGTCGATCTCCCGAGTCGCGAGGCGCACCTCGAGCGTCGTCTCGGGTGTCGCAAAGAGCCCGTGCTCCCGAAGGATCGATTCGACGGCCAACTGGAGGTCGTCCAGGCTCTCGTACGAGAGGTCGTTCCGAACTGCGAGACCCCCGACGACGAGCCGTGCGACGTTAACGAACTGCCCGTCGCTCGGCAGGCTGAGCGCCACCACCTCGGTCGAGATGATGGGCCCGTGCTCCCCTCCCGGCACGAGGGAATCGTCGACGGCCATGCCTCCTCCTACCCGCTTGACGCCGAAGTCTAACCCTGGTGTTTCGGCTTTCGGCCCGCCCGGGTATCGGATGGCAGAACTCGGGGTCAACAGATCTCGAAGTAGAGGCGACGCGAGAGGAGGCCGAATGCCGCCGGCAGGAGTGAAGAAGGGAACGAAGAGAGCCCGCCAGTACGAGCACATCAAGGACGAGCTGAAGGAGCGCGGGACGGGCGAGCGGCGCGCGGAGGAGATCGCGGCGCGAACCGTGAACAAGGAACGGGCACGCTCGGGCGAGGCGAGGACGAGCTCCCGGCTCTCGAAGGAGGACCTCTCCTCCGGCAGGCGAGGGGGTCTTCGCTCCGGTAGCAAGCGGGGCAAGGGTCGCACGCGCGACCAGCTCTACAACGAGGCGAAGAGCCTCAACATCGAGGGCCGCTCGAAGATGAAGAAGGCGGAGCTCCAGCGCGCGATCAGCCGTAAGAAGAGGCGATAGCGGTGGAGCGCGTCCTGATCGTCGCCACGGTTCCCGCTCCCGAGGATCATCTTCGCCGGCTCGCGGCGGATGCGGAAGTTCACGTTGTCGCTCCCGCCTCGAACGTTTCTCGCCTCGAGTGGTTGACGAACGACGAGGGCGAGGCACGCGACCAGGCCGAGGCAACGGCCGAGGAGACCGCGCAGGCCGCTCGGCCCGGAGCGGCCGCCCTCGACACCGAAGTCGGCGACGTCGACCCGCTGCTGGCGGCGGAGGACGCGCTTCGGGTCTTCCCAGCTGATTCGATCGTCGTCGTCGTGGCCCCGGAGGACGAGGAGAGCTGGCTCGAGCGCGCGAGCGTCGCGGACGGCTTCGAGCGCTTCGGTCTGCCTGTGCGCTACGTTGTCGCACCGGCTCAGTGAGCTGCTGAGGCTCGGGTTCGACGGGAATACGTGAACGAGATCCTTCACACCGGGCGACCGGCGGGCGCGTACGCGTGGCTGGTGACCCGGCTGCGCTGGGTGATAGTCCTCGCCTGGGTCGCCGGCGCGGCCGCGGCGACGATCTATCTCCCGGCGCTCGGCGAGGCCGGCACGCCGCTCAGCGGTTTGGTGCCCGAGGACGCGGACGCGATCCGCGCTCAGGAGCGAAGCGCCGAGCTCTTCAAGCTCCCGCTGGTCACGGAGACCGCCGTGGTGCAGCGAAGTCCGTCCGGCCTCTCGAGGGAGGCCCAGGAACGCGTCTTCGAGCGAGCAGCCGCCGTCAATCAGGAGCCGCCGCCTCCCGAGGGCATCTCGTTTGCCCTGCCCGTGACGAACACGGAGGGTCTTGTTCCCGGCTCGCGCGAGGAGGGGACGACCGCCATCACCTTCCTCTATTTCTCGCCCGACACCGGAACCAGCGACAGGGATGCATTCGCGCACGAGTTCGCCGAGACCGAGGTGGCGGCCGCCGACGACCACCTCGTCGGCGTCACGGGCGCTCTGCCCGCGCGTCTCGAGGAGTTCCACCGGATCGAGGACGCGTTGCCGATCGTCGAGGGCGTCACAGTCGGGCTGATCGCGCTGATCCTGGCGCTGACGTTCCGCTCGGTCGGGGCGCCGCTCGCGACGCTCCTGACGGCGGGCATCGCGTATCTCGTCACCCTACGGGTCGTCGCGTGGCTCGGCGAGCAGATCGGCGTCGCGGTCCCTCGGGAGATCGAGCCGCTCGTCGTCGTGCTGCTCCTCGGCATCGTCACTGACTACGCGATCTTCTTCCTGTCCGGTCTGCGCGCCCGAGTTCAGCTCGGCGAGCCCCGGCTCGAGGCGGCGGAGCGCTCGACTGCCCAGTACATCCCGATCGTGTTCACGGCCGGCCTCATCGTTGCGGCCGGAGCTGCCGCGCTCCTCGCCGGCCGCATCGAGTTCTTCCGGGCGCTCGGCCCGGGTCTCGCGTTGACCGCCCTCATCGGGCTCATCGTCTCGGTGACCCTGATCCCGGCGCTGATGGCGATCTTCGGCCGTTTGCTCCTCTGGCCCGGCGGCCATACGCCTCTGGTGGAGGAGGAGGCTGTCGAGGAGGCGCCTGCTGCGTTGCCCGAGCCGGATCGCCGCGGCTGGCGCTTCCGCGTGGCGCACTTCGCGACCTCGCGTCCGGCGGCGCTCCTGATCGTCGTCGTGGTCGGTGGGGCGCTCCTCGTCGCCGCGAGCGGGCTTCGCGAGATGAACCTCGGGTTCACGAACGTCCAGGGGCTTCCCGGCGACGCCGAGCCCCGCGTCGCGGCCGAGGCGGCGGCGGAGGGGTTCGCGGCGGGCATCCTGGGGCCGACCGAAGTGATCCTCGAGCGAGAGGGCATCGCGACCGCCCGCGACGGCCTCGTCCGGCTCGAGGAGCTGATCCAGGAACGCCCGGGCGTCGCAGGTGTCCTCGGGCCAAGGGAGGAGCCGGCGTCGGTGGAGACCGGGGCGGTCGTCGCCGAGAGCGGCAACGCGGCCCGTCTCGCCGTGATCCTCGACGAGGAGCCGCTCGGCGGGCCGGCGATCGACCGGCTCGAGGCGCTCCAGGAGGCCATGCCCGCCCTGCTGGCGGAATCCGGGGTCGGAAACGCTCGCGTGAGCTACTCGGGTCAGACGGCGCTGGCGGCGGAAACCGTGTCGGAGACGGTCAGCGACCTGCAACGGATCGCGATTGCGGGGCTCTGCGTGAACCTGCTGCTCCTGGCGATCTTCCTCCGCTCGCTGGTCGCGCCGCTCTTCCTGCTCGCGGCGAGCGTGCTCGCGGTCGCGGCGACACTCGGCCTGACCACGTACCTCTTCCAGGACGTTCTCGGCCACGGCGAGGTGACCTACTACGTCCCCTTCGCCGCTGCGGTCCTGCTCGTCGCCCTCGGCTCGGACTACAACGTCTACGTCGTCGGACAAGTCTGGAGCGAGGGGGCGCGCCGCCCGCTCCGCGAGGCGATCGCCACCGCGGTACCCCGCGCGAGTCGGACGATCTCGATCGCAGGCATCGCGCTCGCCCTGAGCTTTGCAACCCTCGCGATCGTCCCGCTGCGCTCGTTTCGCGAGCTCGCGTTCACGCTCTGTGTCGGCGTCCTGATCGACGCGTTCGTCGTGCGTTCGATGCTCGTGCCGGCGCTGATCTCGCTGTTCGGGAACCTGAGCTGGTGGCCGGGCCGCCGTGTTCGGCGAGGCTCGTCCTCCGAACCGGCGGCCAACGCGCCCGCGATCGAGTAATCCCGTCCACGGGGCGATCACATTCGCCCCTACCCCCGTCGCTCGCGGCCGCTATGCGTCGTCGAAGATCATGACCATGCGGGTGCCGCCCCCTGGCCGCCTGCTCATCTCGAGATGGCTCGTCAGCGCGCGAATGATCAAGAGCCCTCTCCCCGCGACGTCGACGAGCGCCGGTGGGACCCCGTCCTGCTCGAGCGAATAGCCGACACCGTCGTCCAGCACCCGAACAACCACGCGTTCACCGTCGCTCTCGACGGCCAGGGTAAGGGGCCCAGCCTCTCCTGCGTATGCATGGCGCGCGACGTTCCCGCACGCTTCGGTCACCGCCAGCCGCACGTCGTCGATCAGTCCGTCGCGGTAGCCCTCGTGCCGCAGTGCGTCGGCGACACCGTGCCTGATCGCGCTCAGGCCGGCGGCGTCGGCAGTCGCCTCGAGCTGGAAGACGCTCCTTGACATGCCCGTTCCTACTGTGCGGTTACCACGTGCGGGCGCCGCTCAATCCTCGCGGCCGCGATTCGCTACTAGGCGAGGTCGAACACGAGCGTCACCGCGAGCGTGCCCTCCGAGGCACGAGTGACGTCGACGCGCACGTCCGTGGTCGTCGCGCACAGCAGCCGGAATGCGAGCTGGTGATCGACATCGCTGCCGCGGACGCCCTCGACGAGGCCGGTGACGACGATCTCGAGAGCCTGCTGGAGCCGCGCGCCGCGTACCGTGATCGTCCGGACCGTCGTCGTCTCGAGCAGCAGCATGACGACCTCCGACGTCGCCGCCTGGGCCTGGAAGGAGAGGTCCGCCAGCTCGGGCGAGGACTCCAGCCACTCGCGGAGCGCCGCCCGCAAACGCGCGCCCGTGTCGGGCAGGGCTCTGAGCTCCACGTGGAAGAGCTCGACTGGTCGCGAGGGCCCGGGCATCGACACGGCCTAGGACGTGTCGATGCGTTCGGTGTCCGGGAGCTCGAGCGTCGTCCCGGGCGGCGTGGCGATCATCCGCTCTCGGCGCCATTGGAGCAGCTCGCCGGCGATGACCGAGATGCTTCCCGCGACCGGGATGGCGGCGAGCGCACCGAGGACGCCCGCCAGCTCGGCCCCGACGAGCACGGAGATGAGGACCGCGAGCGCCGAGAGCTGGACGCTGCGCCCGTAGACGAGCGGTTGGAGGACGTGGTTCTCGAACTGCTGGTAGGCGACCAGCACGGCGACGACGATCACGGCCGGCCAGATTCCCTCGGTCAGCGCTACGAGCCCCACGATGACCGTCGCCAGCGTGGCGCCGACGAGCGGGATGAGATCGAGCACCGCCACGAGCAGGCCAAGCGGCACCGCGTAGGGCACGCCCACCGCGAACAGCGTGATGCCGGCGACCACGCCTGCGATCAGACTGATGAGGAGGTTCCCCGTGACGTAGCCGCCGACGGTTCGATAGATGCCGTTGAAGATTCGCTCCCACCGCGGGCGCGAGCCGTCGGGCACGAACTCGAGGAAGCCCCGCACCCAGCGGGGGCCGTCGAGAAGCATGAAGAAGGTGAGGAAGGCGATCGCGACCGCGCCGAACACCGTCGAGACGACGGTCTTCGCGACGCCGACGACCGGGGTCGCGAAACCGAGCACCGCCCCCGCACCGTTCCCCTCGATCGCGGAGCGCGCACGCTCCACGAGCCCGTACTCCCGCTCGAGGAACCCGAGCGGCCCGCGGCCGCGCTCCAGGTCCTCGATCAGATCGGGCACGGATTCGACGAAGTCGACCGTTTCGTTCACGAGCGGCGGGATGAGCAGAAACCCGAGCCCGGCAAACGCGATCGCGGCCAGGAAGAAGACCACCGTCGCGGACACGCCGCGCGCGGCGCCCCGTCGGCAGAAGAACTCGACGGCGGGATTGAGCGCCATCGCCACAAAGATCGCAACGAGAACCCAGGTGATCGCCCGCCAGGCCATGAAGCCCAGCGTGAGGATCGCGAGCGTCCCCAGGGTGATCGCCAGCACCATGACCACTGTCCGTGGCTGCAGCACGGCGAAGCGGCGATTCCCGATTCCCGATTGTGGTGGTTGTCGCTCAGCGGAGCCGGGTTGGGCTTCGCCGGGCAATAGCGTGGCCACGGACGCTCCAGGTCGGACGGCTAGGTCAATCCCAGAGCTACCCGCACGTCGCCGCCCGGAAACCCGCGGGCGGGCCGAGTAACCCGTCTAACCGTGTCTAGGAGCGCTGATCCTCTTCCAGCGCGATCTCGCCGGCTTCGCCGTGCTTGCGGACCACGGTGAACCGCTCGTTCGAGCTGACGACCGTCTCGACGTCCGGCACAACGTGTCCGGGAAAGACGAGGAACGTGGTCGGACCTCGGCGGACGGCGGCGTACTCCGTCTCGGTCAGCCGGACTCGCACCGTGCAGTCCGCGTCACCGCATTCGCAGACGAACTCGACGAGTCGACCCGGCGGCTCGTCCGACACGTCCTCGATCTGCTCGTTCAGCTTGCGGAAGAACGCCTCGTTCTCGCCGATGCGCTGCTCTCGGTTGCTCACCATTTCTCCGCCCGCTCGAGGTGCCTGTGCATTCGTACCTCGGTGCCGTCCTTGTCGCTGACGATCTCGACGCGGTCGACCAGAGCCTCGATCAACGCGAGCCCGCGACCCCGGTCTTCCGCCGGCGGCTCGTCGCTCCAGCGTCCGTGATCCCGGACGACGATCTCTGCTCCGTCGTCCTGTCGCCGGGCCTGAATCGCGAACGTTCGCGAGCCCGAGTGCTCGATCGCGTTCTCGCACGCTTCGCCGGCGGCGACGAGGACGTCGCTCGCCTCTGCATCGGTTGCGCCGAGCGTGCGGAGCCACGTACGCAGCTCGCCCCGTACCGAGGCGAGTGCCTGCGGATCGCTCGCGACTTCGAGCTCGACCCTGTCCAGGGCACGAAGCGCGATGATCGCGACGTCGTCTCCCCGGCCCTCGCTTCCGACCATGGCCGAGACCAGCCTCGAGACCGCATCCTCGAACGGCCTGAGCACCTGCTCCGACTCGCGTCGTAGGCGCTCGAGCCCTTCGTCGAGCGACCGCGTCCGCTCCTCGACCAGGCCGTCCGTGTACAGGAGCAACGTGCCCCCGGACTCGAGGGTCGTCGAGGCTTCGCTGAAGGCCGGATCGGCGAGCGCCCCGAGCGGCACCGAGGGTGGGGCATCGACGAACGAGGCGACGCCGTCCGCGCGGACGAGCAGCGGCGGCGGGTGACCTGCGTTCGCGATCTGCAGGGTGCCGGAGCGGGGGTCATAGATCGCGACGAGCAGCGTCGCGAAGCGCTCCTGCATCTCGTCGACCAGGCGGTTCAGCCTGCGCAGCGCGGCCGCGGGTGAGAGCCCCTCGAAGAGGAGCGCCCGAAGGGCGTTGCGAAGCTGAGACATCGTCGACGCGGCGCGCAGGCCGCGGCCGACGACGTCACCGATCGAGAGCGCGACCCGTCCGTCGGACAGCGTGAACGCGTCGTACCAGTCGCCGCCGACCTCGAGCCCGGGGTTGCCGGCCAGGTAGCGGGCTGCGAGCGCGACGCCCGGAACCTGCGGCAGATGCTGCGGCAGCATGCTCCGCTGGAGGGTGGCGGCAATCACGTGCTCGCGCTCGAAGAGCTGCGCGCGCTCGAGCGCCTGGCCGCACTGCTCGGCGACGGCCTGCACGAACGTACGATCGTCGACGTCGAATCGCCTCGGTTGACGCGCACCGAAGAACAGGACGCCGAGCGGCGTCCGGGAGACGACGAGCGGGAGCGACACCCAGACCTCGTCGCCGCTCGCCTCCACATGCGCGGCCAGGTCCGGATAGCGCTCGAGAATCTGCGCGGCGGACTCCAGGAAGATGGCCTCCCGCCGGCGGACGGCCTGCGCGATCGGGATCTCGAGGTTCACGCTGAATCGCTCCCAGGGATCCATGATCCGCTCCGTATACCCCCGATAACCGGCGGTTTCGAGCATGACGCCGCTCTCGTCGAGCAGCGCGATGACCGCGGAATCGGTCTCGGCTGCCGCCATCCCCTGCTCGAGCGCCACCTCGGTGACCTCGGCAGGGGTGAGGGCCCCGGACAGCGCCGAGGTGAGCGCGTGTAGACGTTCGATCTGGTTTCGCGCCAGCCGCTCGGCGTCGAGCAGAAGCACGTTCTCGATCGCGAGCGCCGTCCGCCTCGCCAGGTCGTTCGCCAGGGCGACCTCGCCCGGTCCGAGGATGCGCCCGGACTCGGCCGTCGCGAGGAGTACGGCGCCGTACACGCGCTCCCGTCCCGGAAGCGGCGCGACCGCAGCGCTGCGAAGGCCGAGCTCCTCCAGCAGTGCAAGATGCTGTTCGTCCCGCGCCATTGCTTCGAGGACCGGGCGGTCGATCACTCCGAGCAGTTGGGTACGGCCGGCCGCGATCGCCCGCGTCACCGGGTCGTCGCGGCTCAGGTCGAGCGGATAGAGGGCGCGAAGGCGCTCGCCGAGCGGAGCCCGCTCAGGGTCGGCGCCCGCCGAGGCGCCGAGCGTGCCGATTCCCTCGTCGTCGACCAGCTCGATGAAGCACCAGTCGGCCAGGCGCGGCACGGCCAGACGAGCCAGCTCGCGGAGCATCGCCTCGACGTCGAGCCCCTCGCCGAGGATGTCGCCGGCCTCGACGAGGAAGTTCGAGCGCTCGTTCGCGAGCTTGCGGCCCGAGAGGTCGACGACCGAGCACGCCCAGCGAAACGGCGATCGCTCGAGGAGCACGCCGCCGACGAGGACCGGCACCCGGCTCCCGTCCTTGCGGACGTACTCCTTCTCGAAGGGAGTCAGCGCACCGCGCTCGAGCAGCTCCGCCGTCCTCGTGCGGTCGAGCTCCGCGTACTCCGGCGGGGTCATGGCCTGCCAGTCGACGAGACCGCGTTCGAGATCGTCGCGGCTGTACCCGACCATCTCGAGGAACTGGTCGTTCGCCTCGATGACGAGGCCGTCTTCGCCGCTCATGATGCCGATGGCGCTCGCGTCGCTCAGGCGCTCGAGCAGGTGCGTGTCGAGATCCGGCACCGAGCCGTATGCCCCCGCCGCCGGTCCACCCGTCACCCTGCGAATGGTACTTCGCCGCGGCCGCGGCTTCCGGCGGTTTGGGCGGGGCCTCGCCCGGGAATCCACTCGACGTCCGAATGAAGGGAGATCGAGATGGGAATCGGAGTCAGTCTCGTGCTCATCGCCGTCGGAGCGATCCTGCTCTGGGCCGTCGACGTGGCAACGAAGGGGATCGACCTGCAGATCGTCGGCGTCGTACTCATGGTCGTAGGCGCAGTCGGCCTGCTCCTCTCGCTCGTCTTCTGGTCGAGCTGGGGTGCGTGGCATCCGGCGCGTCGCGACGTCACCGGCCGCGACGTATACCCGGACCGGTACTGAGCCTCAACCCAACCGTAGGGGCCGGACCTGTCCGGCCCCTATGTACAACCCTGGGGTTTCGCTCAGCGGCGAATCGGGCAGATCTCAGGCGACCGCGAACGGATGAGGGAGGTGATTGCATGCTGGTGCTTCTTCTACTCGGTCTGCTGGTAGCCGTGCTGTTCGGCCTCGGGTTCGTCGTGAAGTGGCTCTTCATTGCGGCGGCGATCGTCGCCCTGATCTGGGTCATCTCGTTCTTTACGAGCGACGCGCGCCGCGCGTAGCACGGTAGGTCGTCTCGCTTCAGGGGAGCGGCGGAAACGCCGCTCCTCGTGTTCTCGGGGACGGTGAGCGGCTAGATGATTGATCGGAAATTGCCCGGAAACCGTGGCGGCGCCGGATGACACCCGTGACACATCGCCTGAGTCCCCGCTCGTCCTCGCCGATAGCGCTGCTATCGGCTGCGGACGATCACGGCCTCATGCTCGGTCTCGGATGTCCCCGACACCACCACACTTTCCGATCAAACCATCTAGGCGGCCGGGCTGATGTCTGCCAGCTCCCGCATACCCGCGAGTGCTGCCAGCGCTTCCCGCTCGATCTGGCGGATCCGCTCTCGCGTCAGGCCGAGCGCGTCGCCGATCGCCTGGAGGGGCAGGCCGTCACCGCCGTGAAGGCCGAATCGGAGCTCGACCACCTGGCGGTGCCGGCGAGGCAGGCGGCGTAGCGCTCGCTCGATCGCCTCCTGCCGGCCGCCGTCGCCGCGTTCGAGTGTCTCGCCCACGGGATCCACCAGCGTGGCCGCGGCGAACGGCGCCTCGCCGCGGCCCTCTACCGGCCCGTCGAGGCTCGCGACGACCCGCGCGGGATCCCTGAGCTCTCGGAGCCTTCGCACCGTGTGGCCCGAGCGCCGCGCCAGCTCTGCCTCGGTCGGTGCGCGGCCGAGGTCGGAGACGAGCGTCGCCTCCACTGCGGCAAGCCGCCGCGCCTGCTCCTGCACGTAGATCGGAACACGAATGTCACGTCCGTGCTTGGCGACCCCGCGCTGGACGGCCTGACGGATCCACCAGGTGGCGTACGTGGAGAACTTGAAGCCGCGGCGCCAGTCGAACTTCTCGACCGCGCGGATCAGGCCGACAATGCCCTCCTGGACGAGGTCGAGCAGAGGAAGGCCGTGTCCCTGATAGTGCTTCGCCACGGAGACCACGAGGCGGAGGTTGCAGTTGATCATGCGTTCCTTGGCCTCGCGGTCGCCCGTCTCGACTCGTTTCGCCAGCTCGACTTCCTCTCGCGCCGAGAGGAGCGGGAACCGCCCGATCTCGTCGAGAAACAGCTGCGACAGGTCGAGCCGAGGCGCCTCGTCTGCTTCCCAGGCGGTCGTGGCCACGGGCGGCAGGGCTAGGCAGTCAGTCGCTCGAGAAGAGAGCGGTCTCGGCGCTCGCGTCGAACGCGTTGGTGCACTGCGGCGAGCCGGAACGTGGCGCCGACGCCTCCCGCCAGCAGAAAGCCCGCCGCGACGGCCCCAGCGGCGAGCGGCGCGAGATGCCGGCCTGCCTGTGCCTTCACGTCGGTCGCGCGGCTGAGCTGGCCGCGAAGATCGGCGACTGCGAGCGCGAGCTCGTCCCGCTCACGCGCGATACGGCGGATCGTTTCCTCTCTCGCGGGATCGACGATCGGATCAGCTGCCATTGGTTCCTCCCGACAAGGCGTCCTTGGTCAGCTTCGCCTCGTCGATCGCCTGCTGGGGAACGGGAGGCGACGCCTTTCTCGCGGACCGCTTCGCGACGACGGCGAGGATCGCTGCCACGAGCAGGACGCCGCCGCAGACCGCCAACAGCGCCGCCCAGGTCGGCATGACGAGAGCGAGCGCTGCAGCTGCAGCTGCGAGGCCGAAGCCGAGGCCGATAACCGCGAGAACGGCGGCGCCGGCGCCCAGCCCGGCCGCGAGCCCGAGCCGCTTTCCCTTCGCGCTGAGCTCCGCCTTCGCGAGCTCGGCCTCGAGCCGAGCGAGAGCGACGGCGTGCTCCGAGATCCGCCGGACGGCATCGTGTACGCCCGCCTCCAAGCGCGGCTCAGTGACGTGGCTCGACAAGGCTTCTCCACTGCAAGAACGTCGCAACGGCGAGACCGGCGACGAAGGAGCCGCCGATCACGATCAGCGCCCTCCGACCGCGCTTGGCGGCCGCGCGCTTCCTGCCGGCCGACCCGGTCGGAGTGGCCCGCAGCATCTGCGAGCCCGGCTCTCCGGAGCCGTCCGGCTCGCGACGCGGATCCAGCTTGCGCAGGAAGTCTGCGTCGGCATGCAGGTCCTCGGCCGACTTTGCCACCACGCCGCCCTGCTCGGCCGCGCGATCTCCGAGCTCGTCGAGCTTCTCGGCGGGCTTGCTCACGATCTCGGTCATGAGCGGGCGGGCGGCTCTTCGTGGAGCGTCCGGCGCCAGGCTGCAGCCGCGATCTTGCGGGCAGCCAACATGCTGAGAGCGAGCACGCCCGCCCAGACGAGTCGACGGATGAAGCCGCGGTTCTTCACGTGCGGGGCCTACCACCATCCGCCCGGGCGCCAAACATCGCCAGGCTCGCAGCGTGTCCTCGGTCAGGGTCGGCGGCGCTTGTTCGCAGCGGCGATCTCGCGAACGGCAGCGCCCGCAGCGGCCTCGGCCTCCTCGGCCGCAGCGAGCTCGCGTTTCGCGTCGTCCCGGCTCTTCTCCGCCTGCTCGAGCGCCTCACGTCTCTCCGCGACCTCGCGCTCGGCGTCTCGAAGCCGGCGCCGGAGCTCCGAGCGGTGCTCCTTGGCCAAGCTCAAGGCCTCGCGCGCCCGCGCCAGCTCCTCTTGCCGCGCGGCCCGGTCGCCGGCGGTTTCCTGAGGCTCTCTGCCGCGGCGGGGTTTCTGCTCGACGGTCTGGGTGCCGCCGATCGCCGTTACGAGCTCCCAGCCGGTCGTCGTCATCTCCTTCACGAGCATGCCCGTCGCCAGTAACTCACGCCCTTCGGGGGTCAGCGCAGCCGTGCGAAGCGTCTCCGCCACCCGGTCGAGGAGCTGTGTGCTCGTACGTTCTCCGAGCACCTCGCGTGCCGCGTCGGTCGCCCGCGCCGTCGCAGTCTCCAGGCGCTCGCGCGCTTCGTCGAGGCCGGCGCGGCCGCCCTTCTCGAGACTCGCCTGCTGCGCGTCGTACAGCCGCTTCCCGCTGTCGAGCAGCAGGTCGATCTCGCGGCGCTGCGTCCGGGCGAGGATGTTGACCACCCAGGCGGCAAGCGTCGGCTTGGGCAGAGCGGCGACGGCTGCGGCCTCCTCTCGCCGGCCGTCCGCGCGCAACTCTCGCGCGAGCGCGTTTCGCTGCGCGGTGAACTGCTCGAGCGGCAGCCCGTACAGGCGCGTGCGCTCGGTCTCGAGATCCACGCGACCAGGCTAGCGGTCGAGCGCGCGAACCAGCTGCCTCTTGTTCATCGTCGAGTAGCCCGTCATGCCGTCGCGCTTGGCCAGCTTGACGAGCTCGGCCTTCGGGAGAGCCTCGAGGTCGTTGCCGTCGCCCGCCGCGCCGCTCTTGCGGCCGTTCTTCGTTCCGTTCTTCCCGAGCCGCGACCGGTGTGCGCTGCGACGCTCGCGCGGAGCGCTTCGAGGAGGTCCAGCGGCTCTGCCTCCTCGGGCTCCCGGTCGACGTGGATCTCCTTGCCTCTTGCCTTGGCCTTGACCATGCGCAAGAGCGCCGCCCGGTACTCGTCGCGGTACTTGCCGATGTCGAACCGGCCGGTGAAGCGCTCGATGAGCTCGGTCGCCATCGCGAGCTCCTGCTTGGCGACCTTGAGGTTCTTCACCTTGATCTCGTCGATCGGCCGCACCTCGTCGGCGAAGTGCATCTTCTCGAGCGTGATGACGTCCTCTCGTATGCGCAGGCAGCCGAGCTGCTGCTTCCCGCGCATCACGTAGGTGGCGACGGCGGCGAGCCCGGACGTGTCCATCGCCTTGACGAGCAGGGCATAGACCTTCTCCGCGCCCTCTGCCGGGCCGAGGAAGTACGTGCGCTCGAAGTAGATCGGATCGATCTCGTCGTAGGCGACGAAGTCCGTGATCTCGATGGTGCGGTGCCGTTTGCCCTCGGCCGCCTCGAAGTCCTCGTCCTCGAGATAGACGTACTTCCCCTTCGAGGTCTCGTACGCCTTGACGATCTCGTTGTCGGGAACGGGCTTCCCTTCCTTCTTGCAGACCTTCTCGTATCCGATGCGGGCGTCGTCCTTGCGGTGCAGGAAGTGGAAGCGGAGGTCTTTCTCCTCGATCGCGCTGTAGAGCTTGATCGGGACATTGACGAGGCCAAATGCGATCGACCCCGACCAGATTGCCCTCGGCATCGTCAGGCTCCTCGAGTGTCTCGGATCGCCACACCCATCTCCACACCGGAGGTTCCCAGGATGCGCCCTACCTACTCCTGAGCGATAAGACCGGTCCGCTGTTTACCCCTCTCGGAGGGCGGGAACCGTATGGGTGTATCCCAAGAAAGGAGCGGCATGAAGGTCGTTGACGTATGGCAGTACCGGGACGAGACGTGGGGCGACGCGAGCCTCGAGGGGTTCGGCGTGGAGGCGATCGACGGCTCGATCGGCAAGATCGACCGCGCGTCGGCTGAAGTCGGATCGAGCCGGATCGTCGTCGACACGGGACCCTGGATCTTCGGCAAGAAGGTCATGCTCCCGGCCGGTGTGATCGACAGGGTCGACCTGGAAGACGAGAAGGTCTTCGTCAACCGCGTCAAGGACGAGATCAAGAACGCTCCCGAGTACGACGAGCACCTGTTCGAGGATGACGCGTACCGGGGCGAGATCGGCACGTACTACGGGCCGGGTGGCCCCGGCTACCGGGACTGGGACCGGCCGGGGGTCTAAAGCACCACCGGGTTCCTAGGAAAGTGGGGCCGGACGAGCCGGGGCCGGCCCCACTCATTCTCCTCTGCGGCTTCGTGGTTTGGCGAGCAGCCGGCTCGTGAAGGGCGTTCCCGTGACGCCGTGGAGGATGACGGAGACGAGGACGCAGACCGCAGCCGTCCAGACGATGATCTCCCTGGCCTCGCGCCCCAGCTCGGAGCTTCCGGCCACGAGGGCAGCGTAATACAGCGTTCCGATACCGCGGACGCCGAACCAGCCGAGAAAGAGACGATCGCGCCTGGCGAGGCGCGAGCCGGTAAACGAGGCGAGCACGGCGACCGGTCGCACGACGAGCAGGAGGAGCGCGACCAGCAGCCACCCCTCCCAGCCCGGCGTGCCGAGTCCCGCAAGCGAGACCATGCTGCCGAACAGGAGGATCACGGCGAGCTCGGAGAGCTTCTCCAGCGTGTCGGCGCCCTCGTGCACCGTCGCGTTCAGCTCGTGGTCGCGCTCGTACCGTCGAAACGCAATCCCACCGACGAACGCCGCGACGAAACCGTTGGCCCCCGCGGCCTCGGTGATGCCGTAGGTCACGAGAACGGCCGCTAGTGCGATCCAGCGGTCGAGCTCCACAGACAGGAGACGCCGGTCCCGGAGGGGCACGACGGCGGCGGCAAGCCCCCATCCGGCCGCGGCTCCGATGGCGGTGCCTGCGAGAACGGCGTAGACCAGATCCGCGGCCAGCCATTCCCACACGGAGCTGTGCGGGCCGGCGGCGTCGACTGCGAGCGTCAACCCGAGCAGCACGACCGGGAGCGCGAGACCGTCGTTCAATCCGGCCTCCGCGGTGATGGAGAAGTTGGCGTCTCGCTCGTCCTCCTCCCCCGGTGGGCCGACCCCGAGGTCGCCGGCAAGGACCGGATCGGTCGGAGAGAGGGCACCTGCGAGCACGATCGCGGCCGCGAGCGACAGTCCCATCGCGTGGACGCCGAAGAGAGCTACGGCGACGATCGTCAGGGGCATCACGAGGGCCAGGAGCCGGACGACCGGCGTCCAGCCACGCCAGGTGAGCTTGCGATCGAGCTTCAGGCCCGTCGAGAAGAGCGCGATGACGAGCGCGAACTCGGCCGCATGCTCGAGCACCTCGCCGTCCTGGAACGGATCGACCCAGTTCACGTCGAGGATCCCGAGCACCACGGCCGCGCCGATGCCGAGCGCGAGGTAGATGAGCGCAGCCGAGAAGGCCCGCTCGTGCTCGTGCGACAGTGCGCCCACCGCTGCGAAGACGGCAATGCCGACGAAGAGGATCCCGATCGCGATCGGGTCCGCGAACTCGAAACCGCGCTCTGCCGCGACGAGCACGAGGCCCGGAGTTTACTGCGCTGTCGCGGTCGCGTTCATCGGGCCTCCCGTTGTTCTGCGCAGTGTTGCCCAGGGGCCGCGAACGCAAACGCCTGCGAGCAGCAGTTTCGCCCGGTGGGTTCAGGGGTAATGACAGGCAGCAAGCGAACGGGAGGAAGAATGTACATCGGCATCGGAAGCGTCTTGGCGATCGTGCTAGTCGTGCTCTTGCTGGTCTGGGTGCTCTAGACGGACCAGCACCGAGTGGCCGCCGGTCTTCGAGCCGGCGGCGAACCGCACCTCGACGCCGCCGCCCGAACGACCCCCGGTGCGGCGGCGCGAGGGCCCATTCTCTCGAACTGCCCTCACAGCGGATCGGCTTCGCTCTGGATGACCCGCTCGACGAGCTTCCGCCAGCGCGGGCGGACGTCGAGCACGTCG
Source organism: uncultured Thermoleophilia bacterium (assembly GCA_963819905.1). Taxonomy (GTDB): domain Bacteria; phylum Actinomycetota; class Thermoleophilia; order Gaiellales; family Gaiellaceae; genus CAWCQC01. Next base: position 557,429 of record CAWFXP010000009.1, read on the forward strand.
ACCTCGAGCCCGGCTCGCCGCGCGTCGTCGAGAAGTGCCCGGAGTGCCAGCGCGCCTGTGGTGTCGATGCGTCCGAGCCCGTCCAGGTGCACCGCGACACGCCGCGCGTCGGGATGATCGGCGATGAGAGCGAGGAAGGCGTCCTCGATGCGCCGCTCGGTGCCGAAGTAGAGGACGCCGCGCGGGCGGAGGTGGAGCGTGTCGCCGTCGCGCCAGCTCGGGACCTCCAGCCGCAGCTCCCGCCACAGGTGCACGGCGATCGAAAGCCCGACCCCGGCGACGATCGCGCGCTCGACGTGCGGTGAGAGGGCGAGCGTCAGTGCGAAGGTGACGATTCCGACCGCGAACTGCGGGCGGGAGTAGCGCGCGAGACGGAGGAGAGGCAGCGGGCGGATGAGCGGCAGGACGGCCGCGATCACGATGCCGGCCAGCACGGCCTCCGGGAGCGACGACAGCGCCGAGGCGAAGGGGATGAACGCGAGGACGACCACGCCTGCGACCACCCCGCTCCAGCGCGTCCTGGCGCCCGCGCTGCGATTGAGGGCGCTGCGCGAGAAGGAGCCGCCGACGGGGAATCCCCCGGCCAGAGCCGAGGCGATATTGGACGCTCCCTGGCCGACGAACTCGCGATCGGAGTCCCAGCGCCGCCGCTCCTGCGCGGCGAACGTGCGGGCGATCGACGAAGCCTCGACGAACCCGACGAGCGCGATGATCACCCCGGCGCCCGCGATCGACGGCAGCTCGGACCAGGGCAGGTCGAAGACGGGATCGACGATCCCGGCGGGGATCGGCCCGACCTCCGCGCCCGCGTCGACGGCAGAGCCGACCACCAGCCCGATCCCGATCGCGATGATCACGCCGGGGAGCAGGCGATGGACGCGCGGGCTGGCAGCGACGAGGATCCCGGTCACGATCGCCAGCCCGATCGCCGCCCAGATCCAGTCACCTGGGTGCGCGAGCGCGTCGGCGGCCCTACGCAGGATGCCGTCCTCGCCCGTCGAGACTCCGAGCGCCGCCGGCAGCTGCGAGGCGACGATCAGGATCGCGGCCGCGGGCAGGAAGCCGAGCAGCATCGGCCGGGAGACGAGGTAGGCGACCACGCCGGCCCGCAGGAGCCCGATCAGGACCCGGGTGAGACCGACGACGAGGGCGAGCAGGACTCCCAGAGCGACGTACTCGTCGCTTCCGGGCGGCGCATGTGCCGTGAGTGCTCCGAACGTGAGGAGTGACGTCAGCGCGACCGGGCCGGTCTGCAGGTACGGGGACGACGCGAGCAGCGCCGCTGCGATCGGCGGGAACGCGGCCGCGTAGAGACCCCGATACGCCGGCATGCCCGCAAGCTGCGCGTAGGCGAGCGACTGCGGAACGAGGACCGCCGCAACCGAGACGCCTGCGACGAGGTCGCCCGGAGCGATCGAGAGGCGGCCGACGAGCCGCGATCCAGCCCGGCCCGCCTCCGTGGTCACGAACGTCGCTCGGGCGGCCCGGGCCGCTGCCGGTCGAGGGCCGCTGCACAGGCATGGACGGCCTCGACGTGGGGAACCGGGACGCCGAGCTGGCCGGCGATCTCGATCACCGCACCGCTGAGGCAGGCCAGCTCGAGCGGCTTGCCCGCTTCGAGGTCCTGGAGCATCGATGTCTTGTGGTCGCCGACCGCAAGCCCCGCCTCGAGCCGGCGGTCGATCGACACGGGCAGCTCGATTCCGAGCGCCTTGCCGACCGCAGCGACCTCTTCCATCATCGTGCGGAGCAGCTCGACCGTCTCGGGCCGGGTGCCGAGCCCACCGAGCGTCGCGCGGGTCAGCGCCGACACCGGGTTGAATGCGACGTTGCCGATGAGCTTGAGCCAGAGCTGGCCGCGGACGCGTTCCTCGATCGGGCACTTGAGCCCGCCGGCAACGAACGCGTCCGCAATCGACCGGCAGCGTTCGGAGGTCGACCCGTCAGGCTCTCCGATCGCGAAGCGCGTGCCTTCCAGATGCCGCACGACGCCGGGCTCGGCGATCTCCGTCGCCGGGTAGGGCACGCAGCCGACGACCTGCTCGGGCCGAATCGCGCGCGTGATCACCCCGCCGGGATCGACCGCCTCGACGACCGATCCGGCCAGCGGTCCGTCGAACGACTGGAAGAACCACCAGGGAACCCCGTTCTGGGCGGGGAGGACGCAGGCGTTCGGCCGGAGGTGCGGCGCCAATGCGGGAAGAAGCCCCTGGAGCTGGTGGGCCTTCAGGCCGACGACCACGCAGTCGGCGTCGGCCGCGGCTCCGACGTCGTCGGTCGCCTCGGGGTGCACCGTGAAGTCGCCGCGCGGGGAAAGCACCCGAACGCCGCTTCGCCGCATGGCCTCGAGGTGCCGCCCGCGCGCGACGAGCACGACGTCTGCGCCCCCCCGGGCGAGGGCGGCTCCCACGTAGGCGCCGATCGCACCAGCGCCGAGAACGCAGAAGCGCACGCCGCTACTCCCCGTAGATCGAGGCAGCCACGCGGCGGCGTTGGAGCTTGCCCGTCGCCGTTCGCGGGATCTCGTCGAGCAGGTGGATCACGTGCGGGATCTTGACCGCGGTCAGATGGATGCGGCAGTGATCGGCGAGGTCGCGCTCGCTCACCGGCTCGCGCACGGCCACAGCCGCCGCGACGACCTCGCCGTACTTCGCATCCGGGATCCCGAACACCGCCGCGTCTGCTACAGCCGGATGCGCGCGCAGCACGTGCTCGACCTCGCCGGGGGAGATGTTCTCGCCGCCGCGGATGATCAGCTCCTTGATGCGCCCGACGAGGCTCAGGTAGCCGTTCGAGAAGACCCCGAGGTCGCCGGTGCGAAACCACCCGTCTCGGAAGGACGCCGCGTTTGCCTCCGGGTTCGCGAGGTAGCCCGGCGTCACGCCGGGGCCGCTGACGACGACCTCGCCCTCCGCTCCCACGGGGACGTCGCGCCAGTCGGGTCCGACGGTGCGGATCCGGCACCCGGTCGGAACGCCCACGCTCCCGGCGCGGCGCTCCGCCGGCGGCAGCGGGTTCGCAGCCATCTCGTGGCTTGCCTCGGTCATGCCGTAGGCCTCGAGGACCGGCACGCCGTAGGCCGCCTCCGCCCGTTCCATCAGCTCGGGCGCGAGCGCGGACGAGCACGCGCGCACGAAGCGAAGCCGCAGCCGCTCCCGGCCGGGTGATCCTCTCTCGAGGAGCATGTGGTGGATCGTCGGTCCCGCCGAGAACCAGGTCACCTGCTCGTCGGCGAGAAGCTCGTGGAAGCGCCGGTTGAGTCGGCGCGGGACGACGACGGTGCCGCCCGCGAGAAGGCCCGCGACGGTCGATGCGACGAGGCCGTGGACGTGGAAGAGCGGCATCGCGACGCAGGAGACATCGTCGGGGCCGAGCCGGTAGTGCGCGACCATCGAGCGAGCCGACGCGACGAGATTGCGCTGGAGGAGCGGCACCTGCTTCGGCCGGCTCGTCGTTCCGCTCGTGTGCAGCACGAGGGCGACGTCCTCGGCCCCGCCGTCGGTAGCGGGCGTGCCGGCCGCGCCGTGGCCGGGGAGGCACTCGGCTCCGGGGGCCATAAGAACGTCGACGACGGCGACCTCGCCTGCCGCGGCACGGGCAGCGGTCAGTTGACGCTCGGGCACGAGGAGCAGGCGCGGCGCGAGGTCCTCGAGGTAGAAACGGAACTCGTCCTCTGTGTAGGCCGGATTCAGCGGTGCCGCAGCGGCGCCGAGCGCCGTCAGGGCGAGGATCAGCTCGATCAGCTGCGGGCCGTTCGGCAAGGCCAGACAGACCAGATCGCCCCGGCGAACGCCGTGACCGGCGAGCCGGGCGGCGAGCGCCTCGACGTCGTTCGCGAGCTGACCGAAGCTGAGGCGGAGCTCCTCCTCGGGTACGACGAGAGCGGCCCGCCCGGCGTCGCCGGCGCGCCAGACGGCGGCGAGCGGCTCGCCCGCCGTCACGACCGAAGCGCGATCCAGACGGTCTTCAGGTCGGAGTACTTCTCGAGCGAGTGGATCGACTTGTCGCGCCCGAAGCCCGACTGCTTGAAGCCGCCGAACGGCGCCGAGATGTCGCCCGTGTCGAACGTGTTGACCCAGACCACGCCCGCTCTGATCGCGCGGGCGGCGCGGTGCGCCCGGTTGACGTCGTCCGTCCAGATCCCGGCGGCGAGCCCGTACATCGTGTCGTTCGCGATCCGGATTGCCTCGTCCTCCTCCGTGAACGAGATCGCCGAGAGCACGGGCCCGAAGATCTCCTCGCGGGCGATCCGCATCTCGTTGCGGACGCCGTCGAAGATCGTCGGCTCGACGTAGTAGCCGCCGGTCTCCTCGCGGACGCGGTCGCCGCCCCGATAGAGATCGGCGCCCTCGTCGCGCCCCGACGCGATGTAGCCGAGAACCCGGTCGAGCTGGGTCGAGTCGACGAGCGGCCCCATGCGCGTCTTCGGGTCGAGCGGGTCGCCCGGCTGGATCCGCTCGGCGACACGATCGATGCGCGCGAGGAGGTCGTCCTTCAACGACTCGTGGACGATGAGGCGCGAGCCTGCGTTGCACACCTCGCCCTGGTTGAAGAAGATGCCCCAGGCCGCGGCGGTCGCGGCCGCGTCGAGGTCGCTGCAGTCCGGCATGACGATGTGCGGCGACTTGCCGCCGCATTCGAGGGCGATGCGCTTCATGTTCGACTCGCCCGCGTAGCGCAGGAAGAGCTTTCCGACCTCGGTCGAGCCCGTGAAGGCGACCATGTCGACGTCCATGTGCCGGCCGATCGCCTGTCCGGCCGTCTCGCCCAAGCCCGGCACCACCTGGAGGACGCCGTCCGGGATCCCCGCCTCGGAGGCCAGCTCGGCGAGGCGGATTGCCGTCAGCGGCGACTGCTCGGCGGGCTTCAGGACGACGCTGTTGCCGGCCGCGAGCGCGGGCCCGACCTTCCAGGAGGCCATCAGCAGCGGGAAGTTCCACGGCACCACCGCACCGACCACGCCGAGCGGCTCCCGCAGGATCATGACGACGTTCGAGTGGTCGGTCGGAGCCACCTCGTCGTAGACCTTGTCGATCGCCTCGCCGTAGTAGGCGATCGTCTCGGCAGCGAGCGGGATGTCGATCGAGCTCGCGTCGCGGATCGGCTTGCCCATGTCGAGGGTCTCGAGCAGCGCCAGCTCGGCCGCATGCTCCTCGACGAGCGCCGCGAGCCGCTGGAGTGTCTTCTTGCGCTTCTTCGGCGCGAGGCGCGACCAGACGCCGGACTCGAAAGCGGCGCGGGCGCCGGCGACGGCGGCCTCGACGTCCGGTGCGTCGCACGCCGCGACCTGCCCGAGAACGCGCCCGTCGATCGGGCTGACGCAGTCGAAGGTCTCGCCGCTGGCGGCGTCTCGCAGCTCGCCGTCGATGAAGGCCTGGGACGGGATATCGAGGCGCTCTGCCTCGGCTGTCCAACTCTCGGGAGTCTGCACTGCCACGGTCTGCTCCAATCTCGCGATTCCGGCTCTGGTCGATTCAGCTCTAGCCTAGCCGCGCACGGTCACGCGAACCCGCTGCACGCCGTTGTTCACGTAACCGCCGAGGTTCTCGACCGGCTCGAGCGGTTGCGTGTTGCCCACGGCGTCCCGGGCCCGGCAGCAGAGCTCGACCTCGCCGACTTGACGCGGCGTCCACTCGAGCCGCCAGGCACACCAGGCGAACGGGGAGTCGACGTCCCGCTCGAGCTTCGCGGAGGTCCAGGTCGCGCCGCCGTCGTCGCTTACCTCGACGACGGCCACGGGCGCCTCGCCGGACCACGCGCGGCCCTCGAGGACGTACGTGCGTCGCTCGACCGTTCGCGTCCGCTCGGGGAAGCCCGGGAGGCCCGGCGGGATCATGAGCGCGCGGGGCTGCATGCGCCGCACCGGCTCGCCCTCCTCGTCGGCCGTGTGACGGACGACGTAGGCGACGACTTGGTGATGACCGCGGAATCGCTCGGAGACCGCCTCGATCGATACGAGCCACTTGACGTTCGCCATCCCGTACCAGCCGGGGACGAGCAGCCGCACGGGGAAACCGTGCTGCGGGAGGAGAGGGGCGCCGTTCATCTCGTAGGCGAGCAGCGCCTCCGACTCGAGCGCGTCCCGGACGGAGAGGCTTCGTTCGTAGGCGTGCTCCGCGCCGACCTCGATGCCCCGGTCGGGCCCCGCGAAGACGAGCTCGACGGCCTCGGGCCGTATCACCGCCGCCTCGAGCACGTCGCGAAGGGGAGCCCCGCGCCAGCGGGCGGTACTGACGCCGTCCTCGAGCCAGGGCTGGCTGACGGGCCGGTTCGGCGCCCGGGCGCGCCCATTGCCCGCGCACTCCATCGTGACCAGGTGCTCGACGGCGGGAAGGGCCCTGAGGTCGGCGAGCGTCAGCGTCCGCGGCTGCTCGACGAGCCCGCCGATCGAGAGCCGCCATCTGTCCGCGTCGATCGCGGGCAGGTCGTAGTGGGAGAGCAGGTAGTGGAGACCCGGCGGCGTGATCGGGTACCGCAGGGCCTCGAGGGGCAGCCCGTGGTTCCGTTTTGCCTGCTCGAGCTCGGCGAGCACGAAGACGTCGGACACAGCGCCTGTGTATCACAGGCGTTCGCTTTGAGATTGATAGCGGTAGCGGGTGATACAACCCGCTCGACGTGGTCCGAGATCAGCACGGACTGGCGATGACGGCCAGCGGCCCGAGCGTCGGCGACGCCTACGACCGCGCGCTCTGCGAGCTCGTCCATTACGGGCCCGACATGCTGAGGGCGCCGAAGGACCTGCTGGCGGAGGACCCCGACTGCCCGCTGGCAACTCTGGTCAGCGCGTATCTCGGCCTCATGTCGACGGAGCCGGGGTGCCTCGCCGAAGGGCGGGAGCTCGTCCTCGGGCTGGCAGAGCGCGTGCCCGAGGAGCGGCTGCTGCCGCGCGAGCGCGCGCATCTTCGCGTCGCCACCGCACTGGCCGGCGAGGACATGCTCGGTGCGGCGGGCCTGCTCCGGCAGCTGAATCGCGAGTATCCGCGGGACGTCCTCGCGCTCTACCTCGGCCACAACTTCGACTACTTCACGGGCGACGCGCTGGCGCTCCGCGATCGCATCGCCGAGGTGCTGCCGGCCTGGTCCGAGGACGACCGCCTGTACGGGCCCGTGCTCGGCATGTACGCGTTCGGGCTCGAGGAGTCCGGCGACTACGCACGCGCGGAGGAGGTCGGCTCGCATGCCCTGGCGCTCGATCCGAGAGACGTGTGGGGCGTGCACGCGGTCGTCCACACCTACGAGATGCGCGCCCGGTTCGGCGAAGGAATCAGGTTCTTCGACGAGCGGATGGTGTACTGGGCCGACGGCAACTACTTCACCGGGCACAACTGGTGGCACTACGCGCTCTTCAATCTCGAGGCGGGCAACCTCGAGACCGTCCGGCGCATCTACGACGAGCGCCTGTTCGTCGACTCGGCTCGCCGGGTCGCGGTGAAGATGTGCGACGCGTCCGCTCTCCTCTGGCGGCTCCTGCTCGACGGCGTCGAGGAGCCGGAGCGCTGGCGCGCCCTCGCCGACGTCTGGGCAACGCTGACGCGCGAGCCCTGCTTCGCCTTCAACGACATGCACGCGATGATGGCGTTCGTGGGTGCGGGCGATCTCGCCCGGGCGCAGTGGCTCGTCGACGACCGGGAGCGCTGGCTCGCCGACCGTCATCCGGGCGTGACGAACTACGGCATGACCGCGAGGATCGGCCTACCGGTGTGCCGCGCGCTGCTCGCGTTCGGCACGGGTCGCTACGACGAGGCGGTCGACCAGCTGATGCCGATCCGCCACCACCTGAACGAGTTCGGCGGCAGCCACGCGCAGCGCGACGCCGTGCTGCGCACACTGCTCGAGGCGGCGATCCGGGGAACGCGCCACGACCTGGCCGAGGTCCTCCTCTCGGAACGGCTCACGCTCAAGCCCGGGAGCCCGTACAACTGGCTCAAGCGGAGCCAGCTGGCGAGAGCGTCGGGAGACGGGCGGGCCGCGGCGAGCGCCGAGGAGCGCGCGGAAGCCCTCATCCTCGCCTCCGGCCTGGCTGCCTAGGTCACGACGGGGCAGGGTCCTCGGCGAGCACCCGGCGTGCGATCCGAAAGGCGGACACGCCGGCCGGAAGCCCGGCGTAGACGGCGACGTGGAAGAGCGCGTCCTGCAGCTCCGCCTGCGTGCAGCCGTTCCGGAGCGCCCCGCGGAAGTGCAGCTCGAACTCGTCCCAGCGGCCTGCCGTGGCGAGGATCGCGAGGACGAGCAGGCTCCGCGTCGGCCGTGGCAGCCCGTCTCGGCCCCAGCAGGCGCCCCAGCAGTACTCGGTCACGAAGCGCTGGAAGTCGGCACTGAACTCGTCCGCGTTCTGCATCGCGCGTTCGACGTACTCGGCGCCGAGAACGTCGCGGCGGATCTCGAGCCCCTTGTCGTAGGCCTCGTCGCTCATCCGGCCCTCCCCGTGTCGATTTGGGGGCAAGCTTGACACAGGGCGTTGCTACGCTCGGCGCGAGGATGGCCGCGATCGCCGACGACAGAAAGCCCCCGGCCGACGGCTTCGAGAGCCGTTACCCGGCCACGTTCTTCGACGCGATCCTCGTCGTCTCGTTCGGCGGGCCCGAGGGCATGGACGACGTGATGCCCTTCCTCGAGAACGTCACGCGGGGGCGCGGCGTCCCGCGCGAGCGGCTCGAGGAGGTTGCCCGCCACTACGAGCGGTTCGACGGCGTCAGCCCGATCAACGCGCAGAACCGGGCGCTCGTCGCCGCGCTGCGCACCGAGCTCGACGCCCACGGCATCGACCTGCCGATCTACTTCGGAAACCGCAACTGGCATCCCCTCTTGCCCGACGTTCTGCGTGAGATGACAGACCGCGGCGTCCGCCGGGCGCTCGCGTTCTTCACGTCCGCCTACAGCTCCTACTCCGGCTGCCGCCAGTACCGCGAGAACCTCTTCGCCGCTCAGAACGAGGTCGGCCACGAGGCGCCTGAGGTCCTGCGCACGCGTGCGTTCTTCGACCACCCGGGGTTCGTCGGGCCGAACGCGGAGCACCTGGCGGCCTCCCTTACCGAGATCCCCGCGGGGCGACGCGAGCGGGCCCACGTCGTCTTCACGGCGCATTCGATCCCGAGCGCGATGGCCAGGCATTGCCGCTACGAGGTCCAGCTCGCGGAGACGGGGAGGCTCGTGGCCTCCGAGGCGGGCGCCCTGCACCACCGCCTCGTCTTCCAGAGCCGGAGCGGGCCGCCTTCGGTTCCGTGGCTCGAGCCGGACGTCTGCGACCACCTGCGCGCGCTCGGGGCAGGTGGCGTCGAGGACGTCGTCGTCTCGCCGATCGGCTTCGTGTCGGATCACCTCGAAGTTCTCTACGACCTCGACGTCGAGGCGCGCGAGGTGGCCGAGGAGATCGGCCTCAACCTCGTCCGCGCGCCGACCGTGGGGACGCACCCTGCCTTCGTGGCGATGATCCGCGAGCTGATCGAGGAGCGCCTCTCGCCGGACGTCCCACGACGCGCGCTCGGCAAGGCGGGGCCGAGCCACGACATCTGTCCGCCGGCCTGCTGCCTCCCCGGGACCGGCCGGCCGAGCCCGTGGGAGGTCGAGGCGGAGGGAGCTACCTCGGGCTCGTAGGGGCGGGACCTGTCCCGCCCAAAACCAGTCCGCGCGCCTGGAACGGCCTACGTACGGGCCGGACAGGTCCGGCCCGTACGACCAACTCCCGGACCATTAGCCCGGGCAGGGCGTCCTGTCGCCCGTCAGGTCGCGCAGGTAGGCCAGCGGCACGACCCCGCAGCCGACGCCGGAGGTTCCGTACGAGACCGTCACCCACCGGAACGCGCCGCTGGCCGTGGGTACGCGCTGAACGGCGAAGACCTGCGGCTGGACCTCGTCCTCGAACCCGCGCTTCGGGACCTCGTTCGCGAAGGCGAAGGGCGCGAGCTCGATGCCGTAGAGGCGAACGGACGTCACACGGATTCGCTTGATCTGGATCTTCGGACGGGTGCTTGCGGGAATCGTCCGGAGCACCGCCTGCGTGATCGCCCGCTTCTCAGCCTGTGTCGCCGGCCTCGCAGCTGTCGCCGCAGGAACGAGCAGCCCGAGCAGGGCGGCCGAGAGGGCGACGATCCGTGTGAGCCTCATGATTCCTCCTCGTTGACGGCAGCAACACCCTAACCCTCCTGGGGCTCCCAGCGGAAGCTGCGCACCGCGAGGAGCGCGCCGGCGATCCCCCAGAGCGCCACCACGAGGATCGCCCGCCAGGAGGAGGCGAGGTCGTCACCGTCGACGAAGACGGACCGGATCAGGTCGAGCAGGTACGTCAGCGGGAGCACGTCCGCGATCGCCTCGAGGAATCCGGGCAGCGCGTCGACCGAGAAGAAGACGCCCGAGATGAAGATCATCGGCAGGTAGATGGCGTTGACGATCGCCGAGGAGCCCTCGCTCGAGCGCACGATGGCCGTGGTCGCCAGGCCGAGGGCCGAGAAGGCGACGCCCCCGAGGGCGAGCGCAACCGCCAGGGCGCCGGGTGAGCCGGGGAACCCGGCGTCGAGCACGTAACGGCCGATGAGCACCTGGGCGATCGCCTCGATCGCGATGACGACCAGGATCGACACGATGACCGCGCCGAGGTAGCCGGACGACGGCAGCGGCGTTCCCCGGACGCGCTTCAGGACTCCTGACTCCCGGCGGATGACCGTGTTGATCGCAAGCCCGGCGTAGGCCGTGGCCACCACCCCGAAGCCGAGCATGCCGGCGACGAGGTACGGGGCTGCCGGCACGCCGTCGATCGTGCTGTCGCCGTAGACGAGGCCGATGATGACGAGGAGGACGATCGGTAGGAGGAACGTGAAGAACGCCGACTCGCGGCTGCGCCAGAAGAGGCGCTGCTGGTTCGCGAGCTCGTGCAGGAACAGGCGCATCAGGGGTCCAGGCCGGTCAGCTCGAGGTAGACGTCTTCGAGCGTCGTCCGGTGCACCTCGAGCTCCTCGAGCTCGGTGCCGGACGCGATCGCCTCGGCGGTCAGCTCGTGGAGAACGCGGGTTGGATCGTCGGTCCGGACGACGACCGGCTCGCCGGCCCGCCGGAAGCGGATCTCGACGACGCCGTTCGTCGACAGGAGCTCCTGCGGCGATCCGGTGGCGGCGATGCGGCCGTCGCGCAGGATCGCGAGCTGGTCGGCGAGCTGTCCTGCCTCCTCGAGGTAGTGGGTGGTCAGGAGAACCGTCGTCCCGAGCTCCCGCAGCGCGCGGATCGTCTCCCAGGCCCGCCGGCGGGCGGCGGGATCGAATCCGGTCGTCGGCTCGTCGAGGAAGACGAGCTCCGGATCGCCGACGAGCGCGAGCCCGAGGTCGAGGCGCCGAAGCTGGCCGCCCGAGAGCGTCCGCACGCGCGCGTCGCGCTTCTCGTCGAGCTCGACGAGGTCGATCACCTCGTCCACCGGACGGTGGCTGGGGTAGTACCCGGCGAAGAGGGAGAGAATCTCGCGGACGGTCAGCGCCGGATAGACCGCCGACGACTGGAGCACGATGCCGATGCGGGCGCGAAAGCTCGCCGGTGCCCCCCACGGGTCGTTGCCGAGGACGCGCACCGAGCCGCCGCTCCGTTGTCGGTAGCCCTCGAGGATCTCGACCGTTGTCGTCTTCCCGGCCCCGTTCGGGCCGAGGAGAGCGAACACCTCGCCGGGGTCGACCGCGAAGTCGAGGCCGTGAAGAACCTGTCGCGAGCCGTACGACTTCCGGAGGTCCGTGACCTCGATCGCGGGTTGCACTACAGGTCGATCGCGACGGACGCAGCCGGTGGGAACGGCGGCTCCGGCTCGCCGGTGAGCACCGACGCGATCCTCCCGCAGTCGGGCTGGTGCCCGACGGCGATGACCGTCTCGCCGCGGGAGGTGGCTCCCCGCGCCGCGCGAGACACCGAGTCCGCGGTCGCGCCCGGGGCGAGCTCCTCGGCCACCCGCACCTCGCCGCCGAGCTCGCGGGCGAGCAGCGTCCCCGTCTCGCGGGCACGGAGCAGAGGGCTCGTGATGACCACGTCGGGGCGCACGCCGTCGTCGCGGAGCCGAGCGCCGAGCCGTCGCACCTGCTCGCGGCCGTTCGGTGTCAGCGGACGCAACTCGTCGGGATCGCCCGGTGCGGCCTCGGCGTGGCGGACGAGATAGAGCTGCATTCCTCGGCTGATGGTAGCGCGAGGGCTTGTGGGATCCTCCAGCCATGCGCCTTCGGGACTCGCTGGGCGCCCTCGGCGAGCGTCAGTTCTTCTTGCTCTTCTCGGGACAGGCGCTCTCGTTTCTCGGGGACGGCATGGTCGGCGTCGCCCTGGCCTTCGCCGTCCTCGACCTGACGGGGTCGGCTGCCGATCTCGGCTACGTCCTGGCGGCGCGGATGCTGCCGCTCATGGGAGTGGTGCTCCTGGGGGGCGTCGTTGCGGACCGTCTCTCCCGCCGCGCGGTCATGGTCGCCGCCGACGTGGCGCGTTTCGGGAGCCAGGCGATCCTCGCCGCTCTCCTCCTCGCGGGCCACGCCAGCGTCTGGCAGATCGCGCTGCTCCAGGTCGTCCACGGTGCCGCGAGCGGCTTCTTCTACCCGGCCTCGACGGCGTACGTGCCGATGGCGGTGAGCGCCGAGCGCCTTCAGCAGGCGAACTCGCTGCTCGGGCTCGCCAAGTCGGCCGGGAACATCGCCGGCCCGGCGCTCGCGGGCATCCTCGTCGTCGCCGCGTCGCCGGGGTGGGCGATCGCCGTCGACGCTGCCACCTTCGGGCTCAGTGCCGCGTTTCTCGTCGCGATGCGCGTTCCCCGCCAGGCGCCGTTGCCGTCCCGGTCGTTCACCCAGGACCTGCGCGAGGGCTGGGGCGAGTTCCGGTCTCGTACCTGGCTCTGGGTGATCGTGCTCGCCGCCTCGCTCGTCAACCTCCTCTACGCGACGGTGACGGTGCTCGGCCCGAAGGTCGCCGAGGACGACCTCGGCGGCGCAGGCGCCTGGGCGCTCATCGTCACCCTCTCCGGCGTGGGATCGGTCGCGGGCGGGCTCGTGGCGCTGCGCCTGCGCTCAGACCGGCCGCTGTTCGTCGGCTCCGCCGCGCTGGCGTGCTTCTGCCTCACGCCGTTCGCCCTCGCGCTCGTCCTGCCCGTCTGGGCGATCGTGCTCACCGGCTTTCTGGGCGGCGCGGGGGTGAGCCTCTTCGTCGCCCTCTGGGAGACGACGCTGCAGCGCCACGTCCCGGCTGCGTCGCTCTCGCGGGTCAGCGCGTACGACGCGTTCGGCTCGCTGACGCTCTATCCGCTCGGGCTCGCGATCGCCGGCCCGGTCGCGGCCGTCCTCGGCACGTCCGAGACGCTCTGGCTGGCCGGTGCCTGCATTCTCGCTGTGACGACCGCGGTGCTCGCGGTCCGCGACGTTCGTTCCCTGCCGCCCCGTCCGGATCCCGTCCCTAGCATGGAGCCGCCGTGAGCTCGCCTCCGCCTGCCGACGTCCTCGTGATCGGCGCCGGCGCCTCCGGCGGGGTCGTCGCCAAACGGCTGGCCGAGGCAGGCCTCTCGGTCGTCTGCCTCGAGCAGGGCGGCTGGCACAGCGCCTCGGAGTACCCGGACGAGCGCTCGCCCTGGGAGCTCATGCTCGCGAAGCCCTGGCACCCGAACCCGAACGTCCGGGCGCTCCCCGAGGACTACCCGTGCGACGTGTCGGCGGCGGAGATCTCACCGCTCATGTTCAACGCCGTCGGCGGGAGCACGATCCACTACACGGCGATCTGGACGCGTCTCGTCCCCTCCGACTTCCGCGTGCGAACACTGGACGGGGTCGCCGACGACTGGCCCCTCTCCTACGACGACCTGCTGCCCTACTACGAGCGCGTCGACCTCGACATGGGCGTTTCCGGGCTCGGCGGCGATCCGGCCTACCCGCCCGGCGCGCCGCCGCCGCTCCCGCCACACCCGATCGGCGAGATGGGACGCCGCGCGGCTGAGGGGATGAACCGGCTCGGCTGGCACTGGTGGCCCGGGACGAACGCGATCGCCTCGCGAGCGCACGGGCGGCTCGCGCAGTGCGAGCGCCGCGCCACGTGTCAGAGCGGCTGCCCGTCCGGCGCCAAGGCCTCGACCGACATCACCCACTGGCCGGACGCGCTCGGACACGGCGCGCGTCTGGTCACCGGCGCACGCGTGCGGGAGATCGTGCTCGACGGGCGCGGACGCGCCTGCGGGGCTGTCTACGTCGACCGGCAGGGGGCCGAGCACCTCCAGCGGGCGGCGGTCGTCGTGCTCGCCGCGAACGGCGTCGGTACCCCCCGCCTCCTGCTCCTCTCGGCGTCGAGCCGCTTTCCCGACGGGCTCGCGAACACCTCGGGACTCGTGGGGAAGCGTCTGATGCTTCACCCGGCGGCCTCGGTCCTCGGCATCTACGACGACGAGCTCGGCAGCTGGCTCGGGCCGGCCGGACAACCGGTCGGCTCGCTCCAGTTCTACGAGGGCGACCCGGCCCGCGGCTTTCCGCGCGGAGCGAAGTGGGATCTGATCCCCGGCTTCGGACCGCAGCTGCTCCTCTGGCGCCTGCCTCTCGACGAGACCTGGGGGCCGGCGATCCACGAGAACGTCCACCGGCTCGTGGGTCGCTCGTTCGACTGGTTCCTGACCGTCGAGGACCTTCCCGACGAGCGCAACGCAGTGACGCTCGATCCGGTGCTGACGGACGGTGACGGGATCCCGGCGCCGGCGATCGCCTACGAGCTCTCCGACGACTCCCGCGCGGCGCTCGAGTTCAACGTCGCGCGCGCCGTCGAGGCGCACCAGGCGGCCGGGGCGGTCGACACGATCGTCTCGCGCGTCCACGCAGACTGCGGCTGGCACCTGCTCGGCACCGCCCGCGCCGGCGACGACCCCGAGACGTCCGTCTGCGACCCGTTCGGCCGGACGCACGACGTTCCGAATCTGTTCGTGGTCGACGGCAGCGTCTTCGTGACGGCCGGGGCGATGAACCCGACGGCGACGATCTGCGCGTTCGCGCTGCGTACTGCCGAGCACATCCTCGAGACGGCGTGCCTGCAGGAGGTGGCCGGGTGACCCCCGAGGAGCGGACGACCTTCGCCGGGCTGGCCGACGTGCTCGTCCCGAAGGCCGCCGGCAGGCCGTCGGCCTCGGACGTCGGAGTCGAGGGCAGATGGCTCGACCGGGCGCTCGCGGCGAGGCCCGACCTCGCCGGGCCGCTCGCCGACCTCGTCCGCGCCGCGGCAGGGCCGCGATCCCGAGGCCGAGATCCGGCGGCTTCGCTCGGGCGACCGGGAGGGCTTCGAGCTCCTCTTGCTCGTCGTCACCGCCGCGTACTACCTGAGCCCCAAGGTGAGGCGCTCGATCGGCTACCCGGGACAGCGCCCGCACGAGGTCTTCCCCGACCAGGCCGAGCACGATCTGCGCGACGGTATCCTCGACCCGGTGATCGCCCGGGGCCCGATCTGGCGTCAGGTGCCCGGGTAGCCGTGGCGGGCGACGCTGTCATCGAGACCGTCGATCTGACCAAGCGGTTCGGCTCGCTCAAGGCCGTCGACGGGGTCAGCCTGCACGTGCCTGCGGGGATCGCCTTCGGCTTCCTCGGCCCGAACGGCGCCGGCAAGACGACGCTGATCCGCATGCTCCTCGGGCTGGCGCGGCCGACGAGCGGAGAGGTGACGGTACGCGGCGCACCCGTTCCGGGCGACACGAAGCGCGCGCTCGAACGGGTGGGCGGGATCGTCGAGGAGCCGCGCTTCTACGGCTACATGACCGGCCGGCAGAACCTCGAGGCCTGGGCTGCGCTGCTCGGCGCAGAGGCGGGAGCTCGGATCCCGGCGGCGCTCGAGCGCGTCGGGCTCAGTGAACGGGCGAACAAGAAAGTGGATACGTATTCACAGGGCATGCGCCAGCGGCTCGGTGTCGCCCGCGCTCTTCTCAACGAGCCCGAGCTGCTCGTCCTCGACGAGCCGACGAACGGTCTCGACCCGGCCGGAATGGTCGAGTTCCGTGAGCTGGTGCGAGCGCTCGTCGAGGGCGAAGGCCGGACGGTGTTCATCTCGTCCCACCTCCTCGACGAGATCCAGAAGATGTGCGACCACGTCGCGATCGTGAATCACGGCCGCGTCGTCGTCCAGGGCTCGGTGCGCAGCCTGATCGAGGGCGGCAAGCGAGGCCTCGTGGTCGACGTCGACGACGTCGAAGGCGCCGCGCGCGTCATCGCGAGCTTCGACGGATCAGCCCTGATCGAGCGGCGGCCGGACGGCAAGGTGTTCGTCGCGACCGACCCGGCGAGAGAGACCGCCATCGCCCTCACGCGGGCTCTCGTCGAGGCGGGGGTCGGCGTGGCGAGCCTGACGGCGAGCGAGGAGTCGCTCGAGCAGCGCTACCTCGAGATCACCGGCGACGCCGGCTCGGGCGGAGACGGGGAGCGACGTGATCATCGAGATGATCCGGCAGGAGACGCTGAAGATCATCCGCCGGCGCGGTCTTGCCTGGACGGCGTTCGGTCTTGCGCTCCTCGGCTCGATCGCGGTTCTCGTCACCTACTTCGTCATTCGAGAGGTGAGGCCGGAGGACTACACCTCCGGCGTCGACGCGCTCGACACCTCGACCGGCATCGTCGCCGTGATCGGCTTCGTCATGGCAATCCTGATCGGGGCCACGGCCGGAGCCTGGGACGTTCAGCACGGCACGTTCCGCTACCTCGTCCTCACGGGAACGCCCCGTCAGAGCCTGTACTGGGCCCGTGTCCCGGCGTTGGCGCTGGCGATCGTGATCCTGCTCGCGCCGGCAACCGTCATCGCGGTCGTGACGCCGTTCGTCCTCCCTCTCGCGGGGGCCGAGCAGGCAAGCGCCACGGACGTCGCTCGGGAGGTCTGGGGAATCTTTGCGCTCGCCTGGGTCTACGGCCTCGTCTCGTTCGCGGTGGGCGCCCTACTGCGATCGGTCACCGCGGGGATCGCTCTCGCCCTCGTCCTCAGCTTCGGGGGGTTCACCCTGCTCCTCCTGCTCGATCGCGTGAGCGAGACGCTCGGCGAGCTGGTCCTGCCGAACGCGCTGGATCGGCTGATCGGCGACGCCGATGCGCCGTCGCTCGGCGTCGCAGCCGCCGCCGTGGTCGTCTGGCTCGCGATCTTCCTCGGCGCTGGAGCCGTTCGGACCGCCCGAGCAGAGTACTGAGCCCGCCGCTCCCTACACTTGCTCCGTGCCGAGCTTCCGCTACGTCGTCGCCGACGTCTTCACGGACACCCCGCTGACCGGGAACCAGCTCGCCGTGTTCACCGATGCGCGGGAGATCCCCGAGTCGCAGCTCGGGCCGCTCGCGCGGGAGATGGCGTTCTCGGAGTCCGTCTTCGTCTATCCGCCCGAGGGCGACGGGCACGTCCGCATCCGGATCTTCACGCCCGCCAACGAGGTGCCGTTCGCCGGGCACCCGGTGCTCGGGAGCGCGTTCGTGCTCGCCGGCCCGCTGCAGCTGGGGGAGATCCTGATCGAGACCGGAGTGGGGACGGTCGCCGTCGCGCTCGAGCGAGAGCGTGACCGGCTCGTCTTCGGCCGGATGAGCCAGCCGACACCGACCGTGGAGCCGTTCCCGGCGGCCGTACGCCTGCTCCACGTGCTCGGAGTCGAGCGCTCCGAGCTGCCCGTCGAGATCTACGACAACGGGATGCCGCAGGTCTTCGTCGCCCTCGCGGACGAGGAGGCAGTGGCGCGTGTGACCCCCGACATGGGCGCGCTCGCGCAGCTCCAGCACGAGGAGATGGCCACGATCGGCGGCGTGAACTGCTTCGCCGGCTCGGGCCGACGCTGGAAGACGCGCATGTTCTCGCCGGCGGACGGCGTGGCAGAGGATCCGGCGACGGGCTCGGCGGCCGGCTCGCTCGCCTGCCACCTGGCCCGCCACGGCCTGATCGCGTTCGGAGACGAGGTCGAGATCTCGCAGGGGGTTGAGCTCGCTCGGCCGAGCACGCTCTACGCGCGCGTCGAGGGGTCGGCGGAGCGGATCGAGCGGGTCGAGGTCGGCGGATCGGCGGTCGTCGTCGCCCGCGGCGAGTTCCGCCTCTAGCTCAGGACAGCGAGACGTCGTCCGGGCGGCCCGGGCGCCACTTCGGGAACCGCGCGTAGGCCTCCGCCGGCGAGCGCGTCTCCGCCTCGACGCCGGCTCCGTGGCGGAGCGCGAGCTCGGAGCGAGGGTAGACCGTCTCCTTCTCGGGCACGCGCGCGCCCGCCATGAAGACGACACACGGGCTCTCGCCCGCTCCGACGAAGATGTGCTCGGTGCCCGGCGGGCAGTGGACGAAGTCCCAGGCCCGCAGGCGGCGCTCCTCGCCCTCGATCAGGAGCAGGCACTCGCCGGAGAGGACGAGGAAGTCCTCCTGGGCGTTCTCGCGGTGGTACATGCCGTTCGGCTGCCCCGGCGAGAGGACGGCGATCGTGTAGCCGACCTGGGAGAAGGGGGCCTCGTCCCCCTCGAAGATGCACGCCGTGCCGAACGCGTCGCTCGTCACCCAGGCGGCGTCGTGGACGTCGACGACGAACCAGCCCTCGGTCACCGCCGTCCGGCCGGCGTCTCGCGGCTCGAGCCGCGCCTCTTCCATACCTGCACCCTAGAGCTAACCCCAGGCGACGTCGCGTATCTCGGGCAACTCGACGCCGACCGACCGCCAGAACCGTCCGCCGTCGCCGGAGACGTACAGGCGGTTGCGGGCGCCGTAGAGCACGTGGTCGGGGTTCTCGGCCAGGGCGACCGCGCGGCCGCGCGGGAGACCGCCGCCGCATTCGTTCCAGGTCTGGCCGCGATCGTATGAGGCGAGGAGCGGCGGGCGCCGATCGAGAGCGAGGAGGACGGAGGAGCCGACCGCGTCGACGTCCACCAGGTGGGAGGCCGCCCAGTCCGGCACGAGCTCGAGCGGTCGCGGGCGGTCGGGCACCGTGCCGCCCTGCTGGATCCCGGCCAGCTGGTCCTCGTCCCCGCTTGCGCCGAGCTCGACCAGGTAGAGGCCGTCGGAACACTCCGCGAGCACGATCAGCGGTCGAGTCACGGGATCGGCAGCCGTCCCGAGAGGAGCCCGTGGACGAGCGCGGTGGCCCGATGGGCGGAGGACACCGGGCCCTGGCCCGCGAGGCGCGAGGCAACGTAGGCGGCCGTGAACGCGTCGCCTGCCCCGGTGGGGTCGACGCCCGCAAGGGGGCGGGCGGGTACGAGCTCGGCGAGGTCGTCCGCATAGACGACGCAGCCCCGAGAGCCGAGCGTGACGACGATCTCGGGAACTCCCAGGGTGCGCAACGAGCGCTCGTCGAGGCCGAGGCCGAGCGCGTCGATCTCGCCCTCGGCGAGGTGGAGCACGTCGACGGCCTCGAGCGCCTCAGGGTCGAGCTCGGAATCGTGCTGCACGGGCCCGAGCTCGCGGGGGCGAACCAGCCCCTGCCCGTCAAACGAGAGCCGCCGGCCGCGGGCCAGCTCGCGAAGGGCGTCGGCCTCGAAGTCGCCCCGCCAGAGCGGCCCGGCATGCACCCAGCCGGCATCGTCGACCGCAGCGCCGAGCCACGTCTGCACGTCGTCCAGGGTCCAGGGCGACCCGAGCGCCTCGATCCTGATCTCGCGGCGATCGCCGTCGTTCGCCAGGTGGAAGACGGGCGTCACCGGCTCCGGTCTCCAGACGACCGGAAGCCCGACCGCGTAGAGCGGCCCGAGCAGGGCGCGATCCTCCTCGGCGCAGCGGGTCACGACCAGGCCCGGCTCGCCGAGCGCCCGGAGGGCCCGTGCCGCGAAGAGCGGCACGCCGCCCGGCCTCGGCGGCCCTCCGTCGACGAGGTCGCGCGCGGTGTGGCCGACGACGGCGACGAGGCCCATGACGCGACGAGCCTAGCGCGATCGTGACCGGCCTTCGCTAGGAGGTGAAGACGCGCATCTCCGCCGGCCGCACGAACATGATCTGACCTTCCTCGAGCTCGAGCTCCTCGGCCTCGTTCCGGCTGACCTGAGCCCACATCGACTCGCCGTCGTCGAGCACGAGCTCGACGCGAACCTCGAAGCCGAGGTGCACGACACGCTCGATCATCGCCTCCTGCGTCGACCCGTTCGGGCTGGCTCGCAGCTCGATGTCGTGCGGGCGGACGAAGCCCTCGCCGAGCCGGTTGACCGGCCCGATGAAGCTCATGACGAACTCGTTGGCCGGGTGCTCGTAGAGGTCACGCGGCTTGCCGACCTGCACGATCTGCCCCTCGTTCATGAGGACGACACGGTCAGCCACCTCCATGGCCTCTTCCTGGTCGTGCGTCACGAGGACCGTCGTAACGTGGACGTCTTCGTGGAGATGCCGGAGCCATTGCCGCAGCTCCTTCCTGACACGGGCATCGAGGGCTCCGAACGGCTCGTCGAGGAGCAGCACCCTGGGCTCGATAGCGAGCGCGCGCGCGAGCGCCATGCGCTGGCGCTGCCCACCCGAGAGCTGTGAGGGGTATCGGTCGGCAAGCCCGGAGAGCTGAACGAGGTCCAGGAGGGCGTGAACCCGCTCGCGGATCTCCGGCTTGCGCTGCTTCCGGATCGTCAGCCCGAATGCGACGTTGTCGAAGACCGTCATGTGCTTGAACGCGGCGTAGTGCTGGAACACCATGCCGACGCCGCGCTTCTGCGGTGGGAGGCTGGTCGCATCCTCCCCCAGGATCGCGACCTGGCCGGAGTCGGGCTGCTCGAGCCCGGCGATCACCCGGAGCAACGTCGACTTCCCGCTGCCGCTCGGGCCGAGAAGCGCGGTCAAGGACCCGGTCGGGATTGCGACCGAGATGTTGTCGAGCGCGACGAAGCTACCGAACCGCTTCGTCGTCTGCTGCACCGTGATCGCCACGGGCACGCTCCTTTCTTCCGAGGAGGTTCATTGCGACGAGAGTCGAGACGGCGATGAGCGCGAGCACGACGGCGGTCGTGTACACGCCGGTCTGGTCGAAAGCGAGGTAACGCTCGTCGATGTGGAGGGTCAGCGTCTCCGTCTTCCCGGCGATTCGCCCGGAGACCACGGCGACGGCTCCGTACTCGCCGAGTGCGCGGGCAGTCGTCAGAACGATCCCGTACGCGACGCCCCAGCGGATCGCCGGAAGCGTGATCCGCCAGAACGTCGCCGTTCTGGAGGCGCCAAGCGTCCATGCGGCCTCCTCCTGGTCGGTCCCGATCTCGCGAAGAACGGGCACGACCTCGCGCACGACGAACGGAAGGGACACGAAGATGGTCGCGAGCACCATCCCCGGGAGCGAGAAGATGATGCGGATGCCGTGGTCGGTCAGCCAGCTCCCGATCCAACCGCTCTTGCCGTAGACAAGGATCAGGCTGAGCCCGACCACGACCGGGGAGAGTGCGAGCGGGAGACCGATCGCCGAGTTCAGGAACCAGTTCCCGCGGCCGGAGCCGCGCCGAACGATCGCGAGCGCGCAGAGGATGCCGAAGATCGTGTTGGCCGGAACGGCGATCGCGGCGATGACGAGCGTCACCTGCAACGCGTGGATGAACGCAGGACTCGTGAGCTCGCCCCAGACAGCGGCGAGGCCATCCTCGAACATCCGGTAGAAGACCATTCCGACCGGGATCAGAAGCAGGAAGAGCAGGTAGCCGAGCGCGCTGAATCGCAGGAGGTAGCGGCTCACGCTTCGTGCCTCCGCGTCCAGCGCTCGGCCACGTCGGCCGCGACGAGCACGACGAGAGAGAGTAGGAGCAGGACGACCGAGACAGCGGCGGCGGCAGCGGAACGATCGCTCTCGATCTGGCTGAAGATGTACCAGGACGACACCTCGGTCTCGAACGGGATGTTCCCCGAGATGAGGATCACTGCCCCGAACTCGCCGATGGCCCGCCCGAACCCGAGCGCAGCGCCCGACAGGATCGCCGGTAGGAGGTTCGGCAGCACGATTCGGCGGAAGGTCGTGAAGGGGCTCGCGCCGAGCGACGTCGCTGCTTCCTCCATCTCTCGGTCGAGCTCCAGTAGCACAGGCTGGACTGCCCGCGTGATGAAGGGCAGCGTGACGAACAGGAGCGCGAGCCCGATCGCGAGCTTCGTGAAGGCCACGTTGACGCCGAACGGGCTCTGCGGCCCGTAGCAGGCGAGCAGCGTCAACCCGGCGACAATCGTCGGCAGTGCGAAGGGCAGGTCGATGACGGCGTTGACGACGCTCTTGCCGCGGAAGGAATCGCGGACGAGCACCCAGGCGATGAGCGTCCCGCTGACCGCGTTGATCGCGACGACGATCAGCGAGACGGTGAACGTGAGCTTGAGTGCGGCAACGGCCTCCGGGGCCGTGACCGCCGCCCAGAAGCTGGCCCAGCCGCCGCTGAACGCCTCGGCGATGACTGCGGCGAGTGGGATCAGGACGATCAGGCTCAGGTAGACCGTCGAGATGCCGAGCGTCATGACGCCGGCGCGCGGCTTCCCGCGCGCCGGCGCCCGTACGGCTTCGGATGCGGCGTGGCTGCTCAACGCCTAGTCGTCGGTGGGGACCCCGAGCTCCTGCTCGATGCCGGCGACGATTCCGTTCTCGCGATCGAAGAACGTCTCGTTCACCTCGCTCCAACCGCCGAGATCGGCGATCGTGAAGAGCCCTGCCGGCTCCGGAAAGTCGAACTGCGCTGCAACGTCCGGGTCGGCAGGCCGGTAGCCGTGCTCGCCGAAGACCTGCTGCGCCTCCGGCGACTGGACGAACTCGAGCCAGTCCGCCGCTGCCGGTCCGGAGTCGACGATCACTGCCGCCGGGTTCTCGATCAGGATCGTCTGATCCGGGACGATGTACTCGAACGGCTGGCCCTGGTCGATCGCGAAGATCGCCTCGTTCTCGTAGGCGAGCATGACGTCGCCCTTGCCGGCCGAGAACGTCTGGAGAGCCTCCCGCGCGCTCTTGTCCTGAACCGGCGTTGCGGCGAGCAGATCGGCGAGATACTGAACCGCCTCGTCCTCGGTCTTGCCCTCCTCGAGCTGCGCCCCGTAGGCGGCCATCAGGTTCCATTTCGCCCCACCTGACGTGAACGGGTTCGGCGTGACGACCTCGACGTCGCCGCCGACCAAGTCCTCCCAGCCGTCGATGCCCTTCGGGTTCCCCTGACGGACGACGAAGACGACGACGGAGTTCGAGACCATCCCGTCGTACTCCGCCGTCTGCTGCCAGTCCGAGGCGACGAGCCCGGCATCGACGAGACGCGTGACGTCGGGCTCGAGGGAGAACGCGACGTAGGAGGCCGGGAGGCCGGCCTCCACGGCACGGCTCTGCTCGCCCGAGGACGCGTAGGACTGTTCGAACTCGACACCCTCGCCGCCCGGAGTACCCTGGAACGCGGGGATCAGCTCCTCGTAGACCTCACGCGGAGTCGAGTAGGCGACGAGGGAGATCTTCTGACCGTCGCCGCCGGAGCCGTCCGCGGTCGTTGCCGCGCCTTCGGCAGCGTTGGCTTCGGCTTCGCCGCCTCCGCCGCAGGCGGCGAGGGTGCTTGCCGAGAGGGCCAGAACAAGGACGAGAACCCCGATCCGAAGCCTTGTGAAACGTGGGAATGACATCGATGCTCCTCTGTTGACTTTCTCAACCGACTTACTCAACTTAGTCGCAGAGACTCACAATCGCAAGCTAGCTAGTAAATTTGACATTTTTTATAGGGATTTTCTACAGATCTCACGCTAGTTGGACGGCCGACGGTCGTCAAGGCCGAGCTCGCCCGAGTACTGGAGGGCGCGGGATCGTGGGGAGGGCGCGGGATCGTGCGACACTGCTCGCGTGCGCGTCTCCGCCAGAGCCGACTATGCGATCAGGGCGGCCATCGAGCTGGCGGCCGCCGAGGGCGCCGGTCCTGTGAAGCGCGAAGCGATTTTCGAGGCGCAGCAGATCCCGGTGAGCTTCCTCGAGAACATTCTCCTCGATCTCAAGCGAGCCGGGATCGTCCAGAGCCTGCGCGGCCAGGAGGGCGGCTACTGGCTCGCGCGATCGGCCGGCGACGTGTCGGTCGCCGACGTGATTCGCGCAGTCGACGGCCCACTTGTGAACATCCGCGGAGCGCGGCCGGAAGACGTCGCCTACGCTGGAAGCGCCAGGGCGCTGCGCGACGTCTGGCTGGCGTCCCGGGCCAATCTTCGGGCGGTTCTCGAGGTCACCACCCTCGCGAACCTCGTGTCCGGTGAGCTGCCCGAGGCGGTCAGCCGGCTCGCGTCTGCGGCTGGTCGGGAATCGCGTGCCTCTCCACAGCGCTGATTTCGAGGCCTCAGCGCTCGGACTCGAGCACCTCGTGGAAGAACGCCGTGACGACCTCGACGGCTTCTCCCGGCGCCTCGAGCAGGTCGGCATGACCGATGGTCGGGAACTCGTAGAGGCGAGCCCAGTCGGGGACGGCCTCGACGATCTGCGCGACGCTGAAGCCCGAAGGCGCGAGGCGGGGCGGCGTCATGATGTCTCGCGTCCCGTTCGTGAAGAGGATCGGCCGGCGGATCGTCCGGGCCAGCGGCTCGAGATCCATCTGCTCCATCGCGAGGCAGGCGTGGCGGACCGTGTAGGGCGAGTTCTTGCGGATGACGGAGCGCACCATCTCGAAGATGGTCGGGTTCTCCTCGATGAAGTCGGCGCTGACCGCCTGGATCGTCACGAGGTCGGAGAGCTCGTCGAGCGGAAGCCCCTCGGAGAGCACGCGCCAGTTGCGGAACATCGTGCGTCGGTAGACGTCGCAGCGCGCCATCGCGCAGTCGGCGCAGGCGGCGACCGTCTTCTCCGGATACTTGGCCGTGAACGCGATCGCCACCATGCCGCCCATCGACGTTCCGTGGACGAGCGCCTTCTCGATTCCCAGCGCCTCGAGCAGGCCGGCGCCCTCGTCGGCCCAGCCCTCGACGGAGTAGTCCTCGATCGGGCAGTCAGAGCGCCCGTAGCCGGTCGCGTCGTAGGAGAGCAGGCGGAAGTTCTCGCGGAAGCCGTCGTTGACCATGGCGAAGTTCTGGCGTGCGAACAGCGAGCCGCCGAACTGGAGGACGAGCGGCTTGTCCTCCGGGCCCGTGAGCTCGTAGTAGACGCGGCAGTCGTTCACGGTCGCGTAGGGCATAGTCGGTGTCTCCCTTCGGTTGACGTGGCGTCCTAGCCGCGGCAGATCGGGTGCTGCTCGCCCGTCCCGACGAACTGGCGCCACTCGGCGGCGGTAAGGTCGCGACCGGCGACGCTGCACGCCGCCGACAGCCACCGGTCCGGGTGCAGGTCCCACACCGTCACCGTGCCGTCGTGGTTGGGGGCGGCGAGCTGGCCGCCGTCGGATGAGAACGACGGCCGGCTGCCTTGGAGGTGCTCGATGGTGAAGGTCTGCACCGTCTCCGGCGTGCGCCCACCCACCAGGTCGACGCCGATCAGCGCCCCCGTCGCCGCGTCCCACAAGCGAGTGGTGCCGAAGCCGACTGCGGTCGTGGCGACCAGTGTCCCGTCCGGGCTGTAGGCCACGCCGCCGATCGCACCGGTCTGACCTTCGAGGGGGGCGCCGAGCGTCTCGTGCGTCGTGCTGGACCACTGGCGCGTGATGCCCGAGGTCGTCCCGGTCGCCAGCCTGCTGCCATCGGGGGAGAAGGCGAGGGCAAGGACGGGGCTATCGACGCTCTCGATCGGCTCACCCACCGCTTCGTGGTCCGGGCCCGATCGGTAGAAGCGCACGAGGTTGTTGTCGAATGCCGCCGCCAGTTGGGCGCCGTCGGCCGACCACGCCAGGGCGATCGGAGCTCCGCCTTCCTCCTCGATCGGCGAGCCCACGACCTCGTCCTGTACCGGATCCCAGATCTCGACGTGGCCGGGGTCGTCGCCTCCCTCCACATCGGCCTGGACTGCCAGGGCGAGGGTGCCATCGTCGGGGTGGAACACGACCTGGTGGATCCATCCGGCGGGCACCCGGTGAGTCGCCTGCCGTTCACCGGTGCGCAGGTCGAAAATGACGACCTCACCGGTCGTCCCGGCCGCCGCCACCCGCCGGCCCTCGGGGTCGACGGCCACGCTCAGCACCTCGCCGCCGACGTGCAGACGCCGCCGCGGCTCGCCGCCGCGGCTGTCGCTCACCACCACGTCGCCGTCGGTTCCGGCGCTCACCACCTGCCTGCCGGCGAACTGCGCCTCGGTGACGGCGCCGTCGTGGACGTCGAGGGATACGGCGATCGACCGGCTGCCGTCGAGCCGCCACAGCGCCCCGGTTCGGTCGAGCCCGGCAGTCGCGAGCAGGCGGCCGTCGCTGCTGAAGGTCACGTCGTTCAGACTCGAGGCGGCTGCTGCGAGCGCCGGTCCGAGCGGCAGCCCGAGGGCGCGGTCGAACAGCTGGGTCTGGCCGTTGTCGAACGCCACGGCCAGCGCGGCGCCGTCGGGGCTGAACTCGAGGGCCGTGGGGATGCCCTCGGGCGTCTGGATGTCGAGCCGGTGGGCACCGGTGGCCGGATCGACCAGGGCCACCTTGCCCAGATCGCCGGCGACGGCGAGCACCGAGCCGTCGGCGGGGAAGGCCAGCGCCGTCGGGGGGCCGACGCCGGCGTCGAGTGGCGGTCCGAGCGGCCTGCGGGTACCGACGTCCCACGCAGCCACCTGCGACCCGCCGGCCGGCGACGCCACGCGGCGCCCGTCGGCGCTGACGGTGATGACCCTGTCACCCTGGTACTGCTCCATCAGAGTCCACGGCTTCCCGATCGGTTCCCAGGTTGCAGCGTCCCAGACGACCACGGCGGTCGGAGGCGGCGGGCCGGGGATCACCGGGCCGCCTTGCGCGACCACCTGCTTGCCGTTGGCGCTGAACCACACCGAGGTGAGGGCGCCGGCGGGGCTCGGGACGGTGCGCTCGAGCGTGCGGGTTTCGAGGTCCCACACCTGCAGGTGTGAAGTGCGTGCCGCCTCGGAGATCGCCGGCACTACCAGCTGACGCCCGTCCGGGCTGATGGCGGCGCCGAGGACGATGTCGTCCCCGTTGCGAAGCGCCGCCAGCCGGCGGCGGGTGGCCGTGTCCCACAGGAGGGTTCCCGAGCCGTCGGAAGTCGGCGTGGCGAGGAGGCGGCCGTCGGGGCTGAAGACGGCGGCCTCCAGGCCCGAGTCGACGCCGTAGAGCAGGCCGGAGAGCAGCGGGTGCGTGGCCACCGCCTCGAGGAGCGACGACCGGCTGGCGGCGTTGTCTTCACGCTGGTACGCCTCGGCGGCGAGCAGGTGGCCGATGTCGGGCTGACGCTCGACGGTTGCCTGCGAGAGGGCCGCGAGCCGGGCCACCTCGGCGCGGTCGCGCTCGTCGGCAGCCCGCCGTCCCTGCACGATCGCAAAGGACGCGCCGGCGACGGCGGCGACGAGGCCGATGCCCGCGGCAACGAGCAGGCCGCGCAGCCGCCGGTTGGTCCGGATCTGCGCTCGGGCGGCCCGGTCGCGCGCGGCCTCCGACGCGTCGAGGAACTCTGCCTCGAGGTCGGAGAGCTGCGGTTCGGAGTCGCGCCAGTCGATGGCGGCCGCAAGGCGCGGCCCGCGGTAGAGCTCTGCGGGCTCGCGTCCCAACTCGTCCCACGCGGCAGCGGCCTCGGTCACCTGCCGGTGGAGGCGAAGGCCCTCACGGTCGGCGTCGAGCCACGACCGCAGTGCGGGCCACTCGCGGATGAGCGCTTCGTGGGCCACCTCGGCGCTGGTGCCGTCGACGGTCACGAGCCGGGCCGCGGCCAGCGCGTCGAGGACGTCGGTGACCCGCGCCGTGTCGCCGCCGGCCGACCGAAGCTCGTCGAGCGGCGCCCGCCTCCTCGTGTCGGCCGTGCCGTCACCGGGCTGCACCATCCGGAGGAGCAGCCGGCGGGCGAGCTCGCGGTCTTCGGGATCGAACTCGGCGAGGACGCGGTCCGCGGTGTCGGCGATGGCGCGATGGACGCCGCCGGTCTCGTGGTACGCGGCGAGGGTGAGCGTGCGGCCGTCGCGCCGCTCCCACGTCGCCCGCAGGGCATGGGCGAGGAGCGGCAGGGCGCCCGGCTCGTCCGCCACTTCGCCGACGAGCACGTCGACGAGGCCGGGCTCCACGCGAAGGCTGGCCTGGCGAGCGGGCTCGAGGATCGCTCGCCGTAGCTCGTCGTCTCGCATCGGCCCGAGGAGCACCTGGTTGGCCGCCACGGCCGTCGCCAGGCCGAAGTGCGCCGCGCAGTCGCCGTAGAAGTCTGCCCGCATGGCGATCGCGACGGGCCGCTCCGTCCCCAGCAGCCGATCGGTGAACCGCTGCCGCTCATCGAGATCCTCGCACGCCGTGAAGAGCTCCTCGAAATGGTCGACGACGAGCAGACCGGTGCCGTCATCGGCGTCGAGCGCTTCCACCGGATGGCGGCCCGGCGTGATCACGGAGCCACCGCCCACCGCCGGGAGAAGACCGGCCCGCAGCACCGAGGACTTTCCGCTGCCCGACCCACCGACGACTGCCAGCAGCCGTCCCGGCGCGACGCGCCCGACCAGTTCGGCAACGACCTCCTCCCGCCCGAAGAACCGGTCGGCGTCGGCCACCGAGAGGGCGACGAGACCGGGGTACGGGCACTCGGACGCCGGCGGTGGGACGACCAGGCCGGGCGCGGCCAGGGCGTAGACCAACTCGGGTTGCCGGAGCCCGCGAAGCCGGTGGGGACCGAGATCGACGAGTGATGCGCCCTCGGGCAGATGGTCCGCCACCAACGACGCCGTGGCCGCCGATAGGAACACCTCGCCCCCGTCGGCCAGCCCGCGGATGCGGGCGGCGGTGTTCAGGGTAGTGCCGAAGTAGTCGCCGCCTCGCTGCTCGGCCTCCCCGGTGTGAACCGCTACCCGTGCCTTGATGGCGAGCCCGTCCGGCCACGCCTGGGCGGCGAGACGGCGGCTGATGTCGAGGGCAGCGCCGACGGCGTCGTGCGGCGAGGTGAACACCGATACGGTCGCGTCGCCTTCGCCCATCGACTTCAGGAACCGGCCGCCTCCGTGCTCGACGGTCGATGCAACGAGCTCGTCGTGCACGACGAGGGAACGGGCCATCTCGTCCGGCTGCGCCTCCCACAGGGCAGTGGAGCCTTCGATGTCGGTGAAGCAGAACGTGAGGACGCCGGTCGGCAGCGACTCGCCCCAACCGGCGCGCAGCAGCTCGACGAGCTGCCCGGGCGTCTCCGGTCGCCGTGCCGGGTCGGTCGCCAGACCCGCACGGATCGCCCGCTCGAGTGCATCGGCCTTCTGTTCCGGATCGATGCCCGTCGACGGCCGCCCACCGTCGGGCGCCGCGCCGGTGAGGAGGGCGAGGGCGGTCGCGGCGAGCCCGTACACGTCGGTCGACCGGCTCGGCGCCTCTTGTCCGCCGCCGAGCTCCGGGGCCACGAATCCGGGCGTGCCTCGGCGCGGGCGAGTGCCGCGGGACGACGACGACAAGCCGAAGTCGACGAGGGTCACGCGGCCGCCGGGAGTGAGGATCAGGTTGGCGGGTTTCAGGTCACCGTGCGCGACCGGAGGGTGCTGCGTGTGGAGGTGCGTGAGGGCCGCTGCGGCGTCGGCGAGCCAGCTCACGACGAGTGACGGCGCCAGGCCGGGCTGGCCCTGAGCTTGGAGGAACCGGCCGAGATCGGTTCCCTCCACCCAGTCCATGGCGATGACGTACCGGTCACCCTCGAAAAAGTCCTCGCGCACGAGCGGGAGGTGCGGGTGAGGTGGGAGGGCGAGCAGGACACGGGCCTCCGACAAGAGCTCGTCGCGCTCGACGTCCGAGCCGACGGCGCGGATCTTGAGGGCCACGATGCGGTCGAGCTGCCGATCGAGCGCCTTCACCACCTGGCCTTCGCCGCCGTGCCCGACGACCTCCAGCACCTCGTAACGCCTGCGCAGCAGCTCAGTCACCATTGCTCCCTGTCCGGTCAGGCACCCTACGCATATATTGGCCGGTCGACGAGGAGGAGCCCTGTCCACAGGCCCATTCAAGTCCGACCGCGGCACGGAGATCGTCGACCTCTCGCTCGAGATCTCGAACGGGATGCCGACGCCTGCGCGCCTGCCGCCGCCGGCGATGCTCTCCTACGTCGACCACGAGCAGACGAAGGCAGCCGGGCTCGGCGACCCTCGGGATCCCTTCACCTACGCGCTGAGCTACGCGTCGCTCGTCGCCCACGTCGGGACGCACGTCGACGCGCCGCTCCACATGGGGGCAGGGCGCGCGGCGATCGACGAGATGCCGCTCGACTGGTTCACCGGCCGCGCCGTCTGCCTCGACCTCCGTCACGTTCCCGATCTCGGCGACATCGAGACGGACGACCTGGCCCGGGCCGAAGAGGAGGCGGGCGTCGAGATCCAGGGACACATCGTGCTCCTCTGTACCGGCTTCCACGCCCGTCACTGGCCCAGCCCCGAGATCCTGACGACGAATCCCGGCGTCACCGCGGCGGCGACGCACTGGCTCGCCGACCGGAACTCGCGGGCGCACGGCGTCGAGGGCCCGTCGACCGACAAGGCGGGCACGACGAGCTTCCCGAACCATCGGGCGTGCCGCGACCGGAGCCTCATCCACTACGAGTGGCTCGTGAACCTCGAGCGGCTCGTCGGCAAGGGCGAGTTCCCGTTCGCGGGATATCCGCTCAAATGGCACGGCGGGACCGGCTCGCCGGTGCGCGCGATCGCGGAGCTTCCCTGGTGACCGTTTCCCCGCAGGCCCCGCCGCCCGAGCCGCGATCGCTCTGGAGCCAGATCCTGATCTGGTTCGTCTGGGGCTTCCTGTCGAACATCGTCGCGATCTGGCTCGCGTCGCTCGTCTTCTCCGGGATCTCCTACGGCAGCTTCGGCAACCTCGTCGTCGCGGCGCTCGTCTACAGCGTCGTGAACGCGATCCTGCGCCCGCTCATCATCCTCCTCGCGCTTCCCGCCGTGATCATCACGCTCGGGATCGCACTGCTCTTCATTCAGGCGTTCATGCTCTGGCTGACCGGCCAGATCGTGAGCGGCTTCGAGGTCGACGACTACTGGTGGGCGCTCGGCGGGGCGCTCTTCATCTGGATCGCGAACGCGATCATCGATCTGATCCTGAAGCCCGAGTTCAAGCGTCGAGGCGGCGGCCCGCAGGTGACCGTCTACCGCTCCTGAGCAGCGGTCTACGGGACGATCAGCACCTCGCGGTCGAAGTGGCGTGCGACCGACTCGCTGACGCTCATGCCGAGCAGGCGCTCGAGCATGTTCGGTGCGCCCGTGCCGACCACGATCAGGTCGGCGTCGTGCTTCTCGGCCACGTCGACGATCGCGTCGGCGGCGTCGCCGGCGCCGGGAACGAGCGTCGGGCGAACGCGCCGTCCCTCGAGAAGCGCCTCGGCGGCCTCGAGCTCGGGCAGGCCCGCCTCCGTGGCGAGCTCGCCCGTCTCCTCGCCGCCGAGCGCGATCTGCAGGAACTCGGCCCGATCGACGGGCTCGCTCGACTCGGGCAGCCGTTGGACGCTCGTGACGACGAGGGCTGCGTCGAAGGCCTCGGCCAGATCGGCCGCCCGGAAGAGCGCGCGGCGCGCCGGCTCGGAGTCGTCGAACCCGACCACGATCGTCTCGAGGGGCGCCACGGCCGGAAGCATCGCACGTCTGGGATACTCGCGGCCGTGTCGTACGACGCGCTGACGGCGGAGCTCCTCGAGGCCACGCAGGCCGGACGCACGACGCTCAGGCTCGACACGCCGGGCGCGATCTTCCCCGTCGTCGCCGAAGCGTGCGCGCCGGGCGTCCGCTCGATCAGGGACGCGACCGAGATCGACCTCCGGACGGCCGAGACGTTCCGGTTCCTCGAGCGTGAGCGCCGGCTCCTCGTCCAGGGCGACTGCCTGACCGACGGGCCGGAGGTGCCGACGGCGCTCGTCGAGGCCTACGGCGTGCGGGCGCAGATGCTCGCCCCGATCGTCGTCGACAACGCCCTGGCCGGGATCGTCTCCGTGCATCACCTCTCCACGCCGCGCGCCTGGACCGAGGAGGAGATCGCCGCACTGGAGGACGCCGCCGAGCGGGTCAGGCTCACGCTCTGAGGCAGGCCCTACGCCTCTGGCGGGCGCCGGGCCGCTGGTAGATTGCATGCAATGGCGAGCACGCTCTTCGACCGGTTGTGGGAGAGCCACGTCGCCTGGGAGGAGCCCGGCGAGCCGGCGCTCCTCTTCGTCGACCTGCACCTCGTCCACGAGGTCACGTCCGCGCAGGCGTTCGAGGGCCTGCGGCTCGCCGGCAGGCCCGTGCGGCGTCGGGACCTGACGGTCGCGACGATGGATCACAACGTCCCGACCGACGGCGGCCCCGTGACCGATCCGCTCGCGAAGGCCCAGCTCGACGCGCTGGCGCGGAACTGCGCCGAGTTCGGTGTGCCGCTCTACGCGACCGGGAGCGGTCGCGAGGGCATCGTCCACGTGATCGGGCCGGAGCTCGGCTTGACGCAGCCCGGGATGACGATCGTCTGCGGCGACAGCCACACCTCGACGCACGGCGCGTTCGGCGCGCTCGGCATCGGTGTCGGCACGTCCGAGGTCGAGCACGTCCTCGCCACGCAGTGCCTGTCGCAGCGCAAGCCGAAGTCGATGCGGATCACGTTCTCCGGCGAGCTCGCGCCGGGCGTGACGGCGAAGGACTGCATACTCGGCGCCATCGGTCAGATCGGCGTCGGCGGCGGCCAGGGCTACGCCATCGAGTACGCGGGCGAGACGATCCGCCGCTTCTCGATGGAGAACCGGATGACCGTCTGCAACATGTCGATCGAGGCCGGCGCGCGCGCCGGCATGGTGGCCCCCGACGACGTGACGTTCGCCTACCTCGAGGGCCGGCCGGCCGCGCCGAAGGGCCGGGCTTGGGAGCAGGCGCTCGACGACTGGCGGCAGCTCCGGACGGACGAGGCAGCGTCCTTCGACCGCGAGGTCGTGGTCGACGTCGAGAAGCTCGTCCCGCAGGTCACCTGGGGGACGAACCCGGGCATGGTCGTTCCCGTGGACGGTCTCGTCCCGAGCCCGGAGGACGCGGACGACGCCGACGAGCGAGCGGCCATGGAGCGGGCGCTCGCCTACATGGCGCTCGAGCCGGGGACGCCGATGCGCGACATCCGGATCGATCGCGTCTTCATCGGCTCGTGCACGAACTCGCGCATCGAGGATCTTCGCGCCGCCGCAGCCATCGTGCGGGGACACCGGGTGGCCGAGAGCGTCCGGGCCCTCGTCGTTCCGGGCTCGGCGCAGGTGAAAGCGGCTGCCGAGGCCGAGGGGCTCGACCGGATCTTCCGGGACGCCGGCTTCGAGTGGAGGGAGGCAGGCTGCTCCATGTGCCTCGGAATGAACCCGGACGTGCTCGCGGAGGGCGAGCGCTGCGCCTCGACCTCGAACCGGAACTTCGAGGGACGCCAGGGCCGCGGCGGCAGGACGCACCTGGTCAGTCCGGAGATGGCAGCGGCCGCGGCGATCGCCGGTCACTTCGTCGACGTCCGCGAGCTCGATCGCGAGCCTGTGCTCGCGTGAGGCCGTTCACCCGTACCACCGGGCGCGTCGCGGTCCTCGACCGGCCCGACGTCGACACGGATCAGATCCTGCCCAAGCAGTTCCTGAAGCGCATCGAGCGCACGGGCTGGGGCGAGTTCCTCTTCTTCGACTGGCGGCTCGATGCGGAGGGGAGGCCGCGACCCGAGTTCGAGCTGAACGCGCCCGCGTTCGCGGGCGCCAGGATCCTCCTCGCGGGCCGGAACTTCGGCTGCGGCTCCTCGCGCGAGGCCGCGCCCTGGGCGCTGCAGGACTTCGGCTTCGAGGTGGTCATCGCGCCGTCGCTCGCCGACATCTTCGTCTCGAACTGCGTGAAGAACGGGCTCGTGCCGATCGTGCTCCCGGCCGATCAGGTGAAGCTGCTCATGGATCTCGTCGACCGCGAGAACGGATCGGAGATGACGGTCGACCTCGAGGACCAGACGATCACGGCGCCGGGCGGTGAGCTGCTCGCGTTCCCGTTCGATCCGTCATCTCGCCACCGTCTGCTCAACGGCCTCGACGACATCGGCCTGGCGCTCGTCCACGAGGATGCGATCACGGCGTACGAGTCCTCCCACGCAGCGCGGGTGGACACGGTCGCGCTCTAGGCGGTCGGAAGCCGATTGACGGCGGCCTCCCGGGGCGTCATCGTCGTCGGACGATCAGGCAATCAGGAGGAGCCGATGGCCGTCCGCGCCGGTGTCGACACGGGAGGAACCTTCACCGATCTCGTCGCCTACGACGAGCAGACCGGCGAGCTCAGGATGGCGAAGGCGCTCTCGACCGCCCACGATCCGTCTCGTGCCGTGTTCGACTCCTTCGAGCGCGCCGGCCTCGAGACGTCCGAGATCGCCTACTTCGTGCACGGCACGACGGTGGCGACGAACGCGCTCATCGAGCGGCGCGGCGCCCCGGTCGCGCTGTTCGTCACCGAGGGGTTCCGCGACGTGCTCCACATGCAGCGCACGGTGCGCCCCGATCACTTCGATCTCCACTGGGTCAAACCGAAGCCGCTCGTGCCACGGTCGCGCTGCGTGGGCATCGGAGAGCGAATGCTGAAGGACGGGACGGTGCTGGTGCCGCTCGACGAGGATCGGGTGCGTGCGAGCGCAGAGGCGCTCCGGGACGGCGGCGAGGTCGGCGCGATCGCGGTCTCGTACCTCTTCTCGTTCATGAACCCCGAGCACGAGCGGCGGACGGCCGAGATCGTCCAGGAGGTCTGGCCCGAGGCGCGCATCTCCCTCTCCTCCGACGTGCTGCCCCGCTGGCGGGAGTACGAGCGAACCTCGACGACGGTCATCGACGCGTACCTGAAGCCGCTGATGCGTGACTACATGCGAAATCTCGAGCGCGACTGCGAAGCGGGCGGCATCCGCCAGGTGCTCGTGCTCCGCTCGAACGGCGGCGTGATGACGTCTGCCCGGGCGAGCGAGCAGCCGGTCTCGCTCGTGCGCTCGGGACCGTCGGGCGGGATCATGGCCTGTCGTCAGCTGGGCAAGCTCGTCGGGCTCGGAGACCTCATCGCCGCCGACATGGGCGGAACGAGCTTCGAGGCGTGCCTCCTGCCCGGCGGTGAGCCGACCTACACCAACCGCGAGGAGCTCGAGTGGGGCATCCCGATCGCGCTGACGATGGTCGATGCGCGTTCGATCGGCGCCGGCGGAGGGAGCATCGCCCGCGTCGACGCCGCCGGCATCCTGCGGGTCGGCCCGGACAGCGCCCGCGCCGATCCCGGCCCGGCCTGCTACCGGCGCGGAGGGACCCAGCCCACTGTGACCGACGCAAACGCCGTGCTCGGCCGGCTCGCCCCGGAGTTCCGGCTGGCCGGCGACTTCGAGCTCGACTTCGGCGCAGCGGAGACGGCCGTCGACACCCTGGCCGGGCCGCTCGGGCTCGACCGGCTGCGAGTCGCCCGAGGGATCGTGGACGTCGCGAACAACAACATGGCCCAGGCCCTCCGGCTCGTCTCGACCGACCGCGGCTACGACCCCCGTGGCGCGACGCTCGTCGCGTACGGCGGCGCCGGGCCGCTTCACGCGTGCGAGCTGGCACGTGCCCTCCAGATGCGCTCCGTCGTCGTGCCTCGGTATCCGGGCGCCTTCTCGGCGCTCGGCGCCCTGCTTGCCGACGCCCGCTTCGACTACGCGACGACGTACTGGATGCGCATGCGCCATCTCGATCTCGAGCGGGTGCATCGGATCTTCGAGGCGCTCGAGCGCCAGGCCGCCGAGGAGTTCGCCGCCGAGGGCTTCACCGAGCCGCCGCTCGTCCAGCGGGCGGTCGACCTGCGCTACGTCGGCCAGAACTGGGAGCTCTCGCTCGACCTCCCCTCGGGGGCGCTCAGCCGCGACGACTTCGTCGACGTCGAGGATCGCTTCGCCGCCGAGCACGAGCGCTTCTACGGCTACCACCTGCCCGGGGAGGAGCTCGAGATCCTGACCTTCAAGCTCGCGGCGCTCGGGACCCGGCACGAGCTCGAGCTGCCGCGGGTGGAGAGCGGGCCCGCGCCCGAGCCCATCGCGCGTCGAGCAGTCGTCTTCAGCGGGGACACCGCGCCCGTCGAGACGCCGCTCTACCGCCGTGAGGAGCTGCCGGCCGGCGGGACGATCGCGGGACCGGCGCTCATCGGCCAGATCGACGCGACCACGTTGCTTCCGCCGGGGAGCGATGGGCGCATCGACGAGTACGGCAACCTCCACGTCACCATCGAGGAAGGGAACGACGCATGACGCTCGCCACGCCGCCGACGAGCGAGACGGATCGACCGCTCGCAACCGATCCGTTCCTGCTCGAGATCATCCGCAACCACCTCATCACGACCTGCCGCGAGATGGGCATCGCGATGATGCGGACCAGCTACTCGCCGATGTTCAACGAGGCTCTCGACTTCACCTGCCTCGTCTTCGACGGCAAAGGGGAGATGGCCGCTCAGGCGCCGTACTGCCCGGCGATGATCGGCTCGACCGTCCATCTGATACCGAACGCGATCGCCGAGGTCGGGCCCGAGAACCTGAATCCGGGCGACGTCGTCTTCACCAACGACCCCTACCGGGGCGATTGCCATCTCCCCGAGTTCTGCGTCATCAAGCCGTATTTCCGTGACGGCGAGATCCTCGCCTACTCGGTGAACATCGCGCACATGACCGATGTCGGCGGCATGGTTCCCGCCGCCTTCGGCGACACGCGAAACACCTGGCAGGAGGGCATTCGCTTCCCGCCCCTCAAGATCTACCGGGAGGACGAGGAGGTCGAGGAGATCTTCCGGATCCTCATCTCGAACGTGCGCACGCCGAAGCACTCGTACGGCGACATGAAGGCGATGATCGGCTCGCTCTACCTCGCCGAGCAACGGATCGACGAGCTCGTCACGCGCTACGGGGCTGCCACGTTCAAGCAGGCCGGCGAGGACATCAAGCTCGTGTCCGAGCGGCTCATGCGAGCAGAGATCGCATCGTGGCCCGACGGCGAATACGAGGCCGAGGGCCTGATCGAGGACGACGGCGTCGTGCCGGATCGGCCCTGGAGGATCAAGGTGACCGTCGTCATCCGCGGCGACGAGCTGATCGTGGACTTCACCGGCTCCGATCCGCAGTGCGCGGGCGGCGCCAACCAGACGTTCGGGACGACGGCCTCCGCCGCCTACAACGGGGCGCTCCACATGTGCAAGAGCGACATCCCGTACAACCACGGCTGCTACCGGCCGATCGCGATCGTCACGGAGCCGGGCACGTTCGTGAACGCGAACTACCCGGGCTCGACCGTCGGCGGGAACTCCGATACGCACCCGACGACCGTCGACATCATCCTGCGCGCCTTCTCGCAGATCTCACCGGACTCGAGCGCGGCCGACGGAGGAACGTGCGGCTGTATCGGTTTCGGAGGCGAGGATCCCAGCACGAGCGAGGCCTATGCCCACCTTCACCTCGAGGGTGTCGGCTGGGGCGGCCGCGACCGCCACGACGGCAACGACGTGCAGTTCGTGAAGAACGGGAACTGCCCGAACACGCCCGTCGAGGTCGCCGAGACCCGCTACCCGTGGCTCAACATGGAGTACCAGATCGAGCCGGACGCAGTCGGTCACGGGCGGCATCGCGGCGGCTTCGGAAGCCGTCGCGTCTTCCGCTTCCTCACCGACGGCGTCCACATCGCATCGCACACGAACCGCCACCGTGTCACGGCGTGGGGTCTCGAGGGCGGGCTGGACGGGACGAACACGGTCATCGCGTTCCGACGCAAGGGCGAGACCGAGTGGGTGCGGGCACGTGAGGCATTCGGCGTGAAGTCGTACGGGAAGTTCTCGGGGATCACGCTGAACGCCGGCGACGAGATGCTCTTCGTGACGCCGTCGGGCGGTGGTTACGGTGACCCGTTGGAGCGCGACCCGGAGCTCGTGCTCGAGGACTGCCGGCTCGAGCTCATCACCCCGGAGGTCGCCCGGGACGTCTACGGCGTGGTTGTCGACGAGGCGCTGACAGGCGTCGACCTCGAGGCGACGCGGCGGGTCCGCGCCGAGCGGCGAGGGGGCTGACGTGCCCGTCTACCGCGAGGTCAACGAGATGCCGAAGTGCGCGTCCTGCGGAAAGCTCCTGCCCGTCGACGGTATCGCTGCCGAGCGCCTCGATCGCCCGGTGCAGTTCTGCAGCGAGCAGTGCATCCGCATCTTCGACACCTACAAGCTGCCGAAGTACGGCGACCAGGCGCTGGCCGGTATTCCCGAGATCGTGTGACCACGTGAGCCGTCTCACAGGGAAGACGGCGATCGTCACAGGCGCGACGGAAGGCATCGGCGCGGCCGTCGCCCGCCGGTTTGCCGCCGAGGGAGCGTCGATCGTCCTCGTCGCGCGGAGGCGTGAGCTCGGCGAGCGGATGGCGGCCGAGCTCGGCCCAGGCTCCGTCTTCGTCCCCGGCGACGTGGCCGATCCGCAGACCGCGCGCGCGGCCGTCTCCGCTGCGGAGGAGCTGGACGGCCCGCACGTCCTCGTGAACAACGCCGGGCTGGACCTCTCCGGCATCGCTCTGCTCGAGACGGGACTCGACGCGGCCCGGGAGGTGTTCGACGTCAACGTCCTCGGCGCGCTCCTCATGCTCCAGGAGACGGCGCGCGCGATGCGCGGCCGCGGGGGAGGCTCGATCGTGAACGTCACCTCCCGCACCGGCCTCGTCGGGCTCCCCGGCTCGGTGGTATACGGCGCCACGAAGGGCGCGCTCGAGAGCCTCACGCGGGGTGCGGCCCTCGAGCTCGCTCCGTACGGGATCCGCGTCAACAACGTGGCGCCGGGCCTGACCGAGACGCCGCTGATCAGGCGCTGGATCGAGGAGCAAGACGATCCGGACGCGTTCCGCCGGCGCGTGACCGCGACGATCCCGCAGGGCCGCTTCGCCGATCCGGCCGAGGTGGCCGCTGCGATTCTCTACCTCGCCTCCGACGAGTCGGCCTCGGTGACCGGCGCAACGCTCCCGGTGGACGGGGGCTACACTGCCGGGTAGAGCGCTCGTATGACAATTCTGATCATCCTGCTCGTCGTCATCGCGCTCGGCATCCTGCTGACGAACACGAAGCGCTGGCGGGGTCTCGCGAGCGGCGCCCGCAGGGCGAAGCGCGGCTTCGAGACGGAGATC
Organism: uncultured Thermoleophilia bacterium; assembly: GCA_963819905.1. Classification (GTDB taxonomy): domain Bacteria; phylum Actinomycetota; class Thermoleophilia; order Gaiellales; family Gaiellaceae; genus CAWCQC01. The sequence goes on from CAWFXP010000009.1 coordinate 596,432, forward strand.
GAGAAGCCCCCGGACGACCGCGGCTAGCGCGGCCCTGCGGCACGGCTGAAGGCGAGAAGCGACGCCTCGACCGCATCGCGGTCGATCTCGCGGCCGATGAGGACGATCCGGGAGCGGTGATCCGAGTCCGGCCACGTCTCGAGGTGGACCGGCCGATGGACGACGTGCTGGACGCCGTTCAGGACGACGGGGCCGGGGCCGCCGACGTCGAGGAGGCCTTTGACCCGGAGCACGTCCTCGCCGCGCGCCTGGAGCAGCATGGTCAGCCAGACGCCGAAGGCCGTCCAGTCGAGCTGCTCGTCGAGGACGAGCGTGAACGACCGGATGTCCTCGTGTAGGGGCCGGACCTGTCCGGCCCGCGCCTGCCCGTCTCTCGGCGGGGGTTCGACCCCCGGGTGGACGGGCCGCAGGAGGCGTGCGCGGGTCGGCGTCGCCGTTCGCCGACTCGAGGATCTCGGCGGCCGGGTTGACGGCGCCCAGCTGCGCCCGCAGCGCGTCGACTGCGCCGCGCTCGACGAGGTCAGTCTTCGTCACGACGAGGCGGTCGGCGGCGGCGCACTGCTTCAACGACTCCCGCTGACGCTCGAGCTGGCCCGCGCCGTTCACGGCGTCGGCCGTCGTCACGACCGATCCGAGCTCGTAGTGGTGCTTGACGACGGGCTCGGAGGCAAGCGTCGCGAGGATCGGCGCCGGATCGGCGATTCCCGTCGTCTCGAGGACGACCCGTCGATAGCGGGGGATCTCGCCGCGGGCCCGCCGGTCGAGGAGCCCGAGCAGCTCCTCGCTCAGGTCGCCGCGCAGCGAGCAGCAGACGCAGCCGTTCCCGAGCAGGACCGTCTGCTCGTCGACCCGCCGGAGGAGGTGGTGGTCGACGGCGACCTCGCCGATCTCGTTGACGATGACCGCCGTGTCGGCGAGCCGGGGATCGGCGAGCAGGCGGGCGAGGAGCGTCGTCTTCCCGCTGCCGAGGAAGCCGGTCAGGACCGTGACGGGGATCCGGTCAGCCACGCCGCGTCCCGAGCGCCGCGAGAAGCGCGGGGTCGAGCGGGTCGAGGGGCCGGCCGGCGAGGTCCTCGGCGGCTGCCCAGAGCGTGCCGAGGTCGCTCACCACGGTCGCACGCCCCTTCGAGTCGCGCAGGGTGTAGACCCGCCCGCTCCAGTCGTCGAGCCGAAGCCCGTAGTGGTCGAGCACGCGGTTCAGGAGCCCGACCCGGAACACCCTGGCGCGTCGGGCGCCGTCGCTCTCGGCCCAGTGGTCGGTCAGGAGGACGCCGCACAGCCCGCACACGGTTGCGTTCTAGCACGGCGGCGGTCTACGGTCGGTCGCACCCAACCGAAGGAGGCTGACGAGGATGGCCAAGGAGATCGTCTGCGCCTACGGCATCGACGTCGACGCCGTCGCGGGCTGGCTCGGCTCGTACGGCGGCGAGGACTCGCCCGACGACATCTCTCGCGGTCTGTTTGCAGGCGAGGTCGGGACCCCCCGCCTGCTGCGGCTCTTCGAGAAGTACGGGCTGACGACGACGTGGTTCATCCCGGGCCACTCGATCGAGACCTTCCCGAAGCAGACCCGCATGGTCGTCGACGCCGGTCACGAGATCGGCATCCACGGCTACTCGCACGAGAACCCGATCGCGATGACGCGCGAGCAGGAGACGGCAGTGCTCGACAAGTGCATCGAGCTGATCAAGAAGGTCTCGGGGCGCCGCCCGACCGGGTACGTCGCTCCGTGGTGGGAGTTCTCGAAGGTGACGAACGAGCTGCTGCTCGAGCGCGGGATCAAGTACGACCACTCGCTGATGCACAACGACTTCCACCCGTACTACGTGCGGGTGGGGGACAGCTGGACGAAGATCGACTACGGGCAGCCGGCAGCCTCCTGGATGAAGCCGCTCAGGCGGGGCAAGGAGACGAAGCTCATCGAGATCCCGGCGAGCTGGTACCTGGACGACCTGCCGCCGATGATGTTCATCAAGGGATCGCCGAACAGCCACGGCTTCGTCAACCCCCGCCAGCTCGAGCAGATCTGGATCGACCAGTTCGACTGGGTGTACCGGGAATACGACTACGCGGTCGTGACCTTCACCATCCATCCCGACGTCAGCGGCCGGCCGCAGGTCTTGCTCATGCACGAGCGGATCATCGAGCACGTCAGCCGGTACGCCGGCGTTCGCTGGGCGACGTTCGACGAGATCGCGAACGACTTCGCGAAGCGATTCCCGTTCACGAAGCGTTCCCGGCCGGCGTCCTGAGCCGGCCCACCGCAAAGCATGGCCCCGTAGGGGCCGGACCTGTCCGGCCCTAAACGGCGCCCTCGATCGCGTGGAGCTCCCAGGCCGGCCCGAGCCGGATCAGGTGCCCGTCCGGATCGGACAGGTCGTAGACGTTCGTGCCGAAGCGCGTTCTCGTCACCCGGCCGCCGGAGATCCCCCGGCTGTGCAGCTCCTCGATCGTCTGCTCCAGGTCCTCGGCGGCGATCTCGAGGCGCACGCTGCCGCCAACCTCGCGACCGCGGTCGGGATCCCAGGTCAGTACGAGGTACGTGCGCTGCTCGAGCACGAAGAACGCGCTGTGGGCGTTCGTGCCCTCGTCGTAGGCAGCCTGCGGCCCGAAGCCGAGCAGGCGCGTGTAGAAGTCGATCGCGTAGTCGAGATCGGTGACGTACAGATGGATGGCGGTGACGAAGCCCACCGGGCCGCAAGCCTACGGGGAAACGGCTCCGCGAGGCAACCGGCAGGTCGCCTGAGCCGGGGCGCTACGAGCGGGCGGCCGCCGAGCGCTTCTGCTTGTCGCGTGCCTTCTTCTTTCGCTGGCGGTCGTTCTTCCAGCGTTTGATCGGTCTCGAGCCGCGTCCCATGCGCGGAACTCTAGCGATAGATTCTGCCCGTGCCGCTCGAGCCGTCCCGCACCGTCGCCGAGCTCCGCGAGCTGCGAGAGCTGACCGGCGACGCCGACGGCGCCCAGCGCGTCTGCTGGACGGACACATGGGCGGCCGCCCGAGAATGGATGCGCGAGAAGCTCGCCGCTCTCCCCGTCGAGGTCGAAGTGGACGAGGCCGGCAACCAGTGGGCGACCCTCGCGGGTGATTCCCCCCGCGCCGTACTCATCGGCGGCCACATCGACTCCGTGCCGAACGGAGGCTGGCTCGACGGCTGCCTGAACGTCCTCGGCGGGCTCGAGGTGTTGCGCCGCCTGGCGGAGGACGGCCCGCCGCCGGTCACGGTCAGGCTCGTCGACTGGGCCGACGAGGAGGGAGCCCGCTTCGGCCGCAGCCTGCTCGGATCGAGCGCCGCCGCCGGCTCGATGCGCGACCAGGGCGAGCTCCGCCGGCTCCAGGATGCCGACGGTGTGTCGCTGCCCGATGCGCTCGCCGCCCACGGAGTCGAGCTCGACCGGATGAGCGACGCCGGCAGCCGGCTCGACACGGCCGCCGCCTACCTGGAGCTGCACATCGAGCAGGGCCCGGTCCTCGAGAGCATGGGCCTGCCGCTCGGCGCGGTGCTCGGCACGTTCGGCGTGGAGCGCCACCGCGTCGTGTTTCGCGGTCAGGCGGCCCACGCCGGCTCGACACCGATGTCCGAGCGCCGGGACGCCCTCGCGGGCGTGGCGCGTCTCGAGCTCGAGATCCGGGAGATCGCCGACCGGGCGGGTGGCGGGGCGGTGTGCACGATGGGCAGCGTCGTGACGAGGCCGGGCATCGTCACGTCGGTGGTGGAGGAGGCCGTCTGCCTGCTCGACCAGCGCAACCTGGACGCAGACCGGCTCGCCGCGATGCTGGCCGACGCCAGGGCGGCGAGCGAACGGTTCGCGGCGGAGGAGCGGATCGACGTCTCCTGGGAGCGGATCTGGGGCATCGAGCCGATCCTCTTCGACGAGACGCTGGTCGGCTTCTGCGACGAGGCGATCCGCGAGGTCGCAGGCACCTCACACCGCCTGCCGAGCGGCCCGTTGCACGACGCGGCCGAGGTCTCGCGGGCCGGCATCCCGACCGTGATGCTGTTCGTCCAGAGCCTCCGCGGCCTCTCGCACACGAAGCTCGAGGACACGAGGCCCGAGCACCTCGAGCTGAGCGTGCAGGCGCTCGACCGGCTGGCCGACCGGACGATCGAGTGGGTGGCCGGCGGAGGCGGGCGCGTAGGCTAGCTGTAGTTCCCAGATACGTTGTTGACGATCTGAGGTAGCAACGAGCCCGGCCCATCCGGTCGAGGGCGGGACAGGTCCCGCCCCTACAGCGTCCGCCAGGTGTAGGGGCCGGACCTGTCCGGCCCTGAGCTCGTCTCCGCCGGCCTGCGGACGAGCGCCTTGTTCGCGTCGATCGGGCCGTTATGCCGCCGCTCGCTCGAGCCGGCAGTAGCACGACGATCTGATCGGGACGTCCGCCCGCGCGAGGGCCACGTCGAGGCGCTGCTTCAGCATCGAAGCCTCGGTCGTCCGGCCGAGGCGGGTCAGGCACTCGTGGAGCCCGTGCAGGCTCCAGACGTTGTCCGGGTGCTGGCAGGCGCGTGAAAGCGTTCCGTCGAGGCCGAGGTCGGCGCGGTAGACGGCCTCCGCCTCCTCGACCTCCCCCTGCTCGAGCAGGAGCGCCCCGAGCGCGTGCCGGGTCGGCTGCATCCAGCCCCACGGTTCGTCGTAGGGGAGGTTGTCGTCGAGCTCGACCGATCGGCGCAGGTGGGCGAAGGCGGCGTCGTGGTTCCCCTTGCGGTACTCCACCTCCCCGGCGAGCATCTCGGCTGCGATCGCGAGGATGTCGTGGCAGCTGTTGTTGAAGAGGTAGCGCGAGGGTGGGACGGTCGCGACCGCCGCCTCGAAGAGCCCGCGCTGCTCCTCCGCGAGGTCGACGTCGCCGAGCGACGCGTAGGCGACCGCTTTCGCGTAGTGCTTCAGCGAGGTCGTGACGCAGAACAGCGTCCGGTCGTCCGGAAGAGGCTCGTCGAGGATGTCCTGCCAGCGTCCGAAGCGGACGAGCACGTGCATCTTCATCGGGACGAAGCTCTCGAGCCAGTCGGCCATCGGCGGCACCTCCACCCGAAGCAGCTCCTCGGGCAGCGTCGCGACCATCTCGTCGGCCGCCTCGAGCGCCGGGCCGAGCTGGCCGAGGAACATCGCGCCGTAGATCTTGAAGTGGTAGTCGTGGCAGCGGTAGAGGGAGTAGAAGTTGAGCGGCCCCTCGCGCTCGAGGAACTTCCGGTCCGCCTCGATCGCACGCTCGTTCGAGACGATGACGTCGCGGTACAGGCCGCAGAGGACGTCGATGTGCGTCGGCATATGGCGCAGGTGACCGGCGTCCGGGACGAGGTCGCGCAGCTGGTCTCCCGCGCGGAGCGCCCGCTCGGGGTGGGGCGACATCTCCATCAGGTGGACGTACATGTGCAGGAGGCCGGGGTGGAGCCCGTCCCGGCCGCTTCCATGTCCCGCAGGGCCCGCTCGAGCACCTCGATCGCCTCGACCGTGTTCGCACCGGCTGCAGCCTCGCCCGTCCGCAGGTCCCACAGCTGCCACGGGGTGCGGTTCATGAGCGCCTCCGCGAACAGGGTCGCGACGTCGAGGTCGTCGGAGAACTCGGCGTAGACGTCTCGCATCGCGGCGGCGTAGTCGTCGTTCCAGATCGTGCAGTCCTCGAGCGGCTTGGGCACGGGCGACGGGTAGCGATGGCGGAGCGCCTCGATCAGCGCCCTCTCGACCGGGGTCGCTCCAGCCGCCAGCTCGAGCGCCCGCCGGGACGCGGCGTAGGCCTCGGTGACGGTCCGCTCCATGTCGACCTCGTCGAAGGCCTCCCACGCTTTGTTGTAGTTCGGCCCCGCGGCGTAGCCGATGCCCCACTGCGCCATCGCGCAGTCGGGATCGAGCTCGGCCGCCCGGCGAAAGCAGCGGACCGACTCGTCGTGGTTGTACGCGTAGCACCAGACCAGCCCGCGGTCGAACCAGAGCTGGGCGTCGGCGGACGACGTCGAGACGGCCCTGCCGTAGCTCCCGAGGTGGTAGTAGTCGGCCATTCGTGCACCTCCCGGATCGGTCGCTCGTGGGGCCGAGCGTAGACGATCCGCCCTCAGCGGATCCAGCGAGGCGCGGTGATCCCGTGCCTCACGAAGCGGGCCGGCGCTGACTCGCCGACCTTTCGCAGCCGGACGACCAGGCGGCCGTCGTGCTCCTCGACCGACGTGACGACCCAGGCGCGGCCGTCCACCTCGGAGCGCTCCACCTCGGCTCCCGGCTCGGGCGCCTCCGTGTGAGCGTGGCGCCAGATCTCACGTCCCTCGCCGTCCTCGCGGATCCAGATCACCGGGCCCGCGGGGCCTGCGCCCGGATCGGTGCCGTCGCGCCACGCGGACAGCGGCTCGTAGGTCGGCTGTTCCTCCCGGGTTATCTCGCGCAGCGCGAGGCGCAGCTCCTCCGGCGTGGGGTTTCCCCAGTACCAGAACCCGCACCAGACCCCCCTGACCACGAGAGCCGAATCGAGGACGAACGTCATCGGCAGGAACGGCCGGTGCTTGGCGTCGGTGAGCTCGAGGATCCCGAGCTCCTCGGCCACACGCCGGTCGGCGTCCGACAGGAACGGGAAGTCGGCTCCGAGCCCTGCCCGGAAGGCGCCGTTCACGTACGGCTCGTCGGTCGTGATCGCGACGATCTTGCCGTACTCGCGCTGGATCTCGTCCTGCATGTCGACGAGGCCGCGGACTCGAACCTGCTCCTTGGGACACCACCACCCACGCACGAACGCGACCAGGAACGGCCCGTCCCCCGGTATCGCGCTCAACGTCACCGGCTCTCCCGAGTGGTTCGGGAGCGTGAGGTCCGGGAACCTGCTCCCGGGAGCGGGAACCTCGCCCATCAGGAGCCGCCCTCGCCGTTCTCTGGGCGAAGCGGCGGAGGTAGCAGCGGCGAGCGGGGCTCGACTCCCATCTCCCGGGGGCGGGCGAGCGCCTCGAACGCGAGCACCGTATCCGCGACGGGGACGTCTTCGAGGTGCTGCTCGCGCGTCTCGAACGAGCGAAGTGTCCGCTCGAGCCCGTCCGCATAGAGGTCCGGGTCGTGGCGGGCGAGCCCCGTGAGCGCGTCGGCGACCGACCGGGGGAAACGGTCCCCGGGCTCGTCTCGGAGGCTTTCCGCGAGCCGACCGGCGTCGGCGTCCCGGCCGAGCACGAGCTCGGCGAGCGCAGCCGCGTAGCGGCCGATCGGCGAATCGGACTCCGCCGGTGACAGCGTGAGCGCCCAGCGCGCATCCGCTGCTGCCCCCTCGGCATCGTCACTCAGCAGCCGCATCTTGACGGCCCCGATCGGCCGTCCCCAGCTCCCCGGTGGGGCGCCCGCGTAGCTCTCGCGATACCGGGTCGCCGCCAGTCGAAACCACGTCCGCGCGTCGTCCCCGCGACCGGCCATGAGGCTGGCGAGACCCGCTCCTGCGGCCGCGTTGGCCACCCGCACGAGCTGCTTCTGACGGGCGTCGGCGCCGTCCGGGAGGCGGGCCAGGCCGTCGCGGTAGCGTCGCTCCTCACGCTCCACGTGGGCTTGCCAGGCCTCCACCCGTGCGAGACTACCCCTCCCGGTTGCGCGCGGCGACCGGTGGAGTATGCTTACCTCGAGCAGCACGTCCTGCTCGGCGCGCCTCCCAACCCTGATTCCTGGCGGCGCGCATGGCTTGCCCACAGATGCAAGAACAGGCAGAGCACTCGACAACGATGTCGGCTAGGGCCGATCAGCTCGCGGCTACAGCCGCGCGGGTGGAAGCGTGGGCCGGTGAGCCTCTGCTGCAGCCCGACGAGAACCCGGCGGAGGCACTCGTCGAGGGCTCCGGCCGGCGGCGCGCGCTCGACGCGGCGCTCGTCGAGATGGACGAGGGGCGCAGGGTGCCCTCGCCGTCGTGGAAGGTCAACTACGCGCTCATGCTCGGTCTCGAGCGGGTCCTCGGCGAGGAGCGCCCTCATCTCGCCTCGGGGACGGAGCTCCGGCGCCATCAGATCGACGCGCTCGCCGGAATGCTGACCGAGCTCATCTCCCGCCACGAGGAGCACCCGGACGGCGTGAACGGCGGTCCCGAAGCCGACGAAGACGAGGACGACGACGCCGAGGAGGACGGCGAGGAGCTCGACGACGAGGAAGTCGAGATCGCGGACGATCCCGGCGCGGAGCGGCGGTTCCGCTTCCGCCATCCGACCGCGTCCGGGAAGACGATCGCGGCCGCCGGCTTCGTCGAGGCTGCGCGGACGATGGGCGTCCTCATCCTGACGCATCGGCGGCTTCTCGTCAGCCAGTTCACGCGCGACCTGACCGACGAGGGGTACGGACCGCGCCTCTGCGATCCCGTGCTCGAGGGCCTCGACCCGCTCCGCGGCAACCCCCTGACCATCCAGACCTACGCCTGGTTCGCCCGCCACGTCGGCTCGCTGTCGAGGACCGCCTACCAGCTCGTCATCTGTGACGAGGCCCACACCGCCCTCGGCGAGAAGACGAGCGCCGCCATCCGCAGCCTCACCGAGCCCATCTACATCGGCATGACGGCGACCGAGGAGCTGATCGCGAAGCAGGTCTCCGACGTGTTCCCGGCCTCGGTCGACGACCTGCCGCTCGGCGACGCGGCCCGCCGCGGCCTGATCGCCCCGCTTCGCTGCCTGCGCGTGCCTCCGGCCGCCGCGATCTCGTCGGTACCGATCGTCGGCGGCGACTACGACCAGGAGGCTCTGGCGAAGGTGCTCGACCACGAGCTCATCAACCAGGCCGCGGCGAGCCTCTACCGTGACCGCTTCGACGCGACGCCCGGCATCGTCTATGCCGCCGGGGTCGACCACGCCTACAACCTCGCCCGGGAGTTCCGGGCGGCCGGCCTGAAGGCCGAGGCCGTAAGCGGTCGCACGCCGCCGCTGCGCCTCGCCGAGACGCTCGCCGCCTACGAGCGCGGCGAGATCAACGTCCTGATCAACGCCCAGCTCCTGGCCGAGGGCTGGAACTCACCGCGGGCGACCGTGTGCATGCACCTGGCGCCGACGGCGAGCCGCCGGGTCTACCAGCAGCGAATCGGCCGGATCATGCGGATCCATCCGCGCAAGGAGGCGGGTGTCGTCGTCGACTTCATCGATCCGGCGGCAACCCACAACGACCGGACGATCACGCTCCATACGCTGCTCGACGCCGACTTCTACCGGCCGGGCGCGCGCGTCACGCCGGCGCCGCGCCGCCGGATGCAGCGCCGGGCGCGGCGGAAGCTGTCGCCGGCGTCCTGGCTCGTGCCGGTCACGCCCGATGCGCGACGCCGGCTGGCCGTCATCGGCCGCGAGTGGCAGCGGGTCGACCCCTCGCGCCTCGCCGACGACGAGCAGGAGCTCTGGGCGCGGATCGCCGGCCGTCAGCTTCGCTACGACGAGCGCCAGCAGTTCGCGGAGAAGCTGGCGCGGGCGAGCCGCGAGTGCCGCGAGATGTTCCTCATGAGCTGTGCCGCCGAGAACCCGAACCGGCGTCTCCGCCTGCAGGCCCTCGGCGACCGGGTTGCTACGTCGATCGACCGGGCGAGCTTCGACGATCTGGTCACGATCGTGATCTCGTCCCCGACCTGGGAGAAGGACCGCGTGCAGGGCGTCCGAATCCTTCTGCGCGCCGCCGCCGAGGGCAAGGTCGACGCTCCCGAGGAGATCGTTGCCCGCTGGGTGTGGCGGATGGCGAAGGCAACCCGAAAGCTCCAGGACCGGCGGGCGAGCGCCGAGCTCCCCGACGCCAAGCGGTTGCTCGGCGCGCTTGCGAACTCGCGCGGGCACCGCCACGAGGAGAACGCCGCGCGGCTCGTGAACGTCGCGCTCGAGCAGCCGCGCCAGGTCGCGGCCGCCCTGCTCGCCTCGGCCGAGGGATACACGCCGACGGCGCAGCAGCTGATCGACGCCGCCCGGGCACGAATCGGGACGATCGAACAGGTCGCCGAGGCGCTCGCCGAGAACCTGCCGGCCCCGAAGAACCCGACGGGCAAGTCCCGCCGGCGCAGGCGGCGCAAGAAGCGGGTCGACGGCGCCGAGGCGCAGGTGCAGCCGAACGGTTCGGAGCCGGAGCCGGCTGCGACCGCCGAGCCGGCGCCGGCGCAGCCCGTCGAGGCCGCCTAACCCTCCGCGTCCTCCTCCTCTTCCTCCCGGCGGCGCGCCTCGTGCTCCCGGAGGAAGCGCGTCAGCTCCGCGGCGAGCGTCTCGCCGGAGGGGAGATCGTCCTCCTCCTCGAGCCGGTCTGCCCGCCGCTCGAGCTCGCGGACGTAGGCCTCGGTCTCCTCGTCCGCAGCGACGGCCTCGCTCACCTGTCGCTCGTAGACCTCGCCCGCGCGCTCGAGCTCGGAGAGGTCGAGCTCCGCGCCGAGGAGCTCGCCGAGCCGGGAGCAGAGAGCGTAGGCCGCGCGCGGGCTCGGAGCCAGTGACGCGTAGTGGGGGACTGCGGCCCAGAGGCTCGCCGAGGGGATGGCCGCCTCGCGGCACGCGTCGTGGAGCACGCCGACGATGCCGGTCGGCCCCTCGTAGCGGGACGCGGCGAGCCCGAGCTCCTCGACGAGCGCAGGGTCGCTCGCGGCGCCTGTGACCGGGCTCGGACGCGTGTGGGGAACGTCGGCGAGGAGCGCGCCGAGGGTGATGACCAGCTCGACCCCGAGCTCCTTTGCCAGGCCCACGATCTCGCCGCTGAAGGTCCGCCAGCGCGTGTTCGGCTCGATCCCGAGGAGCAGGACGGCGTCACGCTCGGCAGCGGGCGGCTCCGGCGCCACCGCGGCGCGGAAGAACGCGTTCTCCGGCCAGTCGATGCGCCGTGTCACTCCTTCTTCGAGCGACACGTGCGGACGCACGGCCTGGAAGTCGAAGAACTCCTCCGGGTCGATGTCGGCGAACCGCTCCGCGTCCCAGGCGCGGGCCAGATAGCCGGCGGCGAGCGATGCTCCCTGCGCGCCGTCGTTCCAGCCCCGAAACGCAGCGACGAGCACCGGCTGGCGCAGGGAGGGACGGCTGTCGATGCGGAGGTGCGCGCCGATCCGCGGAGTGTACTCCCGCTCTCGCCCGCCAGAGCCCGCGTCAGCGACCCGCCGGGCCGCCCGGCACGACGGGGACGGCGCCTCGGCGCTCCGCGGTCGAGCGGGTGAGCCCGGCCGCCCAGACCAGCCGGAGCGCGATCGCGACGAGGGCCACCCAGACCAGCGCAGCGAGCGTCACGTGCACGACGACGACACCCCAGGGAAGCTCGTTTCGCCACTGGTACTCGCCGATCCCCATCTGGACGAGGAGCAACCCCAGCGCTCCGCACGCGAGCAGGAGCTCGCCCCGGGCGCTGCGCCGATGGACGACGAGACCGGCGAGGAGGACGAGGAAGCCGATCCCGAAGGCGGCACTGATGCGGACGTGAACGTAGAGCGCGTCCTCGAGGTTCCCGAGCCGGCGTATGTCGGCGCCGCCGGAGTGGGGGCCGGCCGCGGTGACGAACGCGCCCGTCACGAGGAGGGCGATGCCGAGTGGCAGGAGCCCGAGCCCGAGCCAGCCGAGCGCGCGCGGGACCGACGATTCCGGCTTGCCGGAGGCGAGCGCGCGCGCCTCGAGCGCGACCACGACTGCCAGCCCGAGCATGGCCATGGCGAGGAAGAAGTGGCTCATCACCGCGAGCGGGTGGAGCTCCAGTATGACGGTGAGGCCGCCCAGCGGGATCTGCGCGATCAGGCCGATCGCGACGATGCCGGCGAGCCACCTGACCCAACGCTGCAGGCCGTCGACCCGTCGCGACGCGAGCCAGGTCACGATCGTGAGGATGATGGCGACGAGCGCGACGACGCGATTCCCGAACTCGACGAAGGCGTGGAAGCCCTGTTCCGGGAACGGCTTGTCGCCGCAGCGGGGCCAGTTCTCGCAGCCGAGACCCGAGGCCGTCAGGCGCACGATCGCGCCGGTGCCCACGACGAGCAGGAGGCCGACGAGCGAGACCGTGGCGATCCGACTGAAGCCTCGAGGAGAAACCCGGCGCCGCCAGAGACGTCCCAGCATTGCCCCAAGTCTAGGCCCGGCGGGCGCCCGGGCCGCGCCCTAGATGGTTGATCGGAAAGTGTGGTGGTGTCGGGGACATCCGAGACCGAGCATGAGGCCGTGATCGTCCGCAGCCGATAGCAGCGCTATCGGCGAGGACGAGCGGGGACTCAGGCGATGTGTCACGGGTGTCATCCGGCGCCGCCACGGTTTCCGGTCAATTTCCGATCAATCATCTGGTTAGTGGACGTGGACGCCGGCGCCTTCCTCGACCCTGCCGATGCGGGCGAGAAACAGGTCGCGGGCGCGGAACTCTGCCTCGAGGGCAACCCCGTGCGCCGCAGGAAGCGAGACCAGCATCCCGCCTGCCGTCTGCGGATCGAATCCGAGCGCGTCGAGCTCGGAGAGGATGCCGTCGCCGAACACCCGACCGTCTGCGAACTCACGGTTCCGCGGGTCGCCGCCGGTTCGAATCCCCTGGGCCGCGGTCGCGAGCGAGCCGGGCAGCCCGGGCAGCCGCTCCGCCTCGATGTGCAGAGCAACGCCGCTTCGCTCGGCCATCTCGACCGCATGGCCGAACAGACCGAAGCCGGTGACGTCTGTGACCGCGTTCGGGCTCGCCGTGCGCAGCGTGTCGGCCGCCTCGCGGTTCAGCGTCCGCATCAGCGCGACGGCAGCGGCTCGCTCGGCTGCCCCGAGAACGCCCGCCTTGACTCCGGCCAGCACGAGCCCCGTGCCGAGCGGTTTCGTCAGGAAGAGCGCGTCGCCCGGTCGGGCGCCACTCTTTCTCCACACGCCCTCCGGGCTGACTGTGCCGATGACGGCCAGCCCGTACTTCGGTTCCGTGTCGCGAATCGTGTGACCGCCCGCGAGCAGGCCGCCGGCCTCGCGCACCGTTCGGTCGGCCGCGGCGAGAATGGCGGCGACCGCGTCGTCGGCGAGCTCCTCGGGGAACGCGGCGACGGAGAGGGCGAGGATCGGCTGGCCGCCCATCGCGAAGACGTCGTTCAGCGCGTTGACCGCCGCGATCGTCCCGAAGTCGTCGGGATCGTCGACGAGCGGGGGGAAGAAGTCGACCGTGAAGACGAGCGCCCTCCGCTCGTCGAGCCGGTAGACCGCCGCGTCGTCGCTCGGCGCGAGCCCGACGAGCAGGTTCTCGGACTCTGCGGGGAGGAATCCGGCCAGGAGCTCCTCGAGTCGCGCCGCCGGATACTTCGCCGCGCAGCCGCCGGCGACGGCGAGGTCGGTCAGGCTGACCCGGGTACTCTCCACCCGATGGAGAGTACCGAGAGGGCGCTCTACGGCTGCCAGGGGATGACCGGAATGCTCCGGCGCGTACTGGTCAAGGCGCCGACGCCGGACGGGGCCGCCTCGTGGCGTCGCTACGGGTGGCGCTCGGCTCCTGACCTCGCGCGCCTGGCGGGCGAGCACGAGGCCTTCTGTGGGCTCCTCGCGGACGCCGGCGCCGAGGTCGTCCTGGGCACGACGCCCGTTCCCGGTGATCCTGACGCGATCTACGCGTACGATCCGGCGCTCGTCTCGGACAGGGGAGCCGTGCTCCTGCGTCCCGGGAAGCGCGGCCGCCTCGGCGAGCCGGAGGCGATGGCGGCCGACTTCGCGGCCATCGGCGTTCCGGTCGCCGCCACGATCGAGGCACCGGCGACCGTCGAGGGCGGCGACACCCTCTGGCTCGACGAGCGCACGCTGCTCGTTGGCCACGGCTACCGCACGAGCGCCGCGGGGATCGCAGCGCTCGCCGAGGCGCTCCCCGAGGTCGACGTCGTCGCCTTCGACCTGCCGCACTACCGCGGGCCGGGCGAGGTGCTCCATCTGATGTCGTTCATCTCGCCGGTGGCGCCGGAGCTCGCCGTCGCGTACCTGCCGCTCATGCCCGTCCGGCTGGTGGAGCTCCTGCGCGAGCGCGAGATCCGCCTGATCGAAGTGCCCGACGAGGAGTTCGCCTCGATGGGGCCGAACGTGCTCGCCCTCGGTCCCGGGATCGCCCTCGCCCTGGACGGCAACCCGGAGACACGCAGGCGGATGGAACGCGCGGGCGTGGACGTGAGTGTCTACAGCGGCGAGGAGGTCTCACGCAAGGGCGACGGCGGGCCGACCTGCCTGACGCGCCCGGTTCTCCGGCTCGCCTGAAGCCAGCTCGCGGTCGAAGCTCAGGCCCCCTTCTCGATCGGGACGTCGACCAGGTTGCCCCACTCGGTCCACGACCCGTCGTAGTTGCGGACGCTCTCGTAGCCGAGGAGCTCTCGCAGCACGAACCAGGTGTGCGCGGAGCGCTCGCCGATCCGGCAGTAGGCGACGACCTCCTTGTCAGACGTGACGCCCTTGCCGCCGTAGAGCTCCTCGAGCTCCTCCGCGCTCTTGAACGTGCCGTCGTCGCGCACGGCGGTCGCCCACGGGATCGACGCGGCCGTCGGGATGTGGCCGCCTCGCTGGGCGCCCTCCTGCTCATAGCCCGGAGGAGCGATCAGGTCGCCCGCGAACTCGCCCGGCGAGCGGACGTCCACGAGCACGCGATCCCCCTGGGCGAGCCACTCCCGCACCTGGTCGCGGTAGGCCCTGATCGACTCGTCGCGCTCGGACGCCGTGTAGCCCACGGGGCTGGGGGAGGGGACGTCGGCCACGATCTCACGCTCCTCGTCGATCCACTTCTGGCGCCCGCCGTTCAGGATGCGGACGTCGTTGTGCCCGTACGTCTTCAGATACCAGTACGCGTAGGCGGCGAACCAGTTGTTCTTGTCCCCGTACAGGACGAGGGTGGTGTCATTGCCGATGCCGCGCGAGCCGAGGAGCTGCTCGAAGGCCGCCTTGTCGACGAGATCACGCTCGACCGGATCCTGGAGGTCGTACCGCCAGTGCAGCTTGACGGCCCCCGGGATATGCCCCTCGTCGTAGAGGTCGGGGTTCTCGTCGACCTCCGCCACGACCACGCCCGGATCGTTCAGGTGCTCGGCGACCCAGTCGGTCGAAACGAGCACCGGCTTGGCGTACTGCTCCTCTCCCACTGCAGACCTCCTCGAGCCGACTGTTATCGCTTCAAAGAGTGAAGTAATAAATCTCGGATTAGCTTAGGAGACCTCTGCGGGCGTCGCAAGTTCGAGGAGCCTCTCCGCGTACAGCGCGCCGCGCGGATCGTCCTCGTGCTTGAAGTAGCAGTAGACGTCGATCCCGTCGGCGAGCAACGGGCGCAGTTGCCCCGCCAGGCCGGCCAGCTCCGTCTCGTCGTAGGGCGGTTCGCGTAGTCGCAGATAGCGAAACGGCGCCTCCGCCGCGAACGCGTTCACGCGCACGGCTCCGCCGGTCGCGAGGGCCCGATCGACCTCCTCGGAGGCCCAGCTCTCGTGGTCGGCTTCGAAGGCAACCCGAACGGAGGGATCGAGCGAGCCGAGGAGGAGTGTCAGGAAGCCGTCGTCGCGCGGCCTGGTCGGCGGGAGCTGCACCCGGACGGCGGCCAGCTTCTCGCCGAGCGCGCGGAGGCGCTCGGAGAACGCCGCGAGGAAGCCGAGGTCGCCACCGACCACGCGGCGGTTCATCTTGGCCGTGAACCGAAACGCCGGCGGCGTGTCGGCCGACCAGCGCCGGAAGACCTCGTCGGAGGGCAGCCGGTAGAACGTGGTGTTCAGCTCGACGGAGGGAAGCCGCTGCGCGTAGAGGCCGAGGAACTCCTCGGGCCTCGCGGCAGGAGGGTAGAAGCCCCCGCGCCAGGCGGTGTAGGAGAACCCGGCGACACCCGCATAAAGACGGCCCGGCACCCCGGTGCACCCTAGCGCTCACGTTTCGCCGAGGTGGGCGGCGTCGTACGCTCGAGTCAGGGTCCGTCCAGCCTGGCTTTAGCAAATGTAGTAACGTAACTTCACGAAGTAAAGCGACCTGGAGGAAGCCAATGACCGTCGTCGACGAGATCCTGTCTGCCAACGAGAAGTACGCCGCCACCTTCGCCCGAGGCGACCTGGCGGTGCCGCCGGCCCGGCGGTTTGCGGTCGTGACGTGCATGGATGCGCGGCTCGACCCGGCCAGGTACGCGGGCCTCTCCGAAGGCGACGCGCACGTCATCCGAAACGCCGGCGGGCTCGTGAGCGACGACGCCCTCCGCTCGCTCGTCATCTCGCACTGGCTCCTCGGAACCCAGGAGGCAATCGTCATCGGGCACACGGATTGCGGCATGGTGACGTTCACGAACGACGATCTCCGGAATCGTCTGGCGGCCGAGGCGGGCGCCGACGCTGGAGACATCGACTTCCTGCCGTTCCCCGACGTCGAGGGCAGCGTGCGCGAGAGCGTCGAACGGATCCGCACGACGCCGCTCCTGCCCGACTCGTTCGCAGCGCACGGGTTCGTCTACGACGTCCGAACGGGGCGGCTCGAGCCGGTTTGAGCTCGAAGCAGGCGCCTCCCCGGGCGGGTGGGCGCCGCGCGCGGGCCGCAGGGCCAGTAGATTGCCCGGACGACTCGAGGAGAAGGGAGCTCGGATGGCCGATGACCCGCTGGGTGGGCTAAGGAACGCCGCCGAGGCGGAGGGCGTCCGCGACCTCGCCCAGGGCGCCGAAATGCTGTCGCTGTCGGAGGACATCGCCGCCCTCGGCGCCCGGCTTCGAGCAGCCGGGGAGACCGACATCGAGCGAGGGATGGCTCTGGCCGCGATGTCCGGACAGGCCGCCGTCGTCGCCGACCTTGTCGCCGGCCTCGAGATGCCCCACCTGTCGAGCTTCCTCGCCGCCATGAGCACTCGGCTTCGCAACCACGCGCTGGGCCAGCTGGTCGAGTCGGGTGACGCAGGAGCGCTGTCGCGCGCGCTCGACGAGGCGAGCGCAGGCGTCGCCGAGGCCGGCGTCGCCGAGGTGGCGGACGGTTTGACGGCTCTCGCCGTCTCGGACGCGATGGCCGACGTCCGCGACGGAGGTCTCGACGACGGCGCGGCGCAGATCGCGGCCGAGCTCGCGGATCTCGGGGCTGCGCAAGGCAGGAGCGACGCGGACGCCGCCCTGAGCGACGAGGACACCGCGGAGCGCAAGGGCTAGAGCCCGAGGGGCCGGCGAACCGGCCCCTCGACCTGCGGCTCAGGCTGCTGTGGCTCGGGCTACCGCCTGGCGGGCCAGCACTCCTGCCAGGTGAGCCCGGTACTCCCCGGAGGCGTACGTGTCTCCGATCGGGTCGGAGAACGCCTCCGCAACGCCGGCCGTCGCGGCGGCCACGGCCTCGCCGTTCAGCGGCCCGCCGACGAGCGACTCCTCGGCGGACGCGAGCCGGGTCGGCGACCCGGTCACTCCGCCGATCACGATGCGAGCGGCGACGCACGCGTCTCCCTCGGTGCGCAGGGCGGCGGCGGCACCGACGACGGCGTAGCCCGATGCCGGATGGCGGTGCTTGACGTACGCGGCCGACCAGCCGCCGGGAATCGCGACCTCGGTGATCAGCTCGCCGTCGGCGAGCGCGGTCGAGAAGACGCCGGTGAAGAAGTCGTCCACCTCGATCGACCGGTGGCCGTCCGGGCCGACCGCCTGGATCGTGGCCGCGAGTGCCGTGACGACGGTGGGATAGTCGGCACCCGGATCCGCGTGGGCGAGGCTGCCGCCGATCGTCCCGCGGTTGCGAACCTGCCGGTCACCGATCTCTCCCGCCGTTTCGGCCAGCACGGGGCACGTCGAGCGAACCGCCTCCGAGCCGGCGACGGCCGCATGGGTGGTCAGCGCGCCGACGCGGAGCGTCCCGTCCTCGGCGGTGATGCCGGCCAGACCGCCGATTCCTGCGAGATCGACGAGCGTCGACGGGCCGGCAAGCCTCAGCTTCATCATCGGCAGCAGGCTGTGGCCGCCCGCGAGCGGCCGCGCGTCCTCCGTGCTCGCCAGCAGGTCGAGCGCCTCCTCGAGGGTGGCAGGGCGGTGGTAGCCGAACTCGGTCGGGGTCGTGGTCACGACGCCTCCTTCCCGTTCCCGGCGCTTCGCATCGCGCGCCACACACGCTCCGGGGTGAGGGGCATGTCGACGTGCGTGATGCCGAGGGGCGCGAGCGCATCGACGACCGCGTTCACGACAGCGGGCGTGGAGGCGATCGTCCCCGTCTCGCCGGCTCCCTTGACGCCGAGCGGGTTGACCGGGGTCGGCGTCTCGGTGCGATCCACCTCGAACGCCGGGAAGAAGCCGGCCTTTGGAAGGGCATACTCCATGAGGCTGCCCGTCACGAGCTGGCCGTTCTCGTCGTACTCGGCACTCTCCCAGAGGGCCTGGGCGACGCCCTGCGCGATGCCGCCGTGCACCTGTCCCTCGACGATCATGGGGTTGATGACGTTGCCGACGTCGTCCACGGCGACGTAGCGCCGAAGCGTCACCTCACCCGTCTCGGCGTCGACCTCGACCACCGCGATGTGCGTCCCGAACGGGAACGTGCAGTTCGGCGGGTCGTAGTAGGAGACGTCGTCGAGGAAAGGCTCCATCCCCTCCGGCAGGTCGTAGGCGACGGCGGCCTGGAGGGCGATCTCCTGGATCGTCTTCGCGTTGTCGGGTGCGCCCTTGACGAAGGCCTTGCCTTCCTCGAAGACGACGTCCTCCACGTCGGCCTCGAGCATGTGCGCCCCCAGGTGGCGCGCCTTCTCCTTGATCTTCTGGACGCTCGTGTACGCGGCGACGGCACCGACCGCGGCGCTCCGGCTCCCGTAGGTTCCGTAGCCGAACGGCGTGCCGAGCGTGTCGGAGTGGTCGACGGTCACGTCCTCGATCGGGACCCCGAGCTCGCTCGCCACCACCTGCGAGACGCTCGTCTCGTGTCCCTGGCCATGGGATTGCGAGCCGGTCGTGACGACGACCTGGCCGGTCAGGTGAACGCGGACGTTCGCGCTCTCCCAGAGCCCTGCGCCCCAGCCCTCACCGGGCAGCCCGATCCACTTCGACGGAGCGACACCGCAGATCTCGATATAGCTCGAGAAGCCGACGCCGAGATAGCGTCCCTCGGCGCGGGCGGCCTCCTGCTCCCGTCTGAGCCCCTCGTAGTCGAGCATCTCGAGGGCCCGGTCGAGCGTCTTCTCGTAGTCCCCGGAGTCGTACTCGAGACCCCGCAGCAGGTTCGACGCCGGGGCGTACGGGAAGGCATCGGGCGGAACGAAGTTCCTGCGCCTGACGTCGACGGGATCCATCCCCAGCTCTCGCGCGACGAGGTCGACGGCGCGCTCGACGACGTACGTCGCCTCGGGGCGGCCGGCGCCGCGATAGGCGTCCACCATGCCGGTGTTCGTGTAGACGCCGACGACCTGGCAGTGGATGTTCGGGATCGCGTAGGCACCCGAGAGCATGCGCCCGTAGAGCGTCGTCGGGATGCCCGGCGCGATCGTGGACAGGGTCCCGCCGAGGTTGGCGTACGTCTTCGTCCTGAGCGCCGTGATCGTCCCGTCGCTCGTCGCACCCACCTCGAGGTAGGTGGTGTGATCCCTCCCGTGGGTGGTGGCCTGGTAGTTCTCGGAGCGGCTCTCCATCCACTTGACCGGACGTCTCAGCTTCTCGGCGAGCGCCGCGACCAGCACGTACTCGGGATAGAGGAAGATCTTGGAGCCGAAGCCGCCTCCGACCTGGGGCGAGATGCAACGCAGCTTCGTCTCGGGGATCCCGAAGACGAAGGCCGTGATGAGGAGACGCATGACGTGCGGGCACTGCGACGTCATCCAGACCGTGTACTGGCCGGTCGCCTCGTCGTAGGCGCCGACCGAGCCGCGTGGCTCCAGGGGGTTGGGAATCAGCCGCTGGTTCACCAGCCGCTCCTTGACAACCACGTTGGCGCCGGCGATCGCGGTCTCCGTCGCGTCCCGATCGCCGCATTCCCAGTCCATGCAGATGTTGGACGCGGCGTTCTCGTGGAGCTGGGGCGCTCCCGGCTCGACCGCTTTCTCCGCGTCGACGACAACGGGGAGCGGCTCCCAGTCGACGTCGATCAACGCCATCGCGTCCTCCGCGGCGTAGCGATTCTCGGCAACGACCACGACGACGCCCTGGCCCGTGTGCGTCACCTTGTCGATCTCGAGCACCCGCGGCGTGTTGGCGAAGTTCTCCGTCCCGCCTGCCTGCCAGGCGCACGGGAGCGGGTTCAGGTGCTCGAAGTCCTTTCCGGTGAAGACGCCGATGACGCCCGGCGCCTGCCGAGCCTGCTCGACGTCGATGCTCCGGATCCTCGCGTGCGCGAACGGTGACCGCACGATGGCGGCGTGAGCCATTCCGGGAAGGCGGACGTCGTCGAGGAAGCGAGCCGCGCCGGTGACGAGGCGCGGGTCCTCGACCCGCTTGACGGGCTGGCCGATCAGGCTCGTCGTCATCGCCCGTCGCCTCCCAGCTGAGTCGCCGCCTCCTGGATCGCGAGAACGATGTTCTGGTAGCCGGTGCACCGGCAGAGGTTCCCGTCGAGCTCGTGGCGGATCCGCTCCTCCGAGAGCTCCCCGTCCTCTCCCAGGAGGTCGACCGCGAGCATGATCATCCCCGGCGTGCAGTAGCCGCACTGGAGGCCGTGCTTCTCGCGGAACGCTGCCTGAACGGCATGGAGCTCGCCGTTCGTCGCGAGCCCTTCGATCGTCGTGACCTCGGTCCCGTCCGCCTGGACGCCGAGGACGGTGCAGGACTTCACCGACTTCCCGTCGACGAGCACGGTGCACGTCCCGCACTGCGAGGTGTCGCAGCCGACGTTCGTCCCGGTCAGTCCCAGGCGCTCCCGGAGCACGTCGACGAGGAGCTCTCGCGGCTCGGCTTCCACCTCCCTCCGCGTGCCGTTTACGGTCAAGGAGATGCGTGTCACGTGCTGCCTCCTTTCGGAACGTCAGCTCTTGTCGCGCCCGATGCCGAGCGCGCGGAGGAACGAGCGCCACATCGCGCCGACGCCCATCGAGAGGCCCTTGACGGGCTGGGCTCGATGCTCCGCGACTGCGGCCTCAGCCTGCTCCGGAGTCTCCGCGGTGAGCTGAGACTCGATGCAGCCGGCGAACCGGCCGACCATCTGTTGCGAGACGTCCTGGACGATGCCGCGACCGTACTGCGCCACCGCGCCCGAGAGGGTCAGATCGGTGACGATTTCGATCCGTGTCCTCTGCGGCTCCAGCTCCGTGAGGCTCGACTGGATCGCCGCCTGCGCGCCGCCGCGCCCTCGCTTTTCTCGCGCTTTCGCCTTCAGGGTGACCGACCCGCCTGCCTCGTCCACCGCTTCCCGAGTCACGTCGGTGTCGAAGTTGAGGGCGATCGGCCCGAGCTTGACCGCCATGTCCGCCTTCCAGTGACCGTCGCCCACGGTTTCGCGCAGCTCGGCGCCCGGCATGCACGGAACGATGCGCGGAACGTCCATCATCAGGCTCCAGGCCTTCTCCCGCGAGGCCGGCACCTCGAACGAGTTCTCGAGTCTCACGAGACCGCGGCCCTTGCGGACACACGCGGGCGCTTCTCGTTGAAGACCGAGATGATCTCGGCGGCAATCGCCACGGCGACCTCCTCCGGAGTACGGGAGCCGATCGGCAGGCCGATCGGTGCGTGGACGCGCGCGAGCTCCTCGTCGGTCACGCCTTCGGCCCGAAGTCGCTCGTTGCGTCGCTCGGTCGTGCGCCGTGAGCCCATCGCGCCGATGTACCCGGCGGGGCTCTTCACTGCGATCTTCAGGATCGGCACGTCGAACTTGTTGTCGTGGGTGAGGACGCAGATCGCCGTGCGCTCGTCGATCGGTGCAGCCGCGAGGAACTCGTCGGGCCACTGCACGACGAGCTCGTCGACGTCGGGGAAGCGCTCCGGGGTGACGAACTTCGCGCGCGCGTCGCAGACCGTGACGCGGTAGCCCAGGAACCGCCCGACGCGCGCGACAGCCGACGCGTGGTCGATCGCGCCGAAGACGTACATGTCCGGCCGGGGGGCGAAGGACGAGACGAAGACCTGCTCGTCGCCTTCGGCCGATACGTAGCCGGTCTCGCCGCGCGCCAGGAGCTCACGCGCCCGCGTCGCGACCTCGTCGCCGTCCTGCCCGTCCGCGTACACCAGGTGCTTCTCTCCGATGCCCTCGCCGCTCACCTTCATCGTCAGCGCGATCGGCCGTTCGGCTCGAATCGCGTCGGCGATCGGCGCCACCAGCTCCGGATCGAGCGCGTCGACGAAGATGTGGACGGTCCCGCCGCACGGGAGCCCGACCTCGAACGCCTCGTCGTCGGCGATCCCGTAGGTCACGAGCCGGGGCGGCCCTCCGGCGAGGATGGCCTGCGCCTCCTCGTAGACGGCGGGCTCGACGCAGCCTCCGGTCACCGAGCCCACGACCTCGCCCTTCTCGGACACGGCCAGGACAGCGCCAGGGTCGCGGGGGGCAGAACGCTCCGTCTCGACGACGGTGGCGGTTATGACGCGAACGCCGTCCTGCGACCAGCGCTCGAGCGTTTCCAGAACGTCCTTCACTTCACGTTCACCTCGGTGTACCGGTCGGGGTCAGACTCGAAGCGACGGCGACAGCCGGCGCAGCAGAAGTAGTAGCGGACACCGTCCACCTCCGCGCTCTCGATTGCGGTCTCGGCGGACACCGCCATCCCGCACACGGGGTCGAGGTCGTCCCGCCGGTTGCGGGCGCTCTCGGCAGCCGCGCGTGTCTCCGCCTCGGAGGCGGTTCCGTTTCCGGAGCGCGAGTGACGCCACGCGACGAGCTCGGCCAGGATCGCCACCGCGATCTCCTCCTGGGTCGACGGGCCGAGGTCGAGGCCGGCCGGCACCCGAACCCGGGCAAGGGCTTCCTCGCCGACGCCGCTCTGGCGCATCGCGGCCAGCGTTGCAGCCCCGCGCCGGCGGCTCGCGACGAGCCCGATGTAGCCGGCCGGTGTCGCGAGGGCCTCGTGCAACGCCGTCTCGTCGCCCGGGCCGAGGGTCGCCACGACAACCGCTTCGGCGTGAGGGACGACCTGCCGCTCGACGCGCCAGCCGATCCGGGCGGCGAGATCGGCGAGGGTCGACGCGGCGGGCCCGTCGCCGACGATCGTCAGCACCGGCTCGGGGAGCTGGGGCTCGATGAACACCTCGACGAGCCCCTCGGATGCGCAGGAGCCCTCGATCGCGACCAGGCGCGGCTTGCCGTCCCCGAGCGCCCGCAGCGCCTCGCGGATGACCGTCGGCTCCGAGCACGCACCGCCGATCCAGCCGACGACCTCGCCGTCCGGCTTGATCAGCGCATGGTTCCCCTCCCTCGCCGAGGTCGGGCGCTCGACCCGCACGACCGTGGCGAACGCGTATGGGCGACGCTCGGCCGCGAGCTGTCCGGCCTCGATCAGGACGTCGCGCGGCGCCGTCACTCCGCCAGTCCCACCTCGTCGAGCGCCGCCCACACCTTGTCCGCCGTGACCGGCATCTCGAGGTTCCGGACGCCCGCGTGCGCGAGCGCGTCGACGACCGCGTTCACGTAGGCGGCCGGCGAGCCGACCGTGGGGGACTCCCCGACGCCCTTGGCGCCGATCGGATGGTGCGGCGACGGCGTCACGGTCTCGCCGAGCTCGAACTCCGGTGTCTCCCACGCGGTCGGGATCAGGTAGTCCATCAGGTTGCCGCCGATGCAGTTCCCCTCCTCGTCGAAGGTGATCAGCTGCATCGCGGCGATCGCGTAGCCCTCGGTCAGGCCGCCCATGATCTGTCCCTCGACGATCATCGGGTTGATCCGCACGCCGCAGTCGTCGACCGCGACGACCCTCGTCGGCTTCCACTGGCCCGTGCCACGATCGATCTCGACGACGACGGCGTACGTCCCGAACGGATAGGTCATGTTCGGCGGGTTGTAGTAGTGGACGCCCTCGAGACCTGCCTGCAGGTCGTCGGGGAAGTCCGTGTAGGCCGCGAACGCGAGCTCCTGGATCGTCTTCGCCCGGTCGGGCGCGCCTTTGACGAAGAAGCGGCCGCGCTCCCATTCGAGGTCGTCCGGCGAGCACTCGAGCTGGTGGGCGGCGAGCCTCCGCGCCTTCTCTCGCAGCTCGCGGGCGATGACCGCGGTCGCACCGCCGGCGACCGGCGTCGAGCGGCTCGCGTAGGTGCCGAGGCCGTAGGGGGTGTTATCGGTGTCGCCCTCCTCGACGTTCACGTCCTCGGGCGGGATACCGAGCTCGTCCGCGACGATCTGCGCGAACGTCGTCTCGTGCCCCTGCCCCTGGGACTTGACTCCGAGCTTGAGGACCGCCTTGCCGGTGGGGTGGATTCGCAACTCGGCCGAGTCGATCATCTTCAGGCCGGCGATGTCGTAGATCTTCGCCGGCCCCGCGCCGACCACCTCGGTGAACGAGGCGAGGCCGATGCCGAGCAGCCGGCCCTCCTCGCGGGCGCGCCGCTGCTCCTCGCGCAGCTCCTCGTACCCGAGCTTCTCGAGCGCGAGGTTCATCGCGGCCGGGTAGTCGCCCGAGTCGTAGACGAAGCCGGTCGCCGACTCGTAGGGGAACTGCTCCGGCTGGATGAAGTTCTGCATGCGAAGCTCGGCCGGGTCGACGCCGAGATCGTGCGCGGCGACGTCGACGAGGCGCTCGATCAGGTAGGACGCCTCGGTGACCCTGAAGGAGCAGCGGTAGGCAACGCCGCCCGGCGCCTTGTTCGTGTAGGCGCCGTCGGCGACGACGTGGGCCGCCGGGATGTCATAGGAGCCGGTGACGATGTGGAAGAGCCCGGCCTTGAACTTCGTCGGCTGAGCGTCTGCAAAGAAGGCGCCGTTGTCCGACTTCAGGCCCGCCCGCAGCCCGGTGAACTTGCCGTCCTTGACCGCGAGCTCGCCGTGCATGTGGTAGTCGCGCGCGAAGCCGGTGGACATGAGGTTTCCCGTCCGGTCCTCGATCCACTTCACCGGGCGCCCGATCAGGAGCGACGCGGCCGTGGCGACCACGTAGCCAGGGTAGATCGGCACCTTGTTGCCGAACCCGCCCCCGATGTCCGGCGAGATGATCCGGATGTTCTGCTCGGGGAGTCCCGCGACGAGCGCGAACAGCGTGCGATGCGCGTGCGGCGCCTGCGACGTCATATAGATCGTCGCCTTGCCCGTCGCCGGGTTCACGTCGGCGACACAGCCGCAGCACTCGAGCGGCGCCGGGTGGCAGCGTGGGTAGAAGGTGTCGAGCGAGACGACGTGATCGGCCTCTGCGAAGGCGCGGTCGGCCGCCTCCTTGTCGCCGGCCTCCCAGTGGTAGATGTGGTTCGACTCCTGCCCTTCCTTGTCGTCCCGGATGAGCGGCGCGCCCTCGGCCAGCGCCTGATCCGGGGTCGTCACCGCAGGCAGCGGCTCGTACTCCACGTCGATCAGCTCGAGAGCGTCCTTCGCGATGTAGGGGCTCTCGGCAACGACGGCCGCCACCTCCTGACCCTGGAAGCGCACCTTGTCGGTGGCGAGAACCGCCTGCGTGTCACCCGACAGGGTCGGCATCCACGCCAGGTTGTGCTGCGCCATCAGCTCGCCTGTCACCACGGCGACGACTCCGGGCAGCGCCGCCGCTCGCGACGTCTCCACCGACACGATCCTGGCGTGCGCGAACGGGCTGCGCAGCAGCTCGAGATGAAGCATCCCGGGCAGCTTGACGTCCTCGACGTAGTTGCCCTTCCCGCGGAGAAAGCGCTCGTCCTCCTTGCGCTTGACGGAGTGGCCGAGACCCTGGATCTCCTGCGTCGCCATCGCTAGCCCTCCCTCATCTTCGCGGCCGCGTACTGCACCGCCTTGACGATGTTCTCAAGCGCGGGGGAAACCGTGTTTCCCCCGCGTGCCCCCTTCTTCAGGTGCGTATTCACGTCGTCGTCTCCCCGCGCATAGAGGCGGCCGCATGCTGCACTGCCTTGACGATGTTCTGATAGCCGGTGCAGCGGCAGATCTGACCCGAGATCGCCCAGCGGATCTCCTCGTCGGTCGGGCTGGGATTCTCGGCGAGCAGCGCGACCGAGGTCAGCATCATCCCGGGCGTGCAGAACCCGCACTGGAGGCCGTGCTCCTGATGGAAGCCCTCCTGGATCGGATGGTGCGCGCCGCCCTCGAGCAGGCCCTCGACGGTCGTGAGCTCGCTTCCCTGCGCCTGAACCGCGAACATCGTGCACGACTTCATCGGGACCCCGTCGACGAGCACGGTGCAGGCGCCGCAGTTCGTCGTGTCGCAGCCGATGTGCGTGCCGGTCAGGCCAATGGTCTCGCGCAGGAAGTGCACGAGCAGAAGCCGCGGCTCGACATCGGCCGCGCGCTTCTCCCCGTTGACGGTCACCTCGAGCGCATGCGTTCTCGCCGCCTCGGTGGTGGCCACAGTCCCTCCCTCCTCAGGCGGCCCGGGCCGCGTCGGCGGCCGTCCGCAGTCCGCGCTCGGTGAAGACCCGAACGACGTTTCGCTTGTACTCGGCGGTGCCGCGAACATCCGACTGCGGCTCGGCGGCCTCCGCCGCGAGGCGCGACGCTTCCCCGATCACGTCCTCGCTCGGCTCCGCGCCGCGGAGCACGTCCTCGGCAGCGCTCGCCCGGATGTTCGACCCGCCGACTCCGGTGAGAGCGACGCCGGCCTCGGAGATCGTCCCGTTCGAGAAGCCGAGCTGCACCGCGACCGCCGCAGTCGCATAGTCGCCGACCTTGCGCTCGAGCTTCAGGTACGTACCCGAGGCGCGCGCGCCCGGATCGGGGACGTGGACGTCGGTCACGATCTCGTTCGGGGCCAGGACGGTCGTGAACGGCCCCTGGAAGAAGTCGTCGATCGGGATCGAGCGCTTGCCGCGGGAGCTGCGAACGCTGACCGTGGCGCGCATCGCCAGCATCACCGCGCCCCAGTCGCCCTGTGGATCGGCGTGGGCAAGTGAGCCGCAGACGGTGCCGCGGTTGCGAACGAGCGGGTCCGAGATCTGCGGCGCCGCGTCGCCGAGCAGGCGGTAGCGGCCTCGCAACAGCTCGGATCGCTCACAGTCCCGGTGCCGGACGAGCGCCCCGATTCGCAGCCCGTCGCCCTCGTCGGCGAGCGTGTCGAGCCCGGGTATCCGGTTCAGGTCGACGATCGCCTCGGGCGACGCGAAGCGAAGCTTCATCAGCGGAATGAGGCTCTGGCCGCCGGCCATGAGCTTCGCCGTGTCTCCCTGCTCGTCGAGCGTCGAGAGGGCTTCGTCGAGGGTCGCTGGCGCGAAGTACTCGAAGCTGGCGGGATACACCAACTCCTCCTCTCCGTCGTGGCCGAGGCGACGGAGTGCGGCTTCACCGCCGACCGGCTCCTGTTGACCCCATCAGCATATCCCCGCCGCCGATGGCGGGTGAAGCCGGGGCTCGGGGAGACCTGCGGCTAGGATCTTCCGCATGGAGCTCACGAGCGTCGCGGACGTCGAGTCCGCCCTCGAGGCGCACTCGTACCTGCCGGATCACGGCCTGGCGACGGCGATCTACCTGGCGCTCGCGATGCGTCGCCCGCTGTTGCTCGAGGGGGAGCCTGGCGTCGGCAAGACCGAGGTCTCGAAGACGCTGGCGAGGATCCTCGACGCCGACCTGGTGCGGCTCCAGTGCTACGAGGGGATCGATGCCTCCCAGGCGCTGTACGAGTGGGACTACTCGCGCCAGCTCCTCTATGCACGGGCGTTGCAGGGCGGCGAGCTGGACGTCAAGGAACGGGTGCACGAGCTCTACGGCCCCGAGTTCCTGCTCGAGCGCCCGCTCCTGCGCGCGATCCGCGAGGGTCGGAAGGCCGTGCTCCTGATCGACGAGCTCGACCGCTCCGACGACGAATTCGAGGCATTCCTGCTCGAGGTTCTCTCCGACTTCACGGTGACGGTGCCGGAGATGGGGACGATCCACGCAGACGATCCGCCCACCGTGATCATCACGTCGAACCGCACCCGCGAGCTCCACGACGCCCTCAAGCGCAGGTGCCTCTATCACTGGATCGAGTACCCGGGCCTGGAGCGCGAGGTCGCCATCATCAAGCTGCGCGTCCCCGGGGTCTCCGAGCAGCTCGCGCGGGCGGTCGCCACGGCGGTTGCGACCCTCAGGGGGCTCGATCTGATCAAGCCACCCGGCGCCGCCGAGGCGATCGACTGGGCGCACGCGCTCACGATTCTCGGCGCCGACGGCGTGGAGGACGGCGCCGGCCGCAGCACACTCGGCTGGGTGGTCAAGAACCACGACGACCTCCAGCGGGTCGAGGAGGCTCTGCCCGAGCTCTCGCCATGACGGCCGGTCCCGACGTGGGGTTCGAGCGTCTGGTGGCGTTCGGCCGGGCGCTCAGGGACGAAGGCCTCTCGGTCGGAACCGGCCGCATCAACGACTTCTGCAAGGCGGCGTCGCTCGTCCTGCCCGACGATCTCTACTGGGCTGGCCGCGGCACCCTCGTCACGAGGCGAGACGACATCGCGGTCTACGACCGGGTGTTTCGCGCCTTCTTCGGCGAGGAGCTTCCGGCGCCGGTCGAGATCGAGCGGCCCGAGCTGAGCGTGACCACGTCGGGATCGGAGACCCGGGAGGGGGAGGGCTCCGAGGAGATCGAGCCGGAGCTCCTGCTCGCGAGCACGATCGAGATCCTGAAGGAGAAGAGCTTCGCCCGCTGCACGCCGGAGGAGCTCGCGCTGCTCGCCGAGCTGATGCAGCGGGTCAGGCTCGCCGTGCCGAAGCGCCGCTCTCGCCGGCGCCAGAAGTCGAAATCGGGCTCTCCCGACCTCCGGCGGACGATCCGCCGCTCCTTCCGGACCGGGGGTGATCCCGTCGAGCGCTCCTGGCGCGAGCGCCGGCTTCGCCGCCGCCGGCTGGTGCTCTTCCTGGACGTCTCGGGCTCGATGGCGTCCTACTCCCGCGCGCTGCTCGTCTTCGCGCACGCCGCGCTCAAGACCGACCCACGCTGGGAGGCCTACTGCTTCGGCACGCGTCTCACGCGTCTCACCCGGGTTCTCGCCGGCACCAGCCCGGACGAGGCTCTCGAGCAGGCCGCGGCCGAGGTGTTCGACTGGGACGGCGGAACGCGGATCGGCGAGTCGCTCAAGCGATTCCTCATGACCTCTCCCGAGGTGGCGCGCGGCTCGGTCGTGATCATCTGCTCCGACGGCCTCGAGGTCGGCGATCCGACGCTGCTCGCGAAGCAGATGGCGCGCCTCAGCCGGCTCGCGTTCAAGGTCATCTGGCTGAACCCGTTGAAGGAGGACCCGGCCTACGAGCCGCTCGCCCGCGGGATGTCGGCGTGCCTGCCGTACATCGACCTCTTCATCTCCGGCCACAACCTCGCGAGCCTCGAGGAGCTCGGCACGGAGCTGGCGCGGATGTGAGGATTCTCGTCCTCGGTGGGACGGTGTTCCTCGGGCGGCACTTGACGGAGTGCGCACTCGCCCGGGGTGACGAGGTCGTGCACTTCAACCGCGGCCAGAGCGCGCCCGGTCTCTTCCCGGAGGTCGAGACCGTGGTGGGCGATCGTGAGCACGACCTCGACCGGCTCGCGGGGATGACCTTCGACGCCGTCGTCGACACGTCCGGCTACCACCCGGACGTCGTCGGCGCGGCTACCGCGCGATTGGCCCCGGCCACCGATCACTACACCTTCGTCTCGACATGCTCTGTGTATGCCGACGTCAGCCGTCCCGGCGTGAACGAATCCGCCCCGGTCGCGACGATCCCCGGGGACGAGCTGGACAGCGCCGACCGCACGACGCACTACGGGGGCCTCAAGGCCCTCTGCGAGAAGGTCGTCGCCGACGCGTTCCCGGGCCGGGCGTTCCTCCCGCGCCCGGGCCTGATCGTGGGTCCTCACGACCCGTCCGGACGGTTCAGCTACTGGCCGAACCGGCTCGCAGGAGGCGGCGAGGTGCTCGCACCGGCGGACCCCGAGATGCCCGTGCAGCTGATCGACATACGGGATCTGGCGGCGTGGCTTCTCGCATCGATCGACGTCCGGCGGGCCGGCGTCTTCAACGCTGTCGGACCGAAGGCGCCCCTGACGTTCGGAGAGCTTCTCTCAGCCTGCCGGAAGGTCGCCTCGTCGACCGTCGAGATCACGTGGGTGGACGAAGCGTTTCTGCTCGCTGCCGGGGTCGAGCCGTGGACCGAGCTGCCGCTCTGGATTCCTGCGGCCTGGGAGGACGCAGCCGGCTTCGCTGCCGTCGACGGATCTCGCGCCTTCGACGCTGGATTGAACCTGCGGCCGCTAGCCGAGACGATCGCCGACACGTTGGCCGACGCCAACTGGGCGCGAGGAGACTCGCTCACGGCGGAGCGCGAAGCGGAGCTGCTCGCCGAATGGCGCAAGCGGACGAGCGGTCTGCCCGGTGTCCGCCCGCGCGTAGAGTAGGGCGACGATCTGCGAGACCGCGCACGCCGCGCCCGAGTCGTCGAGGAAGAAGGAGCACGATGAGCAACAGTCTCTGGCTGGAGGAAGCGCTGGTCGGCGAGGAGGACGCTCCGCCGCTCGAGACCGAGGAGCACGCCGACGTGTGCATCGTCGGGGGCGGCTTCACCGGCCTCTGGACGGCGCTCTTCCTGAAACAGCACGACCCGGGGCTCGACGTCGTCCTCGTCGAGGCGGACGTGTGCGGGGGCGGCCCAAGCGGGCGCAACGGCGGGTTCGTGATGAGCATGTGGAGCAAGATCCTGAAGCTCGAGCTGCTCTGCGGGGAGGACGAGGCGCTGCGGGTCGCCCACGCAGCGGCCGACGCGGTCGTCGCGATCGGGGCGTTCTGCGACGAGAACGGAATCGACGCGCACTACCGCTACGACGGCTGGCTCTGGGCGGCGACGGGCGAGGCCCAGCTCGGCGCCTGGGACGAGACCGTCGAGGCGGCCGAGCGCCTCGGGGTGGAGGCGTTCGTGCGACTCGCTCCCGACGAGGCGGCGGCCCGTGGCGGCTCGCCGACGCATCTCGCCGGCGTCTTCGAGCCGACCTGCGCCACGGTGCAGCCCGCCCTCCTCGCGCGCGGCCTGCGCCGGGTTGCGCTCGAGCGCGGTATCCGGATCTTCGAGCACACGCCGATGCTGAAGCTCGAGCGGTCGAGCCCGGCGCGCGTGCACACGACACTCGGTGCGGTCACGGCGGGGACGGTCGTTCTTGCGCTGAACGCGTGGCTCGCGCAGCTACCCGAGCTCTCTCGATCCCTTGCGGTGATCGCAAGCGACATGATCGCGACCGACCCCGTGCCGGACCGGCTCGCGGAGATCGGCCTGACGAGCGGCATCGCGATCTCCGATTCCCGACTGCTCGTCAACTACTACCGGACAACGCCGGACGGGCGGATCGCGTTCGGACGCGGCGGCGGTGCGCTCACCCGGCGGGGCAGGATCGGCCCGGAGTTCTCGGGGCCCTCGCCGCGGCCAGACGACGTCGGCGGCAGCTTCCGGGCGATCTACCCGGCCCTGGCCGACGTCGGGATACCGAGCAACTGGACCGGCCCGATCGACCGCTCGCTCGACGGGCTCCCGTTCTTCGGCTCGCTCCCAGGGCGGTCCGACCTTCTCTACGGGTGCGGGTACTCCGGAAATGGGGTAGGCCCGTCGTACCTCGGTGGTCGCATCCTCACGTCGCTCGCCCTCGGGCTCGACGACGAATGGACGCGGTCGCCGCTCGCGCAGGGCCCTCATGGGCGCTTCCCGCCGGGCCCGATCAAGGATCTGGGCGCTCCAATCGTTCGCGCCGCGGTCGCGCGGAAGGAGCGGGCCGAGGACGCCGGACGCCGGCCTGGCCGGGTCTCCGTGTTCGTCGCGGGGCTCGCGCCGGCGGGGCTGGTTCCTATCAAGAAGCACTGACGTGCTCCTCATCGTCGCGGTCATCGTCGGGTTCCTGTTCCTCGAGGAGCCCTGGCGATGGGTCTTGATCGCCGTGGCTGCGTTGATCGAGCTCGCGGAGGTCCTGTTCTGGCTCGGCTGGAACCGCCGGCGTCGCGCCACCGTCGGGGTCGAGACGCTCGTCGGGCGGGAGGCGCTGGTCGTCTCCCCCTGTCTTCCGGCCGGCCAGGTGAGGCTCGACGGCGAGATCTGGGCAGCGGTCTGCGCCGACGGCGCGGACGAGGGGGAGGCCGTCGTCGTCGAGGCGATCGACGGGCTGACGCTGGCCGTGAGCCGTCGCGGAGCACGAGCCGAGGCCGCCGATACACTCGTCCCATGAGCGCCGTCCAGGAGACCACGCACCGCGATCTGGTCGAGGTTCTGGACAAGGGCTTCCTCGCCCTCGACGGAGCGCTTGCCTCCGATCTCGCCGTCGTGAACGCGGCCCGTGTCTCGTTCAACTCCGAGTCGCAGGAGATGAGTGAGCGCGACGAGGGCCTGGTTCGGTTCTTGATCCGAGAACGCCACGGCAGCCCCTTCGAGCACGGCTACTTCCGCTTTCTCGTCAAGGCCCCGATCTTCGTCGTCCGAGAGCACCACCGTCACAGAGCGGGGCACTCCTACAACGAATGGAGCGGCAGGTACGCGGTGCTCGAGCCGGAGTTCTACGTACCGGACTACGTCCGCACCCAGGTCGGCAAGCCCGGCGCGTACTCGTTCGAGCCCGTCGCGGACGAGGTCGCCGAGGAGACGCGCGAGAGCGTCGAGCGCGTCTGCGCCGAGGCGTTCGAGGCGTACGAACGGATGCTGGCACAGGGTGTCGCCAAGGAGGTGGCGCGCTCCGTGCTCCCGCTGGCGACCTATACGAAGTACTACTGGAGCTGCAACCCGCGCAGCCTCATGCACTTCTGCTCGTTGCGAAACCACGAGTCGGCCCAGTTCGAGATCCGTCAGTACGCCGCGGCCGCCGAGCAGTTCCTCGAGCGCCACATGCCGGTGACGCACGCCGCGTTCGTCGCGAACGACCGCATCGCGCCGTAGCCGGTCCCGGCGCCGCGTCTTGGGGCGCGCCGGCCCTACGCGGGAGCGACGACCGGGCCGTCGAGCATGTGCTCGGACGGCGGCCGCCCGGGCATCTGCGACGTCACCACCCAGCGCTCGTAGCCCTTGAGCTTGTACGGCGCGTTCAGCCAGACGTCGCGGGCGCGACCGTCCTCGTCGACGACGAACCGCCCGCACGACGAGGAGAGCTTGGCGCCGTCGGTCAGCCAGACCTCGTAGAACCCCTGTTCCGGAAGCGGCGGGAGGTTGTCGACCTGGGCGAGCATCGCCCAGTTCCCGGCTTCGTCGACCGGGAAGACGTCGATCACCATCTTCGCGTCCTCGGGCGCGTGCTGCGTCGCGTTCAGAGTGATCTGCTCGACGACCGGGGCGCCGGAGTCGCCGCCGGCTGCCCAGAGGCCGATTCCGAAAGCGGCCCCGGCGATGCACGCCGCCATGGCGAGCCCGGCGAGGACACGGCGCGGCCGCGTCCAGCTCGAGCTGCCCCCGCCGGGGATCGCGAGCACGGCGGCCGTCAGCGATTCGGGTACCTGGGGCGGCGCTTGGGTTCCCCTCATCGCTTCGTCGGCCCGGCGAACCTGCGCGAGCTCCGCCGGCTCGAGGTCGCCACCGACGAGGTCTTCGAGATTCCGGGGCTCGCTCACGCCTGCGCCTCGTCGAGGAGGAGCGCGAGCCGTCCGAGGCCGGCTCGCGTCCGGGTCTTGACCGTGCCGAGCGGCACGTTCAGGTAGCTCGCGACCTCGCTCTGCGAGAGCCCGCTCCAGTACGCCAGCTCGAGCACCTGACGCTCCCGCTCGGGAAGACGCTCCATGGCCGCCTGCACGGTAAACGCCAGCCAGGACCGCTCCGCCGTCTCGGCCGGCCCCGCCTCCTCGCTGACCTTCTCGATCGGCTCGTCGACGGTCAGCTCGGTGCGCTGGCGGGCACGGTCGATGATCGCGTGCCTCGCGACCGCGAAGAGCCAGGCCGAGCCGCTTCCGCGCTCCGGCTTGTAGCTCGTGGCCGAGCGCCACACCGCCGCGAACGTGTCCTGGGCGGCGTCCTCGGCCCGTCCGTGGTCGCCGAGGAGTCGCAACGCCAGCCCGAGGACCGGGCGCGCGAACCGCCGGTACAGCTCTTCGAACGCGGCCCGATCGCCGCGTCCGACCCTGACGATCAAGTCGCCGTCACTCGTCCTCGGTTCGAGCCCGAAGGCGCCCCGGTGCGGGGAAGCGGCGTCGAGTACGAGGACGGCCATTCCGGAGTTCCCTACGGAGCGGGGCGCCGGCCGGTTTGCGGCCTCTCGCCGCCGGCGCCCGCGGTGTGAGCCGCCTCCATCCAGGGAACGATAAGCTCTCGGCCGCGCGTCAAGGCGCTGCTCAAAGGACGATGGGAGGCGAATGGCGACACTAGCGTTCAACAGGGAGGAGATCGCGCCGAGTGAGCTCCGCCCGGAGGTGTTCGAGATGGACGGGATCTCGCGTGCCTCCGTCGAGGCCCACTACAAGCTGTACCAGGGCTACGTGGCGAAGCGGAACGAGATCCTCACCAAGCTCAAGGAGATCGACCTCGCGTCCGCGAACCAGGTCTACTCCGAGGTCCGGGCGCTCAAGGTCGACCTCACGTTCGCGGTCGGCGGCGTCAAGAACCACGAGATCTACTTCGCGCACCTCGGCGGAGGCGGCGGCGATCCGGGTGGCGCGGCGCGTGAGCTGATCGAGCGCGACTTCGGGTCGGTGCACGCGTGGCGACAGGATCTCAAGGCGACCGGCATGGCCGGTCGCGGCTGGGCGTGGACGGCGTACGACTGGGACGAGGAGCGTCTCTTCAACTACGTCGGCGACGCGCAGAACACCTTCCCGATCTGGAACGGAACCCCGCTCGTAGCGCTCGACGTCTACGAGCACGCCTACTTCCTCGACTACCAGACCGACCGCGCCTCCTACATCGACGCCTTCTTCGCGAACCTCGACTGGGGCGTCGTCAACGACTGGATCGCGAGGTACGGCATCCGGCTGTAGGGGTCGATCGTGGAGGACGCCCTCCTCGTCGTGGTGGGATACGTCCTCGGAAGCATGCCGTGGGGGTACTGGCTCCCCCGGGCCCTGCGTGGGACCGACATCCGGACGGTCGGCAGCGGCAACGTCGGCGCGTCGAACGTCTGGCGGACGTTCGGCTGGCGCCTCGGCCTGCCCGTCCTCGTTCTCGACGTGGCGAAAGGCGCCGCAGCCGCTCTGCTCGGGCTCTGGCTGGGAAGCGAGCTCGTCGGCGTGCTCGCCGGTGCTGCCGCGGTCGCCGGTCACTGGCGTCCGCTGTTCCTCCGGTTCGCCCGCGGCGGCAAGGTGGTCGCGACCACCGGAGGAGTCGTCCTCGCCCTCGTGCCGCTCGCCGGAGTCTGCTGTGCCGCCGTGTGGGCGCTCGTCTTCCTCGCCTTCCGGTACGCCTCGCTCGCCTCGATAGCCGCCGGGCTCTCGCTCCCCGCGTTCGCTCTCCTCTTCGACGCCTCGTGGCCGGTGGTCGGGTTCACGATCGCCGCTGCGGCTGCGATCGTCCTCCTCCATCTTCCGAACGTGCGACGGTTGCTGCGGGGCGAGGAGCCCCGGGCGAGGCTGCGCCGCGGCGGCCTCAGCCGCCGCTCTGAAGCCAGTCGTCCAGGCCGCTGAAACGCGCGCTGCGGACGCCGCTGGCGAGCTCGTCGCGGAGCTCGCCGATCGTCGCGAACCGCTCCGCGAGCACGTCGTGCGCGTGAATCGTCTCGAAGTTGACGAGTCTCGCGTGGACGAAGTCGCCGTCCGCGAGCTCGGCGGCGTAGCGGTCGAGAACCCCCGGAGCATGAGCCGTACCGAATCCTCGACGAACCGGGGGCTGAGATGCGCGTGCTCGACGACGAACAGCTCGTCCGGGCGCTTGAGGAGCTCGTAGATCGGCGAGCTCATCGAGTCCTCGACGATCGCGACGAGATCCTCGCCCATGATGCGCGCGTCGGTCCCGAGGTAGAGCGTTCCGCGCCCGCGCTGGTTGTGCGTCGCGATCGGGACGAGCTCGAGGATCCGCTCCACGTCGACCTCGGCGAAGCCGGCCTCCTCGAGGCGCCCGGCCGCCCGGTCGCGGACGAGGCCCTGCGCGCAGGGGCAGGCGTTGATCCCGGTCGCCTCGACGCCGATCGCGCGACGCGTACGGCCCGGCGAGGCGGCGGCGCGCCCGATCAACGTCACCAGCTCCTGCGTGCGCAGGCCGGTCGTAGGCGTCAGGCGGTCGAGCGGGTAGCGCGCCGAGATCGTGACCTCTGCCCGTAGCGCGCGCTGGCGTTCGAGGATGTGCGAGGCGATGTGCTCGGCCAGGTGCTCGATCAGGAGCTGCTCGCTCATGACGACCTCGTCGATCGCCTCCTCGAAGAGCTCCGGGAAGCGGGACATGTGCACGCCCTTCTGCGCGGGGTCGAGGTCGACGTAGCAGTCGATGACCGCCGCGACGAGCGCGTCGACCTCGCCGTGGCGCATGCGCACGGCTCGCTCGACTCCGGTGACCCCCGCGCGGGAGAGCGCGAGGCGTACCTCCGGTGCCGAGGCTTGCAGGTCGACGCCGGTGCGGACGTCCTGAGCCATGGGGGAAACGCTACCGGAGCAGTCGCGAGAGCCTGCGGTCCTTCAGAACGCGCCCGCCCGTCTGGCAGTGGGGGCAGTAGTAGATCGTGTGCTCCTCGAAGTCGACTCGTGCGATCTCCGTCCCGCACTCCGGACACGGCTGGCCGAGCCGGTCGTGCACCCGGTAGGTTCCGGCGTTGCCGACTCCCCGCTCCCGCAGCTCGAGCCCCCGCGAGAGCTCCTCGTCGATCGCTGCCGCCAGGCGGGCGACCTCGTCGTCCTCGAGCTCGGTCGAGAGCGCGTAGGGAGAGAGGTGAGCCGTGCGCAGGATCTCGTTCGACCAGGCTCGTCCGATGCCGGCGAGTGCCCGCTGGTCGCGCAGCAGCGGATGGAGCCTGCGCGCCTCGGCGCCGAGGATCTCGCCGAGGCGGGCGGGGCCGAGGCCGAGAGCGTCCGGCCCGAGATGCGCGAGCTCCGCCTCGATGGCCTCGGGACGAAACACGCCCACGCGGGCGCGCTTCTTGGCGCCGGCCTCGGTCAGGAGCAGCTGGCCGCCGTTCTCGAAGGTCAGACGGAAGGCCGGCGTCTTCGGCGTCTTCCCGCCCGGCGTCGCGTAGCTGAGCCGGCCGGCAGACATGAGATGGACATGCAGGACGAGCTCGTTCTCCTCGTCCGGGAAGAGCAGGTGCTTGCCCCGCCGCCGTGCGCCCGCGAAGCGACGGCCGTCGAGCGCAGAGAGCGGCGGGTCGAAGGTCTTCAGCGTCGCGACGTGAGCCGGGCCGGCCTTCTCGATCGTCGACGCAGCGACCGGGTCGTCGAGCGAACGGCGAAGCGCTTCGATCTCGGGGAGCTCGGGCATGCGGGCGTCTCGGGCGGGGACGGCCGTGTCGGCGCCCCCGGGACGACGTGGGTCGACACGATCAGCCTAGCCGCGGCCGGGGTGACGGATCCGGGTCTGCTCAGCCGTCGGTGTCGGGCGGAACCGTCTCCGCCGTCTCCGCCGGCGGGAGGTATCCCTGCTCGGCGGGGTCGGTCTCGGCCGGGGGCTCGGTGCTCGGGGCGGTTTCGGTCTCCGTCGGCACCGGCGCCGGCCCCGCCTGGCCCGCGTTCGCCTCCGGCTCCGGAGCGGGGGCGTCATCTGCAGGGCTCGGATCCGGGGCCGGGGGTGCGGCCGGTGTGCCGGGCGCGTCCGAAGCGGCGCCGACGAGCGTCCGGCCTTCTGTTGCGGAGTGCTTCTGCTGGGGCTTCGAGGGCTTCGAGGGCTTCGGCTTCGACGAGGACGGGGCCGAGGCGACGGTCACCGCGCCCGGCTCCGAGCTCGAGGCGGTCGTCGCGTCGCCGGACGCCGAGGCGTCGGCGTTCCCTGCGGCGGCCTTCTCGGCTTGCATATCTGCTCCGGACTGCGGGGACTCGGCCTCCGGCGGCGGCGCGGGCGCGCCGACGATCGCCGGGCCGCCTCCCGCGCCCTGCGACGGTCCGTCGCCGATCAGGCCGCCGAGCTGAGGTCCGACCGTCGCTGCAGCAACGACCGTGACGGCCGTCACCGCCTTCGTGGCGAAGGGGAGCGATACCACCTTCGCGACGACGCCGGCGGCCGCGGCGGCCGTGACACCGGCTAGACCGATGCCTCCGCCACCGCCGTCGAAGTCCGGGATATCGCGGGCGACGGCTGCCCGGAACGCGAGCGGTACGGCGACCAGCCCGGCCGCGTAGCGCGGGGCCGTCCTGACGGTGTCCCGCAGGCGGCGCCTCGCCCGGAAGAGAAGCGACTCGACGACGGGGACGGACACCGAGAGCGTGGTTGCGACCTCCTCGTACGAGAGGCCGAGGAAGTCCCGCAGGGCGACCGCTTCCCGCTGGCGGGACGGCAACTCGGCGATCGCGGCCGTGACGGCCGCGAACTCGGTTCGCCGGTCGGTGAGCTCGACGAGGTCGGACGGATCCGGCAGCTGCTCCTCGAGCTCGGCGTCGAGCGCGACCGGCGTCCGGATGCGCTTTCGGATCCTGGCCCGGCATTCGTTCCGGGCGATCGCTGCGAGCCACGGGCCAGGGTCGCGCGGCTCGACGCCGCGGAGCAGGCTCCGATAGGCGGAGACGAAGGTCTGCTGGGCGGCGTCCTCGGCCTCGTGATGATCGCGCAGGAGGATCCGGCAGAGGCCGAGCACCATGCTCGCGTGCTGGTCGAAGAGAGCGGCTACACGGTTGGCGCTGGCGCGGCGGGACGCTCGCTTGCGAACGACGGGCGTCACGACGTGTACGCGCTCCCGTGATCGGGCAGCCTGAAGGCCGCCGCCACCGCATCCTGGGAGTCCCGGCCCAACATGCCCACAGCTAAGAGTACGGATTCGATCGGAAACTTGCATCCGTGAAGCGTCGGACGGGCTTCCGGAGCGGTGT
Source organism: uncultured Thermoleophilia bacterium (assembly GCA_963819905.1). GTDB lineage: Bacteria > Actinomycetota > Thermoleophilia > Gaiellales > Gaiellaceae > CAWCQC01. The sequence continues at coordinate 635,109 of CAWFXP010000009.1, forward strand.
TCGGCGAGCTGGAGGAGCAGCCCGACACCAGCCCGACATTTTCTCGAACGTGTGTAGAATGCCGCCCACCTGTGAGCCGCGAGTCGCACGATCTCGCCGGCTCTTTCGTTCGATACCAGCAGTTTTGTTTCACGGGTAACGAGAAAGGCGAGGTCTTATGCTCACGGTCGATATCTCTCTGCCCGACGTCGAGGAGCTCCACAAGCTGGTGCAAGACGGCCAGGAGAAAGGGTTTCTCAGCTACGACGAGATCGTCAGCGGGCTGGAGGAGGTCGACCTCACCAAGGAGCAGGTCGAGGACTTCTACACCTACCTCATCGACCACGGGATCGAGCTCGTCGAGGGCGAGCTGCACAAGGCGCCGCCGCACGAGCAGCCGGCGCTCGCCGAGGAGAAGGGGCCCCAGCTCGACCTCACCGTCGAGCCGTCGCTCGACTCGCTCCGCCTCTACCTGCGCGAGATCGGCAAGGTCCCGCTGCTCACCGCCGAGCAGGAGGTCTACCTCGCGAAGCGGATCGAGCGCGGCGACATGACCGCGAAGACGCAGATGATCGAGGCGAACCTCCGCCTCGTCGTGTCGATCGCGAAGGGCTACCTCGGGCGCGGCCTCTCGTTCCTCGACCTGATCCAGGAGGGCTCGCTCGGGCTCATCCGCGCGGTCGAGAAGTTCGACTACCGCAAGGGCTTCAAGTTCTCGACGTACGCAACGTGGTGGATCCGGCAGGCGGTCACGCGCGCGATCGCGGACAAGGCCCGGACGATTCGGATCCCGGTGCACATGGTCGAGAAGCTGAACAAGGTCGTGCACATCGAGCGTCAGCTCGTCCAGCGCCTGGGACGGGACCCGCAGGTGGACGAGATTGCGAGCGAGCTCGAGATGACCCCCACGGAGGTCCGGGAGATCCTGCGGATGGCCCAGCTGCCCGTCTCGCTCGAGAAGCCGATCGGCGAGGAGGAGGAGTCGGAGCTCGGCGACTTCGTCCAGGACGAGTCCGCCGAGTCGCCGTTCGACACGGCCTCGCTCAGCCTGCGGCGGGAAGACATCGAGCGTGCGCTCGAGTCGTTGCCCGAGCGCGAGCGCAAGGTGATCGAGCTTCGCTTCGGCCTCAAGGGCGAGCATCCCCGCACGCTCGAGGAGGTCGGCCGGGCGTTCGGGGTGACCCGTGAGCGCATCCGCCAGATCGAGAACAACACGCTGAAGAAGCTCGAGTCCCTGCCCGAGGCGCAGGGGCTGCAGGACTGCGTCTGATCTTGTCGGGCGGGACAGGTCCCGCCCCTACATCCCGCGCGTCGTAGGGGCCAGACCCTCGTAGGGGCCGGACCTGTCCGGCCCGCGCGGGCGGTGAGGGCGGGACATGTCCCGCTCCCCCGTGCGTCGTAGGTAGCTCGTAGGGGCCGGACCTGTCCGGCCCGCGCGGGCGGTGAGGGCGGGACAGGTCCCGCCCCTACAGTGTCCGGATGAGCCCGCAGCGGCGGATCGCTCTCGTCTCGATCGTCGCGGCGTGCGTCCTCATCGTCGTCAAGCTCGTCTCCGGGCTCGCCTCGAACAGCCTCGGGCTCGTCTCGGAGGCGATTCACTCGGGAACCGATCTGGTGGCCGCGCTCCTCACCTTCTTCGCGGTCGGGGTGGCCGGCCGCCCTGCCGATCCGAGTCATCCCTACGGGCACGGCAAGGCCGAGCACCTGAGCGCGCTTGCCGAGGCCGCGATTCTCGTCGGTGCGAGCCTCGTGATCGTCTGGCAGGCGGTGAGTCGGCTGACCGGCGAGGCGCACCCCCTGATCGACACGGCGTGGTGGGTCTTCGCCGTCGTTGTGCTCGTCATCGTCATCGACCTCAGCCGCGCGGCCGTCTCGCTGCGGAGCGCGCGCAAGTACGGGAGCCCGGCGCTCCTCGCGAACGGCCTCCACTTCGGCAGCGACCTCGGCGGCTCGCTCGCCGTGCTCGTCGGGCTGTTGCTGGTCCGCGCCGGGTACGAGCAGGCGGACTCCTGGGCGGCGCTCTTCGTGGCACTTCTCGTCCTGGTCGCCGCGGGTCGGCTGATGCGCCAGAACGTCGACGTCCTCATGGACCGGGCGCCTGCCGGCGCGGAGGAGGCGGCGCGCCGCGCGATCGCGGCGCTCGAGCCGCCCGTCGACCTTCGCCGGATCCGCCTCCGCGAGGTCGCGGGTCACCATTTCGCCGACGTCGTGATCGGCGTCCAGCCGGGCGCGGCCGTCGCCCAGGGGCACGCGGTCGCCGACGCGGTCGAGGAGGCGGTCGAGCGCGTGTTGCCGGGGAGCGACGTCGTCGTCCACGTGGAGCCCCGCCAGGGCGAGGACGCGGCGCTGCGCGAGCGCGCGCTTTCCGCGGCGCTTCGCGTTCCGCGCGTACGCGAGATCCACAACGTCTCGATCATGCGGATCGGCGGTCGAACCGAAGTCTCGCTCCACCTGAAGCTCCCCGGCGACCTGTCGCTCGACGAGGCTCACGGGATCGCCTCGCGTGTCGAGGCCGCGATCGAGGAGACACTGCCCCACGTCGACGCGGTCCAGACGCACCTCGAGCCGCTGTCCGAGCCGACGCGAGTTCGAGCGATGGTCTTGCCCGAGGCCGAGCCGTTTCGCGAGCTGGTCCGCCAGACGACCGGAGACGAGCCTCGCCGGCTACGGCTGCTGGCGACGGACGAAGGCCCGGTCGTCTTCCTCACGGTGCGCGTCCCGCCCGAGACGACGCTCGCCGAGGCGCACGGGCGGGCGAGCGCGATCGAGGCGGCGATCCGGGAGGCGCGACCGGAGGTGGCGGACGTTATCGTCCACACGGAGCCCTGAAGTGCGTCCTTCACACCCGGCACATCTTCTTCACGGAATCCTGAGAAAACGCTGATGGATCCTTCAGACCGAGCCAACGAGCGCGTGTTCTCATGACGGGCAACCCGTTCGTCCGACCCGGAGGTTCCGCATGCGGCGCATCACCATCCTGCTCCTGATCTGCGCGGTTCCGGCGGTGCTCGCCGGGACGCTCCTCGCGGCCGGCTCCGGTCGGGGAGGTGACGACCGCTCCGGGCAGGCGCCGCCTGACACCGTCCAGCCGGTGAACTTCATCAGCACGTGCGGCTTCAGCCACCGGAACAAGGACGACGTGATCATCCATCCGGGCAAGCACGGCCTTTCCCACGACCACACCTACGTCGCCAACACCTCGACGAACGGCGACTCCACGGTCAGGAGCCTCCAGGCCGCGGGGACGACGTGCCAGCGCGCCGGCGACACCGCCGCCTACTGGGTGCCGACGCTGTTCGAGAACGGCCGGGCAGTCGAGCCGCTCGGCTCGACGATCTACTACCGCCCGCGGAGCCTCGGCAGAGTCTCGACCTTCCCGTCCGGGCTGAAGATGATCGCCGGCGAGGCGGGGGCGCAGCTGCCCCAGGCAATGCGCGTGACCTTCTGGAACTGCGGCGTGCGGGCCGGCGTGCCGCGCTCGAGCAGCGTTCCGACCTGTCCGGAGATGAGGGGCTCGAGCCTCCGGCTCCACGTCAACTTCCCGGATTGCTGGAACGGGACGTCGCTCGATAGCGCAGACCACAAGAGCCACATGGCCTACTCCCGCCAGGGCGTCTGTCCTGCCTCCCATCCGGTCAAGGTGCCCGGGATCTCGCTCAGCATCCGCTATCCGATCCAGGGCGGGCCTGGGATCACGCTGGCCTCCGGTGGTGAGTACTCGGGACACGCCGACTTCTTCAACGCGTGGAACCAGGCCGAGCTCACGCGACTCGTCGAGGGCTGCCTGAACGCCCGCCGCCACTGCGGCCGGGGAATCTAACCCGCTCGCTCCGGGGTCGATTCGAGGGGCCGCCCGCCGCGGGGCGGCCCCTCCGGACGTTCACCACTCTGCGGGGGCGCGGGAGCGGACGTGGCGTGCGGCCGAGTCGACCGTCATGCCCCCGTACAGGAGGCCGCTCACCGGCAGGGTGAGCGCCCAGAGGCGCGCCAGGCCGTACAGGCGGACCGCCGGGAGATAGGCGATCGCGGATACCGCCCAGGCGCTCGCCCCGAGAAGGCCGAGCGCGACCCGCCACCCCGGCGATAGACCGAAGCCCCCGAGCGCGAGCGTGACGAGCCCGGGCGGCACGGCGAAGAGAAGCAGCATGCCGCTCAGGGTCGCGGCAAGCCGTAGGTAGGAGTAGCCGAGCTCGTCGAAGGCGGTTCGCCGCACCATGCGCCACCCCGAGCGGAAGGTGTGCGTGCGGATGCTCGTGACGTCGCCGCGGCTGATCGCGAGCCGGATCCGTCGCCCGGAGCTCTTCAGGAGCCGGGCCAGGTTGACGTCGTCGATGATCTCCGCCCGGATCGCACGGATCCCGCCCACGCTCTCGAGCGCCGCCCGTCGCACGAGCATGCAGCCGCCCGCGGCGGCCGCCTTCCGGTCGCTCGGGTCGTTGACCCGCGGCATCGGATAGAGGACGTTGAAGAAGAACACGAAGGGCGGGATGACGAGGCGCTCGGCGAGGCTCCGGCAGTGCAGGCGCGCCAGGCGGCTCGTGAGATCGAGGCTCCCCGCCTCGGCGTCGGCAACGAGGGCCCGGAGGGATCCCGGTGCGTGGACGATGTCGGCGTCGGTGAGGAGCAGGTAATCGGGCGTCCCTGCGCTCGCGATGCCTTGCTCGAGCGCCCACACCTTGCCCGCCCAGCCGTTCGGGAGCTCCTGGCCTCGGATCAGCGCAAGGCGGGCTCCTGCCAGCGAGAGCCCGACTTCGGCGGTTGCGTCATGCGAGCGATCGTCGACGAGGACGACCCGCCAATCGCCCGGATAGTCCTGTGCGAGCAGCGCCGGGAGGGTGCGAGGAAGGAGTGAGGCCTCGTCCCGAGCCGGCACCACGATCGAGACGGACGGCCAGCGCTCGGCCACCTCCGGTCGATCGTCCTCGGCGACGGGCTCCAGCCGCCAGGCCCGCGCCGGGTCGAGCAGGGCCGCCAGCCAGACGGCGAGCGAGAGCCCGCCGGCCGCCGCCAGCCCGCCGAGGAGAGGTGTGCCGCTCACCCGCCGCACGCTACAGTCGCCCGGATGCATGCGGGCCCCTCGCCCGGCGCTCCCCGCGGCCTCGTCCTTCGCTGTCGCGGCTGGGAGCAGGAAGGCGCCCTCCGCTGCCTGCTGAACAACCTTGATCCGGAGGTCGGTGAGGACGTCGATCGCCTCGTGGTCTACGGCGGGCGCGGGAAGGCGGCGCGAAGCCGCGCGGACCTCGACCGCATAGTCGCCGCGCTGGAGCGTCTCGGCGGCGATGAGACGCTGCTCGTGCAGTCCGGACGGGCGGCGGCGGTCGTCCCGAGTCACGAGGACGCGCCGCGGGTGCTGATCTCGACCGGGATGCTCGTCCCGGCCTGGTCGTCTGAGGAGGAGTTCCACCGACTCGAGGGCGCCGGCCTGACGATGTTCGGGCAGATGACGGCGGCGGGCTGGTTCTACATCGGAACGCAAGGGATCCTGGGATTCACATACGAGACGTTCCGCGCGGTCGCGCAGACGCACTTCGGCGGCAACCTCGCGGGCCGCCGGGTGCTGACAGCGGGGCTGGGCGGCATGGGCGCTGCGCAGGGCTTCGCGGTTGCGCAGAACGGCGGGCGCGCGGTCGTCGTCGAGGTCGACCCGCTCCGAGCCGAGCGGCGCCTGCGGGAAGGCTGGGTGGACGTCGTCACGGATAGCTACCGAGAGGCCGTTGCAGCCCTCCAGGACGACGACGGGCCCGACGTCATCGCGCTCGTCGCGAATGCGGCCGAGATCGTTCCCCGGCTGGTCGCGGACGGCGTCGCGTTCGACGTGGTGACCGATCAGACGGCGGCACACGACCCGCTGCGGGGCTACGTCCCGCTCGGCTACTCGGCAGCCGAGGCGGCCGATGCCGATCCGAGCACGCCCGCCTTCCGCGACGCGGTCTTCTCCTCGCTGCTCGCGCACGTCGACGGGATCCTCGGCCATCGCCGGGGGGGCGCCGTCGTCTTCGAGTACGGGAACGGGCTGCGGGCGCAGGCCGAGGCGCACGGCCTCGCCGAGGCGGCGGAGATCCCCGGATTCGTCAAGGCCTACGTGCGGCCGATCTTGGCGCGCGGCATCGGGCCGTTTCGGTGGATCGTGCTGAGCGGCGATCCTGCCGACCTCAGGCGTAGCGAGGACGCGGTCGTAGAGGTCGTCGGCACCGACTCGCTGCGCGCCTGGATCGAGCTCGCGCGCGGTCGCATTCCGCTGCAGGGGCTCCCCGCCCGAATCTGCTGGCTCGGTCTCGGCGAGCGCCACCGGGTCGCCCTGCGCCTAAACGAGCTCGTGCGCGAGGGCGTCGTCGGCCCCCTGGCGCTCGGCCGCGACCACATGGATCCCGCGTCGGTCGCCTCGCCGACCCGCGAGACCGAGGGCATGGCAGACGGGAGTGACGCGATCGCGGACTGGCCGGTGCTCGCCGCCATGCTCGCTGCTGCGCAGGGCGCGAGCTGGGTCGCGCTCGGGAGCGGCGGCGGCGTCGGGGTGGGCAAGAGCATCCATTCGGGGCTCGTCGTGGTGGCCGACGGCAGCGAGCGCGCGGAGAGGAAGATCAGACGCGTGTTGTGGTCCGATCCGGCGCTCGGCGTCGCCCGCTACGCGGATGCCGGGTACGCGGAGGCGGTCGAGGCCGCCCGCGCCGCCGGTCTGTCGCTCCCGTCCGCGTGACCCCCCGAATCGAGATCCTCCTCGGCGACGGGAAGCTCAGGGAGCTGCTCGCCCGGGACGTGGCGGCCGGGCTCGCGCGAGACCCGAAGCGCGTGCGAACCCGCTGGGTCTGGGACGCCCGGGCCTCCGAGATCTTCGAGCGGATCCTCCAACTCCCGGACTACCGGCTCCCGGAGCGCGAACGGGCCGTTCTCGAAGCGCGGGCCGGCGAGATCGCCGCACTGGCTCGGGCCGAGACGGCGGTCGAGCTCGGCTCGGGCTCGTCGCCACGCACGGGGATCGTCCTCGATGCGCTCGCCCCGGCCGGGCTGCGGCGGCTGATCGCCATGGACGTCAGCGAGGCGGCGCTGCGCAAGTCGCTGCCGCGGCTCGCGGCTCGGTACCCGGCCGTCGAGGTGGTCGGCGCCGTCGGGGACTTCGAGCTTCAGCTCGGACGCCTCGAGACGCTCGGGCGCACGCTGATCCTCTGTCTCGGCAGCACCCTCGGAGGTCTCGAGACGGACGAGCGCGCCGGCCTTCTCGGCGAGATCGAACGCGTCATCTCGCCGGACGGCGCCCTGTTGCTGGGGCTCGACCTCGTCAAGCCCGTCGAGCAGATCCTCGCCGCCTACGCCCACCCGGACGATCTCGCGCGCGGGTTGATCTCGAACCTGCTCCCGATCGTGAACCGTGAGCTCGGCGCCGACTTCGACGTGACGCGCTTCGGCGTCGAGCAGGTCTGGAACCCCGACGAGGAGCGGCTCGAGATGAACGTCCGGTCGCTCGTCGACCAGGTCGTGTCCATCCCGGCTCTCGAGCTCGAGGTGGCCTTCCCGGAGGGCGAAACCCTCGGAACGGAGGTCTCGACGAAGTTCCGCCGCGAGGGCGTCCGGACCGAGCTCGACACGGCGCGGCTTGCGCTCGCGGAATGGTGGACCGATGCGGACGAAGCGTACGCGGTCTGCCTGGCCCGCCCGAAGCCCGCCGGGTAAGGCGCGGGCCCTACCCGTCCAGGGCCGCGTCGAGTTCCGGCGAGGCGGGGCTCTCCTCGTCGGGGGACCCCGGCGTCCGCCGCAGCTCGCCGTCGACGATCTCGTACGAGCCGATGCTCTTGATCGCAGGCGAGTAGACGTGGATCGTCACCGCCTCCGGATCGTGGTGCATCCGGTGGATGTGGCCGACGCCGAACGAGAAGTGATCGCCGGGGCCGTACTCCCGCACCCGGGCCGGGCCGCCGACGACGAGAGGCTCCTCCGTGACACGCCCCTCCATCACGTAGATGCCGCCGCTCGACGCGTCGTGGTCGTGGTAGCCGGTGTCGCGTGGTTTCCACCAGCTGACGAGCCAGGCCTCGGAGCTCTCGTTCTGCCAGAGACGCTCGAAGATGCGCTGGTGCGGGTCGTCGAGGACGTGCTCGGCGAGGTCGACAGCCGCGGCGGCGCGGGCGCCCGCGTCGAAGCACTCGCCCGGCGAGAGCACGCGGTCGGGAACGCCGATCGAGGTCGGGTCGAGAGCCATCACTTCTCCTTTCCGTCGCGAAGGGGCGGGAGGCCGCCGAGGACGCGAAGCCGGCGCAGGCCGAGCGCCTCGATCTGCTCACGATCATATTCGCCGAGCAACCCCCGTCCGCTCTTGCAGCCGAGCGAGCCCTTCGCGACGAGCAGGCGCAGGCGCTCGGGCGGCTCGGTTGCGTTCGACAGCTCCGGGAACAGGTTCTCGGCCGTTGCCAGGTGGACGTCGAGCCCTGCCAGGTCGAGAGTCTGAAACGGGCCGACGGCCGCCCAGCGGGCACCGAGGCCGTGGGTCAGGACGCGGTCGACGTCCTCCGGGGTGCACACCCCGGCCTCGACCAGAGCGTACGCCTCGCGAATCAGCGCGTACTGGAGCCGGTTGCCGACGAACCCGGGTAGGTCGCGCGCGACGACGACGGGGGCCTTGCCGAGCTCCTCCATCCAGTCCCGAAGTTGCCCGAGCACCGCGGGATCGGTGTCGTCGGTGCCGACGACCTCGACCAGCTCGACGAGCTCCGGCGGATTGAACCAGTGGAGACCGGCGAAGCGTTCGGGTCGGACAAGCGGTCGCGCGAGCTCGGTGAGCGACAGCGATGAGGTGTTGCTGACCAGGATCGCAGCGGGCGCGGCAACCGCCTCGGCCAGAGCGAGCAGGCGCCGCTTCGGCTCGAGCTCCTCCGTGACGGTCTCGATCACGAGCTCTGCGCCGGTCAGCGCCTCCTCGGTCGAGGTCGTCATCGCGATCGCCTCTGCCGCCGAAGGCTCGATCGCCTCGGCCCGCCGTCGTGCCGCCTCGAGGCTTGCCTCGCGCCGCGCTGTCAGGCAAACAGTGCAGCCGCCACGGGCGAACACGGTCGCCATTCCCGCGCCCATGGTTCCCGCTCCCGCCACCGTGACGCGGGCGGGTAGCTGCGCACGGCTCACGTCACGCTTCCTTGACGACCACGAACCAGACGCGCTCTGCCACCTCGACCAGGATCTCTGACAGGCGCAGCGCCCGCCGGTAGAGCTCGCGCTTCGCGGCCACCACCCGGGGGTCGTCGAGCTCGAGCAGCGCCGCGCTCGCCCGGCGGTAGGTCCGCTCGAGATCTCGCTGGGCCCTGACGGCCGCATCCGCCGCGTCGGTCGCGGCGTTCGAGTCCGCGGCGAGCCCGGTCACGGCGTCGGCGAGCCTCCGCATCCCCTCGGCCAGCAACCCGGCCATCTCGGCCAGCGGCTGGTCGGGTGGAACCGCCATCACCTCGGCTTCCCGCACCGCGTTCTTCGCGCCGTTCAGCACCGCGTCGATCCCGCGTGACAGCTCGAACATGTCCTCGGGCTCGACCGGCGTCGAGAATGCCGTACGCAACATCGCCCACAGCTCGCGCTTGACGTCGTCGGCCTCGTGCTCGAACCGGTTCACAGCGTCCGCCTGATTCGAGGCGCCGTTCGCCCACTGCGCGAAGGCCTCGAGCCCTCTCACGGTCACCTCGGTCTGGGCCTCGAGCTGTCCCAGCACGTCGGGCGTCTCGGGAAGGAACCAGCGGCTCGCCTTCATGCGAAGGCCTTCCACAGCGGGAGGAGGGCAGCGGCCAGGACGGCGGCTCCGGGAATCGTCGTGAGCCAGGCGACGCCGATGTTCTTCACGACCGTCCAGCGTACGTGGTGGATGCGCCTGCGGCCAATGCCGATGCCGACGACCGAGGAGGCGACCACCTGAGTCGTGCTGACCGGGCCGCCGATGAACGACGCGCCCAGGATGACGGCGGTCGAGCTCGTCTGGCTCGCCAGCCCGTCGATCGGCTGCAGCCTGAAGATCCGCTTGCCGATCGTCTTGACGATTCTCCAGCCGCCGAGCGCAGTACCGAGCGTGAGGACGGCGCCGCACGAGATCTTCACCCAGAGCGGGACGGCGAACTCGTCGATCCGGCCTTCGGCCAGCAGAAGGGCCGCGATCACGCCCATCGCTTTCTGGGCGTCGTTCGCCCCATGGCTGAGCGAGAGGCCGGCAGACATCGCCCATTCGGAGGCGCGCACGAGGCCGCGCACCTCCCGGGTCGCGCGCCTCAGCCCTCGGCGCAGGAGGACGATGGCGGCGATTCCTCCCGCGAGCCCGACGACCGGCGAGACGGCGAGCACGATCAGCGTCCCGAGCAGCCCGACGGGGTGCCAGCCGTCAAGGCCGCCCCAGTTGATCGCGTCGGCTCCCCCCTCGAGCAGCGCCGCTCCGGTGAGGCCGCCGACGAGGGCATGCCCCGAGCTCGAGGGGAGTCCGAGCCACCAGGTCAGGAGGTTCCAGAGCACCGCTGCGGTGAGGCCGGCTCCGATGACCGCCACCTCCTCGCTGGGAGCGACGGAGACGATGCCGGCGATCGTGTTCGCCACGGCGGTACCGAGGACGAGCGCCCCGATCATGTTGAAGACGGACGCGATGATGATCGCGGTGCGAGGTGAGGCGCCTCGCGTGGTGACCAGCGTCGCGATCGCGTTCGACGCGTCGTGGAAGCCGTTCGTCAGCGCGAAGGCGAACGCCATCGCGATCGCGATGTAGAGCCCGGTATCGATCGCCTACCCTATGTCGCGCGCTCGCGCCGTGTCGTGCGTCAGGGCGACGAGCGGACCGCCCAGATTCCGGCGCGGAGACCCGACTCGATCGCGCCGTCGATGAAGCCCGACCAGCCGTTCGCGAGATCGGAGCCGGCGAGGAGGAGGTTCCCCTCGGGGCTCTGCATTTCGGCGTGGTAGCGCGTGTACCACCCCGGCCGGTGGATGGCCCAGGTTCCCTGTGAGAACTCGTCCGCCAGCCAGTCATGGGCGGTCGCGGCAACCGCCTCGTACCCGGGAATGATCCGGTCGAGCGCCCCCTGCACGGCCCGCAGATCGTCCGCGTCGATTGCCTCGGCGTCGATCCCGAAGCCGATCATGATCTGGCTCGCGTCGTCGAGGAGCCACTCCGTGTCGAGGTAGCCGAACTCGTGCCCGGGGCGGATCGTGTTCACGAGACGCTCGCGGCCGCGGGCGTGGATGAAGATCTTGATTCCGCGGGACGCCTGGCCGAGGGCGATGCCGTCCTGCTTCGAAGACGAGAGCGCGGGCTCGAAGTCGATCTGTCCGAGCGCGTTGAGCGGCACGGCGACGACCGCGCGTCCGCAGGCGAGGGTCTCGCCGGAGCGAGTGTGCACTTCCACCCGGTCGTCGTTCCGCACGACGGCCGACACGGGAGTCGAGAGGCGCGTCTCGTGCAGGTCGGGCCGGTGAATCGCCTCGAGCAGCGAGCGCGTGCCGTCTCGCAGCGTTACTCGGCCGCCCGTGTACTGGGCGAGCGCGAGGCTGCCGCCGGCGAGCTGGTGCCAGCGCGCGATCGAGAGCGCGCCCGCGTCCGCGAGGTGACCGTGTGCCACCGACTCCAGCTCGGCGACGAGAACATCGCGCTCCTCGTCCGAGAGCGCGAGCTGGTCGACGCGCTCGGCGATCGTGAGCGAGTCGATCGCCGCGAGCTCATCCGCCCGGAGCAAGGGATCGTAGGGCTGCGGGAGGTACGTCTCGCAGCCCGCGACGAACTGGTTCCAGCCGCGCTCGGCGATCTCGTCACGCTCGCCGATCGTCCCCTCCCTCCGCTCGGTGCCGACCCACCAGCCCGCCTCCTCGGCGTCCTCGCTGAGCTCGACCTCGAGGCCGCCGCGGAGGATCTCCGACCAGGTGTGCGGCTGGTGCCAGTGCACCCAGCCGCCGCCGTACTCGATGTCACGGCCCTGCCAGGAAGCCGTCCAGGTCCGGCCGCCGAGCCGGTCGCGCGCCTCGACGAGCAACACGCTTCGCCCCTCGCGGGCGGCCTCGCGGGCAGCGGTCACGCCGGCGAACCCGCCTCCGATCACGATCACGTCGTACATCGAGCGAGGACACTAGCCGCTGCGCCACGGACGAAGCCTTCCGCGTCGTCGGGGCCGGACCTGTCGTAGGGGCGGACACTGTCGTAGGGGCCGGACCTGTCCGGCCCCACGGTTTCATTAGCATGGCGGTCGTGGAAGGATCGGTTACGGTCACTCCCGCCTATGGCGAGCTCGAGGGCCACCGCCGCGAGCTGACCGCGTACTGCTACCGGATGCTCGGCTCGCCGTTCGAGGCTGAGGACGCGGTTCAGGACACGCTCCTGCGCGCGTGGCGCAACCTCGACCGCTTCGAGGGCCGGGCGGCGCTTCGCTCGTGGCTCTACCGGATCGCGACGAATGTCTGTCTCGACATGCTGAAGGGGAGGGAGCGGCGCGCGCTGCCGATGGATCTCGGCCCGGCCCGGCCCCCCGAGGCTGCCAACCTGAGCAGCCGGCCCGAGGTCACCTGGATCGAGCCGGCTCCGGACGGGCTCCTCGTCCCGGACGGGGATCCGGCCGAGGTCGCGGTCGCGCGGGAGTCGATCAGGCTCGCCTTCGTGGCGGCGCTGCAGCATCTCCCGCCGCGCCAGCGGGCAGTGCTCATCCTGTGCGAGGTGCTCCGCTGGAAGGCGGCGGAGGTCGCCGAGCTCCTGGACACGACCGTCGCGTCGGTCAACAGCGCGCTGCAGCGCGCCCGCGCGACGCTCGACGCGAGTGACGTCGGGGAGACGCCGCCCGCGCTCGACGAATCCGACCGCGAGCTGCTTGCTCGCTACGTCGCCGCGTTCGAGCGATACGACATGGATGCGTTGACGTCCGTGATCCACGAGGACGCGACCCAGTCGATGCCGCCCTACGATCTCTGGCTGAGCGGCCGGGACGACATCTTCAGCTGGTGGGTCGGCCCCGGCGCCGCCTGTCGCGGGTCGCGTGTGCTTCCGACGAAGACGGCGAACGGCTCGCCCGCGTACGGCCAGTACAAGCCGAGCGAGAGCGGGAGCGGGTACGACCCCTGGGCGCTCCAGGTGCTCGAGATCTCGGGAGGCCGGATCGTGGAGCTCACGTTCTTCCTCGGCACCGAGACGCTCTTCCCGCTCTTCGGCCTCCCGGCCCGGCTCGACGCCTAGGCGCGTCAGTCCGTCAACACGTCGCTCAACCCCATGAAGGCGACGAGGTCGCGGAGCTCGTTCGAAGCGTGACGCAACCTGACCTGGCAGCCGTAGCGACGAGCTGCGACCTGCAGGCGGGCCAGCGCGTCGACGGTGACCGCATCCGGCTCAACGCCGTCGACGTCGCAGAGGGCGATCTCGGCCCCGCTCTCCGCGAGCAGCCCGCAGACACGCTCGCAGAGCCCGGGCAGGTCTGCACGCGCGATGGGGCCGCTGATCGCGAAGGCGACCGTCGGCGGCAAGGGGGCTGGCATCGCCAGAAATGACCGCTCGGCGGAGCATTCCTCATCGGTGGCGAGGCGATGAGTTTCGACCACTCGGGGCGTCCAAGGATCGAGACGTGACCGACGCAACCCCCGAAAGGACATCGATAGGGTCATGACGATGGACAGCCGCACCCGCTGGCTCGCACTGCTCGTTCTCTGCCTCGGCGACCTGATGATCGTGCTCGACGGGACGATCGTGAACGTCGCGCTCCCGTCGATCCGTGAGGACCTCGGCTTCTCGGAGACCTCGCTCGCCTGGGTCGTGAACGCCTACCTGCTCACGTTCGGAGGCTTCCTGCTGCTCGGCGGGCGCCTGGGCGACCTGTTCGGACAGCGGCGCATGTTCCTCGCCGGGATCGCCCTCTTCACGGCCGCCTCGCTGGCCTGCGGCCTCGCCTCGAGCCAGGAGTTCCTCGTGGCCGCACGGGCCGTCCAGGGCTTCGGCGGTGCGCTCGTCTCCGCCGTCGCGCTCGCGCTGACGATGACGCTCTTCACCGACCAGGGGGAGAGGGCCAAGGCGATGGGCATCTTCGGCTTCGTGCTCTCCGGCGGCGGCACGGCAGGCGTGCTGCTCGGCGGCGTTCTCACGGACCTGCTCGACTGGCACTGGATCTTCCTCGTGAACCTCCCGGTGGGCGTGCTCGTCTATGTGCTCTCGTTGCGGCTCTTGCCGTCCACCCCCGGTGTGAGTGCCGGCGCCCGTCTCGACGTCGCCGGCGCCGTGACCGTCACCGGCTCGCTGATCCTGGCCGTCTACGCGATCGTCAACGGCAACGAGACCGGCTGGACCGCTCCGGAGACCGTCGGCCTGCTCGCCGCGGCGGCGGCGCTGATGGTGGCGTTCATCGTGATCGAGGCTCGAGTCCCGTCACCGCTCATGCCGCTCGGGATACTCCGGATTCGCAACGTCTGGACGGCGAACGTCATGGGCGTCCTGATGGCCGCCGGCATGTTCGCGTGGTTCTTCTTCTCGGCGCTTTACCTGCAGCAGCTCCTCGGCTACACGCCGCTCGAGGTCGGCCTCGCCTACCTCCCGGCGATGGTGCTCTGGGGAGTCTCGTCGCTCTTCATCTCGAGCAGGCTCGTCATCCGGTTCGGGATCAAGACGCCGGTCGTCGGCGGGCTCGCCTGCATGGTGCTCGGCCTGCTCCTCTTCGCCCGAACCCCCGTCGACGGAAACGTCTTCATCGACGTCCTGCCCGGCACCCTCGCGGTCGGGCTCGGGGCGGGCATCGCGTTCAACCCCCTGCTGCTCGGCGCGATGAGCGGCGTCAAGCCCGACGAGGCGGGCCTCGCCTCGGGGATCGTCAACACCGCCTTCATGATGGGCGGCGCGCTCGGGCTCGCGATTCTCGCGAGCCTCGCCGCGTCGCGTACCGACAGCCTGCTCGCGTCGGGGGATGGCGAGCTCGCGGCGCTGAACGGCGGCTACCACGTCGCGTTCCTGGTCGGGGCGCTGTTCACCGCCGGAGCGGCCGTGCTCGGCGCGGTGATGCTGCGTGCCGGCGCCGAGGCGCCGGCTCACGAAGGTGGGGAGCCGACGGGCGTTCCCGCCCAGGCCGAATCCGACTGACGGCGCGCGGCGCGCTCCTCGCCTAAGTCAACGCGGGGGCCGGGGCGCTCGGCCCTGGCCCCCGCGTCCACCCTTCCTACGCCTCGCTCAGACCTCCGTCGGCTCTCGCTCCCGGCGGCCCTCGCTCTCCTCGGGCGCCGGCCACGCGGTGCCCTCGTGCGGCGGCTCGATGGTCAGGTTCGGGAGCAGCCGGTCGAGCCAGCGCGGGATGTACCAGGACTTCTCCCCGAGGAGCGTGAGGAAGGCCGGGACGAGGGTCATTCGCACGATCAGGGCGTCGGTCAGGATGGCGATCGCGAGCAGGAGCCCGAACTCCTTCGGGATGCGGTCGGCGCTCAGGATGAAGGCGGCGAAGACGGTGCCCATGATCACCGCTGCCGCGATGATCACGCGGCCGATCGCCGCGATTCCGTGCTCGACGGCCGCCCGCGTGCGGAGCCCGTGGACGTGCTCTTCCCTGATACGGCTCATCAGGAAGACCATGTAGTCCATCGAGAGCCCGAACAGGATTGCGAAGGCGATCGGCGGCACGAATGTCTCGATCGGGCCGGTGCGGTCGAGACCCACCGCACTCAGCAGGTGGCCCTCCTGAAAGACCAGTGTGAGCACCCCGAAGCCGACGAACGCGGACAGGATCGTCGTGACGGCCGCGGTTGCCGAGATGACGATCGACCTGAACGCCATCGCGAGGAGGATGAACGTGACGCCGATGATGAAGAGCAGGAAGTACGGCATCCGCTCCATGATCTGATCGGCGATGTCCTTGAACGCCGCCGTCTGCCCGGAGACGTAGGCGACGGCGTCGCCCCCCTCGGTCGCCGCCGGCACGACATCGTTCCGAAGCCCGTCGACGAGCCGGTCGGTCGCCTCGTCCTGCGGCGCCGACGTGGGCGTGACGAAGACGATCGCGACCGTGCCCTCGTCGTTCAGCTGGGGCTCGGCAGAGGACGCAACGCCCGCGAGGCCCTGGACGCCCTCATAGACACGCTGCGGAGCCTGCGCGTCGCCGTTCACATCGACGACGATCGGGATCGGGCCGTTGAAGCCGGGCCCGAAGCCCTCGGCAAGCAGGTCGTATGCCCTTCGGCTTGTCTGCTCTTCGGGCTGGGTGCCCTGGTCGGAGGCGCCGAGCCTCACGAGCGCCGACGTCGATGCGAGTGCCAGCACGAGCACGAGCACGACCGGGAACACGATCTTCGCCCTGCGCGTCACGAATCGCCCGTAGCGAGCGACGGGGGTCTTCTCGCGCCCAGCCTCGGAATCGTCGATCTGGCGCATGAACGGCACCTTGAGGCGATCCACCTTGTGGCCGAGCAGCGCGAGCACGGCGAGCAGCAGCGAGTTCGCGATTAGCACCGTGGTGAGCACGCCCAGGGCGCTGCCGATCCCGAGCTTGGTCACGAAGTCGAGCCCGATGAGAGCCAGGCCGCTCACCGAGATCGCGACTGTAATGCCGGCGAAGAGGACCGCCCGGCCCGCGGATGCGCCCGCCTCCGCAGCCGCGTCCCGAGGCGAGAGCCCCTCGTGGAGGAGCTGCCGGAACCGTGTGACGATGAACAGCGAGTAGTCGATCCCGACGCCCAGACCGATCATCGAGACCAGGATCGGCGTGATCGTATTGATGTCGGTGAAGCCGGCGAGCACGTACAGCAGGAGAAAGGCGCACGCGAGCGCCGCAAGCGCCAGGAATATCGGAATCGAGGACGCGACGAACGTCCGGAAGACGATCAGTAGCACGATGATCGCGACGAGCAGGCCGAGCAGCTCTGATGTCCCCTGCTCGACCGGGGGGAACTCCGCATCGCCGTTGAATTCGACGATCACGCCCGCGGGCGCCACCGTTTCGCGGACGGCGTCCTGAACCGCGAGAACGGCCTCACGATCATTGTCTTCGATCGTCTGATCGAACTGTGCCTCCGCGTACGCGATCCGACCGTTGTCGGAAAACGTCGCGTCGTCGAACGGGTCGGCAACGCTCACCAGTCCGGCGGTGTCTGCGGTCGGCTCGAACTCCTGCGATTGCAGGCGGTCGAGCGCCTCTTCGATCGCGGCCTGACGCTCCGGCGTGTCGAGCCGCTCGCCCTCCGGTGCCGCGAAGACGACGTTCAGCACGCCCCCTTGCTCGGAGGCGAACTCGGTCTCGATCAGATCGGTTGCCTTCTGGGTGTCCGACCCTGGGATCTCGAACTCGTCGCGCAGTTCGCCGCCGACCGTCGCGACGAGCAGAACGAGGAGGGCGACGATCCCCACCCAGCTGACGACCACGCGCCAGGGGTGGCTCGCGCACGCGCGCGTCCAGCGCGCGAATCCACCGCTCGAGAGCCGTTCGTGCGCCGCGAGGCGCTCCGGAGCGGGCCGCTTTCCGTCGAGCGAGTTTCCTCCGTTCCCGATCTCGTGCTCAGTCATCGCATCAGCATCCTTTTCGTTCTCGGCACCCGTTCAGGTATGAGCGTTCTCCGTGGTTGGACCGTGCGACGCCGGGGAACTCATCGCTGGTAGAAGCCGCGAGGGCGCCGCTCGCGGGTCGCGTGCAAGCAGGGACCGTAGCGAACTGCGCCCACCCGGCGCGACGCTTCGGGTCGCGACGCCGTGATGAGTTCTCGCCGTCGCGGCCGTCTTACACGGTGGACGACAGCGACTGACACCCTCCGACAAGAAAGGACGACACGATGGAAGCGATCACTCCGTGCCTGTGGTTCGACACCGAAGGCGAAGAGGCGGCGCAGTTCTACACCTCGGTCTTCCCGAACTCGAGAATCCTCGAGGTCAGCCGCTACGGCGAGGCCGGGCCGAGGGAAGCGGGCACCGTCATGGCGGTCAGCTTCGAGCTGAACGGCCAGAGGTTCTCGGCGCTCAACGGAGGCCCCGAGTTCACCTTCAGCGAGGCCGTCTCGTTCCAGCTGATCTGCGAGAGCCAGGAGGAGGTCGACCGGTACTGGAACAGCCTCTTGGAAGGAGGAGAGGAAGGCCCGTGCGGCTGGCTGAAGGACAGGTTCGGGCTGTCGTGGCAGGTCGTGCCGAAGATTCTGTTCGAGCTGATCGGCGATCCGGACCGAGAGAAGTCCCAGCGCGTCATGGCGACGATGCTGCAGATGAGGAAGCTCGACATCGCCGTCCTCGAAGAAGCCGCCGCGAAGGCGTAGGCTGGGTGAACGACCGGCGGCGCCCGCGTTCGGCGCCGCCGGTTCAACGCTTCGGCTAGACGGTCGGTGCCGGTGCGGACGGGTCGGTCTGCCAGAGGCCGAACTCGTTTCCGTGGGGGTCCTTGCAGGTGACGAACCAGCCCATGCTCGGCACCGGCATCGGCGTGTCCGCCTCGCCGCCGAGCTCCTTCACCCGCGCCGCGCCCTCGTTGATGTCGTCGACGTCGAAGTACGAGCGCGTCCCTTGTTTGCCAGGCTCCATGTTGCTGATGGCGGCGCCGGACTGCTCGGTGATTCGGGTCATGTGGTACTCGGACGGGCTGCCCGGGTATGCCTCGAACTGCCAGCCGAAGAGCGAGCCCCAGAACTCGCGCGCCTTCGTCGTGTCGTCCGCCGGGATCTCGATGTGCACCATCTGACCGGGCATGGGGCCTCCTTTGCGTCGATGATCAGCGGCGCATCGCGCCGCTCCGCTTGCTGATTAGACATGGAGTCGCCCAGGATCTCATCGGTGCGGGCTCCCGTCCATGAGCCCGGATCCTCTACGCTCGGTCGCGCCCTGCGAGCACCGGTCGTCCATTCCGTTCTCCCGCGCCCGCTGACGGCCGCCGCGGGTGACGTGCTCGAACGGTCGGGCGTCGCCCTGGTCGTCCACCCACCGGACGGGCCCGTTGCCGCCGGCGTGGCCGCGGTCGAGGACCGAGCGGCTGTGGCGCTCCTCGGACCGTTTCGCTCGACCGACGTAGCCGAGACCGTCGCCGCGACAGCGCCCGGAGGCCTGGCGCTCATCGCTCCTGTGGCGACGTGGGCGGGAGTGACGCGCGCCGACGAGCCCGGTTGCGACGATCCGGCAGATCATCGAGGCACGGTGTTCAGGCTGGTGGCTCGGGACACGGAGGTGGCCGCGCGCATCGCCGGCTACGTGCGTGGCCGCGGCGGACGCGCGCTCGTCGTCGCAGGCGAGCACGAGTACGGCGCCCAGCTCGACGGTCAGCTCGGTCTCGGCGGCCTCCCACGTGCCGAAGGGGCCGAGGAGGCCGACCTCGTCGTTCTCTGTGGGCTTGTGGGGAGCCCCGAGACCGAGCAGGTCCGCGCGCTGCCTCGAACGCTCCCGGTGGTCGCGTTCGACGGCGTTCAGGGCGCCGACCTGGGCGATCGCAGCATCCGCGTGGCCCTCCCGTTCGCCCCGTCCTCGCGGCGAAACCCGGCCGAGCTGTTTGCCGGCCTCGACCGAGCCGAG
Source organism: uncultured Thermoleophilia bacterium (assembly GCA_963819905.1). Taxonomy (GTDB): domain Bacteria; phylum Actinomycetota; class Thermoleophilia; order Gaiellales; family Gaiellaceae; genus CAWCQC01. The sequence goes on from CAWFXP010000009.1 coordinate 654,514, forward strand.
CAGGCCGCCGAGCTCGTCGTCGAGGCGCTTGTCGGCGGTGCGTCCACTCGATCGGAGGTGCTCGCCGCGCTCGCCGGCAGTGGAGCGTTTGACGAGCACGGCGATCCTCGTGACCCATCCGTCTGGCTGTGGCGGGCGGAGGGCGACTGGAGTCTCGTCCCCGACGAGGAGCTCCCGCCGGTCGCGCGGACGTTACGGTGAGTCAGCCCTGGAGAGGAGGGAAGTGACAGTGGGCCTGACCCAGTACTACACGGCGACCACCCTCGACGGCTTCATCGCAGACCCGAACCACTCGCTGGACTGGCTTTTCACCCGCGCGCGAGAAGAAGACGGGCCGATGAACTACGGCGCGTTCATCTCCGAGGTCGGCGCGCTCGCGATGGGCTCGACGACGTACGAATGGATCCTCGACCACACGGGTCTGAGCAAGGATTCGGCGGAGGCAAGCTGGGCGTACGACCTGCCGTGCTGGGTGTTCACGCACCGCCGCCTCCAGGTGGTGCCGGATGCGCAGATCGAGTTCACGAGCGCCGACGTCACCACGGTGCACAGGGAGATGGTCGCCGCCGCGGGCGGGCGGAACGTCTGGGTCGTCGGCGGAGGCGACCTGGCAGGTCAGTTCGCAGAGGCGGGGCTGCTCGACGAGGTGATCGTCACGATCGCGCCGGTGACCCTCGGCGCGGGCGCACCGCTCCTGCCCCGGCGGATCGAGCTGCGCCTCGACGAGGTGGCACGGAACGGCGACTTCGCGTGCGCTCGCTACTCGGTCGTGTGACGCATCTCCGCCCCCGTGGCGTCGAGCGGGCAGGTGCCTAGTAGCCGCTGAAGCGCTCGGCGATCACGTGCTCCTCGTCCACGCCGGCCTCCTCGAGCGCCTTCTGCACCGCCTCGGTCATGCCGGGCGGGCCGGCGACCATGAACGTATACGCATTGAGGTCTCCGTCGAGCTGGTCGCGCACGAAGGCGGCGTCCACCTTCCGCGTCTCGCCCTCCCAGCCGGGGTCGTCCGTCATGGTGAGGACGAGCCGAAAGTCCGGAAGCGTCCCCTCGAGCCGGCGCAGCTCGTCGAGGAAGGCCGTCGACTCCCTGTCGCGGTTCGAGTAGACGAGCGACACGCGGTAGGGGAGGCCTTGCTCGCTGATGAAGCGGAGCATGCTCCGAAAGACGGTGATGCCGATCCCGCCCGCGACGAAGACGAGCGGCCGTTCGGTCTTCTCGGGCAGGACGAACTCTCCCTTGGGCTGTTCGACCTCGACCTCGGTACCCACCTGTAGCTCGCCGAGCGATCGCTTGAAGGCGCTGTCTCTCATCCTCGTCGTCAGGCCGAGAACGCCCTTCTCGTTGGGGGAGGTGACGACGGTGAAGTGCTTGCGCAATCCCTTGGCGTCCGTGTGCCCGATATCGGGGAGCGTGACGAAGAAGTACTGACCGGGCGCGAAGTCGAGCTTCTCGCCGAGCAGGTCGAAGGTGACGAGGAGCGTCCCTCTCGCGACCTCCTGCTTGTCCTTGATCCGGGCCTTCATCGTGGGTCCCTCTCCAGTACGAGCAGTGGGTGCGGCCGGTTCATCGGCAGCGTACGGATCTCACGCCTCGGGTCGGTAGGCGAGATAGGCCACGCCGTTCTCGTACGACTCACAGGCCGCCAGCGACAGCTTGCGCGGAGGCGCGTCCGCGGGGAAGAGCCGCGGGCCCGATCCACGGGTTAGCGGGTACACGAACAGATGGAGCTCGTCGACCAGGCCGTCCGCCAGCATCGCTCGCACGAGCGTACCGCTGCCCGAGACGTAGAGGTCGCCGTCGACCTCCTCCTTCAGGCTGCGGATCGCGTCGCGGTCGTACGGGCCGATGATCTGCGAGTTCCGCCACGTAGCAGTCGTCAGCGTCGCGGAGACGACGTACTTGGTCGTGTCGTTGAAGAACGGTGCCCCCGGGTCGTCCTCGACCGTCCGCGTCGACCACGCCGGCTCGAACATCTCGTACGTGATCCGGCCGAGCAGGATGCCCTCGCTCCGCTCTGTGACTGCTCCGATGGCCTCTCCCATCTTGGGATGGAAGCCGTAGTCGAACGTCCACGTCGGCGCGTCGATCACTCCGTCGACGCTCATGAACTCGTGCACGTGTATCGCTCCCACGTCTCACCTCCGGGGTCGAGTTGCCGTGTAGACGTCGGCAGCTTCGCCAACTCATCGATCGAACCTATGTGGTAAGAGAAGGATGTCGTGAAGAAGAGCGCCTCGCAGAATCCCGGGTCGTCCCCGTCTGAGTTGTCGCCGTCTGAGTTGATAGACGCGCGGATCATGGAGCTCGACGACTGGAGGGGTGAGATGCTCTCCCGCCTCCGAGCTCTCGTCAAGCAAGCCGATCCCGAGGTGATCGAGGAGTGGAAGTGGAGAGGTACTCCCGTCTGGTCTCACGACGGGATGATCTGCACGGGCGAGACCTACAAGAGCGTGGTGAAGATGACCTTCGCCAAGGGTGCATCACTGGAAGACCCTTCGGGCCTGTTCAACTCGAGCCTCGAAGGCAACACCAGGCGCGCCATCGATTTCCACGAGGGCGACAAGATCGACGAGAAGGCTCTCGAGGCTCTCGTGCGTGCCGCCGTGGCCCTGAATACATCACGTAAGGTCTAGACGCCTTTCCTCGTCCACGGACCGACTGGACTAGAGGGCGACGCCCGTGCTCTCTTGCCATGTTGAGCGAGCCGGCTCAGTCTTCCGCGCATGTGGCGTCGGCGGGAGCTTGCGTCATTGCGCGCGGCGGCCACCTTGCCGCGCAAGCGGGGCGAAGGAGGGTCGGGAGCGAATGGAGTTTCTGTTTCATGGGCAGAGACGGCGACGCCTCGGCCTGATTGCGTTCACGGCCGCGTTGAGCGCCACAGCGCTCTTGCTCGCAGCAAGGTCCGCGTCGGCGACGGGAGTGCTGTCCGTCCCATCGCTCGCGGCGTCTCAGGGAGTCGCACCGGCAGCCACCCCCGACACCGGTTTCGCTCAACCGTATGCCGGGACGCCGAAGTACCAGCAGTACGCGCCAACCGAGGCCACCCGCGCCCGCCAGATCAATCGGCCCCTTGGCTCCAAGGCCGCGGATTGGATCGCACGCAAGCTCGGGTTGAACAAGGCCCACGCGTTCACAGCGAAGCAGTACGCGCTCTTCATCAGCGGCAAGGGTGTGGGCGGCAATCCGCGTGATGCGCAGCTAGTCGACGAAAGCGTTCGCATCTTCACGAACACGACGGGCAGACCCCTCTACGCCAACGTCGACGGCAAGGTGACGCCCACCGTGCTGAGCAGCTACGGGCTGTTCGTCAACCCAGCCGGGATGCTGATGAGCCTCGCGAACACGGGCGCGCCGACGAGGATGGTGAACGTCGTCCTCGCGCCGGGCGGGTACTTGGGCAAGTGGTGCAGGCAGAACGGCGCCCAGGATTCGCTTCGGATGCTCTACCGGTCGGCCTACACGTCTGAAGTCGTCTACGGCAACAAGTCCCAGCAGCAATCGGGCGTCGATCAGCTGGTTCCCAACCAGAAGGGTGGTAGGAGCTCGACCGTGGGAATGTCGATGGCGCCCTCCATCTGGATCGTCAACTTCGCCGCGGTCTACACGCTGAACCCCAAACTGGCGGCGTACATGCCGGCCCGGTGGACGCCGATCCCCACCAACGTGGTGCAGGCGATCAAGGCGAGCCCCACCGGCCAGGTTCCGTACAGCGAGTACCAGTCGTCGTTCCCGGGTTGATTACTGGGGAACAGGGGAGGGCGGACGGCGCCTAGCTGTAGTTCCTGAGGACGTTGTCAACCGTCCCGCCGCGGCCACTCATCGTCGGGCTCACAGTTGCGCTCGCCCGTGCGCTGCCGTTCATGCACCCGCTCGGAGGAAACCGAGCCTACGCGTTCCTCGGCGAGGCCGCCGCGTGGCGCGAACCGACCCTGCGCTAAGGCAACCAACGTCTGACCCGTTTGCCAAGCGATGTACCGGCGCGGGCTTCAGCCGGGCTGGATGTTCTGGTTGAGCCTGAAGAAGTTGGTCGGGTCGTATGTGCGCTTGAGCTCGACCAGCCGCTCGTAGGTTCGCGCGCCATAGGCCTGGCGCACCCGGTTGCCGCCCTCTTCGCCGAGGAAGTTCAGGTACACGCGCCCTCCGGCGTGCGGTTGCATCGCCTCGAAGAAGTCCCGCGCCCAGGCGACGTGGCGGTATGCGTCAGGATCCTCCTCGGTCCAGACCGCGTTGATGTTGACGTTGTGGGCGGCATCTCGCTGGCTGAAGGCAGTCTCGTCCTCACCCATTCGGGCGAGCGCCCCGCCGAGCTGGAACACGATGGTGTAGGACTTGGGCGAGGTGGGCGCCGATGATTGCTCGACGAGCGTGTCGATCGCATCATCGGTAAGCGGCGGAAGCTCGACCGACTTCCAGTACCGGTGCCAGCCGTGCGGCACCAAGGGATCGAACATCGACTGCAAGGCCGTGTAGGGCTTCGGCTCGAGCAGGTCGACGATCGGGCGGCCGAACCGCTTGAGTGGGCGGACGACCTCGGCACCCTCGTCCGGAGATCCGGCGTAACAGGCGCCCACCATCACGATCGGCTTGCCGTGCACCTCCTCCGGCAGGAAGGGGAGCGGTGGCGCCACCGACAGTTCGAAGATCGTGGTCAGCTCGTCCGGGGCCTCGGCGACGAACTCGCGGTAGAAGCGCAAGACCTCCGGCGCGTCCTCGAGGAGGTGGAACACCGGTCCTGCGAGGACGACCGGGCCGACGGGATGTAGCTGGTACTCGAACGAGGTGACGATGCCGAAGTTGCCGCCGCCACCGCGGATCGCCCAGAAGAGATCGGGGTCTTCCTCCTTGCTCGCGGTGACGATTTCGCCCTGCGCGGTCACCACGTCCGCGGAGAGGAGGTTGTCGACAGTGGCGCCGTGCTTTCGCATCAGCCAGCCGATCCCGCCGCCGAGCGTCAGGCCCGCGATCCCCGTGTGGGTGACGATCCCGCCGACTGTCGCCAGCCCGAGGAGCTGCGTCTCGCGGTCGAGCTCGCCCCAAAGCACGCCGGCCTCGGCGCGCGCGGTGCGCGTCGCCGGATCGACTCGGATTCCCTTCATCGGCGAGAGGTCGATCACGAGCCCGCCGTCACAGAGCGCGTGGCCGCCGACGCCGTGGCCGCCGGAGCGCACGCTGACCAGCAGATCCCGCTCGCGGGCGAAGCGGACCGCGGCGACGACGTCGGCGACACCGTGGCAGCGGGCGATGCAGGCCGGATGGCGGTCAATCGCCCCATTCCAGATCCTGCGGGCAGCGTCGTAGCCGGGGCTCGTCGGCAGCACCAGCTCTCCGCGAAACGATCCGCCGAGCTCGTCCAATACGATCGTCTCCAGGGGCGGTGCCTGTCGTGTCTGGACAGCGCTCATCGCGTCCTCCCAGCTGTGCTCAAAGACGTCCGGTAGCCATGCGAGCAACGTAGGCTTGCCGGCCTGGGCTGACTAGTTCTACTTTCGAACCAACCGGTCCGAATAGCGGACCTGTGGCCGATCCGGGGCTAGCATGGTGACGCGATGCGCAGCTATGCGCAGTACTGCCCGGTCGCCAAGGCCAGCGAGACTCTCGGCGACCGTTGGACGCTTCTGATCGTGCGCGAGATGCTCGGCGGCGCGAGCGGCTTCAACGAGCTCCAACGCGGCCTCCCGGGGATCTCGCGCTCGGTCCTCTCCGACCGCATGCGCGCGCTCGAGCGGGCCGAGGTCATCGAGCGCAGGACAGGCCCCAAAGGCCGCACCCTCGAATATCGGCTGACGCCCGCCGGCCGTGACCTTCAGCCGGTCGTGCAGGCGATGGGCGAGTGGGGGGCGACTTGGTCGTTCACCGAGCCGCGCCCCGAGGAGCTCGATCCCGACCTGTTGATCGTCTGGATGGCCCGCCACGTCGATCGCCGGCGGCTCCCACCCAACCGAACCGTGGTCAAGTTCGACTTTCGCGGCCCCAAGCGGCGTTACTGGATGGTCCTCGAGCCCTCCGAGGTCTCGGTCTGCCTGCAGCATCCCGGTTTCGACGTCGACCTCGAGGTCAGCGTCGACACCACCACGCTCTACCGCGTCTACTTGGGACGGGCCGAACTGGGCGGTGCGATTCGAGCCGGCCAGCTGACGATGAGCGGCCCGCGGACGCTGCAACGCGGATTCGGCCACTGGTTCACCTGGAGCGCATTCGCCCCGGCCAGCCGGTCGGCGCAGGTGCGCCGCGCAGCCGCCTCACGCCTTGCCAGCCCTGATCGCGTACGGGTCGCCGAAGCTCAACGCGGAAGCGCACCGTCTGCCGGCTGAATGGACGAAAGCGCAACCGGCTCGGTGAATTGGTCCCGGCAGTTGACGCCCGGGTGCACGACCCTCGGGCCTAGTCGCGTGCGCGTGCCCGGTTGCGATTGCGGTTGCACGAGGTCGAAGCTTGACGTCATCCAAGTTTCTCTGTATCATTATACTAATGAATGTAACGCGAACCTATCGGATGTCGACGAGGGCCGCGGCGGTCGAGTTGACGCGCGAGCGCGTGCTGCGGGCAGCATGTGACGCATTCCTGCACGGCTGGTACGACGACGTGACGCTGCGTGGCGTCGCGGCGGACGCCGGGGTGGCGCTCCAGACGGTGGTCAATCACTTCGGGAACAAGGAGGCGCTCTTCGGCGCCGCAGCCGAGCGGATCAGCGACCAGATCTCGACGCTCCGTTGGACGGTGGTGGCAGGAGACCTCGAGGGCGCCGCGACCATGCTGGTCGACGACTACGAGCAGACGGGCGACTTCGCTCTGCGCACACTCGCCATCGAACAGCGCGTCCCGATCGTCCGGCCGGGAATCGCGCGCGGACGGCGAGGCCACCAAGAGTGGGTCGAGCACGTCTTCGCCGCTGCGCTCACGGGGTTGCGCGGCGCCGACCGTAAGCGGCGCGTCGCTCAGCTCGTCGCCACTACCGACGTCTTCACCTGGAAGCTGCTCCGGCGCGACCAGGGGCTAAGCCGTGACCAGACCATCACCGCCGTCCGCGAGCTCGTGGAGGCACTTCACACTCAGACTGGAGGAGGCTCCAAGTGACTCACCTGTTGATGACGACGTGGGACGGCTCGGGGACGACGCCGCCGCTGATGAGCGTCGCGCGCGCACTGGTGGAGCGCGGGCACAGCCTCACCGTTCTGGCAGACCCGGTGCTGCGACCCGACGTGGAGGCGACGGGCGCCGAGCACGTCAGCTGGACGCGAGCACCCCACCGGCTCGAGCGCTCGCCGAGCAGCCACTTCGTTCGCGACTGGGCTGGTCTCGAGCCGGCGGAGGGGTTCGCGCGGATGCGCGACCGGCTGGCGGTAGGCCCTGCGGCGGCGTTCGCCTCTGACGTGCGCGAGGAGCTCGCACGCCGGCCGGCCGGGGCGGTACTGACTGAGCTACTGCTCTTCGGGCCGCAGGTCGCTGCCGAGGCAGCGCGGGTGCCCTGCATCGTCCTCAATCCGACGATCAACGTCGTCCCTGCGCCCGGTGTCCCCCCGTTCGGCGCGGGGCTGATGCCGGCGACCAACGACGCCGAGCGCCGCCGCGACGAGGAGCTGGCCGCGATCATGATGGCGGCCTGGGACGAGGCCTTGCCCGCGCTCAACGCCGCGCGAGCGGACCAGGGCCTGGAGCCTCTCGAGCACGTCCTCGATCAGGGCCGCAGCGTCGCCCGCGTGCTCGTGATGACGAGCCGGGCGTTCGACTTCATTGGCCCGCTGCCACCGACTGTCGAACATGTCGGGCCTCGCCTCGACGACCCCGTGTGGGCCGGCGAGTGGACGGCTCCACCCGGTGACGACCCGCTCGTTCTGCTGGCGCTCAGCGCGGACTTCCAGAACCAGGAGGATCTGCTGCAGCGCATCGTGTCCTCGATGGGCGAGCTGGCCGTCCGGGCCGTAGCCACGACCGGCCGAGGGATCGACCCGGGTGCCATCCGAGCGCCGGCGAACGTCCAGGTCGTACGGTCTGCGCCACACAGCGAGGTCCTCCGCGAGACGGCGCTGGCCATCACCCACTGCGGCCACGGCGTCACGATCAAGGCGCTCGCCGCCGGTGTCCCGCTTGTGTGCCTTCCGATGGGGCGCGACCAGCTCGACGTCGCCGCGCGCGTCGTCTACGCAGGCGCGGGGCTGCGGCTGGAGCCGTCGGCGGGGCGGGAAGAGATTGCGGCCGCCGCCAACCGCGTCCTGACCGACGGCTCCTACCGCCACGCCGCCGAGGGCATCGCGGCGGCGATCGCCGAGGAGACGGCGACCGACCTTGCCGTGGCGGAGATCGAGGCAGTCCTGGCGACCGCCCATCGACCAGAGGCGGTCACGGCCTAGCACCCACGAGCTGGCGTTAGCGGGGCACGAATCACGACTACCTCGCGTGCGCTGCGAGCATGCTTCACGAGTTCGACGGCTTGCCGGAAATGCCGGGAGGGCCACTCGTCGACCAGGACGACGCGCGCCTGCGCGGTATCTCGATCATGATGTGCGACCCCGAGACGGGCGCCGGCTCAGCAGCGAGGACCCGGCGGTGCGGGCGGGCCGTCTCGCGGTCGAGGTGATGACCTGGATGGTTCCCGCGGGCAACGTCCGATTCGAGAACGTGGCCGCGCCGCGGTCGATGGCCGAGGCGGCGGAGGACTGACGACCGCCTGTCCGGTGAACTGGGGAAACCTCCCGGTCCCGGCGTGGGCAGATGCATTCAGCGGTGACGATTGCCCGGCCGATGGAGGTCATTCGGTTCTTCCTCGGCCTGAACCGTGTCGAGAAACGCCAGCACGCGCTCGGTGAGCAACGCTGCGGCGGCGGCGTCGTACGCCGGGAGCGAGGAGTCGGCGAAGAGATGCTCCTCGCCTGCGTAGAGGAACAGCTCGGCGCGGTCGGTCGAGTCGACGAGGGCCTGCGCGGCCTCGAGGTCTTCGGCGAAGAAAGGGTCGTCCTCCTTGCCATGCACCTGCACCGGCACGCTCTCGGGCCAGGCGTCCCCGAACTCCGAGACCGGCAGGCACGAGTACATGAGCAAGGCCCCGCGGGCGCCGGGCCGGGTCTGCGCGAGCTCCTGGGCGACCGTGACCCCGAAGGAGAAGCCGGCGTAGACGGCCTCGGGGGCGATCGCCTCGGCGGCGGCCACCCCGCGCTCGGCCAGCACGTCGAACCCCGCTTCACGCGCGAATGCCATGCCTTCTTCGATCGTGTCGAACGTGCGCCCGTCGAACAGGTCGGGCGTGTGGACGGTGTGCCGTGCCTGCCGCAACTCGTCGGCGAACGACCGCACTCCCTCGGTCAGCCCCTGGACGTGGTGGTACAGCACAACCTCGGTCATCCTCGCTCCTCCTGACGGATTGATCCATTAAATTGGAACATTCGGCAATGCTAGTCTGTTCGACCATGGCTGTCAACTCGGTTCCCCCGGACTACGACCTCGCCGACCGGATCGCGCTCACCACGCCCTCCCAGGTAAAGGCGATCAGCCATCCCCTCCGCACCACGATCCTGGGCCTGCTCCACGAGCGGGCGGCGACGGTGACCGAGCTGGCGGTCGCGCTGGAGCGGCCGAAGAGCACGGTCGCCCACCACGTCAAGGTGCTCACCGAGGCGGGGCTGGTGCGGGTGGTGAGGACGCGTCGGGTGCGGGCGATCGAGGAGCGGTTCTACGGGCGCACGGCACGGATGTTCTACGTCGGGGTTGAGCGGAGCCCGGACGGCGACGAAATGCCTCGGGACTTCAACGACTTCGAGGTCGCCGCTCGGGAGTCGGCCGCAGCGTACCGGGGCGGGAAGCTGTGGGGTTTCATCCGGCACGCCCGCATCTCGGAGGCGCAGGCGTCGGAGTTCTGGGAGCGGATGGCGGAGCTGGTGGCAGAGTTCGACCGGCTTCCACGGTCAGGCGAGACCGTGTATGGATTCGCGGTCGGCGTCTATCCCACCGACCATCCGACTCTCCCGGGCAGCGGCGACTAGGACGCCGAGGCCTATCGCTCAGCCGGCAGGTCGTCGAGCACCTTGCGCAGTTTGCGCGCGAACGCTTCGGGCTGGCCGGCGTATCCGAACTCACCGCCGAGGAAGCCCCCGTGGTGGGAAGGGAACACGGTCGCCTGCTGACCGAGCAGCTCGGCGGTGGCCACCGCCGTGCGTCCGGTGAACGTGTCGAGCGACTCCTCGCCCACGGCGATCACGATGCGCGTCGCCGCCGCGGTCAGCGCGTCGACGTCGAGGCGATAGCTGCTGACCGCCCAGGACCGGTCGGACAGCAGCGGGTCGTCACGGGAGCCGTCGTCCTCGGCCGGCATCCCGAAGTCGGCGGGATCCGGCGCAGCTTGCGCGAAGTACTCGTCGGTGAACTCGCCTCGCCACGACGTCATCGCGATGAAGGCCGCCATGCCGGCGCCCGAACCGTTGGCGTCGTACACGTCGCGAACGGCGGCGCGGGCGCGCTCGGCCGCTGCGGCGTCGGGGAGCACCGGAATGAGCGGCGGCTCGTGGGCCACCAGGGTTGTCACGTCGTCGGGGTGGGCCGCTACGAGCGCGAGCGCGGTCACCGCGCCGCCACTGCTCGCGAACATCTCGACCGGCCCGGCGTCGAGAGCCTCGATAACGGCATGTACGTCGTCCGCTTGGACCGTGGGCGCATTGTCGACCCGGCCGTCCTTGCGGACGCTGCGGCCGAGGCCGCGCGGGTCGTAGGTGACCACGGTCCGGTCCGGGAAGTACGACGCCAACGTGTCGAAGCCGCTGGCGTCCATCGGCTGACCGATCATGAGCAGCGGTGGGCGTCCGTTGGCGGTGGGCAGCGGGCCACGGACGTCGTAGGCGATGTCGGCCCCGGCGGTTTCGAGTGTGTGCGTCGTCGTCATGACAGTTTCGACCGCTCCCACGGCGAAAACTCATCGGACCCCGTGCGCGGAGCGTTCAGCGACGGTTTCGGTTTCCGAAGAGCCAGCGCCGGGGTATGGGCTGGACGATTGATCTCTCGCGGGTCTAGAGAAGGGGAGGCACACGCGATCACTGCTCGCTGAACGAGATCGGGCGCGACGATCGGATCGAGTGGCTGCAACCGAAGCTTGGCTTGAACGCTGATCGGGAGTCGCCGCGATAAGTCTTCGCTCGACCTGCGTCTTAGGACTGAACGCGAACCTGGGAGGTCTTGTGAGCCGACTGATCATCAACACGTCGATGACCGCCGACGCCGTGATCGACGTTGGTGAGTGGTTTGTGAGCGAGGGGGAGCACGATCGCGCAGCACGTGATCGCTTCGCAAACGCGGAGGCCGTGCTGCTGGGACGCAAGACGTACGAGGGCCTCGCTGCGTACTGGTCGCCGCGGTCCGATGAGTGGGCAGACATGATCAACCCGTTGCCGAAGTACGTCGCCTCGCGGACGCTTCACGGACAACTCGACTGGCACGCGGAGGTCATCGATGGAGACCTGGCGGAGGGCGTGTCCGCGTTGAAGGAGCGGCTCGATCGAGACCTGGTCGGTTTTGGCTGCGGAGGACTCGCACGTGGCCTCGCAGCCGAGGGCCTCGTCGACGAGTTCCGGTTCTGGATTCACCCGGCGATGTGGGGACACGGCACGCGGCTGTTCGAGGGCGGTCAAACTCTCAAGCTCGATCTGGTGGATGCCACTAATTTCGACTCCGGAGTCACACTCCTGCGGTATCAACCGACCGCCTGAGCATCGGACGTCTGTACTCGGGGACCCGTGGGCGGTCAGGCGTCGAGGCTCGTCCATAGCTGGAGGGCAGCGTACGCACGCCACGGTCGCCACCGCTGTTGCAGGGCGGCGAGCGAGCGGGTGTCGTGCGGGCGACCCAGGGCATTCAGTGCGCGGCGAAGGCCGGCGTCGCCGTGCGGGAACGCATCGGGATCGTGAAATCCTCGCATCGCGACGTACGCGGCGGTCCACGGTCCAATGCCAGGAATCGCGAGTAGCCGAGTGAGCGCCTCCGTCGGGTCCGACCCGGAGTCGATGCGCACCTCACCGTTGGCGAGTCGCGCGGCGAGTGTCTGCAACCTTCCGCGGCGTAGGCCCAGCCCGGCAAGCGCCTTCGGGTCGGCTTCGGCGAGGACGGCGGCGGCCGGGAAACGATGTGTCACCGTTCGGAGTGGCTGCTCCAGCGGTGTACCGAACGTCTCGACGAGACGGGCCGTTCGTGTCCGTGCTGCCTTCAGCGACACGTGCTGACCGATCACCGCGCGCAGGGCGAGCTCGTCTCCGTCGACGCAGCCGGGCACTCGCAGGCCGGGCCGGGCCCGGACGAGGCCGCTGATCACCTCATCGCGGCCGAGCACCTCGGCGATGGCCAGCGGGTCGGCGTCGAGGTCGAGCAAGCGCCGGCAGCGTGCAACCGCCGTTCCGAGATCGCGAAGATCGTCGAGACGGAGGATGCAGCGGACGGCACGCGCCTCCGGGGTCAGCTCGACGATCCCGGCGCCGTGAGTGAGGGTGAGCGCTCGCCGATAGGTGTCGCCGCTGACCTCTTCGAGAGCGGGGACGGCTCGCACTTCGAGGAACTGCAGCAGGGCGTCTCCGTCGAACGGTTCCCGGCAGCTCAGGCGAAGTTCGGCGACTCCCGAGGGTCGTGGGCGCGACCCCTTCGACCCGCGCCGCATCTCGCTCGGGGTCGAGGCGAAGACGTCTCTGATCGTGTCGTTGAATTGGCGCACGCTGTGGAACCCGGCCGCAAGAGCGGCATCGGCAAGGGGCATGGCGGTCGACTCGATCAGGAGCCGGGCAGTGTTGGCGCGCTGGGCGCGCGCGAGTGCGACCGGGGTCGCGCCAACCTGCTCGGCGAGCAGTCGCCGAAGATGGCGTTCGCTGAAGCCCAGTCGCTTGGCGAGCCCGGGGACGCCTTCGCGGTCGACGGTGCCGTCCGCGATCAAGCGCATGGCGCGCGCGACTCGGTCGGCGCGCCAGTTCCAATCCGGGGAACCAGGGGCCGCATCGGGGCGGCAGCGCTTGCAGGCGCGGAAGCCGGCTGACTGCGCGGCCGCAGCCGTCGGATAGAAGCGGACGTTCGCGCGTTTCGGTTGCCGCGCCGGGCAGCTCGGCCGGCAGTAGAGCCTCGTCGACGTGGCGGCGATGTAGAAGATGCCGTCGTAGCGCGGATCACGGCTCTCGCTCAGCCGGTAGCAGCTCTCGAAGTCCTCGACGATGCTGCTCATCGTCGCATCCCGCGTCGAGCGTACCAGCGGCTTTCGGCCAGCTCGGTAACCGACGACTCAGTTGGCCGAATCCCGCCAGTCGCGCCCCGGTGAACGGCGTAGCGTTGGGCTGGATGAGGAAGGACAGCGCATGAATGCGAGCACCATCGACATCGCCGGACTCGCCGGCGGCCTAGTCAGGCTTACCTCGGAGCAGCTCGACGAGCTGGGCTCGCGAGTCGAATGTCCCGTGCTTCGCGTGGGGGACGCGGGCTGGGACGATGCCGTGCGGGTCTGGAACGGCATGGTCGCGCGGATTCCCGCGCTTGTCCTCCAGCCGACTTCGACGGCGGAGGTCGCTGTCGCGGTCGGATTCGCACGCAACCATGGGCTGTTGCTGAGCGTCAAGGGCGGGGGTCACAACATGGCCGGAACGTCGATCGCCGAGCGCGGTCTGACGCTTGACATGTCGCGCCTGCGCGACGTCACGGTCGACCCGGGCACGAGGCTCGCGCATGCCGGCTCCGGGTGCCTGCTCCAGGACGTCGACCGGGCGACACAGGCCTACGGACTGGCAACGCCATTGGGCTCCTTCTCCTCCGATGTCGGCGTCGCTGGCCTGACGCTCGGCGGCGGCCTCGGATACCTCACGCGACGCTTCGGCTGGACGGCTGACAACCTCGAGGGCGTGGAGATCGTCACCGCCGAGGGCCGGATCCGGACGGCCAGCCGCGACGAGAGCCCCGACCTGTTTTGGGCGCTCCGCGGCGGCGGGGGCAACTTCGGAATCGTCACTCGGTTCACGTTTCGCCTCCACGAGGTCGGACCAACGGTCACCGGTGGCCTCGTGGTGTGGAGCGCCGACCGGGTCGACGACGTGCTCGCCGCCTACCGCGAACTGACCGAGGCCGCGCCGCGCGAGTTGACCGCCGCCGTGACCGTGCGTCTCGCGCCGCCGGCCCCGTTCCTGCCCCAGGAGTGGCACGGCACACCCATCATCGGGCTGCTCGTCTGCCACAGCGGCGCGGACGCTGAGGCCGACCTCGCGCCCGTTCGGGCCCTCGGCGCGCCAATTGCCGACCTCGTCAGCGAGAAGCCCTACACCGAGCAACAGGCGATGCTGGACGGCATGGAGCCCAAGGGCAACCACTACTACTGGAAGACCGAGTACCTGGACGGGCTGTCCAATGCGTTCCTCGACACCTTCTGCGAGCGTGCCGTGGAGGTGACGTCTCCCCTGTCGGAGTCGATCGTCATCCATCTGGCGGGCGCGCTGAACGATCGGGCCGACGACGACGGGGCGGTCGGCAACCGCGATGCCCGCTACATGACCGCACTCGCCGGTCAGTGGCCTGCCGACGCCCCCGATGACGAGCACGTCGCCTGGGTCCGGGAGGCCTGGAAGAGTGTCAGGCCCTTCTCGACGGGCGGCAACTACCTCAACTTCCAGACCGCCGACGAAGACGTGGACCGCCTCCGTGCGACCTACGGCGCGAACTTCGACCGCCTCGTCGAGATCAAAGAGAAGTACGACCCCGAGAATGTGTTCCGCTCGAACCGGAACATCCGTCCCCGGGCCCGAGTCGGGAAGGCAAGATCGACATGACCGCGTAACGCGGGCAGTCGATCAGGGCGGTTTCAAGCCGTTCTGCATATGACTGAAGGTGCTCGGAATAGTCAATCACCTCCGCGCTAAGGAGGTGCTCGATCGTACCAATCTAGGGGATGAAGATCCCCGACCTCCGGGGATTCGATGGCCGCCTCATCCGAGCTGCGGTCGGTGACGCCTCGTCGGTTGCAATGCGCGCGAGCGGACCGGCTACGCTCGCGCCGTGTCAACCGGACCGTCGGACGGGGACCGGCCCGAGGCGCGGAGCCGATCGCGGCGCTCTGCTACGGAGGAGTCCACAGCGGCACGTCGCTGCGACACTGGCCGACGCGCAACGCGTACGGGCCGAGGTCAACGCTCTCGGTGACGCGGTCGAGGACGGCCACCTCGAGGTCGGCGTGCAGCTCCTGCTGGCGCGGGAAGAGCTGATCGAAGAGCGCGTACATTTGTGCCCGCTCGACGCGCGATGCGATGAGTTTCCGGCGCGCCGGCGGTCTCCAGGGCATGAGCGAAGTCCGCGTGCACATCTCGGTCTCGGCTGACGGTTACGTCGCCGGCCCGAACCAGAGCCTGGAGAACCCGCTCGGCGAGGGCGGGGAGGACCTCCACGACTGGGTGGTCGCGCTGAAGGCATGGCGTGAGCCGCACGGGCTGGCGGGCGGCGAGGTGAACGCGAGCACCCCGGTGGTCGAGGAGTCGCTGGCGAACGTGGGCGCCGAGATCATGGGCCGCGGGAAGTTCGGCGGCGGACCCGGCCCCTGGGGCGACGACCCGTGGCGCGGGTGGTGGGGCGAGGAGCCGCCGTTCCACATGCCAGTGTTCGTGCTCACCCATCACGAGCGGGAGCCGCTGACGCTCTCGGACACGACCTTCACCTTCGTGACCGGCGGGATCGAGTCGGCGCTCGAGCAGGCGCGCGAGGCGGCGGCCGGCAAGGACGTCTTCATCGGCGGCGGCGCGAGCGCCATCAACCAGTATCTGGCGGCGGGGCTCGTCGACGTGCTCGAGTTGAACATCGTGCCGCTGGTGCTCGGCGGCGGCGCCCGGCTCTTCGAAGGTGTCGGGCCTGAGCTGAAGCTCGAGCAGGTTCGCGCGATAGACGCGCCCAGCGTCACGCACGTCAAGTACCGCGTCGGCAGGTAGGACGGATGGCGACCTTTGCGCTGATCCACGGCGGCGGCGGAAGCGCCTGGGATTGGCACCTGGTCGCGCGCGAGCTGCGCGAGGACGGGCACGACCCGACTGCCGTCGATCTCCCGTGCGAAGACGAATCGGCCGGCTGGTGGGATTACGCCGACGCTGTCGTGGGAGCGATCGGCGACCGCAGCGAGGTCGTCGTCGTCGGTCATTCGCTCGGCGGCTTCACCGCGCCGCTCGTCTGCGCCCGCATTCCGGTCGACCTGCTCGTCCTCGTCGCGGCAATGATCCCGTCGCCCGGCGAGCTCTTCGACGACTGGTGGGCGAACAGCCGCTACGAGGCGAGCGGCTACGACGACGTCTTCTACCACGACGTGCATCCCGACCTTGCGGCCGAGGCGCAGCGGCGCGAACGAGACGAGACCTCGCGGGCGCTGCGCGAACCATGGCCGCTCGCAGCGTGGCCGGGCACGCCGACGAGATACCTGCTGTGCCGCGACGACCGGATGTTTCCAGCGGCATGGGCGCGCCGTCATGCAAGAGAGCGTCTGGGGATCGAGCCGGACGAGATGGACGGCGGCCACTACATCTCGCTAAGCCGCCCGCGCGAGCTCGCCGAACGGCTGTCGGCATACGCCGCCGAGATCGCGCACGTCAGCGCGGGCGCGAGACGCAGCAAAGGAGATCCGACCTAGGACCACGGGCCAGAAAGGAGACGCCAGGCCACACGGACGTCCCGTTCAAGTACACGGCGCCTCTCGCAGGCACTGGATCGGGATAGGGCTGGTGGACGAGCTGCGCCTACTGGTCTACCCGGTGGGTGCTCGGTGCCGGAGACGCCTGTTCGGGGAGACGCAGGACAGGATCCCGCTGCGTCTGGTCGAATCGCGTCCGTTCGGGGGAGGCTTGGTGAGCATGATCTATGCGCCTGCCACGGCGGGCGGGTGAGTGCGGATCTCTCGGGATCAACTCGCGGGAGGGGTGTGCGTCGATCCACGACCATCCGTGGGAGGTCGAGCACAAGCCCGCGTGGACGCTCCCCGACGACGGATCGGTCGTGCTCGACGAGGCACGGCAGTAATACTGAAAAAGCGCGAGACGATCGATCTCATCGGCGGTGGTCATAGCGCACTCTGCCCGCGTGCGGTCAGCCGTCTAGCTCGGGGTAGTGCTCGTCCCGCTCAGGTCGAAAGCCCGCTCAGGCGAGAGGACGCTCGCGCAGCCCAGGATCGCTGCACGCGCGCGCGTCACCGAGCTCGACCGTCCTGAACTGGTGCCGCCAGATTGATGAGGGTTGCCCGCCGAGAGGGGAGAACCCTGAGCTTCACCGCGATCATCCTGTATCGCGCCGCTGCAATAAGCTCGGAGCGATGCTGATCTACTCGATGAGCGTCTCGGTGGACGGCTTTATCGCCGACCGCGAGGGCGCGTTTGGGTGGACGGTCCCTAGCGAGGAGCTTTTCCGTTTCCACATCTCGCAGGTACGCGAGCTCGGCGGCTATCTGTTGGGCCGCAGGCTGTACGAGACCATGCTTCCGTGGGAGACGGATCCTTCGATGCGCGACAACGAGCTCTGGGACGTGTTCGCCGACGTCTGGTGCGCTATCCCGAAGGTCGTCTTCAGCCGCACGCTTGACAGCGTCCAAGGTAATGCCCGGCTTGCCGAAGGGTCGGTGGCCGAGGAGGTCGCTGCGGCGCTCGCCGCGACGGACAAGGACGTCTCGATCGGCGGAGCCGGCCTGGCTGCGGCAGCGATCGAGCTCGGCCTCGTCGGCGAGCTGCGCATGTTCCGCGTTCCGGTCGTCGTCGGTGGAGGCACGCCGTTCCTGCCGCCGGTTACCGAGGTGGTCTCGCTAGACCTGGTCGAAACCAGAACGTTCGGCTCGCGCGTGATCTACGAGCGCTACAGGCAGACCCGCGACGAGCCGGACTGAGACCGCCGTCCGAGCCATCAGTGTCTCGCCGGACTCAGGCGTCATTCGTGAACACTGGCGCACGTCAGCGAGAGGAACGGACAACGAAGCCATCGTGCCGATGGCGCAACCGTCAGCCGGTGCGCTCGTCCGGTGGGCGTGTCGAAGCGACACTAGGACTAGGGTGGGCCGCGTGACGCTTCAACGGATGGACAACGTCGGCATCGTGGTGGAATCCCTCGATGCCGCTATCTGTTTCTTCGCCGAGCTCGGCCTCGAGCTTGAAGGGCGAGCCACGATCGAAGGAGACTGGGCAGAGCGCGTCACTGGACTGCGCCACATGCGCGTCGAGATCGCCATGATGCGCACGCCGGACGGCCACAGCCGGCTCGAGATCTCGCGATTTCTCACGCCGCCTGCGGTCGCCGATCACCGGAAAGCCCCGGTGAACGCTCTCGGCTACCTACGCATCATGTTCGCCGTCGAGGACATCGACGATACGCTCGCCCGGCTCCGCCCGCACGGAGCCGAGTTGGTTGGTGAACTGGCGCGGTACGAGGATAAGTATCGGCTCTGTTACGTCCGAGGCCCTGAGGGGATCCTCATCGGGCTGGCCGAGCAGATCGGCTAGCGGGTTGAACTTTCGCGACGGGAGAGCCCCTCAGGCGTCATTCCCGAACGCTGGCCCACCGCGACGCTAC
This sequence comes from uncultured Thermoleophilia bacterium, assembly GCA_963819905.1. GTDB lineage: Bacteria > Actinomycetota > Thermoleophilia > Gaiellales > Gaiellaceae > CAWCQC01. The sequence goes on from CAWFXP010000009.1 coordinate 673,030, forward strand.
CTCGCTCGCCAAGCGAGCCAGCGAGGGCATGCGGTCAGCTACTCGATTCCGCTGCTGCTAGAGGTGGCCGAGCCAGAACCGTAGGTGCATACTCGCCGGTTCACCGTCGGCGGCCAGATCCGACATGAGCCGATAGGTGTTCGCACCCATCAGGATCGTGTAGTCCGCCTCCGGCTGGTCGCCCAACCAGGCGAGGTACTCAGGCCCTTCCAGGCCCCAAAAACCAGGCCAACCGTCGGCTGCCCCGTATCCCTCGAGCGAGGTGATGAAGTCAATCATGAGTTCCGGCATCGCGGCCCCTTAGTTGGATTCGGCCCACTCGATGGCGCAGCAGGGATGCTTGCGTTCCAGCCGAGGTCCAGTTAGGTACCGCCCGGAGCCAAGGTTGAAACACGCGTCGATGCCGCCAGCGCCAACTCGACCGGCTACTGGTGCGATGAAGAGAAACCCCCGATTTCCGCGGCTTTTGCAGAGCCCTCTGACGGACTCGAACCGTCGACCCCCTCCTTACCATGCGCTCCGATCGGCAACTGGTCGCAACCAGTGGCAACGGTTTGGCTTGTTCGAGCCATTTTCGGGCCTCTCCCATTTGCCACTGGCTTGCGACCGCTTGGCTCCATTAATGCTCCACCCTGAAGGCGCGAATCGCTAGTGGGAAGAGGCTTTGGCGGCGCACGTGCGACCGTTTCGCGGATGGACCGCCTCTCTGTAGGGGGGTCGAATCGCGGCCGGCGCGGCTCAATCTGCCGGGATGAGGCTTAGACAATCGCACGCTGCCCTCTCACGAGCCCCGCGCGTCCGCCGCAAGGTGGTCTCGAGGGCCGCGCTCCGGCTCGCGTCGTCGCCCTAGTTCGGGCGAGGAACTTTCGGTCCCCCGTCCGCGTGCGTGAGCCACGTCGGAGCGGCTAGCGCGAGCACGCGCCGCTGTCCCTCGGTCGCGCCGCTCCCGAGCTCGTGGAACGTGTACGCGACGTCGCCGCCGATGACGACGAGGCCGTCGGGCGTGTCGACGAGGACGCTCTGGTGTCCGCGCGTGTGGCCGGGCGTCGGCAGCAGCCGAATGCCGGGCAGGACTTCCGCCTCGCCGTCGTGCTCGACGTAGGTCGCACCCGGGAAGTCGACCCATTCGTGCGGGTCATGAGGCCCTTGCAGCTCGAGCCGCTGGACGTGGATCGGCACACCGGGAAACAGGCGGTTGCCGCCGCAGTGGTCGAAGTGAAGGTGGGTGTTGATGACGCACACGACGTCTCGGGGGATGTTCTCCGGCATCGGCACCGGCGCGCCTTCCTCGTCCAGCTCCGGCGTCGAATCGAGCATGCCGGTGTCGACGAGGACGACGCCGTCGGCGTGCTCGATCGTGTGCACGTAGACGGGTAAGCCCGCGAAGGTGGCCGCGAGGTGGGCCGTGATTAACCCCTCGATGATCTGGGCGTTGAAGTCCTGCGGCGATGTCGACATCGTGCTCCTTTCGGCTCAAAACGGTAATGGAGGTATACGACGCCGCTGCGAAAGCGGCGCTCTTCCAACAGCTCGAGCTCGGCATGGACGCCGGCGGGCAGCGCCGCGCTTGCCACCGCCCACTAGGACCGGCCCGAGGAAGAGATGGCACTCGTCGACCAACCCCTCGGCGATCGCCTGGCCGGCGAGCTCCGCCCCGCCGATCGTGATGTCGGATCGCGAGCTCTCCTTCAGCCGCCTGATCGCCGCGGCGTCGAACTCGCGCTCGATTCGGGTGCCGGGGCGGAGAGCTTGCGGAAGCCGGTGTCATCCTGGTTGGGCAATTGGGTTCTCCAGATCGGCCTTCGGTGCTGAGACCGCGATCAGGGACGGAACTCATCGATCACGCGGCGAGCGGAGAAAGACCCATGAGAGGCTCTAATTGTGCGGAGTGGCTCGCTGCGAGGACCTCGCTCAGGGTGCCGCTACTACCGGGCGCTCGTGGGCGAACGGCAACGACTCCGCAGGGCGTTCGTCAAGGCCCGAGAGCGCCTCGAGCTCCTGAACGGCTCGGCCCTCGTGCGCAGTGATGGCTTCTGCCATACGGCCGGCTCCTTCCCTGAAGCGGGGGTCGTCGAGGAGCTGCAGAATCGCCGGCTTCAGCGAGGAACGTCGTGCGTGACTGCCCAGCGTGCAGCCGGCCCCGGCGGCCACGACGCGGGCGGCGTTCTCGAATTGGTCGTTCTTAAGCGGGATGCAGAGCAACGGGACTCCGTGTGTAAGCGCGGCCATGACCGTCCCGAGACCGGCATGGGTGATCACAAGCTGCGCGCGCGGGAGTACGAAGCCGTGCGGCACGAAATGGCGCGCAACGATGTTCCCCGGCAAACGGAGATCCCCCGGCGGGAGGGCGGGGCCGAGCGTCACCAGCCCATGAACAGGAAGCGCGGCGAGAGTGTCGAGAACCTGTTGGACGATCTCCGTCGCCGCATGGCGTGTGCTGAAGCTAACGACCACGAGTGGCGTGCGATCTTCCGACGACAACGGCAGATCGAGCGGCTCGGAGCGCCACGAGTCGGCGGGCTGCGGCCCCACGTAGCTGACGTTCTGCGGCCGGCGCGCGGGCTGTGGGTCGAAGTCCTCGGTCGTCAGCACGAGGACGCGAGCGACGAACCCGAACTGATCCGACGCCGAGGCGACGGGCGCCAGCCCGAGGCGTCGCCTCGCCTCGTTCAGATCGAGCAACGAGGGCTCTTGCGTGCTGCGGCGGAGCGCCGACACGGCTGTGTCGCGCAGTCGCCAGCCAGGTCCTGGGTGAGCCTTGAAGCCGGGGCCGAACGGCGGCCGACCGGGACCAGGCAGGCAGTAGACGGTGTGCATGAGCGCCGCCGTCGGAAGACCCGCTTGCTCGCCTGCGGCAATAGCACCGGCGAGCATGAAGTCGACGACGAGTACATCTACGGGATTCCGCTCGAGCTCCGAGAGCACGTCCTCGGCGTAGGCAAGTGGAGGGGCGGCCCGTGCGAGCTCCATGACGAGCAGGGCTGCGCGCACCCGTCCGAGTACCGCCGCTCCTGCTGTTGAGGGAAGACGGTGCGGGACGCGGGCGTAGGCTGAGAACGCACAGCCTGCTCCCTCGACCTGAAGTCGCAGCGATCGAGGGCCGAGCACTCGAACGAAATGCCCACGCTCTCGGAGGTGACGCGCGATTGCGAGCGTGGGCAGAACGTTCCCGCCCCCGTCCCAGGTAGCAAACAGGAAGCGCATCGGTTCGTCAGGACGCGAGCGAGGCGGCGCGCGTGACCGCCCTGCACTGAAGCAGGTGGAGCACGTCGCCTGTGAATGCCCACTCGAGGTCGCGGGCGCCCGCGAACACTTGGCTGCACCGCTCCGCGAGCCGAGCCAGTGCCGCGAGCCTGCTGTCGTCGAGGCAGAGCGCTCGAATGCGTTCGCCCGAGATTGCGACCTCTTCCGTACCTCCATGGGGGGCGAGCGAGACGGCGAGATCCTTCGTACCGGCCACCCGCTCGAGAACGGTGCCGTCCCGCGCGACCCGGAAACGATCCGGCGTGACGAGCCCGGCGACGACCGCTTCGCCGAGGCCCCAGGCTGCTTCCACCACGAGCTCGTCCGCGCCGTCGAGCGGATTGCGCGTGAAGAGGACGCCCGCGCAATCCGCGTCAACCAGTTGCTGGACGACCACGGCGATGCGGGGCGAGTCGGTCAGGTTGAGCCGGCGCCGGTATGCGAGCGCCGAGTCCGAATGGGCGGAGCGCCAAATCGCTGCCACCGCCGCGACGCCGTCTGCAGCCGAGCGGACGTTGAGGCAGGTGAGGTGCTGGCCGGCAAAGCTCGCCTCCTCGGAGTCCTCGCCGACGGCCGACGAGCGGACGGCGAGCGGAGCGGGGGGGAGCGGCCAGGTGCCCACGAGCTCGGCGATCGCGGCCGGTGCATCAGCCGCGATCGACTCTACGAGCTCTACCGAAAGCGCGACGCCCGATGGAACCGGCAGGCCTGCTCCGACGGCTATCGCAAGCTGCGCCGCCTTGCCGCCGTATAGCTCGGCGTCGAGGCTCTCCTCGAGGGGCGCGAGCCTCACGAGACGACCTCGACCTCGCCCAGGGACCCGTCCACGCGCAGGAGAGCGCCGTCCGGCAGCACCCGGGTCGCGTCGGTGCAGCCGACCACTCCCGGGATTCCGTACTCGCGCGCGACGATCGCAGCGTGCGATAGCAGGCCCCCACGGTCGGTCACGATCGCGCCGAGCAGCGGCAGGACGATGTTGAAGGCCGTCGTCGTCGAGTTGGTCACGAGCACGTCGCCGGGCTCGATGCGACCGAACTCGCTTGTACCCCGGATGACGCGGGCCGTCCCCTCATACGCGCCCGGACTGACGCCGAGGCCGCGGACCTTGCGCTCCTCAGTCTGCGGCTGAGGTGCCACGAAGATCTCCTGCACCACAGCGCCGAGCGCGCGCTCGAGCCGCGCCGCCGCGGGGGGAAGCCACTCGGCTGGAAGCGGCTCGCCCGGCTCCCCGCCGATGATCGACGGCGCATCCGTGTAGCGCGCCTCCAGGCGGTACCGCGCTCGCTCCGCGAGCTCTTCGCCGGACACTCCGGTGCCGGAGCCGACAAGCGCCCGCAGCTCTCGGTAGTCCGCCTCGACGAGATGCGAAGGCTCGTCGATCACGCCCTGCGCCGCGAGTCTCCGGCCCGCGGCCAGGATCGCACGCCGCATGATCCCGATCGCCCACAGATCGGCGTACGTTCCCCTCTCGTCGCGGAGTCGGCAGGTCAGCTTCGCCTCACCGAGCAGCTCGTCGAACGTCGCGCGATGCTCTTCCGGGACTGCGTCGCGGATGTCCGCCGTCCGCTTCGCGACCTCGATGTCGGTCGGGGGCGACTCCGCCGACTCGAGCCCGGAACGAATCGCACCCACGATGAGCTCGGGCAGTTCGATCACGCACGGCTCCCCGATGTCCTCGCCGTTCACGGGTCGGTACCCCACGCGATCGACGTACGCCCTGGTCGCCTCGCCGGTCTCGCCGCGGAGCGAGCGCAGCGCGCCGAGCACCTCGCCCGGCTCGCCGGCGGAGTCGAGAATGGCTCCCGCCGCCGAATCCTCGCGCACTGCGTCGAGAAGCCGCGCCAGCTCGCGGTCGGCCCCGAGCGGGTCGGGGTTCGCGCCTTGGAGAAGGCTCAGCAGCTCGGCCCCGGGGCGCCCCGTCCACTCGCGTGCGTGCGCGAGGAAGTCCCCGATTGGAATGAGCGCGGGCATGTTGATGAGGTGGTGGATGTAGGCGCCGCGCTTCTGGTTCTCGCGGCAGCGGTCGAGGTAGGCGAGCAGTTCCTCCGTGCCGAGCGCGGTCGGCTCGACTGCCAGCAGCGTCAGGTGGTCGCGGATCGCCGCCGGTTTCACCTCGCGGTCCCAGCGCTCCAGCTCCTCGCGCCAGGGCTTGCGCTCGAACACGGTCGCGCTCGTCTCCAGCCGCGCTCGGATCTCGGGCTGGCTCTGTGCGAGCTCGTCCCACACCTCGCGCGGCGGATGGCCGACAGCCTCCTGCGGGGCGGCGACCGGCCGGGGGCAGTAGTAGAAGAAACCGTTGACGAAGGCCAGGTCCAGGTACTCGAGCAGCGACCCGTAGCGCCGCAGGCCCTCGCTGAAGCCGGCGATCATCTGCTCGGGGAAGAGCTCTGCGTGGAAGCGCGTCGCGGGCCGTGTGAAGTGCGTCGGGTCCAGGAACCAGACACCTGGCCTCGGCGGCGCGAAAGTCTGTTCAGCGACGACGGTCATCGTCATCATCCTCCTCGATGCTCGCCGGGTTCTGGCGAAGTTCGTCGGTCAGGACACGGACGGCCCAGGCGGCGGCCTTCCCGGCCTCGGCGCCGTCGAGCCCCCACTGGTCGCGCATCGCCTGCCAGGCAGGCGCGCTGACGAGCAGGTAGACGACCCCAAGCGCCCGCAGCCGCTCCTTCCGCTCGAGGCCGTCCGTCAGCTCGCTCATCGCTCGCCCGAACGCTCGCTGTCGCCGGCGCCGGGTGCGCTCACGGACCGTACGGGCCGCCTTCGAGTTGAGCATCGCCTTGACCACCGGCTCGCTCTCGTCGTACGAGCGGTAGAGCTCGAGCGCAAACTCGGGCAGGCGGTCGGCCTGCTCCGGGTACGAGTGAAGGTGGATCTGCAGGCTCTCGTCCACCCATTCGGCCCAGGCGTCGAAGAGCGCCTCTTTCGTCGGGAAGTAGCGATAGACAGTCCGCAACGAGACGCGAGCACGGCGCGCGACCTGCGGGATCGTCACGTCCTCCGCCGTCGGATCAGCGAGCGCCTCTGTAAACGCCCGCAGGATTCGCAGGCGCGTCTGCTCCATCTGCTCCGCGCGGAGTGGGCTCTCGTAAGGCCTCGCCGTGTTCATGTCACGGGCACAATAATCGAAGACACGTATACGTGTCAAGAAAGCATGAGATCGTGCCGTCGAATCAGACTCGAGATGGCGAGTCACTTCTCGAGCAGAGACCCAGTCGTCCGGCAAGGCGCTCGACTCAGCGAGGCGCGCGCGCCCGGCTGCGTCTGTCAGAAGGTCGGGTGCGACTCGACCTACTCGACGGAGCACTGGTCGAGGGAGAAGACGAGGTCGTGCGCGGCCTCGTCATAACCGTCGTGCCAGAACCACACTTCTGCGATCTTGTTGCCCGCGAACCGATAGACGGCGACTTCGTTCCCCTCCACTCGAGTGTGGGCCCGTTCCGCCCACCAGCGCGTTCGTGCTGCCGCGTGCTCGTCGGTGACGAGAATCACTTGGGGCTGGAGCACGAGGGGAATCTCGGAGACCTTCTTGATTAGGGCGACGTCGTCGTCGGCACCTCGGTGGTCGCCCGAGTAGTCGGCGTCGCCCGGCTCGTGCCAGACGATCTCGTCCGTCAAGAGGGATCTAAACCTCGTCGAAGTCAGCGCGACGGCGCGCGGCCTCGTGCTCGCCTTGACCGTCTTTCTCAACGGGCCGAGCCGGAAGGCCCCATGACCACCTCTCTAGCGAAGGAGGTGGTCTCCTCCGCGCCAAGGCGGGCAACATCAAGCTCGGTTGCAGGGCATTTCTCTTGGAGAAGGCACGCTCCGGTGTGCGGAGCACGTCAAGGCTGTGTCGCGAGAAGTCGCGCGTGCCCGCGCGTGCCCACTAGTCCGAAAATGTACCCGTCTCGTACCCGCGATGCATCCACAATTCGCCATCGCAGGCAACACTACATGCCCATTTCCAGGGCTTTTTCGCAAGCCCTCTGACGGACTCGAACCGTCGACCCCCTCCTTACCATGGAGAATTGGGTCTGCGGCGGCGCGTCGGAGGAAGCGCGCTTCCCGCCTGTGTTTTTCCTGCATCTGCGACTTTTCTCTGGCTGTTTCTTCGCTTCCTTGAAGCTCCCCGAGCGGCCCTGGGAATCCTCGAACCTGTCCCCAAGACCCCTCCCCAAGACCCTCGGTCGAAGGCCCTCCCTTAGGTTCGTTCGGCTGAGCGAAAACTGGCCGCCCTCACCGCTCGAGCACCTGCTCGAATAGCGGCTCGTACGACTCCGGGTGTGCTACGCGACTGCCTCCACTCCGCTTCGTGGCTCTGAGGCCAGGAAACGTTCGATCTCCGCTACGACGGTCTCTGGGTCGTCGAACCACGCGATTGTGGCCTGCCCCGGGAACTCGAACGAGGCGAAGGTTCGGACTCGCCGCGACGAGAGTCTCACCCTCCTCGGGCGATCCCCAGGCGTCGTGTTCGGGCCAGACGAGAAGCGTCGGCATCGTCAATGCTCGCCAGCGCTCGCCGAGGATCAGCTCGCGTCGGTACCCGAGGCGGCGCCAATCGGCGATACACGCAATCAAGCTGAGCATGCTCTCGACGTTTCGTCGCGTGTGCGCGACGTCGACGTCGAGCACCAGATCGTCGACTCGCTCGGGATGCTTGACGATGAGCTGCCCCCAGAACTTCCGGCTCGCGTCCCGAGTCACACTCGAGAAGAAGTGCCTGACCGAGCCGCTGGCCGATCAGCGGGAATCCGAGCGGAAGGATTTGGAGAGGCGGCTTTCGCGCGATCCCGAACGGCGCGCCGACGAGCGCAAGGCGCGACACGCGGCTGGGAGCGTCGAGCGCGAAGGCGACGGACAAGAGCGCGCCCAGCGAGTTGGCGATCACATCGACGGTCGGGAGGTCGAGCGCATCTACGACGTCACGCAGGAAAATTCGACCGTGGTCGAATAGATCGACGCCGCGGTAGTCGAAGGGATCGGCCAGGCCGTGACCCGGCCGGTCGACCGCGAGGACGCGGTGGTTCTTCGCGAGCGCCGCGAGGATCGGCACGACCTCGTAGGCACCGCCCAACCCACCGTGGACGTACAGAAGCGGCGCTCCGCTGCCGAGCTCGAAGATCTGAGTCTCGCCCTGTGACCAGCGGATCCGGCGGACACGGGTCTCAGGTGCGAATCGGGCGAGCAGCGCGGCCTGCGCCTTCTCGAGGTCCGGATCCAGATCTGTCGCCACGAGGGCTCAGGATCGCAGCCTGCGAAGCGCGCAGCATCGGTGAGAATGCCTATCCGGTTACGGATTTCCGTGTCTGCTCGCGCAGCGCGTACGCGGCCGCCTCCGCGCGATTCCGGAGGCCAAGCTTCGTCAGGATACGCGCGACGTGATGCTCGGCCGTTCGCCGGCTGATGTAGAGGCGCTGCGCGATTTCGGCGTTCGAGCATCCTTCGGCCAAGAGCGACAAGACCTCCGTCTCGCGCCTGGTCAGCGCTCCGTACCCTTTCGGGAACGTCCGCGCCGGAGCCCCGAGCTCTCGGAGCAGGGCGGCGGCCCCGTCGGCGTCCCGGGCCGCCCCGAGACGCTCGAACGTCTCCAGCGCGTGCCGGGCCTCCACGACTGCGGCCGCGGGCGCATGCGAGCCGAGCGCCCGTGCGAGCCCGACCCGGGCCTGCGCGGCTTCGAGGGCAAGACCGAGCCCCGAGAACAGCTCCAGGGCCGCTTGGAAGTCCGCCCGCGCCTGCTGGTCTCCTCGAGCGGCTCGGACCGTGCCCCCGACGAGCTTGGCGACGGCGCGCGTCCGATCGTCTTTGCGGTCGACCGCAAGAACGGCCAGCTGGTCAAGCGTCTCCTCCGCGGCGGCGAGGTCGCCGCCTGCGAGCTGCACCTCGACGAGCAAGGCGAGCACGGGTGCGCAATCCGGATCGGACGGCGGTGTGCTCTCGAGGCACAAGCGGCCGAGGTCCCCTGCCAGAGCCAGATCGCCGCGTGCCAACGCGATCCTCGCGAGTGACCGCTTGGCGCTCGCGTGCCAGTCGAAGCCTTCGAGCAGACGCTCGGCCTCCTCGAATCGTCCCTGCCGAACGCGCAGGTCCGCGAGCCGAAGCAGCGCGAAGAGTTGGGATGCCCAGTAGCCCGTCTCGAAGATCCGGATCGCGGCGAGCAACTCGCGCTCCGCCTCATCCCAGCGGCCGAGTGCGATCAGAATGCCGCCGTAGTGCGTCCGGCAGGTCGGCGGCACGAAGTCGCCCCACGCCTCGAAGCGGGTCGCGGCATCGAGCCACTGCTCGGCGCGTCTCACGTCGGTCGCCCGTTCGCAGGCGCTCAGCAACCGGCAGTAGATCTCGCCGGCGGGGCCGACGCCGACCACCTCTCCTGAGGCGACAGCGGCCATCGCCTGGTCGAGCAGCGTCATCCCTTCGGTGACGCGCCCCGCGGCGACGTACGCCTCGCCGAGCAGCGCCATGGCATCGAACTCGAGGTCCCTGTCGCCATACCGCCTGGCGATCGCGATCGCTGCCGTCGCGCACTCCTCGCGCTCGGCTGCATCGGAGGTCCACGGAGCGCGATCGAGCGATGAGCCACCCGTGCGCCGCAGACTCTTCGACCCCCTCCAGCACACTCTCCGCCCGCGCCATCCACCCATTGGCCGCGGCCACGTTCCCGTGGACGGACACGTACAGAAACGCCAGCCAGCGCGCCAGCTCGGCGGCCTCAGCCCGCAGGCCACGCCGCTCGTATTCGGCAAACGCGCGCTCCTTCAGCCTCGATCGCGCGCCCATGCTCGCCCCCGAACTGCAGCGCCTCTCCCAGGCCGTCGAGAATCTCTGCGCTCTCGCCGAACTCCGCGGCTTGCTCGAAGAAGGCGCGGGCGCGCTCCCAGTCCGCTGTCGCGAGCGCCTCGCGGCCGAGGCGTAACAGCTCGTCAGCCGTCGCGACACCCATCGCCGCGAATGATCCCACGGGAAAGCTGACAGATGCTCTCTGCGGTTGAGGGCGTTTGCCGTCGGCGAGCCTGTTGTCTAGTCGGCTGACGAGGGATGACCGCCGGCACTCCGCAGTTCGCAGCGCTGACTCAAAACACCGCTCCTAGGATCAAAGGCGTGCCCAAGACCTATCCCCAAGGAAATCCTTAGTCCGTGGCGCTGGCGAGCGGAGTACCGAATCGCGCTTGTTCAAGCGGTTCCGAACACTTCAGCCCTGGCTGCGCGACTGGCGACCCCCTCCCTGGCAAGGAGGTGCTCGGTTGTACCAATTCAGGCAACAAAAACCCCCGATTTCCGGGGGTTTTAGAGCCCTCTGACGGACTCGAACCGTCGACCCCCTCCTTACCATGGAGGCTTGGGTCTGCGGCGGCGGGTCGGAGGAGGCGCGCTTCCTGCCTCGTTTTCCCTGCATCTACGCCGTTCTCTCTGGCGGTTTCATCCCTACCTCAAAGCTCCTCGAGCGACCCCGGGAATCATCGAACCTGTCCCCCAGAACCTGTCCCCAAGTCCTCTTGGAGACCGACCGACCCGTTGACGCACCGACGACCGTTCGAGCTCTCGCACTCCAGGTCGCGCCGCGCTCAGGCGGTCGCGATGTGGCGAATCGCGGCGCGTGGTATCGAAGGGCTGATCTCGCGTGCGCCCGCCACGGCGCCAGGGAGGGCATCGTGACTTGCGACCTGCGCGCGGCTCACCCGCACGACGAAGCGTGTGTCGTTAGCCGCAGCCCGAGCTCCGTGTCGTACGTCTTGCCCGCCGCCGCTCGGTTACGTCCGGGCCGATCGCTGCGCGACTCCTTGGGCGGCTTCCGTACCGCGCTCGTCGGGGATGGTCGCCGAAGCCCTCCCGGGTGCCGCGTTGGACGCAACATCAGTCGCCGTCACGGGGTCTCGCCGCAAGAACTCCGCCATCGCTCGAGCGACGGGTTCGGGACGCTGGATCTGCAGGAGATGTCCCGCCCCTTCGATCGTGCAATCCTCGATGTACGGGAGCGAAGAGCGGAGAAACTCGGCGATCTCGACCCATGGAGGCTGGGTTTCGGCACCCAGCACGGACAGGACTGGCCGGTGGATAGCGGCCGCCTGCTCGGGGCCGAACGTCCAGACCAGTAGCGAGGGCAGCTCAACGCCGAAGAAGGTGTCAGCGTCCTTGATCGACTGCGCAACCACGCCGGGGATGCGCTCCTCGAGCAGCGCTCGACATGCTTCCCACTCGAGTCCGCTTGCGGCGGTGACGAACATGGCGAACGCTCCCGAGTGGTCGCCGTTTCGGTACGCCTCGAAGACCGGGTCGGCTGATCTCAGGAACGCCTGACCGAGAGGCAGCGACAATAGCGTCGGCTCCAGCAGGGTGAGTGTTTGCACCTTGTCGGCGTAGTCGAGAGCCAGTTGGGCTGCGATCGACGCGCCGCTGGAGTGCCCCGCGATGTGAGCGCGCCGTACACCTAGATGGTCGAGCAAAGCCGCAGCATCAGCGGCGTGGTCACCGATGCTCACCGGCGGTGGCGTGTGCGTGCTGCCGACCCAGCCCCGCTTGTGGTACCGGATCAGCTGGTAACGGCCTGCCAGTGACGGTTCTCTGAGGAGCGGCACGAAGCAATCGGCAATGAGCATGTCGATCAGAAGGACCGGTTCACCCGATCCGCGCACCTCGTATTCCAGTTCTACGCCGTTGACCTTTACTCTCTCCACGAGTCCTCCTCGTTTGCTCGGGGTCTTCGGTCTCAACCCAAATGCGTGAGCAAGACTGTTACGGCGGTAGCTCTCACGGTTACGTCCGGCTCCGGTGGGCTCCGGGCGCCGATGGGTCACGAACCGTTGGCGTGCGATGAGCAACGGCGTGGGTTACGCCGTCGTCGAGCGCGCACGTGACGCTGCATCGCGCGGAGATTGGCAGGAGGCCTACGACCTCTTCATGACGGCAGACGCTGAGGGCCTTGCGGGTCCGGCCGATCTACCGGTTCTCGGGGAGGTTGCCTACGCGGCGGGCCATTTCGACGTGGCGATCGAAGCATGGGAACGCGCTCATGCGATGGCCGTGCAGGTCGGCGACCAGGTTGCGGCAGCGGGGGCCGCGGTTCGCGTCGCGATGCACCTGCTTTTCGATACCGCCCTGATGGCACCGGTGCGCGGCTGGTTGCGACGCGCGGAGCAACTGCTCGAGGGTCAGGACGAGACGTCGGCGCATGCTTGGGTTGCGGCAGTCCGGACGTACGAGCGAATGCTGGCGGGCGACCTTGACGGCGCTCGAGAGTGGGTCGAGCGTGCGATCGAGGTCGGCTCCAGGCGTGATCCGGCGGCGTGCGCGATCGGACGGGTGGCAGAAGCGCGGCTCCTCATCCTGCGCGGCGAGGTCCAGCCAGGGCTCGAACTGCTCGACGAGGTGGGAGTCGCAGTCGCTTCCGGCGACCTCGATGCGCTCTCTACGGGGATCGTCTACTGCGAGCTCGTTTGCGCTCTGCAGGGGCTCGCACAGTACGACGTGGCCGAAGAGTGGACCGAGGCGATGGAGCGGTGGTGCAAGACAAACGCCATCGGGAGCATCCACGGGCGCTGCCGCGTCCATCGTGCGGAGATCCTGAGGCTGCGCGGGTCGTGCGACGAGGCAGAGAGAGAGGCGCTCGCCGCGTGCGAGGAACTACGCCCGTATCTGCGACGCGAGCTGGGATGGCCGTTGAGCGAGCTCGCACGAATCCGACTTCGAATGGGAGACATCGCAGGCGCGGAGCAAGCGTTGCTGGCCGCTCATCGGCTCGGGTGGGATCCCCAACCCGGTCTTGCGCTCGTTCGTCTTGCCCAAGGAGACGTCGTCTCCGCCGCGGAATCCATTCGAGACGCACTCGAGCACCCCCTCCTGGTGCCGTCGAAGGAGTTGCCACCGGACACCGACTTGCAGCGGGCGCCGCTATTCGAGGCGCAGGTCGAGATCGAGCTCGCTGCCGGCAATATCGACCGAGCCCGCTCAGCCGCCGACGAATTGAAGCTCGTGGCTTCCCGCTTCCAGAGCAAGTCGCTCGTCGCCAGCGCGGCCCTTGCCCAAGGAAGGGTGCGGCTCGCCGAGGGAGATGCGGGGGGCGGGGTACAGTTCTGCTCCGAAGCTGCGCGACTCTGGGACGAGGTGGGCGCACCCTATGAAGCGGCGCTTGCACGTACGGGCCTCGCCGAGGCGCACCGAGCCAGCGGCAGCGAGCACCAGGCAATCTTGGAGCTCGAGGCGGCTCGCACGATCCTCGAGCAGATCGCCGCCGGACCGACGACTGACCCGACGGCGCCCATCGAAAGCCGGGCGGAAACATACGAGCAGCGTGCCGCACGTCGCAGCGTATTTCGTCACGAGGGCGACTACTGGTCGCTGGTGTTCGAGGGACGCACAGTGCGCGTGCGAGACCTCAAGGGCGTGCGCTACCTCGCGCAACTCCTCGCCCACCCCGGCCGAGAGTTCCACGTTCTGGACCTCGTCGCCGCGGAGAACGGCACAATTGAGTACGCGGACAGCGGCCAGCCAGCCCGTCTGACTCGCCTCGCACTCGGCGACGCGGGCGAGCTCCTCGACCCACAAGCCAAAGACGCGTACCGCCGACGCCTCGCCGAGATCGACGCCGACATCGAGCAGGCGCGCGCCCTCGGAGACACCCAGCGTGCCGCGCAGGCGGACGCAGAACGCGACTTCCTCGTTCGAGAACTATCTCGGGCGGTCGGCCTCGGTGGTCGCGATCGACGCGCTGCATCTGCCTCCGAGCGTGCTCGAGTCGCTGTGACCCGCGCAATCCGCCAGGGGATAGTCCGAATCGGCGAGCACCATCCCGAGCTCGGCGAACATCTCGACCGTGCTATCCGCACCGGCACCTATTGCGCCTACCTGCCTGACCCTCACGCGCCAGCCGGGTGGACGTTCTGACTCGGAGGCGGCCTGAATCGGATCCTGCCCCACGTTCCGTCCCGAGATCGCACGTTGAGCGAGGGAATCGCGCCGCTCAGTCCCGGCGGCATCCCGTACTCCGACGAACGCGAGATCTTCGACGAGGAGCGCGGCAATCTCCCCGACTACATGCCCGAATTCGCCGACGCGCTCAGGACGCGGATGACGCCGGCTACTTCCTGAGCCCGTGCGACCTGCTTGTCCTGTCCCCAGGACCTGTCCCCAGGGTTCGTGGGTCCACGCCGCGCGATCCCGAATGTGCTCCTTTCCAGCGACTTTCGGCGCTCGAGGACACCGTGACCACGCTCGAGCGCCTCCGTCCCACGGAGGTGCTCTGACGTGTCGGACAACAGGCCGATTTGCAGGCTTTTTGCGTGGGGTGGAGGATCTCGGAGAGTTTGCCCCGGCGCTAGAGGGAGGTGCTCTGTGGTGCTGGTTCGGACAACAGTGCTAGTCGATTTGCAGGTTTTTCTTTGATTTTCAGAGCCCTCTGACGGACTCGAACCGTCGACCCCCTCCTTGCCATGGAGGATTTCGCATTGTGAGAGGGGGCGGAGGAACAGCGCTTACTACGGTGGTTTCCCAGCAGCTAAGCCGTTTCGTCTGTCGACGCACCCCTCTCTCGAAGAGCCCTGAGTCTCCCTGAGAAACCTCAAACCTGTCCCCAAGACCTGTCCCCAAGGGTCCGGCTACCGATGGGTCGCCGGGGCGGCTGGCTGCCTCCCGCGAGCAGTTGCCGCGGTCACTGGATGCGGATGGCGAGTTTGCCCTGCGTGTGCGTTGTGGCGAGGGCTGTGAGCGCGTCGGGGGCCTCAGCGAGCTCGTAGGTGGCCTGGATGGGTACGCGCAGCGTGCCGCCGGCGAGTAGGCCCGCGAGGCGCTCGAGGTTCTCGGGCGTGGGGGCGGCGATGACCATCGTCCGTCCGGGGCCTTCGCCGGCGGCTCCGGTGGGCGAGGCAACGCGGCCGCCGTCCTTGACGAGGGTCGCGGGAACGTCCGGTCCGTAGTTCACCAGGTCGAGGACCGCGTCGAAGCCGTCGGGGTGGCGCTCGCGCGCCGCCGCGGCGAGGTCGCCGTCGCGGGGCAGCAGCTCGCTGACGCCGAGCTCGCGCAGGTAGGTCTCGTCCTCGGGCAGCGCTGGGGCGACGACCGTGGCGCCGGCGCGGGCGGCGAGCTGCACGGCGAAGCTGCCGACGCCACCGGGCGCGCCGACGATCAGCACCGTGTCGCCGTCGGACAGTTCGAGCGCGTCGATCGCCATGATCGCGGCGACGCCGGCGACCGGCGCGGCGCCGGCGGTGGCGAGGTCGACACCCTGAGGAGCCCGGCCGATGAGCATGTCCTGCGGGACGGCGATCAGCTCCGCCCAGCTTCCGTCGCGGACGGTCGGATTGGCGTGGAGGACGAACCCGAAGACCTGGTCGCCGACGGCGTAGCGGGTGACGTCGGTCCCGACCTGCTCGACCACGCCGGCGTAGTCGCGGCCGAGGGTGACGGGGAACTCGTACTCGACCCCCATCTGCTTGAGCATGCCGGTGGCGATCGAGTTGTCGGCCGGGTTGACCGAGGAGGTGTGCACGCGCACGAGCACCTCGTGCGCCGCGGGCGTGGGCGCCGGCAGGTCGTCGCGCAGCCGGGGCGGCGTGTCGAACACGTCGAGGGTGACTGCTTTCATCGCTCGAGTCCTTTCTCTGTTGCGTCAGTTTGCTGACGGCAGGCGCGGTTCGGATGAAGCGGTGTCGCCGCCAAAAGACTCCATCGATACCACGATAGTATCGATACATAAACTATTGCTCTAGCTATAGTCTCCGATGTGGCCTCCAGGCAGACGACGCAGACAGCCGACAGCGCGCGCGGGCTGATCGAGGAGCGCGCAACCAGCGAGGGGCTGTTGCTCGCCCTGGTTGGCCAGCAGGCGATGCGGCGACTACGCGCAGCGCACACCGAGCACAAGCTCTCGCCGCGGCAGTTCCACCTCCTCGGACTGCTGCACGATCGAGGCGCCTTGACCCAGCGCGACCTCGGGACGCTCATGGACGTCGACCCGAGCATCCTCGTCACACTTCTCAACCCGCTCGAAGCCGACGGCTACCTCTCACGCGAACGCGACGCAGACGACCGGCGCCGGCACGTCGTCACCATCACCCGACGCGGCGAACAGCGGCTCGAACGCGCCGCGCAGGGTCAGCGCGACGCCGAAGACGAGCTCCTCGCCAGCCTCACCAAGACGCAGCGCGCCCAGCTCCGCCGACTGCTCCTCATCCTCCGCGAGCAGTTCGCCGCACCGGCCGACATAGTCTGCACCGCTGCCGAGGCGAATACGCGCAGCTGAAGAAGGACCGTCGGCGACCGTCTCGGTGAGCACCGGGGGCTCGGAGCATTGGCTTCGCCCACGCCAAGCGAGGGCGCTGACAAGGATTGCCACTCGCTCGAGTTGCTGTTAGAGCACCTGGCTACCTGGAGCCGCGGCCGGGTCCGGGCACGAACTCGACCTCTTCGAGGCGCAGATGGTCACTGCGCTTCGGGACAAGCGCGGCGATCACGGGCTTCTTGTCGCTCTTTGTGCGCGCGAGCATCGGCGGTTTCGCGCTGCAGTACTCGTCGCCCCATTGCCGCAGTCCGACGAGCGCGACATGAAGGTCGCGGCCCTTTCGGGTCAGGTGGTACTCGTACCGCTTCGGCCGTTCTTGATAGGGAACCCGCTCGAGGATTCCTTCGTCGACCAGCCAGCGAAGACGGTCGGCGAGAACCTTCCGCGCGATCCCGAGATTTCGCTGGAACTCATCGAATCGACGCAGTCCGAGGAGAGCGTCCCGAACGATCAGCAGCGTCCATCGCTCGCCGACGATCTCGAGGGCGCGCGCGATCGAACAGTGCTGGCCGTCGTACGTGCGGTTGAGCATGCATTCCAGAATACCAGGTCAGTCTTGTGAAGTAACTGACTAGCTGTTATAGTCGGTTCCTTCAAGGAACCGACGTGGTTCCGAAGGAGCGAAGAGGCATGAAGCGCGTCGTCGTTGGTCACTACGGTGGCCCCGAGGTCTTGCAGGTGGTCGAGGAGGACGATCCCAGACCGGGTCCGGGGGAGGTGCGCGTCCGGGTTCTCGCCGCCGGTGTGTCGTTCAGTGATGCCCTACTGCGCGCCGGTGTCTATCTCGGCGGCCCGAAGCCGCCGTTCACGCCCGGCTACGAGCTCGTCGGCGTCGTAGACGCGCTCGGCTCGGGCTGTTCGAGGCTGCGAGAGGGAGACCATGTCGCTGTGCTGACGGTGTGGGGCGCCGACGCGGAGCGTGTCTGCGTGCCGGAGAGGTACGCGGTCGAGGTGCCCGAGGACCTCGACCCGGCGGAGGTCGTGAGCCTCGTTCTTCCCTACATGACCGCCTACCAGCTACTTCACCGCGTGGC
This sequence comes from uncultured Thermoleophilia bacterium, assembly GCA_963819905.1. GTDB lineage: Bacteria > Actinomycetota > Thermoleophilia > Gaiellales > Gaiellaceae > CAWCQC01. The sequence continues at coordinate 690,553 of CAWFXP010000009.1, forward strand.
GAGGGTCAAGAGCGGGGAGACGGTGCTCGTGCACGGCGCAGCCGGCAGGGTGGGCACCGCGGTCCTCGAGCTCGGAGCGCTGGCCGGGCTTCGCCTCTACGGGACTGCGTCAGCTCGCGACCGCGATGCGGTCGAGCGCCTCGGCGCGGTCGCGATCGACTACCGCAACGAGGATTTCCTGGAGCGGGTGCGTAGCCTCCCCGGGAAAGGCGTCGACATTGTGCTCGACGGGCTCGGTGGCGCGATGTCGGTTCGCTCCTTCCACGCGCTGCGGCCGGGCGGAAGGCTGGTCGTGTTCGGCTACTCCTCCGCGCTCACACAGGGGCGCAGGAGCCGGCGAGCGTGGCTCAAGTGGAACGCGCAGACCGCGAGCGTTTTTCTCTGGGGCCTGCTCTCGCCCCGCCGGCGGGTCCACGGCTACCGGATCGACAAGCTGCGCAACCGCCACCCGGAGTGGTTCCGGGAGGACTTCCTCGCGCTACTCGAACTGCTTCGCCGTGGCGAGATCCACCCGGTCGTGTCCGAGCGCCTGCCACTCACCGAAGTGCGCCGAGCGCACGAGCTGCTCGAGAGCTCGGCGGCCGCGGGAAAGCTCGTGCTCGTGCCATAACAAGGATCCGCATGCGGGGTCTCCCGCAGGGCGGGCGAAAGGAGGGACTGTGACCGTAAGCACTACATATGAGGAACAAGAAACGCGAGGCGGCGTGCTGACGTCGTACAAGGACGCACCCACGCGCACCATTACCGCCGGTGGGACGACCTATGCGTACCGGGAGCTGGGGCCGAAGGGCGGCATGCCCGTCGTGTTCTTCGTGCACCTGGCTGCGACGCTGGACAACTGGGACCCCCGCATCATCGACTCCATCGCGAAGAACCGGCACGTCATCGCCTTTGACAACAAGGGGGTCGGCGCGTCCACCGGGCAGGTACCCGACAGCGTCGAGGCGATGGCCGACGACGCGTACGCGTTCATCAAGGCTCTCGGGTTGGACAAGATCGACATCCTCTCTTTTCCCTCGGTGGCTTCATCGCCCAGGCCCTCGTCGTCAAGCACCCCGAGCTCGTCCGCAAGCTCGTCCTCACCGGTACCGGACCCAAGGGCGGCAAGGACATCGACAAGGTCGCCGGCATCACCTACTGGGACATGCTGCGAGCGACCCTGACCCGCTCCGATGCGAAGGAGTTCCTGTTCTTCAACCGCAACGCCACCGGCAAGGCCGCAGCGAAGGCGTTCGTCAAGCGGCTCGAGGAACGCACCGTCGACCGCGATGCGCCGATCAAGGTCAAGGCGTTCCGGACGCAGTTGAAGGCGATCAAGAAGTGGGGACGCGGCACGCCCCATGACCTGTCGAAGATCACCCACCCGACCCTGATCGCCAACGGCGACAACGACCGCATGGTGCCCTCGAACCTCTCCGAGGACCTGCACCGGCGCATCGAGGGCTCCGAGCTGATCATCTACGCCGACTCCGGCCACGGCGGCATCTTCCAGTTCCACGACAAGTTCGCCCCCGCCGCCATCGAGTTCCTCGACCGCTGACCATCCCCACGAACAGAGGCAACAGAGTGGGAACGACACCCCCGTCCGCGACGAAGCCCTTTGTCTCGTCGATTCTGCTGTGGATGCGCACCGACCAACCGCGGCAGGTGGGCATGGACTACTGGAAGGGGCCGCACTCGAAGATCATCTCGGCGACGCCGGGATTCGAGGAATACCGGCAGATCCATCTGGCGGAGAACAATCCTGGGCTGTGGCCGGCAATCAGCGGCGTCGAGACCGTCATCCCGAGCGAGCGCAGGATCAACGGGGTTGCCGAGGCCACATTCGCTTCGGCTCTCTCCCCGCTGCGGGGCCGCAAGCAGACCAAGCTCGCCTATAAGGACGAATTGAATGTGTTCCGGCGCACGTTGCTCTACGCTGGACCGCCGCGCTCGGCGCGCTGGTACGACGTCGCTCGACCCGAGGAGAAGGTGGGCGCGCGCAGCCTGATCTACGTGCGCAAGCGCGAGGACACCAGAACTCGTGCGTTCCGAAAGTTCCTCACGGGCGAGCTCGTGCCCGCTCTCGCAGGCACGGGGGCGCTGAGAGAGCTCCGGACCCAGGTCTTCATGCCGTGGAACCGAAGACTCTGGAACACGCCGAACGTCGCGCACGACAATCCCACCGAACAGCGGTTCCACGCCTCACTCATCCTCGGCTTCACCGATGCCCACGCTCTGGGGCGTTCTACGGCAGCGAGCGGATCGCAGCACTCTCAGACCAGTTGGGCAACTGGTGGCAACCCACGGCAACGGTTTTCGTGTGTCTGAGCCGCTTTCGAGGTCATCCCATCTGCCACCGGTTGGCCGTCGGGCGGGCCGAGCAGCACGAAGTCGTCGCTTTCACCACTCTCCCGGCGCACGTAGCCGAGTGCCGCCTCCCAGAATTCAGTCTGGCGCTGCAGATCGTCCACGCGCAAGACCATCGAGCCGATTCGAATCATCGCGGTGATGGTACGCCGGAAGTGGCTTTATTCCTCGCCTTCCCAGTATTCGAGCTCAGGCCCGGGGCGAGCGAAGATGATCCGCTCGCCGGGGACGCTCCGCGCGCCGATCTTGCCGGTGTCGAGGTACTCGACGATGTCCGGCGCGATCAGCGTGGAGAGCATGAGGACGCGGACGGGCGCGTCCGTGTCGTTACGGATCTGGTGCCCGCCCTCCTTGCCGCGCGGGAACGCGACGACGTCGCCCTGGCGCAGCTGCTGCTCGCCCTCGTCCGTGCGCAGCGTCGGCTCGCCGCGGAGGACGATCGCCCATTCCTCGTTCGCGTGGTGGGTGTGAAATGGCCCCTGCTTGTTACCCGGCTCGACCTCGTACATGCTCGAGCCGATCAGCTCGGCGTCGGTGTGCGCGCCGACCCAGGCGTCCTTGAAGCGCCAGCCCTCGCGCTCTTCCGTGCGATCCCACTCGTCTGCGTTGAGATTGAAGAGTCTGCGTTGAGATTGAAGATCTTCATGCGGAAAGCCTAGTAGTAGGACTTTGTTAGCTCCTTAGCCGCGTAGACGGAGGCAGCCCCGAATCGGTCGACGGAACATTGCAGTAGCCCTTCAACCTCCTTGGTCCGCGAATCGGCCGGGGAGCTTGCCTAGTCGGGAAGCGTTCGTGGGAGCCCGAAGTGCGGGAAGACGCTGACGTCTCCGAGCCAGGTCATCGCGGAGATGCGGTCGCCCTGGAGCGTGAGCACGATGAGTGCGTAGGCGCGCGTGATCGCTGCGTGCGCGTCCGCGAGATAGACGCCGTAGGCGGGCTGTCCGTTGGCTCGTGTGGGGACGAGCCTGAGCTGTGCGCCGCGTCGGATTGCTCGGTCGCGCAGCAGCGCGGCGATTGCCGTGGGGCCCTGGTACTCGTAGGGTTGAGGCGGCATTCTCACCCAGGCGTCGTCGGTTAGCAGGGAGACGACGGCGTCGACATCGCCACGTACGTAAGCGGCGGCGAAGCGGCCCACGAGCTCGCGCTCGCGCCTGGAGCCGGGCGTCGGGGCGCCCTCCAGCTCGGCTGCCGACACGTGCTCGGCGAGCGTTGCTCGCGCGCGTTGGAGTGCGCCTTTAACCGCCGCGTCGCTGGTGTCGAGCATGCCGGCCACCTCGGCGCCACGTCGCGTCGAGCGCCGCGCGGCTGCGAACGGCGTTCTGGCCGTCCGCGAGCTCGGGCTTCGTCACGGCGCTCGCGCAGGCGACGCTCTTCGAGGCGCTCGACCGCGGGCGCGTGAGCGTCGTGGCTCCGATCGTGGCCACAGGGGTTCTCTGGACCGTGGTGTTCGCCGCGATCTTGCTCGGCCGCAGCGAGCTCGTCGGCAGGCGGCTGTTCGTGGTGGCGCTGCTCGTCGTTGCGGGCAGCACGCTCGTCGGCGCGACGCGCTGAGGTCTCACCTCACGCTCGTTCCGGCTCGTAGCGAAGCAGCACCACACCCGAGTCGTACGCCTCCGTCCCGAGCAGCGTCAGCCGAAGCTTCTCCTCCTCCCAGAACGGCCGCTCGCCCTTGCCCCACACGGCCGGGTGCACCGAGAACCAGAATTCGTCGACGAGGCCGGCCGCGAGGAGATTCCGCGTCAGCTCGCCGCAGCCGTTCGTTATCAGGTCTCCGTCGCGCTCCGCCTTCAGCTTCGCCACGGCGTCCTCGAGCTCGCCTTTCAGCAGCGTCGCGCTCCAGGTCAGCGGCTCTTGGAGCGTGCGCGACGCGACGAACTTCGGCATGGGGTTGAGCCGGTCCGCCCACTCTCCTTCGGCCGCCATCCAGTAGGCGGCGAGCCCCTCGTAGTTCTTGCGCCCGTACAGAAGCGCTGTGTCGCCCTCGAACATCCGCAGCGACGCCTCCATGTGGTCGCCTTCCGGCACGAACCACTGCTCGACGGTCATGACGCCGTCGACCGTCATCGCCGTCAAGACGATTAGCCTGCTCATTGCTCCTCCTCGGGGTGCTCGTCTATTGGATTCGGCACTTCCTCAGACGGCTCGGAAGTCTGGAATTCATCGCCGGCCCAACGAAGTCCAGAACTTCATCGCGATCATCGTCGGCCGCTTCGATGCGATGAGCTTGAAGTTATGCTGATCTACTCGATGAGCGTCTCGGTGGACGGCTTTATCGCCGACCGCGAGGGCGCGTTCGGGTGGACGGCCCCTAGTGAGGAAATTGTTTCGTTCTCCACCTCGCGCAGGTCCGCGAGTTCGGCGGCTGTCTGTTAGGCCGCAGGCTTTACGAGACGATGCGCTGGTGTGGGAGACGGATCCGTCGCTGCGCGAGGCAACGCATCCGTCGCTGTCGTGTGTCCCGCCGCGCTCCCGTCCTGCGAGGAAAGGAGAGGGAGTGCGTGCATCGGTCGCGCCGGGCGCCGGGCATTTCGTCGCCGCAGCCCACGGTTTGCAGAGCGGATTCGCGTTGCATGACTACGCCACTTAGGAGCGCGAGTCGGTCACAGCCGGCCGACAAGTGCCAGAGTCCGCTGCGCCGCGACCCGAGGGACCGGACGCGGTCGCTCGGATGTGCGGCCGATCTCGCGCATCCTAGGCTCGAGGCTCGGCAGCGTAGGATGACCGCCGATGACTGAGCCGAGGTAGCCTCGCAAGGCGTCCTGGCGCGAGCTGCCGCCTGCCGACAAACCGATGAGACCGCTTCGCTACTCGATCAACGTCACCCTCGACGGCTGCGTTGATCACCAGGTGGGGATCCCGGACGAGGAGTCGCATCGCTACTGGGCCGCCAGCCTGGAGCGCGCCGATGCCCTGCTGTTTGGCCGGGTGACCTACGAGATGATGGAGGCAGCGTGGCGGCAACCGGCGACGGGAACATGGCCGGACTGGATGGATGACGCAGACATCGCCTTCGCCCAGAAGATCGACGGGGCCAAGAAGTACGTCGTGTCGAGCACCCTGGACCAGGTCGATTGGAACGCGGAGCTCGTGCACGGCGACCTGGGCAAAGCCGTTCGGAGGCTCAAGGAGGGGCCGGGCGAAGGCCTGTTCGTGGGCGGCGTGACTCTCCCGCTGGCCTTGGCGGATCTGGGATTGATCGACGAGTACGAGTTCGTCGTGCAGCCCGTCCTGGCCGGCCACGGACCGACGTTGCTCGCCGGCCTGCGCGAGCGGGTCGAACTGAAGCTCGTGGACCGCCACGAGTTCCAGTCCGGAGCGGTCGCTCTGCGCTACCAACCCAGCCGAGCCACGGCGTGACGGTCGGCTGGCTCCCGGGGACGCGGGCACCGGCGGGCCCTCGCGCCGATCGCGCCCCCTTGGAAACGGGGCACAGCTCCTGGGGGGTTGCCGCTTCCGGTTGCGGCCGGAGCCTTCACGGCAGCTCTCGCACCTCCGCGAACCGATCGCCGGTCGCGGGAAGGTGTTCAAATCCCGCCCCCGTTATGAACCTGCGACCCACGGCTCGGCGGAGTCGAAAGTGCGCGTCGGCGTCGCGGAGACGGTGCGTTCTGGAACTGAAAGCTCCATAAACGGCTCCATACCTGGCGCACGTTGGCCGCTGTGCAAATCGATCTGAACCAAAAAAGCGCCAGAATGCGGGTCTTTTGCAGAGCCCTCTGACGGACTCGAACCGTCGACCCCCTCCTTACCATGGAGGTGCTCTACCAACTGAGCTAAGAGGGCGCTCCGCCGGATTCTAGACGGCCCGCCTCCGACGGCGGCTCAGAGGTTCCAGCCGCCGGCGACCTCGATCACCTGGCCGGTCACATACTCGGCTCCCGGTGACACGAGATAGAGGACGGCGTCGACCACTTCGTCGAGGCGTCCCACCCTCCCCGACGGGATCTCGCGCTCGGGCAGCGTGGGCGAGTTCTCGATCACGCCCGGGGCGACCACGTTGGCGGTGATCCCGTTCGCCGCCTCCGCCTTCGCGATCGACTTCGTGAGGATGACGACGCCGGTCTTGGCGATCGCGTACGGGACGATTGCGGGGCGCGCGACGAGGTTCTGCGTTCCCGCGTAGCCGAGGTTGACGATCCGGCCCCGGCCCTGCTCGCGCATGATCGGGACTGCGGTCTGGCACGTCGCGAACGTCGCCGTCAGGTTCGTGGCGATCACGTCGTCCCATTCCTCGATGGCGAGCTCGTCGAGCCGCTTGAACACGTAGTTCCCGACGTTGTTGACGAGCACGTCGAGCCGGCCGAGCGCCTCCCTCGCCTCATCCACCAGAGCGCTTGCCGCGGCGGGATCGGTGAGATCGGCCGCCAGCTTGATCGAGCGAGCTCCGAGGCTTTCGGCGTCGCGCCGCGTCGACTCCGCCGCCTCCGCCGAGCGACGGTAGTGGATGGCGACGTCGTAGCCGGCGCCGGCCAGGCCGAGCGCGATCGCGCGTCCGATGCCACCGCCGGCTCCCGTCACGAGCGCGGCGCCGGTGCTCACGCGGGCTTCCAAGGAGAGGCCTCGTCTACCAGCGAAGGGTCGCCGCCACTCCGCCCTCGTCCGCGAGCCGGCGGGCGCTCTCGCCGGCGACGAGCGAGATGGCCGCGTCGGTCTCGACCGCGCGCTCGATCATCACCTCGACGAGGTCGCTCGGACCCTGCGCGAGGATCGCTCCGCTCTCGTCCACGGCCCCTTGAAGCTCGGCCCGGCTGTCGAGGAGGAGGCGCTGGACGCGACCGGCGCGGAGTGCCTCGAGCACGTCCTTCGCGCCGGCGGCGCCGTGTCCGCCCGAGTGGGCGCCGTCGAGAGCGCGCTCGACCAGCATCCGCTCGCGTGCGTCAGTCGCGGCTTCGAGATCGGAGGCGAGCGCCAGCGCGACGTCGCGCAGGGCGAGCCCGGCGACGTCTCGATCGCTCGTCACGATCTCGCGGTCGGGCTGCGACACGGCCTCGACGACCGGTGCGCGCAGCTGAGGCTGACCCGAGACGGCAACCCGGTCCCAGCCGCGTTCCTCGGCCATCGCCGCGATCTCGTGGACGACGCCGTGGAGCTCGCGCACCTGATGCTCCTCGACCCGCCGCTCGAAGCGCTCGCGCTGGGCAACGCTCTGCTGGCCGCGAACCGCGCTCGGGGCGGCACGGCCCCGAAGCTCGCGCCAGGTGTCGGTCTCGACGCCGAGGTCGTAGCGGAGCAGCTCCTGTGGCGCTCCGAGGCGCTGCTCGACGACTCGGATCGCGGCCTTCGACACCGCGACGAGGCCCGCGGCCCGCCCGCGGTCGAGGGCCTCGACGAGCGGTCGCAGGTACGCGCGTTCGGCAAGGCGCACCGTGGTGGGCAAGGGTACCTGGAGGGAGATCACCTCGGCGTCGTCGCGTGACCCGACCCCGGCGAACAGCGCGCGGCCGCGGCCGGACAAGCGGGCATCGAGGAGGTCGCCGAGCTGCGGTTCGATTCTCTCGAGGCAGCCCTCGAGCGCGTACCTGCGCTTCCGGTCGCCGTCGCCCTTCGCCTGCTCGACGAGGGCGTGCAGGGCGGATCGGGTCGACACGACCCAGGTGGCCCGCTGGCTCGCCTCTCGGGCCGGATCGACTTCCGCGTACACCGAGAGGACGCCGAGGTCGTCGCGGAGACCGGCGATGGCGGCGAGGGAGATGTCAGGCGGCATGAAGGCGTTCGCCCGGTTTGCCCAGGTGGCGGAATCGTAGACCACCCGGCCTCTGGGCCATGGGGTGCGCGAGGTGGGGGAGGGAGGATTCGAACCTCCGAAGGCGGTGCCAACCGGTTTACAGCCGGTCCCCTTTGGCCACTCGGGAACTCCCCCGCGAGCGGGGTCAGTCTAGCTCTGGGCCACGGGCACCGGCGCGAGCAAGGCGCCGGCGGGAAGACCGACATCGGCAAGGCGTCCGAAGGCGACCAGCCGCACGAGGGCGGCCACGCAGCGGGGGCAGAACTGCGATCCGGTCTCGGCTCGAACCTCGCGCAGAGCCTCGCGGGCAGGACGCCCGGGCCGGTAGACACGCGTCGTCAGCATCGAATCGATCGCGTCCGCCACGTGAATCACGCGTGCCGCAACCGGGATCTCCTCTCCCGCGAGCCCGTCGGGGTACCCGGAGCCGTCGAAGTGCTCGTGATGATGGCGGATCGCCTCGACCGCAGCCGGCGGCACGCCCGCCTCCTCGACCATGCGGGCCCCCTCGTCCGAATGGCGTCGCATCAGCTCCCACTCGTCCTCGGTCAGCCTCGCCGGCTTGAGCAGGATCTCGTCGGGGATTGCGGCCTTCCCGATGTCGTGGTAGAGGGCAGCGTGACCGAGGGTGCCGAGCTCGCGGCCCGAGAGGCCGAGCTCCGAGCCGACGGCAAGGGCGAGCTGGTGCACGCGCTGGGAGTGCCCGGCCGTGTAGGCGTCACGGGAATCGACGAGCTCCAGGGTCTCGAGGGCGCTCACCGGCCCCGAGTTCGCCCTCGTTCGGCGAATGCCTCCCCCATTTGGGGGACGGGCTGTGGCCGGGCGGGAGCGCTCTAGACTGGCTTCGATGCGACTCGCGCTCGAGATCGGGCTCGCGCGGACGGCCGGGCGTCTCTCGAGGCTCGCGGGTCGCGGGGGCGGGACGACCTTCCCCGGCAAGCTGCTCACCTCCCTCGACCCCGGATCGCTCGCGCAGCTCGCCGCGCGCCTCCCGCTCGGCTGTGCGCTCGTCTCCGCGACGAACGGAAAGACGACGACGAGCTCGATGCTGGCGGACATCCTCGGTCCCCGGCTGCGGCTCGCACACAACGGCGCGGGGGCGAACCTGGTCTCCGGTGTGGCGTCGGCCCTACTCGAGGCCGATGATGCAGAGCTCGCGGTGCTCGAGGTCGACGAGGGAGCGTTTCCCGAGATCGTCCGGCAGGTCCGGCCGCGCGCCGTGTGTCTCGGCAACCTCTTTCGCGACCAGCTCGACCGCTACGGCGAGCTGGAGCTGATCGCGGAGCGCTGGCGCGGCGCCGTGGCCGAGCTGCCCGGGGGCGCGAGGACGGTGGTCAACGTAGACGACCCGCTCCTGGCCGACCTGGTGCAGGGGCGGGGTGACGGCGTCGTCCGGTTCGGTCTCGACGACCCCTCGGTCGCCCGCGACCGTCTGCCGCACGCCGCCGACTCGACCTACTGCGTCACCTGCGGCCTGCCGTTCGAGTACGCAGCCGCCTACGTCGGCCACCTCGGCGACTACCGCTGCCGGTCGTGCCACGTGAAGCGGCCACCTCTCGACGTTGCGGCGCGCGCGATCGAGCTGGACGGGCTCGATGGCACGTCCTTCGATCTCGTGACGAATAGCGGTACGCGCAGGATCGTGCTCCAGCCGGCCGGTCTCTACAACGTCTACAACGCGGTCGCCGCCGCGGCGCTCGCGCTCGCGCTCGGCGCCGGGCTCGACGACGTCGCCGACGGGCTCGCCCGCTCCCGTCCTGCCTTCGGGCGCTTCGAGCGGATCCGCGCCGGCGATCGGGGCATCCTCGTCCTTCTGATCAAGAACCCGGCCGGGGCGAACGAGGCCGTGCGAACGCTGGTCGCGGGAGGCTCCCCGGCTACCGCCGTCGTGGCGTTGAACGACGAGATCGCCGACGGCCGAGACGTGTCCTGGATCTGGGACGTCGACTTCGAGCCGCTGCTACCCGGGCTCGACCGACTCGTCGCGACCGGCGGTCGGGCCGAGGAGCTCGCGCTTCGCTTCAAGTACGGCGGTTTCGACGAACAGCGGATCGAGGTCGTCCCCGAGCTCGACCGGGCGCTCGACCGCGGCCTCGAGCTGACGCCCGCCGGCTCCGAGCTGGTCGTCCTTCCCACCTACACGGCGATGCTGGCCCTGCGCGACGTCGTCGCACGCCGAGGGCTCGTACGTCCGTACTGGGATCAGGCACGCGCGTGAGCGGGACGCGGCGCGACGCGGGGTGACCTCCCTCCCTCGCAGCGCGGAGGTCGTCGTCGTCGGCGGCGGCATCATGGGCGCGAGTGCCCTCTATCACCTGGCGCGCGCCGGGTGCCGCAACGCCGTTCTCGTCGAGCGTGAGACGCTCGCTTCGGGGTCGACGAGCCGTGCTGCCGGCGGGATCCGAGCGCAGTTCTCCGACGAGCTGAACGTCGCCGTCTCGCTCGAGTGCATCCGCCGCTTCGAGCGCTTCGCCGAGGAGCCGGGTGCGGAGATCGACCTCAAGCAGTGGGGGTATCTCTTTCTTCTCACGCGTGAGGACGAGATCGTGTCGTTCGAGCGCTCGCTCGCGGTGCAGCACGCGCACGGCGTGCCTTCGAGGCTGCTCACCGCGGCAGAGGCCGGCGAGGTCGTCCCGGGACTCCACCTCGACGACGTTCTGGCGGCGACGTTCTGTCCGATCGACGGCTACGCGACGCCGGAAGCGGCGGTACAGGGGTACGCGGCGGCCGCCGCGGAGCACGGCGCCACGATCGTGCAGGGCTGTGCCGCTCGGCGGATCGACGTCGACGGCGGCGCGGTCGTCGGGGTCGAGACGGCGGACGGGACGATCGCGGCCGGCCGCGTCATCCTGACCGCAGGCGTGTGGTCACGGGAGCTCGCCCTGGGAGCGGGCGTCGACATCCCCGTGACGCCCGAGAAGCGACACGTCTTCTTCACGGAGCCGGGTGACGACCTGCCCCACGAGCTGCCGCTGACGATCGACTTCGCGACCGGCTTCTACTTCCATCGCGAGGGCCGGGGGATTCTCTTCGGCGGGCGCGCGCAGACGATCGACGAGCTCGCACCCGACGCGGTTCACCGACTGCCCGCCCTCGAGCACCTGCCCGTCCGAGGCGGCTGGTGGGGCTACTACGAGATGAGCCCCGACCACAACGCGATCGTCGGTGAGACCCTCGACCCGAGCGGGCTCGTCTACGCGACGGGCTTCTCGGGCCACGGCTTCCAGCAGGGCCCGGTCGTCGGCGAGCACGTAGCCTTGCTCGCGCTCGGCCTGCCGACGCCGTTCGACCTCTCGCCGCTCTCGCTCGATCGGTTCGCCGAGGGAGCGACGCGCGCCGAGCTGAACGTCGTCTAGTTGGTCGCGCGGGCCTCGACCGAGCGCAGGCGCGCGGCGAGGGTCTGCAGCATCGCCCATGCCACCGAGGGCGTGTCCTCGACGAAGGACTTGAACTCCCACGGGGTCAGCGCCAGGCAGCGCAGGTCGCTCGTGGCGACGACCGTCGCCGTGCGTGGGCCCTCGTCGATGAGGGCCATCTCGCCGAAGGCGTCGCCGGCGGAGAGTGTGGTCTTGACGTCGTCCGCGATGCTGACCGAGGCCGACCCGTCGACGATCACGAAGAACCCGACGCCGGGCTGGCCTTCCCTCGTCACCGCGGTTCCCTCCGCGAACGTGCGCTCCCGAAACTGACGCGAGAGCTTCTCGAGATGCTTTCGGTCGATCCCGGCCAGGAGCTGGACGCGGGAGAGCGCGGAAACCGGATCCACAGCCATGCGCGGACTATAGAAGGCCACGACACATGCCTGCTACACTGCCCCCCGGCGCGGCGGCGTAGCTCAGTTGGTTAGAGCAGCGGAATCATAATCCGCGTGTCGGAGGTTCGAGTCCTCCCGCCGCTACTGCTACCCGCTGACCGAAAGAGACCACGATGGCGAAAACCGGAGTCCGAGTTGCGATCACGCTTGCCTGCACCGACTGCAAGCGACGCAACTACCAGACGATGAAATCGAAGCGCAACTCACCGGACCGGGTCGAGCTGTCGAAGTACTGCCGCTGGTGCGGGCACCACACGGCTCACCGCGAGACGCGCTGACCGGAGCGCCTCGAGCTCGTGGCACGCGAGACCCGCAGCACCAGGCGCCAAAAGCGCGACGCTGCCGCTGCGTCCAGCCAAGGCGTTAGCGAGCGCGCGCGCGACCGCAGGCGGCGCGTCAAGCCGACCTCCGAGACCAAGGCGCAGACCGGATCGAAGCGGGAGCGTCGCGGCTTCGGCCATTTCGTCCGCGAATGTGTCGCAGAGCTCAGGAAGGTCGAGTGGCCGGGGCAGCGACAGCTGCTCTCGGCGACGGTCGTCGTCATCATCGCCGTCGCCGTCGTCGGGGTCTACCTCTGGATCCTCGACGAGGCCTTCAGCCGCTTCGTCCGCGACGTCCTTCTCAACATCTGACCCGCAACCGACCGACGAGGCACTCAACGCGATGTTTCAGTGGTATGTGATCAATACCTACTCAGGGCACGAGAACAAGGTGAAGGCCAACCTGGAGCACCGGATCGTCTCGATGAACCAGGAGCCCGCCTTCCGCCGCGTCGTCGTGCCGACCGAGCAGGTCGTCGAGACGAAGGACGGCCAGAAGGTGCAGACGGAGAAGCGGGTGCTGCCCGGCTACGTGCTCGTGAACATGAACATGACCGACGAGTCGTGGACGGTCGTGAAGGGGACGCCCGGCGTCACCGGCTTCGTCGGCTCGGGATCGAAGCCGGTGCCGCTGTCGAAGCCGGAGGTCGACCGTATCCTGCACACGGCGACCGCCGGCGCCGACCGGCCGCGCGCGATCGCGCAGTTCGAGCTCGGTGAGTCGGTCAAGGTAACCTCGGGGCCGCTCTCCGACTTCGACGGCGAGATCGTCGACGTCAACTCGGATCAGCAGAAGCTCAAGGTGCTCGTCAACATCTTCGAGCGCCAGGTCCCGGTCGAGCTCTCGTTCGACCAGGTGAAGAAGATCGACTGACGCGGACGCGTCTGGGCCGGACAGGTCCGGCCCCTACGAAGGAAGAGGAATGGCACGCAAGGTTCTAACGCTCATAAAGCTCCAGATCCCCGGCGGGCAGGCCAACCCGGCCCCCCCGGTCGGCCCGGCGCTCGGTCAGCACGGGGTCAACATCATGGAGTTCTGCAAGGCGTTCAACGCCCAGACGGCCGACCAGAACGGCCGCATCATCCCGGTCGAGATCACGGTCTACGAGGACCGCTCGTTCACGTTCATCACGAAGACGCCGCCGGCGGCCGTCCTGATCAAGGAGGCGCTCAACCTCGAGAAGGGCTCGGCCGAGCCGAACCGGGAGAAGGTCGGCCGGCTCACCCAGGCGCAGCTTCGCCAGATCGCCGAGGCGAAGCTCGTCGACCTGAACGCCCGGGACGTCGATCAGGCGATGCTCGTGATCGCGGGCACGGCGCGCTCGATGGGCGTGGAGGTGGAGAGCTGATGGCCGCGCACGGGAAGCGCTACTCGGGCGCCCGGGCGCAGATCGACCGCGAGCGGGTCTACTCGCCGCTCGAGGCTGTAAGGCTCCTCAAGGAGCAGGCTCCGGCGAAGTTCGACGAGACGGTCGAGACCCACTTCAACCTCGGGCTCAACACCCGCCACGCCGACCAGCAGCTGCGGGGAACGCTCATGCTTCCGAACGGCAGCGGCCGCGAGATGCGGGTCGCCGTCTTCGCCGAGGGAGAGAAGGCGAAGGAGGCCGAGGACGCTGGCGCCGACGTGGTCGGAGCGGCCGATCTCGCCACGCAGATCGAGGGCGGCTTCGACGAGTTCGACATCGCGGTCGCCACGCCCGACCTCATGGGCGTCGTCGGCAAGCTCGGCCGCATCCTCGGTCCGCGCGGGAAGATGCCGAACCCGAAGACCGGAACGGTGACGTTCGACGTCGGGAAGGCGGTCCGCGAGGCCAAGGCAGGCAAGCTCGAATACCGGACCGACCGCGGCGCGAACGTCCACGTGACAATCGGCAAGAAGAGCTTCGACGAGCGGGCGCTGCTCGAGAACTACGCGGCCGTCGTCGACGAGATCGTCCGCGCGAAGCCGTCGGCCGCGAAGGGGCGCTACATCCGCTCGATCACGCTGACGACGACCATGGGGCCGGGCATCAAGGTCGACCCGGCGAGGACGCGCGAGATCACCGCCGAGCTCGAGGAGGTCGCTGCGGCGGTCTAGTTCCGAGAAGAAACGCTCGTCGCCAGAGACAGCCGGCAGCCGGGGTCGTCGACCCGGGCAGAAGACCAGCCGAGGTGGCGCCCGGACGTGTCGGCGGGGACTACCCGCTGGTTCCCTCGGTCGGGCCCGCCCTGTGGCGGGCCCGACGTGGTACGAGGGGAGGTGAACAGATGCTGAAGACGGAAAAGGAGCGCGTCGTCACGGAGCTCGTCGAGAGGCTGCGCGCCTCGGAGACCCTGATCGTGGCCGACTACCGCGGCCTGTCGCACAAGGAGATGGACGACGTGCGCACGGAGCTCCTGAAGGCCGGCGCCCGCTTCTCGGTCGTGAAGAACACGCTCACGCGCCGCGCCGCCGAGGAGGCGGGAGTCGAGGCGCTCCTCGAGCTGCTCGACGGGCCGACCGCGATCGCCTTCGTGTACGACGGCGACGTCGCAGCGGTCGCGAAGACGCTCGACGAGACCGCGAAGCAGACGAAGCGTCTCAGCCTGAAGGGCGGCGTCCTGGGCGGGCGGTCGATCGGAGCCGACGGCATGAAGGAGCTCGCGACGCTGCCGCCCGCCGAGGTGCTGCGGGGGCAGGTGCTCGGCGCGATCGTGGCGCCGCTGACCTCGCTCGCGGGGCTCGTCAACGCTCCGCTCCAGGGGCTCGTCGGGTTGATCGACGCTCGAATCGAGCAGCTCGGGGCGCAGACGGAGGCGGCTCCCGCCGAGGAGGCGCCGCCCGAGGACGAGCCGGAAGAGACGCCGGCAGCCGAGGACACCGAGACAGAGGCCGCGGCCGAAGAGCCGACGGCAGAGGAAACGCCGGCAGAGCCGGCAGACGACACAGCAACGGAGGAAGAAGCATGAGCGCAGTCGACACCGTGTTCGAGCAGCTCGGCGGCATGACCGTTCTCGAGCTGGTCGAGCTGAAGAAGAAGATCGAAGACGAGTGGGGCATCACGGCCGCCGCGCCCGTCGCAGCGGCCGCCGCGCCGGCTGCCGGCGCAGCCGACGGGGCTGCGGCCGAGGAGAAGTCGGAGTTCGACGTCGTCCTCACCGGAGCGGGCGACAAGAAGATCCAGGTGATCAAGGTCGTCCGCGCGATCACCGGGCTCGGACTGAAGGAGGCGAAGGACCTCGTCGACGGCGCGCCCGCGGCCGTCAAGGAGGGAATCGCCCAGGACGAGGCCGACTCGATCAAGGCGCAGCTCGAAGAGGCAGGCGCCGCCGTCGAGGTGAAGTAGGGGCCGGACCTGTCCGGCCCTGCCGTCGGCGCGTTCCGTGGGCGGGACAGGTCCCGCCCCTACGGCCCAGGGTTGTTTGGTCGTAGGGGCCGGACCTGTCCGGCCCGGCCGTCGGCCGTTCCGTGGGCGGGTGAATGGTCGTGGGTGGGACAGGTCCCGCCCCTACGGTACGGTGCGGCCGGGCATCCCCCGGTTGGCATTTGTCCACAGATGCGCTATCGTGCTGTGGACGAGACACGGCTCTGCAGGGATGAACCTTGCGGAGCGACCGGTGTCTCTGCTATGTTGACGGGTCGCGCCGCCGTTACGCGCTTACGCACGCCTGTCGGACGTTCGACCCTGCCGAGGGAGGTAGCTGCTAATTGGCCAGTAAGGTCGCCGCTCGCCCTGAGCGCACAAGTTTCTCCCGTCTCGACCATGTTCTGCAAGTTCCGAACCTGATCGACATCCAGAAGGCGTCTTTCTCCTGGTTCATGGAAGAAGGCCTTCGGGAGACGATCAACGACATATCGCCGATCGAGGACTACACGGGCACGCTGGCCGTGGAGTTCGGCTCGTACGAGTTCGGCGACGCGCCCTTCACCATCAAGGAGTGCCGCGAGAAGGACCTCACCTACGAGGCGCCGCTGTCGATGGTGGTCCGGTTCGTGAACAAGGAGACAGGCGAGATCCGGGAGCAGACGGTCTTCATGGGGAACTTCCCGATGATGACCGAGCAGGGCACCTTCATCATCAACGGAACCGAGCGGGTGATCGTGACGCAGCTCGTCCGGAGCCCCGGCGCCTACCTCATGGAGGCGAAGGACGCGACGAAGCAGGTGTTCACGGCCAACCTGATGCCGTCGCGCGGCTCGTGGCTCGAGCTCGAGATCGACAAGAAGGGAGCGGTCTACGCGCGGATCGACCGCAAGCGAAAGCTTCCGATCACGACGCTCCTGCGCGCGCTCCCGAAGGAGGACCCGTCGACCGGCTTCGAGATCGACACGTCCTCGAACGAGGCGATCCTCGCCCTCTTCGACAACTCCGTCTACATCGCGAACACGCTCGAGAAGGACGCCACCACCCGCGAGGAGGAGGCGGTCATCGAGGTGTTCAAGAAGCAGCGCCCGGGTGAGCCGCCCACGCTCGAGAACGCGCGCAACCTGCTCCGCGGGCTCTTCTTCGACCCCAAGCGCTACGACCTGACGAAGGTCGGGCGCTACAAGCTGAACCAGCGACTCGAGGTCGACGCGCCGGACGACGTCCGCGTCCTGACGACCCAGGACATCGTCGCGCTCGTCCGCAAGCTCGTCGACCTGCCGAAGCATCTCGGCGTTCCCGAGGACTCGAAGGACTACGCGGCCGACGCGATCGGCCTCTCGCGAGACCCGATCCGCAAGGAGCTCGATGAGTACGAGCACTTCGGCAACCGGCGCCTGCGGACGGTCGGCGAGCTGATCCAGGAGGCGTTCCGGGTCGGCCTCTACCGGATGGAGCGAGTCGTCCGGGAGCGGATGACGACGGAGGACGTCGACACGATCACGCCTCAGACGATCATCAACGTGCGGCCGGTGCAGGCCGCGCTGAAGGAGTTCTTCGGCTCCTCCCAGCTCTCGCAGTTCATGGATCAGACGAACTCGCTGGCGGGTCTGACCCACCGGCGGCGCCTCTCGGCGCTCGGCGCGGGCGGTCTCACGCGCGAGCGCGCGCCGATCGAGGTGCGCGACGTCCACGTGACCCACTACGGGCGCATGTGCCCGATCGAGACGCCCGAAGGGCCGAACATCGGCCTCATCGGCTCGCTCGCCTCCATGGCGATGGTCTCCGAGTTCGGCTTCGTCCAGACGCCGTACCGGGTCGTCAAGGGCGGCAAGGTCACCGACGAGATCGTCTACCTCGACGCGAGCGAGGAGGAGAAGTTCACGATCGCCCAGGCCAACGAGCCGATCGACTCGAAGACCGGGAAGTTCGTGAACGACCACGTCCTCTGCCGCGCGGGCGCCGGCGAGTACGTCTCGGTCGAGCCGAAGGGCATCCAGTACATGGACGTCAACCCGGCGCAGATCGTCTCGGTCGCGACCGCGCTGATCCCGTTCCTCGAGCACAACGACGCGAACCGCGCGCTGATGGGCGCGAACATGCAGCGCCAGGCGGTGCCGCTGCTCATCACCGACCCGCCGCTCGTCGGCACGGGCCTCGAGTACCGCGCCGCCGTCGACACCGGCGACGTCGTCCTCGCGCGCCGGGCCGGCACGGTCGTGGACGTCGACGCCGAGCAGATCGTGGTCGAGACGAAGGACGGCAAGGACGAGTACGAGCTCGTCAAGTTCATGCGCTCGAACCAGGGCACGCTCATTCACCAGAAGGCGATCGTCAACCTCGGCCAGAAGGTCGCCGAGAGCGAAGTCCTGGCGGACGGCAGCTCGACCTCGAACGGCGAGCTGGCGCTCGGCAGGAACCTGCTCGTCGCGTTCATGCCCTTCGAGGGCTTCAACTTCGAGGATGCGATCGTCGTCAGCGAGCGACTCGTCAAGGACGACATGCTCAGCTCGATCCACATCCACGAGTACGAGATCGACGCCCGCTCGACGAAGCTCGGCGACGAGGAGATCACCCGCGATATCCCGAACCGCTCGGAGGAGTCCCTCAAGGACCTCGACGATCGCGGCGTCGTCCGGATCGGCGCCGAGGTGGGCTCGGGCGACCTGCTGGTCGGCAAGGTCACGCCGAAGGGCGAGACCGAGCTGACCGCCGAGGAGAAGCTGATCCGCGCCATCTTCAAGGAGAAGGCGCGCGAGGTCCGCGACACATCGCTCAAGGTTCCGCACGGCGAGGGCGGCAAGGTCATCGCCGTCAAGACGTTCTCCCGGTCCGGGGGAGACGATCTCTCGCCGGGGGTCAACGAGCTCGTGCGCGTGTACGTCGCGAAGAAGCGCAAGGTGGCCGAGGGCGACAAGCTCGCCGGACGGCACGGCAACAAGGGCGTGATCGCGAAGATCGTGCCCGAGGAGGACATGCCGTTCCTCGAGGACGGGACGCCGGTCGACGTGGTGTTGAACCCGCTCGGCGTACCGAGCCGGATGAACATCGGCCAGGTGCTCGAGACGCATCTCGGCTGGGCGGCGTTCCACGGCGTCTTCGCCGACGGGAACGGCGGCGGCCCGACGCCGGTCGCGACCGCGGTCTTCGACGGAGCCACCGAGGCAGACGTCGACGACGCGCTCGTCGAGTGGACGCGGCAGAACGCGGACTCGCCGATCGACTTCAAGGTCGACGAGAAGGGGGCCGTGGGCCGGCGCTGCTCCGGGAAGGTCCGGCTGTTCGACGGCCGCACCGGCGAGCCCTTCGACCAGAGTGTCACCGTCGGCTTCATGTACATCCTGAAGCTGCTCCACCTCGTGGACGACAAGATCCACGCCCGCTCCACGGGCCCGTACTCCCTCGTCACGCAGCAGCCGCTCGGCGGCAAGGCCCAGTTCGGCGGCCAGCGCTTCGGCGAGATGGAGGTCTGGGCTCTCGAGGCCTACGGCGCCGCTTACACCCTCCAGGAGATGCTCACCATCAAGTCCGACGACACCGTCGGCCGCGTCAAGGCGTACGAGGCGATCGTCAAGGGCGAGAACATCGCCGAGCCGTCGATCCCCGAGTCGTTCAAGGTGCTGCTGAAGGAGATGCAGTCGCTCGCTCTCGACGTGCAGGTGCTGTCCGAAGAGGGCGGCGAGGTCGAGGTGCGCGAGGAGGAGGACGAGCTGCTCCGCGCCGCCGAGGAGCTTGGGATCGACTTGTCCCCGGGCTCGCTGCGAGCCGCCGCCCGACAGCCCACGGCCGAGGAGCTCGAGGAGGGCCAGGAAAGGGCGGACGAGACCGGTGAGCTCTCGTTGCCCGCAGACGAGGAGCTCGGCGATCTCGAGCCGACCGTCTCGGCAGGCGGCGACGAGGCAGAGGCTCCCGATCTGGCAGACGCCGAAGTCGAGGAATAGAAGGGATCACGTTGATCGACATCAACAACTTCGACGCGATCCGGATCGGGCTCGCGTCCTCCAAGCAGATTCGAGACTGGTCGTCCGGCGAGGTCACGAAGCCGGAGACGATCAACTACCGCACACTGAAGCCGGAGAAGGACGGGCTGTTCTGCGAGCGGATCTTCGGTCCTACCAAGGACTGGGAGTGCTACTGCGGCAAGTACAAGCGCGTTCGCTACAAGGGCATCATCTGCGAGCGCTGCGGTGTCGAGGTGACCCGTCAGAAGGTGCGCCGCGAGCGCATGGGGCACATCGATCTCGCGGCGCCCGTGTCGCACATCTGGTTCTTCAAGGGCGTTCCGAGCCGGATCGGCTACCTGCTCGACATCGCTCCGAAGGAGCTCGAGAAGGTCCTCTACTTCGCCGCTTCGATCGTCACCAAGGTCGACGACGAGAAGCGCGCGGCCGATCTGGCCGACCTCGAGGACAAGGTCCGCGGGGAGTCCGAGCGGATCTACGTCGACCGTGACGAGGCGCTCGCCGGGCTCGAGCAGCGCCTGTCCCGACGGCGCGACTACTTCACGAAGGGCAAGGAGAAGGACTTCGACGAGGATGACGAGTTCTGGGCCCGCGGGCTGATCGCCTGGGCCGAGGAGCAGGTCCTGCCGCCGCTCGACGAGGCGCGCAAGCTCGTCGGGAAGATCTTCGTCGACGTCGCCTCGAAGCTCACGACGGAGGACTCGAAGAAGATCCGCGAGCTCGTTCGCAAGTCGGCGATCCGGCCCGA
Organism: uncultured Thermoleophilia bacterium; assembly: GCA_963819905.1. GTDB lineage: Bacteria > Actinomycetota > Thermoleophilia > Gaiellales > Gaiellaceae > CAWCQC01. The sequence goes on from CAWFXP010000009.1 coordinate 710,797, forward strand.
CCGCGACCTGACCTCGCGCGAGCTCGAGTCGGTGAGCCAGGCGGCCGTCCAGATCCGCGAGGCGCTCGCGCCGCTGGCGGGCGAGGCGGAGAAGGCGGCCGGAGCGAAGAAGGGCGCGATCACCAAGCACATCAACCGGGTGCTCGACGCGCTGCTGACGGGAGGCGAGCTGGAAGGCGACGACGCCGTCCTCGTCGAGAGCATCGACCCGAAGAACCTGGACAAGGCGCGGGAGCTCGGGAACGGGCTGCTGAAGGAGCTGTACGAGGGCCTCGCAGACGAGTCTCCCGACGAGGTGCGAGAGCTCGCCAACGACATGTGCCTGAAGGCCGAGGGCCGGATGCAGAAGGAGGACCTCGACGCGATCATCCAGTGGTCGCTGAAGGTTCGCGAGATGTATCTGGACATGGAGTCGCGGCGCGAGGACGCCCGTGACGCCGCCGTCGAGTCGGTTCGCCGCCTCGAGGAGACGTGGGCCCGCTTCCGCGAGCTCGCGCCCAAGGAGATCGTGAACGACGAGCTCATCTTCCGCGAGCTGAAGGATCGGTTCGGCTCGGCGTACGGGTTCGGCGTGTACTTCGAGGGGGGCATGGGCGCGGAGGCGATCCGCGACCTGCTCAAGGAGCTCGACCTCGACGCCGAGGCAGAGTCGCTCCGCGAGACCATCCGCACCTCCAAGGGGCAGAAGCTCCAGCGGGCGATCAAGCGGCTCAAGGTCGTGAACGCCTTCATCAAGTCCGAGAACCGGCCCGAGTGGATGATCCTCGAGGCGGTTCCGGTGATCCCGCCGGAGCTCCGCCCGATGGTGCAGCTCGACGGTGGTCGCTTCGCGACGAGCGATCTGAACGATCTCTACCGCCGGGTGATCAACCGCAACAACCGGCTCAAGCGGCTGCTCGATCTGGGCGCTCCGGAGATCATCGTCAACAACGAGAAGCGCATGCTCCAGGAGGCCGTCGACGCGCTCTTCGACAACGGGCGCCGCGGCCGAGCCGTGACCGGGCCCGGCAACCGTCCTCTGAAGTCGCTGTCCGACATGCTGAAGGGCAAGCAGGGACGCTTCCGCCAGAACCTGCTCGGCAAGCGCGTCGACTACTCCGGCCGCTCGGTCATCGTGTCCGGCCCGCAGCTGCACCTCCACCAGTGCGGCCTGCCGAAGCTGATGGCGCTCGAGCTCTTCAAGCCGTTCATCATGAGCCGGCTCGTCGAGCGGAAGTCCGTCCAGAACATCAAGGCGGCGAAGAAGTACGTCGAATCGATGGCGCCCGAGGTCTGGGACGTGCTCGAGGAGGTCATCGCCGAGCACCCGGTGCTCCTGAACAGGGCCCCGACCCTCCACCGCCTCGGGATCCAGGCGTTCGAGCCCGTGCTGGTCGAGGGCAAGGCGATCCAGATCCATCCGCTCGTCTGTCACGCGTTCAACGCGGACTTCGACGGCGACCAGATGGCGGTGCACCTGCCTCTGTCGGCGGAGGCGCAGGCCGAGGCGCGCATCCTCATGCTCTCGGCCAACAACATCCTCTCGCCGGCGCACGGCAAGGCGCTCGCCACCCCGACGCAGGACATGGTCATCGGCGGCTACTACCTCACCTACTGCGCCCAGGATCTCTCGGCGACGACCGCCGAGGAGCTCGAGCCGCGCCCGAAGCGCTTCGGCTCCGAGGACGAGGTGATTCTCGCGCTCGAGGCGAAGCAGAAGGGCGTCGGTCTCCAGGATCCGATCGAGTACCGCTGGCACGGCGAGCTGATGCTGACCACTCCGGGCCGCGTGATCTTCAACGAGGAGGTCAGCCGGTCGCTGCAGGCGGCGCTCGAGGACGACTACGACCCGAGCCGCTTCGAGTTCCACAACAAGACACTCGGCAAGAAGGAGATGGGTGACTTCATCGCCGACCTCGTCGACGGCTTCGGCGCCTCCCGACTCTCCGGGGTGCTCGACACGATCAAGCAGCTCGGCTTCGACTACGCCACCAAGGCCGGGATCACGGTCTCGAAGAACGACATCGTCATCCCGCCGAACAAGGCGGAGATCCTCGACGCGTACGAGGAGCGCGTGCAGCGGATCGAGCGCGACTACCAGCGCGGGCTCATCACCGAGGACGAGCGGCACGAGTCGATCGTCAACGTCTGGACCGAGGCGACGGACAAGGTCGCCGAGGCCATGGAAGAGACGATGTACGAGCTGAACCCGATCTACATGATGGCCAACTCCGGCGCGCGCGGATCGTTCAAGCAGATCCGCCAGCTTGCCGGGATGCGCGGCCTGATGGCCAATCCGAAGGGCGAGATCATCGAGCGTCCGATCAAGGCGAACTTCATGGAGGGCCTGTCGGTTCTCGAGTACTTCATCTCGACGCACGGCGCCCGCAAGGGTCTCGCCGACACGGCGCTGCGAACGGCCGACTCCGGTTACCTAACGCGCCGCCTCGTCGACGTGTCGCAGGACGTCATCGTCCGCGAGGAAGACTGCGAGACGAAGGAGCACATCGAGCTTCTGCTGCTCGGGCCGGAAGGGCTCAACCGCGCCCTGTCGGGGCGCTTCGTCGCCGAGACCGTCCACAAGCCGCTCGCCTCGGGCAAGCCCGGCAAGACGGTCCTCGCCGAGAAGGGCGAGGTTGCCACGATGAAGGTCCTGCGCCGGATCCAGGAGGACCTCGGCGAGGGCGCCGAGGGCTTCACGGTCCCTGTGCGCTCCGTGCTCAAGTGCCGCAGCGAGTTCGGTGTCTGCCGGACGTGCTACGGCATCTTCCTCGCCACCGACGACACGTGCGAGATCGGGGACTCGGTCGGGATCATCGCCGCCCAGTCGATCGGCGAGCCGGGCACGCAGCTCACGATGCGGACCTTCCACACCGGCGGAGTGGCCGGCGCGGATATCACGCACGGCCTGCCGCGCGTCGTCGAGATCTTCGAGGCGCGCAACCCCAAGGGCGCCGCGAAGCTCGCCGAGGTCGGTGGTCGCATCGCCATCGAGGACACCGACCGCGGGCCCAAGGTCACCATCGTCCCGACGGGCGCTGGACGCGACGGCGAGGAGCTCAGCGAGGTGTCCTACCAGCTTCCGCGCCGAACGCGCCTGCTGGTCTCGACCGACCAGGTGATCGAGGCAGGGGACGCTCTCCACGAGGGGTCGCGAAACCCGGCCGATCTTCTACGGCTCAAGGGTGCGACGCCGACGGAGCTGTACCTCGTCGACGAGGTCCAGAAGGTCTACAAGTCCCAGGGCGTCGACATCCACGACAAGCACATCGAGCTCATCGTCAGGCAGATGATGAAGAAGGTGAGGGTCGAGAGCGCGGGCGACACCGACCTCCTTCCCGGCCAGCTCGTCGACCGGGTCGTCTACGAGCGTGAGAACGCGCGGATGTCGGAGGAGGGCGGAGAGCTCGCAACGCACGAGCCGATGATCCTCGGGATCACGAAGGCCTCGCTCGCGACCGAGTCGTTCCTCTCGGCGGCCTCCTTCCAGGAGACCACGAAGGTGCTGACGGATGCTGCCATCGAGGGGAAGCGGGACCGGTTGCTCGGTCTCAAGGAGAACGTCATCATCGGGAAGCTGATCCCGGCGGCGACCGGCCTCAGGAAGTACCGGATGCTCGACATCGTTCCGACCGAGAAGATCCCCGTCGGCGCGTTTGCCCGGCCCCAGACCGAGGAGCAGCTCCTCGCGGCGCTCGAGGAGATCGGCTCAAACGGTGGCGATCTCACCCCGCTCGACCTCGACTTCGAGGGCCCTGCCGGAAACGGCGGCGGCGAGCTCTCCTCGCTCGAGGCCGAGGAGATTCCCGAGGTCGACACCCCGCTCGACGAGGAATAGCGGAAGACGTGGGGGCCGGACAGGTCCGGCCCCCACATCCTTGTCCCGCGTCGGGCCGGACAGGCCCGGCCCCCACATCCTTCGTCTCCGCGTCGGGCCGGACAGGTCCGGCCCACATCTTCGTCTCCGCGTCGGGCCGGTCCTGACCGGCCCTCCCGGCCTCAGCGTCTCGTGACGGTCCGCGAGCAGGTGCTCGTAGCCAGGTCGTAGCGGATCTTGACGGTGACTCTCGATCCCGAGCGAACGCGGAACCGAGTCTCGCAGCGGGCGGTCGGCGGGTCGAGGTAGTTGCAGTTGCCGTCGCAGGGACGCTCGTAGGTGACGAGGACATAACGCCCCGGCAGGAGCCTCGTCGTCAGCCTGCGCGGCTTGTCGGTGAAGCGATGCCGAAGCACGGCCTCGCCGGCGGCGTTCTCGATCCGGAAGTACGTGAACGACCCCTCGATGAAGAACGCGCCTTCGGTCTTGTAGTCGATGTGGACGCGACCCTTGGCCGGTGCCGCCGTGGCGCTCGGCGCGACGACGGCGGCGGCGAGGATCAGGACAGTGAGCGGAACGAGCGCGAGTCTGGTCATGTCGCTTCGACCTCCCGAAGCCGCCGGGAGTTCCTGACGGATCCCGGCGCTCGGACGGCCGGACGGGTCACGCCTCTGCGGTCGCGGCGATCGCCTGTCCCTTACCGCTGTCCTTCGCCTTGTAGAGCGCGGCGTCTGCGCGCTTGAAGAACAGCGCTCCGTCGTCGCCCGGCTCGAGCTCTGCCATCCCCGCCGAGAGGCGGAGCTGCTGGTCACCGGAGCGCCAGTTGTTGAGCGCCGCCTGGAGTCGGCGGTACAGGTTCTCGGCGTCGGCGACGGTCGACTCCGGGAGCACGACGGCGAACTCGTCGCCGCCGATGCGGCACGCGATGTCCGCGCCGCGCACGACACTGCGCACCCGCTCGGCGGCCTCGGCCAGCACCGAATCGCCGGCCAGGTGGCCGATCCGGTCGTTGACCGCCTTGAAGTCGTCGATGTCGAACACGACCAGTGCGAGCTTGCGCTCGTAGCGGTGCGCGCGGGCCACCTCACGGGCGAGCGTCTCGTGGAAGTATCGGTAGTTGTGGAGGCCGGTGAGTGCGTCCAGATCGGCGAGCTGCCTGGCCTCGTGGAAGCGACGTGCGTTCTCGATGGCCGGCCCGGCCCGGACGGCAAGCTCCTCGAGGAGCGCGATCTGGTCCTCGGCCGGGGCGCTGTCGGAGGTTCGCCAGAACACCCAGAGGGTGCCGATCGTCTCGTCGGTCTCGCCTCGCACGGGCACGGCGACACTGCCCCGGACCGGATCCGAAGGCGCGCTCTGGCTGGGGTAGAGGTAGCTCACGATCGCGGCGCGGGTCCGGCTCCAGTCCGGGGAGATCCCGCCCGACTGGCTCGTCGCCTCGTCGGTGGTCAGGCCGACCGTGGCGACGACGGGCCCGCCCCGATCGAGCTCGACGAGCGAGATCATCGCCCCGTCGACGCCGAGCAGCGCGCCGGCCGCCTCGAGCGTCCGGGCGAGGACCTCGTCGAGATCGATGGTGGTGCCGATCTCGGAGAGCTGCTTCGAGCGGGCCGTCTCCTCGTGCGCCTGGTCGAGCGCCTGGGTCAGATCCGACAGCATCGCCTCGACCCTGGTCGAGGACTCGTGCAGCATCGTCTCGATCGACGTCGTCTCGCGTCGCCTCCGGGTGAGGTAGACGACCACGCCGAGAGCGAGAAATACGGCCAGGCCTGCCCCCACCAGAGCGATGGCGAAGGTAGTCCAACTGAGACTGTCAGCGGAGACAAACATCCCGGGGAGGTGCAGGTACCGCTGTCTGACAATAGCGCTTCGCAAGCCGCGTTGACATGCCTCCGTCAGCTGCTACCATGCCGTGCGGGTTCGGCGGGTTTGCGCCTGCCGGACTTTTGTTGCGTCTGATTCCGGATCCTTCGAGCGAGGACATCGCGTGCCGACTGTGAACCAACTCGTCCGCAAGGGGCGCCGCCCCAAGGCGGAGAAGACCAAGACTCCCGCCCTGCGGGGCGCGCCTCAGAAGCGCGGTGTCTGCACGCGCGTCTATACGACCACGCCCAAGAAGCCGAACTCCGCGCTGCGGAAAGTGGCGCGCGTGCGGCTCACGAACGCGATGGAGGTCACCACCTACATTCCGGGTGAAGGACACAACCTGCAGGAGCACTCCGTGGTCCTCATTCGCGGCGGACGCGTCAAGGATCTCCCCGGCATCCGGTACAAGGTGATTCGCGCAGCCCTCGACACGGCCGGCGTCTCGGAGCGCAAGCAGGGCCGTTCCAAGTACGGGGCCAAGAGGAGCTAGATGCCGCGCCGTGCAGAGATCCAGACGCGCGAGCTGGAGCCGGACCCCGTCTACAGCTCGAAGCTCGTGACCCAGGTGGTCAACAAGGTCATGCTGCAGGGCAAGAAGTCGACCGCGGAGGCGATCGTCTACGGCGCGCTGGAGCGGGTCGGCGAGAAGTCCGGCAGGCCGCCGGCGGAGGCGCTCGAGCAGGCGGTCAAGACCGTGACCCCGGTGCTCGAGGTTCGGTCGCGGCGAGTGGGCGGCGCCAACTACCAGGTTCCCGTCGAGGTCCCGCAGCACCGGGCCCGCACGCTTGCCGTGCGCTGGCTCGTGAACTACTCGCGCGAGCGCCGCGAGAAGACGATGTCCGACAAGCTCGCGAACGAGATTCTGGATGCGCTGAACCAGCAGGGCGGCGCCTTCAAGCGCAAGGACGATCTCTACCGGATGGCGCAGGCCAACAAGGCCTTCGCGCACTACAGGTGGTAAGTGACGAACGTGGCTGAAAAGACGAACCCCGTGGTCGGCCTCGAGCAGGTACGGAACATCGGGATCATGGCGCACATCGACGCCGGCAAGACGACGACGACCGAGCGGATCCTCTACTACACCGGTCGCACCCACAAGATGGGCGAGGTGCACGAGGGCGCTGCGGTGATGGACTGGATGGCCCAGGAGCAGGAGCGGGGCATCACGATCACGTCTGCTGCCACGACGGCGTCCTGGCGCGATTTTCGTATCAACATCATCGATACGCCCGGGCACGTGGACTTTACGGTCGAGGTGGAGCGCAGTCTCCGCGTGCTCGACGGCGCGGTGGCCGTGTTCGACGCCGTCGCCGGGGTCGAGCCGCAGTCCGAGACCGTCTGGCGGCAGGCCGATCACTATCGCGTGCCGCGCATCGCTTTCATCAACAAGATGGACCGGGTCGGTGCGGACTTCTTTGCGGCCGTCCAGTCCATGGTCGACCGCCTGGGCGCCCATCCGGTGCCGGTTCAGCTGCCGCTGGGCCAGGAGGAGCACTTCGTCGGCGTCGTCGACCTCGTCGAGATGCAGGCGATGTCGTGGCAGGACGATCTCGGCATGAAGATGGAGATCGGTGACGTCCCCGCCGAGCTGAAGGAGCAGGCGGAGGAGTATCACCACCAGCTGATCGACGCGATCGCCGAGCACGACGAGGAGCTGCTCGAGACATATCTCCTCGACGAGGCCGCAGTGACACCCGACATGGTCCGCCGCGCGCTGCGGGCGGCCACGCTGGCCACCGCCGTGACGCCCGTCCTGTGCGGCTCCGCCTTCAAGAACAAGGGCGTGCAGCCGCTGCTCGACGCGGTCTGCGACTACCTGCCGAGCCCGCTCGACATCCCGCCGGTGCACGGCGTCGATCCGCGGACGGGGCACGAGCTCTCCCGCCGGCCGGCCGACGACGAGCCCTTCTCGGCGCTCGCCTTCAAGGTCATGAGCGACCCCTACGTGGGCAAGCTCACGTACTTCCGCGTCTACTCCGGGAAGGTCAAGGCCGGCGAGCGGGTGCTGAACGTCGCGACCGGCAAGACGGAGCGCATCGGCCGCCTGCTCCAGATGCACGCGAACCACCGCGAGGAGCGCGAGGAGATCGGAGCCGGCGAGATCGTGGCAGCTGTCGGCCTCAAGAACACCACGACGGGCGACACGCTCGCCGTCGACTCGGCCCCGATCCAGCTCGAGGCGATGACGTTCCCGGATCCGGTCATCTCGGTTGCCATCGAGCCGAAGACCAAGGCCGACCAGGACAAGCTCTCGACGGCGTTGCAGCGCCTGGCGGAAGAGGACCCGACGTTCCAGGTGCGAAGCGACGAGGAGACGGGCCAGACGCTGATCTCAGGCATGGGCGAGCTTCATCTCGAGATCATCGTCGACCGGCTCGTGCGCGAGTTCAGCGTCGACGCCAACGTCGGGCGGCCGCAGGTCGCCTACCGGGAGACGATCGGCAAGCGGGTCGACAAGGTCGAGGGCAGGTTCGTGCGTCAGACCGGTGGCCGCGGCCAGTACGGCCACGCGGTGATCAACATGGAGCCCACCGATCCGGGCGACGGCTACGAGTTCATCGACAGGATCGTCGGGGGCAAGATCCCGCGGGAGTACATCCCGTCCGTCGACCTCGGCATCCAGGAGGCGATGGAGGCCGGGACGCTGTCCGGCTACCCCGTGGTCGACATCCGGGTCGAGCTCGTCGACGGCTCCTACCACGACGTCGATTCGAGCGAGATGGCCTTCAAGGTCGCCGGCTCGATGGCGTTCAAGAATGCCATGCAGCGCGCGCATCCCAAGCTACTCGAGCCGGTGATGGCGGTCGAGGTCGTGACGCCCGAGGAGTACCTCGGCGACGTCATGGGCGATCTCAACTCGCGCCGCGGTCGGGTCGAGGGCCTCGAGCCGCGGGGCAACGCCCAGGCGATCATCGCGCGGGCGCCGCTGGCGACCATGTTCGGCTACGCGACGGACCTGCGGTCGATGACCCAGGGACGGGCAACGTTCACCATGCAGTTCGACCGTTACGAGGACGTGCCGCAGACGATCGCGAGTGAGATCGTCTCCGCAGCGCAGGGCTCGTAGAGCGACGACCGGAGGAAGGGAATGGCGAAGCAGAAGTTCGAGCGGACGAAGCCTCATGTCAACGTCGGGACGATCGGTCACATCGATCACGGCAAGACCACGCTGACGGCGGCGATCACCAAGGTGCTCGCCGAGCAGAACACGGGCACCGCGTTCACCGCGTTCGACCAGATCGACAAGGCCCCCGAGGAGAAGGCACGTGGCATCACGATCGCTGCCGCGCACGTGGAGTACGAGACGCCGAACCGGCACTACGCGCACGTCGACTGCCCGGGGCACGCCGACTACATCAAGAACATGATCACGGGCGCCGCGCAGATGGACGGGGCGATTCTCGTCGTCTCCGCCGCGGACGGGCCGATGCCCCAGACCCGCGAGCACGTCCTGCTCGCGCGCCAGGTCAACGTGCCGTACATCGTCGTCTTCCTCAACAAGGCGGACATGGTCGACGATCCCGAGCTGCTCGAGCTCGTGGAGCTCGAGGTTCGCGAGCTACTGTCGCGCTACGAGTTCCCGGGCGACGACATCCCGGTGATCGCCGGCTCGGCGCTCAAGGCGCTCGAGGGCGATCCCGAGTGGACGCCGAAGATCATCGAGCTCATGGAGGCCGTGGACTCCTACATCCCGGAGCCCCAGCGCGAGGTCGACAAGCCCTTCCTGCTGCCGATCGAGGACGTCTTCACGATCACCGGCCGCGGGACCGTCGTCACGGGACGCGTCGAGCAGGGGATTGTCAAGGTGGGCGACGAGGTCGAGATGGTCGGGATCCATCCCGAGGTGTCGAAGACCGTCGTCACCGGGGTCGAGATGTTCCAGAAGCTGCTCGACCAGGGTCAGGCGGGCGACAACGTCGGCTGTCTCCTCCGCGGCACCAGGCGCGAGGACGTCGAACGCGGCCAGGTGCTCGCGAAGCCGGGCTCGATCACGCCCCACACCCACTTCAAGGCCGAGGTCTACGTGCTCTCGAAGGACGAGGGCGGACGCCACACCCCGTTCTTCAACGGCTACCGGCCGCAGTTCTACTTCCGCACGACGGACGTCACCGGCTCGATCAAGCTGCCCGAGGGCCAGGAGATGGTCATGCCGGGCGACAACACCGAGATGGAGGTCGAGCTGATCCAGCCGATCGCCATGGACCAGGGGCTGCGCTTCGCCGTCCGCGAAGGCGGCCGCACGGTCGGCGCCGGCGTCGTCACCTCCATCATCACGTAGGGGCCGGACCTGTCCGGCCCTTCACCGTGGGAAAGCGAAACGAGTAACCAGGTGGCTCAACAGAAGATCCGAATCCGCCTCAAGGGGTACGACCACAACCAGCTCGACCGGTCTGCGAGCCAGATCGTCGAGACGGCCCAGCGCACCGGAGCGACGGTGACTGGTCCCGTGCCGCTGCCCACCGAGAAGAACGTCTACACCGTGATCCGAAGTCCCTTCAAGGACAAGGACTCGCGCGAGGCGTTCGAGGTGCGCACGCACAAGCGCCTGATCGACATCCACTCGCCGACCCCGAAGACGGTCGACAGCCTGATGCGGCTCGATCTTCCGGCCGGCGTCGATATCGAGATCAAGCTCTGAGGTAGGAACCATGAAGGGAATCGTCGGCAGGAAGCTCGGGATGACCCAGGTCTTCGACCAGGAGACGGGGTCGCTGACCCCCGTCACCGTGATCGAGGCCGGCCCCTGCCCCGTCGTGTGCGTCCGCACGCGCGACGCCGACGGCTACGACGCGGTGCAGCTCGCGTACGGCGAGGTTGCCGAGCGCAAGCTGACGAAGCCCGAGCTCGGGCACCTGAAGCGGGCGGGCGTGGGCGCTCACCGCCGGCTCGTCGAGATCCGGGGAGACCACGAGCTGGCGGCCGGCGACACGGTCACCGTCGAGGCGTTCGAGCCCGGAGAGCGCGTCAAGGTCTCGGGCGTCTCGATCGGCAAGGGCTTCCAGGGCACCATCAAGCGGCACAACTTCGCCCGCGGCCCGGTCACGCACGGCTCGCACAACGTCCGCAAGCCCGGCTCGATCGGAGCCTCTGCCTATCCCTCGCGGGTCTTCAAGGGGATGAAGATGGCCGGCCAGATGGGCGCCACGTCGGTGACGCAGCGCGGCCTGACCGTCGTCGACAAGGATCCGGAGCGGAACCTGTTGCTCGTCAAGGGCGCGGTCCCCGGCCCGAAGAACGGCGTCGTCGTCATCAGAGAGGACGCGTGATGGCGGCTCCGAAGGCTCCCGTGCTCGACGGTTCGGGCAAGGCGACGAAGAACCTCACGCTCGAGGCGGAGATCTTCGGCGCCGGCGTGAAGACGCACCTCGTGCACGAGACCGTTCGTGCCGAGGCGGCGGCCGCGCGCTCCGGAACGAAGGCGACGAAGAGCCGCGGCATGGTCGCAGGTGGGGCGTCGAAGCCGTGGCGCCAGAAGGGAACCGGGCGGGCGCGCGCCGGCTCGACCCGCGCGTCGCAGTGGACCGGCGGAGGTCTCGCATTTGCTCACGCTCAGCGCTCCTTCGAGCTGAAGGTGAACCGGAAGGCGCGCAAGGCGGCTCTCCGCGGCGCTCTCTCGAATCACGCCGAGCTCGGGTCTCTCGCGATCGTCGACGGAGCGGTGTTCGGCGACACGCCGTCGACGCGTGCCGCCGTCACGTTCCTCTCCGAGTGGGGGAAGCCGCTGCCGACGCTCGTCGTCGCCGAGGCCGAGGAGGAGGTCGTGGCGAAGTCGTTTCGCAACATCGACGGCGTGCTCGTCCTCGACCCCTCGACTCTCGAGGTCGGCGCGCTCGTCTGGGCCCGCTCGCTCGTGCTGACGGAGTCGGCGGTCGCGCGTATCCAGGAGGTCGCCCGATGAGCCTCGATCCGCGTGAGGTGCTGCTGGCGCCGGTCGTGTCGGAGAAGAGCTACAGCCTGATCGAGGACAACAAGTACTCGTTCAAGGTGCACTCGAAGGCGCACAAGACCCAGATCCGCCAGGCCGTCGAGGAGCTCTTCGACGTCACCGTGCTCGGCGTCAATGTCGTCACCGTGAAGTCCAAGCCGAAGCGGCGCGGCTTGCACCGCGGCACGCGACCTGGCTGGAAGAAGGCGATCGTCGAGCTCCGCGAGGGCGACAAGATCGACATCTTCGAAGGCGCGGGGGCGGTCTGATGACAGCAGCCCCCCTACTCGCATCTCGCACCCTGCGGGGCGCTGCAACGCGTCGCGTCGCGGCGTCCTCGGTCGCGCCCGTAGCCTCCGGCTACGCCCGCTCCCTGCGTCCTTGCGACACTCGCGTTTCGCGGCCGCAGAGCGCGATCTGCTCGGAGGGTGACTGCTAGTGGCCCTTCGCAAGTACAAGCCGACGAGCCCCGGCCGGCGCTTTCGCACCGTCTCGGGCTTCGAGGAGATCACGAAGTCGACTCCCGAGAAGAGTCTGCTCGAGCCCGTCAAGAAGACCGGTGGGCGCAACAGGTACGGCCGCATCACGACCCGGCACCAGGGCGGCGGGCACAAGCGCCGCTATCGCGTCATCGACTTCAAGCGGGTCAAGGACGGCGTGCCGGCGCGGGTGGCTTCGATCGAGTACGACCCGAACCGGTCGGCCCGCATCGCGCTGCTGCACTACGCAGACGGCGCCAAGGCCTACATCCTCGCCCCTGCGCGGCTCCAGGTCGGTCAGACGGTCGAATCGGGCCCGAGCGCCGACATCAAGCCGGGCAACGCGCTCCCGCTCGAGCACATCCCGACCGGCACCCTCGTTCACAACGTCGAACTGAAGCCCGGTCGCGGGGGACAGCTGGCGCGCAGCGCCGGCTCCGGCATCCAGCTCGTCGCGAAGGACGAGACCTACGCGGTGCTGCGCCTCCCGTCCGGGGAGATGCGCCGAGTGCCGCTCGTCTGCCGCGCCACGGTCGGGCAGGTCGGAAACGTCGACCACGAGAACATCACGAGCGGCAAGGCGGGGCGCAGCCGCTGGCTCGGCAAGCGCCCGTCCGTCCGCGGGAGCGCCATGAACCCCGTCGACCACCCGCACGGCGGCGGCGAGGGCAAGTCGAAGGGCGGCCGGCACCCGGTGACGCCCTGGGGCGTGCCGACGCTCGGCAAGCGCACGCGCAAGAAGCACAAGGAATCGGATCGGCTGATCGTCCGCGGCCGTCGCCGCGGCAAGAAGAGGCGGTAGCAGAGAGTGTCCAGATCGAGCAAGAAGGGGCCGTTCGTCGAGGAGCGCCTGTTCGCGCGCATCGAGTCGATGAACGCGGCCGGAGACAAGCAGATCGTCCGCACCTGGTCGCGGACGTCGACGATCTTCCCGGAGATGGTCGGGCACACGATCGCGATCCACGACGGGCGCAAGCACGTTCCCGTTTTCGTGACCGAGTCGATGGTGGGGCACAAGCTCGGCGAGTTCGCCCCGACGCGCACGTTCCGCGGCCACGCCGGTGATCGCAAGACACAGGTGAAGAAGCGGTAAGGAAGAGCATGGCGGCAGTCGAGACACCAACCGAGTTCCGGGCCGAAGCGAAGTACGTTCGGGCCGCGCCGCGCAAGGCGCAGCTCGTCGTCTCCGAGATCCGCGGCCTCCCGGTCGGAGAGGCTCGCACGGTGCTCACGTTCATGACGCGCGCGGCCGCACGCGACGTGGCGAAGGTGCTCGCCTCGGCGGTTGCGAACGCCGAGAACCACCCGGACTACAACGGCGAGGATCTCGTCGTCTCGGCGGCCGTCGTCGGCTCGGGTCCTACCCTGAAGCGCTGGCGGGCACGCGCCCGCGGCCGCGTGGGACGGATCAAGAAGCGGACCTGCCACATCACCATCCGCCTGACGACGGTCGAGCCGGAGGTGACGACGCGGCGCGGTGCGAAGGCCGCGGCCGAGGCTCCGAAGCGCACACGCCGGGCGAAGGCGGAGGCACCCATGGCGCCTGCCACCGAGGCGTCTGCGGCCGGCGAGCCCGAAGCCGAGGCTGTTTCGGCCGAGGTCGAGGCGCCTGCCGAGGAGAAGCCGAAGCCGGCGCGCACGCGGCGCGCGAAGCCGAAGCCCGAAGAGGAGGGCGCGGCGGCACCCGCCGAGGAGAAGCCAAGCCGACCCGCACGCGGCGCGCGAAGCCGAAGCCGTCGACGAGGAGAGCGCGTCGCCGGCCGAGGAGAAGCCGGCGACCTCGCGCGCGGAAGAAGCCTGCCGAGGCGACCGACACGGCCGAGACGGCCGAGAAGCCGAAGCGCGCGTCGCGCAAGAAGCCGGCTGCAGCGGCAAAGGCCGATCCGGAGACGAGCGACGAGACGACTCCCGTGGAAGGAGACGACAACTAGTGGGCCAGAAGGTTCATCCCGGCGGGCTCCGCGTGGGGATCATCCACGACTGGAAGTCCAACTGGTACACCGGGGCCAAGGAGTTCCCGCGCTACCTCATGGAGGACGTCCAGATCCGCGATCACATCGTGGGCAAGCTCAGTCACGCGGGGCTCTCGGACATCCTCATCGAGAAGGACAAGCAGCGGATCAAGATCGACATCTACACGGCGCGGCCGGGGATCGTCATCGGCAAGTCCGGCGCCGAGGTCGACGCGCTCCGTCGCGAGGTGCACGCGCTCACCAAGAAGAACGTCCACATCAACATCAACGAGATCAAGCGGCCGGAGCTCGACGCGAAGCTCGTCGCCCAGTCAGTCGCCGAGCAGCTCCAGAACCGGGTCAGCTTCCGGCGCGCGATGAAGCGTTCGCTCGCCTCCGCCATCCGCTCGGGGGCCCAGGGCGTGAAGATCACGTGCGGCGGCCGTCTCGGCGGCGGCGAGATGTCGCGCTCGGAGACGTACTCCGAGGGACGTGTCCCGCTCCACACGCTGCGCGCCGACATCGACTACGGCTTCGCCGAGGCGAAGACGACGTTCGGCCGCATCGGCGTAAAGGTCTGGATCAACAAGGGCGAGATCATGCCAACGGGTTACGAGGGCATCGGCGAGCGCCCGGGCGCGCAGGGCAGGCTCGGTGAGCAGGATCAGGCTCGCCGGCTGGGCGGCGCGCCACGCGAGGGCCTCGGGGCCTCGCGCGAGGGCGGCCGGCGCGGCGGTCCCGACCGCGAGGGGCTCGGGCCCGTGCGCCAGCGGCGCCGGGGAGACCGGCGCGGCGGCCAGGGCAAGCAGCGCCAGGCAGAGCCCGAGGCGCAGGCCGCCGAGGCAACCGAGACCCCTGCGGAGACTCCCTCGTCCGAGACTCCGCCCGAGACTTCGCCCGAGACTCCCCCCGCAGAGGCGCCACCCGAGCAGGAGGCACCGCAGACCCCTGCGGAGCCCGGCGCGGAAGGTGAGAGCTGATGCTTCTCCCGAAGAAGACGAAGTACCGCAAGCAGCAGCGCGGACGCCGCTCGGGCGCGACCAAGGGTCAGGCCCACGTCCACTTCGGCGACTACGGGCTGAAGGCGCTCGAGGCGGGTTGGATCACGAACCGCCAGATCGAGGCCGCGCGAATCGCGATGACGCGGAAGATGAAGCGTGGCGGGAAGGTCTGGATCAACGTCTTCCCGGACAAGCCCGTGAGCCAGAAGCCGGCGGAGACGCGGATGGGCTCGGGGAAGGGCTCGCCGGAGCACTGGGTCGCCGTGGTCAAGCCGGGCCGGGTCATGTTCGAGCTGTCGGGCGTGTCCGAGCCGCTGGCGAAGGAGGCCATGCGACTCGCCGGCCGCAAGCTGCCGATCAAGACGAAGTTCGTGACCCGGGAAGGTGAGCTGTGAGGACGAGAGAGCTGCGCGAGCTGTCCGACGACGATCTCGGGAAACGGCTCGCCGAGCAGCGGGAGGAGCTGTTCAACCTCCGCTTCCAGGATGCGACCGGAGCGCTCGAGAACACGGCGCGGCTGAAGCACACGAAGCGGGAGATCGCGCGGATCCTCACGCTCCAGGGTGAGCGCAGCACGGGACTGGAGAGAAGGTAGATGGTCGACGACGAGAAGACACCGGAAGAGACGCCGGAGGCCGCCGAGC
The DNA here is from genome assembly GCA_963819905.1 of uncultured Thermoleophilia bacterium. Lineage (GTDB taxonomy): Bacteria > Actinomycetota > Thermoleophilia > Gaiellales > Gaiellaceae > CAWCQC01. The sequence goes on from CAWFXP010000009.1 coordinate 726,458, forward strand.
CGGAGGCCCCCGAGGCAGAGGCGACGGCAGTCGAGGAGGCCCCGGCGGACGAGGCCGAGGAGGCAAAGGAGGCGCCGGCCGAGGAGCCCGAGGCTGCTCCGGCGCCTGCCGCCGAGAAGAAGCCGCGGGCGGCCGCGAAGAAGCCGGCGCCGAAGAAGAAGGCGGCACCTGCGAAGGCCCGGGCCACAAAGGCAAAGGCGAAGGCGCCTGCGAAGAAGGCTGCCGCTCCACCGAAGGAGCGCAAGCCGATCGTGCGCCTCCCGCGCCCCGAGCGCGAGCGCGGCACCGTCAAGGAACGCCGCGGCACCGTCGTCTCGAACGCGATGGACAAGACCATCGTCGTTCGGGTCGACACTGTGCGGCCGCACCGCGCCTACAAGAAGGTCGTGCGCCGCTCCGCCAAGTTCCACGCCCACGACGAGCAAAACGCGGCGAACGTCGGCGACGTCGTGCGCATCGTCGGCACCAGGCCGATCTCGAAGACGAAGTCCTGGCGCCTCGCGGAGATCCTCGAGGTCGCGAAGTGAGGCAGAACGGGTGATCCAGCAGGAATCGCGTCTGCGCGTGGCCGACAACACGGGTGCCCGGGAGCTCCTGTGCATTCGCGTGCTCGGCGGCTCGAAGCGCCGCTACGCGCGGGTCGGCGACGTGATCGTCGGCACGGTCAAGGTGGCCACGCCGCAGGGCGCCGTCAAGAAAGGCGAGGTCGTGAAGGCCGTCGTCGTCCGGACGAAGAAGCCCTTCTCGCGCAACGACGGCACGTCGATCGCGTTCGACGAGAACGCCGCCGTGATCATCGACAACCAGCTGAACCCGCGCGGGACACGCATCTTCGGGCCGGTCGCCCGAGAGCTGCGCGAGAAGAACTTCATGAAGATCGTCAGCCTCGCGCCGGAGGTGCTCTAGATGAAGATCAAGAAGGGTGACCTCGTGCAGGTCATCTCGGGCAAGGACCGGGGGAAGCAGGGGCGGGTGCTCGAGGCCGAGCCTGCGGGGCGACGCCTGATCGTCGAGAACCTGAACGTGGCCAAGCGCCACCGGCGGCCCCGACCGCTCAAGAACCCGAGCCGCATGGGGCAGACCCAGATCCAGCCCGGCGGCGTCTTCGACGTTTCCAATCCGCTTCCCATCTCGAACGTGATGCTCGTCTGCCCGGCCTGCAACCGCGCGACCCGCGTCGGCTACGAGTTCAAGGAGGCCAAGGACGGCCGCATCAAGATTCGCGTCTGCAGGCGCGCCGACTGCGGTCAGGAGGTCGACGGCTGATGGCGGCCGAGAACGGCAACGGCTACGTGCCGCGCCTCAAGCAGCGCTATGCGGCGGAGATCCGCCCTCAGCTCAAGGAGGAGCTGCGGCTCTCGTCGCTGATGGAGGTGCCGCGCGTCGCGAAAATCACGTTGAACATGGGCGTCGGCGAGGCGAAGACGAACGCGAAGGCGCTCGAGAACGCTGCCGAGCAGCTCACGCTGATCGCGGGCCAGCGCGCCCAGATCCGGCGCGCGCGCAAGTCGGTCGCCGCCTTCAAGCTTCGCGAGGGGATGCCGATCGGCGCGCGCGTCACGCTTCGCGGCGCGCGCATGTACGAGTTCCTCGACCGGCTCGTCTCGATCGCCCTTCCCCGCATCCGCGACTTCCGCGGCCTGTCGCCGAGGAGCTTCGACGGCCGCGGCAACTACTCCCTGGGAATCCGCGAGCAGATCATCTTCCCCGAGATCAACTACGACGACGTGGACGCGATCCGCGGCTTCGACGTCGCCATCACCACGACCGCGAAGACGGACGAGGAGGCCGAAGCGCTCCTACGCGAGCTCGGCCTGCCGTTCCGCTCGGAATAGGAGAAGCAGAGGCATGGCCAAGAAGAGCCTGGTCGTCAAGGCCGCCCGGCCCAAGAAGTACAAGACGCGCGAGTACTCCCGCTGCAACCGCTGCGGGCGCCCTCGGGCCGTCTACCGCAAGTTCGGCCTCTGCCGGATCTGCCTGCGCGAGCTCGCCCACGCCGGCGTGATCCCCGGAATGACGAAGAGCTCGTGGTGAGAGGAGGCGCACGGTGCTGACCGATCCTGTTGCCGACATGCTGACCCGGATCCGCAACGCGAACCGGGCCCTGCACGAGACCGCCGAGATGCCGTCGTCCCGGCTCAAGGTCGAGATCGCGCGACTCTTGCGCGACGAGGGCTACATCAAGGACTACGAAGTCAAGCGGGGCGAGAGCTTCGATACCCTGGTCGTCGAGCTCAAGTTCGGGCGGAATCGCGAGCGGGTCATCACCGACCTGAAGCGCATCTCCAAGCCCGGGCGGCGCATCTACGCCCGCAAGGACCGCCTGCCGCGCGTCCTGGGCGGGATGGGGACGGCAATCATGTCGACGTCGAGCGGGGTCGTGACGAGTCGTCAGGCCCAGGAGCTCGGCGTCGGGGGCGAGGTCATCTGCTTCGTCTGGTGAGCAGGCCGGCGGAGTCACACAGGAGACTTGGAGAAGAGAGCAGAGCGTTGAGCAGAATCGGACGAAAGCCAATCCCCGTCCCGAGCGGCGTCGAGGTCACCGTGGCGCCCGGTCGTGTCGACGTCAAGGGCCCGCTCGGAGCACTGTCCCAGACCGTGCCGCTGCGCATGTCGATCGAGCAGCGGGAAGGGCGAGGTGCTCGTCTCCCGGCCGACCGACCGGGGCGACGACCGTGCGCTGCACGGGCTGACGCGGACGCTCGTCGCGAACATGGTCGAAGGCGTCACCAAGGGCTTCGAGAAGCGCCTGGAGATCCAGGGGGTCGGCTACCGCGCCCAGCTCAGGGGCCGCGATCTGGAGCTGGCGCTCGGGTTCTCGCACACGGTTCCGTACAACGCCCCGGAGGGCATCGAGTTCGACGTGCCCCAGCCGACGCAGGTCATCGTCAAGGGAATCGACAAGCAACGGGTCGGCCAGGTGGCGGCGGAGATCCGCGCCGTCCGGCCGCCGGAGCCGTACAAGGGCAAGGGCGTGCGCTACGAGGGCGAGTACGTCCGCCGCAAGGTCGGAAAGAGAGCGTAGGGACGAGATGGCGACGATGACGCGACACGAGTTGCGAACGCGCCGGCATCGGCGGGTGCGGAAGAAGATCAGGGGCTCGGCCGAGCGGCCGCGCCTGGCGGTCTTTCGCTCGAACAGAGGCATCTTCGCCCAGCTGGTCGACGACGAGTCCGGCCGCACGTTGGCTTCGGCGGACTGGCTCGCCGTGAAGGGGCGCAAGGGAGTGAAGACGAAGACCGAGCAGGCCGCCGAAGTCGGCAAACTGCTCGCCACCAATGCGAAAGCCGCCGGTATCGAAGAGGTCGTTTTCGACCGCGGCGGATTCCTGTACCACGGGCGCGTGAAGGCATTTGCCGACGGGGCCCGGGAGGGAGGACTGAGGTTTTGACGGCAGTCGACGTAACAGCCGAGCGCGAGCTCAAGGAGCGGGTCGTCGAGATCAACCGGGTTGCCAAGGTCGTCAAGGGCGGCCGCCGGTTCTCGTTCACCGCGCTCGTCGTGATCGGCGACGAGGTCGATCGGGTCGGCGTCGGGTACGGGAAGGCGCGGGAGGTCCCGCTCGCCATCTCGAAGGCCGTCGACGACGCGAGGAAGAACCTGTTCCAGGTGCCGAAGCACGGGCAGACGATCACGCACGAGGTTCTCGGCTCCTACGACGCAGCCCGGGTGCTCATGCGCCCCGCGAGCCCGGGCACCGGGGTCATCGCCGGCGGCGGCGTGCGCGCCGTGCTCGAGCTGGGGGGAGTTCACGACATTCTCGCCAAGAGCCTCGGCACGACGAACCCGATCAACATGCTGAAGGCAACGGTCGACGGCCTGAAGAGGCTCAAGCGACCCGAGGAGGTCGCGCGGATCCGGGGCAAGGCGATCGCGGACGTGCTGCCGCTCCGCCGAGAAGCCGAGCAGGGCACCGAGACGTCGGAGGTCGACGACCAGGCCGCTCCCGAGACCGTAGAGGTGACTGATGGCGACGCTGAAGATCACGCAGACTCGTAGCCAGATCGGTCAGACCGAGCGCCACCGCGGCACGCTGCGCGCCCTCGGGCTCGGCAAGATCGGGCGCAGCGTCGAGCGCGACGAGTCGCCGCAGGTGCTGGGTATGCTCAGAAAGGTCCGCCACCTGGTGAAGATCGAGCAGGTGTAGCCCGACATGGCCGACGAGCTCACACTTTCCAACCTCAGCCCTGCCCAGAAGCGGAAGGCGCGCAAGCGCGTCGGCCGCGGCCTCGGCTCGGGCAAGGGCCGCTACTCCGGCCGCGGCATCAAGGGTCAGAAGTCTCGCTCGGGGTCGCACACGATGCGCGCGGGCTTCGAGGGCGGCCAGATGCCGATCTACATGCGCCTCCCCAAGCAGCGGGGCAACACGTCGAAGGACGCGATGCCCGTCGGCCCGCACCGCACCGCGACCCAGGGCGTCAACGTCCGGGAGCTCGAGCGCGTCTTCGACGCGGGCACGGACGTGACGCCGGAGCTGCTCGCCGACAAGGGGCTCGTGAAGAACACCAGGGTCGACGTCAAGATCCTGGGCGACGGCGAGCTCACGAAGGCGCTGACCGTAACCGCGCACCGCTTCTCGAAGGCCGCCCGCGAGAAGATCGAAGGCGCCGGCGGTACCGCGACGGCGCTCCGCGATCCGGTCGAGAAGAAGAAGCGGAGGAAGCGGGCCTCGACGCCCGCCCCGGACGCCGCAGCCGACGAGGCCGACGAGCCCGAGGCGACGTCCGAGGAGTCGCCCGTGGACGAGCCCGGAGAAGCCGGCCCCGAGTAGATGTTCTCCTGGCTGACGAACGCGTGGCGAGTCCCGGAGCTCCGGCACCGCCTCCTGTTCACGGCGATGATCCTCGCGTTCTATCGCCTTGGCTGCTGGATTCCCGTACCCGGTGTCGACCCGCAGCAGGTCGAGGACTACCTCGACCAGCAGAGCGGAACCGTTCTCGGCCTCCTGAACATCTTCTCGGGCGGCGCCCTCTCCCAGTTCGCCCTGTTCGCGCTCGGGATCATGCCGTACGTCACGGCCTCGATCATCCTCCAGCTCCTGACGGTGGTCATCCCGAAGCTCGAGCAGCTGCAGAAGGAGGGCGAGGCCGGCTACGCGAAGATCAACCAGTACACCCGCTACCTCACCGTGGTGCTGGCAGCGCTCCAGGCGCTCGGTTACTCCTACCTCTTCAACCGTCAGGGAGCGCTGCCGCTGAACGCGGGTCGCGTGGTCCTGATCGTCGTCTCGCTGACCGCCGGAACCATCCTCCTCATGTGGATGGGCGAGCTCATCACGAAGCGCGGGATCGGCAACGGCATCTCGCTCCTCATCTTCGCGTCGATCCTGGCCGGCCTCCCGGGCGGCATCCGCGCGTGGTACAACGGCGGGCCGAGCGAGAGGCTGATTTTCCCGATCCTCGCGCTCGCGATCATCGTCGCCGTGGTCTTCGTCCAGGAGGGTCAGCGGCGGATACCGATCCAGTACGCGAAACGCATGGTCGGGCGGCGGATGACGAGCGGCGGCTCGACCTACATGCCGCTGCGCGTGAACATGGCGGGCGTCATCCCGATCATCTTCGCGGCCGCGATCATGGCGTTCCCGCCGACGATCGCCCAGTTCTTCCCGACGACGCAGACGTTCATCAACAACAACTTCTCGCCGAGCGACTGGACGTACGTGCTCATCCAGGGCTTCCTGATCGTGATCTTCACGTACTTCTACACGGCCGTGCAGTTCAACCCGGTCGACCAGGCGGACAACCTCCGCAAGCACGGGGGCTACATCCCGGGGATTCGCCCCGGACCGCCGACGGCCCAGTACCTCGACCGCGTCCTCTCACGGCTGACCCTGCCGGGCGCGCTCTGGCTGGCCCTGGTCGCCACCCTACCGGTGCTCGCGATTCGCTACGGCGGCTTTTCGAACGCGACCTCGGCAGCCCTCGGCGGCACATCGATCCTGATCGTCGTCGGCGTGGCGCTCGACACGATGCGGCAGATGGAGTCGCAGATGATGATGCGCCACTACGAGGGGTTCCTCCGGTAGGCGACCCGTCCGCCGCCGCGAGCCGGGCCTGACAGCCATGCCACTCGACCTTCTCCTGCTCGGCGCGCCCGGGGCCGGCAAGGGCACCCAGGCGAAGCGCCTGTCGCTGGACCACGGCATTCCCCAGATCGCGACCGGAGACATGCTGCGCGGGGCGATCGCCGCCGGTACGGAGCTCGGGCTCGAGGTCAAGCCGATCTACGACCGCGGCGACCTCGTCCCGGACGACCTCATCGTCGCGCTCATCCGCGAGCGGCTGGCGATGCCCGACACGGCCGACGGCTTCGTGCTCGACGGCTTCCCGCGGACGCTCCCGCAGGCCGAGGCGCTCGACACGATGCTGACGCAGATCGGCCGCCGGCTCGAGGCGGTGCTCGAGTTCCAGCTCGACGAGGAGGAGGCGGTCCGCCGGATCCTGGGTCGCGCGGCCGACGAAGGCCGTGCGGACGACACGCCCGAGGTCGCCGCCCGCCGGATTCGAGGTCTACCGCCGGCAGACCGAGCCGCTCGTCGCCTACTACCTCGCCCAGGGAATCCTCGTCGGCATCGACGCAAGCCGGACAGTCGAGCAGGTCTACGAGCAGATCGAGGGCGTGCTCGCGCGGGTGGAGGCCGGCTCGTGATCATCCGCAAGTCGAAGCGGGAGATCGAGACCATGGCGCGGGCCGGCGCGGTCGTGGTCGAGGTGCTCGAGCTCGTGGCCGACGCGGTGAGACCCGGCGTGACGACTGCGGACCTCGACCGGATCGCCGAGGAGCGGATCCGCGAGCGCGGAGGCGTGCCGACCTTCAAGGGCTATCGCGGCTTTCCCGCGTCGATCTGCGCCTCGCCGAACGGGATGGTCGTCCACGGGATTCCGAGCGAGGAGCACCGCCTCGAGGAGGGCGACCTCATCTCCGTCGACGTCGGCGTGACCCTCGACGGCTTCGTCGCCGACAGCGCGTACACGTTCGCCGTCGGGGAGATCGAGCCGGAGGCACAGCGCCTGCTCGACGCCTGCCAGGCGGCTCTCGCCGCGGCGATCGCAGAGGCCCGCGCCGGGAAACCGCATCGGCGACCTCTCGGCGGCGGTGCAGCGGACGACGGAGGAGGCGGGCTTCTCGGTCGTCAAGACGCTCGTCGGCCACGGAGTCGGCCGCTCGATGCACGAGGAGCCCCAGATCCCGAACTACGGCGAGGCGGGCCGCGGGCCGGAGCTCGCACCGGGGATGACGCTGGCGATCGAGCCGATGATCACGGCCGGCGGCTCCGCGGTGGTCCTGGAGGACGACGGCTGGTCGATCACGACCGCCGACGGCTCCCTCTCGGCGCACTTCGAGCACACCGTCGCCGTCACGGACGACGGCCCGCGAATCCTGACGATGTCGGAGCGTCTCGCTGGAAGTCAGCCTGCACGATCTCTGCTACGATGATCGTTCGCGGCTCGGCCGCCGTCGAGCCGTGTCTTCGGAACATCGAACCGCGCTCGCCGAGCGCGGTTTTGGTGAGAACGACGGCAGATGAAAGGAACAGCACGATCTGATTCGCGGCCGGGCTACGGCCCGTCTCCGCGAGAGGAGCGCACATGAAGGTGAGAGCGTCAGTGAAGCCGATCTGCGAGCGTTGCCGCATCATCAAGCGGCACGGAAAGACGCTCGTGATCTGCACGAACCCGCGACACAAGCAGCGGCAGGGCTAGGCATGGCACGCATCGCGGGCGTCAACCTTCCACGTGAGAAGCGGCTCCAGATCGCGCTGACGTACATCTACGGCATCGGACAGTCGTCGGCCGGCAGGGTCTGCACCGACCTCGAGCTGTCGCCGGACACGAAGGTGCGAGACCTGACCGACGAGGAGATCACGAAGCTCCGCAACTACATCGACGGCAACCTCGAGGTCGAGGGCGACCTCCGCCGCGATCGGTCGCAGGCCATCAAGCGCCTCCAGGAGATCGGTTGCTACCGGGGTATCCGGCACCGGCGCGGCCTGCCGGTGAACGGCCAGCGGACGAAGACGAACGCCCGCAGCCGCAAGGGCCCGAAGAAGACCGTCGGGCGCGGCAAGAAGGCGAAGTAGGAAGGATTCGATTGGCTCCACCACGCCGCCAGGCAACCAGGACTCGCAGCCGCCGTCGCGTCAAGAAGAACATCGCGATCGGTCAGGCGCACATCAAGACGTCCTTCAACAACACGATCGTGACGCTGACCGACAAGGACGGGGCCGTCATCTGCTGGGAGAGCTCCGGCTCGGCGGGCTTCAAGGGCTCGCGGAAGTCGACGCCCTTCGCGGCGCAGGTGACCGCCGACTCCTGCGCGCGCAAGGGCATGGAGCACGGCCTGCAGAAGGTCGAGGTGTTCGTCAAGGGCCCCGGCTCCGGACGGGAGACGGCGATCCGCTCCCTCCAGGCGGCCGGTCTCGAGATCCTCGGCGTCAAGGACGTGACCCCACAGGCGCACAACGGCGTGCGCCAGAAGAAGCGGCGGCGGGTGTAGCGATGGCGGCTTGATGGCGCGAGACAGGTCTCCCAAGTGCAAGCAGTGCCGCCGCGAGGGCATCAAGCTCTTCCTCAAGGGCGAGCGCTGCCTCACCGAGAAGTGCGCGATCGAGCGGCGCAGCTACCCGCCCGGGGAGCACGGGCGCGGGCGCATCAAGCAGTCCGAGTATCTCCTCCAGCTCCGCGAGAAGCAGAAGGCGCGCCGCTACTACGGCATTCTCGAGAAGCAGTTCCGGATCTACTACGACAAGGCGTCGCGGCGCTCCGGCGTCACGGGCGAGGAGCTCCTGCGGATGCTCGAGCTCCGGCTCGACAACGTGGTCTACCGGCTCGGGTTCGCGTCCTCGCGCGCCCAGGCGAGGCAGCTCATCCGTCACGGCCACTTCCAGGTCAACGGGCGCCGCGTCAACATCCCGAGCTACCAGGTCCAGGCCGGGGGCGATCGTCGCCTTGAAGGCGGGCAGCCCGGTCGAGCAGGTCGTGCGAGACGCGACCGATCTGACCGCCTCGGTCCCCCCTGGATCCAGGCGGATCACGACAACCTCACGGGCAAGATCCTGAAAGCGCCCGAGCGCGACGAGATCGACGCGCCGGTGCAAGAGCAGCTCATCGTCGAGCTCTACAACAAGTAGGAGAAAGGAGCGGAGGCGGGCGGCCCGTCTTCGCGCCGAGGAAAGGACACCGCTTTGGCTACACGCACGAGCCTCATGGACTTCCAGATTCCGCGGATCACGCGCGAGGAGGTCGACGAGCAGCGCGGGCGGTTCGTCATCGAGCCGCTCGACCGCGGCTTCGGATACACGTTCGGCAATTCGCTTCGCCGCGTCCTCCTGTCGTCGCTCGAGGGCGCTGCGGTCACCTCGGTCAAGATCGAGGGCATCGCGCACGAGTTCACGACCCTGCCGGGCGTCCGCGAGGACGTCATCGACATCATCCTCAGCCTCAAGAACCTCACGTGCCGCCTGTACGGCGAGTCGCCCGAGATCGAGGTGCGGCTCCAGAAGAAGGGCCCGGGCGCCGTCACGGCCGCCGACATCGAGGCGCCTGCCGACCTCGAGATCCTGAATCCAGGGCTTGAGATCGCGCATCTCGCCGACAAGGGCCGGCTGGAGATGACGCTGACGATCGGTCGCGGCCGCGGCTACGTACCGGCGGAGCTGAACCGTGGGCCGGAGCACACGATCGGCGTCATCCCGGTCGACTCGATCTTCTCGCCCGTTCGCCGCGTCTCCTACGAGGTCGAGGCGGCGCGCGTCGGCCAGCGCACCGACTACGACAAGCTGACCCTCGACGTCACTACCGACGGCTCGATCGACCCGAAGGACGCGGTCGCCCAGGCGGCCGAGATCCTCATCCGCCAGCTCGCCATCTTCACCGACCTCGAGAAGATCGAGGGCTTCGGGGAGGCCGTGGCCGAGGCGGAGGCGGAGATCCCGCAGGCGCGCGGGATGGAGAACTTCCCGATCGAGGAGCTGGAGCTCGGTGTCCGCAGCTACAACTGCCTGAAGCGCGTCGGCATCGAGACGATCGGCGATCTCGTCTCGAAGTCCGAGACGGAGCTCGCTGCGATTCCGAACTTCGGCAAGAAGTCGATCGAAGAGGTCCAGGAAACGCTCGCCGCCCACGGCCTGACCCTCCGCGAGGAATGAGACACAAGCGCGCCGGCAGAAAGCTGGGTCGCGACGCGTCCCACCGCAAGGCGCTGTATGCGAACCTCACGTCCGCGCTCATCGAGCACGGGCGGATCGAGACGACCGAGGCGAAGGCGAAGGAAGTCCGGCCGATCGCCGAGCAGATGATCACGCTCGGCAAGCGCGGCGACGTCGCGGCGCACCGCCGGGCGGTCGCCTTCCTCCGCTCGAAGCCGGTCGCGCACAGGCTCTTCGCCGAGGTCGCGCCACGCTTCGCAGACCGTGAGGGCGGCTACACGCGGATCGTCCGCATCGGGCCACGCCAGGGTGACGCCGCGCCGATGGTCTACCTCGAGCTGGTCGACTTCCAGCCGAAGCCGCGGATGGAGCCTGCCGCAGTTCGGGCGGAGTCGCGCGAGCAGCCGGCGGCGCAGGCCGCGTCGTAGGGCTTTCACCGTGCCGCTGCTCCGGCTGACGCTGGAGTACGACGGTTCCGAGCTCGCGGGCTGGGCCGCCCAGCCCGGCAGGCGCACCGTCGAGGGCGTCCTCGGCGAGGCGCTGACGTCGACCTACCTTCGCTGGCTGGAGCTCGGCGTCGCAGGCAGGACCGACGCGGGCGTTCATGCGACCGGTCAGGTTGCGAGCGTTCGCGTCGAGGGAGGCCCGCCACCGGGGCGCGCGGCCGAGGCGGTCAACGCCCGGCTTCCGGACGACGTCTCAGTCGTCGAAGCGGGGGAGGCGCCGGACGGGTTTCATGCCCGCTTCTCCGCCCGCTCCCGCTCGTACCGCTACCGGATCTGGCGGCGGCGCACCCGCTCGCCGTTCGAGCTGCGCCGGTCGTGGTGGATCTCCCGTCCGCTCGACGAAGCCCAGCTTGCCGAGTCGGCCCGACTGGTTATCGGGGAGCACGACTTCCGCGCGTTCACGCCCACGGAGACCCAGCACGACGTCTTCGTCCGCACCGTCGAAGCCTGTGCCTGGGAGCGGGACGGCGACGTGCTGGCCCTGACGATCACCGCGGACAGCTTCCTACGCCACATGGTGCGCACCCTCGTCGGGACGATGCTCGATCAGGAGCCGGAGGAGATCGAGAAGCTGCTCGCGGGGAGGCCGCGGACGGAGGCCGGCGCGACCGCGCCGCCGTACGGCCTGTACCTCGAGCGGGTCGGGTACTGAGCCCCTCGGCGGGGCCCGCCCGCACCGCCGGTAGCATCGAGCCCGATGCGGTACGAGACCGTGCTCTTCGATCTCGACGGGACGCTGATCGACTCGGGCGAGGTGATTCTCGCCTCGTTTCGCCACGCCACGCAGACGGTCCTCGCGCGGGTGATCCCGGACGATGACCTGATGGCGAACGTCGGTGGGCACGGTATCCGTGCCCAGATGGTCGAGTTCGACGTGGAGCGGGCGGACGAGCTCGTGAGCGTCTACCGGGAGCACAACCTGGCCACGTACGCCGGGGTCGCGGTGTTCCCGGGCATCGCCGACGTCCTCGACTCGCTGCACGCCGAGAGCAGGCACCTCGGCCTGGTCACGGTCAAGGGGCGGCCGACGGTAGCGCTGACCTTCGAGATGCATCCGCTCGAGCACTACTTCGCCACGATCGTGACCGGCGACGACACGGTGCGGCACAAGCCCGATCCGGAGCCGCTCCAGCTCGCGCTCGAGCGGCTGGCGGCCGATCCGACGGGCGCCGTCTACGTCGGGGACTCCCCCTTCGACATCCGGGCTGCGAAGGCGGCCGGCATCGCCTCGGTCGCCGTTGGCTGGGGCCGCATCCACCGAAGGGAACGGCTCCTCGCCGAGCAGCCGGACGTCTTCGTCGAGCGCCCGGAGGAGCTCCTGGATGCCCTCTGAGGGCGAGCTCGCGACACGGGCCGCCGAGCTGCGGCGGCTGGTCGAGCACCACAACTACCGCTACCACGTCCTCGCCGACCCCGAGGTCGAGGACGCCGAGTTCGATCTCCTGTTCGACGAGCTGAAGCGGCTCGAGGAGGAGCATCCCGACCTACGGACGCCGGACTCGCCCACCCTGCGCGTGGGCGGGCCGCCGGCGGAGGGCTTCGTCAAGGTCGACCATCTCACGGCCATGGGATCGCTCGAGAAGGTGACGACGGACGAGGCGCTCGCCAAGTGGGAGGCCGACGTCCGAAAGCGGCTCGGAACGGACGAGCCGGTGGTCTTCGTCACCGAGCCCAAGATCGACGGCTTCGCGATCTCGCTCGTCTACGAGAACGGGATGTTCGTCCGGGGAGCAACGCGCGGCGACGGATCGCGGGGCGAGGACGTGACGCAGAACCTGCGCACCATCAGGGCCATTCCCCTCCGCCTGCGTGAGGTCGAGGGAGAGGACCCGCCGCCGCTCGTCGAGGTACGCGGGGAGATCTACTTCTCCCGGGAAGGCTTCGCCCGCTACCAGGAGCAGCAGCTGGCCGAGGGACGGAGCGCCGCGCCGAATGCCCGCAACGCCGCCGCCGGCTCGCTGCGCCTCCAGGACTCGCGCCTGACCGCGCGCCGGGAGCTCTCGATCTGGATCTACGGTCTCGGCTACCGGGAGGGGCTCTCGCTCGACGCTCACTCGGCGGCGCTCTCGTGGCTCCGCGAGCGCGGCTTCCGGACGAACCCCGACGTCGGCCGACACGAGACGATCGAGGAGGTCGCCGAGAAGGTCGCGGAGTGGGAGGAGCGGCGCCCGCGGCTCGACTACGAGATCGACGGCGTCGTCGTCAAGGTCGACTCGTTCGAGCAGGAGGCGCGGCTCGGGTCGCTCCACCAGCGGCCGCGCTGGGCGCGGGCGTACAAGTGGGCCCCGGATCAGGCCCAGACCGTTCTCCGCGGCATCCACATCCGTGTCGGGCGAACCGGCGCCCTCAACCCGTGGGCGGAGCTCGAGCCCGTGGTGGTCGGGGGCGTCACCGTCTCGACCGCAACGCTCCACAACGAGGAGGACATCAACCGCAAGGACATCCGCGAGGGCGACACCGTGATCGTCCAGCGAGCCGGCGACGTGATCCCGCAGGTCGTCGGACCGGTGCTTCCGCATGCCAGGGGCACCAGGCCGTTCCGGATGCCCGCGAAGTGCCCGCTCTGCGGCGCGGCGGTCGAGAAGCCCGAGGGCGAGGCGATGCATCGCTGTCCGAACCGGGCCTGCCCTTCCCGGGGTCTCGAGACGCTCATCCACTGGGTCGGGGCGGCAATGGACATCGAGGGCGTCGGCGAGCAGTTCGTCAGGCGGCTCTGGAGCGAAGGGCTCCTGCGCTCGATGCCGGATCTCTACCGGCTGAGCGCCGAGCAGCTCGCCGGTCTCGACGGCTACGGCGAGATCTCGTCCGCAAAGGCGGTCGAGGCGATCGGCCGCTCGAAGGCCCAGCCCTTCTTCCGCATTCTCTTCGGCCTGAACATCCCGCAGGTCGGCTGGGTGACCGCCCAGACCCTGGCCCGGCATTTCGGCTCGATCGACGGGCTCGCCGAGGCGACGCCGGAGCAGATCATGGCCGTCGAGGGAGTCGGCCCCGACCGCGCCGAGGCGATCGCGGAGTGGTTCGCCGACGACGAGAACCGGCGCCTCGTCGCGGAGCTTCGCGAGCTCGGGCTTCGCCTCGAAGCCGGGGAGGAGGAGCGGCCGCGGGAAGGCCCCCTCACCGGCAAGTCGTACGTCATCACCGGGACGCTGGCCCGGCGGTCGCGAGAGCAGGCGAAGGCCGCGCTCGAGGAGCTCGGCGCCCGCGTCACCGACTCGGTGTCGAAGAAGACGGCCGGGCTCGTCGTCGGAGAGGATGCGGGCTCGAAGCTCGCCAAGGCGCAGTCGCTCGGCGTCGAGCTCCTCGACGAGGACGCGTTCGAGCGTCTATTGCGCGGCGAGTAGCCGCGCGAAGCGGTCCTGCGCCTTGCGAGCAGCCCACGCGTTGACCGGGTGGCCGTTCATCACGAGCGCGAACACGTAGCCGGTGCCCGAGTATCCCGAGAGCGCAGACGCGACGCTCGTCGTTCCGGTCTTCGCCCTGACCCGGCCACGGGCCGGACGAGTCGTCATCCGGTCGGCGAGCGTGCCGCTGACGCCGGCGACCGCGAGCGAGCCGACGAACGCCTGCGACACGGCGGGGTCCCGCACCGCCGAGACGAGGAGCGCGGCGACCATGCGGGCGGTCACCCGATCGCTTCGGGAGAGCCCCGATCCGTCGACGATTCGGACGCCCGCGAGCGGAACGTCTCGCTGCACGAGCTCGCGGCGGACCACCCTCGCCCCGGCCGCTGTCGTACCGCGCTCGAGCTCTTCGGCTCCGAGGAGCTTGAGGAGCATCTCTGCGTAGAAGTTGTCGCTCTCCGTCTCCATCACCTTGACGAGGCGGCGCATCGGTCGCGACGACACGCTCGCCAGCTCGACGGGCGAGGAGCGGGCCCGTCCGACGGCAGCCTTCTTCGAGACGCGAATCCCGGCCCGCTCGAGGGCGCGCTTGAAGGCGATGGCGGCGGCCAGGGCAGGCCTGTCCCAGGTTCGTCCGTCGAGCCACGCACGATCGACCACGAGGGCCGACAGAGGCGGGCATTCGAGCTTGTAGAACGACGCCTTCCAGCCCGGAGCCGTCCGGCGGGAGTCGAAGTACGACTCGTCGCCGACCACGCGGCCGCTCACCCGCCGGATACCTCGCTGGCGGAGGCCACGGGCGAGCACGTCGAGATCGCCGCGCGAAAGCTCGGGATCGCCGAAGCCCTTGAGCACGAGATCGCCGTTCCAGCGGAGGCCTCGCCGCTCGCCTTCGCCGTAGACGACCGTGCGGATACGGAAACCGAGGCCCAGCTCGTCGAGTGCGGTGAGCCCGGTCGCCAGCTTCTCGTTCGACGCGGGCTGGAACGCCTTGCCCGGGTTTCGCGCGAAGACGGTCGCCCCGGAGGAGACGTCGACGGCGAGCGCGCCCGTCGCCGCGGGGGAGACGCCCTCGACCCTGAGCGCCCGGGCAAGCCGCGCCTCGAGCGGAGCGCCCGACGGCGCCGCGGTCGCAGCGCCCTCGAGCCCGAGCCAGAGCGTGACGAGGCAGGCGATCACGGTGGCCGCACGCATCGGCCGTCGAAGGTAGCAGCTGGCGGTTACGACGGGCCCGCGTACATCGTCTCGATCTCGCGGGCGAAGTGCTCCTCGCAGACGTGCCGGCGGAGCTTGAGCGTCGGTGTGACCTCGCCCTCCTCGGGCAGGAAGTCCCGCGGGACGATTGCGAAGCGCTTGATCTGCTCGGGCCGCGCGAGGTCGCGGTTGACGTCGGCGACCGCCCGCTCGACGAGCGCCTCGACCTCGTCCGCAGTCCGAGCGACCCGAGCGACCTCGTCGTGTTCCACGCTGACGAGCGCAGCGAGGTACGGCCGTCGGTCGCCGACGACGAGGGCCTGGGAGACGAACGGGGACTGACGGAGCGCGTTCTCGATGTTCTGAGGCGAGACGTTCTTGCCGCCGGCCGTGATGATGACGTCCTTCTTGCGGTCGGTGATGGTCAGGAAGCCGTCGGCGTCGATCGAGCCGACGTCGCCCGTATGCAGCCAGCCGTCCCCCGGGAGCACCTCGCGGGTGGCGCGCTCGTCACCCCAGTAGCCCACGAAGACCGTCTCGCCGCGCAGCATGATCTCGCCGTCGTCGGCCACGCGCGCCTCGATGCCCGGAACGGGCAGGCCGACCGTCCCGAACCGGTAGCGGTCGGGCCGGTTGACGTGCGAGGCGGTCGTGCACTCGGTCTGGCCGTAGCCTTCGAGGATCACGACGCCGAGGGTGTGGAAGAAGTCCGCGACATCGGTCGCGAGGGGCGCCCCACCCGAGACGGCGAAGCGCAGGCGGCCGCCGAGCCTGGCTTTCACCTTCCCGAAGACGAGCCGCTCGGCGAGCGACCACTGGGCGGCGAGGCCCGGTGGGAGACGCTTTCCCGACTGACGGTACGGCCCAGTCCTTCGCCCCACGCCGAGCGCCCAGTCGATCAGGCGCCGGCGCGGGCCGGTCGCCTCGGCGAAGGCGGCGGCGACGCCCGTCCTCACCTTCTCGAACAGCCGGGGCACGCTCGGCAGGATCGTCGGAGACACGTCGAGAAGCGCGGCGGGGATGCGGTCGACGTCAGGGCAGTAGGCAACCGTGAAGCCGAGCCCGGCGCCCGCGTACTGCACGAGCCGGGCGAAGTTGTGAGCGAGCGGCAGGTAGAGAAGCACGCGATCGCCCCTGAGCAGGAACCCGGGGATGCTTCCGACCATCTCGACCATGGCGTAGTAGTGGCGGTGGTGCAGCACGCACCCCTTCGGCGGCCCGGTCGTCCCGGACGTGTAGATGATCGTCAGGAGGTCGTCCTCACCGAGGGCGTCGCGGCGCCGCGCGAGATCCGCCTTCGCCCCGTCGCCCGCGGCTCGGCCCGAGGCGCGCACGTCCTCGAGGCGCAGCGCGCTCCCCGGCGAGCCCTCGATCGTCACGATCACGTCAAGGACCTCCTGCGCGCGCAGCGGCGCGATCTTCGCATACTGCTCCGCGTCCTCGCAGACGATCGCTCTCGCCCCGGCGTTCCCGATGATGTACGCGCATTCGACCGTCGAGCTCGTCGGGTAGATCGGCACGGTCACCGCGCCGATCGAGGCGAGCGCGTAGTCGACGAGCGTCCACTCGACCCTGGTGCCCGCGAGGACGGCGACGCGATCTCCGCGCTCGATGCCCTTGAGGACGAACCCCGTCGCCAGCTCGTCGACTGCTGCGGCGGCCTCCGCCCAGGTGATCTCCCGCCACCCCTCGTCCTCTTCGACGAGGAACGCCGGCCAGGCGTATCCCGCGCTCGTCGCCGTCTGCCAGAGCCGCCAGAGCGTTCGCACGCCACGACGCTAGCGCCTGCTGCTCGAGAAGGGAAGTGCTGCTCGACGCGGAAGACGTGCGCCTCGGTACCCTCTGGTTCTTCGCCATGCGCACCATCTGGAACGGATCACTCAGCTTCGGGCTCGTCACGATCCCTGTCGGGCTGGCTGTTGCGCAGCAGCGACAGGACGTGTCCTTCCGGACACTGCACCGCGAGTGCGGCACGCCGATCAAGCAGAAGCGGTACTGCCCGCAGCACGAGCGGGATGTCGAGGCCGACGAGCTCGTCAAGGGCTGGGAGTTCGCGAAGGGGCAGTACGTCGTGGTCGAGGAATCCGATCTCGAGGCGGTCGAGCTGAAGCGCTCGCGCCAGATCGAGCTGCTGCGGTTCGTCCCGCTCGCCCAGGTCGACCCGCTCTACTTCGACCGCGGCTACTACCTCGCCCCGGCGGCCGACGAGATCGGCCGGCGCCCCTACGCGCTGCTGCTCGAGGCTCTCCGCGGCACCGAGATGGCAGCGGTCGGCAAGTTCGTGCTCTGGGGCAAGGAGAACCTCTGCCTGGTGCGCCCGCTCGAGGACGCGCTCGTGCTCGAGACGCTGTACTACGCGGAGGACATCCGGTCCGACGCCGAGATCGCCGACGCGATCGGCACGACGGACGTGAAGAAGCCCGAGCTCGAGATGGCCCGCCAGCTCGTGGAGAGCCTGGCCGGCGACTTCGATCCCTCCGACTACCGGAACGAGTATCGCGGCGAGCTCAAGTCGATGCTCGAGTCGAAGCTCGCCGGCAAGGAGATCGTCAAGCCGGAGCCGGAGCCGGAGACCGCGCCCGCCGTCGACCTCGTCGAAGCGCTCAAGCAGTCGATCGCCGCTGCGAAGCCGACGCCGAAGAAGAAGCCGTCGCGGCGCAAGACCGCCGCGCGCTAGGCCGCTATCCCGACGCCTGAGCGCTCCGCGCCGCTTCCAGCTGGGCCTGGAAGAGTGTCTTGTCGATCTTGCCCTGGTAGATCGGGATCGACTCCTCGATACACACCCGGATCACCTCCTGCCTGTCGATGCCGAGCTCCTTCGACAGCTCCTCGGGCGTGAGGTGATTCGCCATCCGACGCTCCTTTCAGCCTCTCGACGGATGCCGTGCGGCGCACATGCGTCGTGCCACGGCAAGCCTCTGAAAACGACAAAGCCCGCCGTCACGATCGAGCAGCGGGCTCACCCACGACGCGTGCGACGGCCTCGTCAAGACCGTCGCCTGCCGTTCGGATGCATGACCTACAGGATAGGGGTTCACCGCGGGGGAAGCAACGGCGTTCAGACGGGGTTCGGAAGATCCAGGAACGTCGACTCGAGCGAGAAGCGCTCGGCCAGCAACCGGGCAAGCGCCTGCACCCCGAGCGTCTCGGTCGCGTAGTGGCCGGCCGCGACGAAGTGGATCCCGGCCTCGCGCGCCGTCATCATCGACGGCTCGGCCGGCTCACCGGTGACGTAGCAGTCGTATCCCTCCGCGGCTGCCTGCGCGAGCAGGCGTGCGGCCCCGCCCGAGCAGACGGCGACCCGTCGGATCTCCTCGGGGCCCGTGCCGAGAACCAGGGGCATTCGACCAAGGGCCTGCTCGATGCGGCTGCTCAGCTCCTCGACCGTACACGGCGCGTCGAGGCGGCCCCCGAAGCCGACGTCCGCGAAGCGCTCGAGCGATTCGACGCCGAGACGACGGCAGAGGAGCGCGTTGTTGCCGATCTCCGGGTGCGCGTCGAGGGCGAGGTGGTAGGCGGCGAGGTTGAGGTCGGCCGCGAAGAGCCCCTCGAGCCGGGCGCGCAACGCCCGGTCGACGACGCGGGGATCGTTGTTCCAGAAGAGACCGTGGTGCACGACGAGCAGCTGCGCTCCGCTCGCCGCCGCCCGCTGGAACAGCTCGAGGGACGCGGAGACGCCGGCGGCGACCTTGGTCACCGCGTCGGCGCCGACGACCTGGAGGCCGACCGGGCAGTGGTCGGGGTAGGCGTCGACCGAGAGATACTCGTCCGCGAAGCCGACGATCTCGTCACGAGGTGCCACGGCGAAACGGTAACCTTCTGCCGTTCGGGGTGTAGCGCAGCCTGGTAGCGCGCGCCGTTCGGGTCGGCGAGGTCCCCGGTTCAAATCCGGGCACCCCGACTGCAAGAGGCGAGGGCTCTGCCTCGCCTCGCGCAGCGGCCGATCAGGCCGCGAAGCGTCGCCGGCGCCGTCAGGCGCCGGCACTTTGTCACGGGGGAACCCATGGTTCCCCCGTGGACCCCCTCCTTTCGAAAATACACGCGTTGCTCGCGCAGTGACGTAGCCCGGCCAAGCCGGGCTACGTCGAGCTCCGAATCATCGTGATTCAAGGGAACGCGCCGAGAACGGTGCCAGTCAAGTGAAGCTATGCTCAACGCATGTCCGATCTGCTTCGCGTGGCTTGCGTTCAGATGAACGCATCCGGCGTCAAGGTGGACAACATCGAGAAGGCCGAGGTGCTCGTCGCCCGAGCGGCGGCGACCGGGGCCGATCTCGTCGTGCTGCCGGAGAAGTGGAACGCCTGGGGCGGGCCGGACGTGATCCGGGGAGCGGCCGAGCCGCTCGACGGCGGGGAGACGGTCGCCGCGATGAGCGGGTGGGCGAAGCGTCACGGGATCACGCTGATCGGCGGGTCGTTCACCGAGGAGCGCGAGGGGCACGAGAAGCTCTCGAACACGTGCCCGGTGTTCGACCCCGACGGGGAGCTGATCGCCGTCTACCGGAAGATCCACATGTTCGACGTCGACGTCGGCGGGCAGGTCTACCGGGAGTCGGAGACGGAGGAACCGGGCGAAGACATCGTCGCCTGCGACGTCGAAGGCTGGCGGCTCGGTCTGTCCGTCTGCTACGACGTGCGCTTCCCCGAGCTGTACCGGATCCTCGCGCTGGACGGGGCCGAGCTGATCACCGTGCCGGCTGCGTTCACGCTCTTCACGGGCAAGGACCACTGGGAGCTCCTCGTCCGCGCTCGGGCCGTCGAGAACCAGCTCTACGTCGTCGCGGCGAATCAGTGGGGGACGCATGCGCCGGGCAAGGCGAGCTACGGTCGCTCGCTGATCGCCGACCCGTGGGGCGTGGTACTCGCCGTCGCCCCGGACGAGGACACGGTCATCTCCGCCGAGCTCGACCGAGCCCGGCTCGAGCGGGTTCGCAGGAGCGTGCCCTCGCTGGCGAACCGACAGCCGGCTGCCTATCGCTGGCCGGCCGGGGTCTGAGACTGACCCGGCCGCGCGCCGTCCTCGTCGACGTCGACTTCACGATCGCCAAGCCGGGCCCGCTGCTCGGACCGATCGGGTACCGGACGGCCGGGGCGCGCCACGGCCTCGAGCTCGACGAGGCGCTCCACGACAGCGCCCGGGCGGCGGCGATCGTCGACCTCCGACATCACCCCGAGCTGGAGCACGACGAGGAGATCTGGATTCGGTTCACCGAGGACATCGTGCGCGGCATGGGCGGCAGCGGATCAGCCGTCAGCGCGCTCGCGATCGAGATCGTCAACGCCTGGGAGCACTCGACGAACTTCGAGCTCTACGACGACGTCGCTCCGGTCTTCCGTGAGCTCCGGCGCAACGGCCTCCGCCTCGGCCTGGTCTCGAACACGAGCCACACTCGCCTGCCACGCTTGATCGACACGTTCTCGCTCGAGGTCGACGCCTGGATCTCGTCGGGCTCGCACGGGCGGGTGAAGCCCAGCCCGAGCATCTTCCGCGCCGCGCTCGAGCTCCTCGAGGTGACCGCGGACGAGGCGGTGATGGTCGGCGACTCGCTCGCGGACGACGTCGCGGGCGCACGTTCGATCGGCATCCGGGCGTTTCTCCTCGATCGCGAGAGAGCGCACCCGGACGGGCCGGACGTGCTCCGCGATCTCTACGCGCTGCCTGCGGCGCTCGGCCTGTAGCGACCGCCCGGGACGTTCCCCTAGGGGTGCAGGCGGAAGTTCCGGGTGATCGTCTGGCCGCTCGGGTCGAAGATCTCGAGCGTCACGCCCGACACCCAGCCGGCGCGCTGCGGGAAGCGCGACCGGTGCGTCTCGGAGTGGTACCAGGCGCAGCGCCCGGACGGTCGCGCGAGTGTCTTCCGGCCCCAGGTCCAGACCTGGAGCGTGCGGAACTTGGCGCCCTGGCGGAAGGTGAACTCCGAGATCTCGGCACGCGGCCGGCCGGGCGCCGAATGGCAGAGGAGGTACGTCACCTTCCAGGTCGGCTTCTGTCCGTGCCGCACGACCGTCAGGTGCGCGCTCTCGAGGTAGGCAGCGGCCCCCGGCGCGGCGAGTGCGAGCGCCGAGAAGATCACGCAGCCGATCAGGAACAGACGCCTCGCCATCGCGCTCCCCTTTCGTTCGTCCACCTGGCGGTGCGAGCTTACACCGGAAGCCCCGTGGCTACACTCGCCCGATGGCCGATCCCACGAGCCAGGGGGCGGTTGCGATCCGCGACGTCCAGGCCGGGCACAGGTCACTGCTCCGCGAGAACGCCCGTCTCATCTGGGTTCTCAGCCTCGGCGCATTCGGCCTCGCATGGTCGATCACGACGGTCGCGGCCTACCTGCCGCCGGTTCTCGAGCAGTTCACGAGCTCGGCCGTGCTCGTCGGCATCGTCCTGGCCGCCGAAGGGGTCTTTGCGATCATCCTGCCGCTCGTCGTCGGGCCGCTCTCAGACGCCACCAGGACCCCGTTCGGGCGCCGGCGGCCGTACATGGCCTTCGCGATCGCTCCGATGACGCTGGCGCTCATCATGGTGGTCTTCATGCCGAGCCTCGCGGCCACGGCGTTCGTGCTCTTCGCGTTCTTCTTCGCCTACTACATCTACGAGCCGCCGTACCGCGGGCTGTACCCGGATCTCCTGCCGGACAGCGTGTTCGGCCGGGCGCAGGGGGCGCAGCACATCATGCGGGGTACTGCGCTCGGAGCGGCGCTGGTCGGAGGGGGCGTCCTGCTCGGCGTGTGGCAGCCGTTTCCGTTCGTTCTCGCCGCGTGCGTGACGGCCGTCGCGTGTGCGGCCGTGATCGTCCTGACCCACGAGCGGGCAGGCCGTGCGCGTCGCTACGAGCGCATCAGGTCTTCTCTCGCAGCGCCCTGGCGCATCGTGCGTGCCGATAGGGACGTGCGGCGCTTCCTCATAGCGAACACGGCCTGGGAAGCCACGTTTGCCGGGATGCGGACGTTCGTCGTCCTCTACATCATCGAGGGCCTCGGTCAGCCGCTCTACGTGTCGAGCGCCGTGCTGGCCGTCGTCGCCGTGGGGTACGTCGCCGCGGCCGCCTTCTCGGGGCCGATCGGCGACCGGTTCGGACTTGCCCGCGTGATCCTCGCCGCGTCGCTGGTCTACGGGCTTGGCCTGACGCTCACCGTGCTCGCGAGCGAGTGGCACTGGTGGTACTACCCGCTCGTCTTCCCGATCGCCGTCGCCGGGGGCACCGTGATGACGCTCGCCTGGGGCCTGCTCTTCAAGCTGATGCCGCCACGTGACCACGGTGCCGTCTCCGGGCTCGCGATCATGACGAAGGGCGTGGGGCTGCTCATCGGGCCCCTCGCCGTGGGGGCGGTCATCGACATCTTCCACTCTCAGCTCGCGTCGACCGACGGCTACGCAGCGATGTGGCCGGCGGTCGGGATTCCGGTGCTCCTGGCCGTACCGCTCGTCGTCTCCCTCGTGAAGGCAGAAGCGCGATCGGTCACAGACAGGGCGTAGTCCCGGGCTTCGAGAGCCCGAAGCCCCACAGCTCGCCCTCGTGGAGGTAGAACGCCGTCTGCGCCCGGCGGCCGAAGAGCACGAGCGCCGAGTAGCGTCCGCACGACTCGCGCAGAGCTGCCGGATAGCGGCGGGTCACCTGGGCCTCCGGAGCGCCGAGCACGAGCCCACGTGACGTGCGCCACCCTTCCGGCTGCCAGAGCGTGAACACCTGGACGACTCGTCGCTTCGCGAAGGCCACGCCGGCGCCCACCGGATCGAACGGCCGGTAGTTGAAGTACCACGTCTCGCGCGGGCACCCCCTGCAGCGCCCGAACCGGCTGCCCCACGCGCGGCGCACCTCCTGCTTCGTCATGCCGATCTGGATGCCGCCGAGCCGCTCGCCCGGAACGAGTGTTCCGGCTTCCGGGGGGGAAGCTGCCGCGCTGCCGGTCAGCGCCAGCGCCGCGGCGGCTGCGGCTAGCGCGCGAGCAGCGCGGGTCCCCACGACGCGAGCGGGGAGATGTCGCCTTCCCGGCCGTTCAGGCGCCGGTACCCGAGGGCGTGCTCCGCCTGCATCATCTTGTGGATCTGGGTCGTGCCCTCGTAGATGATCGGAGCGCGGGAGTTCCGGAAGTAGCGCTCGATCCCGTACTCGGCAGAGTAGCCGTACGCCCCGTGCACCTGGATCGCGAGGTTTGCCGCCTTGAACGCAGACTCGGTCGCGTGCCATTTCGCGAGGCTCGTCTCGCGGGTGTTGCGGACACCCTGGTCCTTCAGCCAGGCGGCCTGCATGACGAGCAGCTTCGAGGTCTCGTAGTCGAGCACCATCTCGGCGATCATGTCCTGGACGAACTGGTTGCGGCCGATCGCCTGGCCGAACGTCTCCCGCTCGCGCGCATACTCGACCGATCGCTCGAGGCAGGCCCTGATCACTCCCAGAGCTCCCGCAGCGACGGTGAAGCGGCCCTGGTCGAGCGAATACATCGCGATCTCGAAGCCTTGACCCTCCTCGCCGACGAGGTTCTCCGCGGGAACCGCGAGCTCGTCGAAGAACAGCTCACCTGTCGATCCAGCCCAGATGCCCAGCTTGTTCTCGATGTCCGCCGCCGAGAATCCCTCCATTCCCTTTTCGACGACGAACGCGCTGATCCCCTTGTGCCCGGCCCCCGGGTCCGTCTTGGCGAACACAAGCGCGTGGTCGGCGACCGTCGCGTACGAGATCCAGTTCTTCTGTCCGTTCAGGACGTAGACGTCGCCCTCCCGCCGGGCGGTCGAGCCCATCGCCGCGACGTCCGATCCGGCGCCCGGCTCGGTCAGGCCGAAGCAGCCGAGCTTCTCGCCGCGCGCCTGCGGAACGAGGTAGCGCTGCTTCTGCTCCTCCGTTCCGTACGCGAGCAGCGAGAGGGAGTTCAGTCCGATGTGCACGCTCAGGAGCGTCCGGAACGCCGACTCGCCCCTCTCGATCTCCTCGCAGACGAGAGCCTCGCAGACGAAGTCCATCCCGGCCCCACCGTAGGCTTCCGGCACGACGATGCCGAGCAAACCCAGCTCCGCCATGCCTTCGATCGCGCCCATGTCGAGGTGATGGTCGATGTCGTTCTGCACGGCCACCGGCAAGATCCGTTCGTCCACGAACCGCCGGACGGTGTCCTGCACCTCGCGTTGCTCGGGGGTCAGCGCGAAATCCATCGGCGCTAGTCTACGCGCGTGTCGGGCACCCTCGGCGGGGCCGGACCGTAACCGCATGTTCATGCGGTTTTCACGGCGTCGATTCACTCGTTTGGGGAGGTGCCGGCGTTGCTAGACTCCCCGTCCATGCGAGCAGACGCTGGGGTTTCGGCGGCTCGCGCCCCCCGCCCCGAGCTCGAGGAACGTCGGCGGGTCAAGGAGCGCGCCATTCGCCTGCGACGCCGACTCATCATCGGTGGGTGCGCCGCCGTGCTCGTCGTCGTGCTGGGAATCGGAATGGGGTTCGCCGGCACGACCGACCGCATCCCCGCAGGCGTGACCATCGACGGGCTCGACGTGGGCGGCATGACCGCCGCCGAGGCGGAGCAAGCGCTCGTTTCCCGGGCCGGCGCGCTGGCGACGGAGCCCGTTCGCTTCACGGCGGCAGGCGAGGAGTTCTCGATCAGGCCAAAGCGCCTCGGCGTCCAGGCCAACTGGAGCGCGGCGATCGACGAGGCCCTGGCCCAGGGGGACGGATTCTTCGTCCTCAGGGGCTTCGAGCGTCTCGTTCTCAAGTTCCGGGGGGAATCGCTCCAGCCCTCCATCGCCGCGAAGCAACGTCAGGTCGACGCCGCGCTCGATCGCTTCGCGAAGGCGATCGACGTGCCGGCGCGGGAAGCGGCCATCGTGCTGCGCGGGCTGGACCCGATCGTCGTCCCGGCGCAGCCGGGGCGAGCGCTCGACGCGCGACCAGGCCGAGCAGGTGCTGCTCGCCGCAGCGATCAGCTTCGAGCGCGGGACGCCGGTATCGCTTCCCGTGAACGTCGCCGAGCCGACCGTGACAGCCCCCGACCTCGCCCCGGTGGTACGGCAGGTGCGAACTGCCCTCTCGGCGCCGGTGAAGCTTCACTACCGGAAGACGACGCTGACCGTGACGCCGCTCAAGATGTCTGAGTTCCTTGTCCTTCCGAGCGAGGGAACGACGAAGCTGGCGGTCGGGGGCCACGCGGCGCAGACGTACTTCGCCAACATCGCCAAGGGGCTCAACCGCGACCCGCGCAGCGCCGAGTTCGAGCTCGACGGCAACGGCCAGATCCACATCGTACCCTCCGGAAGCGGCCGCGAGCTGAGCGTCGAGACCAGTCAGAATCGCCTGCTCAAGGCGTCTCTCGCACCGACAGCGCGGACCAGCCGGCTGGCCGTCACGACGACGACTCCGGAGATCACGACGGAGAAGGCGAAGAGCATGGGCATCACCGGGGTGGTGTCGAGCTACACGACGACCTACGGTGGCGATCCGAACCGACTGAGCAACGTGCAGCTCGTCTCCCAGCTGCTCGACGACCACCTGATCGCGCCGGGCGAGGTGTTCTCGTTCAACGACACGACCGGCGAGCGCAACGCGGAGAAGGGCTTCCTGGAGGCGCCCGTCATCATCAACGGCGAGCTGCAGACGGGGCTCGGCGGCGGCGTCTGTCAGGTCTCGACGACGGTCTTCAACACCGCCTTCGAGGCCGGGCTCTCGGTCGAGGAGCGCACGAACCACGCGCTCTACATCAGCCACTACCCGACCGGTCGCGACGCAACCGTCAACTACCCCGACACCGACCTGAAGTTCACGAACGACACCGGGCACTGGCTCTGGCTGCGAACGTTCGTCGACTCCGGGTCGCTGACGGTCAACCTCTACGGAACGCCGGTCGACCGGCGGGTGGAGTTCGAGACGTCGCCGCTCAAGACGTCGGGGACGATCCCCATCAAGGAGGTCCCGGACGACACGATGTTCGTGGGCGAGAAGTGGGTCGAGGACGGGGGCGAGCCCGCGCGCACCGTCTCCGTTCGGCGGATCGTCTACGACGCGAACGGCAAGCTCATGTACGACACCACGTGGGCGTCGAGCTACCTCGCCGAGCCGAAAATCGTGCACGTGGGGACGAAGCCTCTGCCGGAGCCGGTAGAGGAGGCCCCGGTGGAGGAGCCGGCAGTGACCTCGGAGGGTGAGACCGCGGCAACGGAGACGCAGCCCGCCGAGTAGCGGAGGCGGGCTAGGTCTCGAACGCGACCAAGGTCTCGTAGAGCCAAGGCGGGAGGCGGATCGGGCGTAGCGTCGCCGCATCGACGCACGCGTGCGCCGTCCAGCCCTCGGCCACGACGCCCTCCGGCTCGGCGAGTCGCTCGATCGCGTACTCGAACCGAAAGCGCGCACCGCGGAGATCGGTCGTCTTCGCCCAGATGCGAAGCGGATCGTCGAACCGGGTCGCGGCCCGGTAGCGGACGTAGGCCTCGACCGTGGTCACGTCGACGCCGTGGTCGGCGACGAGCCCGCGGTAGCCACCCGGTACGCGCGCCAGGTAGTCGATGCGGGCGATCTCGAGCCAGACGAGGTACGCGGCGTTGTGCACGATGCCCTGCGCGTCGGTCTCGTTGAAGCGCACGCGTAGGTCGGTCGAGAAGCGGAAGCCGTCCACGGGCCGGAATCGTAGGATGCGGGGGTGGACGACGCCGCCTTGCTCGCGGCGCTGATCCGGGCCCGCTCGCCGTGCGTCGCCCTGACCGGCGCCGGGGTCTCGACCGAGAGCGGCATTCCCGACTTCCGCTCCCCGACCGGGATCTGGGCCGAGGTCGACCCGCTCGAGTACGCGTCGCTGTCCGCGTTCCGGCGGGATCCGCGGCGGGTGTGGGAGTTCTACGGGAAGCGCTACGAGATGCTGCTCACTGCCGAGCCGAACCGGGCGCACCTGGCGCTCGCGGAGCTCGAGCGCCTCGGCCTGCTCGAGGCGGTCGTGACGCAGAACATCGACCTGCTCCACGAGCGTGCCGGAAGCAGGGAGGTGGTGGAGGTGCACGGGTCGATCCGCTCGGCGACGTGCCCCGCTTGTCGCAGCCGCTTCGAGCTCGTTCGGGTCCTCGAGCTGTCGCGCGACGGAGACGGCGTGCCTGCCTGCCCCGCCTGCGGAGAGGTGCTGAAGCCGGACGTCGTCTTCTTCGAGGAGGCGCTCCCGGCCGCCGCCAGCGAGCGGGCGTTCGAGCTCGCACGGCGGGCGCGCCTCCTGCTCGTCGTCGGCTCCTCGCTCGAGGTGCACCCGGTGGCCGGGCTGCCCGAGCTGACGCTCGCGGCCGGCGGAGAGGTCGCGATCGTCAACCGCGGGACGACCCCGTTCGACCGTCGCGCCCGGATCGTCATCGACGCCGCGGCCGGAGACGTTCTGTCCGAGGTGGTCAGGATCCTGGCGTAGCGGCCTCGGCGAGGTCGAGCCAGCGGGAGAACATCTCGCGGCCGTAGGCGAGCATCTCGGGTGAGCGGCGATCGAGCTCGTCGATCAGCGGCGGCAAGGAGCCGGGCCCGTGCACCCGGTCGAGGTACTCGCCGTAGGCGGGAACCTCTGCCCACTCGCGGGCCATCGCAGTCGACACCTCGAGGTGGAACTGCACTCCGTACGCGTGCCTGCCGGCCCGGAAGGCCTGGTTCGGATACGCCGGGCTGCCGGCGAGACGCACCGCTCCGTCGGGCAGGTCGAACGTGTCCCCGTGCCACTGGAGCGTCGGCAGCTCGCGCGGGATGCCGGCGAAGACCGGGTCGGCCAGCGCCTCGGCGGTGAGCGTGACCGGCAGGATCCCGACCTCGGGGCCCGACCCGGCGTAGACGTGTGCTCCAAGGCTTGCGGCCAGAAGCTGCACTCCGAGGCACGCTCCCCAGTACGGCATGCCGCCGCGGACTGCCTCGCCGATCGCGCGCTTCTCGCCTTCGAGCCACGGCAGCTCCTCGTCGTCGTTGACGCTCATCGGCCCGCCCATGGCGACGATCGCGTCGAACGTCCGCCAGTCCGGAAGCGCTTCTCCCTCGTCGAGCTCGACGCGCCGAAGGGTCGCTCCGCGCTCACGGAGCACGTCCTCGTAGACGCCGGGAGGCTCGCAGGCGATGTGCTGGAGGACGAGGACGTTCACCGTGGGAATCCTACGCGGGCCCGCGGGGAGTATCGTGGACACTTAGGCGGGAAGGAGGTGGTCATGGAAGAGAAGGAAAAGGAGAAGGACAAGGCGCCGAAGGAGCCCGAGGCGGCCGGCGCCGAGTCTGCCGAGTCAGACGCGGCGGAGAGCACGGAGAGCTCGATCGCACGGGTGCGCCGATTGGCCGAGGAGTTCGGGACGAGCGCCGTCGGCAGCGAGCGCATGGCGAGTACCGTCGATCGGCTGGGCCAGGCGTCGCGCTCGCTTCTCAACCAGCTGAACATCGCTCTTGAGGACGAGGTCGAGGAGCTCAGGCGCCGGACGGCGGCGCTCGAGGAGCGGGTCGTCGCGCTCGAGTCGATGCGACCCTCCAAGGGAGGCAAGAACGAGAAGAACGACGGCTGAAACCGATCCCGCTCCCGGCCTCGCGCTGGATGCGCCCCGCGAAACGGTCGCGGCCCGCGCCACCGAGCTCATCGTCGAGGCCTGGCGCAGCTTCGACCGCTTCCGTCCTGACGAGCCGCCGCTCGGCGAACGGGTCCGGAGTCTGCTCGCGGCACCGCTCCCCGAAGCGCCGTCGCCGGTGCTGGCTGCCCTCGACGACACCGCGCGCATCCTGGACGAGTCGATCGCCCAGCCGCGGCCGCGCTACTTCGCCTTCATCGGTTCGTCGGGCCTCGAGATCGGCGTGCTCGCAGACGCGCTCGCCTCGTGCTTCGACGTCAACCTGGCCCGCTACGCCGTCGCGGCAACCGAGGTCGAGCGCCAGGCGCTTCGCTGGGTCGCCGAGTTCGTCGGCTATCCGGGGATCACAGGCGCCTTCACGAGCGGGGGCACGGTCAGCAACCTGACGGCGCTCGCGGCTGCCCGTGAGCGCGCGCTTCCCGGCTCGCGCATCACAGGGATCGGCGCCGCCCGCCCGACCGTGTACGCCTCCGCCGAGGCGCACTACTCCGTCAAGCGGGCGGTCGAGATCCTCGGGTTCGGCTCACAGGGGCTCCGCTTCGTCCCGCTCGACGCCGGCCACCGTCTCGACGCGGCGGCCCTCGGCGAGGCGATCGACCGCGACGTCGAGGGGGGCGCAGTTCCGGTCGCCGTCGTCGCCAGCGCCGGGACGACGCTCACGGGGGCAATCGACCCGCTCTCGGCGATCGCGCAGGAATGCCTGCGCCGCTCGGTCTGGCTCCACGTAGACGGTGCGTACGGGCTCCCCGCCGCCTCGGTGCCCGACGTCGCCGCTTGCTTCGCCGGGGTCGAGCACGCCGACTCGGTCACGATCGACGCCCACAAGTGGCTCTACCTGCCCAAAGCGTGCGGCGTCGTGCTCGTCCGCGATTCCGCCGCGCTCGCGGCGGCGTTCGCCCACGAGGAGAGCTACATGCCCCACGAGCAAGGCGAGCTTCACGCCGTCGACCTGACGCTCGAGTACTCCCGTCCCTTCCGCGCCCTGAAGCTCTGGCTCGCCTTTCGCGTCCACGGGGCGGGAGCCCTTCGGGAAGCGATCGCCCGGAACCTCGAGCAGGCCGCCCTTCTCGTCGAGGAGATCGCGCAGTACGGGGACCTCGAGCTGCTCATGGAGCCGGAGCTCTCGATCGTCCTCTTCCGACACACGCCCGCCTCTGTGACCGACCGGGATACGCACAACGCGAAGCTCGCGGAGGAGCTCCAGGCGGACGGCCGCGTCTACGTCGCCTCAGCGACGGTCGACGGTGCGGTCTGGCTGAGACCCTGCTTCGTCAACTACCGGACGAGCGACGACGACGTCCGCGCCCTCGTCTCGATCGTCAGGGAGGTCGGCGCAATCCTCTAGGGGACGCGGAGGCATAGCGCCCGCGGCAGAATTTCGAAGCGCGCAGGCGTCGTTCCGGGTTGCTCTCCGTCGAGCTGCACCGGCAGCGGCGTATCAGCGTCCACGGCCACGGCGCGGCCGCGCAGCAGCTCCGCTTTCCTGTGCGGGAGGTGCGTGCCCCGGTAGATCTTCGGCATCGTCAGCGCGAGATCGGTGCGCGTGATGTCGCCGATCAGGAGGACGTCGAAGAGGCCGTCGTCCGGGACGGCGTCCGGTGTCATCCGCATCCCGCCGCCGAGGTACGCGCAGTTCGCGACGAGGACGTCGTACATGAGGCTCTCGCGTGTCTCGTCGTCGACGCGCACATGGAGGCGGCTTGCCTTCCAGCCGGCGAAGACGGCGAGGGTCGCGACGAGGAACGACACCTTGCCGCCCAGGGCCTTCGACGTCGTGTTCGCGCGCTGCGCCACGGCACCGCTCATGCCCGCGCTGGCGACGTTCGCGAAGTAGCCGACCGCGTCGTGGCCGGCCCACGCCCGGTAGAAGACCTTGCCGGCGTCGATCTCTCGTACGGAGCCCTCGGCCAGCACCCTCAGCGCCGGTTCGAGCTTTGACGGGATGCGGAACGTCCTGACGAAGTCGGTCCCGGTTCCGCGCGGCAGGACGGCGAGCTCCGGGACCGGCTCCGCCCGCTCGCGAAGCGCCATCAGGCCGCTGACCGCCTCGTTCACGGTGCCGTCGCCTCCGACGGCGACGACCACGGTCGCCCCGTCGGCGGCCGCCCGCTCCGCCAGCTCTGCGATGTGCCCCGGGCCCTCCGAGAAGAGCGTCTCGCCGACGAGCCCGAGAGCGGCGGCGCGATGCGCGATCTGCGGCCACACGCGGCGCGTGCGTCCGTTGTCCGAGGCCGGGTTGACGAGAAAGGCGATGTGCCCGTCTTCGGCCATCCGGCATCAGTGCTTCGAGTGCGTCACTGCCCGGAGCGCCAGCTCGGCCATGCCGTCGACCGCCTCGGCCAGGGCCCCGTCGTCGATGCGCTCTCGGCGACCGTCGGCGAGCAGGTCCGAGACGACGAGGAGGCAGCCGGCGTGCACGCCGCGCAGCGCGGCGATCGTGAACAGGCAGGCGGCCTCCATCTCGACCGCGAGAAGGCCGCGCTCGGCCCAGCGGCGGGTCTGCTCCGGATCCGGGTCGTAGAACGCGTCGGTCGAGACGATCGGCCCGACCTTCACCCGCTGTCCGGTCTCCTTGGCCGCGTGCACGGCCCCGTGCAGGAGCTCCCAGTCCGCGGTGGGGGCGTGCGGCTCCCCGCCGACGTAGCGCTGCGTCGTGCCGTCCGCAGGAACGGCAGACAGGGCGAGGACGAGCTCGCCGAGCTCGAGGCCGGGGCTCAGGGCACCGCACGTGCCGACCCGCAGCAGGCGCCGCACGCCCAGCTGGACGAGCTCCTCGACGACGATCGCGGTCGAGGGGGTTCCCATCCCGGTCGTCTGCACGGAGACGGGTCTGCCGCCGAAGGTGCCGGTGAAGCCGAGCAGGCCGCGCTCCTCGGTCACCGGCTTCGGAGCATCGAGGCAGCGCTCCGCGATTCGCTTGGCGCGGCGGGGGTCTCCCGGGAGGAGGCAGGCCTCGGCGTAGTCCCCGGGCTCCGCGCGGAGGTGGATGGGCATCGCCGGACCATACGCGGTCGTACGATGCACCGTTGTGCGCCGGGTGATCGAATCGCCGCCGCTCGCGGACGTGCTCGCGTTCTGCGCCGAGGAGCCCGTCGAGCGGGTCTTCCTCGAGGACGTCGCGCGGCGCGGGCTCGGACGGTTCGTCGCCCTTCCCGGCGACGGGGGCCTCAGGGCGCTTTGCCACGTCGGAGCGAACCTCGTGCCGTCGGGAGACGGGCTCGCAGGCCTCGCGCGTCGCACCTCTCGCTCCTCGCCCAGGATGATCGTCGGCGAGGAACGGGCCGTGAGCGAGCTCTGGGACGCGATTCGCAAGAAGCTGCCTCGCCCGATCGACGACCGGCCCGGACAGCCAGTGTTCGTCATGACCGAGCCGCCGGTCGGCGCCGACACCGGGCTTCGGCCGGCCACGATCACCGACCTCGACCTCCTCGTGCCGGCGTGTGCGTCCGCCTACCACGAGGAGGCCGGGATCGACGCGTTCGCGCGCGACCCGGAGCTCTTTCGCTGGCGAACGCGGAGCCAGATCGAGCTCGGCCGGAGCTGGCTCTGGGTCGTCGACGGCCGTATCCGCTTCAAGGCGGAGGCGTCCGCGTGGACGCCGCAGGCCGTCCAGCTCCAGCAGGTCTGGGTCGAGCCGGAGCTCCGGGGTCGAGGCTACGCGAAGCGGGCGCTCGCCGACCTGTGTGCCCTTCTTCTCGAGCAGACGCCGACGGTCTGCCTCTTCGCGAGGCCGGAGAACGAGCCGGCGCTCGCTCTCTACGACTCGGTCGGCATGCGCCGGACGATCACGTACCGGTCGTTGATCTTCCCGTAGGAATCGTGGCGCTGCCGGCCGCTCGCACTCCGGACGGAGCCCGGATCATTCGTAGCGGCGGCCGGGACGGATCCGCACCAGGGTCAGCACGGCGACCGAGACCGCAAACCCGAGCGCGACGAGGCCGAGCGCCTGGGCGTCCGGGAAGACGACGTCGAAGATGTCCTGCGCCAGGGGGACAGCCAGCGAGACCCAGAACGCAATGCCGAGCACCCCGCAGAGGCCGGCCACCCAGAGCGCGCGCCGGCGGTCGGTCGCCTCGAGCGCGAAGATCACGTAGAGGAACGCCATGACGAACGCCGCGAGCGCGACCGTCCGCGATCCCTCGAGGTCGATGCCGACCACCTCGAGCGCGAGCACGTAGGACAACGCCGTGCCGAGCGCGATCGCAAAGGCGGCCGGGATCGCGAAGCGAAACACCGAACGGGCGTACGACTGGAGCTGCCAGGGCCCCTCGCTCGGCGCGAGCGCGAGGACGAAGGTCGGGATACCGGTCAGGAAGAAGCCGGCCAGGGTGAGGTGGCGGGGCAGAAAGGGGTAGTCGATCGGCGCCAGGCCGAGGCCGAGGACGATGAACGCGCCGAAGAGGCACTTCGTCGTGAACAGCTTCGAGACGCGCTGCATGTTGCGGAGGATCTGCCTGCCCTCCGCGACCATGCGCGGCACCGCAGCAAAGTCGCCGCGGACGAGCACGAGGTCGGCGACGGTCCGCGCCATCTGGGCACCGGATCCCTGGGCGATGGCGACCCGTGAGGCCTTGAGGGCCGGGACGTCGTTCACCCCGTCGCCGATCATGCCGACGTAGCGCCCGTCGTCACGCAACGCCTCGATGATCCGCTTCTTGCCCTCGGGGGAGATTCGCCCGACGACGGCGGTTCCGCGGAGCAGCGCCTGGAGCTCCTCCTCGCCCGCCGGCAGGTCGGCGCCGTTCGCGGGCGTCCCGACGCCGGCGATGCCGGCGTCGTTTGCGATCGTGGCAACCGTGGACGGAGCGTCGCCGGACAGCACCTTGAGCGCGATCTCCTGCTCCTGGAAGTAGGCGACCGTCTCCCGGGTATTGGGCCGCAGCTCCTCCGAGAGCGTCGCGAGGCCGAGAACGCGAAGGTCGCCGGGAACGCCGGCGGCGGGATCGATGCCGCTGAGGTCCTCGCTCGTGGAGGCGATCGCGACCACACGCCTCCCGGAAGCGGCCTCGGAGCCGGCCGCGTCCGCGACGCTGCCGAGCGGGAAGAGCTCGGGCGCGCCCAGCACGAGCCCGCCGTCGGCGAGCTCGACGGCGCTCCACTTCCAGCGCGACGAGAACGGGATCGAGGCAGACGGGGTCTCGACCGGCGCGGGGAAGGCCTCGGCGAGCGCCTCGAGCGTCGAGTTGCGAACCTCGGAGCTCGCCGCGTAACGCCCGAACGCATGCCGGAGCTCCTGCTCGTCGGCCGCGGCCGGGACGACCGAGACGACGCGCAGGCGAGGCTCCGTCAGCGTTCCCGTCTTGTCCGTGCAGACGACGTTCGCGGACGCGAGCGACTCGACGGCGTTGAGCTGCTGAACCAGCGCTCCGTGGCGGGACATCTTCAGCGCCCCGGTCACGTAGACGATGCTCGCGAGCAGGATCAGGCCTTCGGGGATGAGGACGATCGCGCCTGCGACGACCGCGCTGAACCCGTCCTCGAAGGACGACCCCCGGAGCCACTCTGCGATCGACAGCGCCAGCACCAGCGGGACGCCGAGCGTCACCAGCGTCAGGATCAGCCGTCCGAGCCCCCGCTGGAAAGGCGACGTGGGATGCCGGAACGTCCGGGCCTGGCCGGTCAGCTGCTCCGCGTAACTGTCCTGGCCGACCGCCGTGACCTCGAAACGCCCCACGCCCTCGACGGCGAACGCGCCCGAGAGCACCTGGGCGCCCGGGGACTTGACGACCGGATCCGACTCGCCGGTGAGCATCGACTCGTCGAGCCGCAGGCCGTCGCTGGTCGCGAGCGTGCCGTCGGCGACCACCTGGTCACCCGGCTGGAGCGCGACGAGGTCGCCGACCACCACCTCGCCGGCCGCAATGGTGCGCTCCGTGCCGCCGCGGATCACGCGCGCCTCCGGTCGTACCAGCGCGGCAAGCCGGTCGAGCGCCCGCTTCGCCCGGATCTCCTGCACGGAGCCGATGACGACGTTCGCGATGACGACGCCCAGAAACAGCGCGTCCGCGGTCTGGCCGAGCGCGAGGGTCGCGATGCCGAGGACGCCGAGGAGGATGTTCGGGAGGGTGAACGTATTCCCGCGGACGATCGTCCAGTACGAGCGGCTCGTCGGCGGCTTGGGAGGCTTCCCCCGGGCGGCGAGGCGTCGCCGCGCCTCATCTTCGGTGAGGCCGCTGAGCTCCTCGGCCGGCGCGGTCTCGGTCGCCACGGACGTTTCGATCCTACAATCGAGGCGTGAACACGGCGGCGATGCGAAGCCGCGTCGAGGAGCACGTGCGCCGGCACGGGCTGATCGAGCCGGGTGCGGCCGTGACGTGCCTCGTTTCGGGCGGCCCGGATTCGACGTGCCTGTGGCACGCGCTCGGCGTGCTCGGCTACCGGGTCTCGGCGATCCACGTGAACCACGGGCTGCGCGGCGCGGAATCCGAGGACGACGCCCGCTTCTGCGCCGAGCGCTTCGGCGCCGAGGTGGTCGACCACCCGGGACAGGGACTCTCGGAGGCGGCGCTCCGGGCTGCGCGCTACCGGGCGGGCGAGGGCAGGCTGCGGGCGACCGGGCACACCGCCTCCGATCAGGTCGAGACGATCCTCTACCGGCTGGTGGCGAGCGGCCGCCCGTCGGGCATTCGCGTACGGCGCGACGACGGCGTGGTCAGGCCACTCCTCACCGTGTGGAGTGACGAGACCGAGGCGTACTGCCGGGAAGAGGGGCTCGACTTCCGGCGGGATTCGTCGAACCCGGACACGAAGCGCGGCCTGATCCGGGACGAGATCCTGCCGCTTCTCCGCCGCCTGCATCCGGCAGCCGATCGCAACCTCTTGCAGGCCCTCGAGCAGCCGGGCGCTCTCCCGAAGCCGGTCGAGCGCGCGCTAGCCGAGCTGCTCTCGTCCCGCGACGGCTCGAAGCGGGTCGATCTCGGCGGTGGGCGGACGGCGATCCGCGAGTACGCGACGGTCTGGGTCGAGGGCTCGCCGAAGCGGCTCACCGGCTCCGTCCGGTGGGGACGGTGGTTGCTCGAGCCGCGCGCGGCCGGGCTCGTCGTCCGCAGCTGGCGACCCGGCGACCGGCTGGCCGGCGGCACGAAGGTGCAGGATCTCTTCGTCCGTGCCAAGATCCCCCGGTCGGAGCGAGACGCATGGCCGCTCGTCGTCAAGGGCGAGGACGTGGTACTGGTTCCCGGTGTGGCATCGGCGCCCGGGTACGAGGAGGCGGTCGTCGTAACGGAGGGTGGAGTTGACGAGAGCGAGTGAGCTGCACGCCGCGGTCGAGGAGGTGCTGGTCGACGAGCCCTCGCTCGAGCAGCGCGTTCTCGAGCTCGGCGCCGAGATCTCGGCCGACTACCAGGGTCGCGACCTGCTGCTCGTCGGCGTCCTCAAGGGCGCCGTCTTCTTCATCGCAGACCTGATGAGGGCGATCGACATCCCGTGCGAGGTCGACTTCATGGCGATCTCGAGCTACGGCTCTGCGACCGACTCCTCCGGTGTGGTTCGCATCCTGAAGGACCTCGACCTGTCGATCGAGGGCCGGAACGTCCTCGTCGTCGAGGACATCGTCGACTC
Organism: uncultured Thermoleophilia bacterium; assembly: GCA_963819905.1. Lineage (GTDB taxonomy): Bacteria > Actinomycetota > Thermoleophilia > Gaiellales > Gaiellaceae > CAWCQC01. The sequence continues at coordinate 762,740 of CAWFXP010000009.1, forward strand.
GGGCCTGACGCTCTCCTACCTCGTCCGCACGCTGCGCGCGCGGGCCCCGTCGTCGCTCGAGGTCTGCGCACTGCTCACGAAGCCCGCCCGCCGCCGCTCGAACGTCCACTGCCGGTACGTCGGCTTCGAGATCCCGCCGCGCTTCGTCGTCGGGTACGGCCTCGACTTCGCCGAGCGCTACCGCAACCTGCCGTACGTCGGCATCCTTCGGGACGAGCTCGCGGCCCAGGCCGAAGAGACGTACTAGCGCGCGCACCCGCGCTGTCGCGCGGGCATACCCCTGCTACCCTTCGAGCATCGCCGCGAGCGTGACTTCTTGAGCAGATTCTTCCGTAGCGCGCTTTTCCCGCTGATTGTCATCGTCCTGCTGGTCTATCTGGCCTCGCAGACGTTGCTGCCGCGCTCAGAGGACGCGCAGAAGGTCACGTACAGCGATCTCTACCTACGGGTGCAGAACGACCCCGAGACGATCAGCGCGGTGCTGTTCAAGCCCAAGGGGCAGGAGATACAAGCGGAGCTGACCAACGGCACGCAGGTCAAGGTCAACTACGCGAGCGATCAGGCGCAGATCCAGTTCCAGGAAGCGCTCGAGTCGAAGGACATCGAGTTCGACTCGAAGGGCGTCGGCGCCTCTGCCTGGTGGTCCGTCCTCACCTACCTCCTCCCGTTCCTCCTCTTCTTCGGCTTCTGGATCTTCCTGATGAACCAGGTCCAGGGTGGTGGTTCGAAGGTGATGAGTTTTGGGAAGTCGCGTGCGAAGCGGATGTCGCCGGATTCGCCGAAGGTGACGTTTCGGGATGTGGCTGGGGCGGATGAGGCGGTTGAGGAGTTGCATGAGATTAAGGAGTTTTTGGAGAATCCGAAGAAGTTTCAGGCGTTGGGGGCTCGGATTCCGAAGGGTGTGTTGTTGTATGGGCCGCCTGGGACGGGGAAGACGTTGTTGGCGCGGGCTGTGGCTGGTGAGGCTGGGGTTCCGTTTTTTTCGATTTCGGGTTCTGATTTTGTGGAGATGTTTGTGGGTGTGGGTGCGTCGCGTGTTCGGGATTTGTTTGAGCAGGCGAAGCAGGCGTCTCCTTGTATTGTGTTTATGGATGAGATTGATGCGGTTGGGCGGCATCGTGGGGCTGGTTTGGGTGGGGGGCATGATGAGCGTGAGCAGACGTTGAATCAGTTGTTGGTGGAGATGGATGGGTTTGAGTTGAAGGATAATATTATTTTGATTGCGGCTACGAATCGTCCGGATATTTTGGATCCGGCGTTGTTGAGGCCGGGTCGGTTTGATCGTCAGATTGTGGTTGATCGTCCTGATCGGGGTGGTCGGCGGCGTATTTTGGAGGTGCATACGCGGGGGAAGCCGATTGCGGTGGAGATTGATTTGGATACGTTGGCTGCTGGGACGCCTGGGTTTACGGGTGCTGATTTGGCGAATTTGGTGAATGAGGCGGCGTTGTTGGCGGCGCGGCGTGGGAAGAAGACGATTGAGATGGTGGAGTTGGAGGAGGGGATCATGCGGGTGATTGCTGGTCCTGAGAAGCGGACGCGGTTGTTGTCTGAGCATGAGCGGAAGGTGACGGCGTATCACGAGATGGGTCATGCGTTGGTGGGTCATTATTTGCCGAATTGTGATCCTGTGCACAAGATCAGTGTGATTAGTCGTGGGCAGGCGTTGGGGTACACGATCTCGTTGCCTCGGGAGGACCGCTTCCTGCAAACACGATCCGCGCTGATGGACGGCCTCGCCATGACGCTGGGCGGTCGCGCGGCCGAGGAGCTCGTCTTCCACGAGATCACCACCGGCGCCGCGAACGACCTCGAGAAGGTCACCTCGACGGCGAAGCAGATGATCATGCGCTTCGGCATGTCGGAGAAGCTCGGGCCCCGGACGCTCGGGCGGAATCACGACCTGCCGTTCCTCGGCCGCGACATGGCGGCCGAGCCCGACTATTCCGACGAGGTCGCCCGTGAGATCGACGACGAGATCCGCCGCATCGTCGAAGAGGCACACGAGCGCGCGAAGCAGCTGCTGCTCGACCACATCGACGAGCTTCACGCCATCTCGAAGACGCTCATCGAGCGAGAGACGATCGACAAGGATCAGTTCGAGCGCCTGCTGGCCGGCGAGCCCGAGGAGTCGGTGTTCGCCGAGCCCGAGAAACCCGAGCCTGAGGCGCCGCCCGAGCCCGAACGGAAGCCGCGTGCTGAGCCGCAGCCCAGGCCGTTCCCGATCCCCGGCGCGACGATGCAGCCGCCCCCGCCCGAGGGCGCTGCCTAGTCCTTCGAGAAGTTCGGCGCGCCCGGCCTCTCGCCGGACCCGCTGATACGGCCGCTCGTCAGAGCAGGAACGCCGTGATGATCGAGAACGCACCGATCATGATCGCGTAGGCCGAGACCAGGTAGGGCAGTATCGACGGCTGTTGCCAGACCAGCACGCCGATGAGGACCGAGACGATGCCCCAGATGAGGAAGCCCCAGCTCTGGTCCTCGAACGCGATCACGACGGGTCGTGCGAGCACGATTCCTCCCTTCGACGGCGCTGTGTTCGACGCTCGCCGTGCGAGACCTGCGATGCGCTTCCGCGTACGATTGCGCCCGTGACCGACCCCACCGGAGTTGCCGCCCTGCTGCCGCGGCCCAGCGTGCTGGGCATCGTCAACGTCACGCCGGACTCGTTCTCCGAGGGCGGGCGCTACGCGACGGCCGACGAGGCGGTCGCGCACGCCCGACGCCTTCGGGACGAGGGCGCCGCCGTCGTCGACGTGGGCGGCGAGTCGACGCGCCCCGGGTCTGCCGCCGTTTCGCTCGACGAGGAGCTTCGGCGCGTGGTGCCCGTGCTCGAGCGACTCCAGGGCGTACCCGTCTCGATCGACACCTCGAAGGCGGAGGTCGCGAGGCAGGCGATCGGGCTCGGGGCAGTCATCGTCAACGACGTCACGGCTCTCCGAGGTGATCTGGACCTCGCAGCGACGGTTGCGGAGAGCGGCACGTGGCTCTGTCTGATGCACATGCTCGGCGAGCCGCGGACGATGCAGGACGATCCGTACTACGAGGACGTCGTTTCCGAGGTCGCAGCGTTTCTCGAGGAGCGACTCGCGTTCGCCGTGTCCGAAGGCATCTCCGAAGAGCGGGTCTGCCTCGACCCCGGGATCGGCTTCGGCAAGACGGTCGGGCACAACCTCGAGCTCGTGCGCGGGCTGCCGACGATCGCCGCCCTCGGCCGCCCGGTCGTCGTCGGCCTGTCGCGCAAGCGCTTCCTCGCCCGCATCCTCGGCGACGAGCATTCGCTCACGGGCCCGCTCGGCGCGTCGCTCTCGATGGCCGTCCTGGCCTACGAGCGGGGAGCCTCGATCTTCCGCGTCCACGACGTGCGCGAGCACGTGGAGGCGCTCGCCGCGGCGCAGGCGCTGGAGCGGGCGGCGTAGCGTGGAGGTGACGATCGAGATCTACGGGCTCGAGGTCTTCGCCTATCACGGCGTGCTGGCCGAGGAGCGTGAGAAGGGCCAGCCGTTCCTCTTCGACGTGACGCTCGTCGCTCACGATGCAGGCGTGCGGAGCGACAAGCTGAGCGACACCGTCGACTACACGGAAGTTGCCGAGTGCATCCGCGAGATCGCGACCGCGTCGCGCTTCAACCTGATCGAGGCGCTCGCTGCGGCGACGGCCGACGAGCTCGTCTCCCGGTTCGACGCCTCTCGCGCCCGGGTGAGGGTCCGGAAACCCCATGTCCAGCTCGACGGGCCGGTCGAGTTCACTGCCGCAACTGTCGAGCGCTCGCGGCGGTAGCGGTTAGGGGCCGCCTGCCTGGAGACTCGCGATGGGCCACGTTGCCCACGGCTCACGGCTCAGCCGCGGCTGACGGAGAGCGTGTAGCTGCCGCGCTGGACGCCCGGCTTCGGCGGCAGCCAGACGTCGGCGAACACAACGGTGGCGGCACCTGCGCGGTTTCGCCAGGTGATCCGCTCGGCGAGCTTCGCCTTGCGGTTCGAGAGAGCGAGGCGATCGCGGCCCGGCGACCCGAGGACGCTGTCGGTGCCGGCGCGCCAGAGGGACAGGCCGAGGTTCGTTCCAGGCCTGAGCGTGAGGGTCACCGAGCTGCGTGCCGGAACGACGAGGCGGTAGACGTCGCGGGGATCCTCCGACTCGTCGAGCCGCGCGCGAACGGCTCCGGCGACGGGGGGCTTCGGGTCGGGGAAAACCCCGCCCTCGACGACCATGTCGACGTCGTCGTTCGGCTCGAGCGGGTCGGCCACGGGCGCCGTTGCGGCGAGCGCGGCGGGAATGCTCGGGATACCGAGCCCCGTCTTCACGTCGAATCCCTTGGCTCCGACGTCGTCGGCGGTGCGCCTGAGCAGCTCGGTCACCTGGGTCGCGTCCAGGCCCGGGCGGGCCGTCCAGAGCAAGGCCGCCGCGGCCGACACGATCGGCGTCGCATAGCTCGTGCCCTGAACCGCGGTCGGCAGGCCGGCAATCAGCGGGTCGAGCGCCGGGATCCCCTCTCCGGGCGTGGCCAGGTCGACAGCCGGGCTCCGGATCGAGAAGGACGAGGGCTTGTCGTCTCGTCCGGTCGACCCGACTGTGAGCACGTGCGGATAGTCGGCCGGGTAGAAGTCTGGCGCGGTGCCGGACGGCGAGTTGCCGGCGGAGGCGACGACGATCGAGCCCCCGTCGACGGCGCGGAGGACGGCCTCGTAGAGAGCTCGCGAGAAGCCCGGTCCACCGATGCTGAAGTTGATCACGCTCGGGCCCGCGGCCGTGACGGCGTCGAGGCCGGCGATGAGAGACTCGTCGTCGAATCCGGGAAGCGTGTACGAGCGCAAGATGGCGCGCGGATAGACGCCGATCGTCCCGACGCCGTCGACCGGCGCTCCGGCGATCGCCGCGAGGATCGTGCCGTGCGCCGTGACCCGGTTGGCGACCGTCGGCGGCGGATTGAGCTCGATCACCCCGTCGCGCGAACGGAGCTCCTCGTAGTCGGGCAGCACGCCTCCGTCGAGAATCGTCACGGGAACGCCGGGCCCGGGCTGGGTGGCGCGGTCGGCCCCGATCCTGCCCAGGTGCCAGGCATCTGCGGCGAGCGGGTCGGAGCCGGCAGCTGCGAGCGGCCGGCGAGCCCGGTCGGGCTCCGCGTAGCGGAGCAGCCCGAGCCGTCTGAGATCGGCGACGACCTGTCCCGCCGCCGTCGCGCTCACCTTCCAGATACGAAGCGGCTTCGATACCAGTCGGCCGCCGTGCGCAGCGACGAGCCGCGGGCCGGCCGGCCCGGGCTTCAGAGCGACGAGCATCTCGCCGCCCGGGGCCGCCACGGCGGCGCCCGGACCGACCGCGACGAGCGTGATCGCGAGCAGGAGGCACCAGCGGAGGGGGCGGCGGCGAACCATGTAGCCGCGTCCATTTAAGCTGACGCGGTGCTCGCCTACGTCGGGCTAGGAGCGAACCTCGGCGACCGCGAGAACGCGATCCGCAGAGCAGTCGAGCTTCTCGCTGCCGACCCGGACGTGGAGGTGATCGCCGTCTCGAGCCTTCGCGAGACCGATCCCGTCGGCCGTGTCGATCAGCCGCGCTTTCTGAACGGCGCCTGCGCCGTGGACGACGGCTCTGCCGGCCCGGGAGCTGCTCGGACGCCTGCTCGGCGTCGAGCGGAAGCTCGGACGGAGCCGCGAGGGTCCGCGCTTCGGGCCGAGGACGATCGACCTCGACCTGCTCCTCTACGGCGACGCCGAGATCGACGAGCCCGGCCTGACGGTTCCGCATCCACGCCTCGTGGAGCGGCAATTCGCGCTCGAGCCGCTCCTCGAGCTCGACCCGGGCCTCGCGCTTCCCGACGGCCGGCGCCTGTCCGAGCTTCTGGCGGACCTCGCCGCAAGGCTACAATGAGGCGCATGTCGCACCTCGACGAGCTCGACGAGTACGAAGCCGAGCTCGAGCTTCGCCTCAAGAAGGAATACACGGCCGTCTTCGGCCTGTTTCGGTACTGCGTCGTCACCCAGGACTCGACGTACCTCTGCAACAAGCTCGACCTCAAGGTGCTCCCGCAGGCGAGCTACCCGTTCTTCCACCTGACGATGGAAGACGTCTGGGTGTGGGACAAGAACCGGCCGACGCGGATGATCCCGCGCGCCGAGGTCTACACGTCGAGCGACGTGACCATCGAGGAGCTGCGCGGCGAGGGCGAGGTGCCCGGCCTGACGCCCGAGGCTCTCGCGGAGAAGCTCGGCGAGCCCCTCGCGGGCGAAGACGAGTAAGCCCCGGACGTTCCTTCGCCGATGCTGCTGGCCGTCGACGTCGGCAACACGCAGAGCGTGTTCGGCGTGTACGGGGAGGACGGGATCGTCCACCGCTGGCGTGTCGCGACCGAGGAACAGCGCACGGGCGACGAGATCGGCGCCCTCGTCGACCGCCTGCTCGAGCTTCGAGGACTCGACTTCGGCGCGGTCGCAGGCGTCTGCCTGTCCTCGACCGTGCCTCCGCTCGTCCGCGAGTACGAGGCGTTCGCCGAGCGATACGCGGCTGCGCCGCTGCTCGTCGTCGGGCCGGGGACGAAGACCGGGATGGCCGTCCTCTACGACGATCCGAGGGAGATCGGTCCCGACCGGATCGTCAACGCCGTCGCCGCACGCGAGCGGTACGGCGCGCCGGTGATCGTCGTCGACTTCGGCACGTCCACGAACTTCGACGCGGTCTCGGCAGGGGGCGAGTACGTCGGTGGGGTCCTCGCCCCGGGGATCGAGGTTTCGATGGACGCCCTTTTCTCGCGGGCCGCCCGCCTCGTCAAGGTCGACTTCGCCGCGCCGGCCGAGGTGATCGGCAAGACCACCGTCGCCTGCCTCCAGTCGGGGCTCGTCTACGGGTTCGCCGGCCAGGTCGACGGCATCGTCTCCCGCATGCGGGAGGAGCTCGGTTCCGAGGCGCGGGTCGTTGCGACCGGCGGCCTCGCCGACCTGATCGCGCCGCACGCCGGCCTGATCGAGCTCGTCGACCAGGACCTGACGCTCGACGGGCTACGCCTGATCTGGGACCGGAACCGCTGAGGCCCCGAGGGCCTCCGGGCGATCGGCCGCAGGCATCACGTCCGCCTGGTCCGCCCGGTGGACGACGACCTCGTTGAGATGGGCCTTGACGAGCGGGTTCGTCCACAGGCCCTCGATCCAGGGCCGGCGCAGCAGGAGCGTTCGCGAGTAGATCAGGGGCAGGATCGCGGCCCGCTCGCGAACCCAGAGACGGTCGATCTCCTGATAGAGGCGCATCCGCTCGGTCTGGTTCCGTAGGGATCGAGCCTCCGCGAGCAGGTCGCGGATCTCCTCGTCCACGTGGAAGGGCTGGCCCTCGGCGAGGAGACCGCGGAAGAAGCCGTCCGGGTCCGGGTAGTCGGCCGCCCAGCCGTTCAACCAGATGTGATGGTCGGCCAGAGCCTCGTCCGCGAGCGGTTCCGGCAGATGTGTCACGCTGATGCGGGCGCCGAGCGCCTCCCATTGCGAGACCAGCTCTCGCGCACCGGCGATCCACTTGGGCGCGGCGAGCGACAGGTCGGGCAGCCCCCGGCCTTCCGGATAGCCGGCCTCTGCGAGGAGGCGCGCGGCGAGCTCAACGTCGTGCTCGGGGCTGACCCGATGGGAGTGCCCGGGCATGGGAGGCGGAATGGCGCCACCCCGTGTCGCGAGGTGGGCGAGATCGCCGAACAACCCGCCGAGCTGTGTCCGGTCGACTGCGTGTGAGAACGCGCGGCGCACGAGCTCGCTCGAGAACGGCGGTCGGCCGGCGTGGTAGGCCGCATAGTGCATGGAGAGCTGCGGCACGACCTCGGCGACCGTCTCGGGAGCATCGGCCGCGCTGCGGTCGAAGGCGTGAAGCACGTCGTAGCGTCCCTCACGCCACTCGGCCAGGGTCGCGGCGGTCATCGGCTGGAACGAGATGTGCAGCTCGTTCGCGTTTCCGCGGGGGCCCGTCCAGTAGGGATTCGCGACGAGCACCATGCCCTCGTGCGAGTACTCGCCGATGACGAAGGGCCCGTTGCCGACGAGGTTCTCCGGCTCCCGCCAGGCATCGCCGAGCTCGAGGCAGCGATGCCGCGGCCACGGGAACGAGTACACGGCGGCGAGGATGTACGGGAAATAGCTGCGCGGCTCGCGGAGGCGAACCTCGAGCGTCCGGTCGTCCAGCGCCTCGGCGGATTCGACGTCCTCGAGCATGGTCGCCGTCTTCAGGCCCTCGTCGCTCATCTGGCGCCAGGCGAAGACGAAGTCCTCGGCGGTCAGCGGTGTGCCGTCGCTCCAGAGCACGCCTTCGCGCAGGCGGAAGAGATACGTGCAACCGTCGGCGGAGACACGGAAGTTATCGGCCATGTCGGGCAGGACGTTCATCTCGGCGTCGATCGTCAGGAGACCGCGGAACAGGTGCTCGGTGAGCTGCACGTCGTCGGTCGAGTGCACGTGGCCGGGAGAAAGCGACAGCGGCCGGTCGATCGTCGTCTCGAGCCGCTCCGTCGGCGTCATCCGGGGGAGCTCCTCGACGCGGCAGCAGAAGGCCTCGTCGAGCACCTCTTCCGCCCGCTCGAAGTCGAACGCGATGTGGTAGGCGAGCGCCATCTTGAACAGGGTGTCCCGCGCGCGTCGCTCGTCGCCGGTGCGGGCGAGGAACTCCCGCGCCCGGCTGTAGTGCTCGAGGGCCGCCTGATCCGCATGGAGCGCTCGTGCCGCGTCACCGGCCTTCAGCAGGTAGTCGGCCGCCTTGCTCGGTTCGTCCGCCTCGCTGAAGTGGCGCGCGAGCGCGGTGAACGCCGGCTCGGGCGAGTCGCCGAGCGTCCGCTCGATCGCCTCGCCTACCTTGTGATGCATCTTCCGCCGCTTGGCGTCGAGCAGGCCGGCATAGGCCACCTCCTGCACCAGCCCGTGCCGGAAGCGGTACTCCGGCGCCGGGCGCCGCCGCTCCTCGACGACGAGGTCGAGGCGCTGTAGCTCCGAGAGCGCCGGGATTGCCTGCTCCCGGGGGACGATCTCCTCGAGGAGCGGCAGGCCGAACGACCGACCGATCACGGCCGCGTAGCTCAACACCTCACGGGTCTCGGGGCCCAGGCGATCGAGGCGTGCCTGCAACGCACCCTGCACGATCGTCGGGATCGCCAGGTCGTCGACCGGGACGGCGAGGACGAACCGTCCGTTCTCGCGTCGCAGGGCGCCGCGCTCGACGAGATCGCGGAGAGCCTCCTCGAGGAAGAACGGGTTCCCGCCGGCGCGTACCGCGAGGATGTCCGTCACGCACTCGGGCAGGTCGGCCTCGGCGGCGTTCACGGCGAGCGCCCGGCTGGCGTCGTCGGGCAACGGTCGGAGCTCGAGCTCCCGGTACCGATGCGGGTGACGCTGACGGGCCCGCTCGCCGAGACGCCACGATCCGTGCTCTCGCTCGCTTCGGTAGAGGAAGACGAGCGCGACCGCGGCCTCCTCGGTCGTCGCCAGCTGCTCCTCGAGCAGCTCGAGCGTCGAGTCGTCGGCCCAGTGGAGGTCGTCGAGGACGAGGCAGAGGGGCTGCTCGCGCGACAGGCGGCAGCAGAGCTCGCCGAACAGCTCGAAGGTCTGCCGCTGGACGCTCTCGCGGCTCGGCTCCCGCAGGGCGGCGAGCGCGTCGGGCTCGAGCTTGATCCCGAGCAGGCTGCCGATGAAGGGATAGGCCTCCTCGGCATCCTCTCCGAACAGCCTGGCGAGCTCGGCCTTCAGCTCGAGCCGGCTGCGTGCCTCCGGGGTTTCAGCGCTGACGCCGAGCCACTCGCGGAGCAGGTCGCGGATCGAGTAGTAGGGGAAGCTCTGCGCGTAGGAGACCGCGCGGCCCTCGACGAACCGGACGCGGTCGCGGTAGCGGCGGCAGACCTCCGCCACCAGGCGCGACTTCCCGATGCCCGGCTCTCCGAGAATCGAGACGATCGCGCCGCGCCCCTCGACCAGATCGTCCATCGTCCGCTCGAGCACGGCCAGCTCGAAGTCACGGCCGAGCAGCGGGGCGGACGGGTCGACCGGCTCACCCAGCGAGGTCCCGACGACACGGAAGGTCTCAACGGGCTCGGAGAGCCCGCGGAGGTCGGCCGCGTCGAGCGCCTCCAGCACGAAGCACGTGTCCACCTGCGACTTCGTCGTCCTGCCGATCACGATCTCGCCGCCCTCGACCAGCTTCTGGATCCGCGAGGCCACGTTGACCGTGTCGCCGAGCGCGTTGTAGGGGTCGTCGCTCTGCGGCCTGACGACGACGGGACCGGTGTTGATCGCGATGCGGACGGCCAGATCGACGTCGTAGGCAGCCCGGACGTCTGCCGCGTACTCTCCGAGCGCCCGCTGGATCGCGAGCGCGGAGAGCACGGCGCGCTGCGAGTCGTCCTCGTGCGCGACCGGCGCCCCGAAGACCGCGTAGAGCTCGTCGCCGACGTACTGGACGACCGTTCCGTCGAAGCGCTCGACCTCGGCGCTCATCACGCGCATCACCTCGCCGACGAGCAGCGTGAACCGCTCCGGCCCGAGGCGTTCGCCGATCGCCGTGGAGCCGACGATGTCGGCGAACAGGACGGTTACGATGCGGCGCTCACCCGCGACGACCGACATGCAGTCATTCTAGGGACGGGGAGCGGTCCCCCCGGCGCTCGGCTTCAGCGGCGAACCTCGACCTGGTCGAAGTGGACGCTGGACATCGAGTTGGCCCAGACGTTCTCGACCCACGGCCTCCGCAGGATCATCGCCCGGCCGTACGAGATCGGGAGCAGGTAGGCCCGCTCGGAGACGACGATCCTGTCGATCGTGTTGTACGCGCGCATGCGCGTCGCCCGATCGCGGAGCGAGCGGGCTTCGGCGACCAGCTCCTGGAGTTCGTCGTCGGCCCGGAGCGTCGGCCAGAGACTGAACATGCCGCGCAGGAAGCCGTCGGGATCGGGGTAGTCCGCCCACCAGGCGGAGACCCAGAGATCGCCGCCGTGGTGGCGGCTGTCGAGCTTGTGCGTCGTCGCCTGGACCGTCCGGAAGCGCGCGCCCAGCCGTGACCACTGGTCGACGAGCGGCTCCGGGTCGAGCCAGCTGGGAACCAGAAGCTCGAGCTCCGGCAACCCCTTGCCGTCCGGGAAGCCCGCGTCCGCGAGCAGGCGGCGCGCCAGCTCGAGGTCGTACTCGGGGGCCAGCCGTGGTGAGTGGCTGGGCATCGCGGGCGGGATGATGCCGCCCCGGCCTGCGGGTCGTGCCAGCGCGACGCCGGGAATCAGGCCCGAGCGATCGAGCGCGTGCGAGAAGGCCTTGCGGACGAGCTCGTTCGCGAAGGGCTCGCTCTCGACGCGGTACTCCACGAAGTACGTCCCGAACTTCGGGACGGTCGTCGTCAGCGTCGCCTCGGCGTCGGCCGCGCTTCGATCCCAGGCCTCGATCAGGTCGAACTCGCCCCCGCGCCAGGCCTCCATCAGGGCGCGGCTCGACTCCCCGAACGTGACGCGCACCTCGCGGACGTTGCCGTGGGGGCCGAGCCAGTGGGGGTTCTCGGTCAGCAGCGCATGCTCGCTCGTGTACTCGGAGAGGACGAACGGCCCGTTGCAGACGAGGTTCTCCGGCTCCCGCCACGCCGGACCCAGCTTCTCGCACGCGTGCTTCGGCCAGGGGAACGACCAGGCGGACGCGAGGATGTACGGGAAGTAGCTCCTCGGCTCGGTGAGTTGCACCTCGAGCGTCAGGTCGTCGAGGGCCTCCGCGGACTCGACGTCCTCGAGCAGAAACGCGGTGGTCGCTCCCTCCTCGCGCATCTGCTTCCAGCCGTAGGCGAAATCCTCGGCGGTCACCGGGACGCCGTCGCTCCAGCGCATCTCCTCGCGGATGCGGAAGAGATAGCTGGCGCCGTCGTCGCTCACCCGGAGGTTGTCCGCCATCGCCGGCAGGACGTTCAGCTCGCGGTCGACGGTGAGGAGGCCCCGGAACAGGTGATCGAGGAGTGCCAGCGCCTCCGACGTGTACACGCCGCCCGGGACGAGCTCGGGCGAGCGGAGGTTGATCCCGGTCTCGATGCGCTCCGTGCGTCTGGAGCGCGTCGAGGGCGGCACACGGCAGCTGAACGCCTCGTCGTACGCGTCCTCGGCCCGGTCGAAGTCGAACGCGAGGAGGTGCGTCAGCGCGATCTTGAAGAGGGTGTCCCGCGCGAGCCGCTCCTCGCCCAGGCGCCCGAGGAACTCCCGCGCCTGCTCGTAGTGGCGGAGCGCCTCCTGGTCGGCATACAGCGCGCGCGCCGCGTCACCGGCCTTGAGCAGGTAGGGGACGGCCTTCTCGGGCAGATCGGCCTCGCCGAAGTGGCGGGCCAGCAGCGCGAATCGATCCTCGCGGGGCTCCGGACTGAGAGCCTCGAGCGCCTCGCCGACCCGGGCGTGGAGCTTCCGCCGCTTCGCCTCGAGCAGGCCCGAGTAGGCGACCTCCTGGACGAGGCCGTGCTGGAAGCTGTACTCGGTGGACGGGCGCCGACGCGTCTCGACGATCAGATCGAGCCGCTGGAGCTCGGAGAGCGCCGGTATCAGCCGGTCGTGCGCGACGACCTCCTCGAGCAGCTGCAGCGCGAACACCCGACCGATCACCGCGGCGACGCTGATCACCTCCCGGGCGTCGTGCTCGAGCCGGTCGAGCCTCGCCTGGAGCGCCCCCTGGACGAGCGTCGGCACGGTCAGGCGATCAGGATCGACCGCCAGATCCACGTTCCCGTTGCGCCGGGTGAGGATCCCGCGCTCGAGCAGGTCGTGCAGCGCGGCCTCGAGGAAGAAGGGGTTTCCGCCCGCGCGAACGGTCAGGAGCTCGACCACGGACTCCGGCAGCTCGGCCCCGGCGGCGTTCACCGCCAGCACCCGGCTCGCGTCGTCCGGGAGGGGGCGTAGCTCGACGTCCCGGTAGCGGTGTGGGTGGCGCTGGCGGGCGCGCTCTCCGAGGCGCCACGAGCCGTGCTCCCGTTCCGTGCGGTAGAGGAAGACGAGACCGACGGCGCTTTCCTCGGTCACGTGCAGGAGGCTCTCGAGGAGCTCGAGGCTCGCGTCGTCGGCCCAGTGCAGATCCTCGAAGACGAGACACAGCGACTGCTCGTCCGCGAGCCTGCAGACGAGCTCGTCGAAGAAGTCGAAGGTCTCGTGGCGAAGGCTCTCGCGGGAGAGCTCGCCGATCCGATCCGAAGCCTCGGGCTCGAGCGTCAGCCCGAGCAGGCTCGCGAGGAAGGGATAGGCGGCGTCTGCGTCCTCCCCGAACAGGCGCCCGAGCTGCGCCTTCAGCTCGAGGCGGGTTCGTGCCTCGGGCATCGACACCGAGACGCCGAGCCAGTCGTGGAGCAGGTCGCGGATCGGCCCGTACGGGAACGCGGCGGCGTACGAGACGGCCCGCCCTTCCAGGAACCTGACGCGGTCGGCGTAGCGGGCGCGCACCTCCGCGGCGAGCCGCGACTTGCCGATTCCGGGCTCGCCCGCGATCGCGACGATCGTCCCGCGCCCCTCGGCGAGGCCGTCCATCGCCCGGTCGAGCAGCGACAGCTCGAAGTCCCTGCCGACGAGAGGCGTCCTCCACCTCTCGGCCGGCTCCTCCCGCACGCCGAGCACACGGAACGTCTCGATCGGCTCGCTCACGCCGCGGAGGTCCTGCTCGCCCATCTCCGCGAGCTCGAACAGCTCCTGGATCTGGGCTTTCGTCGACGGGCCGACGACGATCTCGCCGCCGTCTACCAGCTTCTGGATGCGCGAGGCGACGTTGACGGTGTCGCCGACCGCGTTGTACGGATCCTCGCTCTCGGGACGGATGACGACCGGCCCGGTATTGATGGCGATCCGGACCGCGAGGCTCACGGCGTAGGCAGCCTCGACCTCCTGGGCGTAGCGCCCGAGGGCGCGCTGGATGGCCAGGGCAGACCGCACTGCCCGCTCGGAGTCGTCCTCGTGGGCGAGCGGCGCTCCGAAGAGGGCGTAGAGCTCGTCACCGATGTACTGCGCGACCGTCCCTTCGAAGCGCTCGACCTCGGCGCTCATCACCCGCATGACCTCGTCGAGCAAGATCTTCGTGCGCTCCGGCCCGAGCTGCTCGCCGATAGCGGTCGAGTCGACGAGATCGGCGAAGAGCACGGTGACGATCCGGCGTTCGCCTGCGACCACCGCCATGACGTGATTGTACGGGCCCGAGAAGCGGTGCCTAGCCGCCGCCGTAGGCCGAGATGGGGAGCTCGAGCAGCACGTCGTCTGCGAGCCCCTCGGCCGCCAGCGCGTCCGCGATTGCTGCCGCACCTGGCGCAGCCGCGAGCAATCGGCGCTCGACGTCCGCGAGCGAGGGCAGCTGGACGAGCTCCTGCTTGAACGGCTTCGGGAAGCGTCCGCGCCCCAGGTACCACCCGTAGAACTTCTTCAGAAAGCCGCTTGCCCGCTGCCCGCCCAGCTCGCGCTCCGTCTCGCCCATGAACACGAGCAGCTCCGCGGTGACCTCGTCGCGGCTCGGCTCGACCCGCTCGCCGTCGCCCATGATCTCCGCGAGCACCCACGGGTTGCCCTGCGCCGCGCGCCCGACCATCACGGCCGCGCAACCGGCGCCCTCGAGCACCTCGCAGGCGGTCGCCCGGGAGGTGATGTCGCCCGACGCGATCACCGGCACGTCCACGAGCTCGACCAGCTCCCGCGTCAGCGAGTGGTCGGCGACGCCCGTGTACATCTGGCGCGCGGAGCGGGGGTGGAGTGTCAGGGCCGCGGCGCCTGCCTCGACGAGCTGCGGCGCCACGGCCAGCGCGGTTCGCGATCCGTCGAGAACCCCCCGGCGCATCTTCACCGTCACCGGCACCGAGACCGCGTCGGCCACCGCGGACACGATGCGGCAGGCGTGGGCAGGCTCCTCGAGGAGCGATGCGCCGGCGCCCGTCTTCGTCACCTTCCTGACCGGACAGCCGAAGTTGATGTCGACGATGTCGGCGCCCGCGTCCTCGACCATCCGGGCCGCCTCGGCCATGACGCCCGGCTCGGAGCCGAAGATCTGCACGGCGAGGGGGTGCTCGTCGGAGGCGATTCGCAGGTAGCCGAGCGTGCGCTCGTTTCCGTGCGAGAGGCCGGCGCAGCTCACCATCTCGGAGCAGACGAGGCCGGCGCCGAAGCGGCGTCCCTGGCGGCGGAAGGCCTGCACGCTGACGCCTGCCATGGGCGCGAGGACGAGCCGGGTCGGGATCTCGACCGGCCCGATCCGCCAGGAGCCGCGAAGGTCGGTCACGACTGGGGAATGATACTCGTGCGCGCGCCGTTTTCCGGTGTTGACGGCTCCTTGCGCGCTGGTACAATCGGTCGGCGCGAGGTGCCGGAAGCACCGCGCTTTTTCTGTCTAATGGGGTCGTTGGAGGGACCGTGAAGGAAGTCATCCTCACTCCCGAGGGCTACACGAAGCTCAAGGAAGAGATCGAGAGCCTCTCGACCACGAAGCGGCGAGAGGTCGCAGAACGCATCAAGCTGGCTCGCGAGTTCGGGGACATCACCGAGAACTCGGAGTACGACGACGCGAAGAACGAGCAGGCGATGCTCGAGCACCGGATCGCGCTCCTCGAGGAGCGTCTCGCGAACGCGCGCGTGATCGAGGCGGACGAGATCACGTCCGACGTCGTCGGCATCGGCACGAAGGTCCGCCTGAAGGACATGGACGCGAACGAGACGATCGAGTACACGATCGTCGGCTCGGCCGAGGCGAACCCGGCGGAGCACCGGCTCTCGAACGAGTCGCCCGTCGGCAAGGCCATCCTCGGCCACAAGAAGGGTGAGACAGTCGAGGTCGCGGCGCCGCGCGGATCGCTCAAGTTCAAGATCATGGACATCAAGGCGGCCTAGACTCGTTTCAAGCCATTGCGGGTCGCGCCTGGCGCGGCGATCCCGCTTCGATCCTCGGCGGCCTCAAGCGGACGCAGTCGCGCTCCGATCCGGGGCGAGCGTACCCGCGGAGACGACGAGCGTTCCAAGGCCGGGGTTCACCTCGCCCGTGAACGTAGCGATGGTGCGATTGAGCCACTCGAGCCCCGCTGCGCCTGTCCGGTACACGGCGAAGCCGTGGATCGGAAGCGCAATATCCGGCCACTGGAACTCCTCGCTCAGCAGAACCTCCGGGGGCGGGAGCGATTGAGAGCCTCGCGAGTGTAGGCGACATCGCCGGGGTCGTCGCTCGGCGGGCCGGCGTGCCCTATCGGTCGGTCATCGAACGTCAGCCGCTTGCCCGGGCGACGACCGCGTCGCCGGAGCCGGTGCGCGCGCGGATACGGACCGGCGCCGTCTCCGCGGGCGGCCCGTCGAGGACCTCGAGCTCGCTGCGGGTCTGGCCCGAGCCGGACGCCAGGTCGATCTGGGCCGACACGCCTGCCCTGACCGAGACGTTCACGTTGCCGGAGCCGGTGGCGAGGTCCAGCCGTCCGCCGGCCACGTCCGCCACGACGACGCGCCCGCTGGATGTGCGGGCTTGCACGTCCGAGCGCACGGCGCCGAGCCAGATGTTTCCGCTTCCGGTGGCGACCTTCGCCGCCTCGCCGTCGAGCGCTGCAACCTCGATCTCACCCGAGCCGCTCCGAGCCCGCAGCCGGCCCTCGACCCGGCCGAGCCGGATGCCACCCGACCCCGTGTTGGCATCAGTGTCTCCCGCCACGTGCTCGGCCCGGACGTCGCCCGACCCGGTGCCGGCGTCGAGGGAGGCGAGGGTACCGGTGGCAGACACCGAGCCACGGTGGAGCCGGGCGGTCAGCCGGGACTGCCTCGGCACGTCGACCTCCACCGAGAGCGGCGTGCGGCGAAAACCGCGCGGCGCTCGGATCACGAGGCGGCGCGCATCAGCAGAGAAGGAGACTTCGAGTCTCCTGCACCGCGCGAGCATCGGCGGTCGCGTCGTTCTCCACGGTGACCTGAACCCGGATCTCCGTGACGTCGGCAGCTCTCACTGCCAGGCGGCCGGCTCGGACCTGGACATCGACCGTCGCCGGCCCGTCGCAGGGGAACGTCTCACTGCGGGTCGTCGTCTGTTCCTGGATCATGCTTCGATCAGCTCCTTCGGGGTTCGTCAGCCTTGCACCCACCCGCGCAAGCGGTGGACGCGCTGGTCGTGGTCGGTTCGTCCCCGTGTGCCGCGTAGCGCCTGGCGCACGGCGTTCCCGAACCAGGTATTGAGCGAGAGCCCCTGAGCCTCGGCCGCCTGCTCGGCCTGCGCTTTCAGCTCTCCGGGAATTCGCAGGGTGATGCGGCTGAGATCCGGGCCTCCGGCCGAGCGATCAGCGGGATCGTCCTCGGCCGGCAGGGCCGACGACACGACCACGCGGATCTCACCGGCGTCGAGCCGAAGCTCGACCACCCGGTCGCCGAGCGCCTCGGTGACCTCGACGGCGAGCTCTTCGAGGGCGCTCATGATCGCGAGGCGGGCGGCACCGGCGCTCAACGCGGCCGCGAGGGCGGCGGCCGTTCGACGCGTTTCGTCATCGCCGAGGGCGGCCGCGGCCGTGAGGCTCTCGTCGATGGACTCGATGTAGCGGGTGATGTCCATGACGCCATTATGACGTCATAGTGACTGCATGTCAAGTCAACATGGCGTCACCCCGCACGCAGCGCTCGTCGGCGTCGAGGCTGCGCTTCCGCCGAGGCGGGTGTCTGGCGGGATCGTCTAGGCTCGCTGCTGCGATGAGCCCGGCCAAGCGCTTCCCGGACCGCGACGCGATCGCCGCGGTTCGCGAGGAGGCCGAACGCTTGGACGCAGGCTCGGAGAGCTCCGATCTCCGGCGCCTAGCCGGGCGCGTCATGGCTCGGCGGGGGCACGGCAAGCTGACGTTCCTCGACCTCGTCGACCGGTCGGGACGGGTCCAGCTGCTCTGTGCGGAGGATCGCTGCGGCGCCGTCGACCTGAACCTCGGCGACATCGTCGGCGCGAGTGGCTTTCCGGCGCGCACCCGCAGGGGCGAGCCGTCGCTGGCGGTCGAGGAGCTCGAGGTGCTCGCCCGGACGGCGCGGCCTCTCCCCGACACCTATCACGGCCTCGTCGACACCGAGACCCGTTACCGCAAACGGTACCTCGACCTGCTCGTGAACGAGGAGTCCCGCGCCGATTTCCTCGTTCGCAGCCGCCTGGTCTCCGCGATCCGTCGCTATCTCGACGAGCGCGGCTTCGTGGAGGTGGAGACTCCCGTGCTGCAGCCCCGCTACGGCGGTGCGTTCGCCGAGCCGTTCGTCACCCGCCACAACGAGCTCGACGCCGACTTCTACTTGCGTATCGCCACCGAGCTGTACCTGAAGCGGCTGATCGTCGGGGGCCTCGAGAGGGTCTACGAGATCGGCAAGGACTTTCGCAACGAGGGCGTCTCGTACAAGCACCAGCCGGAGTTCACGATGCTCGAGTGGTACGAGGCCTACGCCGACTACCGCGACGTCATGAACCGAATCGAGGATCTGATCGAGACGGTCGCGCTCGAGGCGATCGGGACGACGAAGGTGACGTTTCGCGGCCACGAGATCGACCTGAAGGTGCCGTGGCAGCGGATCAAGCTCGTCGACGCGCTCGACGAGCTCGGCCTGTGGACGCGGGACGAAGCGGAGCTGCGCACGAGGCTCGAGTCCCGCGGTACCGACGCGACCCACGACCGCACGTGGTCGCAGCTCGTCGACCACGCTCTCTCCGCGTACGTCGAGCCGTCCTTCGTCCAGCCGACGATCCTGTACGACTATCCGATCGAGCTCTCGCCCTTCGCTCGGGCCACCGACGACGACCCGACGACCGTGGAACGGTTCGAGTACTTCATCGGCGGCATGGAGCTCGGCAACGCCTTCACCGAGATCAACGACGCGGACGACCAGGCCGACCGCTTCCGGCGCCAGCAGGACGAGAAGGAGGCAGGCGACGAGCTCGCCGAGGAGGGCGATCCGGACTACGTCGAAGCGCTCTCGTACGGCATGCCTCCGACCGGCGGGATCGGTCTCGGCATCGACCGGCTGGCTATGGTGCTCACCGGCCGCGAGACGATCCGGGACGTCGTCCTCTTCCCGGCGCTGCGGCGCAACCCCTAGCTCCCCCCGAAGCGGGGGTTGGAGGTTATGGGCAGGTGTGACACAATCGCGCCCATCGTGAAGCGCGTCTTCCTCCTGCTCACCTGCGCCGCGCTCGTCGTCGTGCTCACGGTCGGCTCGGCGAGCGCGGGCGGCGTGCCCCCGATCAAGTCGTTCAAGCTGCGCGGCGGGAAGGTGACGTGCGTCATGGTCGGGGGCGCGTTCTCCGGAGTCACCTGCCTCGGCAAGCTGAACCCCGGTGTCCGGGCCTTTCCTCGTCCGAACTGCCACGGCGAGGGCGACCCGGGCGGGGGGCTGGGCCTCGGGCGCACCGGACGGGCGAAAGGGCTCTGTCTCTCGGAGAACCCGATCGTTCCGCCGGTCCGCATCCTTGCGTACGGCAGCGCCCTGAGGATCGGGGGTGTCACGTGCCGGGCGGTCTCGGCGACGATCGGCGTGCGCTGTACGAACCGGTCGGCGCACGGCTTCCGGATGAGCGCCTCGGGATGGGCACGCTTCTGATGGGATCGCATAGACTGCGGGGTATGCGGAGGGCACTCGTACTCCTCGGCGTCGCGGCGCTCGCCCTCGCGGTCGTGCCGGCCGCGACCGCGGGCTCCGGGACCGGGGACGTGCGCTTCTTCCGAACCGCCGCGAAGGACACCTACTGCACGGCCAGCTTCTTCCCCGGCTCGTCGCCGGCTACCGTCAGCTGCTCGTCCAGGGTCCCCCTCGCCCGGCCGACGCCGAAGGGTCCTCCGAGGCAGTGCATCGGCGATCCGGGCAACGCGCTCGTGGTCAATCACCGCGGCCGCGCACGTGGCCTATGCCTGTCCCAGAGCCCGTTTGCAGGCCCGACTGGGCGGAACTACGTCGGCTTCCACGTCCTGCGCTACGGCAGGACGATGGCGTTCCACGGGATCCACTGCCACGCCGTCTCGCTGAGGCTCGGGATCCGATGCGTGAACGCGAACGGGCACGGGTTCAGGATGGGGGGCGGCACCTGGCGCCTGTTCTGATGGCGCGGGCGGCCGCGGCGCTCCTCGTCGCCACCGCCGCCCTCCTCGCAGGCACCGCATCCGCTTCGGCGGCCATCGACACCTTCAGGACGCCGAGCGGGAACATCGGCTGCGTGTACGACTCGCGCCCGGCGTATCTCCGGTGTGACATCCGGAGCGGTCTGAGGCCCGCCCCTGCGCGCCCGAAGGGCTGTGCGCTCGACTGGGGCTTCTCGCTCAACATGGGCCGCACGAGCAGGGCGCGCACCACCTGCGCAGGCGACACCGCGCTCGACCCGCAGGCCAGGGTGCTTCGCTACGGGTCGACCTGGCGACGGGGGCCGTTCTCGTGCACGTCGCGGACGGCCGGGCTGACCTGCCGGAACGCCGCAGGTCACGGCTGGTTCATGAGCCGCCAGCGCTGGCGGCGCTTCTAGATGGTTGATCGGAAAGTGTGGTGGTGTCGGGGGACATCCGAGACCGAGCATGAGGACGAGCGGGGACTCAGGCGATGTGTCACGGGTGTCATCCGGCGCCGCCACGGTTTCCGGTCAATTTCCGATCAATCATCTAGCCGGGCTTGCGGGCGACGACGCTCGCGTAGCTCACGTACGCGAACCAGGTGTCCGCCGCGACCCGCCGGCGCGGCTCCGCCTTGAGGGCGGCTGCAGTCTCCTCTCCGATCTGCCCGGCTCACACAGCGTGTCCGCCCCCCGGTCGACGACGGTGAGCATGTAGGTCGGCTGCGGCGCCTCGAGGAGGCCGCGACTGCGAAAGCTCAGGAGCTCGAGGCCTGCGGCACGGACGAGGCGCGGCAGCCGGCGCATCACCCAGCGGTCTGTGACGGTGGTCCTCATGTGTCGACACAGGCCTGGAGCGGATCGTCGTCGGAGAGCGCCACCGTCATCGTCGCGTAGTCGCCGTCGAACACGGCGAGCGGTGCGTGCGCTCGGAGGACGCGAGCCGCCTCTGCGATCGACGGCTCGGGCTCCGGCAGGTGGGACAGCACCGAGTCGAACACGACGGCGTCCGGTGCCGCAGCCCACCTCGAGCACCCGGGCGCTCCGGGGGAACGTCACTCCTTCGAGAAACGTCCGGCGCAGGGCCTGCTGGCGGGGATCGGCGGCCCGCGTCTCGAGGACCCCAGCAAGACGCTCCTGGGTGTCCGCGTCGAGCTGCTCGAACATCGTCCAGGCGTCCGGCATGAGCCAGAATGTCCGACAGAGCCGGGCGCAGCTCCCGCAGCTAGCCGGCGGCGGCGAGCAGGTACACGCTGGCGAGCCCGGCCCAGTCGCCGTAGGGCGCGAGCAGCTCGGCCGTGTCCTCGGACGTCGCCGGCCGCCCCAGCAGACGGGTACACAGCTTGATCAGGCCCAGGTCGCCGACGAGACCGTGCTCGTACCGCCCGAGGCCGTAGAGACAGATGACGCCGGCCGACCACGGGCCGAGCGTGCGCTCCTCGACGATCCGCCGCACGGCGACTCCCGTGTCGACGCCGCGGAGCTTCTCGATGTCGAAGCCACGCGAGATCCGGACGAGCGCCGAGGCCTTGCGGGCGACGAGCCCGTGCCGGCAGAGCTCGGCCGGAGCCCGCGGCGCGAAGGCGGTGCGGGTCGGCGGCAGGTGGAAGCCTGCGTGCACGGGCGCCGCCAGCCGGAGCAGGCGCGCCTCGATCCGGCGCGCCTCGCGCGAGCTGATCAGCTGGCCGCAGAGCGCCTTCACGAGGGAGTGCGTGACCGTGCCGGTGCGAAGCGGACGAAGGCCGCGCCGCCAGACCGTCGTTCGCCCGATCAGGCGGTCGTCTCGAAACCGGCGCAGGAACTCGGTGTGGTCGTCGTCGGTGGCGAGAACGAACCGAAGCGTCTCGAGCGCCGCCTCGGGCCTCCGGCTCTCGAGCCGAACCTCGAGGCGCCCGTCGGGACGCTGCCACACGCACGCGAGAGCCGGCTCGCCGCCCGCCTCGAAGACGGTCGTCAGAAGGCCGTCTCGGAAGGCCCGCGTGCGATCCCCGGCATGTCGCGCGCACTCGGCGAGCCGGTAGGGACCGCGCGGACGCAGGGTGGTCTCGACGGCCACCGGCCAACGGTACTCCACCCTTCGGACCCGATCCGTCCTCCGAAGGGTCGTCCGCTACCATGGGACCGCGAAGCGAGGAAGGGGTTCCCGCGTTGTTTGAACGCTTCACCGAGAGAGCCCGGCAGGTCGTCGTTCTGGCGCAGGACGAGGCACGGGCGCTCAAGCACAACTACATCGGCACCGAGCACATCCTGCTCGGCCTGCTGCGCGAGGAGGAAGGGCTGGCCGCCCGGGTCCTCGAGAGCCTCGACATCACCGTCGAGGAGGTGCGGGCGCAGGTGGCCCGCATCGTCGGCCAGGGCGACGAGGTGACGACGGGCCAGATCCCGTTCACTCCGCGCGCGAAGAAGGTCCTCGAGCTGGCGCTGCGCGAGGCTCTCTCGCTCGGGCACAACTACATCGGCACCGAGCACATCCTGCTCGGGCTCGTGCGCGAGAACGAGGGTGTGGCGGCCCGCATCCTGCTCGACTTCGACGCCGACGCCGAGAAGATCCGCAACGAGATCATCCGCATGCTCTCCGGCCCTGGCCGGCGGGGCCAGTCCGGCTCCGGCGCCGCTCAGGGGGAGAAGGCGAAGAGCTCGAAGCTGCTCGACCAGTTCGGGCGCAACCTCACGAAGCTCGCCGCCGAGGGCAAGCTCGACCCGGTGGTCGGGCGTCAGACCGAGATCGAGCGCGTCATGCAGATCCTGTCGCGCCGCACGAAGAACAACCCCGTGCTGATCGGCGAGCCCGGCGTCGGCAAGACCGCCGTCGTCGAGGGCCTCGCCGCCCGGATCTCGTCGAACCAGGTGCCCGAGCTCCTGAAGGGCAAGCAGATCTACACGCTCGACCTGGCCGCCCTCGTCGCCGGCTCGAAGTACCGCGGCGAGTTCGAGGAGCGCCTGAAGAAGGTCATGAAGGAGATCACGCAGCGCGGCGACATCGTGCTGTTCATCGACGAGCTCCACAACCTGGTCGGTGCCGGCGCGGCCGAGGGCGCGATCGACGCGGCCTCGATCCTGAAGCCGGCGCTCGCCCGCGGCGAGCTGCAGACGATCGGCGCGACCACGCTCGACGAGTACCGCAAGTACCTCGAGCGCGACGCGGCGCTCGAGCGGCGCTTCCAGCAGGTCCGCATAGACGAACCGTCGGTGGACGAGTCCGTCGAGATCCTGCGCGGGCTGCGCGACCGCTACGAGGCGCATCACCGGTGCACGATCACGGACGACGCGCTCCGTGCGGCCGCCGTGCTCTCCGACCGCTACATCCAGGATCGCCATCTCCCGGACAAGGCGATCGACCTGATCGACGAGGCCGCCTCCCGCATGCGCATCAAGACGATGAGCGCGCCGCCGCAGTACCGCGAGCTCGAGGAGGAGATCGAGAAGGTTCGCGTCGAGAAGGAGGACGCGATCGAGGCCCAGGAGTTCGAGAAGGCCGCGAACCTGCGAGACAAGGAGCGCAAGCTGACGCTCAAGAAGCGCGAGCTCGAGGAGAGCTTCCGCAACGAGGAGGGCGGCGTCCAGCCGGAGATCGGCGAGGAGGAGATCGCCGACATCGTCTCGATGTGGACCGGTATCCCCGTCTTCAAGCTGACGGAGGCCGAGTCGCAGAAGCTGATCCGCATGGAGGACGAGCTCCACAAGCGCGTCATCGGCCAGGACCTCGCGATCGTCGCGGTCTCGAAGGCGATCCGCCGTGCCCGCGCGGGCATCAAGGATCCCAAGCGCCCGACGGGCTCGTTCATCTTCCTCGGCCCGTCCGGCGTGGGGAAGACCGAGCTCGCGCGGACGCTCGCCGAGTTCCTGTTCGGCGATGAGGACGCGATGATCCAGGTCGACATGTCCGAGTACATGGAGAAGCACTCCGTGTCCCGGCTGGTCGGCTCGCCGCCCGGCTACATCGGCTACGACGAGGGCGGCCAGCTCACCGAGGCGGTTCGCCGCAAGCCGTACTCCGTCGTGCTGCTCGACGAGATCGAGAAGGCGCACCCGGACGTCTTCAACATCCTTCTCCAGATCCTGGAGGACGGGAAGCTGACGGACGCCCAGGGACGCAAGGTCGACTTCCGCAACACGATCGTGATCATGACCTCGAACATCGGCGCGGCCACGATCTCGAAGAACCAGTCGCTCGGCTTCTCGATCGAGGACGAGTCGGGCCTCTCCTACGACGACATGAAGAACCGGATCATGGGCGAGCTGAAGAAGGTCTTCCGCCCGGAGCTCCTGAACCGCATCGACGAGGTGATCGTCTTCCACAAGCTCTCGAAGGACGAGATCAAGATCGTCGTCGAGCTCATGCTGCGGCGGCTGCGCGAGCAGATGGCCCAGCACGAGACCGCGATCGAGCTGACCGACGAGGCGAAGGAGCTGCTGGTCGAGAAGGGCTACGACCCGACGATGGGCGCCCGGCCGCTCCGCCGCGCGATCCAGCGCTTCATCGAGGACCCGTTGGCCGACTACGTCCTCGGCGCATCCCTCTCGCCGGGCTCGACGATCCGGGTCGACCGCCGCGAGGACGAGGACGAGATCTCGATCGAGCTGATCGAGGGCGACCGCGAGAAGGTCACGGTTCCCGCCGAGGGCCCGCCCTCGGACGAGGCCGACGCCGACGACGACTGATCAGCCGCCCGACTCGACGAGCTGCTTCATCCGCTCGAGGTTCCCGCGCCAGGCTTCCTCGGCGCCGCGGTCCGCGAGGCCCGCGACGAGACGCATCACGCCGCGGTAGTCGGTTCTGAGCGTGGCCCGGACACGGGTCCCTCCCTCGACCGGCTCGAGCTCGTAGCCGCCGCTGGGACGCATGGTGTTGAAGGGCGCGACCGTGCGCATCCGGTCGCCCTCCCAGGCCAGTCGGCGGTACGGCTCGACCGTGGTCCACCGCCAGGTCGATTTCGCGGGCGAGCGAGCGAGGACGTAGCGGTAGGTCGTCCCGGTGCCGACGGGGCCGCGAGGGACCTGCTCGACCTCCGCGAAGTCGGGCATCCAGCGGGGAAGCTGCTCGCCGTCCGCAAGGAAGCGGAAGACCTCCTCGGGCGGCCGCTCGACGATGATCTCGGCGGTGGTCGCCGGCACGCCTCTCCTTCGGTCGTCGTTCGTGCGTCTATCGTCACACGCCGGCGGCCGGCCCGTCGGGACCGCTCCATAGACTGGCAACGTGGCGAAGGCGGTCGTCCAGCACGTGTGCGCCGGAGTGCGGCTACGCGACCGGGAAGTGGCTCGGGCGTTGCCCCGGCTGCGGCGCGTGGGGATCGCTTCTCGAGGAGCGCACCGAGGAGCGGCGCGGCGCGACCGCGGCCGCCGTCGCGCAGCCCCTCGTTCGACTCGACGAGGTCGAGGCGACCGAGGCCGACCGGCTTCCGACCGGCGTTCCCGAGCTCGATCGGGTGCTGGGAGGCGGACTCGTCCCTGCCTCGCTCGTCCTCGTCAGCGGCGACCCGGGGATCGGGAAGTCGACGCTGCTGCTCATGGCGCTGCGCGCGATGAGCAGCGCGGGGAAGGTCGCGCTCGTCACAGGCGAGGAGTCGGCGGCCCAGGTGAAGCTCCGCGCCGACCGGCTCGGCGGCGCCGGCGGGATCGAGATCCTGGCCGAGACGAATCTCGACCTCGTCTGCGCGACGCATCGAGCGCGAGCGGCCGAACGTCTGCGTGATCGACTCGATCCAGACGCTCTACGCGCCGGACATCGGCTCTGCTCCCGGCTCCGTGGCGCAGGTTCGCGAAGCGACCGGCCGCCTCCTGCGGGTCGCCAAGGAGGAGGGAGTGGCCGTCTTCCTCGTCGGTCACGTCACGAAGGACGGCGCCGTCGCCGGGCCGCGCGTCCTCGAGCACCTGGTCGACTGCGTCCTCCAGTTCGAGGGCGACCGCTATCGCGAGCATCGCATCCTGCGCGCAACCAAGAACCGGTTCGGCTCGACGAACGAGCTCGGCGTCTTCGAGATGACCTCGGACGGGCTCGTCGGGATCGCCGATCCGTCCGAGGTCTTCGGACACGGCGAAGCCGACCAGGCTGGATCCGTGGTCACCTGTTCGCTCGAGGGGACGCGGCCGCTGCTGCTCGAGATCCAGGCGCTCGTTGCTCCGACCGACCTCGCGATGCCGCGGCGGGTTGGGACGGGCGTCGACCCGAAGCGCCTCGCGATGATCGTCGCCGTGCTCGGCCGGCACGCCGGGATCCCCCTCGGCCAGGCCGACGTCTTCGTCAACGTCGCGGGCGGCGTGCGCATCGACGAGCCGGGCGCGGATCTCGGCATCGCCCTTGCGATCGCGTCCGCTGCCCGGAACGCCTCCGTGCGGCCCGGCCTCGCCTGCTTCGGCGAGATCGGCCTGACCGGCAGGCTCCGAACCGCCTCGCAGGCCGACCGGCGGCTCGGCGAGTGCGCCAAGCTCGGGCTCGCCGAGGTCGTCGCGCCGGACGGAGCCCCGACTCATGGCAAACTTCGCGTCACCACGGCCGGCACCCTCAGGCAGGCGGTCGACCTGGCTCTCGATGCGAACCGATCCGCGGACGGATAGGCAGCTTCTCCAGGCCCTCAAGCAGGTCGCGCCCGGCACTGCTCTTCGCTCGGGCATCGACGACATCATCCGGGCCCGTCACGGCGCCCTGCTCGTCATCGGCGAGCCGTCGAGCCTCGCGTTTCTGTTCTCGGGCGGCATGCGGCTCGATCTGCCCTTCACCTCTCAGCACCTGTACGAGCTCGCGAAGATGGACGGCGCGATCATCGTCAACACGCCGATCTCGCGGCTCGTCTACGCGAACGTCCAGCTGATGCCGGACCCGAACATCCCGTCCTCGGAGACGGGCACGCGGCACCGGACGGCCGAGCGGGTGGCGAAGCAGACCGAGGCGCTGGTCGTCTCGATCTCCCAGCAGCGCGAGACGGTGACCGTGTTCGTCGGCGATCTTCGCTACCAGCTCGGTGAGATCTCGGACGTCCTCGCGAGGACGAACCAGGCGCTCGGCACGCTCGAGACGTACCGGCAACGGCTCGACCAGGGGCTCACGAGGCTCACCGCGCTCGAGTTCCAGGGAGCGGTCACGCTCGACGACGTCCTCGTGGTCATCCAGCGCGCCGAGATGACGACCCGGATGGCCGAGGAGATCGAGCGCAACTGCATCGAGCTCGGCGAGGAGGGCCGCCTGATCAGGATGCAGCTCGACGAGCTGATGGAGCACGTCCCGCGCGAGAAGGCCGCGCTCGTCTTCGACTACGAGGCGGATCCCGGCCAGGCGCCGGCCATCCTCGAGCAGCTCTCGGAGCTCTCCCACCAGCGCCTGCTCGATCTCGAGGAGCTGACGGCGCTCCTCGGCCACGAGCGGGCGATCAACCCGCTCGACCTGACGCTCCCGCCGCGCGGCTACCGCGTTCTCTCACAGCTTCCACGCATCCCGGACGGCGTCATCCGCCACGTGGTGCGGGACTTCGGGACGCTCGACGCGATCATCCGCGCGAGCCACCGCGACCTCGAGGCGGTCGACGGCGTCGGCGCGGTTCGCGCCCGCGACATCCGGGAGGGGCTGAGGCGCCTCCAGGAGCACAATCTCGTCGACCGCTACCTCCAGCTCTAGGCATCGAACAGGCACACCGCTCCTCGGCCTTTCCCCACAGACCCCCCGCAAACGGGGTGAAAATCCCTGGAAAGTTGCATGTTTTGTGCACTTCCCGGTAGAATGACGCTTTCCGCAGGAACCTTCGCGGTTCTTTTTTTGGTCTTCACAGGGAGGGGCAAGGGTGTTCGACGTCGGCGACAAGGTCGTGTATCCCCACCATGGAGCAGGCACCGTGGTTCGGAAGGAAGTGAAGGTCGTCCTGCAGCAGGAACGTGAGTACCTGACCATCCAGATCCTTCACAACGACATGGTCGTCAACGTGCCGACCGAGAACGCGGAGCGCGTCGGCCTGCGCAAGGTGATCGACGAGCGCATGGTCGAGCAAGTGCTCGAGGTGCTGATCGGAAACGGCACGACGATGCCGAAGAACTGGAACCGCCGCTTCAAGTACAACCGCGACAAGATGAAGACCGGCGACATCTTCGAGCTGGCCGAGGTCGTCCGGAATCTCTCGCTGCGCGAGCAGGAGAAGGGTCTCTCGACCGGCGAGAAGCAGATGTTCGTCAAGGCGAAGAAGATCCTCGCCTCGGAGCTCATGTACGCGAAGGACATGGACGAGGACGAGACCGCCGAGTGGCTCGACGAGGTGCTTCTCCGCGTCGCCGACGAGGCCGCGGTCGCCTGACGACCCAGGGGGCTCCGCGCCCCGTGAGCGGCGTCTGGGCGGTGCTCGTCGCGGCCGGCCGCGGCGAGCGGCTCGGCGGCGGGCAACCGAAGGCCTTCGCCCCGCTCGGCGGCCGGCCGCTTCTCGCGGAGAGCCTCGGGCGTCTCGAGGCTTCGACCTACATCGACGCGATCGTCGTCGTGGCGCCCGCCGACTGGGAGGAGCCGGCCATCCTGCTCGCCGAGGAGATCGGTGCGGGAAAGGTGGCGAGCTGCGTCACAGGTGGCTCCACCCGCGCCGGCTCCGTTCGCTGCGGCGTCGCGGAGGTTCCGGACGAGGCCGACGTGATCGTCGTCCACGACGCGGCGCGCCCGCTCGTCTCGGACGAGGTGATCGAGCGCGTTCTCGTGCCGCTCGGCGAGGGATGGGACGGCGCCGTGCCGGGGATCCCGGTCGCCGACACCGTCAAGCGTGCGCCGAACGGCACGGTGACAGAGACGGTCGAGCGGGCCGGACTCTTCACGGTCCAGACGCCGCAGGCGTTCCTGGCCACGGCGTTCCGGCAGGCTCTGGCCGGCTCGACCGAGGCGGCCACCGACTGCGCGGCGTACGTCGAAGCCGCCGGCGGCAGGGTGAGGGTCGTCGAGGGCGATCCCCGGCTCGTGAAGGTCACGACGTCGGCCGACTTGGCCGCCGTCGAACAGCTGATCGGCAGTGCAGGAGCGTGATCGTCGACTATCACATGCACCTCCGCCACCCGCGGGACGACCGCAGTCGGGAACCACTCGCCCACACCGTCGAGGCGGTGGAGCGGTTCGTCGAGACTGCCCGCGCGCGCGGCGTCGACGAGATCGGCTTCACCGAGCACGTCTACTACTTCCGGCAGACGCGCGAGCTGTGGACGCTCGCGTACCACCTGGACCGCTGCTCGTTCGACCTCGACGCCTACGTGGGAGTCGTGCTCGAGGCCAAGCGGCGGGGCCTGCCCGTCAAGCTCGGGCTCGAGATCGATCGCGTGCCCGGCCGTCAGGACGAGCTCGCCGAAGCGCTCGCGCCCTATCCCTGGGACTTTCTGCTCGGCTCGGTCCACGAGGTGCTGGACGTGGCCGTCGACCAGCGGCCCGGGATCTGGGAACGGCTGTCGGTCGAAGAGGTCTGGCGTGGCTACGTCAGCCGCCGTGTCCGAGCTCGCGGCGAGCGGGCACGTCGACGTGATGTCCCACCCGGACCTTGCGAAGATCTACGGCCACGTGCCGGGTCAAGACGTGCTCTCCGAGCTGCACGAGCTGCTGGCGGCCGGGTTCGCCGAGGCCGGCGTCGCGGCGGAGGTGTCGACGGCGGGGCTTCGCAAGCCGATCCGCGAGATCTATCCCTCCGAGGATCTGCTGCGGGCATTCCACCGGCACGGCGTGCCGATCACCATCGCCTCCGACGCCCACGAGCCGCGCTACGTCGGCGAGGACTACGGTCAGGCGCTCGAGCTCGTCCGGCGCGTCGGATACGAGACGGTGTCCGTGTTCGACGCCCGGAAACGCCATCAGGAGCCCATATCTCCATGAACGTCAGGGTGGGAATCGGCGTGGACGCGCACGCCCTCTCGCAGGGAGTGCCGCTCGTTCTCGCGGGTGTGGAGTTCCCCGGCGAGCCGCGGGCTCGTCGGGCACTCCGACGGGGACGTCCTCTCGCACGCGCTGGTGGACGCGCTGCTCGGGGCTGCCGGGCTCGGGGACATCGGCTGGCTGTTCCCGTCCGGGGACGAGCGCTGGCAGGGCGCCTCGTCGCTCGACCTGCTCGGGCGGGCCTACGAGGTCGTCCGCGAGAGCGGGTACGAGCTCGTGAACGCCGACTGCGTGTTCGTGGGAGAGCGCCCGAGGCTCGCCCCGGTCCGCGGCGAGATGGAGGCCAGATCTCGCCGCGGCCATGGGCGTCCCGGCCGGCCTGGTCGCGGTCCGTGCGACCACGACGGACGGCCTCGGCTTCACCGGCCGGGGAGAGGGGCTTGCTGCGACCGCGGTCGCGCTCGTCCGAGGAGCATGACCAGCGCCACGGCCACGATCGCGAGCACGGCCGCTCCGAGACCGAGCGCCCAGTAGGGGAACGACGCCGGGTCGCTCGGCGCGACGGCCGGCGCGGGCTCGGCCGGGGGCGGCGACGGCGGCTGTGCCGCGGCGCCGATGCCGAACGAGCCGAAGGTGTGCGTCTGCGCGCACTCCTCGACGGGGAAGCCGTCGTTCACCGCGACCGACCAGGTCCCGGCGCTCGGGAACACGACGTCGGCGTGGTAGCGGCCCCTCGTACCGGTCGGCACGGCCGTCGAAGACCTTCTCCTGTCCGGATGCCTGCTCGGTCAGGATGACCGTGGGCGTTGCGCCGGAGAGCGGTTCCTGTCCGTGCTGGAGGACGTTGAGGTCGACGCCCCACGTCTCGCCGGGGGCGACTCCGGTCGGAACCGAGCTCAGGCCGACGGTGGCCATGCAGCCCGCGTGGGCCGCGCCCGCCAGCGCGAGCACCAGGATGGTCGTTGCCAGCAGAACCTTGACGCTTCGCATGAGTGCCTCCACGGCTCGTTTCCCAGAACTACACCGCGAGCGTGCGCCGGGTTCCCGCGGGAGCCGAGGCGGGCTCAGGTGGCTCGGCCCCTACAGATGGAGGAGCATGCGCGTATTGCCGAGCGTGTTCGGCTTGACGCTCTCGAGGTCGAGGAACTCGGCCACCCCTTCGTCGAAGCTGCGTCGCAGCTCCTCGTAGCCTTCCGGGCTGATCGGCGTTCCCTCGATGACCTCGAACCCGAGACGGGTGAAGAAGTCGACCTCGAACGTCAGCACGAAGATCCGGCGGACCCCGAGCCAGCGCGCCGTCTCGACGAGCTTCTCGACGACCTGCGACCCCACTCCTCGCCCTCTGACGCCGTCGTCGACCGCGACCGTCCTGATCTCGGCGAGATCCTCCCAGAGGACGTGCAACGCCCCGCAGCCGACCACGCGCCCCTCCGCGTCGACGGCGACCCAGAACTCCTGGACGTCCTCGAAGTAGGTCACCGGCGCCTTGCCGAGCAAGATCCCCGCCTCGACGTAGCTCCCGGCGAGCTCGCGGATCCGCTGGACGTCGCCGATCCGTGCCCTTCGCACCTCGACCGCGTCCGGCGTGCTCACGAGACGTGGCGCCAGAGGGCGAGAGCGGCGAGCGAGCCGGCGTCGGACAGCGCGTCCCACGCGGCCTCTCGCGGCACGCGCTCGACCTCGATGTCCTCGTCCTCGTCGCGCGCCCCAGGCGGGGCGGGGGAGAGCTCCGTCGCAAGGAACACGTGACTTCGCTCGGTCGAGTACGCCGGCACCACCCAGAACGATCCGAGCGGGCGAAGCGAGCCGGCGCGCAGGCAGCATTCCTCCGCCAGCTCACGCGAGGCGGCCTCCGCCGGAGTCTCGCCCGGCTCGAGCTTCCCGGACGGGAGCTCGAGCGTGGTGCCGGCCGCGCCGGGCCGTGTCTGCCGGACGCAGACGAGCTCGCCGCCATCCTCGACGACAAGAACGACCGACTCCGGATGCTCGATCAGAGGAATCGCCATGGCAGGCCTTGTAGCATCTCGCGGTGGCCGACGTCGCGAACCACATGCAGCGCGATCTGCTCACCGTCGAGCCGAACGTGCCGCTTCGCGAGGCGGCCCGGGCCATGCATGCCCGCGGGGTGGGTGCCGTGCTCGTGCTCGAGGGCGGCCGGCTCGTCGGCATCCTGACCGAGCGGGACATGCTGCGCGCGGTCGCGACCGGCCACGAGCCCGACGAGCCGGTGAACGAGTGGATGACGCATCATCCCGAGACAATCGAATCGACGGATACGACCGAGCACGCGGGCGTGCTGATGATCCACGGCGGCTTCCGCCACCTGCCCGTCGTCGACGGGGAGACGCTCGTCGGCATCCTCTCGCTGCGCGACCTGATGCGCGTGGTGCTCGAGGACTCGGCGCCGCGGGGAGCCTAGAAACCGCTCGGGGAACGCTCGCGCAGACGCGTCGCGCGCGGCGCTCTCAGGCCTCGACGTCGCGAAGCAGGCCGGCGTCGATCGCCGCCACGAGGCCCGCGACGACTCCCGCCCGCGGCGCGAACGAGGCGAGCTCCACGTACTCGTCGGGCGTGTGGTCGTCCCCGCCCACCGGGCCGAGTCCGTCGAGCGTCGGGATACCGGCCCAGGCAGTCCACGATCCGTCCGAGACACCTCCCGTCGACGCCTCGCCGAACTGGTGGCCGAGCTCGTGTCCGAGCTCGATCGCCGCCGCGGCCATGGCCGCCACCCGGGGCGTGCGCTCGAGGGGCGGCGGCCCGCCGAGGTCCTGCTCCTGCAAGTCGATGCCGGGATGGCTTCCGAACGCGCGGACCTTCGCCATCGCCCAGTCGAGATCGGCCGCGGTCAGGCCGCGCAGGTCGCCGGTGATGAACGCCGATCCCGGAACCGTGTTGACCCCGTGCCCGCCGTGGAGCTCGGTCACCTGGAACGTCAGCCCCTCGCGGGCATGGTGGAGCTCGCCCAGGCGAAGCGCCTCGTGGCAGAGCGGGAGAACGGCGTTCCGCCCACCGTCGGGGTCGACGCCCGCGTGAGCCGGACGTCCGCTCGCATGGATCCGGAACCAGCGACCGCCCTTACGGGCGGACACGATCGAGCCGTCCACCCTGCCGCACTCGAGGCAGAGCACGGCGTCGAACGTCCGTAGCCGGTCGAGCGTGAGCGGCGCCTCGGGGCGGCTCTCCTCGTCCGAGGCGGAAACCAGCTCCAGGTATCCGAACGGACGTGGCCCCGTTGCGAGAGCTCTCGCGGCGTGCGCCGCGACGGCGATGCCTCCCTTCATGTCGGCGACGCCCGGGCCGACGCAGCGGTCGCCGACGATGTCGAAGGAGCGCTCGGCCGCCGTTCCCATCGGGAAGACCGTGTCGTGGTGGCCGAGGAGCGCGACCCGCGCCGTCCCGTTTCCCTCGATTCCCGCGTGGAGATACGCGCCGGCCTCGGTCGGGACGAGCTCGGCCGTCAGCCCGTACTCCTCGACCCGCTCGGCGATCAGGCCGGCCATCCCGTCGAGTGCCTCGAACGCTCCGCCCGGCGTGTCGACGTTCACCCACTCGGCCAGGTCCCGGAGCAGGACGTCGAGGTCGCCCGCCACTCCGGCGGCGACCCGTGCCGCCTCGGCGGTCGCGATCTCGGGCAGAGCCGGAGTCAGCCGCACCAGCGCGAGGCTATCAGCGCGATCGTGATCGCCGTATCGCGCGTCGAGGCGATGTCGACCCACTCGTCGATCCCGTGGATCGACCCGGCGCTCGGCCCGTAGCAGTAGCAGGGGCCGGGCACGTAGCGCGCGTCGGTGGTCGCCGTGGAGAGCTTGCGCCCCGGCGGGTCGCTCTGGCTCTGAACCTCCGCGTGGGCGGCATCGACGAGCGCCGCGAAGGGGTTCTCGAGCTCGTGGTAGTACGCGTGCGCGCGAAACCCCTCGAACTCGACCGCGACGCCTGGCGCCTCCTGCTCGATCGTCTCGAGCAGCAGCCGTTGCGCGTCCTGGGGCTCGAGCCCGGGACCGAAGCCGAGACGCAAGCGCAGGGTTACCTCGGCCGGCACGGAGGACGCCCAGACGCCTCCGTGGATCTCGCCGAGATTGAGGTTGTAAGGGTGTGCCGGGTCGTCGCCGTTCAGCGCCTGCTCCAGCGCACGGAGCGCGAGCACGGCCCGGAAGATGCGGTCGACCGGCGCGCCCGTGGGATCGGCAACGGCCGCGTGCGCGCCCTCGGTGCGCGCGGTGAGGCGCGCCCAGATCACGCCGACGCCCGAGTGGTGCACCCGGAGATCCGTCGGCTCGCCGATCAGGGTTCCGTCAGCGTCGTAGCCGGCCCGGAGGACGGCGCGCATGCCGTTGCCGCCGCTCTCCTCCTCGATGACCGACGTGAAGAGCACGTCGCCGGCGAGCCGTGCGCCCGTCTCGAGGAGCGCCTCGACGCCGACGAGGTAAGCGGCGACTCCTGCCTTCATGTCCCCGGCCCCCCGGCCCCAGATGCGTCCGCCCGAGATCTCGCCGCCCCACGGATCGTGCGTCCAGCGCTCCGGCGCGTCGACCGGGACGACGTCGACGTGGCCAGAGAGGTGGAGCGACCGGCCGCCGCCCGTGCCGCGAAGCCGCCCGGCGACGCAGCTGCGACCGGCGTAGGGGAGGATGGGGAGACCTCCGTGCGGATCGGCAAGCGCCTCCGTCGCGTCCGGCTGGATCCGTTCGACCTCGAAGCCCAGTTGGCGCAGGCGCTCCTCGACGATCTGTTGAGCGCCCTCCTCGTCGCCCAGCAGCGAGCGCTCGCGGACGAGCCTCGTGGTCAGATCACAGAGATCGTCGATCCGGTCGTCGACTGCGCGTCTGATCGTGTCGAGCACGGCCGTGAATGATAGAAACGGCAGCATCCTCGCCGTCTCGTCGAAGGAGCCTCATGCCCGACGTCCTGATCTTCGGAGACGACCGCAGCTCGTCGCTTCGCAACGAGGTGCCGGTCGCCATGCCCGACCCGATCGGCTACGTGGAGCGCGACGGGACGCGGCACATCCTCGCCGGCTCGCTGGACGTGCCGCGGCTGAAGGAGCTCGGCGGCTTCGACGTGATCTCGTTCGAGGAGCTCGGCCTGAACGAGCTGCTCGCTGCGGGAACGAGCCTTCCCGAAGCGTTCAGAGAGCTCGTCCTGCGCGCCTGCCGGCGCCTCGGCGTCTCCGAGGCGGTCGTCCCGGCGGATTTCCCGCTCGAGCTCGCGGATCTCCTGCGGACGAACGGCGTCTCGCTCCAGGCCGACGGTGCCGCGTTCGATCTCCGCCGGCGCGCGAAGAACGCGGCACAGCTCGAAGGGATCCGTCGCGCGCAGAAGGCCGCGGAGCTCGCGATGGCGCACATCCGCCGGCGACTCGGCGACGGGGGTGCGCTGACGGCCGAGGAGCTGCGCGCGGAGGGACGCCGGATCTTCGTCGAGAACGGGACGATTCCGCACGACATGCTCGTGGTCGCGGCGGGTGCCCACGGGGCCGATCCGCACGACGAAGGGACGGGCCCCATCGCCGAGGGCGTGCCGATCGTCGTGGACATCTTTCCGCGTGACTCGGCCTCCGGCTGCTGGGGCGACCTCACCCGTACCCTCTGCGTCGGCGAGCCCCCCGAGGAGCTCGTTCGCTGGCATGACGCCGTCCGCCGGGCGCAGATCGCCGCGACCGAGGCCGTGCGACCGGGGATCTCCGCAGGCGTGCCCTACGGGCGAGCCTGCGACGTGCTCGAGGAAGCCGGCTATGCGACCCGGCGAACCGCGCCGGCCGGCGAGATCCTTGAGGAAGGCTTCATCCATTACCTCGGGCACGGGGTCGGGCTGGAGCTGCACGAGGCGCCGACGCTCGACGACGGCGGCGAGACGCTCGTCGTCGGCGACGTCGTCACGATCGAGCCCGGCCTGTACCGCCCCGGCTTCGGCGGCTGCCGGATCGAGGACGTCGTGGTCGTGACCGAGACCGGCTACGAGCTGCTGACGGACTGCCCGTACGAGCTCCGCGTCTGATCTCAGGCAGACGATCCAGGTTCGTCGACCCGCGGCGCCAGCACCACTCTCGAGAGCTGCGGATACGTCGCGCGGTAGCCGAGCCGCTGCGCGACGGGGGCGAGCGCGCCGAAGACCGCGCGCTGGACGGCTTCCGGCGGTGAACGGAACACGATGACGTCGCTGAACTCCCGGGCGGTCAGCGCGAGCTGCAGCGGGTTGGGCATCCCTTTGGCGTTCGTGTGGCCGAGGCGCGCGAGGCCGAACAAGGTCTCGATCATGTGGGCGAAGCGCTCCCCGGGCGTGACCTCGACCGCGCACGCGCGCGTCCCGGTCGCTCGCGTTCCACCAGTCGTGCCAGACGTCCGGCTCGATGACGGCCGTCTCGCCCTCGCGCACGATGCTGGTCTCCCCGTCGCGCTTGACGGTCAGCTCACCCTCGAGGACGCTGAAACGCTCGACGATCCCGGGATGCCGGTGCTCGCCGACCACGCGTGCCCCGACCTGCGCGGTGAGCTCCGCCACGGCACGACTTTCGGGGTTCGCGCAGGAAAGCTCGAGGATCGTGGCGCGCTCCCGGGTCACGGGATTCTCCCAGACCTCGCCGACTCGAATGGGCGTGAGGTCCGGCGGGCCGTTCGGATCCGGATGGGACACGACGAGGATCGTATCCCGCTCGCCGGCCCGGAAACAAGGCGACTCGCGAGCCTCGCCGTGATACAAACCGCCTGTGCCGATCGCCCGCGCCAACGGACTCGATCTCTCGTACCGCATCGACGGAGACGGCTCGGAGACGCTCGTCCTCGTCAACGGGCTCGCCGACCCGAAGGAGAGCTGGGAGGCCCAGATTCCCGCGTTCTCCGAGCGCTATCGCGTCCTGAGCTACGACAACCGCGGCGTCGGGGAGACGCCGACGACGCCGGGGCCGTACACGACCGCCCAGATGGCAGACGACCTCGCCGGGCTCGTCGACGCGCTCGAGCTCGAGCGCTTCCATCTCGTCGGGGTGTCGATGGGCGGG
Organism: uncultured Thermoleophilia bacterium; assembly: GCA_963819905.1. Classification (GTDB taxonomy): domain Bacteria; phylum Actinomycetota; class Thermoleophilia; order Gaiellales; family Gaiellaceae; genus CAWCQC01. Next base: position 799,554 of record CAWFXP010000009.1, read on the forward strand.
ATGATCGCCCAGGAGTACGCGATCGCCCATGCCGACCGTCTGCTGTCGGCGTCGTTCTGCTGCACGTACTCGTATCCGGGGCCGTTCTGCCTGCGCATGTTCTCCTGCTGGCGCGACCTCGTTCCGCAACTCGGTGTCGGCTTCACCCAGCGTGAGGTCATCCTGTGGGCCTTCACGACGGACTTCTTCGAGCAGCAGGAGGAGACGCTGAAGGAGATCGAGGAGCTGATGGCCGCGAACCCTCAGCCGCCCGAGGGGTACCTCGCCCAGCTGAGCTCGATCGAGACGCACGACACCCGCGGCCGGCTCGGAGCGGTGACGTGCCCGGCGCTGACGCTGGTCGGCGAGGAAGACATCCTCATCTACCCGAAGCTGTCGCGGCGGCTGCACGACGAGCTTCCGAGCTCGACGTGGCCGAGGTCCCCGGAGGCCACGCGTGCCTCTGGGAGTTCCCGGACGAGTTCAACCGGGCGGTACTGGACTTCCTCAGCGGCGTAGGCGGCTGAGCCGCCGCGCGAGGACGTCGTCGGCCTCGGAGAGGCCCATCAGGCCGTTAGGCCTGCGGTACAGGACGAGCAGGATCACGAGCGCGACGACGATCTGCGTGATCCCCGGTATGTCGATCCGATCCTCGATGCGCCGCATGATCTCGAACACGGCCGTTACGACGAACGCCCCGATGACGGCGCCGGAAACCGAGCCGAGGCCTCCCACGACGAGCATCGCGAGCAGGCTGAAGGTGATCGCGAAGAAGAACTGCCTCGGCCCGAAGGCGATGTTGTACTGGGCCCAGAGACCGCCGCCCATCCCCATCAGGGCGCCGGAGAGCGTCCAGGCCCACCAGCGGAGGCGCACGACGTTCGAGCCCAGGGCCTCCGCCGCCAGCGAATCGGTCCGACTTGCCCGGAGCTCGAGGCCTGGGTTCGACTCGCGGAAGAACCGGCAGATGGCGATGGTCACGACGGCAAAGACGAGGGCCGACCAGACCGTCGTGGAGCGCGGGATCCCGAACAGGCCGGTCGCGCCGCGGGTGATGCCCTCCCAGTTGTCGAAGACGACGAACAGGATCACGAGCACGCCGATCGTTGCCATCGCCATCGCGTTCTCGCGCATGCGCGTGAGCGCGAGGCCGATCACGGTCGCGACGATCGCACCCGCGAGACCGGCGAGCAGGACAGCCGGTACGAACGGGACGGTGTTGTCGGCGATGAACCCGGGCAGCGACGGCGCGAGGCTGACCTTGATCGCCGCCGGAATGGTCAGCAGCGCTGCGACATAGGCGCCGACGCCCATGAAGCCGACGTGGCCGAAGCTGACGATGCCCGAGTTTCCGGAGAACGATTGAATCGCGAGCACGAGGACGAGCGTGATCATGAAGTTCACGATCACGCGCAAGTCGGCGGGGCTGGCGAGCGCGTTCCCGAGCACGGCGATCAGCACGAGCGGAACTGCGAAGAGCGCCGTCCCGCGACCCGTACGGGCGAAATGGCGTCTCATCTGGCCTCCGCCGGTCGCACGAGGAGCCCGTCCGGGCGGAAGTAGAGGATCACGATCACGATCGCGAGCGCGAAGGCGTCGCGGAAGCCGAGGGCCTCGTTCGGGAGTAGCGCATCGAGCCCGACCTCGATGGCGGCAAGGACGAACCCGCCGACGACTGCGCCGCTGAGCGAGCCGAGGCCCCCGATTACGCTCGCGATGAAGGCCTTCAGCACGGGGACGAAGCCCATCGTGGGCTCGACCGTCCCGCGCCGCGCGAGGATGAAGATCGCCGCAACCCCCGCGAGCGCTCCCGAGATCGCGAACGCGGCGGCGATGACACGGTTCGCGGGGATCCCCATCAGGCGCGTCACCTGGAAGTCCTGGGACGCTGCGAGCATCCCGAGCCCCTGTGTCGAGCGGCGCAGGAAGAGCGTCAGGATCCCGAGCGCGACGAAGCAGGTGATCGTGGTGATGATCTGCAGCCACCCGATCGTGAAGTCACCGATCCGGACTGCCTCGTTGAAGATATCGGGGAGCCGCACGCCCTTCTGCCGCGGGGACACCGCCGCGAGGAAGATGTTCTGGATGATCACGCTGATGGCAAAGCTGGCGAAGAGCAGCGTGATGAAGCTGGCGCCTCGAAGCGGGCGGAACGCGATGCGTTCCATGAGCACGGCCGCAATCGCCGCCGCGACGATCGCGGAGGGAACCTGCACCCAGAACGGCATCCCTGCCCGGTCCTCGAGGTAGATCGTGTACGCCGCGACGGTGACGAGCTCACCGTGGGCAAAGTTGATGAGCCCGAGGATCGAAAACACCATTGCCAGGCCGAGCGCGAGCAGCGCATAGGTCGACCCGAGCGAGAGCGCGTTGATGATCTGCTGGACGGCCTCCTGGCCGGCGTCGGCCAGGAGCGTCAAGACACACCGATCCCGAGGTAGGCCTTCTCGATCTCGGCCGAGGCTCTCAGCTCGGCGCCGGGGCCCTCGCGTTCCACCTGGCCGTTCGCGAGCACGTACGCCCGATCGGCGATCTCGAGGGCTCGATGGACATTCTGCTCCACCAGCAGCACCGTCGTGCCCTCGTCCCGCAGCCGGGGGATGAGGTCGAAGATCTGGTCGACGAGGATCGGCGCGAGGCCGAGTGAGGGCTCGTCGAGAAGCAGGAGCGCCGGCCCGGCCATCAGGGAGCGTCCGATCGCCAGCATCTGCTGCTGGCCCCCGGACAGTGTTCCGGCCGGCTGACCGAGGCGCTCCTGCAAGATCGGAAAGAGGTCGAAGACCCGTTGGCGGGCGGCGTCTGCGGCCGCGCGGTCACGCTGCGGGACGGAACCGAGCCGCAGGTTGTCGGCGACGGTCAGCTTCGGGAAGACGCGGCGCCCCTCGGGCGTCAGGGCCAGGCCGCGGCGCACGATCTGCTCCGTGGGTAGTCGCTGGAGCTCGTCGCCGCGAAAGACGACCCGTCCGCCGGCCACCGGGACGAGGCCGCAGATGGCGTTCAGAAAGCTCGACTTCCCCGCGCCGTTCGCGCCGAGCAGGGCGACGATCTCGCCCTGCTCGACGCGAACGGAGACCTCCCGCACGGCCACGATCGGGCCGTAGCGGACGACGAGGTCCTCGGCGCGGAAGAAGTCGGTCACTATTCGGCAGGCGCGATGTAGCTCGGGATGACCTCCTCGAGGAGGGTGAACTCCGTTCCCTGCATCTGGACGAGCGTGATCGGCTTCGTCGGATAGCGAGTCTCCGGGTCCATCGTCATCGTGCCGGTCACGAGGGGCACGTCCGTCAGCGCGAGAACCGCCGCGAGCAGGTCGTCGGGCTCGGTGGAGCCGGCGGCCTCCGCGGCCGCCACGTAGGCGTACACGTTGTCGCGGCCGATCGCCTCGAACGTGTTCGACTCGGGCGGGCTTCCCTTCCACTCGGTGTACTGGTCGATGAACTCGGCGATCGGGGTGCCCGGCGCGTCGAACCCGTGCGTCGAGTAGACGGTGCCGTCCACCGCGCTTCCACCCGAGTCGACGAACAGCGTCGTGTCGTTGCCGTCCGTCGAGATGAACGGCAGCTCGACGCCGGCAGAGCGCATCTGCTTCAGGAGCGCACCGGAGTCGGGAACGAAGATGGGAGAGAAGAGCACGTCCGGAGCCGGGCTCGCGTTCTGCATCTTCGTCACCTGCGTACCGAACTCGGTCTGGCCGATCTTGAACGTGTCCTCGCCGACGACCTCACCGCCGCAGATCTGGGCGAACGCGTCGGCGAAGAAGACGGTCATGTCCTTCGTGTACGGGATCTCGGGCGAGCCGAGCAGGTAGGCGGCCTGTGTAGCCCTGGTCGCAGGCGTACTGAGCGCCCGCCGATGCCTGCGCGTTGTCGCCGAACACGAACGAGAAGACGCGCTCGCCGCCGTCCCGCACGATCGCCGGGGCGGTGTTGCCGCCGACGCTGATGATTCCGCCGGCCTGCGAGACGAGCTGCCCGACGGCCGGCCCGGCGTCGGCGGTGGTCATTGCCTGAATGTTGACGCCCTCGTCGAGAAGCTCCTGCGCGGTGGTCAGCGTCTGGGTCTGGTCTCCCTTGTTGTCCTTGGAGACGATCTCGACGGTCACCGGCCCGCCGGCCGCGTTGATCTGCTCGGCGGCGAACTCCATGCCGTTCAGAAGCGGGACGTCGTATGCCGCGTACCCGCCTGAAAGCGCGGCCGAGAATCCGATCCTGAGCGTGAGCGGCTCGCCGCCGGCTGCGGCGCCGGTGTCCCCGGAGGCCCCGGTGTCCGCGGGCGCACCCGTGTCGGCGGGCGGCGTCGTCTCGTCGCCTGAATCACCGCTTCCGCCGCCACAACCTGCGGCGGCGATCGCGAGGCCGAGCACGCAAAGCAGGCCCAGCATCGTCAGCAGTCGTCGTCTCATCCCTTCTCCTCCTCCTCGTTCGGGTCGGGTGTTCGGGTATCTGTCGCCGGCGCGGCCGTCGTTCCCAGATAGGCCTGGATGACCGCGGGGTCGCGCCGGACCTCCTCCGCGGTTCCCTCGCAGATCGTCCTTCCCTCCGCGAGCACGTGGATCCGCTCGCACAGACGCATGATCAGGCGCAGGTCGTGGTCGACGATGAGAACCGCGCAGCCTTCGTCGTCGCGGACTCCCTTGATCGTCTCGAGCAGCGCGTCCGATTCCGCCTCGTTCATCCCGGCGGCGGGCTCGTCGAGGAGCAGGAACCGTGGGCCGCCGGCGAGGGCGCGCGCGATCTCGACCCGCCGCTGCTGGCCGTAGGGGAGCGTCACCGCCAGCCGGTCGCGGTCGGCGTCGAGACGGAGCCGTTCGAGCAGCGCGTCGACCCGCTCGGCGTCCTGCCCGCGTGCGACCGCCCCTACCTCGACGTTCTCAGAGACGGTCATCTCCGCGAACAGGCGGATCTGCTGGAACGTTCGGCCTACGCCGAGCCTCGCGAAGTCGTGCGGCTTGTGTCCGGTCGCGTCGACGTCGCCGATCGAGATCCGCCCGGCCGTGGGGCGCAGGACGCCGCTCGCGAGATTCAAGAGCGTGGTCTTGCCGCTTCCGTTCGGGCCGATGAGCCCGACGATCTCGTTCTCCTCCACATGCATTGAGACGCCGTCGAGCGCCCGCAGGCCGCGGAAGTGCTTGGCGGCGTCCTCGATCGTCAGGGCGCTCATCGGGCGGGCTCGTCTCCGCCGTCGTCGGCAACCCGCTCGAGCAGCCGCCTGAGCGCGGTCTCGGTGAGCGCGAAATGGCTTCCGGCGACTGCAGCCGCCGCCTCCGCGTCACCGTCCCGGATCGCCGTCACGAGCCGGCCGTGCTGAGCGACCGCGCGGGCACGGATCTCGGCGCTGAAGGGCTCGGCCTCGAAGCCGAGGCTGACCTGCGCACGGATCTGCCGGCTGAGGGACTCGAGGTGGACGTTGTGCGTCGCGCTCGCGATCGCCGCGTGCAGCGCCTGGTCGGCCGCCCGTGACGCCTCGCGATCCGGCGCGGCTGCGTAGTCGGCGAGCGCCCGCTCGATCGCGGCGACGTCCTCGGCCGTGCGGCGCTCCGCCGCTGCCCGCGCGATCAGCGGCTCGAGCAGGCTGCGGAGGTCGAACAGCGCTTCGAAGCGTTCCCAGTTGGGCACGAGCGTCCGCCGGATCATCTCGGCCGACTGCTCTCCCCAGCTCATCCGGACGTAGGCGCCCCCGTGGCGGCCGCGCTGGATGTCGACGTAGCCCGCCTCGGCGAGCCGGTGGAGCGCGTCTCGAACGCTGGCCCGGTTCACGCCGAGCAGGGAGGAGAGCTCGCGCTCGGTGGGCAGGCGCTGGCCCGGCACGTACTCACCGAGCGCGATCGCCGTGACGAGGCGCTCCGCGATCTGCTCGCCCGCGTTTCGGAGCTTCAGCGGCGCGAGCGTGCTGCCGGTTTCGCCTGGGTAGGCGAGCGTGAAGGAATGGGACATTTCTCGACCCTTTTTCGGGCCATGACCCTCCCAGATCGCTGCCGCTCCGTCAAGGCGGGATACGATCCGCGCGTGGCCGACACCGTGACCGGAGCCGTAGCCTCCCGAGCCGACGCGGTGCTCGCTCGAGAGGACTCCGTCCTCGGGGACGTGTTGAAGATCCGCTTCTATCCGCTCGTCGTGGCGGAGGCGAAGGGGGTTCGCATCCGGGATGTCGACGGGGGCGAGTACCTCGACCTGACCGGGGCGGCCGGGGTTGCGCAGACGGGCTACGGCCATCCGCGTGTTACGGCGGCGATCGCGGAGGCGCTCGAGCGACAGCACACCGGCATGCTCTGCTGCCACGCGCACGAGGCGGCAACCGAGTTCGGGGAGCGACTCTGCGAGCTCGTTCCGGGTGACTTCCCGAAGAAGGCCTGGTTCGGGACGACCGGCTCCGATGCGAACGACTGCCTGGCCCGGCTCTTGCCCATGGCGACCGGACGCCGAAGGCTCATCACGTTCGTCGGTGCCTACCACGGCACGACCACCGGCTCGGCCGGCCTGTCCGGCCACCAGGCGCAGGCTTCGGTGATCGGTGGCGGGAACGTCACGAAGGTCCCCTATCCGGATCCGTACCGGTGCGCCTTCGGCCCATGCGATCGGGACGGTTGCTCGCTCCGCTGCCTCGACCAGCTCGAGCGTTTTGCGCTGGGTGCGGTGTCGCCGGCGGAGGACACGGCGGCGATCCTGATGGAGGCCGTCCAGTCGGACGGCGGAGAGGTGGTCCCGCCCGCAAACGTCATTCCCGCGCTCCGCGAGCTCTGCGACCGACATGAGATCTGGCTCGTCTTCGACGAGGTGAAGACGGGCCTCGGACGAACCGGGCGTATGTTCGCGTTCGAGCACGCGGGCGTCATCCCCGACGCGGTAGCGCTCGGCAAGCCGCTCGGCGGCGGGCTGCCGCTGTCGGCGGTGGTCGGACGGCGCGAGCTGCTGGACGTGCCCACGTACAGCCTCTTCACACTCGGTGGGTCGCCGCTCCCGTGCGCGGCGGGCCTCGCGACCCTCGACGTGATTCGTGACGAGGGGCTCGTCGAGAACGCTGCGAGGATGGGGGAGCGGCTGCTCGACGGGCTGCGGTCGATCCAGGGCACCTCGCGCCTCATCGGAGACGTCCGCGGCAGGGGGTTGATCCTCGGCGTCGAGCTCGTCTCCGATCGCGAGACGCGAGAGCCGGCGCCGCTCGACGCGCATCGCCTCGTCTTCCGGTGCTTCGAGCTCGGTCTCCTGACGATCTACGCAGGGCTCGCGGGCAACGTCGTCGAGCTGACGCCGCCGCTCACGATCGGCGCGACCGAGATCGACGAGGCGCTCGGCATCTTCGAGCACGCCCTCGCCGACGTCGAGGCGGGCAGGTTCGACGATGCCAAGCTCGCCCCGTTCGCCGGCTGGTGACGCGCAGCCGATGACCCCCGAGGAGCTGCGGGACGCCGGCGTCCGGATCGTCGGGCTCGTCCTCGTCGACAACGCGGGCCTCGCCCGGCTCAAGTGCGTGCCGATCGACAGGCTCGCCCGGGCGGCCGAGCGCGGCATCGGCTGGTCGAGCATCTGGGGCCTGTCGCTCGGGGACGATTCATTCGCGCACGACCCCGGCCTCTACAGCCCGTCCGGAGACCTTCGCCTGCGGGCCGACCTCGACGCGGCCGCGCTCGTCGGCGGCGCGCCCGGTTGGGCCTTCGCGCCGATCGACCACTACGAGCAATCGGGCGAGCCGTGGCCGGGCTGCCAGCGGGGCTTCGTGCGCCGGGTCCTGGGCCAGGCCGAGGACGCGGGCGTCGAGGTGGTGGCCGCCTGGGAGCTCGAGTGGTCGGTCGGCAGGGAGGAAGACGGGCACTTCGTGCCGCTTCACCGCGGGCCGGGTTACGGAGCGGCGACATTCGGGGACACCGGGCCGTTCATGCTCGACCTGGTCGACGCCCTGGCCGAGTCTGGCATCGTCCCCGAGCAGGTCCACCCCGAGTACGCGAACGGGCAGATGGAGCTCTCGCTCCCCCCGACCGGACCTGCTCCGGGCCTGCGACGAATCCATTCTCGCGCGCCAGGTGATCCGCACGGTTGCGGCAAGCCACGGCTGGCGGGCGAGCTTCTCGCCGAGAGTCGTCGCCGGCTCGGTCGGGAACGGAGCGCACATCCACGTCAGCATCTGGCGCGACGGCGTGAACCAGCTCGCGGGCGGCGAAGGGCCCGAGGGACTGCACCCGGACGGTGCGGCGTTCATCGCCGGCGCGCTCGGGCAGCTACCCGCGCTGACTGCGATCGGCGTGCCGAGCGCTCTTTCGTACGCTCGTCTCCAGCCCGGGCACTGGGCCGGCGCATACGCCTGCTGGGGCAACGAGAACCGCGAGGCGGCGCTTCGGCTCGAGGGTGCGAGCGGCGCCTCTACGGAGTCGGCCAACGTCGAGTGGAAGTCGGTCGACGGGGCGGCCAATCCGTACCTCGCCGCCGGGGCGCTCGTCGCAGCCGGGCTGGAGGGGCTGGTGCAGAGGCTCGAGCTCCCCCCACCGGTCCAGGAGGATCCGGACGAGATGTCCGACGAGGATCGCCTTGCCGGCTGCCGTCCTCCGGCTTCCCGAGACGCTCGCCGACGCAGCGGAGGTCTTCGCCGCCTCCGACACGCTGCGTGCCGCCATGGGGCCGTACCTGCACGATCGCGTCGCCGCCGTGCGCAGGGCCGAAGCCGAGGCGTGCCGTGATCTCGACGAGGCGACGCTCGTTTCCGCCTACCGCTGGAGGTACTGATGAAGCCGATCGACCTCTCCCACGCGCCCGTCGTCGACGCCCACTGCCACCCGTGGCGGAATCGCGAGCGACTCACCGAGGATCTGCTCGGCTTCGAGGACCGGGTCACGATGATGGGCATGTGCCTGATCTCGTCCGGGCTCCTGGACGAGCGTGGGGAGGCGCACCTGCGGCTTCTTACCGACTCGACGCCGTTCGCGCTGACCATGCGCCGCCGCCTCGCCGAGCACCTCGGCTGCGAGCCGTCGAAGGAGGCGGTGGCGGCGGCACGTCGGGATGCGTTCGCCGCCGATCCCGTCGCCTACAACCGCCGGCTCTGGGAGACGGCGAACGTCGGCGGGCTCGTCTACGACGAGGGATACCCGCAGCCGACGATCGCCCGCGACGACTTCGCGGCAGACAGCGGCGCGACCGTCCACCGCGTCGGTCGCATCGAGCCCTGGATCGCGGCGATCCGCGAGGACGCGGAGAGCTACGCAGAGCTCGAGGGCCGCTTCGAGGAGGCGCTCGACCAGGCCGCGGCCGATCCGGAGCTCGTGGCGTTCAAGAGCGTGATCGCCTACCGGACCGGCCTCGACGTCGAGGAGGCGGCGCCGGACGACTACTGCGAGCGCGCCTTCGAGAACTGGCGCGCGGACGGCTTCACCGAGACGAGGCAGAACGCAAAGCCGATCCGGGACCGCCTGCTGCGCGTCGCGCTCCGCGCGGCCAAGCGCCACGACCGCCCCGTGCACATCCACTGCGGCGGCGGCGACCCGTCGGTCGTGCTCGAGCACGCGCATCCACAGGATCTCTTCCCGCTCCTCTCGCAGCACGCCGATCAGCCCGTGGTCCTCATCCACTCGGGCTGGCCCTGGCTCGAGGAGGGCGCCTACGTGGCGTCGATCCTCCCGCAGGTCTACCTCGAGATGTCGATCACGATGCCCTGGGGGAGCTTCGCCGTCGACCAGAAGCTCGAGGTGCTCCTCGGAGCCGCGCCGCCTGCGAAGGTGCTGTACGGCTCGGACGAATCGACCGAGCCGGAGGTGATCTGGCTGTCGGCCCAGCTCGGCCGCGAGGCGCTCGGCCGCGTGCTCGGGACCGCCGTCGAACGGGGCTGGCTCGATGCGGCCGAGGCGCGCTCGATCGGCGAGGGCGTCCTCGCAGGCAACGTGCGCCGCCTGCACGGGATCGAAGACGCCTGAGCGGTCGACCCACCGGGGGCGGGACAGGTCCCGCCCCTACACGGTGATTCGACGTGGCGTCGATCGGTCGGGGTCGGTGTAGGGGCCGGACCTGTCCGGCCCGAACCTCCCGCCGGGCGGGACAGGTCCCGCCCCTACACCGTGATTCGACGTGGCGTCGATCGGTCGCGGTCGGTGTAGGGGCCGGACCTGTCCGGCCCGCGGCTACGACGTCGCGGCCCTACGGCGACGCCGGCATCGTCACCGCGGCGAAGTCGTAGAGGCCGAGCGAGTTGGGTACGAGGCCTTCCACGCCCTCCACGGCCAGCGTGCCGATCGTGCCCCAGGCGATGGGGATGAGCGGGAACGCGCCGTTCTTGCTCGTGAGCGCGGCCTCGAGCTGCGCGTACAGGTCGTAGCGGGCGCCGTCGTCTTCCTCCAGCCGTGAGGCATCGACGAGGGCGTCGTACTCGGAGCTGCAGAAGCCGGAGCGGTTGAGTGCTCCGTCGCACGTCCACAGCCCGAGGAACGCGATCGCGTCGGCCACGTCGGCGCGGATGCGAAGCAGATAGAGGTCGCCGTTCGTCACCGCCCGGGAGTCCGCCGGGTGCTCGCGGAGCCGGACGTCCAGCCCGAGCTTGACGGCTAGCTGCCCCTGGATCGCCTCGGCGATCGCATCCTCTCCGGCCGGATACGTCAGCCGCAACCGGCTGAGCGGATCCTCGGCGCTCTGCTGAAGACGCTCGGCCTTCCCGGCCCGGGATTTCGGCTTGACGAAGTTCGTCTCGATCACGTCGAAGCCCGGCATTCCCGCAGGCGTCAGGCTGCTCGCCGGTGCCTGGGCGGGAAGGGCCTCGTTGACGAGCGCCGTGCGGCCGAGCGCGAGCGCGATCGCCTTGCGCTGATCGGCGTCGGTAACGCGATCCATGCGCACACCCAGGTAGAAGCCCTCGAGGGCCGGCGAAGCCGTGTAGTCAGGCAGCGAGCCCACCCTCTGGGCATCGGCCTCGGGAACGCACTGGCTGCTGAGGCAGGCGTCGAGCTCCCCGCCCTCGAACGCCGCGAGGCCGGCGTCAGCATCCGGGAGCACGGACGCTTCGACGACGGCGAGCTGTACGGCGTCGGCGTCGCGCCACTGATCCCAGCGCTCGAGCGTCAGCGAAGTACCCTGGGCCCTGGCGGCGAGCCGAAACGGGCCGTTCGTGACGATGTTCGCGGGATTGGCCCACCGTCCCCGGAACTCGCGCACCGTCGGCTCGTGAACCGGGAGGAAGGTAGGATCGGCGACCCGGTAGACGAACCAGGGCTGTCGCCGCGTGAGCCTGACCTCGAGGGTGACGTCGTCCACCGCGTCGATCGCCACCGCTTCCCGAAGGGCCGCGCAATCCTGGTTCTCCGCGTCGCACGCGTTGTAGGCCTCGGCGCCCACGATCCCGAGCAGTTGAGCGGCGTTCGCGGACTCGCGCTGCGGCGACAGCGCGCGCTTCCACGAATACTCGAAATCGGCGGCGGTAACCGGGTCGCCGTTCGTCCACACTCCGTCCGAGCGCAGGCGGAAGGTCAGCGTCAGACCCTCGTTCGTCCACTTCCAGCGCTGGGCGAGAGCCGGGACGAGCGAGCCGTCGGGCGACAGGCGGACGAGTGGATCGAAGATCGCGGCGACGACGTTCATCGCGGCGGGATCGACCGCCTGGTCCGGGTCGAGCGAGGTCGGCTCCGGGCCGAGGTTCACCCGGAGCGCGGGCCCCTCGGGAACCTCAGGCTCGGTGCTCGGCGGAGGAGTGGTACCAGTGGCCGTTGTCTCGCCCGGCGTCGTCGTGCCGTCCTGGCCCGTCTGTCCCTCGCTCGAGCCGCCCGAGGTCGTGCAGCCCGCGAGCAGCGCCGCTGCAAGCGCGAAGACGAGAAGGAGCGATCGGTACCGGCCCGGTGCTGCCATGAAGACAGGGCCGTGCGCGCGACCCCTTGCTGGATCGTAGCCAGGGGCCCGGAGGACGCGGCGAAGGGAGGTCAGATCGGCGGCGAACGGATCGAGAGCTCAGCCCTCGCGAGCCTCGAGAGCCTGGCCGCTCAGGCTACGCACTTCCTGCGGGTTTCGCCGGTGCTGGTGTCGGTGCCGGCGTCGCCGCTCAGGCGCACACTCGCTCGTCTCGAGCTTTCCTGGTCATCACCGGCTCGGGATCCTGACGCTACGCCTGAGCACGGCCTCGTTCCCGGCCTCGTCGGTCAGCTCGGCGACCACGAGCGCGGGACCCGGGCGCGCGCTCCGCGGCACGGCCAGGGAAACGGTGGTCGTACCCGGCTCGACGGACGACACCGACCGGGAGGAGAGCGTCTTCGACCCGCGCATGAGCTTGACCAGCGTGTCGGCGTTCTCCCGGGCTCGGAGAACGACCTTGACGATTCGCTTTCCCGCGACTTTCACGGCCCGAACGCTCGCGATCGACGCCTCGACCGACTGGTCGGCCGAGGTCAGGTACCGGCTGTCGGCGAGGTCAGGACACCCGGGGATGCCGTGGTCGTAGTAGTCGTCGTGGCCCTGGTCGAGGACGACGTTCGAGAGGTCCCACGGCTCGTTGCCCGCGTACATGAAGTCGTTGTGCGGACTTGTGACATGTCCGGCGCGATGGTGGTTGGGCGCGCACTCGGCGACGAAACCGAGCGTGTGCACGATCTCGTGGAGCATCGCGTACTCCAGATAGCCAGGCGTGCTACCAGCCGGGGCGAATGCGTTCGAGCTGCAGGGTGGTGCTCCCGCCGGCGTGCCCTTGAGGTACAGCGCGCCGACGTTCCCCGGGAGGGTCGGCGGCCACGCACCTCCACCGCAGGCCCAGGTGCTCGACCCGTCGTAGTAGACCGCATAGAGCTTGTCCGGGTCGTCGAACCCTGCGGCATCGAGCTCGTCCTCGATCCGGTCGCGGACGAACGCACCCTCGCTCCTCAGGCTCGCGTCGGTTCGGCTCAGCTCGAAGAACGTGACATCCAGGCGGCCGTCGTGGGTATCCAGCCGGAGCCCCCGGCCGCCGGTCTGGCCCGTGAGCCAGGCCTGAAAGACCGACACGCTTGCCGCAAGCGTTCCGTCCAGGTCGAGGCTGCGGTCCGCGCCGTCGCTCGGTATCGCGTAGACGACGTGGATCTGCGCTCCCTCCACCTCGTCCGGTCGATCGGCGGTGACCCGCTCGCCGGGGGCTCCCGAGATCCGCCCGCCTTCGGAGGGCACGACCGCCAGTCCTGGTGTGACCCAGCACAGGCACAGAAACGCCGAGGTGAGGAGGACGATCCGACTTCTGATCATGTGAGTCCTTTCAGGCTTCGCATTTCTTTCGGGTTTCGCCGGTGCAGGTGGATGACGCTTCCCTGGGGAACCTGAGCGGCGGCGAGCATCGCGCATGCAGCCACTGGTGTGAGAATCGCGAGGTACGGGCGAATACGCCCGAAGCCGCAGCTTTGCATCGGGACCTCCTGGGGGACGCCGCGCGCATCTTGGCACAATCAACACAACCGTGTCAACACAATCAACACGACGTGTCTGGAGAAACCTGCCCGCCCCGTGCGGGAATGGGTCTACGCTGCCGGCAGCGTGAAGCTGACCCGGGCGCCGCCGCCCGGGCGGTTCTCGGCCCAGATACGGCCGCCCTGCGCTTCGACGAGGCCGCGTGCGATTGCGAGCCCGAGGCCCGCTCCGGCGAGGCCCGGCGTTCTGGCGCGGTCGCCGCGCCAGAAGCGGTCGAACACTCGTCTCTCGGCCTCCGGCGGCAGGCCTTCTCCGGTGTCCTCGACGCTGACCCGGACCTCGGCAGCAAGGGGCTCGACGACCACTGCCACCGCTCCGTCCGACGGAGTGTGCCGAAGGGCGTTCGTCAGAAGGTTCAGGAGCACCCGCTCGACCTTGTCCGGCGCGCACCGCACGTGGGGAACCCGGTCGTCGATCTGCGTTTCGAGCCTGATCTGCCTCGCTTCGGCCTCGGCCTCGACGCCGCGCAGGCACGACTCGACGAGGCCGTCCACGGCCGCGTCACGGATCTCGAGCGTAAGCGCTCCCGCGTCGATGCGCGCGAGCTCGAACAAATCGTCGACGAGGAAGCCGAGCGTTCTCACCTGCTCGCGCATGGCGGGCAGGTATCGCTCCGGCTCGGCGAGCCCGTCCTCGAGGGCTTCGATCATCGCCTGCATCGAGGCGAGCGGCGCGCGGAGGTCATGGCTTGCCCACGCGACGAGCTGGCGGCGTGCGTCGAAGAGGCTTTCGAGACTCGCGGCCATCTCGTTGAACGACGCGGCGACGTCGTGCAGCTCGGCCGGGCCCTCCTCGGGCGCCCTGGCCGAAAGGTCACCGTCCGCTAGCGAGGACGACGCCCGGCGAAGGCGCTCGAGCGGGCGCGCGATCGAGCTGCCGAGGAGCAGTGCCGCGCCGATCGAGGCGGTCGAGGCGGCCACGGCCACGAGGAGCACCGTCAGGTCGTGGTCGGAGCTGAACATCACGGCGCCGGAGAGCGCGACCGCCGCCAGCGGGAGCACGACGGCAAGGAGGGCAAGCCCGACCAGTTGAAGCCGGACGGTGGGCAGATGGCGAACAGCAAGCGCCGCGAGGAGTCCTGCCGCAAACGTCGCCAGGGCGACGACGACGGCGAACAGGATCACGGCGAGAACCGGTAGCCGACACCCCACACGGTCTGGAGGAAGCGCGGGTGCGCGGGATCGTCCTCGATCTTCTCCCGGAGGCGACGCATGTGAACGGTGACCGTTCCCGTGTCGAGCGCGGCCGAGTATCCCCAGACCCGGTCCATGATCTGATCGCGGGAGAAGACCTGCCGGGGATGGCGGGCGAGGAACCACAGGAGGTCGAACTCCTTCGCCGTCAGGCGTAGGGTCGCCCCGTGCTTCAGCACCTCTCTCGTGGAAGCGTCGATCGAGAGCCCGTCGAACGAGAGCCGTTCCGGCCCGTGAAGCTCCGGGTCCGAACGGCGAAGCACGGTTCGTACCCGCGCGACGAGCTCTCGCGGCGAGAACGGTTTCGTCACGTAGTCGTCCGCGCCGAGCTCGAGACCGACGATGCGGTCAGCCTCCTCGCCCCTGGCCGTCAGCATGATCACCGGCAGCTCCGAGCGGTTGCGGATCCAGCGGCAGAGCTCAAGACCGTCCATGCCCGGCAGCATCAGATCGAGCACGACAAGCGTGGGCTGATCCTGCTCGACGAGCTCGCGGGCGCGGTCTCCGTCGGCCGCCTCGAGCGTGCGATACCCCTCACGCTCGAGATAGCTGCAGACGACCTCACGGACGATCGGTTCATCGTCGACGACGAGGACGGTCGGCACGTTCGTAGTCAACCTCACGAATGTTACGGTCGTCTGAAATCCGCCCGCGTTTCGCCTCAGGCGGGCAGGCGCACGAGACCGTGCTCGATCTCGACGAGCCCGTCTCGTGCCAGTGCCGCCACGGCATCGGCATCGAGGGCGGCGGCGCGCTGCGGGCCCGCCGAGACGGCTCGCAGGGCGCGCGCGCGACGCTGGCGGAACGAGCCTTCGAACGGCCCTTGCTTGCGCGTCGGCTCGAAGCGGCGTCCCCGTGACGGGCAGGCCGCCGCCAGCGGGCAGTCCCCGCAGCGGGGCACCCGGGCCAGGCAGACCGTGGCCCCGAGATCCATGAGCGCGGCGGCGCTCGTAGGGCCGAAGCTGCCGGCGGTTCGCTCGAGCACCCGTCCGACGTTTACGTCGACAGGCAGCACCGGTCGTCCGAAGGCGAAGCGGCCGACCGCCGCAGCCGTGTAGGAGCCGACGCCGGGAAGCTCCGTCAGTTCGTCCGGCCACCCCTCGGCCGCGATCCTGCGCGCCGCCCGGTGGAGGTTGAGCGCGCGGCGGTTGTAGCCGAGCCCCTGCCACCGGCGGATCACGTCGGCCGGCGAGGCGGCGGCGAGCGCAACGACGGTCGGCCAGCGCTCGAGCCAGGCGACGTAGTGTGGAATCACGCGGAGCACCTGCGTCTGCTGGAGCATCACCTCGCTGACGAGAATCGCGTACGGGTCTCGCGTGCCGCGCCAGGGCAGATCGTGGCGGCCGCATGCCGCGAACCACCTGAGCAGTGCTTCCTCCATCCGGCGACTGTACTCCCGGTGCGGGACGCGGCGACGCGCGGGCGCCCGTGCCCGCTGCGAGAATCGACTCTGGTGACACGCGTTCGCTTTGCACCGAGCCCGACTGGGTCGCTCCACCTCGGCGGCGCGCTCACAGCCGTCGCGAACCGCCGCTTCGCGGACACGCGTGGCGGCGTCCTCCTGCTGCGCATCGACGACACCGATGCCCAACGCGTCGAAGGGGACGCCGAGGAGGGCATACTGCGCGACCTCGAATGGCTTGGCGTCCAGTGGGACGAGGGCCCCCTGCGCCAGAGCGAGCGCGGCGAGCTCTATCGAGCGGCCGCGGAGCAGCTCGCGGCGTCCGGGGCAGCCTTCGAGGACGCGGGGGCGCTTCGCTTCCGCGAAGAGCGTCGGCCGACGCTCCTTCGCGCGGACGGCCGGGCGACCTATCACCTCGCGTCCGTGGTCGACGACATCGATCTCCGAATCACGCACGTGATCCGCGGCAAGGATCACCTCTCGAACACGCCGCTCCACGAGGCGATCGCGAGAGCGCTCGGCGCCGAGCCACCCGAGTACCTTCATCACGGCCTGATCCTCGGACCGGACGGGGCGAAGCTGTCGAAGCGGCACGGGGCCGCGTCGATCGCAGACCTGCGAGAGCTCGGCATTCCCGCCGAGGCCGTCCGGGCCTACCTCGACGAGCTCGATCTGCCGCGGAGCGACGTGCACCTCGACCTGGCACGACTCGAGCGCCTCTCGATCGACGCGATCGGGGAGATGCCCGACGAGGAGCTTGCCCGCCGGACGGGCGCGCCAGTGGAGCTGGTTCCGGCGATGCGCGGCGCGCGCACGCTCACCGAGGCGCGGGACATGGCCGCCGCGATCCTCGAGCCGCCCGGCGGCGTGATCCTGCCCGACAGTGCGGGTGTCACCCCGACGCTGGAACGCTTCGTCGATCTACGCGGTGCAGCCGGCGAGCTCGATCAGGCGTCTGCAAAGGAGATCGTGCGCGAGCTCAAGGCAGTGGGGGGCGACCTCCGTGCGCTGCGGGTGGCGCTCACCGGCCGCGAGAGGGGCCCAGAGCTCTGGGCGGTGCTCGTTGCGCTGCCGCGCGAGGAGGCGGTTCGCCGCGCGCAGGCCGCCCTCTGAGGGGCAATGGTTCGCGGCCGATACGATCGACCGATGCGCCTGTACAGCTCGCTGTCCCGCCGTCTCGAGGAACTGCCGCCGCCGCCCGGCCCGGTGCGGATGTACGTCTGCGGTCCGACCGTCTACCAGCGGATTCACGTCGGCAACGCGCGGCCGTTCGTCATCTCGATGTGGCTCCGACGCTGGCTCGCCGGGCGTGGCTACGACGTCGTGCTCGTCGAGAACATCACCGACATCAACGACAAGATCTACGACGCGGCCGGTGCGAGCGGGATGCTGAGCGCCGAGCTTGCCGAGCGGGCGTCGGATTGGTACCTCGAGGACACCGGGCTTCTCGGGCTGGGCCGGCCGGACCACGAGCCGAAGGCATCCGAGACCGTGGAGCAGATCGTGGCGATGATCGCCGAGCTCGTCGAGCTGGGCCATGCCTACGAGGTCGACGGCGACGTGTACTTCCGGGTCGCGTCGTACCCGGCGTACGGCGAGCTCTCGGGTCAGCGGCCGGATCAGGTCGAGGAGCAGGAGCCCAACCCGCGGAAGGGGGATCCGCGGGACTTCGCTCTCTGGAAGGCGACCAAGCCGGGCGAGGACACGTCGTGGGCGTCACCGTGGGGCTCCGGCCGCCCGGGCTGGCACATCGAGTGCTCGGCGATGGCGGAGGCGTTTCTCGGACCGGCGTTCGAGATCCACGGCGGCGGCCTCGACCTGGTCTTTCCCCACCACGAGAACGAGTTGGCTCAATCGCGGGGGGCAGGCCGGGAGTTCGCCAGGATCTGGATGCACAACGGGATGCTCCGCTTCACCGGCGAGAAGATGTCGAAGTCCCTCGGGAACATCGTCACGCTTCGCGACTCCGTCGAGCGCTGGAGCCGGGCCACGCTTCTCCTCTTCTTCCTGACGGCGCACTGGCGAAAGCCGATCGATTTCTCCGACGAGACGATGGCCGCCGCGGAGGCGCAGGTGCGCGGCCTGCGAAACCGCCTGCTCTGGGACGTCGGCGAGGCGAAGCCGTCACGGAAGTGGGACGATTTCGTCGAGGTTCTCGACGATGACTTCAATACGCCGGAAGCCCTTGCCATCATGCATGAATGGGCGGCGGCCGGACAGACCGAGCTCTTGCAGAGGGGGCTTGATGCCTTTGGAATAGAGCTCGCGGACATCGACATACCGGACGAGGTGGCGAGCCTCGCCCGCCGCCGCCGGGACGCTCGCTCGGCCAAGGACTTCGCCGAGGCAGATCGGGTGCGCGACGAGCTTGCGGCGCTGGGCTGGGACGTGCGCGACGTCGCCCAGGATCCCGGCTACCAGCTCGTGCCGCGGAGGTGACGTGCGGACCGTTCGAGCGCCGGTGAGCGTGAGCTCGGCGTGACGGGTCCACGCGAGCTGATCTACGGGCGCCATCCGGTTCGGGAAGCGCTGCGCGCAGGGCGCCGGGAGGTACTCGAGATCCAGGCGAGCGAGCGGGCGGTCGCCGCCGAGCCCTGGCTTCGCGAGACGATCGGGTTGCGCGTCCACATTCGACCCGACGGAGCGCTGACGGCCGCCGCCGGCACCCGCGACCACCAGGGTGTCGTCGCGTACTGCGAGCCGTACCGATACGCGGACGCCTGGGGTCTGGCTGCGGCGGAGCGGCCGCTCATCGTCTGCCTCGACGGCGTCACGGACCCGCACAACCTCGGGGCGATCTGCCGAAGTGCGGAGGGCTCGCGGGCCACGGGCGTGGTCGTGCCGGAGCGCGGCGCGGCGCGGGTGACGGCCGCCGTCTGCCGCGTGTCGGCCGGCGCCGTCGAGCACCTGTCGGTCGCGGTGGTCGTGAACCTCTCGCGCTACCTGAACGAGGTCAAGCGCGGGGATCTCTGGGTGTGGGCGGCGGAGCAGGGGGCCTCGGTCTCGCCCTGGGTTGCCGACCTCACGACCGGAACGGCGCTCGTCTTCGGCGCCGAGGGCACGGGTTTGCGGCCTGGCGTGCGCCGCGCCTGCGACGACGCGCTCGCGATCCCGCTGGCCGGAGCCGTCGAGTCGCTGAACGTGAGCGTCGCGTGCGGCATCGTCCTCTTCGAGGCGGCGCGGCAGAGGCAGGCCGGTGCCTGAGCCGAAGCTCTACGTGTTCGACGGCTACAACCTGCTGCACGCCGGCCGGATCGAATCGCGCGACGAGCTCGTCGACCGGCTCGCCGATTTTGTCGCCCTGCGCGGCGCGCGCGGGGTCGTCGTGTTCGACGGCGTGGGGGAGGACCGGCGAGTCGGCTCGCTCGAGGTCAGGTTCGCGGAGAACGCAGACGGGGTGATCGAGCGCGTCATAGCCGAGACGAGGACGCAGGAGCGTGTCGCGGTCGTCTCGTCGGATTCCGCGATCCGGGAGACCGCGGGCCCCCGCGTGCAGCGGCTGTCGTCGACGCTCTTCGCCCGGGAGCTGGAACGCGAGGTGTCGGCGCGAGGGCCGACGTCGCCCGACTGGTCCCGGGTAGAGGACGTGCTCGACCCGGCGACCCGCGACGCTCTCGAGAAGCTGCGCCGTCGCAGAGAGTGAGCCGTCTGCTACGAGCAGCCGCGCCGCCTCTCTCGAGCCGAGCGGGAGCTCCCGCGGGCGCGCGGAAGCTGACCTGAGCCTCTAGGCTGCGTGCCGCGCATGTGCGTCGATCGTCTGGCCCAATTGCCGGAGACCGTGTGAGGCGGGAGCGACTGTGGCCGACCTCGACCTCTGCTTCACGCCGGCGACGGAGCTCGCGCGCCGGGTTCGCGCGGCCGAGCTGTCGCCGGTCGAGATCGTCGAGAACAGCCTCGCCCGGATCGAGCAGGTCAACCCCGTTCTGAACTGCTTCTGCTTCGTCTACCCAGACGAGGCTCTCGAGCTCGCGAGACGAGCCGAGCGCGCCGTCTCTCGCGGCGACACGATCGGCCCGCTGCACGGCGTCCCGATCGCGATCAAGGACCTCACGCCGACGAGGGGAAAGCGCACGACCATGGGCTCGTACGCGTACGAGGACCACGTGCCCGAGACGAGCGCGCTCCTCGTCGAGAAGCTGCTCGGCGCAGGGGCGATCATGGTCGGGAAGACGACCACGCCCGAGTTCGCGTACTCGAGCTTCACCGACAGCCCGCTGTGGGGCATCACGCGCAACCCGTGGGACACGGGCAGAACGCCCGGCGGGTCGTCGGGTGGGTCGGGCGCGGCCGTTGCGGCGGGCTGCGTTCCGCTCGCGGAGGGGTCGGACATGGGCGGTTCGGTCCGGATACCCGCGTCGTGGTCGGGCGTCGTCGGGTTGAAGCCGAGCTTCGGGCGGATCCCGTTCGACTTCCTGCCGACGCAGCTCGACACCATCCAGCATCTCGGCCCGCTCGCGCGAACCGTCGCCGATGCGCGCCTCTTCGTTGACATCGGCCAGGGCCCCGACGAGCGCGATCTGATGTCGCTGGCACCGCCGCTCGCGCTCTCGGGGCCGCTCGACTCGTCGGCCGAGGGCTTGCGCCTGGCGCTCGACGTCGACCTCGGGCACTACGCAGTGGCCCCGGAGGTAGAGGCGGCAACACGCCAGGCGGCCGAGGCGCTCGTCGAGGCAGGGGCGGTCGTACAGGAGGTCGACCTTGGCTGGGCGCGAGACGTCGCGGACGCTTGGGTCGCCCACTGGGGTGTCTACCTCGCGGCGATCTTCGGTCACGTTCTCCCGGCCTACCGAGACCGGATGGATCCTCGCCTGCTCGCATTCATGGACGACGGCCTGGCAATGAGCGCGGTCGACTTCAAGCGGCTCGAGTTCGTCCGCACCGACGCGTGGCGGAAGCTCGCGCCGATCCTCGAGCGCTACGACGCGCTCCTCTGTCCCACGATGTCGCAGACCGCGCGCCCGGTCGAGGAGGACGACGCGCCCTACTACGCCGACCACGCCGACGGCCTCTATCACGGGCTCGACATGACCTCGCCGTTCAACTTCGTGAGCCAGTGCCCGGCTCTGAGCGTGCCCTGCGGCTGGAGCGCCGAAGACCTCCCGATCGGGCTCCAGATCGTTGCCCGGCGGTATCGAGACGACCTCGCACTCCGGATCGGAGCCGTGCTCGAGCGGGTCCGTCCCTGGGCGCCGCGGCGGCCTCCCCTCTAGCCGTCGCGCCGGTCGGACGCGGCGGCGCCCCAGGCCCCACGGGGCGGGCGCGGCCGGGCGGCCGCGTCAGGCATAGCACATTGGCGATTTCACAAAGCTCTTGAAGTTTTCTGCAGAGGCTGCTATCGTCGAGCCTCAACTTGAGGGTTAGAGTATGCCCTCGGGGCGATAGGGTTCTGGCGAAAACCCCAAGCAGGCGGAGGGAGAGGATGGCCCCGACACAACTCACGGCCGCCCAGCGGCAGACTAAGGCTCGACGAGAAGTCGAGGATCTTCATCTCGTTCTCCGCGCGCGAAACGGTGACGATTCGGCGCTCGATGCGCTCATGCGCCGCTACACAGGGTTCGTCCGCCTGAAGGCGAGCTCGTACTTCATCGCCGGTGGCGAGTCCGAGGACCTGATCCAGGAGGGCCTCATCGGTCTCTACAAGGCGGTCCGCGACTACCGCTCCGACAAGGAGACGTCGTTCCGGAGCTTTGCCGAGCTCTGCATCACGCGGCAGATCATCACGGCGATCAAGACCGCGACCCGTTTCAAGCATGCTCCACTCAACACCTACGTCTCGTTCAGTCAGACGCCGGCCGGCCAGGAAGACTCCGACGTGACCCTCGGCGACGCGCTCGCCGGGCCGAGCGTCAACGACCCCGTCGTGTGCGTCATCTCGACAGAGGAGCTCCAGAGCCTCGTCTTCACCCTCGGCACGGGGCTGTCGCCGCTCGAGTCCGACGCGCTTCGGCTCTACCTCGAGGGTCTCTCGTACGAGGAGATGGCGGAAGAGCTCGGCTGCGACACGAAGACGATCGACAACGCTCTCCAGCGGGTGAAGCGCAAGGTGCTCGCCCATCAGACGAGCAGGCAGGTCCTTCTCTAGGCCCACCTTCGCGTGCGGACGGCTCGGCGCCGCGCAGCGCCGAGGGCCGCCCAGCCTACAATGGTCGGGCGCCGGAGTAGCTCAGTTGGCCAGAGCAAGCGCCTTGTAAGCGCGAGGTCCCGGGTTCGAATCCCGGCTCCGGCTTCGCGCGCCGGCCGCTCGAGCCAGTGCGCGGGCGGCGGGTCGCTACTCGAAGAACGTGTCCTCGTGCCGGTAGGGCGGGGCGCAGGCGCAGAGGAACCGAAGCGGGATGCCGGCGTCGGCGCGGATCGTGTGCCAGCTCCCCGGAGGGATCAGGATCGCGTCGCCGGTAGCCACTGGAGCTCGCTCTCCGTCGAGCTCGATCTCGCCGGCTCCCTCGACGACGTAGTAGATCTCCTCGGACTCGCGGTGGTAGTGACGCTCGGTCGCTCCCCGGGGCGGCAGCGTCGCCTCGGCGAGGCTCTGGTTTCGCACCGGCGCCGTGCCGAGGTCGAGAAGCGAGCGGATCGTGCTTCCGTCGGCGGTCGTGAACGGCTCTGCCTCGGCGAGCGACCTGATCTCCATTGCGCTGACGCTACCATCGCCCGGCGTGCGCATCCTGCTCGTCTCGCAGATGTATCCGGGCCCGAACGACCCCGATTTGGGAGCGTTCGTCGCTCTCGTAGAGCGGGAGCTCGGCGCTCTGGGACACGAGATCCGGCGGGCCGTCATCGACCACCGGGGCGGCTCGCGGACGAAATACGCGGCCCTCGGGTGGGACGCGCTTCGCGCGGCGCGGCGCTTCCGCCCGGACGTCGTCTACGCGCACTTCCTGGTTCCTGCGGGCGCGCTCGCGGCGCTCGCCGCCGCCGTCTCGGGGGCGCCGCTGGTCGTGACCGCGCACGGGAGGGACGTCCGCAACATCGGGGCGATTCCCGGCGTTCGCGAGGTGACGAGACTGACGGCGAGGCGGGCACGCGCCGTGATCTGCGTCTCGGAGTATCTCCGGCGCGAGCTCGTTCTCAAGCTGCCGGAGGTCGACGGGCGTACGCACGTGATCGACTGCGGCGTCGACCTGGAGCGCTTTCGGGGAGGCGACGGAGCGGAGGCGCGCGCGCGGCTCGGCTGGCAGGGCGAGGGGCCGTTCTACCTGTTTGTCGGCTCGCTCGACGAGCGCAAGAACCCGCTGCGGCTCGCCCGAGCATTCGAGCGCCTCGGCCGTGGGCAGCTGGTGTTCGTCGGCGATGGGCGGCTTCGTGCCGAGCTCGAGGGGCTCGAGAGGGTTCGGCTCGTCGGTCGAGTGCCGCACGCGGAGGTGGCCGAGTGGATCACGGCCTGCGAGGTGCTCTGCCAGCCGAGCACGATCGAGCCGTTCGGCCAGGCGCTCCTCGAAGCGATGGCGAGCGAGCGTACGGTCGTCGCGACGCGGATCGGCGGCCCGCCCGAGTTCGTGAAGCCGGGCTGCGGCGTGCTCGTCGACCCGCTGAGCGTCGAATCGATCGAGGTCGGGCTGCGGGAGGCAGCCGAGCTGCCGGTACCGAACTCCGAAGCGAGGCGAGTAGCGGCGGAGCACGACGCGGGCCTTCAGGCCCGGAGAATCGCGGACGTCCTCAGCCGGGCGGTCGGCTAGTCGAGCGCAGGTCTTGATTGCCCTGTACGAGCAGGCGCTGGATCTCCGCCCGCGGCTCCATCGATCGTGCCCTCAGCTATCCTGACCGCCGATGCTGGCGTTCGTTGCAGTGCTGCAGGTGCTCGTCTCGATCCTCCTGATCGTGCTCGTGCTCATGCACTCGGGTCGAGATACCGGCTTCGGCGGGCTCGGCTTCACGCCCGCCTCGCAGGGCGGCCAGCACATCGTCGAGCGGAACCTGACCCGCCTGACGGTCGTCGTCGCGGCGGTCTTCGTGATCACCTCGGTCGGCCTCTACTACCTGCTCTAGCCGTTCTCTCGAGCATCGTCGGCGCCCCGTTCGAGCAGGCCGACCAGAGCACGATCGCTGCGGACGTGCACGAGGTCGACAGGCACGCCGTACTCCTCGAGTTCGACCGCGATCCGTTCGGGCCCGTGCTGCGCCTCCGGTCGCAGGCGGCCGCGTAGGCCGCGGTCACGCGTCCAGCCGTTGACGATGAGCGAGACCGGGTAGGCCCGCTCGCCTCGCCAGCCGGCTTCGCACTCGACGACCGCGCCCCAGAGAGAGACTCGGCCGAGCACGCGATGCACGGTGTCCGCCCGGCGCACGAACCGGCGGGAGAACTCGACGGCGTCGTGCGCGGTCTCCGTCGCGTAGATGCCGCAGGTGCAGAAGGCCTCCGGGGCACCGTGGTCGGGGATCCCGGCCCGCTGGTCGATGAGCGTCCGCCGGCAGACGGCGAGCACCGGCCGGCGGGGAATCCAGATGCTCCAGAAGGCGAGCGAGCAGAGGCGAAGCGCCCCGTCGAGATCGACCGCGTCCCAAACCCGCCAGCCGATCCTCGGCTCGAGGGCGTCTGGCGCCGAATCGCGGCCGATCACAACCCGGGGCCCGAGCCCGTACCCGCGATCGTCAGGCAGTCGGTGGCGATGCCCGGCACGAGCGCCGCCGTCGGGTAGCGCTCGTCGTAGAAGTCGGCCGTGTTGACGAGGCGCACCGACTCCGTGAGACCGAGCAGCCCCTGCAGGAGCTTCGGGACCGAGGTCGTGAACCGCAGGTTGACGAGGGGAGAGGTCACCCGGCCGTCCTCGATCCTGAAGGTGCCGTCGCGCGTCATTCCCGTGATGATCCCCTCGCGCTCGTCCACGACGGAGAGGTAGTGGAGGCGCGTGACGTAGATCCCGTCTCCGACCCGCTCGGCGAGCGCCTCCGGCGTGGCGTCGCCGGGGTGGACGCTCAGGTTGGCGGCGTAGGCTCCCCACTGCTGCGCCGGGGCCGGGAGGGCGTGCCCGGTCGAGTGGCGCCCGTCGTGTGCGCGGGCGGCGCTGAGCCGATCCCACACCACGTCGCGCGCGACGCCCTCCTCGACGATGGTGACCACCTCCTTCGGGGTGCCCTCGAAGTCGAATGCCTTCGGCAAGCCACGCGGGTCGCGCCCGTCGTCGGTGAGCGTGAGCTCGGGGTGGAACACCTGCTCGCCGAGGCGGCCGCTCAGGTAGCTCCGGCCTTCGACGAGCGCGAGCCCGTTGATCGAGGTCGCGGCGAACGTGGCCAGCAGCTCCGCGAACGCGTAGGGCTCGAGCACCGCCCGATACCTACCGGGCTCGACCTCCCCGGCGCCGGTCGTTCGCCGTGCCTTCTCGGCAGCCTCACGGGCGACGGCTCCCGGGTCGAGCTCCGCGGCGCGCCAGGCGGTCGCCTGCGCCCAGCCCGACAGCCCGTCGCCGCCCGCGAGCGCGACCAGCGTGGCGTCCGTCATCGCCTGCGACACGGCCTGGCCGGCGCTCGACGCCACGGCGATCTCCGAGGCGCCGCTCGTGAAGTAGCCGTAGAGGCCGATGCCCCGCGCGGCCTCGATCGCCGCCCAGGCGATCCGAGACTGATCGGCGGGCGTGAGCTCGGCCGTCTCGGCGTCGAAGCCCACCACCTCGGGCGGGCGGGCAGGCGGGGTGAGGCCCGGAAAGTCCGGGTCGGGCACGGAGGCCTCCGCCGCCACTTCCGCGCGTCGCGCGAGCTGCGTGAGCCCGTCCGGATCCGTGCGGTTCGTCGACGCGCTGCCGGTCCGTCCGTCGCGCACCACTCGCAGGAGGACGGACTCGTTCTCGATCAACGTCGGCTGGTGAACCTGGGACTCGGCGAAGCGGGCGAGCCCCGAGCGCTCCCGCATGACGAGCGCCTCTACCTCGTCCGCCCGGGCGGCCCGCCAGGCGCGATCTGCGAGGTCGAGCGCGGCGCTCACCGGCTCACCGGCCGACGCCGACCTGGACGTTGCGAAAGCGCGCCGGGGCCGCGCCGTGAGACACGTGCGCATGCTGGCCCGGCTGGCCCTTGCCGCAGTTCGTCAGCCCGTGCATCCGCCATTCTTCCGGGCCGGCGACCGCGTCGAGCGAGCCCCAGAAGACCGGCGTGACGCCGGTGTACGTGGCGTCGCGAAGCATCCTCGTCAGCGTTCCCCTGCGGATCTCCCAGGCGACCTGCGTTCCGAACTGGAAGTTGAGGCGCCTGTCGTCGATCGACCAGCTGCGGTTCGTCTCCAGGTAGACGCCCTCGTCCACGTCGGCGAGTAGGTCTTCGAGCGTTCCGGCGCCGGGCTCGAGGTGGAGATTCGTCATCCGGACGAGCGGCATCCGGCTCCATCCGTCCGCGCGCATCGAGCCGCCGAGATCATGGCCGATGAGCGCCGACGTCTCGCGGGAGCCGAGGTATCCGGTCAGGATCCCGGCCTCGACGATCGGACGCCGGCGGGCCGGCACGCCCTCGTCGTCGAACGCGCACGTGCCGAGGCCGCCGGGCGTGGTCGGGTCGGCGGTGATGTTCATGTGCTCCGAGCCATAGCGCAGGTTGCCAAGATCCGCGGCGCGCAAGAAGCTGGTGCCCGCGTAGGCAGCCTCGGTGCCGTAGACGCGGTCGAGCTCCGTGGGGTGTCCGACCGACTCGTGGACCTGAAGCTGCATCTGCTCCGCGTCGACGACGACGGTCGTGACGCCGGCCGGGCACGAATCGGCCGAGAGGAGCGCGACCGCTTCCTCTGCCACCCGCGGCGCCTCCCTTTCCAGCCCGAGCCCCTCGACGTACTCCCAGCCGGCCTGGCTGCTCGAGCCGCCGTGCGCGCTCGGGTAGCTCCGCGGCTGCACGAGCCCGTCGTGGATCGCCGTCGCGTCGATCCCGCCGCCGCACTCGAAGAGCTCCTGGAAGACGTCGCTCCCTTCCGAGGAGCGGAACGCGCGCTGCTCGCGCATGGCGCGCAGGCTCGCCGCGGTCACCGCGACCTCGTCGCGGCGCAGCTCCTCCTCCGCGCGCAGGCAGAGGGCGACTTTCTCGTCGAGCGGCACCTCGACCGGGTCGCGTCCGATCGGCGGACGGAACTCGCCGACCTGGGGAGCGAGCGATCCGAGCTCGACCGGGCGCCGTCCGGACGCGCCGGCGCTCGCCCGGGCGAACTCGACCGCACGGAGCGCCGCCTCGCGGGCGCCCTCGTCGTCGAGGCGCCGGTCGCAGGCGAAGCCCCAGGCCCCGTCGACGAGAACGCGGACGCCGATCCCCGCCGTCTCGGCGTCGTCGACGGAGTCGACCCGCCCGTTCCGGGTCGAGACCGACTGCGAACGACGGGCGACGGCGCGGGCGTCGGCATAGCCGGCACCCGCGCCGGTCGCAACGTCGATGGCCCTGGCGCAGAGCGCTTTCACAGGGCCAGCCTACCGTCGCCTATCCGCCAGGCTGCGTCCCCGCCGGATGGACGACCAGCCGGTACGGCGCGTACTGGATCGACTGCTCGCTCGGGTCGTCGTAGGTGACGATCGCCGAGACGACGTCGTAGTCGGCACCGCCGAACAGCCGGCGCAGCTGCTGGCCGCTCAGCGAGCCGCTTCGGTTGCGGAGCTCGAGCCGGTGGAGCAGAGCCCGCTTCGGTCCCGACGTCGTGTAGGCGAGGAGCTGAACGGTGAAGCCCGAGACGCGGATCGGCCGGATCTGGGTGGGGGTCGCCCAGCCGTTGAGCGTCGTCCCGGTCGACAGCTCGGTGTCGCCCACCTTCACGTCGTCGATCCACCAGCCGGGCGGGTCGACGCTCGTATCGGTGACGTACCGGAAGGCGAGGAGGATCGTCTGGCCGGCGTACGCGGTCAGATCGAACGACTCGGTCACCCACTCCGCCGTGTCGCCGCCCCCGGACAGGCCCGTGAAGCCGGGCAGGTTGTCCTTGGCGAGCGGCAGCGCCGCGGGATCGATGTCACTCGTCGTGTGCTCGTTGGCGAGGCTCTTGTACGTCCTGCCGCCGTCCGTCGAGACCTGGACGAATCCGTAGTCCCAGAGGAACTCGATGTCGTAGAGCGTCTCGAAGGAGAGCGTCGGGTTGTCGGCCGGGACCTCGACTTGCTGCACGATCGCGCGGTCGAAGTTCGGGCCGGATCCCGAATAGAGCGCAGGGTCGTCCGGGTGTCCAGGCGGGCTCGGATCGACGGTCCACTCGATCGGCTGCGGCGGCAGCGTGTCGGCGCCGTCGAAGCTGATCCGGCCGACGTCGTCGGAGCTCAGGTAGCCGCCCGCCCCGCGCAGGCGCACGTAGTCGGAGCCGTTCGGCGGCGCACCGGGCGTGTCCCAGGCGTCCTCGGTCTCCCAGTTGATCGAGGCGTCCAGGCTCTCGGTGTGGTACCAGGCCCGCTTCCCGTTGAACGCGACGTTCGCACCGTCCAGGTAGCTGTCGAGCGCGACCATCGCCGCCCAGTGGTGGACGATCTCGCGCGCCTGGCGGGCGTTCCCGTACTGCCTGACGAGCCTCTTGACCCCGGGCAGCCCGTCGCCGGTCGCACCGTTGTGCAGCTGCTTGATGAGCCCCGTGCCGTACCGGTCGGCCAGGAAGTTCGTGAACGTGAACGCGGCCCCGTAGTCGCACAGGGTCTCGTCGGGGTTGTCCGGGATCTGGTCACCCCAGAGCGTCAGCGAGTTCTCGGGCCCGCCCGGGTTCGGATTCGGGTTGGCCGGCGTCTCGACGCCGATCCAGCCGAGGAAGCACTGCGTGCCGCCCTCGAACTTCGTGTCGGTGATGGGCGCCGCCGGGAAGAAGTAGCCGAGGTCGCCCGCGGCCCAGTCGGCGAGGCCTTCGTTGACCCAGCTGTACTGGTCGACGTTCGCGTAGTTCTCGAGCAGGTGCTCGTACTCGTGCGCGAAGACTCCCTCGTACAGGAAGGGTGAGGCAGCAGCGCTCGCGCAGAGATCGCCCGGCACCGGCTCGTTCGGCGGGTTGGGACCTGTCCGGTGCACCCAGTCGAACGCGTCGATGTTCATGACCAGGCGATCGACGAAATCGTCGAAGAACGAGGCGTAGAAGCCCGCGATGTAGGTCGTGTCGGTCGGGTCTCCGAGGCTGAAGTTGTAGAAGTTGGAGTCGCGGAAGTTGTCGACGAGCACGACGATCTTGTCGCCGTCGCCCTCGTAGTAGTCGGCCGGCAGCTCCAGCTCTGGATCCTGGACGAGCTGCGCCTCGCTGCCGTCGCGCGGCGGAGGCACGCTCAGCGTTCGTGACTCGCGCGGGTAGATGCGCGTGTCGAACTCGTTGATCAGGTATGCAACCTGCTCCTCGGTGATCTCGACCCGGTTGTTGCGGCAGTCGTCCGGCAGGAACTCGGTTCCCGTGGACAGCTCGTCCGAGTCGTTCGCGACCCAGACCTCGATGTGCTCACCCACGCCGCGCAGCGTGTAGTTCTTCAGGTAGACGAAGCCCTCCGCGTCGTCCAGCGCGGGCCAGATCCGGTCGGTACCGACCGCCAGGCCGGTGCCCCGCTCGGCGGTGCGCGCGATCTTCTTCGCGAGCGCCGACTTGGAGCCGACGCGAAGCGGCAGCGGCTTTCCACTCACGCCGACGGCGACATCGCCGGGGCCGTAGACGAGTCCGTGCGTCCGCGCCTGGCCGGCCGAGGTCATCGTCAGTGCGAGTAGAGCCGCAAGTATGAGCAGACGTGCTGCCCTCATGTGAGCTCCCCCTTCTCGTTCCCCTCCCGGAGCGCGTTTGCCCTCGCTCTCCGGCTCTGAGCGGAATCGTGCTGTGCGCGCCGGGCGGAAGTCAAGTGGGAACCCACCCGGATTGCGCGGTGTAATACGGCTGGTGGAGGGCCGTCCACCCGAGAGCGCCGAAGCGGCGCGGGAGTCCGACCTCGTCGAACGGGCGCGGCACGGCGACGTGGGCGCCTACGAGAGCCTCGTGGAGGAGTACCAGACGATCGCGTTTCGCACCGCTTACCTGATCACCGGCTCTGCAGCGGATGCCGAGGAAGCCGCGCAGGATGGCTTCCTCAAGGCGCATGCCGCGCTCGGCCGGTTCCGGCGGGGATCGCCGTTTCGCCCCTGGCTGCTCACGATCGTCGCGAACGAGGCCCGCAATCGCCGCAGGTCGGCCCGACGGCGCGCGGAGCTCGCGCTGCGCGCGGCCGAAGCTCCGCCACCGGGGGACGCGGCCCCGTCCCCCGAGGCGGCCCTCGTTCGCGCCGACGAACGGCGCCGGCTCCTGGAGGCCGTCAACCGGCTCGGGGAGGACGAGCGCCTCGTCGTCGCCTGCCGCTACTTCCTCGAGCTCTCGGAGGAGGAGACGGCCGCCGTGATCGGCAGGCCGGAGGGGACGGTCAAGTCGCGGTCGGCCCGGGCTCTCGCCCGGCTCCGCGAGTGGATGGGAGAAGCCGATGACTGAGCTCGAGCGAGCGCTCGTCGAGCTGGGCGGCGAGCTCGACTTCCCGCCCACCCCGCGCCTCGCGGGCCGGGTCTCCGCGCGGGTGGCCGCGCCCGAGCGGCCGCGCCGGCGCGTCCGCAGGACGCTCGTCCTCGCCTTCGCTCTCTTCGTCCTGGCGGTGGGCACGGCCTTCGCGGTGCCGGCCTCGCGCGACGCGATCCTCGAGTGGTTCGGCCTCCAGGGCGCGACGGTGCAACGGGTCGAGGCGCTTCCCGAGCTTCCGACGACGACAGCCGGGACGGGCGCGCCGACCGCCACGACGGGAGATGTGCCCGGGCTCGGCGACTCCGTCTCGGGTGCTGAAGCCGCTCGGCGGACGGGCTTTCCGATCGTCGCGCCGGCCGCGCTCGCCGAGCCGGACGCCGTCTATGTCGAAGGCTCGGGAGACACCGCCCGCGTATCCCTCGTCTACGAGCCGGGAGACGGTCTCGAGGAGAGCAGCTTGCCGGGCGTCGGCCTCCTGCTCACCCAGTTCCGTGGCGACGTGACGCCCGAGCTGATCGGCAAGCTCGCGGGGCAGGGCACGATCATCGAGCCCGTGACCGTGAACGGAGAGCCGGGGATCTGGCTCGAAGGCGAGCCGCACGAGCTCTTCTATCGCGATCCGAGCGGCGAGATCGTGTGGGAGAGCCTCCGCCTGGCCGGCAACACCCTGCTCTGGGAGCAGGGAGACCTGCTGCTCAGGCTGGAGGCCGACGTATCGAAGGCAGAGGCGCTGCGGCTGGCGCGCTCGGTCGGCTAGCGCCGGGCGAGCCGGTAGATCGCGCCCTCGTGAGAGACGAGGAGCAGCTCTCCGCGGGCCGTCTCGCCGAACGAGGTGATGAAGTTGACCTTGAACGAGTGCTTGCGCAGCGCGGTCGCCTGGCCGTTCCGGTAGACGAAGCTCCAGACGAAGCCGCCGCAGTAGTCACCGAAGAAGTAGCGGCCCTTCGCCGCCGGGATGTTCTGCCCGCGGTACACGAAGCCGCCGGTCACCGAGCAGCCCTTGTCGTGCCCGTACTCGAAGGCGGGACCGACGAGCGTGCCCTCCTGGTTCGGCCGCTCGTCCTCGTAGGGATGGCTGCCCTCGAGGGCGTCCCAACCGTAGTTCTCCAGTCCCGTTCCGGGTGTGGTGGTGACGTCGATCTCCTCCCAGGCACGGTGGCCGACGTCACCCATGTAGAGGTTCCCAGTCTGGCGATCGAAGGAGAAGCGCCACGGGTTTCGCAGGCCGTAGCCGACGATCTCCCAGTCCGAGCCGGAGCGGTCGACGTCCCGCCGGAGCATCTTGCCGAGGCGCGAGGAGAGATCCTGCGCCACCTCGCCGGGATCGCCGCCGGAGCCGCCGTCGCCCATGCCGACGTAGAGGAGCCCGTCGGGACCGAACGCGAGCTGGCCGCCGTTGTGGTTCGCGTACGGCTGGTCGACCGCGAGCAGCTCGCGGACGCGTTCGGGCGCTGCGCCGTCGGAGGCGCGGTACTCGACGACGCGGGTGTCGCCGTTCGTGTTCGTGTAGTTCACGTAGAAGAGCCGGTTCTCGGCGTAGTTCGGGTGAAACGCCAGGGAGAGAAGGCCCTGCTCGCCGCCCGACTGGACGAGCGAGCGGATGTCGAGGAACGGCTGCGGGAGGACGCGCCCGTTCTCGATGACGCGGATCCGTCCGGCCTGCTCGACGACGTAGATACGGCCCGATTCGCTTCGCGGCGCCGTCGCGTGCACGGGTGAGGCGAACCCTGATGCGATCCTCACGAGCCGGAGGCGCAGCTTGCCCGCGGCCGCGGCGGGCGTTGCCCCGGACTCGGACGACGACGAGTCCCGCGGCGCGACGGCGCCGCCGGCCGCGCATCCCAGCACGACGAGCAGGACGGCCCCGGCGAGCGGCGCGAGCACGGTTCGTCGGAGAGAGGGGAACCGCATGCCGCCTTTCACGGTAACCACGGCCGGCGGCCTGCGCGGCGGTTCTCCGCCGGAATTCGCAGATCCCTAACGGAATCTCAACACATGGGCCCGTCTCGGCCGCGTTCCGGCTCCCGCGTGCGAGGGCGTGGTAGAACGAGAGGCGGCATGCCCTCGTCGGACTACGCGCTTGCGGCTCCGCATCCCCACCTGCGCCCGTTCGTCGGTCGCTACGTCGGGTATGCGCTCTCGGGCTACGAGCCGGGCATCCATGTGGGGATGCCGTCGCGATTCATGACGTTCATCGTCCACTTCGGGCGCCCGGTGGACATCGCCGTCATGCCGGATGCGCGGCAGGCGCCGCGGAGGTTCTCCGCGCTGGTCTCGGGGCTCACGGCGGCGCCAGCGCTCATCCGCCACGACGGGAACGAGCACGGGATCCAGGTCGAGATCACGCCGCTCGGCTCGCGCAGGCTGTTCGGAATGCCGGCCTCCGAGCTCGCCTCGATCGTGGTCGGTATGGACGACGTGCTCGGCCCGCTGGCGACCGAGCTGCTCGATCGCCTCGACGCGGCCGCCGGTTGGCCGGCAAGGTTCGCCGTCCTCGACGACGTGCTCCTGCGGGCGATGCGCGAGGCGCCGGCGACGCGGCCCGAGCTCGTCGCGGCCTGGCACGAGCTCGGCGCCTCGGGCGGCACTGCCACCATCGGTTCTCTCGCCCGCGAGCTCGCCTACAGCCGGAGGCACCTCACCGAGCGCTTCCGCTCCGAGTTCGGCTTGCCGCCGAAGCTCGTCGGTCAGATCGTGCGCTTCGAGCGCGCCCGGGAACAGCTCGTCCGACCGGGCCATCCGCCGCTTGCCCGCGTCGCGGCCGAGTGCGGCTACGCGGATCAGTCGCACCTGACCCGCGACTTCCAGCGCTTCGCCGGAACGAGTCCGACCGCCTGGTTGCGCGGCGAGAAGCTCCCATTCGTTCAAGACGACCGGCCCGCCTCAGCCGTACCCTGGCCTGCATGACCGATACCACAGCACCCAAGACCGTCTGGCCGTGCGTCAACTACCGCGACGCCCCGGCCGCTATCCACTTCCTCGTCGACGTGCTGGGCTTCGAGGAGCGCTGCGCCTATCGCGCGGAGGGGAACGACGACGTGGTCGTCCACGCCGAGCTGCGCTGGCCCGAGGGCGGCGGCGTCATGCTCGGCAGCGCCGACCGCGGCGAGGGCGAGTTCTCGGACAGGCCCACCGGCGCGTCGTCCGTGTACGTCGTGACCGACGAGCCGGACGCGCTCTACGCGCGCGCGACCGCCGCCGGCGCGGAGGTCGTTCGCGGCCTCCGCGACGAGGACTACGGCTCGCGCGGGTTCAGCGTGCGCGACCCCGAGGGCAACCTCTGGTCGTTCGGCACCTACCGCGGCGAGTAGCTCCGGCTCTCAGCCGCGGAGACGCGACCCGCCCTCAGAGACCGCGCCCGAGCGCCGCCCGGGCCGCCCAGTAGCCGCACATGCCGTGGACGCCGCCTCCGGGCGGCGTCGACGCGCTGCAGAGGTAGAGGCCGGCCGCGGGCGTCGTGTACGGGACGACCCGCGCGACCGGACGGGTGTACAGCTGGCGCAGATCCTGGATGCCGGCGTTGATGTCCCCTCCCACGTAGTTCGGGTTGTACGCCTCCAGGTCGGCAGGGCTCATGGTGTGGCGCGCGAGTACGAGATCGCGGAAGCCGGGTGCGAACCGCTCGATCTGCGCCTCGATGCGCTCGGTCATGTCCGCTGCCGATCCGTTCGGCACGTGGCAATACGCCCAGGCGGTGTGCTTGCCGGCCGGCGCGCGGGTCGGATCGAAGAGGCTCTGCTGGGCGAGGAGCACGTACGGGCGCTCCGGGACCTCGCCCCTGGACACGGCCGCCTCGGACGCCACCAGTTCCTCGAGCGTCCCGCCCAGGTGGACGGTCGCGGCCCGGGCGCACGCGGCGGCACGCCACGGAATCGGCCCGTCGAGGGCGAGGTCGAGCTTGAAGACGCCCGGCCCGTAGCGGTAGCGGGCGAGGCGACGGCGGTACCCGGCCTGGAGCCGGTCGCCCGCCAGGCGAAGCAGCTGGCGCGGCGTCACGTCCGCGAAGACGGCGCGCGTCGGAGGCAGCTCGGCGAGCGATTCCACCCGGCGGCCCGTCTCGATCCGCCCGCCGAGCGACCGGAGATACGAAGCGAGAGCGTCCGCGATCGCCTGGGAGCCTCCGCGCGGGAACGGCCAGCCGACCCGATGTGCCAGGAGCGCGAGCACGAGCGCCACCGCCGCGCTCGGCGAGCGCGTCAGGGGAAGCATCGAGTGGGCCGCGAGGCCGCCGAGCAGCCCGCGGGCGTGCGGCCCGTCGAACGCAAGTCTGGCCAGGGTGGCCGACGGGAGGATCGCCCTGAGCCCGAAACGGGCGAGGACGAGCGGATGTCGCGGCAGGCGGAACGGCCCGAGGATCTCGGCGAGGATCGTGTCCGCGTTCCGGGCCAGCGGGCTCATCAGACGGGCGTAGGCGCGCGCGTCGCTGCCGAGGGTCGCTCCGGTGAGCGGAATCGAACGTTCGAGGATCGCCGCCGTCCCGTCGTCGAACGGGTGGGCGAGTGCCGCGGGCGGCTCGATCCACTCGACCCCGTGCGCCTCCAGCGGCAGCGAGCGCAGGAACGGAGAGCCGGGAACGAGCGGGTGGATCGCGGAGCAGACGTCGTGGCGATAGCCGGGAAGGGTCAGCTCGGCGGTTCGGGTGCCGCCGCCGACCGTGTCGGCCGCCTCGAGGACGAGGACAGAGCGGCCGGCTCTCGCGAGGACGATCGCCGCTGCGAGGCCGTTCGGCCCCGAGCCGACGACGATCGCGTCCAGCACCCGGTTACGGCCGCCGAACGCGCAGCGCGTGCATGCCGTTGCGGATCGCGGCCGAGTGCCGGAGGTTTCCGACCTTCGACCACTGCCGCCGGCGGTCGACGCAGCTCACGTGGGTCTGGATCTCCCCGCCGCCGCCCAGGGAGGACGCCAGGTTCTGCAGCGTCTGCTGCCAGAACCGGTTCTCCTGCCCGTGGCCGCCGAGTGCGAGACCGAGCTCGGACAGCGGGTCCTGGGAGCGCATGAGGACCTGCACCTGCGCCACGGTTCTGCCCGCGTCCTCGTGGGTGCTGAACGTGATCCAGCCGGCGAACATGTGGCCCTGGGGCGTCATCAGCGTGAACGCCTCGTCGTCCGAGTAGAGAACCATGACGCCGGTGGACAGCCTGATCCCGCCGGCGACGCTCGCCCGGATGAGAGCGACCTCGCCCGGCTCGATTCCCGTCAGCGGCGAGTAGAACTGGTTCCCCGGCGGCCAGAACTCCGGGAAGTGCTCCTTCCACTCCCTGATCGCTTGGGCAGGCGTGACCTCCGCGTCCTCGAGGCGGACGCGATACGTCTTCTGCCACATCTGCCCGAAGCCCTGGATGGGACCGACGAGCCGTTTCCCCTCGACGAGGTTCGTCGCGCCCCTCGGCACGTCGTCGACGTGGAGCCGGGCAACCGGCTTCGCCCAGCTCTCGGCGTCTCTTGCTCGCGGGGATCCGTCCGTGGTCATCGTCCCTCCTCAGGCCGCTGCGAGCGCCTCGGCCTCGGTGGCGTAGATGCCGACCGCTTCGTCGAGGCGCGTCAGATCGAAGATCTGGCGGTAGTGGTCGTTGAGGCCGTAGGCCAGCAGCCGCTGCTTCTGCCGGTTCGCCCGCACGAGCAGCGTGACCAGCAGCCCGATGCCGCCGCTGTTCATGTAGTCCAGCCCGCTGAAGTTGAGGATCACCGATCGGGTCTCATCGCCGCTGGCCTCGCCGTACGCGTCCATCAACGCGTCCTCGCACGCCGCGGTGATGTCGCCCGTGATGTCGATGATGCTCGCACCGGGGCCGATCACGCGAACACCCATCGTCACGGTCGCGTTCGTCACCTTGCCACCTCCTCGGTCGATCCCGCAGGGAGCCCGCCGATCGCGCTCTCCTCGTCCGGGAAGATCTGCATGAAGTCCGACAGGCGGGTGATCTCGAAGATCTCCCGGTAGTGCTCCGCCAGGCCGCAGGCCGTCATTGCGATGCGGTCCCGGCGGGCTTGCGCGAGGAGCCCCACGATGAGGGCGATCCCCGTCGAGTTGATGTAGTCGACGCCGGCGAAGTTCAGAAGGATCGTCTCCGTGCCGCCAGACGCTGCCTCCTCGTAGGCGGCCGTCAGGCTCTCCTCGGCGGCCGCGTCGATCTCGCCGTTCAGGTCGATCAGCGCGACGCCGGGCCGTCGCCGCACCTTAGTCTCGAGCCGGATGTCCGGCATTGCCGTCTCCTTTCAGGTGGAGAACGAGCTCGATCGTGTGGTGGGTCTCGTCACCCGAGATCTCCATCCCGTCCACCATGTTCTGGATCAGGAAGAGACCCCAGCCGCGGGGCTTCTGCAGACCCTCGAGCTTCGCCTCGATGTCGGGCGTCTCCGCGTCCTGCATCGGCCGCGCGCCGCCCTGGTCGGTGATCTGAACGCGCAGCTCGTCCTCGGACGAGGCCACGCGCACGTGTACCGGCAGCTCCTGCCGGTTCTGGTTGCCGTGCTCGATCGCGTTCATGGCTGCCTCGGCGACCGCCGTCTTCAGCCGCTCGAGCCGCTCAGCCGGAAGCTGTAGCTCCTCGACGGCAGCCGCGACCCGGGTCATGGCCTGGCGCTCGTTTCCCGGCTCACTCGGGATGTCGAACTCGGCGAGGATCCGGTTGCCCCCGGCCGGCGGTGCGCCGTGGAGTGCCTCGCCGGTGCGACGCAGCGCCACGACCGTGATGTCGTCCTCCTGCTCCCAGCCGGGCCCGGTGAATGCGTCGAGCTCGCCGAGCAGGCGGTCGATCAGCCTGGTGTCGGCGGGCTGCTCCGCGACGATCGCTGCGAGGCGCGGCCCACCGAACATCTCCCGGGTCGGGTTGTGCGCCTCGGTGATACCGTCGCTGTAGAGGAGGATGCTCTCCCCCGGGGCGAGCGTGGCCTCCTTCTCCTCGTAGTCCATGCCGGTCATGAGGCCGAGCGGCATTCCGGTCGCCCGGAGCTCGACGGAGCCGCCGTCCGTGCGAACCAGGGGCAGGTTGTGCCCCGCGTTCGCGAAGCGAAGGGTGCCGGTCTCGGGATCGAGAACCCCGTAGAGACAGGTCACGAACATCTTGGCGGGGATGTCCGGCACGAGCAGCTCGTTCACCTGCTCGAGCACCTCGCCCGGGTGGAAGGCCCGCTGGGCCGAGGCGCGGAGGACGCTCCGGGTGGCCGCCATGACCATCGCCGCCGGAACACCCTTGTCGGTGACGTCGCCGACGACCAGGCCGACCTTCCCGTCCGGAAGCTCGATGAAGTCGTAGAAGTCGCCGCCGACGGCACGTGCCGGCCGGTAGTACGCGGCGACCTGCCAGCCGGGAAGGTCCGGGAGCTCGGTCGGCAGGAAGTTCTGCTGGATGAGGCGCGCGACCTCGAGCTCCTGCTCGATCCGCTCCCTTGCCCTCACCTCGGCCTCCTGCTCGCGCACGAGCTGGCCGACCCTGACCGCCGGAGCCGCCTGTGCGGCGAGGTTGTCGAGTAGTCGGCGGTCGTCGCTCGAATACGCCTGATCGGAGAGGCGCGCTCCCAGGTTCAGAAGCCCGATCAGCTCACCCTGGCTCACGAGGGGGACGACGAGCTTCACGCCGGCTTCGCGCAGCCCGGTGAGCGCGGGCGAGTCGAGCTCGAGCGTCTCGAGGTCGACGGCGCCCGGCGCGCTCTGGAAGTAGGCGATGATCGGGTCGTTGGGGGCGATGTCCACCGGGGGCGCGTCGAGCTCTCGCGCCGCGGCAGCCGGGGCTTCGGCGGGTGCCTCGGCCGCCGGCGCTCCCCGCTCGTTCCTCCCGATCACCCGCCTCAGGCTCTGCGCGATGGTGGTCATCTCACGTCCTTTCTATCCCCTGAGCGTCCGGAGATCGTTACGGCGGGGGTTACGGCGTCGACTCCCGGGCGAATCCACAACGACAGGTGCGCCGGTTGCATCGTGTCGTGGACGACGGTGCCGAGGTCGGCGCCGAGCTCGGCGAGGTCCACTTTCTCGCGCAGGCGCACGCTGAACGCCTCGAGGGTCTGCTGGGCGTCGTAGCGACGCCGGTAGAAGCGGCGGTCGACGAAGGCCTGGATCGACGCCGCGGGCGGGCCGGAAGAGCGCCGCGACGGCGAGGGTGGATCCGGCGATGGCGAGGTCGTTGCCACGCGTCAAGCCGCTGAAGACTTCCTGGAGGGCGATGACGATGCCGAAGTAGAGGGCGGCGAGGAGCGCGGTGACGGCGCCGTAGACGATCGTCCGGTTGACGATCCGGTCGATCTCGTACAGGCGATAGCGAAAGACGGCGATCCCGACGGAAACCGGCAGGGCCACGAGGGCGACGGTCAGGGCGGCACCCGCGACGCCGGACCAGTCGAAGGCGCCGGCAATCGGCAGGACCACGATGAACAATCCAGCGCTTGCGGCGAGCCACTTGTACTGCTGCCGCTCGATCCCCTGCGAGCGGCGAAATCGCAGGATGAGAGCGAAGCCGGCGGCCGCGACGCTCACGAGACAGGGCACGATGAGCATGTAGACGAGCCACAGATAGGCGTCGCTGTCCGTCAGCACGAGGGGGTTCTCGTAGGCCTCGAACGGTGGGTCGAGCTCTCTTGGAACGGTCACGCTGACCAGCCAGATGATCGGCATGCAGATGAGCACGAAGGCGGTCACCGCCCGCCAGCGGGCCGAGGGCAGACGTCCCGAAGGGAAGACGGCGAGCAGGAGGTACACGCCTGCGATCAGCGCCGTCCACGCGCCCGAGGCAATCGCCGCTGCCGCCGCGCCTCCGGGCAGACCCGCCTCCGGCTCTGCGAACACCGCCAGCTCCGCGTACCCGGCGAGAACGAATCCAAGCAGGTTGGCGACCCCGGCGAGCGTGAGCGCCCAGCCGACCAGGTTGCCCGGGCGTTTCACCGTGATGAAGCCGCCGACGAGCGCGAACGCAAGCGTCATGACGAGATCCGGGACGGCTGCGAGCAGCGTGTCCTTGCGCCCGTACGACGAGTCCGACGCGAGGAGCACGATCAACACGACGATGCAGAGGAAGAGCAGCGCGGACAGCGCGCACGACGCCCAGGCGAGGACGCGGTACCAGCGTTGGTGCGTCATCGAGGCTCCCTGAGCCAGAGTGAGACGTGGGCCGGCTGCATCGTGTCGTTCACGGCAGCGCCGAGATCCGTTCCGAGCCGGTCGAGGTCGACCTCGTCGCGGAGACGGGCGCTGAAGGCGTCGAGCGTGCGGGCTGCGTCGTAACGGCGGCGGTAGAAGCGGCGGTCGACGAACTCCTGGATGCGGGTGCGAGCAGGGCGGAAGAGCGCGGCGACCGCGAGTGTCGAGCCGGCGATGGCGAGGTCGTTGCCGCGCGTGAGTCCGCTGAACGCCTGCTGGAGGCCGATCACGATGCCGAAGTAGAGGCCGGCGAGGAGGGCGGTGACGATCGCGTAGACGACCGTCCGGTTGATGATCCGATCGAGGTCGTACATGCGGTAGCGGAGAACCGCGAAGCCCACGGCGACCGGGAACACGGCGAAGCCGAGCGGCGCGAGAACGTCCCAGACGCCGCCGAACGGCGTCCACCAGAGGAAGAGCGGACCGCTGAGCAGGCCGGCAGCGAGAAGCGCACCGCCGGCGACGACCCACTTCAGTTGCTGCCGCTCGACACCTGAGGAACGGCGGAAGCGGATGACCAGCGAGACCGCCGAGAGCGTCACGCAGAGCATCGCGAGCACGATCGGGTAGTCGGCGGCAGTCTCGATTGCCGAGCCGACGCTGCCGGCGAGACCGAGCGGGTTTGAGAGTGGGTTGTCGACTCCGGGAACGACGTCGATCGGCCCGGGCTTCAGGAGCGAGAGTACTGCTGCGACCGCGATCACTCCCGCGGAGAGCCAGGCCACGGGGCGCCAGCGGTTGGAGAGCAAGTGCCCGTCCGGGAACAGCAGGAGTAGGAACGTCCCCACGAGCATGAAGCTGACGAACGAGCCGGGCAGGCCGAGCGCGATGACCGCGGTCGTCGCCGGCAGCGCGCCAGGGTGGGCGATGAGACCGTACATCGCGTACCCGCTCGAGAACGCCGTCAGCGCTCCGACCAGGCCGATGGCGAGCAGGAGCCAACCGATTGCGTTTCGTGGCCGCCGGGACGCGACCAGGGTGCCGACGGCGGAGAAGACGACGGCCGTGGCGGAGAAGAAGAAGACGTCGATCGTCGGCTCGGTGCCCGGAACGCGCGTCCGGTACGAGAGCGCGAAGAGTACGGCGGCCACGACCGTGAGCACGAACGAGAAGACCCATATCCCGATCGCAAGGCGGAAGGCGGCGGGGCTGCTCATGGTCGACTCTCGCGGGGACGCAGCCAGAGGGAGACGTGTCTCGGCTGCATGGTCTCGT
The DNA here is from genome assembly GCA_963819905.1 of uncultured Thermoleophilia bacterium. Classification (GTDB taxonomy): domain Bacteria; phylum Actinomycetota; class Thermoleophilia; order Gaiellales; family Gaiellaceae; genus CAWCQC01. Next base: position 840,241 of record CAWFXP010000009.1, read on the forward strand.
GGACCGCCGCCCCGAGATCGGCTCCGAGCTCGTCCAGGTCGACCTCGTCGCGGAGACGGGCGCTGAACGCCTCGAGCGTGCGGGCTGCGTCGTAGCGGCTGCGGTAGAAGCGGCGGTCGACGAAGGCTTGGATCCAACCGCGGGCGGGCCTGAAGAGCGCCGCGACGGCAAGCGTCGAGCCGGCGATGGCGAGGTCGTTGCCGCGGGCGAGGCCACCGAAAACCGCCTGAAGGCCGATGACGATTCCGAAGTAGAGGCCGGCCAGGAGCGCGGTCAACGCGCCGTAGACGAGTGTCCGGCTCACGACCCGATCGATGTCGTACAGGTGGTACTTGAGCATCGCGATGCCCGCGGCCACCGGGATCGCTGCGAGACCGACGAGGCCGAGTATGAACGCGGGGCTCCAGTCGGTCAGGAACGTGGCGAGGAAGCCGATGCACGCGACGAGCGCCGCGTAGACGACCCACTTGATCTGTGCGCGCTCCTCGCCTCGCGACCGGCGCAGCCGCACGAGCACCGCGGCTGCCGTGAAGGCCATGACGAACGAGCCGAGCAGGGTGTCGCCGACCCAGGAGACCGCTTCGCGGACCGTGCTCTCGACGCCGATGGGGTTGTCGATTGTTTCCAGGCCCTCGATCGGGCCGGGCTGCAGGGCGTCGGCGGTGAAGGTGGCGAACGCCGCCACGAGGAACGCGATGGTTGCGAAGCGCCACCGACTGGAGAGGAAATGCCCATCCGGAAAGACCAGAAACGCGAGCACGGGAACCACAAAGATGGACAGCGGAAAGAGCGGAATCACGACCCACGCCGCCCACGCGTCCCCGGGCAGGGCCCCGGCGACTTCGGAGTACTCGGCGTAGGCCCCGGCCAGAATGGTGATGCTCATTCCGAGGGCCGCGACCAGGAACAACCAGCCGATCGGATTGCCGGGCCGCCGTGAAGCCACGAGCCCTCCGACCACGCCCCACGGAATCAGGATGGCGCCCAGGATGACGGCAGTCCAGACCTGATGCCCGGTCTCGCCGTGGGGCTTCGGGTACGCGACCGCGGCGATCGTCAGGCCCGCGATCGCGAAGGCGGCGGCCACCGCGACAAGCGCCCACACGAGCCGTTCCCTGGCTCTCAGGCTCACCGCTCCACCTCCGCGGCGAAGAGGCGGCGCTCGCCGTCGATGCCCTTGAGCGTGTAGGCCCCGCGATCCTCGAAGCGGATCGCCGCACCGGCCACGATGTCCGGAACGACGCTCGACACGTAGATCTCCCCTGGACCGGATGCCGCCTGTATGCGCGCCGCAACGTGCACCGCAATGCCGCCAAGGTCCTCGCCGATCAGTTCGCACTCGCCTGTGTGTACGCCCGCCCGCAGCTCGAGACCGAGCAGACGGACGGCATCGCGGGCAGCCGCGGCGCACCGGATCGCGCGCGTCGGGCTGTCGAAGACGGCGAAGAAGCCGTCGCCGATCGTCTGCATCTCACGCCCGCGAAACCGCTCGATCTCGCGCCGCACGAGCTCACGCTGATCCTCGAGGAGCTCCCGCCAGCGCCGGTCGCCCATCTCCGTCGCTCGTTCCGTCGAGCTGACGATGTCGGTGAACAGGAGTGTCGTCAGGATCCGCTCCGGCTCCGGGGCGGCCCGCGCCCCCGTGACGAACTCCTCGATCTCTCCGAGCACGGGATCGGCGTTTCCGGCCCAGGGCCAGTGATCCGCGCCGGGAACCTCGACCAGGCGCGCGCCCGGGACCCCTTCGGCCAGATAGCGGCCGTGCGCGACGTCAACGAGCGGGTCGTCGGTGCGGTGGAGGACGAGCGTGGGCGCCGTGATCGCGGGCAGGGAGGCCCGAACGTCGATGCCGGTGTTCATCCGCATGAGCGTCGTCGCCATCCCCGGGCTCGCCGACAGGCGAACGAGCCGTGCAAACCACGCCCGGTAGCGCTCGTCGGCATCGGCGACGAGAAGCTCGGCGCCCGCGCCGCTGCCCCAGGCGTCCTCCGAGGCCGAGAGATAGAGCTGGATCGCAGCGGGGCTCCAGCCCCACGGATACTCCTCGTCGGCCGTGAACTTCGCGAGCCCCGCGTAGAGGACGAGCCCGGCGACCCGCTCGGGCTGCTCGGCGGCCAGCGAGATGCCGAGCGCTGCACCCTCGAAAACACCGAATACGACGGCGCGCTCCGACCCGGCGGCGTCCATTACCGCGCGGATGTCGTCGACACGCTCTGGCAGCGAGGCGTCGCCGACGACCGGGTCCGACAGCCCGGTGCCCCGCTTGTCGAGCAGGATCAGTCGGGAGAACGACGAGAGCCGGCGGAGGAAGCGGGCGAACGGCGGGTGCTCCCAGCTCCACTCGACATGGGACAGGAAGCCTGGAACGTACACGAGGTCGACGGGGCCGTCCCCGACCACCTGGTAGGCGATGTTGACCCCGCCGCTTCGCGCGTAGCGGGTTTCGGGCAGCCCGCCGCTCATTCGGCCCTCTCCTGAGGGCGGAGCCAGAGCGACACGTGCGTGGGTCGCATCGTCTCGTGGACGACCGCGCCGAGATCCGTGCCGAGCGCGTCCAGGTCGACCTCGTCCCTGAGCCGCGCCGAGAAGGCCTCGAGCGTGGCAGCCGCGTCGTAGCGGCGCCGGTAGAAACGCCGGTCGACGATCCCCTGGATCCAGCCACGGGCAGGCCGGAAGAGCGCAGCCGCGACGAGCGTCGAGCCGGCGATCGCGAGGTCGTTGCCGCGTGTCAGCGGGCTGAAGACCTCCTGGAGCGCGATCACGATCCCGAAGTAGAGGCCGGCGAGCAAGGCTGTGAGGGCTCCGTAGACGAGCGTCCGGCGGACGACGACGTCCAGGTCGTAGAGGTGATAGCGCAGGATCGCGATCCCGGCGGCGACCGGCAGGCTGGCAAGCCCTAGCGCCGCGAACACGGTCACGACCTCGTTCACCGTGTCGATCACGAAGAACGACGCGATGAACAGCGGCCCTGCCGCGAGGAACCAGCGGAGCTGCTGGCGCTCGACCGAGCCGCTCGTGCGGTACCGGACGATCACGGAGACGACGGCGAGCAGCAGCGCCAGCATCATCCCCAGCCAGGCCCAGTCACCGTACGTGAAGAGCGGAAAGTCGATCTCCACCGGCTTCTCGGCGCCCCTGACGGTCTCGAGAGTGCCCGGTCCCGCCGCGACGGCCGCCGACATGACGAGGATCGAGGCGGCCGCGAGCCAGGCCACCGCCCGCCATCGCGACGAGAGCAGGCGGCCGGTCGGAAACAGGAGGAGGAGAAACGTGCCGAGGCCGAGTGCGCCGAGCGGAGCGAGATCAGCCACCCAACCAGCCCAGGAGCCGCCGGGAAGCGTTCCGGGCGACTTCCGCAGCGCGTAGATGGAGTACTCCTGGCAGAAGAGCACGAGCTCGAACCCGACGCCTGCCGCCAGGAAGATCCAGCCGACCCGGTTTCCGAACCGCCGTGAAACGATGAGCGCGCCGACCGCCGCATAGGCGAGGAAGGCGACGATCAGGGCGGGGTCTGCCGACCGCGGGAGCTCGGAGATCTCGAGCGTCCGCGTCGAGATCCAGAGGGCGAGATGCTCCGACCGCAAGGAGCACCGAGAGCGCGAACAGCCACCACGCGACCCGGCTGACTCACGCCCGTCTCCGTGCAGCCGGAGCCAGAGCGACACGTGCGTCGGCTGCATCGTTTCGTGGACGACCTCGCGCAGGTCGCCGCCGAGCGTGTCGAGGTCGACCTCGTCGCGCAGGCGAGCCGCCGAACGCTCGGAGGGTCGTCTCGGCGTCGTAGCGGTCGGCGGTAGAACCGGCGATCGACGAACGCCTGAATCCCCCGGCGGGCCGGGCGGAAGAGGGCGGCGACGGCGAGGGTGGAGCCCGCGATGGCGAGGTCGTTGCCCCGTGCGAGCCCGCCGAAGACCTGCTGCAGTGCCAGCACGATCCCGAAGTAGAGCGCGGCGAGGCCGACGGTGGCGAGACCGTAGACGACCGCGCGGTTGACGATCCGGTCGATCTCGTAGAGGCGGTACTTGAGGATCGCGATCGCCATGGCCGCAGGGATCGTGCCGAGCACGGAGAGGTAGACGGCATCGGGCAGGCCCTCGAAGCCCGCGACACCTCGCACGATCTCGGCCACAAGGAAGAACGCGATCACGAGCATGACCGACGCGAGTACCCACTTGATCTGCTCGCGTTGCTCGCGGTCGCGGCGGAACCTGATCACAAGCGATGCGATCGCCGCGACGAGCATCACGATCAGGCCCGTCAGCGCCACGACACCGAACGCGAAGTTGAGCGCGGCGTTGCCGATGGGATTGTCCGTCCCCGCCAGCGGCTCCTCGAGCGGGCCGGGCGGGAAGATGGACAGTACCGCGGACGCGAGCCAGCCAAACGACAGCGAACGGTATGAGGGGGCGCCAGCGCGGCGAGGGGAGGGAGCCGTCGGGAAAGAGGAGCGCCACGACGAGGAGGAGCACCAGCCCCACTGGCCATGTCCAGCCAAGGGCAAGCGTTACGGCGACCGCCCCGGGAAGCGAGCGATCGACGGCCAGCTCGGCATAGGCTCCGACTGCGTTCGCGAGCATCATGAGTGCAGGAATGGCCAGGAAGAGCCAGCCGATCGGATTCCCTGGCCGTCGGGATGCGACAGTCGCGCCGACCCACGCGAACGTCAGAAACACGACTCCGGCGACCGTGAAGGTCGTGATCGTGCTGCGGTCGATCTGACCAGCCAGACCTCCCATGATGGCCGTGGCGATCCCGAGCCCGACCACGAACGTGAAGAGCGACCAGGCCAGCCCCGCAGCGCGCCGCCGCGTCATTGGACATCCTCCCGATTGCGCAGCCAGATGGATACGTGAGCGGGTTGCAACGTCCTGCGGACGACGGTGCCGAGCTCGCTGCCGAGCGCGTCGAGATCGATCTCGTCGCGCATGCGAGCGTTGAACGCCTCGAGCGTTCTGGCCGCGTCGTAGCGGCCCCGGTAGAAGCGTCTGTCGACGAACGCCTGGATCCGGGCTCGGGCAGGGCGGAAGAGGGCGGCGACGGCGAGGGTCGAGCCTGCGATCGCGAGGTCGTTTCCGCGCGTGAACCCGCTGAACGCCGCCTGAAGGCCGATCACGATGCCGAAGTAGAGTCCCGCCAGGAGCGCCGAGACGCCGCCGTAGACGAGCGTCTTGCGGACGACGACGTTGACATCCCAGAGCTGGTGGCGGATGACCGCGATGCCGCAGCCGATCGGGATCCACGCGATCGCCACGACCACCACGGGCCACGACAAGTCGCTTGGAATCGCGAAGCCGATGACGATCAGCACGACGGAGACCGCGAAGGCGCGAACCACGAAGCGCAGCTGCTCGCGCTCGTGCCCGGAGGAGCGTCTCAGGCGGAGGATCAGCGAGACGAACGACAGGATCCCGGTGATCCCGACCACGGCCAGCGCTACGGCCGTCATTGTCTCTGCGCCGGGAACGCCGACCGGATTCTGGATCACGTCGAACTCGATGCCGTCCAGCCGTCCTTCCGTCAGAGCGGCGGAGGCGGTGCCGATCACGATCGCGGCCAGGATCACCCACACAAGCGGCCGCCAGCGGGCTGACGGCGGCTGCCCGTTCGGGAAGAGGAGGATCAGCAGCGTGAACGGCAAGGTCACCGCCGGGAACCAGAACCAGGTCTCGATCCACGCTGCGAGCTCGCCGCCGGGCGTACCCGGCCGCACGAGGTACGCGTAGACGGCGTACTCGTACGCCGCGAACCCCAGTGCGAAGAAGAAGGCCGTCCCCGTGAAGATCCAGCCGAGCGGGTTCTCGGGCTGGCGGCTCGCCACGAGCGCGCCGATCGGAAGCAGGGCAACCGTCATGATCAGGACAGTCGCCGTGCCCGCTACGTCCGCCGTGCGCCCCGCCTCGTCGGTGAGGGCGACGACCATGAAGACGAGCCCCACGCCGACGGTCGCCGCCGGCAGGATCCAAGCGAACGGCGCGAGGCGCGTCGGGATCGACCTACCATCCGCAGGAGGCGTCCGCACCGCGCGATTGTGACGCTCTTCGGCTGGTCGTGTCACATTCCCCCCATTCATGCATGGCGGACGTTCCGAAAGCGTTACGGCGACCGTCACGGCGCTACACTCGTTGCTCTAATGGCCCGGCTCACGATCTCGCTCCTCGGGTCTCCGAGGATCGAGGTCGACGGCGTGCCGATCGCCGTCGACACCCGGAAGGCCGTCGCGCTGCTCGCGTACCTCGCGGTGACGGGAGAGCGCAAGAGCCGCGACACGCTGGCGTCGTTTCTCTGGCCGGACTACGACTCGGAGCACGCACGCGCGGCGCTGCGGCGCACGCTCTCGGCGCTCGGCAAGGGGCTCGGCGGCGAGTTCCTCGAGATCGACCGAACCGCGATCGCGCTCGATCCGGCAGACGCCTGGCTCGACGTGGCCGATTTCCGCCGGCTTGCGGCGGAAGGACAGGACGCGGAGGCGGCGGAGCTGTACCGGGGCGACTTCCTCGCCGGCTTCGGGCTGCGCGACAGCCTGGAGTTCGACGACTGGCAGTTCTTCGAGGCGGAGACCCTCAAGCGGGACTTCGCGGGCGTGCTCGAGCGCCTCGCGCGGGTAGAGGCCACGGCCGGGCGCTTCGACGGCGCCGTCGAGCTGACGCGCCGGTGGCTCGCGCTCGACGAGCTCCAGGAACCCGCCCACCGGCTCCTCATGGAGCTCTACGCCCGTTCCGGCCAGCGCTCGGCAGCGCTTCGCGCGTATCAGGAGTGCGTCCGTGTGCTCGAGAGCGAGCTCGGGGTCGCACCGCTCGAGGAGACGGCGGAGCTGGCCGAGGCGATCAAGGCGAACGCCGTACCGGTCGTCTTGCCCCGACCCACGACTCCGCTCGCCCCGGAAAGCCCGGGCTCCCCGGCGCCGCCCGGTCTTCCCCTGGTGGGTCGGGAGGCCGAACGGCGCGCGCTCGGTGACGCTCTGGCGGCGAGCGCATCCCACGGCCGCGTCGTGATCGTCGAAGGAGAGGCCGGTATCGGCAAGACGCGGCTCGTCGAGGAGCTTGCCGAGCGAGCTGCCGGAGCCGGCGTCGCGACCGCGGTCGCGCGTTGCAGCGAGACGGAGTCGACGCTCCCCTACGGGGTCGTCGCAGACGCGATCCGCGACGCCCTGGCAGGGTCGTCGGCACCGGGTCTCCTCGCCTCGCTGCCCTCCCACTGGCGGGGAGAGGCTGCCCGCCTCGTTCCGGAGCTCGGGGAGGGGCCGCCGGCTGCCGACGGCCCCGGCGCTCGCACGCGGTTCATCGACGGGCTCGACCGAACGCTGGGCGCGCTCGCTGGCCTCGTCGTCGTGGACGACGCCCACTGGATCGACGAGGGGTCACTCGACGTCCTCGCGCACCTGGCGCGGAGGTTGCACGACAGGTCGCTCTGCCTCGTACTGACGTGGCGGCCCGAAGACCTGCCGGCCGGGCACGGGCTGGAGCGGCTCGTCGCCGACGCGCAGCGAGAGAGGACGCTCACGACCGTCCGGCTGGCGCGTCTCTCGCGGGACGACGTCGCCGAGCTCGCGACGGTGGCCGGTGCGTCCGATCTCTCCGAGCGCCTGTTCGAGGAATCGGACGGGCTGCCGTTGTTCGTCGTGGAGTATCTCGCAGCAACTGCGGATCTCGAGGCGGGCGAGTGGAAGGTCCCGAGCACGGTTGCCGGGCTGCTGAGCGCGCGCGTCGACACGGCGGGCGAGACCGGGCAGCAGGTACTCACCGCCGCGGCCGTCCTCGGTCGCGCGTTCGACCTCGACACCGTTCGCGAAGTCAGCGGACGCAGCGAGGAAGAGGTGGTCGTCGCGCTCGAGGAGCTTGCCGGCAGGCGGTTGGTCGGGGAAGTTCCCGAGGGTTACGACTTTGCGCACAGCCGCATGCGCGAGCTCGTCTACGGAAAGACGAGTCTCGCTCGGCGGCGCCTCCTGCATCGCCGCGCCGCCGAGGCGCTGGCCGCCCGCGAGCGACGCAACCCCGGTGAGCAAGCCGCCGTCATCGCCGAGCACTTCCGCATGGCAGGACGCGAGAGCGATGCAGCCGCGTACTTTGCGGTCGCGGGCGAGCGGGCCCGCACCCTCTACGCGAACGTCGACGCCGTCGGACACCTCCGCTCGGCCCTCGCTCTCGGCCACGGTGAGCCCGCGATGCTGCAGGAGGGGATCGGCGACGTTCTCGTCCTGCTGGCCGACTACGACGCAGCCCTCGAGAGCTACGAGGCCGCGGCTGCGTCTGCCCCCGCAGACCACCTCGCCGCTCTCGAGCGCAAGCTCGGCACGACCTATCTTCGCCGGGGCGACTGGGAGGTCGCCGCCGCCCACTTCGAAGCGGCGAGCGTAGGGCTCGACGACCCCGCGGAGCGCTCGAGGCTCTTCGCCGACCGGAGCCTCAACGAGCACCGGCGAGGAAACGAACAGCCGGCGCTCGAGCTCGCCGACGAGGCGCTGCAGCTGGCCGAGCAGGCCGGAGACGACGCGGCGCTGGCTCAGGCCCACAACATCCTCGGCGTGCTCGCGTCGAGCCGTGACGACGCCGGCGAGGCCCGTCGCCATCTGCAGACGAGCATCGCTCTCGCCGACGCTCTCCCGGACCCGGCGGCGCGGGTCGCCGCTCTGAACAACCTCGCGCTCGTCGAGCGGACGGCCGGCAATCTCGACGACGCGCTCGGGTTGACGGAGCAGGCGCTCGACCTGTGTGCGTCGCAGGGCGACCGCCACCGGGAGGCTGCACTCCACAACAACCTCGCCGACATCCTGCACGCGGCCGGCCGCGAGCAGGAAGCGATGGAGCATCTGAAGCTCGCCGTCTCGGTGCTCGCCGAGATCGGCGGAAGCCCGGACGAAACGCCGCCGGGCATCTGGACGCTCGTCGAGTGGTGAGCGGGGCGCGGTGAAGAAGCGAAGCCGGGCCCGTCGTGCGGCCCGGCCTCGCTGAGTGCGCTGGAGAGGACTTGAACCTCCACGGCCCATCGGGCCACAAGGCCCTCAACCTTGCGCGTCTACCAATTCCGCCACCAGCGCAGGTGCCGGAATCTTACCGTTGACGCTGTCCGCCCGCCGCGCTACTCTGATGCGAACAGATGTTCGTATCGGAGGGGGAATGCTGACTCACAGACAGCAGGAGATCTACGACTTCGTCCTCGCGTACAGACGAAAGCACGGCTACCCGCCGACGGTGCGCGAGATCGGCGCCGAGGTCGGCCTCGCTTCGCCGTCGACCGTCCACGTGCACCTCGCGAAGCTCGAGCAGGCGGGCTACATCCGTCGCGACCCGACCAAGCCGCGGGCACTCGAGCTCGTCGGCGTCGACGGCTCGCCTCCCCGCGAAGCCGGTGGGGTCAGGGTTCTTCCGCTCGTCGGCGAGATCGCGGCCGGCGGACCGCTTCTCGCCGAGCAGAACATCGAGGACTACCTCGCCGTGCCCGAGCCGCTCTCGAGCGGAGACGACGAGTTCCTCCTGCGCGTCAAGGGCGAGAGCATGGTCGAGGCCGGGATCATGCCCGGCGACTACGTCGTCGTCCATCGCCAGACGGACGCAGAGAACGGCGACGTCGTGGTCGCGCTCGCGGGCGACGACGAGACTGCGGACGAGGCGACCGTCAAGACGTATCACCGGGAAAGCGGGCGAATCAGGCTCCAGCCGGAGAACGCCTCGATGGAACCGCTCTACCCGGCGCACGTCCAGATCCTGGGCAAGGTCACCGGGGTGTTTCGCAAGCTGTGACCGTCGCCATGCTCACCCGCACGCTGCTCACCCGCACGCTCGACGACGAGCTCCTCGGTGTCCTCCGGGGCGAGGACAACGCGTGCCTCGCCTGTGGGGAGACCGTCGAGTCGCAGACCGGGCGGTTCGAGTGCAGCGCCTGCGGATCGGTGCTGGGAGGGGAGGTGAGGCCGAGCGAGGAGCAGCGCGCGCTCGTCTGACGGCCGCGGCTACGGGCTACCGACAGACCCCGTCGGGTCGCGCGGCTCGAGATCCTCCCGGATCCAGCCGGCTCCCGATCCGGCCCGGGTGCCGATCGCGGAGATCTTGAAGGCGTGTCCCGCCGGGTCGCGGAGCTCGACGTACAGGCCGTCTGCATCCGCGCCTGCGCCGTCCACGAGGGTGCTCAAGGCGGCGAAGAAGACGGTCGCATCGTCGCGCAGGAACCGCTCGGGGTCGGACACCGTGACGATCACGACCGGCGCGGGCCCGAGCGGGCGGAGCATCACCAGGGAGTCGAGCCGCACTCCGGCGTCCGTGACTGCGGCCGTGACCGTCTCCCGGATCACGGCGGCGCTCGGAGCGGTGGCCGGCGCGGGGCCGTCCGCCGCGCGGCGCTCGTGACGCTCCGGCGGAGTGTCGACGTGGAGGGCGTAGCCGGCCAGGCGGGAGAGGCTGTGGTCCCGGAACGCGCCGACGGCGAGCAGGCCCTGCCAGGCAGGCAGCACGGCATCCGCAGCCGAGCCGGCCGCGACGCGTACGCGCAGCCAGGTCCCGTTCCGCGGTCGCCATGCCCTGGGTGGCTTCGCGATCCGGATCGTGGGTGCGTAGGAGGCGGTCAGGCGATCGAGGGTCGAGGTCAGGACGGCGCGCTGCGAGCGGGTGCCGCCGTGGACGAGCTGGGGGCGAAACTCGCGCGGGCACACGAACCGCTTCGCGGTGGCCGGCACGATCGCCGCCTCGCTTCCCTCCTCGACGAGCAATCCAAGCGACTGATGGGAGTCGCCCGAGAGGCCTTCCGGGGTGGCGAAGCGGAAGAACACGTCGAGCCCGTAGGCGCCTTCGGGTAGATCAGCGGGCCAGGTGGCTCCGCTTTGCTCGAGGGTGAAGCTCGCGACCTCTCGGTTGCAGCCGAGACGGGAGACGCTCACCGTTGCCGGCTCCGTGAAATCGCCGTCGGACAACACGAAGGCCAGGCCGGCCGAGCGCTCGCTGACCGTAAGCCGCTCCGGATACGGTCGCAGCGTGTCGACGCAGATCGCGACGCCCTCGCCCGTCTCGTCGACGGACGAAACGCAGCTCGAGCCGCGCATCGCATCCTGCCGTCCAGCGGGCGAGACGAGCTGGAGCAGTGGCGCGCGGAGCCGTTCGATGTTCCGGGCGCCCACCGGCCGTAGGCGAGGTGGGGTCGACATCGATCCGCCCTGTGTCGATCGTCGCACCCACGCCGCCGAGGACGAGTGCCACCGCGGCGGCGAGGAGAGGGAGAAACGTCATCGACCGCTTGGACCGGCATCGGCTCGAGAAGTTCCGGGCCGACGAGCCTCTCATTTCGATCTCACGGACATCTCATGGAGCGCTCACGTCCGCCTCCTACGGTTGCTTCGATCCAACGCAAGGAGGAGCGATGCGTTCGACACTCATGATCATCGTCGCCGTCGTGCTCGTCACACTGGCCGCTGCGTGCGGCTCCGGCACCCCCAGCGGCTCGACGGTGGTCCTTCCACAGGGCGGCGAACCGGTCAAGCTCGACACGGCGCAGTTCACGTCGGAGATCACCAACCCATACTGGCCGATGGCACCCGGCAATCGTTGGGTGTATGCGGAGAGCGACGGGCAGGGCCCCGAGAAGCGCGTCGAGGTCACTGTGCTCGATCGAACCGCGACGATCCTCGGAATCGAGGCGGTCGTCGTTCACGACGTCGTGACGCAGGGCGGTGACCTCGTCGAGGACACTTACGACTGGTACGCACAGGATGCGAAGGGCAACGTCTGGTACCTCGGCGAGGACACCAAAGAGTACGAGAACGCCAAGGTCGTGAGCACGGAAGGCTCCTGGAAGGCCGGGGTCGACGGGGCGCAGCCGGGCATCATCATGCCGGCGGAGCCGACGTCCGGGACGGCGTTCCGGCAGGAGTACTACGCTGGGCAGGCCGAGGATCGCGCCAGGATCCTCAGCGTCCGCGAGCGCGCCGAGGTGCCGTTCGGCACGTTCGGCTCGGTCGTGATGACGAAGGACACGACCCCACTGAAGCCGTCGGTCCTCGAGTACAAGTTCTACGCGAAGGGCGTCGGACCCGTTCTCGTGCTCGGTGTGTCCGGCGGGTCGAGCCGGGAGGAGCTCGTGAGCTTCGAGCGCGCGTGAGGTCACCACTCGAGGCGGAGTAGAATGGGACGTGCAGGCCGGGTGGCCGCGGACCGCTCCGGCGGTCCGAGGAAAGTCCGGACACCGCAGGGCAGGACGCTGGGGAAACCCCAGGCGGCGAAAGCCGACGGAAAGTGGAACAGAAAGGAGACCGCCGAGGCGGCGCATCTCCGGAGGCGCCGCCGGCAAGGGTGAAACGGTGGGGTAAGAGCCCACCAGCGCCGTGGCGACACGGCGGCTAGCCAAACCCCGTCCGGTGCAAGGCGAACAGGCTCCGTCACCAGGTGGCCCGCCGAGGAGCCGGGTGCGCCGCTCGAGCCCCCGGGAAACCGGGAGCCTAGATGGATGGTCACCCTCGACAGGATCCGGCTTACAGGCCTGCTACGGGAAGACCCCGCGAATGTGGGGTCTTCCTATGTCTGCGACCGGTGCCGGGCCGATGACGTGGCCGAGCCGCGCCGTTGACATATTCCCATATCGGTATATAATCTCGGCGTGGCGAGAATCGCGACGACGGCAGATGCGTTCAACGCGGTGGCCGAGCCCCGGCGCCGGCAGATCCTCGACGCCCTCGTCGGCGGTGAGCTGGCGGTGAACGACCTTGTGGACCGGCTCGAGCTGGCTCAGCCGCAGGTGTCCAAGCACCTGCGTGTGCTGCGAGAGGTGGGGGCGGTCGAGGCGCGGAACGAAGGACGGCGGCGGCTCTACCGGGTGAACGGCCAAGCGCTCAAGCCCATCCACGACTGGGTGAAGGGCTACGAGCGCGCGTGGTCGGAACGATTCGAGCAGCTGGACGTCGTGTTGGAGGACCTCAAGGGAAAGGAGAAGGGAGATGGCGGTGACGAGTAGCGGAACGGCGAAGGTGACGCTGCCGACGGACGAGCAGATCCTGATCACGCGGGAGTTCGACGCGCCGAAGCACCTGGTCTACCAGGCGTGGACAACGCCCGAGCTCGTCAAGCGCTGGTGGAACGCCAAGCGCGGCGAGGTGACGATCGCCGAGATCGACCTGCGGGTCGGCGGCAGCTGGCGCTACCTGATGGTGACGGAGGACGGCTTCGAGGTCGGCTTCCACGGCGAGTATCGCGAGATCGTCCCGAACGAGCGGATCGTCTCCACGGAGATCTACGAGGGCGTGCCGGAAGGAGAGGCGACGGAGGGGACGTTGAACACCGTGACGTTTGCCGAGCTGGGCGGGCGCACCGCGGTCACGATCCTCGTGCAGGCGCCGAGCCGGGAGATTCGGGACGCGATCATCGAGTCCGGGATGGAAGCCGGCTTGCAGGACGCGCTGGATCTCCTCGAGGAGGTCGCGGTCTCGCTTCGTTGAGGAACGAGGGGCCCGCGGCTCGACGCCTTCGGCGTGGAGCCGCGGGCTCGATGCCTCCTACTGTGCGGCCCGCTCGTAGACCAGGACGAGCACGCCGTCCGGTCCCACCGGCTTCGCCTCCGAGAGCTGCCAATCCGTCTTCTCGCTCGTCTGGCCGAACAGGCGCCGCCCGGTGCCGAGCACGACCGGGAAGACCATCAGGTGCAGCTCGTCGACGAGGTCGGCGTCGATCAGCGCCTGCACGAGCCGGAGGCTCCCCGGCACCTGGATGATGCCGTCGATCTCCTCCTTGAGCTTCGAGGTCTCCTCTACGGCATCCCCGTTGAGGACGGTCGTGTTGTTCCACTCAGGGTCCCCGAGGGTGGAAGACACGACGTACTTCGACATGCTGTTGAACTTGTCCGCGAACTCACCTTCCCGCGAGGGCCATGCGCCGGCGAAGCTCTCGTAGGTGACCCGGCCGAGCAAGAGGGCCTCGGTCTCCAGCGTCTCCTGGAGCTTGAACTCGTTCCCGTCGTCCCCGCGGTCGAAGGCGAAACTCCAACCGGGGTATTTGAAATCCTCTCCGCCGGGCGCCTGCATGACGCCGTCGAGCGACAGGAACTCCGTCACCACCAACTTGCCCATCTCGCCCCTCCTTTTCCGTTCGCTGTTGCTGACGAAGACCGACAAGCGGTCGGGAACTCATCGCCCGTGGCTTCGGCGGCCGCGGTGGGGCGAAGCCTACGTAGGCAGGATCGTGAGCCGGCTGGCGCCGCCTTCACGTGGAGGGCGGTAGCCGGTCTTCCGAGGCGAGTCTGACGCAGCCGGCGCGGGAGTGAGCCGGACGGCTCAGGCCCGCGTCAGCTCGCGCGGAAGGTCGAAGCCGATCCGGTCGACCGAGCGGGCGGAGCCTGCGAGCACGACCACCTCCGTCGCTGCCGGGATCGAGAAGCCCACGAAGCTTCGCAACCCGCCGGTGCCGCGTGGTGCCAGTGCACGGGTGGGCGGTCTCTGTGTGGGAAGAGAAGCCACCCGAGGCACTGCGCCACCCCGCCGCGCCGCGCGCGCGGCTCGTGGGTGAGGGCGGCGGCCAATTTCCGATTAGTCATCGTCTAGCCTCCCCAGATGCCGCTGGTCAGACCGCCGTCGACGACCAATGCCTCGCCGGTTACCCACGCGGCCTCGTCCGAGGCGAGGTAGACGAAGGCGTCGGCGATATCGCGCGGGGTGCCCATTCGACCGAGCGGATGGAGGCCGACGGCGAGCCTCCGGGCCTCGTCGGGGTCGGGCTGGTCGGCGAAGTAGCCCTCGATCATCGGCGTCTGCGTGAAGCCTGGACAGACGCAGTTGGCGCGGATGCCGGCCCTGGCTCCGTCGAGCGCCAGGCACTTGGTCAGCATGATGACGCCCGCCTTCGACGCGCAGTAGGCGGCATCTGCTGGGATGGCCCAGAGACCGGCGATCGACGCGGTCGAGAGGATCACGCCGCCGCCCCGGGCGACGAGATGCGGCCAGGTGGCCTTCGCGACGAGGTACACGCTCTTCAGGTTGGTGTCGAGCTCGCGATCCCAGTCGCCGTCGTCCAGCTCGTGTGCCGCGCCCACGATCGTCACGCCGGCGTTGTTGACGACGACGTCCAGGCCGCCGTATCGCTCGGCCGTTGCCTGGATCCCGTCGTCGATGGAAGCGGGGGAAGTCACGTCGAGCTCGAGCCCGAGCGCCGCCGCGCCGATGGTCTCGGCGGTCTCGGCGGCCGTGTCGCCGCGCAGGTCTGCAGCGGCGACGAGTGCCCCTTCCTCTGCGAACCTGCGAGCCGTCTCCTGCCCGATCCCCGAGCCTGCGCCCGTGATCAGCGCGACCTTCCCGTCGAGACGTCCAGGCATCGGCGCGATCATCGCGTCTCGGCGCGGGCCGGGCAAGCGCGACCGAATCGGACACTTGCGGGGCCTCCGCGCTTCGCAACCATGGCCGTTGGAGGGGAGGATGAAGCGGAAGAAGACGCCTGAGGAGCGGGCTGCCGAGCTCGAACGCCGTGCCGATCTCGACCGCCGGCTGCTCGAGATGATCGAGAAGTACAAGCGGCTCAACGCGGAGCGCCGGGCCGCGGCCGGCGAGTAGGTCGACTGCTCCCGAGCCGGGGCCGGCGTCTGCGACGATGCGCGGCGTGAGCCGCCTCCATGGGAAGCGGGCGCTCGTCACCGGCGGCGCGTCAGGGATCGGCGCCGCGATCGTGGCCCGCTATCGGGAAGAGGGCGCAGCCGTGGTCGTCGCCGATCTCGACGGCGGCGACGTGCCGTGCGACGTGCGCTCGCTGGCGAGCGTCGAGACGACGGTCTCCGCGGCCGTCGATCGGCTCGGCGGGCTCGACACGCTCGTCTGCAACGCGGGGCGCCCCGTGCTGGGCGCGGCGCACGAGCTCGACGAGGACGAGTGGGACGACGGGTTGGCGACGAACCTGCGGAGCGTCTTTCTGTGCGCGAAGGCAGCCTGGCCGCATCTCGCAGCGAGCCGCGGCTCGATCGTCTCGACGGCGTCCGTGGTGGGGCTCCTGGGATCGGCCGGGCAGGCGGCCTACTGCGCGTCGAAGGCGGGTGTGGTGATGCTCACGAAGTGCCTGGCGCTCGACGGGGCCAAGGCCGGCATCCGGGCCAACTGCGTGTGTCCAGGATTCGTCGCGACGCCGATGCTCGAGCGCTTCCTCGCCGGCCAGCCGGATCCGGCTGCCGCCCGGGAGGCCGCCACAGCGCTCCACCCCCTCGGACGGCTCGGGCGGCCCCGCGACGTAGCGGATGCGTTCGTCTACCTCGCCTCCGACGAGGCGGCGTGGGTGACCGGACAGGCGCTCGTCGTGGACGGCGGGCTACGGAGCGGGATCCGCGGCGGCTAGGGCGGCAGGCTCGAGCCAGGGGCCGCCGGCGCGGGCGGCGAGCTCGGCGAAGGTGACGCCGCCGAGCAGCTCGATGGTTGCGTCGCGAATCTGCTCCCACGTCTCCCGCAGCGTGCAGCCGATCGTCATCGGGCACGGCTCGGGCTCGTGGCGGGTCGCGCAGCCGATCGGGGCGAGCTGGCCCTCGAACAAGCGGACGACGCGTTCGAGGGTGATGTCCTCCGGCTTGCGATTGAGCCGGTAGCCGCCGCGCCGTCCCCGCTCGGAGCGAACGATCCCGGCGCTACGCACGACCGGCATGACCTGCTCCAGCACGGATCGCGGGGTCGCCGTGCGGGTCGCGATCTCCTCGAGCGTCAGCGGGCGACCGTCCGCGAGGGTCAGCGCGAGCACCGCCCGCGTGGCGTAGTCGGTTCGGCGGGATACCCACATCGCGCACTCCCTTGACGGTCGTCTACGGCCCAACTGCAGTGCGATCTACGCTAACCCCAAAAACTTACATGTTTTATAGGGATTTGTCCAGGTGGCCTCCGTGCAGACGCTGATCGTTCTCGGCGTCGTCGGCTTCTTCGCCCAGCTCGTCGACGGGGCCCTCGGGATGGCGTACGGAACGACCTCGACGACGCTCGTGCTGGCCGTCGGCCTCTCGCCGGCGGTTGCCTCGGCGACGGTGCACGCGCTGGCTGGCGAGCATCGGCTTTCTGCTCGCCCTCGGAAGTCAGGGGATCTCCTGGACATTCCTCGCTGCGCTCCTGGTGGGCGGGATCATCGCAGCGCCGATCGCGGCGTGGCTCGTCCGCCTTCTCTCGCCGCGTCTCCCCGGAGCCTGCGTCGGCGGCATGATCGTCGTCACGAACGCCCGCACGATCATGGACGCGGCCGGCGCGAGCGGGCCGGTGCGGGCGCTCGTCTACGTGGTGCTCGGCGCGGTCTGGGTTACCGCGATCGCGCTCGTCCTCCGGGCCCACCGCCGCAACGGGGTGCCGCTGACGAGCCAGCAGTGGGTCGGCCAGCCCGCGTCGTCCGAAGCCGCCGGCTGATCAGGCCGCTCCCCCTTCCTCCGGCACCGCGAGAACGTGGGCGCCCGACCGAGCCGCCGCCGGAGACACGGAGCCTTCGAGCACGCTGAGCGCGTATCCCGCGCCTTCCAGGATCGAGAGGAAACCCCGGCCGGTCTGGTGCAGCTCGACGATCACGATGGGCCGGTGCTCGTCAAGCGTTCTCGCCATTCCCAGCAGGACCGCAGCCTCGTGACCCTCGACGTCGACCTTGACGGCGCCCGGTACGAGCTCGGGATGCTCGGCGACGAAGGCGTCGACGGAGGTCACCTCGACCCGGACCGGCTTCCCTGACGGTGTCAGGTCGCCGTTTACGAGGTGCGCGGTCGCCGGGTTCTGCGCGTCGAGCACGCCCTCGCCGGGGGAGCTCGAGACCGCCTTCTGTATCAACAGGACGTTCCGGAGACCGTTCAGGCGGAGGTTGCGCTGCACGGCGGCGAAGCTCGCCGGCTCGGGCTCGAAGGCCGCGACGAGCCCCGAGTCGCCGACGAGATGCGCGCCGAGGACGGTGAAGAAGCCGACGCTCGCTCCGATGTCGAAGAACACGCCTCCGGGCCGCAGGCACTGTCGCAGCGCGCGCTGGACCTCGGGCTCGACCTTGCCGGTGATCCAGGAGAGCGACTGGGCGTCGGCGTACAGCGACAGCCCAGAGGCCTCCCCGCGTCGGATAGTGACCGGCTCCCCGTGGAGCGGGTACGTGAGAATCGAGACGGTTTTCGCGATCACCCGGGCGAAGCGGTGCGTGCGCAGCGTTCCCGTGACGGGGCCGGGCACCGCGTCGAGGAGGGTAAGGATGAGTCGCCGGAGCGCCGGCCTCGTGGGGGAGGCGGTGCTCGTCACGGTCAGGGCCCCCGTCGAGGGCGGCGTCTCGCCGCGAGCAGCTCCTCGAAGAGCGACTCGTAGGCAACCGCAGTGCGCTCGAGATCGAAGCGGCGGGCGACCTGCCGGCGTGGGCAGACGTAGCGTTCCCTCTGCGTCAGGACTCGGGTGATCGCGGCGGCCAGCCCGTTCGGATCACCGGGCGGCGCCAGCTCGCCCATGCCGGTGATCCTGACTGGCTCCCGGACGCCCGGCAGGGCGCTCGCGACGACGGGCGTGCCGCAGAGCATCGCCTCAACCTGAACCAGCCCGAACGACTCGGTCGAGTTGACACTCGGAACCAGCAGGCAATCGAGCGCGCCGAGGAAGGCGGGCATCTCGCTGACCGGGTCGAGCGTGCCGAGGAACTCCCAGTGCTCGCCGAGCGCGGCAATCGCAGGCGAGAGCCGATCGCGATACGGCCGTTCGCCGACCACGTCCTCGTATGGTCCGGCAAAGAGGACCTTGAGCCCCGGGAAGCGGGCGAGCAGGCCAGGCAGCGCCGCGAGCAGGACGTGGATCCCCTTCTCGGCGGCGAATCGTGCGGCGAACCCGACGAGCTGCCCATGGCCGCCGTTCATCCCGCAGGGCGTGCGCGGTGCGGAAGGCCTCGACGTCTCTCCGTCGCGGCTCGGGCATCGTGACCGGCGGCGGGACGACGGTCAGCTTGGCTCGGGCCCGGCGCAGAGCCGGTGTGTGGTCTGCGTAGTCCTGCGTGTAGGCGACCACCCGGTCGGCCGACGCGACCGCCACGGTGTTGACGGCCGCCGTGAGCCCGTCGGCGGCTCGGTTGAGCAGGCCGCCTGGCAGCTGCAGGTCGCAGTGATACGTGATCACGCTGGGGCGGTCGAGAACGCGGGCACCGACCGCGAGCCCGGCGGCTTCGAGCTGTGGGAGATGGATCCCGACGACGTCGTGCTCTCGGAGGAGGCGTATCGCGTGGGCCCCGTGCGTCGGCATCGCCACGCCCTTGCCGGCACGGAAGGCGACCGGAACTCGGACGACGCGAACGCCGGCGCCATCCTCGACCAGCGGCAGCGCGGCGTCGTGCTGCGACGCGAGGACGGTCACCTCGTGGCCGCGAGCACTCAGCGCGTGCGCCAGTCGCTCGACGTAGATCGTCAGGCCGCTGAGGTGCGGCCGGTAGTACGTGAGCGCCTGGAGGATCCTCATTCGGCGGGAACGGGGACGATGCGCTCGAGCGACGACCTGTTGTCGAGAATCCAGTCGGCGAGCCGCCCGACGCCTTCCTCGACAGGGGTGCTCGGCTGCCATCCGAAGAGGCGCTCGGCTCGGCCCGTATCGCAGAAGAACACCTGCTGGTCTCCGGGCCGTGCCTCGTCGAAGCGCACCCGAGGAGATCGTCCGACGACAGTCTCCAGCACCGGTGCGAACTCTGCCCAGACGGAGATCGTGAACGGCGCTCCCCCGCCGATGTTGAACGCCCTCCCGCGCGTGCGGTCGATCGCGCCCACGGCCAGCTCGTACGCGTCGAGCAGGTCGTCCACGTAGAGCAGGTCGCGGACCTGCTTGCCGCTGCCGAAGATCGTGATCTCCCTGCGGAGCGCTGCGGCAAGGATGAACCACGCCACCCAGCCCTGATCCTCGATCCCCATCTGACGAGGGCCGTAGATACAGCTCTGCCGGAAGACGATCGTCGGAAGGTCGTACAGCCGGCCGTATGCGAGGACGTACTGGTCGGAAGCGCCCTTCGAGCAGCCGTAGGGGGACTCGAAGGCGAGCGGGTGCTGCTCGCTCACACCCCGTGGAAGATCCCGAAACGCATACCGGGTCGGGGTCTCGACGATCTCCTCGTCGCTCATCGACCCGTACACCTTGTTCGAGGAGGCGTAGACGACGATCGGTGGCTCCTGCGAGCAGCGGGCCGCTTCGAGCACGTTCAGGGTGCCGACCAGGTTCGCCGCGAAGTCCCCGCGCGGGTCCGCAACGGATGTCGTCACCGCGGTCTGGCCGGCAAGGTGGTACACGACCTGGGCCTCCGCAACTACGGCGCTGACGGCTTCTGCGCTCCTGACGTCGCCCCTGATGAAGCGCAGGCGCTCTCCGTGGCGTTCGCGCAGCCACGCCAGGTTCAGCTCGGCTCCCGGACGAGCGAGGCTGTCGAACAGGGTGACGGTGTGTCCATCGCGCAGCAGCCTGTCGGCAAGGTTGCAGCCGATGAAGCCTGCGCCACCCGTGACGAGGCAGCATCGGATCATCCCGGGGCCTCGGCCTCGAGGTAGCCGATTCGCTCGTCGTACGGATCCGGCCGAAGCTCCACGAGGAAGCGGCGTTCTCGCAGATACGCAGCTACGTGCGCATCGGCGTCGGGGAGCAGGTGCCTGTGGTACTCGAGCACGATCCGTTGCACCCGCTCGAGCTCACGCCCGGCGCTCTCGAGGACATCGAGCTCGTCGCCTTCGCAGTCGACCTTGAGCAGATCGACGTTCCTACCACGGAGGAACGGCTCCAGCCTCTCGGCGGGTGGTCGGGTGCCGATCGCCAGCTGATGGGCATCGACGCCGACGGCAACGTTCGCGGCGATGTTCGCGTGGAACGCGCGAAACGACCTCTCGTCGGGCTCGAAAGCGAGCACCGAGGCGGCGGGCTGCCGAAGCGCGACGAACAGGGCGAAGTCGCCGATCCCGGCCCCGACGTCGATCACGACCCCGGTGGTCGGTTGAGGGAGCTTCCGGATCCCGTAGACGTCGTCACACACGATCTCCTTGAGCAGGAGGTAGTCGAGCAGGCGCGTGGTTCGCAACCGGAGGCCGTTCCGCAGCTCGATCGGCCGGTGCCGAAGCGCGCCGAGCCAACTTCGGGGCCGGACGAGCCGAGAGAGCGCTGCGAGCGAGCGAGCGTAGTACGGGATCTTTCGAAGCCGCCTCCTCAGAACGCTCTTCCCGCGGTTCGTGGGCGGTACGCAAGCCGCGCAAGATCTACCGCCATCCGGACGGTCGCGGGCGCCGAGACTGTCGTCCAGGGGCTGTTCGCCCACGAGACCGGAACCTCCGCCACGCCTACGCCGAGCTCACGGGCAAGCAGGCACAGCTCGGCGTCGTAGGCGAACCCCTGCAGCCGCTGCCGCTCGAACAGCACCCGTGCCGTGTCGAGCCGGTAGAGCTTGAAGCCGCATTGAGTGTCCCGGAAGGGAAGGTCAGTCGTCAGGCGGAGAAGCGCGTTGAAGCACTTCCCGAGCGACTCGCGATAGCGCGGCTGACGGATCAGGATGCGCGACTCGGACAGCGCCCGCGAGCCCATTGCCACGTCGAAGCCACGGTCGAGAGCGGCGGCGAGCGTCGACAACTCGGACAGCGGCGTCGACAGGTCGGCGTCGGTCACGAGCGCGTGCGTGCCTGCGGCGGCCAGCACCCCGGCGCGCACGGCAGCGCCTTTCCCCCGGTTCCTCGAGGTCCGGAGGATCCGGAGACGGCCGCCTTCGGATCGGAAGCGCGCGAGCTCCACACCGGTCGCGTCGGTCGAGCCGTCGTCGACGACGATCACCTCCAGCAGCTTCATGTCCGCGGCGGCGGCCGCAGAGGCGGCATCGCGGTCGAGTGCCGCGAGTAGCCGCGCTACCCGTCGCTCCTCGTTGTAGGCGGGAACGACGATCGAGAGCGACCTCCCCGCGCTCACGGGGAACTCGGCAGGCGGTCGCCGAGCAGCGGCTCGAGATCGTCGCGGACGTAGAGCCATTCGTCCATCGTCGCGGTCTCGTTCCACGGCTCTCGGCGGAGAAGCCAGCCGAGCCAGTCTCCCGGGCCGGCCGATCCGTAGTCGGGAACCCACCAGACGCGCAGCCGGAACCGGTGCCCCGTGTAGCCCTCGAGGAACGGGCGCGCGGCCTCGTGGTTCGGATCCGCGACGAGGACGACCTCGGCGTCCGGGGCGGGCGGGCTCTGGCTCAGATCGGCGTAGCCGACGCTCAGGTCTCGGAGGTACCAGGCCCAGGGCCAATCTGTCCCTCCCCACCCGTCGGCCTGGATGCGGAGGCGCTCTCCCGTGGACTCGGTCACCCGTTCGTCCAGCGCGGCGAGCTGGTCGACGACACCCGGGACGTCGTCGGAGGTCTGAACGAAAACGAGCAGCTCCCTCGGGCTGGCCTGGCGGAGGTAGGAGAGCCCGATCGCGGCGTACGCCATGTAGACCGCGCCGGCTGCCAGCAGCGCGACCGCGGCCACCCGCAGCGCGCGACTCCGCCTGCTCCAGACCGACGCGAGCCCGACCCCGGCGAGGAGGATGAGCGGAAGCAACGGATGGAGCCCGAGCCAGGGCATTCGCTCTCCCGCCCACGAGTAGACGAGGAAGCTGAGCACGAACCACCAGACCAGGAAAAGATCGAAGAGGCGCCGGCGCCGCACGCAGGCCACGATGCCCACGATTCCGAGGAGCACCACAGGCCACTGGTAGGCGGGCAGCGTGACGAGGTAGTAGTAGAGGGGCTGGTCTCCGCGTTCCACGGAGTGCTGGGAGAGCCAGTAGCGAATCCCGCCGACGAGCCCTTCCGCAAGTCCCTGCGGGTTCGTGAACAAGGTCGTGAAGACCAGGGTGAAGACGAGCAGGAACGTCGCGGCTGCCCAGCCCCAGGCCTCGACGCCCGCGGCCCGCACGGCACGGAGGATCGGCGTCCGCCAGACAGGGAGTCCTCGCCTGCGTGCCGCGAGCACCTGCGACACGACCGCGGCGAGGAGGAACGTGCCGAACACGAACACCGTGATGAACGTCGCCTCCTTCGTCGCGAACGAGAGGGCGAGGAGACCGAGGACGACGCTCGGAAGCCACCTGCTCGGCCGGTCGAGGAACCGGAAGATGGCAACTGCAAGGGCGAGCGTCAGAAACGCCATGTAGATGTCGTCCCGCGCGAAGCGCGAGAAGTACAGGAAGGCCGGCGTCACGCAGAGGAGGACGGACGCTGTCAGCGCGGCCGTGTGTCCCAGCTGCCGCCGCATGAGGGCGGGGAGCACGCAGATCGCGGAGCCGAGGAGCGCCGGGGCAAGCCGCGCGGAGACGTCCCCGACGCCGAAGAGCGAGTACATGAGCCCCGTGAGGTAGTACTGCACCGGCCCGTGGTAGACGGGGTCGTAGTGGTAGCCCTCGCCGGAGAAGAGCCGCCACGAGAACCAGGCGTGCAGGCTCTCGTCGTGGTGGAAGGGCTTGTCGCCGAGGCCGATGAGCCGGAGCGCGAGCGCGGCGGCGAAGATGCCCGCGTAGGCGATGACCTCGCGATCGAGGATGCGGGCTCGTACTCCGGCCCAGCTGACCGAGCCGACGCGAGCGCGCCAGGTTCCGGCCCCGGTCGGGGGGACGACGGAGCCCGGATCCAGCGTCATCGCGCGGCTTCCGCCGTACGTCCCGGGCGCCGGGCACGGATGAGCTCGAAACGGAAGCGCAGGAGCTCGAGGAGGCCGGCGAGGCTGAAGCGCACGAGCCGCCAGGCGGCGAGGCTCGAGGTGCCGTGCGTGCGCGCGAGGTGCGTGACCGGAACCTCGAGGACGCGCCAGCCGCGTGCGATGGCGGCCACCGTGACGAGGATCGAGGGCGCGAGCGGCGCCTTGCCGAGGAGCGGCCGGACATCGTCCAGGAGCTCCTTGCGAACGAGCCGGAACGGCGTGTTCGCATCGCGGACCCGGCGCGCGACGAGGGCGGAGACGACGGCGTTGATCAGGGCCGAGAGAACGACGCGCGCCGTCGAGTCGCGGCGCACCGCGCGTCGCCCCAGTACGAGATCGGCCTCGGTACGGCGCTCCCACAGCTTCCAGAACTCGGTGGGCGGAAACTGGCGGTCGGAGTCGGTCTGGAAGACCCAATCGCCGCCGGCCAGCTCGAGCCCGCGTTCGACGCTCGGCCCGTGGCCGAGATTCTCGTTCGCATGCTCGACCCGCAGCTCGGGCCACCCTCGCGCCAGCCGGTCGAGGATCGCAGCGGTCTCGTCGGTCGAGCAGTCGTCGATGACGATGACCTCCAACGACTCGAACCGATCCGCGAGCTCGCGGCGAAGCTCGATGACCAGGTCTTCGATGACCGCCGCCTCGTTCCAGGCGGGGATCACCACGGAGAGCGACGTGCTCATGCGGCCCATAGCTCCTCGGCCGCCCCCGAGACGACGTGCCGGGCGATGTCGATCCCCATCTTCGCCGCGTGATCCATGTTCCCGATCTCGTAGCGCCAGCTGCCGAAGCGTCCGCGCGAGTAGATCCCGCGTGCGGCGAGCCAGGGCTGGATCGTGTCGAGAGCGGCGTCCCGGCCTACGGTCGGCACCGGGTACGCGTACTCGACATCGATCTGCGTGAGCGAGACGACAGGCGTCTGGTCGTCGATGAGGCCCGTTCGCACGAGCCCGCTGACGACGCGGTCGCCGATCCTGTCGGGAAGCGCCCGGACGGCGGAGTGCGCCGTCTCCGTGAGGTAGGACGAGAAACGCTCGACGTCCCCGTCGGGAACGTTCGCGTGCGCGTACTTGGCGAAGTTCGTCACGCGGTAGAACGGAACATCGGCGCCCGGGAAGTAGAGCCACGAGCGATCGTCGGCGAGTGGACGCTCGACCCCGACGCCGACGACGGCGACGCTCGTGTGGACGAGCGCATCGGCCGCCGCCCGAAGATCCGCCGGGCAACGTTCGAGTGAGGCCACCAGGCGATCGAGCGGCATCGTGGACACGAGCGCGTCGAAGCCGTCCGCACTCCCGTCGGCGAACTCGAGCGCACGAGCCTCGACGTCGACGCGCACGAGCTCCTTGCCAAAGGTGACGTGAGGGGCGAGCCCCTCGGCGATCCGCCGGTAGATCTCGCCGGTCCCTCCGGCCCGCGGGAAGCGGAACGTGTTGTTCGGTCCCCAACCGCTGTCCTCGCGCTGCAGCACCACGTTCGCCAGCGCCCGCCGGTAGTCGACGACGCTGACCCGCTCTGCGATCCAGTCGGCGGACATCTGCTCCGGCGGCGTCGCCCACACCTTCTCGTTGTAGGGACGCAGGAAGTGGCGGGTGATCCCGTCACCGAACGTCGAGGACATCCAGGTGGCGAAATCCCGCGCCTGCGCCGTGCCGTCGGCCTCGATCAGTCCGAGGAGGCACTCGTAGACGACGTCCGGCTCGAGGTAACGAAGGTTGTTCTGGAAGGGATAGGGAACCCAGCGGCCGTCGAAGCGCACGAACGAAGAGCGCTCGTGCTCGTAGACGTCGTCTCCCATGGCCTCGTCGAGGAGCGCGTCGAACTCGCCGAAGTGACTGAAGACGACGTGGCCGCCGAGATCCCACGTGAATCCTCGAGCATCGACTGCCGACGACGCGTGGCCTCCCGCGTGCTGGTGTTGCTCGTAGATCGTCCAGTCGGAGTGCCCGAGCCGTGCGAGCTCCCGGCCGCAGGCCAGCCCGCAGGGCCCGGCACCGATGATCACCACGCGAGGCGTCGCTCAGCCCTCGCTCTCTCGCCTGCCGCCGGCCACAGCCGCATCGTGGTCGGGGACGGACGGGCGGTCAAGCCCCACCGCCCGGAGAGGGTCAGCTCTTGACCTTGATGTTCCCGCTGATCAGGTTCTGGTCGACGGACGGGCCGCCCGACACCGAGAGCTGGAAGCGATCGTTCGTGCCGGGCTTCCCGTTGTCCGTCACCGTCGCCGTGAAGGTGCACGGGTTGCCGTTCTTCTTGCACGTCCCGGAGAACGTCGCCACGTTGCCTGTGATGGTCAGCGTCTGGATAGTGACGCTCTTCACCTTGATGCCGGCCGTCTTGTCGCGGTACCCGAGCTTGCCCTTCACCGACCCGCCGCTCTTGCGCTTGACCTGGAAGTGGAACGAGGCCTTTCCGCCCAGGGTGCAGATCTTGCCCTCGCCGCTCGCCTTCTTCGACGACGTGGCCGCTCGCCCGGCGTCGAACGGGGTCGCCGTGGGAGGCGGCCCTTCGGTCGGGGTCGGGGTCGGCGTGTCGGTCGGGGTCGGGGTGTTGGTCGGCGTGTTGGTCGGGGTTGGCGTGTCGGTCGGAGTCGGGGTGTTGGTCGGCGTTGGCGTGTCGGTCGGGGTCGGGGTGTTGGTCGGCGTGTTGGTCGGGGTTGGCGTGAAAGTCGGGGTTGGTGTGTTGGTCGGAGTCGCCGTGAAGGTCGGGGTTGCCGTGTTCGTGGGCGTGGCGGTTGCAGTGTTCGTCGGGGTGTTGGTCGGGGTGTTGGTGGCGGTGTTGGTGGGGGTGTTCGTGGGCGTGTTCGTGGGCGTGTTGGTCGGAGTCGGCGTGCTCGTCGCGTCGCAGTCGTCGCCGTGCGAGCCTCTCGCCACGTCGTTCGAGGGCGCGCTCGCCTGGACGGCGGGCTCGTCCCCGGCGAACGCCGAGACGACCGTGATGGCCGAGATCGCCGCAGCAAGCACGAGAGCGACGAGAACGTCTCGCAGACCGATCCGATTCATCGCAACATGAGAATAGTCACCCTTCCTGATGGTCAAGTCAAGGAAGTCACCTGATCAGGATGCTCGCGACCCACACTCCTTCGACTCCGCGCGCCGGCCGCGGTAGGCGCTGATCGACACGGTCCTCTTCTGGCTCCTGGCCGAGCTCGTCGGCCTGGCTGCCGTGCCCTTCGCGGCTTTCCTCTTCTCGGGCCTCCCGGGACGGGGGCTCGTGCTCGCTCGACCGCTCGGGCTCATCCTCGTCGGATATCCGGTCTGGCTGCTCGCGAGCCTCGACGCTGTTCCCTACGGGACGCCCGTCTGCGCGGCGGCCATCGGAGTGCTCGTCGTCCTTGGGTGCCTCCTCTGGCGGCGTGCCGGCGTGGGCCCCGCGCTGCGGGGCCAGGCCGGCCGGCTCTTCGTCGCAGGCGAGCTCCTCTTCGCGCTCGCGTTCTTCGGTTGGGCGGCGATGCGCAGCTTCTCGCCGGACGTGTGGCAGACCGAGAAGCCGATGGACATGGCGTTCGTCAACGCCGTCGACCGCAGCGAGTCGTTCCCGCCCCACGATCCGTGGCAGTCCGGCGAGAACCTCAACTACTACTACTTCGGCCACTATCTCGTCGCGTTCCTCGGCCGGCTGACCGCCGTCGAGCCGGCCGTGGGTTTCAACCTGGGTGTCGCGCTCTTCTTCGCGCTCTGCGTGACGGCGGTGTTCGGGGTCGCCTCTGCTCTCTGCCTCGCGCTCAGAGGCGCACGTCCGGGCGGAACGCGAGCCGCCGTGCTGACCGGTCTCGTTGGCGTCGGCCTGGCCATGCTCCTCGGAAATCTCGCCGGCGGCATCCAGTTCCTCGAAGGGCCGACCCTCGCCGGCTACGACTGGTGGAGCCCTTCACGGGTCATCGCCGGCACGGCGAACGAGTTTCCGTACTTCAGCTTCCTGCTCGCCGATCTGCACGCGCACGTGATGGCGACTCCGTTCACTCTGGTCGCCGTCGCCTACGCGCTCCAGCTCGCGCTTCGCGGCCCGCCGGCGTGGCGTGGGGGCGTGCCCGGCGCGCTCGGCGAGCTTGCGCTCGCCTCTCTCGTCCTCGGCGTGCTCTACGCGGTCAACGCCCTCGACTACCCGACGGCGGCCGTGCTCGGCGCCCTCGCCCTCCTGATCTGGGCGAGCCCCTCGTCTGACCGGGTCACATGGCGGCGTGCAGCGGTCTGGGCCCTCGCGTGGCTGGGTGCCTCGCTCCTGCTCTTCCTGCCGTTCCACCTCGACTACTCGACCGCGGCGAGCGGCCTGGGAATCGTCGGCGACCACGACAACTTCACGCGGTTTGCGGCCGACGTGCTGCTCATCTACGGGTTGCCGCTCTGGATCCTGCTGGCCGTCGCCGTCACGCGACTCTCCCTCCCCGTGCGATACGTCGTCTGGGGCGGCACGGTCGCAGTGTTCGTGCTCGTCCTGCTCGCTCCCGCCCGTCTGGCAGGTCTCCTGCTCCTGCTCGTGCTCGTGGCGTGCTCGCTCTTCATCGCGCTGCGGTCGCGCTCGACGGCTGCAGAGCGGTTCTTTTGGCTGCTCGTGACCGTGGGCCTCGGGCTCATCGCGGTCGGGGAGATCGTCTACATCGAGGACGTCTTCCAGGACACGCCGAGCTATCGGTTCAACACCGTCTTCAAGGCCGGCTACCAGGCGTGGTTCCTGCTTGCGATCGCCGCGAGCGTGGCGGTATTCGCCGTGCGACGGCGGGTTCCCCGCCCTGCGGGCCTCGCCTGGAAGGCGGGGGTCGTCGTCCTCGTCGCGATCGCCGCCCTGTATCCGGTGGCGGCGTCGTACTCGCGCTCCACGGGGTTCTCCGAGCCTCCGACACTCGACGGCGAACGCTGGCTGACTGCGGGAGACGCAGCCGCGATCCGCTGGCTGCGCGCGAACGTCGAAGGCACGCCGACGATCCTCGAGGACGCCGGGGCCGACTACAGCCCGGAGGGCCATGCGCGGGTATCGACCTTCACCGGTCTTCCCGCCGTCATCGGCTGGGCCGGGCACGAGATCCAGTGGGACCACGACCCTGGAACTCGGGCGACAGACGTCGCGCGCATCTACGAGACCCTTGATCCCGGCGTGGCTCGGAGGCTCCTCGAGCGCTACGGGGTGCGCTACGTGTTCGTGGGCTCGCTCGAGCGGGATCGGTACTCGCCCGCCGCCCTCGCCAAGTTCGAGCGCCTGGGCCGCAAGGTCTTCGAATTCGGGGACACGGCCGTCTACGAGCTGCCCTCGCGCTGAGTCAGCGTGACCTGCGCGCTTTGAGGAGGACGTTCACGAACGTGCGCTTGCGCCGCACGCGCGGGCGCTCGTTCAGGCGGTCGACTGCGTCGAACACTGCGCGGGCCGCGTTCACCGGATTGAGGCGCCCCGGTGTTCTCCTCGCCTCGAAGGCGGTCCGAGCTTCGGCGGAGCGCGGCGGGAAGGAGATCGCGCTCGACGAGCGGCTTGCCGATCCCGTACACGAGGAAGTGGGAGAGCGGCACCGCGTAGTGCGTGGCCTCCTCCAGGATCTCCACCCCGAAGCCTGCTGCCGCGACGGCGTCCGCGAGCTCGCCCGGCCGGTAGAGCCGTCGGTGATTCGACCACATGCCAGCGACCGGTCCCTCGCGAATGGGCTCTCCGCCGAGGCCCATCCAGACGGGATTGATGGGATCCCACCAGAACGGAAAACGGGAGTTCGGCACCGAGACGGCGAGGATCCCGCCCGGCCGCAGAATGCGCCGCAGCTCCCGGAGGGCACCGAGGTCGTCCTCGACGTGCTCGAGGACCTCGGTGAGCAGCACCCGATCGAAGGAATCGTCCGGGAACGGCAGTGCCGAAGCGTCGGCACGCTCGAGCCGCGCCGCGGGCGCCGCGCGCCGGGCCTGTTCGAGCCGTCGCGGATCGGTGTCGACGCCGGCGAGATCGAGCCGGCGAAGCCTGCCCATCGCGAGCAGGTAGAAACCCATCCCGCACCCGCAATCCAGGATGGAGAGCCCGTCGCGCAGCTCGAGGTACTCGAGCAGGATGCGCGTGCGCCGGCGGTAGGCCATGTCGACCTCGTTCCGCAGCACTGCGTCGAGCACGCGACGATCCGCGCCCGTCAGGGAGGTGAGCGGCGCGTTCGCGCGCCGGTAGCGCACGACGCGGTTCACGCGGCGCGCCGTCCGGCCAGCCGCTCGAGCAGCGACTCGTACTGGTCGAGCGAGCGCGACTGGTCGAAGACGGCGCGAACCTGCTCCGTCCGACGGTAGCGAGCGGGCTCGGAGAGCACCTCGCCGAGCCCGGCAGCGAGCGCCATGGGGCTCTCGGGCTCGACCAGAAGCCCCATCCCCGTCATTCGGACGGCCGTCCTTCCACCGGGGATGTCCGTCGCCACGACCGGCGTGCCTGCGAGCATCGCCTCCACCTGCGTGACGCCGAAGCACTCGCTGCGACTGGGGAGTGCGAAGACGTCGCACAGCGCGTAGAAGTTCGCCAGGCGCTGACGGTCGCGAAGGAGCCCCACCCGGCTCAAGCGCGTTCGGGAAGAGTCGAGCAGCGGCCGGCAGCGCTCGGCGAAGCGCTCGTACGCCATCGGCTCGCCCGCGTAGACGAGGTGAACGTCCGGAACGGCCGCCGCGAGCTGGGGAACGGCCGCAAGCAGCACGTCGAAGCCCTTCTCCTCGACGAACCTGCCTGCGAATCCCACGACTCGCTTCTGCTCGAGCCCCAGCTCCCGCCGCCAGGCGGCAGCATCCTCGACCCGCGGAGCCGGGAGCAGAACCGGCGGGTAGATCGGGGTGACCTTCAAGGCGAATCGCGCCAGAAAGGAGGAGTGTGCGGCGTAGTCGTCGTTCAGGGTGGTGATCGCCGCCGCCCGCTGCGCCGCGCCTTTCATCATCCACGTCACCGTCTCCTGGATTGCTCGGTTCGCAAGCCCCGAGGGGA
Source organism: uncultured Thermoleophilia bacterium (assembly GCA_963819905.1). GTDB lineage: Bacteria > Actinomycetota > Thermoleophilia > Gaiellales > Gaiellaceae > CAWCQC01. Next base: position 870,748 of record CAWFXP010000009.1, read on the forward strand.
GCACGAGGTCGCCCTGATGGGTAAGGAGGAGCGGCTTGCGCGCGCGACGCGCGAGAGCTGCGACGAGCAGGCTCTCGGGAAGGGGCGTATGGATCTGGACGACGTCGCTCTCTCGGATGAGACGCCGCGCCGCAACCGGGAACTCCGGCATCACGACACCCCGGCTGATCCGGAAGATCGGATCCAACCGAACGACCCGAACTCCGTTCAGGACCTCCCTACGGGCAAGCGATGATTCGTGCCTGGCGGCGAGGATCGTCACCTCGTGGCCGCGCGCCGAAAGCCCCTCGGCGATCGACTTCGCGATCGTGGTCAGACCCGTCCAATGCGGGTAGTAGTACGTGAGGATCGAGAGGACCTTCAGGCGCACGCAGGATAGACGAGGCCTGGGTACGGGCTGTCCTGGGACAGAATGTGGTCATCCCGCCCGTCGTCTCCGCTCCAGCCTCCACCCGCGGCGCAACGCGTCCCTTGCGTCGCGTGCGGGCGTGGTCGGAGGGGCGCGCTTGGGTCGTCGCGGTTGCGGTCGTCGCGATCGTCGCCCTCGGTGCTCTCGCGCGCTTCAGCGGAGTCAACTGGGACGCGGGCGACCACCTGAACCCCGACGAGCGCTACCTCAGCATCGTCGCCGACAACATCGACTGGCCGCGCTCGGTCGACGGGTACTTCGACGTCGACTCCTCTCCGCTCTCCCCCTACAACCACGAGGTGGGGCAGTCGTACGTCTACGGCCAGCTGCCGCTCTTCGCCACCAAGGCCGTCGCGGATGCGATCGGCTGGAGCTCGTACGGTGAGGTCAACCTCGTCGGCCGAGGTCTCTCGGCGTTCCTCGACACGCTCTCGATTCTTCTGGTCTTCCTCGTGGCCCGGTCGCTCGTCGGAGCCGCGCGCGGCCACGGGCCGCCGCTGGTCGCGGCCGCGCTCTACGCGTTCACGGTCACCGCCATCCAGCACGCCCACTTCTTCACCGCCGAGAGCTGGCTCGTCTTCTTCACGCTCGCCGCGTTCGCCGCCGCCGTCGCCGCGATGCGGGCCCAAGTGGAGGGACGCCCGCGCAGCGCCTGGCTCCTGCTCGTCGCGACAGGAGTCGGAGTCGGGCTCGCGGCTTCGAGCAAGCTCGGCGGGGCGCTCGTGCTGGTGCCCGTGGCGGTCTCGCTGCTCGCGTGGTGGCCGCTCGCGTGGAACCGACGGGTGCTCGGCGCCGCCGCGGTTCGGACCCTCAGCCGGGTTGCCGTGGTCCTGCTCGTCGCCTATGTCGCCTTTCGGATCACGTCGCCCTATGCATTCGAGAGCTCGAGCTGGCTGAACGTCCGGCTCGCGCCGGAGTTTCGCGAGGCACTCGACCAACAGCGGCAGGCGGTCGACGGCGACTTCCTGTTCCCGCCGTCGTACCAGTGGCTCCTCTCGACGCCTCTGCTCGACCCGCTTCGGAATCTCGTGTTCTGGGCGCTTGGCCTTCCACTCGGCATCGCCGCATTCGCCGGGCTCGCGGTCATCGCCGTGCGCGCGATTCGGGGCGTGAGGGAGGTCGCAGGCACGTTCCGCGTTTCTCCAGGGACGCGGCTCGGTGAGCGGCCGACGCTCGTCGTCGGGATCATGGTGCTCGCGTTCGTCCTCCTCGTGCTCTTCTACTTCGGCTCTCGGTTCGCGCACTCGATCCGCTACCTCCTCCCGATCGCGCCGTTCCTGTGCGTGGCAGCCGCCGTGGCCGTGGATGCGGCGCGGCGTCTAGGGCGAGGAGCGCAGATCGCCACCGCCTCGATCCTCGTCGCGGCGACGGGGCTCTATGCCCTTGCCTTCGTGCAGATCTACCGTCAGCCGAACACCCGCGTCGCCGCGTCGGCGTGGATCGCCGCGAACGTCGCGCCGGGCTCGACGCTCGTCAACGAGCACTGGGACGACCCGCTCCCCGTCGGAGCTCCGGCCGCGGCGTACCAGGGGGTGCAGCTGCCGGTCTTCGATCCGGACGACGGGGACAAGCTCGGGAAGCTCTACGACGGGCTCTCGGCTGGCGACTACTACATCCTGAGCTCGCCTCGGGCCTGGGGGGCCATCGGGGAGCTTCCCGACCGGTTTCCGCTCATGGCCCGCTTCTACGATCTGCTCTTCGCGGAAGAGCTCGGCTTCGAGAAGGTGGCCGACTTCGAGGTGCGTCCAGGGCTGCTCGGCGTGCGACTCGACGACAGCGGCGCGGAGGAGACCTTCTGGGTGTACGACCACCCCGAGGTCAGGATCTTCCGGCGATCCGAGAACCTGAGCGAGGAGGAGTTCAGGAGCCGGCTCTGCGATCCCATGCCGAGACCGGCCGCGTGCGGGCCGGCTGCCTGACCATCGCCCTCTAGGAAGCGCTGAGCAGCACCGCGGCGGCGGTCGCCACCCAGGCGACGACGCAGACGAGGACGATGCGGTCGGAGAGGAGGACGCGCTCCGGCTCCTCGCCCGCCTTGCGCCGCCGGACGAGGAACAGGTAGCGCCCGAGGCCGACGCCCACGAACGGCAGCGTGAGCGCAACGGCGGGCGAGAGCGCCGCCGTCAACGTGTAGACGGCGTACGTGACGAAGGTGGCCGCGCCGACGATCGCGAGCAGTAGATCGAGCAGCGGCAGCGAATAGCCGCGCAGCGCGGAGCGATGCGGCGGCCCGCCGTTGACGTCGAGCGCGAGCTCGCCGCGCCGCTTCGCGAGGCCGAGGAAGAGCGCGAGGAGGCCGGTGCAGCCGATGAGCCACCCCGAGAGGAGGACGTCGATGGCCACCGCACCGGCCGCCGCCCGGATCATGAAGAGCGCTGAGATCGTGAGGACGTCGAGGAGAATGACGTCTTTCAGGACGAGGGTGTACGCGGCCTGGAGGGCGAGAAACCCCACGACGAGCGCGACGGACGGGAGATTCAGGACGGCCGCGAGACCGATGGCGACCCCGGCGAGTACACCGGCGACAGTGAGCGCGAGCGGCGCCGTCAACTCCCCCGAGGCGACGGGTCGCATGCGCTTCAACGGATGCCGACGGTCGTAGTCGACGTCGTGCACGTCGTTCACGAGATAGGCGGCGCTCGACGCCGCGCAGTACGCGCAGAAGACGGCGATCGCGGCCGCCCACGCGTCGAGCTCGTCGAACCGGACCGAGAAGAGAATGCCCGCGAAGAGAAGGAGGTTCTTCGTCCACTGGCGCGGGCGCATCGCCCGGACGAGCGCACCGGCGAGCGACCGGCGGGGCGACGAGCCCACTTCGACACCAGCCTCCTCGGTGGTGCCGCTCACCGGGACGCCTCGGCCCCAGGGTCCTCCTCGGAGCGCAGCTCGAGGATGCTGACGCCGTCGCGGTCGTAGACGAACTCCCAGTACCGGCCGCGGCCCTCGTCCCACTTCGCGTCGCCGTCCGGGAAGTACGCCCGCTCGAGCGGGCCCACGACGACGTAGCGGACGCCGTAGCGCTCGAGGATCTCGTACGCCTCGCCCGGATCGGCAGTCGCATACGCCTGCTGCACGTCCGCGACACGGTTCGTCACGAGCCCGCCGTCGTCTCCACGCTGCTGGCGCTCGTGGAAGTCCCACCCGACAACGGCCGGATTCCCCGTGAACATCGCGTACCGGTTCCCCCATCCGTAGAGCGTCGGAGCGGTGTTCACCTCGGCGATCACCGGCGAGCCCTTCAGCGTCGTGAGCATCCAGTCGATCGCCTCGCGGTCCGGGGCCAGCGGGATCTCGGTTCCCTGATCCGCCAGAACGGCCTTCGTCATGAATGCAGTTCCATCCAACGTCCGGCCGACCGACGTGTCGAAGCGATCGGCGACCTTCGCTCGGGTCGCCAGGATCGGGTAGAGCAGCGCGATCGCGAGCAGGGAGACGAATCCGAGCCGCCACGCGAGCGTCCAGGCGCGGGACAGGCGAGGCAGCCGCTCGTACAGGGAGTAGAAGCACGCGGCGGATGCGAGGGCGAGGAGGACCCAGACCTGGAGGTAGGTCTTGAAGACCGTGTTCACCCTCCCGATGTCGATGTTCTTCACGACGATGAACTCGACGGCGAGCGTCAGGAGCAGACCCACCAGCGCGAGTACGAGCGTGATGCTCCAGAGAACCGACCGCTGGTCCGCGGCCCTGGCACCCCCTCGCCGGCGTACGACCAGCAGGCAGATGAGCGTCGAGACACCAACGACCACGGCCGGTACGCCCAGCCCGAGCACGGCGACGACGAGGGCGAGCACGAAGCCGGCGAGCGCAGCGGCGATCCCGAGGTGGTGTCCCCACGTCGGCCGAACCAGTCCGGCCTCCAGCGTGCGCAACCGCCGGATCTCGTTCCAACGGCGTACGTACAGGCGCAGGCGGCGCGCGACGGCGTTGAGGTCGTTCGCGCGCAGGAAGTCGACGTGAAGCGCGGCCACGATGACGAAGAGAAAGAGCCCGTGGATGGTCAGGTAGTCGAGGATGTCCGTTCGCGAGCCGTGCCAGCGCGCGAAGCCGTCGAAGCCGGATACGTACCGGTCGTGGAACGGCAGGAAGGCGAGATACCCGAGGCCGACCACGACGACCCAGCCAGCCACGGCCCGCAGCGTTTCGCGCCAGGGTCGTGGCCCGCGGGCGGCTGCGACGAGAAAGACCGCGAGCACGAGGAAGGCGTACGTCGGGAAGTCCCACGTGTTGAGCGGCCAGAGTGCCCCGACGGCCAGACCGAGAAGCACGATGCGAACGAGAGCACCGCCGCGGGCCCGATCGGACGCGCCGACGAAGGCGAGCGCGAGCCCTAGGGTCACGACCGTGAACGGGAGTGCCATCGCGTGCGCGTGGAGGTCGGCGTAGAGGTAGGTGAAGGCCGGAAACTCCGTGATCGGCCCGGGCTCGGTGTCGGGATGCCCGATCACGCGGGATGGATTCCAGTACCACCAGTCCAGGGGAACCGCTCCCGAGACCCGATCGGCGAGGACTCGCAGCTCGCCGAGATTCCCGACGACTGCGACGAGCAGAGCCGCGAGCACGCCCGCGAGCAGCACGCCCCGTCCGGCCACGGGCTTCCGCGTGCGCTCGCCGCCGCTGACGAGCGCCACCGCGACGCCGCACGCCCCGGCGCCGAGGAAAGCGAGAAAGGTCGGAATCGCGAGGTTGTAGGCGACGGCGGGCACGATCGCGGTGAGCTTCACCAGCACCGCGACGAGCACGAACCCGAAGTAGTAGTAGTTCATCGCGCCACCCGCGAACCACGGGTCGTAGGGCGGAAACTCGGTCGACTTGACGACCGCGTTCAGGAACGCGAAATCCATCGGCTTCTCGCCGCCGAGCGTCGGGTGCCACAGGTCGGGGTTCGACCAGCGCACAAAGGTGGCAGTGCCGAACAGCACCCAGAAGACGGCTTCCTCGACGAGGAGGAGCCGGCGGGTCTCGACCAACCAGGCGCCGAGCTCCCGGCGGTGCGCCATCGCGATACCCAGCGCGCCGGCTCCAACGACGCCGATCGCGATCCAGATGGTCGTCTGCGAGAACGTCGCGACCCCCGTGCTCGCGAGCAGCCACACGATCCAGGCGACGAGAAGCAGTCCGATTGGACGGGTCAGCGCGTATCCCCGGTCGGGAAGCCGCGCGGCCGCCAGCCAGACGTACGGCAGGGCGATGACTCCGAGGAGGACGAGGGCGGCCGCCCAGAAGACGACGGGGGCACGATTCGCGAGGCTCCCGGGATCGAAGAGCTCGCTCCACGTTCCGCCGCTGACCTGGGTAGCCGACTCGGCTCGATCGAGAGTTGTCGCCGGGGCGACGACGCTGGCGTCTGGGTCGGCCACCGCCGCGGCGGCACCTCCCGCCGCAACGAGCGTCACCAGCACCCCGACCAGCGCGAGGAGCCGCGCCGATCTCGATGAGGTGACCGTACGCCGCATGATCCGGTGCCCGCCAGGGGCCTCTGAGTGCTCTAGCACATCATGCGGCCTTGCCGGCCGTCTTCCTAGGCCTGAGGCTCGCTCGCGGCCGGCATCCACACGACGACGTTCCCGTTTAGGCTTTGGTCATCTCGGGCCGGACCGGCTACCGAGCGACGACTCTTCGCGAGGCCGTCGCCGACTACGAACGGGCGAGGGTGCATGAGCGCGTCTGACGGGATGCTGACCCTCGACGACCTGCGTACCGCCGTCGCGGACGGTTCGATCGACACGATCGTCGTCGGGCTCGTCGACATGCACGGCCGCCTTGTCGGGAAGCGCACCTCCGGGGAGTACTTCCTGTTGCACTTGGCAAGGGGCATCGACGTCTGCAACTCGCTGCTGACCCTCGACATGGAGTCAGACACCACCCCCGGCTACGCGATCGCGAACCTCGAGGCCGGCTACGGCGACTGCGTCCTCCACCCGGACCTGTCCACGCTGCGACGGATCCCGTGGCACGAGGGAACGGCGCTCGTCCTCTGTGATCCGACGTGGCACGACGGCTCTGCGATCGATCCGTCGCCGCGGACGGTGCTTGCTCGCCAGGTCGAACGGGCCCGCGCTCTCGGCTTCGAGCCGATCTTCGCCTCCGAGCTCGAGTTCTACGTGTGTCGGGAGACCTACGACGAGGCGTTTCGCAACGGCTACGCGACGCTGACCGGGACAGCCCGCTACGTCACCGACGCCCACCTCCTCGCTCCCGGCTTCGACGAGCAACTGATCGGCCGTCTACGGCGGCAGCTGCGCCGCGCCGGCGTGCCGGTCGAGACCTCGAAGGCCGAGGCCTGGGCGGGCCAGCACGAGATCACGTTCCACCACGGCGACCCGGTCGAGATGGCCGATCATCACGTCGTGTTCAAGCACGGCACGAAGGAGATCGCCGAGCAGAGCGGGTGCTCGATCACGTTCATGGCGAAGCCCTTCCCCGGGTGGCTCGGGAGCTCGTGTCACGTCCACTCGAGTCTCTGGCGCGACGGCATCAACACGTTCGAGGGCGAGTCCGCCCTGTTCCGCCATTTCCTCGCGGGCCAGATCGCCTGCCTGCGGGAGCTTGCGGTGTTCGTCGCCCCGACCGTCAACTCGTACAAGCGCTTCACGGCCCGCCAGCCGAGCTGGGCGGGAAACTCGCTGACCTGGGCACACGACAACCGCACGACCGGGTTCCGCGTGATGGGAGGCGGCCCCGAGCTCCACGTCGAGTGCCGGATCCCCGGCGCCGACTGCAACCCGTACCTCGCCTTCGCGGCGCTTCTCGCGGGCGGCCTTCACGGGATCGAGCAGGAGCTGCCGCTGCCGGAGCCTCACGAGGGCAACGCGTACGCCGCGGAGGTCGAGCGCTTCCCGCCGACCCTGCGGGAGGCAGTCGGAGCGCTCGAACGCAGCACCCTCGCCCGCGCCGTCTTCGGGGACGGGGTCGTCGACCACTACCTGAACTTCGCCGGCGCCGAGCAGCGCCTGTTCGACGCGGTCGTCACCGACTACGAGCGAGAGCGGATGTTCGAGCGTGGTTGAGCGGCTCCCCAAAGCCGAGCGCGTTGATGTCACATCACCGACTGGGTCCGAGTCAATCGCGTCGACACTCTGTTGAGCTCGGAGGGGCCGCCCGAGGGGGCGGCCCCCAACAGGTTTCAGGCGTGTGCTAATGCGGGAATCGCGCCGAGCTGCTGCAGCATTCCGTGGTTATCCCACTGCGTGAACTCTTCGACGATCTTGCCACCGGAGAGTCGGGAGGTCGTCATGCCCGACACAGTCACCTGCTTCCCGGTCGGCGCGATGCCGATCAGCTCTCCCTCATGGGTGCCACGCGCGGTCCAGCGGGTCGCGACGAAGTCGCCCTCGGCGAACTGCTGCTCGACGGTCATCCGCGCGTCAGGGAAGGCAGCGCGGTAGGTCGAGATGGACGCCTTGACGGCTTTCGGGCCGTGAAGCGGCCCTGGATTGGCCGGATCGTGGCCGACGTAGTCGCCGGAAGTCACCTCATCGACGACGTCGAGGTTTCCCTTCCAGGGCTCCTCGAAGGCGCGTCGGACGATGGTCTTGTTCTGTTCCGAGGACATAGCTCTCCTTTCCTCGGTATGGCACCCACGCGGCGACGAACACCCGGGGTGAGATCCGGAAGCCCTCATGAGAGCACTTCCGCGACAAAGAGGAGGAACGGCGGCGCTTGCTCCAAAAGCTGCTGACGTCGAACAAACGTCTTCTTCTCGCTGCCTGCATCCACCCTACAGGTTCCCGAAAGCCTGGGCGAGCCCAGCGCCGGATGGATTGGAAGACATCTCGCTACTTGCGGGTTATCCCGAACCGGAGCTCCGCTCGGCCAAACAATCGGCCCGACGAATCATGAATTGCAATTTTGTTCAGCAAGCAAATAAGGATTGGTCGAAATGGGACGACGGTCGGACGACCGTCCTGTCCCGACGGCAGGGGGCGCACGAGTCGAGAGCCTCCAGCCGAAGCGTCGCCGAGGGAAAGCCCACGGCCGAAACGTCCTAGATGGAACGAGCTTTCGTGCGCTGGGGCAGATGACTCAGGGTTCCACCGGCTGCAACTCAAGACTCGTCAGCGCGCGACGCCTCCCCGCTTTCGCTGGAGGGACGCTTGACCAATTGCGCTGCGGCTATCGTCGCCTGCTCCCAGGCCACCATAGCCTCGGACGCCGTCCGCATCGCAGCCGTCATGGCCTCGTAGAAATCCCGTTCCGAGGTGGATACCTGCTCCAGGAGGGAGGCCACCACTCGACGGATCTCGGTGATTTCCGTCTGGAGCGCGCGAATCTCGTCACCCTGACGGGATAACTCCTGGGCGAGGATTTCGGACTCGTCGGTCACTTACCGTGATTCTACGACGCCCTTTAGGCGCAACCATTCGGAGGCTAGCCAGTTCGGCTGGCTGCGTGCGCGGTTGAGTAGAGCAAGTCGGTGCTCACCCGGAGCCGCCCGGACACAGGGGGAGTCCACACGACTCCACCCATGCCCAGTAGAACGCGGCCGGTTTCCGAGACGGACCCGAAGGCGTTGTCAGGCCAGCTATTGATTTGCTTCTGAGATGCTGAGCTCGACGATCTGGTTGCGCAGAGCAGGGGACAAGGGAACGCGTGTCGCGGCCTGCATGTCTCCATGAGCGTCGCGGGCTTCATCGTCCTCGTTCTCATTCTCGCCTCGCTCGGCGCGCTCGTGGTCTTCTCGCTGGCGCTTGCCCAGGTGCTCGCAGGCTGGGGCATCTTCTTCTTCTACACGGTGCCTGCGCTCGCCATGCTTGCCTGGGCCTGGCACGAAGTCTCCCCTTCGACATGGCGGCGTGCGATTTGGCCGTTCCTGAGGCTGCGTCGCCTGGTTGCTCGCCGCGGGCGCCGTCGGGAAACGCAGCGGACTGCCGGTGCCGTCTCTCAACCGGCCGTTCGGCCTGGCGAACCGGGCCCGGGCGTTCCCGTACAGCCCGCCCAGCCGGAGCCCGTTGCCGCGATCGTGGAAGGCGCGATCGCGCCGTGGCTCGTCGTCATGCGGACGTTCCTCGCCGCATGGCGCTCGCCGCGCGGGCGCGTCGTCGTGACCGCCGGATTCGGCGTGGCGGCCGTTGGAACGTTTGCTCTCGTCGCGAGGCACTTCGCTTCGATCGGCTGGCCGCTCGGCGATGTCGATCTCGGGCAAGTGGCTGTCGCAGCCTCTCTCTTTACCCTTTCGTACCCGCTCAAGGCATTCGGTTGGCAGCGGCTCTTCCGCCAGCACGAGCGGCCGCAGTCGTACACCCTCGCGGCCGCCCTCGGTGCTGCCTCTGTAACCGGTGCGGCACTACCGGGCCGCTTCGACGACGTCGTTCGCATTGCCGTCGTCCGTCGTCTCGCCGGCCCTCACCCTCGTGTTGGAACCCTCGTCCTGACGCTGTTTCTGCTTGGACTCCTGGATGCGGCTGCGCTCAGCCCCTTTGCGGCGATCGCGGCGGTAACGTCGAGCGCGTCTCTGTGGGTACGCGTCGCTCTTGGTGCCGTTGCCGCCGCCGGCGTCTGCGCTGCCGTCCTGATCGCCGCGCTTCCCCGCATCGCTGCAAGCCGACGCCTGGGCCACTACAGGCTCGGACGCTGGCTCAGCCGGCATGCACCCGCTTCGACCCGGGACGTACGGCACGGGTCGGTCTTTGTCATGATGGCATGGCTCATCCGAGCTGTCGGCCTCGCCGTCCTGCTGACGGCCTTCGGCTTCGACAGCTCATTCTGGCTCGCCGTCGCCTATCTCTCGGCCGGCGCTGCCGCGGCCGCATTTCCAATCGGACCAGCCGGAGCCGCGACCCAGGCCGGCGCGGGCGTGCTGGTCTTCACCTCGGCAGGGATCGCCACGGACGACGCAGTCGCGTTCGCCGTCATCGCGCAGTCCCTCTTCGTCCTTGCGGGGGCTGCCGTCGTTCTTGCGACGCTCGTCGCGCACGGTGGCCGAAGCTGCGGGCCAGACGCCATTCGATCTCGCCTCCGTGACGCGCGAGATCGCTGACACACGGCGTTCAGCGCGTAGGCCTAGGCCCGCTTGCGGGCCTTCTTTGGCTTCCGGGCACGGATCCCGGCGGAGCGGCTTAGGTGCAACCGGCGCTCCGTCCCGCCCGTCTAACTAGCTGAGGCGATGCGTCGAGTAGTGGTCACAGGCGTCGGAGCGGTCACGCCGCTTGGGAATGATGCGCCGTCGACCTGGGAGGGTGCGGTCGAGGGTCGGAGTGGCGTTGGGCCAATCACAACCTTCGATACCAGCGAGTATCCGGTCCACATCGCCGCTGAGGTAAAGGGCTTCGACGCTACCGGGCTTGCCTCGTTCAAGGAGATGAAGCGGCTCGACCGTTGCATCCTGTTCGCGTTGTCGGCGGCGAAAGAGGCGCTGGGCGACGCGGGAATCAACGGCTACCGGCCTGACCGGGTCGGCGTTGTCCTGGGCTCTGGGATCGGCGGCTTTCACGAGTTGATGCACCAGAACGAGATTCTCAGGGAGCGCGGCCCAGGGCGCGTCTCACCGACGTTTCTTCCCAACATCCTGGTTGATTCAGCGTGCGGGCAGATCGCGATCGCGCTGGGCATCCGCGGACCGAACTACGCGATCGTCTCGGCTTGCGCCACAGGCTCTCATGCGATCGGCGAGGGAGCGGAGCTGGTTCGCCGCGGCGACGCCGACGCAATGCTCGCCGGTGGGACCGAGGCGTGCATCCATCCGCTTCTCTTCGCGGGCTTCTGCGCGATGCGGGGCCTGGTGGCTGAAGAGGGAGATCCTTCGCACGCGTCCCGGCCCTTCGACGCGACGCGTGCCGGGTTCGTCATGGGTGAGGGAGCGGGCGTCCTCATGCTCGAGGAGCTGGAGCGCGCCAAGTCCCGGGGGGCGACCGTCTACGCCGAGGTTCTCGGCTACGGGGCCTCGAACGACGCCTACCACATGGCGGCCCCCGATCCACAGGCTCTGGGCGTCGCCGAGATGATGAGGGCTGCACTCGCGAGGACCGGGGTGGAGCCGGGGCGCGTCGACTACATCAACGCGCACGGCACGGCGACCCCTCTCGGCGACGAGGCCGAGACGAAGGCGATCAGAGATGTGTTCGGCAAGCACGCCTACGAGCTCACCGTTTCGTCGACGAAGTCGACGATGGGTCACTTGCTCGGCGCTGCCGGCGCGGTCGAGGGGATCATGACCGCTCTCGCAATTCACCAGAGCATGATCCCGCCGACGATCAACTACCGCCACCCCGATCCGGCGTGCGACCTCGACTACGTTCCGAACCAGGCGAGGGAGGCCGAGATCGACGTCGCGCTTTCGAATGCGATGGGCTTGGGCGGCCACAACGGCTGCGTTCTCTTCGGACGCGTCGAGTGACATAGCGAGCGGTTGCCTGGGAGGTTCATGATCCGGCTCGGCATTCCCTGGCTCTGGGGGCCGACGTCGAGAAGGGCTGGACCTTCATGCGCTGCAACGTCGTCCCAGCTCGCCAGGAGCCCGTAGCTTCCATCGACGACGAACGCCGCCACGGGTCAGCGGCAGCGCTCGACGGTGAGAGAAGCGGTCGAGGTCAGAGGCCTCTGCGCCCGGAGGCCGGCGGCTCCTGCTGGCGCGACGTCTACCGTACCCGGCTTACGCCGGACTGGTCGGCGGTGACGTCCAGGTCGGCATCCGGTCGGCCGGATAACGGTCGCCGGCGACCGCCTCGCGGGGCACTGCGTCCTCTAGCAGGGCCTCCTCGGCCGGCGAAAGCGTGATCTCGGCCGCAGCGGCGTTCTCCTCGAGGTAGCGCACCCGCTTCGTCCCCGGGATGGGCACGATCCAGGGGCGCCGCCCGAGCAGCCAGGCGAGCGCTACCTGGCCGGCCGTACAGCCCTTGTCCGCGGCGAACGCCTCGATCCGCTCGACGAGGGCGATGTTCCGATCGAGGTTCTCGCCGTGGAACCGCGGCCACGCGTGCCGCGCGTCGTCGTCGTCGAGGTCGGTCGCGGCGCGGAGCATGCCCGTCAGCATCCCGCGGCCGAGCGGCGAATAGGGAAGAAGCCCGATGCCGAGCTCCTCGAGAACGTCGAGCGTGCCGTCCTCGAGACCGCGCTCGAACAGGGAGTACTCGCTCTGCAGCGAGGCGATCGGCGCGGTCGCCGCCGCGCGCCGGATATCGGACGGCTGCGCCTCCGACAGCCCGATGTACCGCACCTTGCCCGCGTCGATGAGCTCCGCCATCGCCCCGACCGTCTCCTCGATCGGCGTGCCCGGGTCGACCCGATGGCACTGGTACAGGTCGATCACGTCGATGCCGAGCCGCTGGAGGCTCGCATCGCACGCCCGGCGCACGTAGTCGGCGCTCCCGTCGAAGGCCCGCACGGACGGATCGTCGGTCCGGACGATGCCGAACTTCGTCGCGACGACGGCCTGGTCGCGCCGGCCCGCGAGGGCCCTCCCGACGAGCTTCTCGTTCGCCCCGCGCCCGTACATGTCGGCCGTGTCGAGCAGGGTCACCCCGAGCTCGAGAGCCCGGTGAATCGTCCGGATCGCTTCGGCTTCGTCCGAACGTCCGTAGAACTCGGACATCCCCATGCAGCCCAGCCCGATCGTCGAGACGGACAGGCCGCTCCTACCCAGCTCGCGCTGCTCCATGGCCGGAGGCTATCCGACGATCGAACCGGACCCGAGAAGCCTTACGCCTGCCGTCTCGCCGTTCGGTAGTACGTGTCGATCCAGGCCGGGTTGTCCGGGCTCCAGCCGCCCCGCAGCGCGAGCTCCGTCGAGAGCGCGACGGCGGCCGGGAAGGTGGTGATCGCAGACAGCCGCCGGTCGGCGTCCGCTCCGCCGGGGGCGCGCAGCACCGGCGCTCCGAGCATCCGGCAGATCTCCTCCGCCTCGTCGATCAGCCTGTCGTCGAGCGTCGGCAGGCTCAGGACGAGGTGCTCGGGAAGTAGGCCGGTCATCGCAGCAGTCGCGCCCTCCCGTGTCTCGACGCCCTCGCACGGGATGCGCGCGACCTCCTTGACGAGGAGCGCGCTCTCGAGCGCCGCCGCCCAGGCCGGGCCGGTCCCGAAGGCGATCGCGGCCGTCGGCGTGGTGAGGCGCGGGAACTCCTCCTCCGCCCAGCGGGCCGTGGCGGCGATCGCCGCGGCACAGCGATCGGAAGCGCCGGCGACGAGCTCCCCGAGATGCGCGTCCTCCGTGAAACGGCTCCAGACGGCCAGGCAGGCGAGCACGGCGCCGCAGAACGCCTGCGTGTGGGTGACCGCGCGCTGGTTCGGGACCGATACCAGGGCGCACGCGTCCGCCGCGCGGCCGAGCGTCGAGCCCGGGGTCGCTGTGACGAGAGCGAAGGGGCGAGGAAAGGCGGGCGCCTCGACCGCCTCGATGATGTCGCGGAGCTCGCCCGACGAGGAGACGGCGAGCAGCACGTCGCCCTCGCGCCACCGGAAGTCGCCCTTCGCGAGCAGACCGCCCGGAACGGCGACGACCTCGATCGGCGAGGCGCCGCCCTCGAGAGCGGCGAGCCACAGCGCCTGCGCCACGTAGTAGGAGGCGCCGTTGCCGCCGGCGACGAGCCGCAGGGTGCCGGGCCGGCGAAGCAGGTCGACGACGTCGTCGAATCCCTGCGCCCGGTCGACCGTGGCAGCGAGGCTGTCCGGGAGCTCCGCCGTGTCCTGCCAGATGCCGCTTCCGAGGAGCGCCTCGTGCATCAGGGCTCCACGAGGACCTTGATCGCGCCGGTTCTGCTTCGGTCGAGCGCGGTGTCGAAGCCGGTCGCGATATCGGAGAGAGGGAAGCGGTGGGTGACGATCGGAGCGAGAGACACACGCCCGGCCGCGACGAGATCGAGAGCGCGGGCGAACTCCGAGCGGCCGTCCCAGGAGCCGTGGCTCCAGACGAAGGCGAACGTCAGCTCGCGGGCCATCGCCGCCGCCACGTCGAGGGTCTGGCGCTCGAAGCTCTCCCCGACGAGCCCGATCCAGGCGCCGGGCGCCGCGGCCGCGGCAGAGCGCTGGAGCAGATCCTCTCCACCCGCTGTTTCGAACACGACATCGGCGTCTGGCTCCGGCCGATCGCCCGAGCCGAGGTCGACCACAGCGTCCGCGCCGAGTGAGAGCGCCAGCGTGAGCGGTTCCGGGCGCGTGCCGACGACGGTCACCCGACCGGCGCCGCTCGTCCGTGCGAGCTGGGCAACCGCCTGCCCGATCGCGCCGGCACCGAGCACGGTCACTCGCGCTCCGGCGGGGATGGGGACGCGCTGGACCGCGTGAACCGCGACCGCCGTGCAATCGAGCAGCGCGGCCTCGTCGAGCTCGACGTGGTCGGGCAGCGGGAAGAGATTCGCCGCCGGAGCCAGGCAGAGCTCCGCGAAGCCGCCGGAGCGCGCGACGCCGAGGTGCTCGAGGCGCGGGCAGAGGGCCATCCGCCCGTGCCGGCAGGCCTCACAGGCGCCGCAGCCGATCATCGGCTGGACGGCGACTCGATCGCCCGGCGCGAGGCCGTCGACGTCCGCTCCGACCGCGACGACCTCTCCGGCGAGCTCATGGCCCTGGGGCGGGCGGGGGTACGGGACGTCGTAGAGCTGGCGACCGGCCCGGTACTCGTGCAGGTCGCCGCCGCAGATCCCGGCAGCGCGAACCCGGACGACCGCTTCCCCGGGCCCGGGGACGGGGTCCGCTACCTCCTCGACGCGGATCTCGTGCGGGCCGTAGAAGATGGCTGCGAGCACGCGGAATGTCTATCAACGGGAGGTGTCACATCGCCGCCTGCGCGCTCGGCATCGACGTCGGTCTGAGCGGCGTACGCGCCGCGGTTCTGGCTGTGGACGGACGGCTGCTCGGCCGTGCCCGCCGGTCGCTCGAGACGCGGAGGCCGGAGCCCGGCCGCGCCGAGCACGACCCCGCTGCCTGGCTCGAGGCCGCGCTCGCAACCGGCGCGGAGGCAGTCGCTCGAGGCGGGTGGCCCCGCGATCGAGGCGGTCGGCGTCGGGGCGCTCGGGCCGGCTCCGCTGATCGTCGACGAGTCGCTCACGCCGCTCACACCGGCGCTTCTCTTCTCGCTCGACACGCGCGCCGAGAAGCAGCGCGCGGCGCTCGCCGACGAGGTGACCCACGACCACGCGCTCCCGAAGCTGCTCTGGCTCGCCGAGCACGATCCGGAAGCGGCGCAGCGGGCGTTTCTCGCCCTCGACGCGACGGGCTTCCTGGTCACTCGCCTGACGGGCGTGCCGACGATGGACACGGTGACGGCGGCCGACTACCGCCACGGGAGCGAGACGGGCCCCTTTGCGCTCCCGACGCCGGTCGATCCGTTCGCGGTTGCGGGCGGGGTGACGGCGCCGGTCGCCGCAGTGCTCGGGATCGCGGAGGGGACGCCGGTCGCGGCCGGGAGCTACGACACGTACGTCGACGTCGCCGGGGCCGGCGTGCGCCGCCCGGGCGACGGATGTCTTCTGCTCGGGAGCACGCTCGCCGTGTGCGTCAGCGTCGGTGAGGAGGTCGACTGTCCCGGGCTCGAGCTCTCGCGGTATCCCGGCGAGGGGTTTCTCCTGGGAGGCTGGACCGCCGCCGGGGGAACCGTGCTCGACTGGGCGGGCGAGCTCGTGGACGATCCGGACGCGATCGCCGGCGCCGCGTCGCTCGCGCCGGGAAGCGGCGGACTGCTTGCGCTTCCCTACCTCGCCGGCGAGCGGACGCCTGTTCGGGACCCGGCCGCCCGCGGCCTGCTCCTCGGGCTGACGTTGCAGAGCAGCCGCGGGCAGGTGTACCGGGCGTTCCTCGACGCGTTGGCGCTCTCGGCCAGGGATCACGTCGAGCGGCTGGCCGGAGCCGGCGTCGCGCCCGCCCGCTGGCTCTGCTCCGGGGGCGGGCTTCGGAACGGCGCCTGGGCGCAGGGGACGGCCGATGCGCTCGCCGCTCCGCTCGACTGCCTGGCGCACGCGGGCGAGGCGGTCGGGCCGGCGATCCTCGCGCTGAGGGCCGTCGGGCACGAACCGGTGCGACCCGTCGAGCGCACGCTCGAGCCCGCTCCCGGCGCTGCTGCACGCTACGACGAGCTCTACCCGCTCTACCGTGAGCTCCACCCGCTCCTCGGGCGCACGATGCACGAGCTGGCCGCCCTCGACGGAGCCCGTCGCGGCCGATGAGCTCCGAGTCGCTCGTTGCGCGGCTCCACGGGCTCCGCGATCTGCGCGTCGAGCGCCTGCCGACGCCTGCGCCCGGGCCCGGACGAGCTGCTCGTTCGCATCGAGGGGTGCGGGATCTGCCCGACGGACGTCCGCAAGTACCTGATCGGCGATGGGCGAGCGCGACTACCCGTTCAACCCGGGGCACGAATGGGTGGGACGGGTCGAGGAGACGGGCACGAACGTGGCGGGCTGGCGGGTGGGTCAGCGGGTGTACGGGGACACGTACGGCGGCTACGCCGAGCTCGCGCTGCTCCCGGCCGAGCCCGGCCCGTGGTCGCATGGCCCGCTCGCCCTGCCGGACGACCTGCCGCTCGAGCGGGCGATCTTCGTCGAGCCGCTCGCCGACTGCCTGCACGCCGTTCACGACCAGGCGCTCGTGACGTCCGGAGCTCGAGTGGTCGTGATCGGCGGCGGCCAGATGGGGCTCCAGCTGGTGCTGGTGGCGGCGCTCGCCGGGGCGCGCGTGGTCTGCGTCGAGCCTCTCGCCGAGCGCCGCCGGCTGGCGCTCGAGCTGGGCGCCTCGGAGGTGGTCGCGCCGGAGCAGTGGGAGCCCGACCAGGCGGCGAGCGCGGCCATTCTCTCGATCGGCGCGCCCGCGCTCGTTGCGTCGGCGCTCTCGGCGGTCGGACCGGGCGGGCGCGTCGTGCTCTTCGCAGGCTTCGGTGACGAGAGCGTCGCCCAGGTCGACCTGAACCGGATCCACTACGAGGAGATCGCGCTCGTCGGAAGCGAGTGGATCGGCACCCCACCGAACCAGCGTCCTGCTCGATACGCCGAGGCGCTCGAGCTCCTGCGCTCCGACCGGGCTCCGCTCGAGCGGCTGGTTACCGGACGCTGCGGCTTCGCCGGAATCGAGCAGGCCTTCGCCGACCAGCGGGAGCAGCGCGGCCTGAAGACGCTGCTCGTCCCGGGCACTCCGTGAACGAGAGGAGGACGATGTACTACGTCGAGTTCTACTCCCGCAAGCCGGGCGTCTCGCCGGAGCGCTTCCGCGAGACGGTCAAGCGAACGGACGCGTACTGGGCGAGCGCGAACCCGCAGGATCGCCCGGTGCTCGCGATCGGCAGAACGTGGCGCCTGGGCGGCCCGCACTACATCGTCGTCTGGCAGATCGAATCCGCTGCGCGGATCGACGAGTGGACCGAGCAGCGGCTGGCAGATCCGGACGCACGGCAGGCGATCGAGGACTGGCTCGAGGTCGTCGACTGTGACGCGGGGCTCTACGAGGACATCGGGCTCGAGCAGCTCTGAGCGGAGGGCCTAGAGGCTTGATGTGGGTTGAACGCACGCCTGGATGGGGGCCTGCACACGGCGGATCGCGGTCGCCGCGGTCGGCGCCAAGGCCACCAGCCTTGCCACCGACCGAGTCAACCACGCTCCTTGGTGCAGGCGGCTCCCCAGGCGCACGCCCAACCCACATCAAGCCTAGGAGAGCCCCCAGTGCCGCTTCGCGTTGCCACCGAGGTAGAGGCGCTTGGCCTCCTCCGACGGAAACGAGGCGTGATCGACGATCGCCTGGAGGAGCTGCGGGTACTTGACCCAGCCCTCGAACCACGGCCAGTCGGTCGCCCAGGCGAGCTGCCCGGACGGGAGCGCCTCGGCGTAGCGCGCAAGCGTGGCCAGGTAGCGGGGGAACGGATAGCGCCACTCGTCCGCCCAGTCCATCATGGGGCCGCCCAGGACGGACGTCGAGACGAGCACGCTCGGACACGAGCCCACCATCTGCCGGAGGACCGCGAACTCCTCTCCGTCAGCAGCGGCGTTCGCTCCGTGATTGAGTTGAATCGGGACGCCGGGATAGTCGGCCGCGAGCCGGCCGATCGCCTCGTAGTACTCGCTGAGGGTCGGGGTCTCGGGTGGGCTCGTGTCCTCGAAGCCGAACATCGCCGCGCGCGACCGTTCGCCGAGGAGGTCGAAGGCGGCCCGGATCTCCGGGGCGTCAGGACTGAGGCGCAGGTACGCCGGGAAGATCTTGACGCCGATCGCGCCGGCGCTTAGCTCCTCCACGAGCAGCTCGAGCGAACCGGGAACGCGGGGATGGAAGAGGGTCGTCACGTAGCTCAAGCGCTCGGGATAGCGCTCGACCCAGGTGCGCGTGTAGGCCCGTCCGCCCATGAAATCCGCCGGGGCGGACTCGAACCTGCGCATGAACTGAGGAAAGTCGTATCCGTCGTAGCCGATCACGATCGCCCGGTCGACGCCGGCGCGTTCGAGCTCTGCCACCAGCAGCGATCCGGAGTGCTCGGTCCGCGTGAAGGGATCGACCGGCGACATGTGCGGGATTCGTGTCGATCGGCCACGAGCGCACGAAGACGTGCGTCTCGGTGTCGACGACCGGGCAGTCCGCGATCGGCCCGGCGCTCACGGGAGGACCGCGACGGCCTCGATCTCGACCTTGAGCTGTGGCGTGACTAGCGCGGAGATCTCGACCAGCGTCGCCGTCGGGCGATGGTCGCCGAAGTATTCGACCCGGGCCTCAGCGATCGCGGCCCGATCGGACATGTCCGTGAGGAAGACCCCGAGCCTCACGACGTCGCTTCGCGAGGCCCCGGCCGCCTCCAGCAACGCATCGATCTTCCGCAGGCACTCGCGCGCCTGTTCGCCGGCGTCCTCGCCGCCCACGACCGAACCGTCGGGCCCGTCCGCGATCTGGCCGCTGATCCAGAGCGTGCGTGATCCGGTCGCCACGACGGCCGGCGAGTACGGCCCGCTCGGGGCGGGAGCACCGGGAGCGTTCAGGGGTGCGTTCGGCATCGGATCCTCCTAGGTCTGCTGGGTGTCGATCTCGGCTTCTATGCCGAGCTGCCGGGCTGTTTCGACCAGCATCGCAATCGTCTCGTCGTTGAGCGGGATACCCGCGGAGCGATTGCGCGCGGCGATCTCGGCCTCCAGGGCACCGGGCGTGTAGACGCGGCTCGTACCTGGCGCGAGCTTTGTTGCGTTGTACTGGCGGATGATGCGATCGATCTGCGCCTTGAAGGCGTCGATCTCGCGAAACCCCGCGACGTTGACGGCGACGTAGAACTGCCCGTCGGCGCCGCTGACGGCGCCGTCGCGCATCGTGCCGGAGTCGGTGCCGTAGCCGGCTCCCGAGAGCGCCGTCGAGAGAATGCCGACGACCATGGCCAGGCCGATGCCCTTGTGGGCGCCGATCGGTCGCATCAGCCCTTCGAGCGCGGCCTCGGCATCGGTCGTCGGCCGCCCGCCCGCGTCGAACGCCCAGCCCTCGGGCAGGGGGAGGCCCTTCTGCGCGTAGACCCTGATCTTGCCGTGCGCGGAGGCGCCGAGCGCCACGTCGAGCACGATCGGTTCTTCCCGGCCGGAGGGAATCGCGACGGCGATCGGATTGAGGCCGACGAGCTTGTCGGTGCCGCCCCACGGCGCCATCGTCGGCAGCGCATTCGTGCCGCAAATGGCGATCATGTCCTCCTCGAGCGCCATCATGGCGTAGTAGTCGAGCGCGCCGCAGTGGTTGCTGCCGCGGACTGCCGCGTAGGCGACGTTCAGCGTCCGAGCGCGGTCGATCGCTCTCGACATCGCGTACTGACCCGCGATCTGGCCCATGCTGTTCCCGCCGTCGACGACGAGGGCGCTGCCGGCATCCGACACGATGCGCGGGCGACCGCGCGGGTCGACGCCCTCGTTCGTCAGCTTCCCGACGTACTCGGGAACGCGGAGCACGCCGTGGGAATGAGTTCCGCGCAGGTCGGCGTGAACCAGCGTCTCGGCAAGCAGGGACGCATCGCCCTCGCTCATGCCGCAGGCCACGAAGATCCGCGAGACCAGCCTGCGCAGGAGGTCCTGCGGAAAGCGTCTCTCGGCGTCCTCTCCGGGATACTTGGCTACTGCGTCGCCTCCGCGTCTGGACGGGACAGCCCGCCCCTACGTCTGCTGCTCGTCGAGCGGGCGGGTGTGGTCGTGGACGTGCTCCAGGCCGCTCGGAGACTCGTAGGTGAGGTCCAGATCGGGGAAGCGCGAGGCGACCTCGACGGCGCGGCGCTCGGCGACCGCTGTTCGCGCTGCCGCGACGACGTCGAGCAGATGCAGGTCGTGCTCGAGCTCCTGCAGCGGCGGGCGCCCCTCGCGGACCGCCGTGACGCACTCCCGCAGCCCGTCCGCCCACAGCCAGGTGCCGTCGATCGGCTCGCTCTCCTCCCAGCTGCCCGTGGCATTGCGCCAGATCTCGTAGCCACGCGGATCCCAGTCGTCGCCGAGGAGGTTTGCCGTCCCTTCGTCGCCGTAGAGCTCCAGCCCCGGACGGCGATAGCGCTGGATCGCCTGGCTCGAGACGATCGAGGAGAGCGCGCCCGAGTCGTGCCGAAGGACGACGTGCGAGACGTCGGGATCCGGCGAGGCGATGTCCAGGCCGCCCGCTCCTCGCCGCTGCACGGCGACGGCCTCCGCCGCGAGCACCTCGACCGCCGGGCCGAGTAGCGCCGTCAGGCTCTTCAGGTTGTAGATGCCCGCCTCGGCGAGAGGCCCCGGGCCTCCGCTGTGGTACCACGCTGCCCACGGTGAGCCGGCGTTGCCGTACAGGCCGCGGGCGGAGTGCACGCGCCCGACGGCGCCGCGGCGTACCTTCGTCCAGAGCGCGCGAAACGTCGGCGCGAGCTGCACGAAGGGCGCAGGCAACAGAAGCAAGCCGCGATCCGAGGCCAGCTCGGCGAGCTCCTCGGCGTCGCTTCGGCTCTCGGCGAGCGGCTTCTCGACGACCACGTGCTTGTCGTGCTCGAGAGCGAGCCGCGCGATCTCAGCGTGACTCGACGGAGGCGTGACGACGACGACGATGTCCACGTCCGACCGGACGACGTCGGCCACGTCACCGACGAGCCGTGCGCCGGGGCGTCGCCGAAGGACGTCCGGCCAGACCTCCTCGCGGCGGGCGCAGATGGGCCCCTCGACAGCCAGCCCGCGCGGCACGAGCCGGTCGAGGACCTGCAGGTAGGCCCAGAGGACGCTTCCCGCCCCGACGAAACCGACCCGGACCGGCGTGGCGTCAGACACGGCCGAGGCCGCGGTAGAGCCCGAGGCTGTCGAAGAACACGCGCGCATCGACTATCTCGCCGGCGTCGCAGGTCAGCCAGGAGACGCCCTCGAGCTCGAGATCGCCGACCCGGTACCGCCAACGGACGGCCCCCGTCGTGGCCCCTCCGACGACGTCGAGCACGTCGTACTCGAACGCGGGCGTCTCGGCAAGCCACGAGCGGCACATTGCCTCGATCTCCCTCCGGCCGACGAGGGGCCGGGTGGCGCCGAGATCACTCGTGCGGTGCTCGACGTCCACGAACAGGGCATTCTCGGCGAACAGGCTCCCGAACCGAATCGGATCGCGCCGGACGAGCGCGTCCCGCCACGCATGCGCGAGGGCCTCGGGCGTCCGGCTAGACGACAGGAAACGCCTCCTGCTGAGGCCCGATCATCCAGCCCCCGTCGACCCAGTGGATCGCCCCGGTCACGAACGACGAGTCGTCAGAGGCCAAGTAGAGAGCCGCCGTCGCCACCTCCTCGGGGCGGCCGATGCGTCCGAGGACGGTCATCCGCTCGGAGGCCGTCCGGTACGCGGCGTCGGTGAAGGCCTCCCTCGTCATGGCTGTCTCGATCGCTCCCGGCATGAGAACGTTCGCACGGACTCCCTGCGGAGCGTAGAACTGGGCGATCGAGCGCGTGAGCGAGATCACGCCGCCCTTCGAGGCGACGTAGGCGTCGTAGACGGGCTCCGGCCGCACCGCGACCGGCGAGGACGTGTTGATGACACTCCCACCGCCGGCGTCGACGATGACCGGGATGCCGTGGCGGCACATGAGCATCACGCCGGTCAGGTTGACGGCGAGGGTGCGCTCCCAGGCGCCGAGATCGAGCTCGGTCACGGCCCCGTCGCCGGGAATCCAGACGCCCGCGTTGTTGTAGAGGACGTGCAGCCCGCCGAGCTCACGAGCGGTCGTCGCGACCGCGGCCCGAACGTCCTCCTCGGCCGACACGTCGGCAGCAACCGGAATCGCCGTGCCGCCCTCCGCGGCGACGAGCTCGGCCGTCTCTTCCGCCCGGCGCTCGTCGAGATCGAGGACGCCGACCCGCGCCCCTTCCCGCGCGAACAGGAGCGCAGCCGCGCGGCCCATCCCCTCGCCGGCACCCGTGATGAGAGCGACCTTGCCCTGGAGGCGAGCCATCAGAGCGTCTCGCGGCCGAGGTCGCGGTAGAGCGCGGCCGTGACGAGCCGGACCGGCTCCTCGACCGCGTCGAGGTCGCGCACGATCCCGTCCAGGCGATCCCAGCTACCGACGTCCCAGATCGCCAGCCCGCGCGGATCCGGGCCCAGGTGGCCGATGCGGTCGCAGACGAGGTTCAGCTCGATTCCCTCGTGTCGCTCACGCCGCCGGTCGAAATGCTCGCGCACCTCGTCGCGGCCGGCTCCCCGGGAGAGGTCGAAGTACTCGGCGTAGTAGAGGCCGTTCCGACACGGCACCGGCTCGAGAAGCGGCTCGTAGGCCCCTGCCTTGTCGATCTGCGAGCCGAGCTTGAACGGGATCTCGAGGGCATCCGCCTCGTGCGCCTCGAAGGTGCTCTCCCAGTCGCCGAGACGCTCCAGCCCGCCCTCCGGCGTGTACCACGCGGCCAGGTACCAGGGCTCGGGCCCGATGCGGAAGGTGCGGCCGATGTTCAGGAGGAGGAGGTCCTCGCCGTGGTCCTCCGTCCACATGCTCTGCAGCCCGGCGGCGTAGTGGAACTCCTCGAGGCTGACGCCCTGCCGGCGGCTGATGTACTCGATGTAGACGAGCATGGGCTCCTCTCGGTTCGGTGGCTGTTCAGGCGTCGCGGGCGAGCAGCCCGCACGACGAAGCGTCCCAGCTCAGCGTGACCTCGGTTCCGAGCTCGTACGGAACGCTCCCCTCGGCGGCGGTCTCCGCCTTGACGAGGTCGTCGAGCCCCGGTACCTCGATGCGGTAGGAGAACCCCGCGCCGCGATAGGCCGCGTCGCGGATCCTCCCCGGGACGCCCTCGCCGCCGGCGGGCGTGAGCCGGACGACCTCCGGCCGGACGACGAGCCAGGCGGGCCCGGGAGCGGTGGGCTCGGCGCAGGGCACGGCCAGCTCTCTGCCGGGCAGCCGCACGGTCGCCATCCCCTCCGAGGCTGCGATCACGTCGACCGGGATCACGTTCGCGTCGCCAACGAACTGCGCCGCGAAGCGGGAGGCGGGCGAGCGGTAGATCTCGCCGGGCGGGCCGACCTGCTCGACGCGCCCGTCGTCGAAGACGACGATCCGGTCGGAGAGCGCGAGCGCTTCGCGCTGATCGTGTGTGACGTAGACGAACGTCGCGCCCGTCTCGCGGTGCACGCGGCGAAGCTCGGCTTCCATCTCGAGGCGGATCTTCAGGTCGAGCGCCGACAGCGGCTCGTCGAGCAGGAGCACCCGCGGCCGGTTGACGAGTGCTCTCGCCAGCGCGACCCGCTGCATCTGGCCGCCCGACAGCTCGTGCGCGCGGCGGTGCTCGTAGCCCTCGAGGCGCACGAGCGACAGCGCCTCGGAGACCCTGGACGCGACCTCGTCCTTCGCGAGCCCCGCGATCTGGAGCCCGAAGGCGACGTTCCCGTAGACGTCGAGGTGGGGGAAGAGCGTGGCCCGCTGGAAGACCATGTTGACCGGCCGCTTGTGCGGCGGCAGACGGGTCACGTCCCTGCCCTGGAGCAGAATCCGCCCCGACGAGGGCTTGATGAAGCCGGCGATGATCCGCAGCAGGGTGGTCTTGCCGCAGCCCGACGGGCCGAGCAGGGTGACGAGCTCCCCGTCCTCGATCGCGAGCGACACGTCGGACAGAGCCGCCACCTTTCCGTAGAGATGCGTCACGTCCTCGATCAGGAGCCGCGTGTCGCCGTTCGTGCTCATCGTGTCTCGACCAGCAGCTCGTCGAG
The DNA here is from genome assembly GCA_963819905.1 of uncultured Thermoleophilia bacterium. GTDB lineage: Bacteria > Actinomycetota > Thermoleophilia > Gaiellales > Gaiellaceae > CAWCQC01. Next base: position 895,196 of record CAWFXP010000009.1, read on the forward strand.
CGCCCGCCGGCGCGTGCGGGCGGCCCGCGTGGTGAAGAAGAACGCGATCACCCAGAGAAGGAGCGTCACGGCAAGGAGCAGGGTGGAGATCGTGTTGATCGACGGATCGACGGTCCGGCGCAGCGTCGAGAAGATGTACATCGGGAGGGTCGAGTTCGAGCCGATGACGAAGAACGTGATGATGAACTCGTCGAACGAGAGGGCGAAGGCGAGCACCGTCGCCCCCACGAGGATAGGCCACACCTGGGGCAGGGTGACACGGCGGAAGACGACCCAGGGAGACGCGCCCAGATCCGCCGCGGACTCCTCCAGCGCAGGGTCGAGCCGATCGAGAGCCGCCCCGGCGATCAGCAGGTAGTACGGGATGACGTACACGAAGTGCGCGATGACCACCGTGATCAGCGAGAGCGTCAGGTCGATGCGCACGAAGTAGACGAGCATCGAGATCCCGAGGAAGAGCCCGGGCAGAGTGATCGGGAGAAAGAAGAGGAACGCCATCGGGACGCGCAACTTCCCGGGCATCTTCGTCAGGCCGTAGGCGGCTGCCGTTCCCAGCACGAGCGTGACGGCTGCGACGCACGAGGCGACGATCGCGGAGTTCTGGAGCGCCGAGCGGAAGCTCTCGGACGCGAACACCTCGCGGTACCAGCGAAGCGAGAAGCCCGTGAACGGGAACGACAGCCCGCCCGTCTTGTGGAACGAGAACAGGACCATCAGGATCAGCGGCACGAACAGGAAGACGAGCGCGAGAATCGTGACGACCGCGCTGACCGGGCTCCGGTAGCGAGTGTCGGTCACTGGACGAACCTGATCCGGTCGAGCTTCGCGACCCGAAGCCCGGCCGCCATCAGCAGGTAGCAGGTCATGAACGCGGCCAGCATCAGGAAGGCGAGCGCCGCTCCGAGCGGCCAGTCGCCGGTTCCGATCAGCGCCTGCTGGATGCGGACTCCGAGCATCGACCCGTCGGTGCCGCCGAGGAACTGCGGTGTCACGTAGTCCGCGGCCGAGAGGATGAAGACGAAGAGGAAGGACGTGGCGAGCGGCGCGGCGATCAGCGGGAGGATCACCTTCCGCCAGCGCGTGATCGCGCCCGCGCCGAGGTCCTGCGCGGCCTCCAGGTAGCCGGGCGAGATCGGGCGGAAACCGGCGAAGAGGACGAGCACCACGTAGGGCAGGAAGATGTGCACCAGCGCGACCGTGACGGCGAAGCGGCTGTAGAGCAGGAAGCCGAGCGGCTGGTCGATGACCCCGATGCGCTCGAGGCCCGAGTTCAGGAGGCCGTTCTCGCCGAGGATCGTGCGCCAGGCGTAGATCCGCACGAGGTAGCTCGCGAAGAGGGTCGCGGTGATCAGGAAGAAGACGGGCACCTGCCAGCGGCCCGCGCTGTAGCGCAGCCAGTACGCGATCGGCAGGCCGACCGCAACCGTGACCGCCGCTGCGCAGATCCCGACGATGAACGAGTTGATCGCGAGCTGGCCGTTGACGTTCGACGATATGGCTTTCTCGTACGCGTCGAGCGTCAACGGACCGGACACGCTGAACAGCCCGGTCGTGAGGAAGCTGTAGACGAAGAACGTCACGAGCGGCGCGACGAAGAAGACGACGAGGGCGAGGAACGCGGGCAGGGTGAGTGCGACCGGGCCGAGTCGAAGCTCCCGCCGGCGCCGGACGGCAAGCGGGAGTTCGTCGTGCGTCGCAGCCGTCATCGGAGCGACCCGCGGTCCCGGAGTGTCTCAGCGAGCGAGAGCGGCGTCCGCATGTCGAGGGGCGATCTTACGGGAGGCGTCCGGCGGGTACCAGCGCGTGCGCTCGCGGCGCGGGCGGGTGATCCGTCAGGCGCCGAGCAACCCCA